>NZ_OW824151.1:0-1200000 GCF_942548115.1 Aeromicrobium sp. Leaf245
GCTCCCTGAAGGGAGCGGCCTCGCGCTAATGATTGTCCGGCGGCGTCCTACTCTCCCACGCAGTCTCCCACGCAGTACCATCGGCGCTGAAGGGCTTGACTTCCGGGTTCGGAATGTCACCGGGTATTTCCCCTTCGCCATGGCCGCCGAAACTCTATGGAGATATCAATCGATCTACCCGAACAAGCCCCGGCGGGGACCTGATCGAGCATGTTCCCGACTCATATCTCGGGAACCTCACAGTGGACGCGCAGTAATCTTGTAAGAAACAAGCCCTCGGCCTATTAGTACCGGTCAGCTCCATGCATTGCTGCACTTCTACTTCCGGCCTATCAACCCAGTGGTCTGCTGGGGGCCTTACCTGGATAAACCAGTGGGAAACCTCATCTTGAAACGTGCTTCCCGCTTAGATGCTTTCAGCGGTTATCACTTCCGAACGTAGCCAACCAGCCGTGCTCTTGGCAGAACAACTGGCACACCAGAGGTTCGTCCATCCCGGTCCTCTCGTACTAGGGACAGCCTTTCTCAAGTTTCCTACGCGCGCGGCGGATAGGGACCGAACTGTCTCACGACGTTCTAAACCCAGCTCGCGTGCCGCTTTAATGGGCGAACAGCCCAACCCTTGGGACCTGCTACGGCCCCAGGATGCGACGAGCCGACATCGAGGTGCCAAACCATCCCGTCGATATGGACTCTTGGGGAAGATCAGCCTGTTATCCCCGGGGTACCTTTTATCCGTTGAGCGACGCCGCTTCCACATGCCAGCGCCGGATCACTAGTCCCGACTTTCGTCCCTGCTCGACTTGTCAGTCTCACAGTCAAGCTCCCTTGTGCACTTACACTCGAAACCTGATTGCCAACCAGGCTGAGGGAACCTTTGGGCGCCTCCGTTACATTTTAGGAGGCAACCGCCCCAGTTAAACTACCCATCAGGCACTGTCCCTGATCCAGATAATGGACCTAGGTTAGATATCTAGTTCAATCAGAGTGGTATTTCAACGATGACTCCACCCGAACTGGCGTCCGGGCTTCACAGTCTCCCACCTATCCTACACAAATTGAACCAAACACCAATACCAAACTATAGTAAAGGTCCCGGGGTCTTTCCGTCCTGCCGCGCGTAACGAGCATCTTTACTCGTAGTGCAATTTCGCCGAGTTCATGGTTGAGACAGCGCCCAAGTCGTTACTCCATTCGTGCAGGTCGGAACTTACCCGACAAGGAATTTCGCTACCTTAGGATGGTTATAGTTACCACCGCCGTTTACTGGGGCTTAAGTTCTGTGCTTCGCTTGCGCTAACACGTCCCCTTAACCTTCCAGCACCGGGCAGGAGTCAGTCCGTATACGGCGTCTTTCGACTTAGCACGGACCTGTGTTTTTAGTAAACAGTCGCTTGGGCCTGGTCTCTGCGGCCTTCAACGCTTCGTGGAGCAAGTCCACTCACGAATCCGGCCCCCCTTCTCCCGAAGTTACGGGGGCATTTTGCCGAGTTCCTTAACCATGATTCACTCGATCACCTTAGTATTCTCTACCTGACCACCTGAGTCGGTTTGGGGTACGGGCGGCTCTGAAACATCGCTAGATGCTTTTCTCGGCAGCATAGGATCACTCACTTCGACTAAATCGTCTCCCCATCAGCTCTCAGGCACATGAACGGCGGATTTGCCTACCGTTCGCCCTACGACCTTGGCCGCGGTCTACCATCGCCGCGGTTGAGCTACCTTCCTGCGTCACACCATTGCTTGCCTAGTACCAGTTCGGGTCATGCGCTCTGCTAGCCAATGCTCCCGAAGGAGCTGGAGGCTAGTTTCGGGCACTTAGCATCACTGGATTCAGCAGGGTCGCTTCAGTGCCGGTACGGGAATATCAGCCCGTTGTCCATCGACTACGCCTGTCGGCCTCGCCTTAGGTCCCGACTTACCCAGGGAAGATTAAGCTGACCCTGGAACCCTTGGTCATTCGGTGGAGGAGTTTCTCACTCCTCATTCGCTACTCATGCCTGCATTCTCACTCGTGTGGCGTCCACGGCTGGGTCACCCCGCCGCTTCGCTCGCCACACGACGCTCCCCTACCCATCCGCACACCTGGACCCCAAAGGGCCGGGTACATGTACGAATGCCATAGCTTCGGTGGATTGCTTGAGCCCCGCTAAATTGTCGGCGCGAAATCACTTGACCAGTGAGCTATTACGCACTCTTTCAAGGGTGGCTGCTTCTAAGCCAACCTCCTGGTTGTCTCTGCGACTTCACATCCTTTTCCACTTAGCAATCTCTTTGGGACCTTAGCTGATGGTCTGGGCTGTTTCCCTCTCGACTACGGAGCTTATCCCCCGCAGTCTCACTGCTGCGCTCTCACTTACCGGCATTCGGAGTTTGGCTGAGTTCAGTAAGCTTGTAGGCCCCCTAGCCCATCCAGTGCTCTACCTCCGGCAAGAAACACGCAACGCTGCACCTAAATGCATTTCGGGGAGAACCAGCTATCACGGAGTTTGATTGGCCTTTCACCCCTATCCACAGGTCATCCCCCCAGTTTTTAACCTAGGTGGGTTCGGTCCTCCACGCGGTCTTACCCGCGCTTCAACCTGCCCATGGATAGATCACTCCGCTTCGGGTCTAGATGGTGCAACTCAAACGCCCTATTCGGACTCGCTTTCGCTACGGCTACGGCCCTCGCCTTAACCTCGCTACACCACGCTAACTCGCAGGCTCATTCTTCAAAAGGCACGCTGTCACCCTTCACAAGGAAGAGCTCCAACGGATTGTATGCACATGGTTTCAGGTACTCTTTCACTCCCCTCCCGGGGTACTTTTCACCTTTCCCTCACGGTACTAGTCCGCTATCGGTCATCGAGGAGTATTTAGGCTTAACGGGTGGTCCCGCTAGATTCACACCGAATTTCAGGGGTTCGGTGTTACTCGGGGTAACGCAAAAGAGCCATGAGCTTACGTGTACGGGGGTCTCACCCTCTACGCCACGACTTTCCAGTCGGTTTCCACTTCACTCATGGTTTGTGACTCTTCGCTGATTCGGCAGAACCAGCATTGCGGCCCCACGACCCCCCAGTGACAACGCCTGCCGGCTATCACATCACTGAGGTTTAGCCTCTTCCGGTTTCGCTCGCCACTACTTCCGGAATCACGGTTGTTTTCTCTTCCTGCGGGTACTGAGATGTTTCACTTCCCCGCGTTCCCTCCAGCTGCCCTATGTGTTCAGGCAGAGGTACCTGGACTTTCCTCCAGGTGGGTTTCCCCATTCGGACATCCCCGGATCACAGGTCGGTTGTCACCTTCCCGGGGCTTTTCGCAGACTCCAACGTCCTTCATCGGCTCTCGATGCCAAGGCATCCACCATGTGCACTTAGTAGCTTGTTGTTGCTACAAGATGCTCGCGTCCACTGTGAAGTTCTCAAGATACGTTCGGTCCCGCACCCGAATCGACGCCTGCTCACCAACAGCGAGCGGTTCGTCGGTAGGTACGGTCCGAGGAATACAGCCGAAGCTGATCCCTCAGGACCCAACAGTGCGCCAAGCCAAACTGCGTCCTCACGTCGAGGTTCCGTTCTCCCAAGGGAGATGTACTGACGACGATCGATCCACAGCCGGCCAAATAGTCGACGTCCACTAGTGAGCTGCACTGCGCAGAACATTCGCCTGCGAACAGTGCAATGGACTCCCCGGACAAGCCGGACAGCCAAGTGCTCCTTAGAAAGGAGGTGATCCAGCCGCACCTTCCGGTACGGCTACCTTGTTACGACTTCGTCCCAATCGCCAGCCCCACCTTCGACGGCTCCCTCCACAAGGGTTGGGCCACCGGCTTCGGGTGTTGCCGACTTTCATGACGTGACGGGCGGTGTGTACAAGGCCCGGGAACGTATTCACCGCAGCGTTGCTGATCTGCGATTACTAGCGACTCCGACTTCATGGGGTCGAGTTGCAGACCCCAATCCGAACTGAGACCGGCTTTTTGGGATTCGCTCCACCTTACGGTTTCGCAGCCCTTTGTACCGGCCATTGTAGCATGCTTGAAGCCCTGGACATAAGGGGCATGAAGACTTGACGTCATCCCCACCTTCCTCCGAGTTGACCCCGGCAGTCTCCTATGAGTCCCCACCATGACGTGCTGGCAACATAGGACGAGGGTTGCGCTCGTTGCGGGACTTAACCCAACATCTCACGACACGAGCTGACGACAGCCATGCACCACCTGTATACCGACCACAAGGGGGGCTACATCTCTGCAGCTTTCCGGTATATGTCAAACCCAGGTAAGGTTCTTCGCGTTGCATCGAATTAATCAGCATGCTCCGCCGCTTGTGCGGGCCCCCGTCAATTCCTTTGAGTTTTAGCCTTGCGGCCGTACTCCCCAGGCGGGGCGCTTAATGCGTTAGCTGCGGCACGGAGACCGTGGAAGGTCCCCACACCTAGCGCCCAACGTTTACGGCATGGACTACCAGGGTATCTAATCCTGTTCGCTCCCCATGCTTTCGCTCCTCAGCGTCAGGTAATGCCCAGAGAACCGCCTTCGCCACCGGTGTTCCTCCTGATATCTGCGCATTCCACCGCTACACCAGGAATTCCGTTCTCCCCTGCATACCTCTAGTCTGCCCGTATCGGAAGCACGCTCAGGGTTGAGCCCTGAGTTTTCACTCCCGACGCGACAGACCGCCTACGAGCCCTTTACGCCCAATAATTCCGGACAACGCTCGGACCCTACGTATTACCGCGGCTGCTGGCACGTAGTTGGCCGGTCCTTCTTCTGCGGGTACCGTCACTTTCGCTTCGTCCCCGCTGAAAGAGGTTTACAACCCGAAGGCCGTCATCCCTCACGCGGCGTTGCTGGATCAGGCTTTCGCCCATTGTCCAATATTCCCCACTGCTGCCTCCCGTAGGAGTCTGGGCCGTGTCTCAGTCCCAGTGTGGCCGGTCACCCTCTCAGGCCGGCTACCCGTCGTCGCCTTGGTGGGCCATTACCCACACCAACTAGCTGATAGGCCGCGAGCCCATCCCTCTCCGCCGGAGTCTTCCACTTCCAATCATGCAAAAGGAAGTCATATTCGGCATTAGACGTCGTTTCCAACGCTTATTCCGAAGAGAAGGGCAGGTTGCTCACGTGTTACTCACCCGTTCGCCGCTCGTGTACCACCGAAGTGGCCTTACCGCTCGACTTGCATGTGTTAAGCACGCCGCCAGCGTTCGTCCTGAGCCAGGATCAAACTCTCCGTTGAAAATGCACCCCCAAAGGGAGCTACATCACTACTTGGTTTGATTCCTGAGAACTGACTGCTGACAGTCAATTGTCGGAATTTCAAAACTCGCCACAGCATCAAGACCACAAGGGCCCCGACACCACAGACGAGGGTTACTACTGATTATCTCGTCGACTTTTGGCACACTGTTGAGTTCTCAAGGATCAGACGCACATCTGTCACGACCACACCGTGAGGTGGGCCAGCCAGAGGCTTCCTGGTGGACGGAGAAGCGATGCTGCTGCTGTCTCCATCCGACGCCTGCCGTTGTCAGCGGTCCGTCTCCGGGCGAAAGCCCTGGCGTTGACCGTTTCGGTACAAGCTCTGCGCGCTCCGATCACGCGGCCTTTCGGCCTCGTGCTCCGGCGAGCGGCGCAACAAGAAGAACATTACAGACCCCTCCCCGGTCCGGTCAAACCGCCCCCCTCGTGACGTCTCGACCGCGGGCCAGTTCCCTGCAATTGCAGGGCTCGGCACGTCGGGGCACTCGATCCGGCGCCCGTCGGGGGCTTCTCAGAGCTCGCCGACGTCGCGCAACCACACCTCTGTCCGGCGCATCCCCTCGTCCAGGTCGACGGCGGGGTCGTAGCCGAGCATCGACCGAGCCTTGTCGATCGAGTACGTGCCCGTCCGGCAGAAGTAGCGGACCGCGGTCGTGTTGGTCTCGTCGTCGGCGCCACGCACCCGGTTCACCCCCGCCGCGGCGGTCGCCAGCGCCAGGGCCGCAGCCGTGGGCATCACGACGGGGCCCCGCCTGCCCAGCATCCGGTAGTAGTGCCCGAAGAACTCCCGGCACTCCACGCCCACCCCGCCGCTGAGCGTGAACACCTGGCCGGCCGCCTCCTCGCGGTCGGCGGCCAGCACCAGCCCCGAGACCAGGTCGTCGACGAAGACCGGGCTGAAGATCCCCCGCCCCATCGCGGGAAGCAGGAAGCGGTTGGCCTTGATCATCCGCACGGGCAGCAGGGTCCACGGGCGCGATCCCGGGCCGTAGACGTCGCCGGGGCGCACGACCGTCACGTCGATCTCGCCGGCCGCGTGCGCCTGCATCGCTGCCTGCTCCGCGGCGATGCGCGTGTCGACGTACGGGTTGCCGTCGGGCCTCAGGGGATGGTCCTCGGTGACGCCGTCGGGGAAGCCGAGGTCCGAGAACGCGCGGACCGACGAGAGGTAGACGACGCGCGCGGCCCCACGCGAGACCGCCGCGTCGAGGACCCGCCGCGTGCCGAGCGTGTTGACCCGCCACGCCTCCGCCAGCGTCGGCAGGTTGGAGACGAGCGCGGCCGTGTGCACGACCGTCGCCCCCGGGGTGATCACGTCGCTCCACGACTCCGGGTCGGTGACGTCCCCGGCGACCACGTCGTGCGCGGGGTCGGCGTGCAGGTCCATGCCACGCACGGAGTCGCCCCGGGCACGCAGTCGCTCCGCGAGGGAACGGCCGATGAAGCCGGACGCGCCGGTGATGACGTAGTCGGCCATCGGTACGTGCTCCTCCGCGATCGGTGACCCAGGGCGTTCGCACCCTCGCACATCGGGAGGTCGATCGGCAGCGCTACGCGGACTCCCACGGGTAGGCGTGCGCGAGGAAGGCCTCGCGCACCTGGTCCCGCGGCGCCTCGAGGGTCTCGTCGAACAGCACCCGACCGTGGTCGCCGTCGATCACGAGGCGCTTGCCGTCGCGGTGGACGCCGACGACCTGCTCGCGGCGCAGGATGCGCTCGTCGCTGCGGTGCACGACGACGAGCTGGTCGTCGCCCAGGAGGATCCGGTGCTCGTCGGCGATCGCGAACGCCGCCAATGCCGAGCCGAGCAGACCGCCGACGACGAGCCGCGCCGCCCACGCCCAGGGCTCGTCGAAGCCGGCCACCCACTCCGCCACCGCCTCGAACGGCACGAGGGGGAACCCGCTGACCAGGTCCAGCAGCCACGGCAGCACGAGCAGGAGCGCCCCGCCGCCACCCCCGAGCAGCACGAACGTCCACACGCGGTCGGTGTCGGTCATGCGCAGCTCGGTGACGGACGGATCGGTCATGACTGCACGCTAGGCGCGGGCAGAGGCTGCCACGTCGGCCGAAAGGCTCGACCCCTCGGCCGAAGGTCGCGGCTCAGCCGGGCTGTCGGGCGCTCCTCACCGCGACCACCGACTCGTGGCTGACGAGCAGCTCGCACCGCCCTGAGCAGGCCAGCTGGTGATCGAGGCGCCCGGTGGCGATGAGCCGGTGGACCTCGGCCGTCGAGACCTCGAGCAGGCCGGCGGCCTCGGCGACGGTCAGCTGCGAGGACATGCCCGAAGCCTAGCCGCGGCGCCCTGCGCCGCGGTGCCGACGAGCACGGTCAGCCCATCGACCTGCGCCCGTCGATGCTCTCGCGCAGGACGTCGGCGTGACCGGCGTGCTGGGAGATCTCGGCGACCAGGTGCAGGAACACCCGGCGTGCCGTCCACGACGCGCCCGCCTCGAACCACGGGGCGTCGGGCAAGGGCTGCCGCGCGTCGAGGTCGACGGAGGCGACCAGCTCGTCGGTGGCGAGCGCCGTGCGCTCGTAGAGCGCGACGACGCCGGCCAGGGTCTCGTGCTCGAGCAGTCGGAACTCGTCCTGCCGGTCGAGCACGGCCTGCGGCGGGTCGCTCCAGTCGATGCTGTCCCAGTCGACGTCGGGCTGGGGCGCGGGGCCGTCGACCACGAAGCGCGCCCACTCCCCCTCCGTGGCGGCCACGTGCTTGACCAGCCCGCCGAGGCACAGCTCGCTGGCCGTGGGCGTGAGGCGGGCCTGCTCGTCGGACAGCCCGGTGACGGTGCCGAGGAACAGTGCCCGGTGCTTGCGCAGCGAGTCGAGCAGGTCGGCGCGTTCGCCCACGAGTGCGTCCATGGCACCACGCTAGGGCTGCGTGCCGACACTTCGGAGCGGTTCGAGTCGGCCCCTCGACAGGCTCGGGGAACGAGCTCCGTCGGGCATCTCACGTGCCCTCGCCCTGCGGACCTTCCCGCGCCTGCCTAGCGTGGACTCCATGACCACCACCGTTGCCGCACTGTCCGTCCCCGAGGCCGGGAAGCCGTTCGAGACCGTCGACCTCGAGCGCCGCGACCTCAAGCCGAACGACGTCCGGATCAAGATCCGCTACGCCGGCATCTGCCACTCCGACATCCACCAGGCCCGCGACGAGTGGGGCGGCGGGATCTTCCCCATGACGCCCGGGCACGAGATCATCGGCACCGTCGAGGAGACCGGCTCCGACGTCACCGCGCACGCCGTCGGCGACACCGTGGGCGTCGGCTGCTTCGTCGACTCCTGCCTCGACTGCGACGCCTGCCGCGACGGCGAGGAGCAGTTCTGCAGCCGCGGCGTCGTGCAGACGTACTCCGCGAAGGACTACGACGGCGCCATCACGTACGGCGGCTACAGCGAGCAGGTCGTCGTGCGCGACCACTTCGCCGTGAAGATCCCCGACGGCGTCGACCTCGCCGCCACCACCCCGCTGCTGTGCGCGGGCATCACCACCTACGCGCCGCTCGTGCGGCACGGTGTCACCGAGGGCACCCGCGTCGGCGTGATCGGCATGGGCGGTCTCGGCCACGTGGCCGTCAAGATCGCCGCCGCCCTCGGTGCCGACGTGACCGTCCTCAGCCGCACCGACGCGAAGAAGGACGACGGCCTCGAGTTCGGCGCCAAGGCCTACGTCGCCACCGAGGAGAAGGGCGCGCTGCGGAAGCTGCGCGGCTCCTTCGACGTCATCCTCAACACCGTCGGCGCGGCGGTCCCGCTCGATCAGTACCTGGGTCTGCTCGACCGCGGTGGCCGCATGGTCAACCTCGGCGCCCCGACCGAGAGCCTGGAGATGGGCGCGTTCTCGCTGCTCTCGTTCCGCCGTGCGCTCGAGGGCTCGATGGTCGGCGGACTCCCCCAGACCCAGGAGATGCTCGACTTCTGCGCCGAGCACGGGATCACCGCCACCGTCGAGGTCATCGACGCCGACCAGGTGGGCGACTACTACGACAAGGTCGTCGACGGCAAGGTGCGCTACCGCGCCGTCATCGACGTCGCCTCGATCGCCCGGTGAACCGCACCAGCCTGCGGGTCGGTGACGAGGGCGTCCAGCCCTACCCGCTCATGACCGCGCTCGTCGTGCCCCGACCGATCGCGTGGATCAGCACCGTCGACGGCGAGGGCCGGGGGAACCTGGCCCCGCACTCGTTCTTCACCGTCGCGTGCGCGAACCCGCCGATCCTGGCGTTCACCTCCGTCGGCCGCAAGGACACGCTGCGCAACGTCCTGGAGACGAAGGAGCTGGTGGTCAACCTGGCCACCCAGCCGCTCACCGAGGCGGTCAACGGCAGCAGTGCGCCCTACGAGCACGGTGTCGACGAGGCCGAGGCGCTGGGCCTGGAGACGGAGCCGAGCGAGCTCGTGACGCCGCGTCGGGTCCGCGACTCGCCCGCGGCGATCGAGTGCCGCCTGCACTCGACCACCGAGCTGGGTGACTCGACCCTCGTGCTGGCGGAGGTGCTGCTGTTCAGCGTCGCCGACCACGTGCTCGTCGAGGGCCACCCCGCCTTCGACCTGCTGGCGCCCATGACCCGACTCGGCAAGGAGGAGTGGGCGCCGCCCAGCGTGCCGTTCACCCTGCCCCGGCCGACCGAGGCGCCGTAGCGACCGACGATCGCCTAGCGGCTCGGGTCGACGAGGATCTTCGCGTGCTGCTCGGGGTCGGCGAGCCAGCCGAACGCGTCGGCGACCTCGTCGAGCCCGACCGTCCCGGTGATCAGGGGTGAGGGGTCGACCTTCCCGTCGGCGATCATCTGCAGCGTGGCGTGGAACTCGGCCGGGTCGTAGCAGAAGGCGAACCGCAGCTCGACCTCCTTGTTGATCGCCATCGAGGGGCGGAAGGTGTCGGGCTCCATGCACACGCCGACGACGACGATGCGCGACTGCAGCGGCGCCGCGGTGATGATCTGCTCGAGGATCCCGGGGACGCCCACGCACTCGAACACCACCGGTCCCGTGGGCAGGGCACCCAGCTTCTCGGCGGCCTGGAACACCCGGGGCCAGGGCAGGAACGGGACAGCGCGCAGCTTCTTCATGGTGCTCAGGCCGAGGTCCATGAAGTCCGGGGCCGACGTGAGGTAGCGCTTGTCGGACTCGAAGCGGTCCCACGGCGACTCGACGGCGGGGTCGACCACCACGTCGGCGCCGCAGCGCTCGGCGAGCGCACGGCGTCCGGCGGAGAAGTCGCTGGCCACCACGGTCCGCACGCCGGAGGCCTTGAGCATGAGGATGACCGCGAGGCCGATGGGCCCGCAGCCGATGACGACGGCCACGTCCTTGCGGCCGACCTGGCCCTTGCGCACGGCGTGCCAGGCCACGGCGAGCGGCTCGGTCGTGGCGGCGTGCTCGACGTCGACACCGTCGGGCACCTCGAAGGTGACGGCCTCGGACACGAGGATCTGCTCGGCGTAGCCTCCCGGGGCGTGCTCGCTCAGGCCGGTCATGTGCAGGCCGTCGACGGTCTCCAGCAGTGGCAGCGCGACGACGCGCGTCCCGGGCTTCCAGCGCCCGTGGGTGCGCGGGCCGTACGAGACGACCTCGCCGACGAACTCGTGGCCCATGACCACCGACGACGTGGACCGCATGAAGTGGTCGTACCCCACCTCCCCGGCCATGTCGGCGGTCGCGTCGCCGTGCACGCGGGCGTGCAGGTCGGAACCGCAGATGCCGGACCGGAGCACCTTCAGGAGCACCTGGCCGGGACCGGGGACGGGATCGGGGACGTCGGTGAGCTGGAGCTGCTGCTGGTGGCAGACGACGGCACGCATGAGCACAGTGTGCTGCCTCGACGGGGTCGACGTGTGCACCCACGACAGGCGCACACTGAGTAGACACAGGGGGATCAGTGAAACCGGGAGGAGTGGAGAGCATGCAGCACGGAGACCTGAGGCCGATCGACGCGGCGGAGTGCCTCGAGCTGCTGGCGGTGCGCACGGTGGGCATGGTCGCGTTCGTGGACGACGACGGGCAGCAGCTGGTGCCCGTCAACTACGTGGTGCGCGACGGTGACGTCATCTTCCGCACGTCCGCCGACAGCTTCCTCGCCCAGCTGGCCGACGGTCACGAGGACGTCGCGTTCGCCACGTCGCACCAGGCCGAGCTGGACCAGCACGGCTGGAACGTGACCGTGCGGGGCCGCACGAGCCCGCAGGACGCCACCGACCTGGTGGGCGCGCCGCCACGCACCTGGGCCGGCGGCGTGCGCGACGTGCTGGTGCGGCTGCACCCCGAGCACGTGTCCGGCCGCCGGGTGCACCTGCACTGAGCCGCGGTCAGCGGGGTCGGTCGATCCGCAGCACCACGTGGTCGGGCGGGTCCACCGGGTTGTCGGGCTCGAGCCGCGCCGTGCCCACGTGGCGGAAACCGGCCTTCTCCAGTGCCCGCCACGACGGCCGGTTGCCCGCGGCGACCGGCACGACCACGGCGGGGCAGTCCGCGTACGAGGCCCACGTGTCGGCGACGAGCGCCGCGATCACGGCAGGCCCGATGCCGCGTCCGGTGTCGGCGGGGTCGCCGATGAGGTAGTCGACGGTCACGGCGCCGGACGGGAGGTCGAGGAACGGCGCGAGCTCGGCCTCGTCGTCGGGGTAGTCGTCCCAGCGGGCGCGCTGGCAGAGGCCGACGTCGCGTCCGTCGACGGTGGCCACGAGGTCCTCGGCCGGCTCCTCGCCGCGCATGACCGCACCGAAGTCGCGCTCCAGCGCCTCGGGGTCGGCCTCCTGAAACCACCACCGGTGCACGTGCGGGGCAGCGAGCCAGCGCGCGAGGACCGGCAGGTCGCCCGCCTGGAGCCTGCGGAACGTGACCTGCATGGCCCGACCCTAGGGCGTGCGCCTCTAGGCTGTGCTGCGATGCGCACTCCTGGGCTGCTGGTCGCCGGCACGACGTCCGACGCCGGCAAGAGCGTGGTGACGACGGGGATCTGCCGGGCCTTCGCGCGGCGCGGTCTGCGCGTGGCGCCCTACAAGGCGCAGAACATGTCGAACAACTCGATGGTCGTGCCGCTGGGCAGCGAGCCCACCGACGGCTTCGGGGAGATCGGTCGCGCGCAGTGGGTGCAGGCGCTCGCGGCCCGCGCGACGCCCGAGGTCGCGATGAACCCGGTGCTGCTGAAGCCGGGCAGCGACCGGCGCAGCCACGCCGTGGTCATGGGGCGTCCGGGCGGCACCGTCGACGCGACGGACTTCGTGGAGGGGCGGCGGCACCTCGCTGCGGCCGCGCACGCGGCGTTCGACGACCTGGCGGGACGGTTCGACGTCGTGGTGGCCGAGGGTGCGGGCTCCCCCACCGAGATCAACCTCCGGTCGTCGGACTACGTGAACCTGGGGCTCGCGCAGCACGCCGAGCTGCCGGTCGTGGTCGTGGGCGACATCGACCGCGGCGGCCTGTTCGCCGCCCTGCACGGCACCGTCGCACTGCTCGACGCCGACGACCAGCGGCTGGTGGCCGGCTACGTCGTCAACAAGTTCCGCGGCGAGGTCTCGCTGCTCGATCCGGGCCTCGAGCGGCTGACCTCGCTGACCGGGCGCCCGTTCTACGGCGTCCTGCCCTGGGACCCGTCGCTGTGGCTCGACTCCGAGGACGCGCTCGACCTGGACGGACGGCGATCAGGAGCCGCGGGGGCGCTGCGCGTGGCCGTGGTGCGCCTGCCCCGCATCAGCAACTTCACCGATGTCGACGCACTGGGGGTCGAGCCCGGCGTCGACGTCGTGTTCGTCTCCGACCCGCGCGACGTCGCCGACGCCGACCTGGTCGTCCTGCCCGGCACCCGGGCCACGATCGACGACCTGGTGTGGCTGCGGTCCCGCGGGCTCGACCGGGCCGTCGTGGCGCACGCCCGCGCGGGCCGGCCCGTGCTCGGCATCTGCGGTGGCTTCCAGATGCTGGGCCGCCACGTCCACGACCCCGACGCGGTGGAGGCGTCGGCGCCGCGCAGCGTCGAGGGGCTGGGCCTGCTCGACGTCGAGACGACGTTCGGTGCCGAGAAGGTGCTGCGCCTGCCGATCGGCGAGGCGCTGGGGGCGCCGACGTCGGGCTACGAGATCCACCACGGACGGATCGCCCGGGGGTCGGGCGAGGAGTTCCTGGGCGGCGCACGCAGCGGCGCGGTGATGGGCACGATGTGGCACGGCAGCCTGGAGGGCGACGCGTTCCGCCGGGCGCTGCTGGCCGACGTTGCGGCCGCAGCGGACACGGTGCTGCCGCCGTCGGACGTGTCGTTCGGGGGCCTGCGCGAGGCACGGCTCGACCGGCTGGGCGACCTGGTCGAGACCCACCTCGACGTCGACGCCCTGGAGCGGCTGGCCCGCGACGGCGCCCCGGCCGACCTGCCCCTGCTCCCACCGGGGGCGGGAGCATGATCCTGCTGCTCGGCGGCACCGCGGAGGCGCGCGCCCTCGCCGCACGGCTCGACGACGCCGGCGTCGCACTCACGTCGTCGCTGGCCGGGCGGGTGGCCCGACCACGGCTGCCCGTCGGCGAGACACGGATCGGCGGGTTCGGTGGCGTGACCGGCCTCCGGTCCTACCTGCGCGAGGAGCGGGTGAGGGCGGTCGTCGACGCGACCCACCCCTTCGCGGCGGGCATCAGCGCGAACGCGGCGGCGGCGTGCGACGCCGAGGGCGTCCCGCTGCTGCGGCTCGCGCGGCCGGGCTGGGGCGAGCACCCCGACGCCGACCGGTGGCACTGGGTGGACTCCCACGCGGACGCCGCGGCGCTGACCGTCGGACTCGGCAGCCGCCCCTTCCTCAGCATCGGGCGGCAGGGGCTCGCGCCGTTCGTGGAGCCGCTGCAGGACGTCGCGGCGCTCGTGCGGGTGGTCGACGAGCCGGAGCTCGAGCTGCCGCCGGCCTGGACGCTGCTGCACAGCCGCGGCCCCTACGACCTGGCGTCGGAGCGGGCGCTGCTGTCCGAGCACGGTGTGGACGTGGTGGTCACGAAGGACTCCGGCGGCAGCCACACGGTCGCCAAGCTCGACGCGGCGGGCGAGCGGGGCGCGGCCGTGGTGGTCGTGCGCCGGCCCCCGAGCCCGCCCGGGGTGGAGACGGTCAGCGACGTCCGCACTGCCGCCGAGTGGGCAGCCGACCGCGCCGCCGACCGGGCGTGAGGGACCTGGGTCCCAGCACGCAGACGAGCAGCGCGCCCACGTCGACCGCACGCGCCAGCCTCGTCGCGCGGGCGACGTCGTCGGGGTGGACGGGTCGGCCGTCACCGAGCGTGTGACGGTCCTCGGTGCGTCCGGCGTAGACGTTCACGCCGCCGAGCCGCACCCCGAGCGCACCGGCGAAGGCGGCCTCGACGGGCCCGGCGTTGGGGCTGGGGTGGTGGCGGGCGTCGCGGCGCCACGCGCGAGCGGCCGCGACGGGGCTGCCGTCGACGAGCGGGGCGGTGACGACGGCCAGGGTCGCGGAAAGTCGCGCGGGGACGAGGTTGAGCACGTCGTCGAGGCGGGCGGCGGCCCAGCCGAAGCGTTCGAGTCGAGGGGTGCGATGGCCCACCATGGCGTCGAGGGTGTTGGCGGCGCGGTAGGCCAGGAGCCCGGGAACCCCCGCGACGGCACCGGCCACCAGGGGCGCGACGACGGCGTCGGACGTGTTCTCGGCGACGGACTCGACCGTCGCACGGGCCACGCCCTCGACGTCGAGGGTGCTGGGGTCGCGGCCCACGAGATGGGTCACGCGGCGTCGGGCGCCGTCCAGGTCGTCGGCGTCGAGCAGGGCGTGCACGGCGAGCGCCTCGCGCTCCAGCGAACGCCCCCCGAGCACGGCCCACGTGCATGCCGCGGTCAGCACCGCCTCGGCCACGGGTCCTCGGCGGCGCGCGACGGAGCGGGCGACCACACCGACCGCGCCCGCGCCCCCGACGAGCGCGCCCACGTGGAGCACGCCCGCACCACGTCGGTCGGCGTACGTGCGGCGCTCGAGCGCCGCGGCCACCTGCCCGAAGCCCGCCACCGGGTGCAGCCGGCGGGGGTCACCGAGGAGGCGGTCGGCCACGAACCCGAGCACCAGACCTGCAGAGGCCGGTCTCACGAGAGGACCACGAGCACGGTGGCGAGGGTGAGCTCGATGCCGGCGCCCATCACGTCGCCCGTCACGCCCCCGATGCGACGGTGGGCGCGACGCAGCAGCAGGCCGAGGACGACCAGGGCGGCCGCCGCTGCGGCCAGCCCGTGCCACCACGGCACGTCCGCGAGCACGCAGGCCCCGACGAGCAGCACGCACCAGCCCGCGTGGGCGACGACCGCGACGGGCAGCGGGACGCTCCGCGCCACGGTGGCGCCCAGGCCCGAGCCGTCCCCGGCAGGCACCGCTCGTGAGCACACGACCACCAGGCCGGACCGCGACAGCAGGACCGCGGCACCGAGCAGCACCGCGTCGCCCGCGGCCACGAGCGAGGCCGCCCCCGCGGCCTGGAGGCCGAGCACGAGCACGAGGGCCGCCGCGCCGGCCGGCCCCACGTCACCCGATCGCATGACTGCCAGCGTGCGGTCGCGGTCGTAGGAGGAGGTGAGTCCGTCCGCGGTGTCGGCCAGGCCGTCGAGGTGGAAGGCCCGGGTGCCGAGCGCGAGCAGGCCGACGACGAGCAGGCCCGTGGCCAGCGGCGAGAGCCCCAGCTCCTGGCCCCCCAGCGCAAGGGCGGTCGCCCCGATCGCGAGCGGCAGCACGGCGACGGGAGCGAGCACCATGGCCCGGCCGGCCGTCAGGTGGTCGACCGTCCGGGGCGGCCGCACCGGCCACGCGGTGAGCGTGCCCACGGCGAGCCGCCAGGCGTCGACGGTCGAGGCGGCGGTCATGGACGCATCATCGCGGATCGGGACCGGCTCAGAGCGCCGCGGCCCGAGCTCGACGCAGCTCGTCGGCCTGGCGGGCCCGCCACGTGCGAGCGGTGAGGCCGGTGAGCACGAGCGCCACCCCCGCCCACATCGCCGTCGACGTGGCGAGCGCGCCGACCCGGAAGGAGTAGAGCGTGTTCGCCGGGAAGCTGTCGGGCACCTCGTCGATCGGCGCGAGCACCACGGCCGCCACGCCGATGACCACGAGGTAGATCGCGACGCCGGAGACCACGGCGAGCCACGGTCCGCGCGCCAGGAGAGCCCGCACCAGCAGGACGGCCGCCACCACGGCGAGCAACGACACGGCCACGAAGCCGAAGTAGAGCGCGGTCCGCTCCCCGATCGTGTCGCCCGAGCCGACCGCGGGCGGGTTCGGCGGGTACTTCACCCACGGGACGACGGTGTAGGCGAGGTAGGCCAAGGCCACGACGACACCGGTCGACGCGACGGGGCGCAGCCCGCCGAGCCGCCCGACCGCGAAGGCCGAGGCGATGCCGGCGACGCCACCGGCCACGAGGCCGAACAGGACCGTCGCCGTGAGCAGGCCGGGCCCGGCCTGCTGGCCTCGGGTGATGCCGCCCGCCTCGTCGTCACCGTGCGAGTGCGCCGCGCCTTCCTCCTCGCCGTGCGAGTGCGCCGCGCCTTCCTCGTGGGAGTGCGCGCCGGCCTCGGCCGGGGCGGACGCGGACTCCTCGAGGGCGATCGCGTCGTCGACGGGCGGCTCGCCGACGGCGAACGCGACGACGAAGGCCAGGATGCCGCCGACGAGGCCGGCGACGAGGCCGTGGACCAGGAAGGTGCGGGGGGTCAGGGACGTGGACATGCAGGGTTCCGTTCTCGCGTGGGGGCCGCGCCGGGCGCAGGCAGGGAGGACGGGTCGCGCACCGGGGCTCGGTGCGGCGCCGTCAGACGTCGGGCTGGTCAGCGACAGGGCTGATCAGTGACAGTGCTGATCAGTGGCAGGGGAAGCCGAGCAGGTGGCGTCCGTCGTGGACCCACTCGTGCACGGTGTCGCCCGCGAGCAGGGAGGTCGCTCCCTGCTCGGCACCGACGAAGTACAGCGCCAGGACGGCGAACAGGGCGACGAACAGCGCCCAGGGGGCGAGCTCGCGCACGGAGATGGGCGTGGCCACACCGACGAGGTCGACGGAGCGGGCTGGGGAGAGCTGCGACATGGCAGGCCTTTCCTGAGGGATGAGTGCGTCCCGTGGATGGATGGCTGTCGTCGGCTTGGGTCTGGCTCCGCCCCGTCGTGCTGAGGCGTCACAGTAGCGCTACTGCGCCGGATTCCCACCGGCTTCCGCACCGTCGATCGTTCGTCATCGTAGGGCAGTCGAGGGGTCCTGCGCGAGGGTCTCCCACGATCGATTCCTACGACTGCGTCACGCGGACCTCGGCGTTGGCGGGCAGGGACGGTGCCGTGCCGTCGAGAGCCGCGACCACGTAGGCGATCACGTCGCCGTGGGTCACCACGAGCGTGTCGTCGGCCGGGCCCGACGCCAGGAAGTCCGCGAGGCGCCCGAGCACGTCGTCGAGCGTCTCGTCGTGGCCGCGCTCGACCAGACGCGGGTCCTCCACGACCTCGAGCCCGAGCCGCGCCGCCACCAGGTCGGCACTCTGGCGGGCACGGACCAGGGGCGAGCACACCACGGCGGCGACGTCGGCGTCGACCAGCTGATCGGCGGCAGCGAGCACCTGGCGCCGCCCCAGGTCCGTGAGCGGCGGGTGGGCCGTGCGGCCCTGCTCGCGGCCGGCGACGTTCCAGGTGGACTCTCCGTGGCGCATCCACAGCAGGCGGGTCACCGGCTCACACCACTGGTGCCGGCTCGAGCGGCAGCGCCTCGACCACGCGGCCGACGACCGTGACCGCCGGAGCGCCGATGCCGGCGTCGGCAGCGACGCGCGCGATCGTGGCGACGGTGCCGTCGACCCGACGCTGGCTGGGCAGGCCCGCGTCGGCGACCACCGCGGCCGGCGTGTCGGGGTCGAGGCCACCGCCCACCAGCGCCTCGGCGATGGCGGCGAGGGTGCGCACGCCCATGAGCACGACGATCGTGGTGCCCGTCGACGCGAGCGCCTTCCAGTCGACCGTGGAGTCGGGGTGGTCGGGCGGCACGTGGCCCGAGACCACGGTGAAGCCCTGCGTGAGCCCCCGGTGGGTGACCGGGATGCCCGCGAGGGCCGGGCCGGAGACCGACGACGTGACGCCGGGCAGCACCCGCACCGGCACACCCGCGCGGGCGCAGGCGATCGCCTCCTCGCCGCCGCGGCCGAACACGAACGGGTCGCCTCCCTTCAGCCGGACCACGCGCCGGCCGGCCAGGGCGTGCTCCACGAGCAGCGCGTCGATCGCGTCCTGTCCGGTGGACCGGCCGCCCGGGATCTTCGCGACGTCGACGACCTGTGCGTCGGGCCGCACCGCGTCGAGCGCGGCGAGCGGGACGAGCCGATCGGTCACCACGACGTCGGCCTCGGCCAGGGCGCGCAGGCCACCCACGGTCATGAGGTCGGGGTCGCCCGGCCCGGCGCCGACGAGGACGACGTCACCCGGGGCACCGGCGGGGGTGCCGGGCGACGGGCGGCGATGGGCACCGTCGGCCGGCACCCGCAGCACCACGTCGGCCGCGAGCACGTCGTCGAGCGACAGCTCGCCGCGCCGCCAGGAGACGAGGCCGCGGTGGACGAGGTCCTCGAGCGTGGCCACGAGGTCGGGAGCCACGACCGTGACGGTGTCGCCCTCGGCCAGGGCCGACGACGCTGCCGCTGCGGCGCGCAGGCCGCCGCCGGCCACGAGCACGCGCCGACTCACGACCGCACCTGCGCGAGCGCGGCGAGGAAGCGACGGGTGACGTCAGGGGCGCGCACGGCGACGCGGATCCAGGCGTCGTCGAGTCCCGGGAAGGTGTCGGCGCGCCGCACCGCCCACCCGGCGTCGCGCAGCGCACCGTGGACCCCTGGCCCCACCCGAGCCAGGACGAACGGCGCGGACGACGGCAGGTGGTGGACGCCCAGCTCGTCGAGGCCGTCGGTGAGCACGGCGCGGTGCCGGCCCACGTCGGCGGCACGACGGGTCGCCTCGGCACGGGCGTCGTCGGACGTGCACGCGACGATGGCGGCGGCGGCGTGGGTCGACACCGACCACGGCGGCTGCTGGGCGCGCAGGTCGGCCAGCAGGTCGGGGTCGCCGAGGACGTAGCCCGCGCGCACGCCGGGGATGCTCCAGAGCTTCGTCAGGCTGCGCACGACCAGCACCCCGGGAAGGGGCGAGCCTGCGAACGAGTGCTGCTCCCCGGGCACGGCGTCCATGAACGCCTCGTCGACCACGACCACGCGGCCGGGCCGCGCGAGGGCACGGATCGCCCAGGCGGGGTGCAGCACACCGGTGGGGTTGGTGGGGTTGCCGACGACCACGAGGTCGGCGTCGTCGGGGACGCGGTCGGGCTCGAGCGCGAAGTCGTGGCCGAGCCGCACGTGCTGCGGGTCGTGGCCGGCCTGGCGCAGCGCGACGTCGGGCTCGGTGAACTGCGGGTGCACCACCACGGGGTGCTGCCAGTCGCGGGCGCGGGCCAGCAGCGTGAACGCCTCCGCCGCACCGGCGGTCGCGAGGACCTCGTCGTCGGCGCGCAGGTGACGACGAGCCACGGCCGCCTCGGCCTCGCGGGCGTCGGGGTAGCGGCCGACGTCGTCGAGCGCGGAGCTCAGGGCATGGTCGAGCCACGTCGGACGCGGCCCGTCGTGCACGTTGACCGCGAGGTCGACGAGCCCGTCGGTGGCCTCCGCGTCGCCGTGGTGGCGGAGCGGGTCGGGCGGGGAGACGGCCTCGACACGCGGCCGGCGGTTGTCACCCGCCGCTGGTCGCGTGGCCGCCGAGGCGACGAAGGAGCTCTCGGGGGCGGATCGAGACCGCTCGGGCGCGGCGTGGACCGCCGCGGCGAAGCGCGCCGCCATGCGGGGGTGACCCGCCCAGTGCGTGTGCAGGTACGAGGCGTGGAGCGTCGCGCTCGCGAAGCCGGCCTCGCCGTGGGCGCTCGTCCAGGCGACACCGAGCGCGTCGTCGGCGCCGGCCGACGGCGTGACGTGGGTGCGGTGGAACTCGTGGCCGGTCACGCGGCCGCCGACGGGGGCGAGCAGGTGCTCGACCGGGGCCACCGCCGTGCGGTAGCCGAGGGTCAGGCGCGGTGTCATGGCGGCGTCGGCCGGGAGCGCACCCACCATGGGCGCGCCGTCGAGCGAGCGGCAGAGGTACAGCAGGCCCGCGCACTCGGCCACGGTCGGCACCCCGGCGGCCACGGCGTCCGCGATGGCGTGGCGCAGGGGCTCGTTGGCCGAGATCGTCGCCGCGTGCACCTCGGGGAAGCCGCCACCCAGGTAGAGCCCCGACGTGCCCTCCGGCAGGGACTCGTCGTGCAGGGGGTCGAACACCCGCACGTCGCAGCCGAGGGCGTCGAGCAGCTCGACCGTCTCGGCGTAGCGGAACGTGAACGAGCGGCCGCCGGCCACGGCGACCACCCGCCGCGGCCCGGCGGGCGGAGGGCCGACCTCGGAGGCCGCGTCCCACGCCGCGCCCTGCAGGGTCGGCGCCGACCGGGCGATGCGCACGACCTCCTCCAGGTCGACGGCCTTCGCGACCCGGGTGGCGAGCCGGTCGAGCGCGGCCGCCGCGTCCTCCCGCTCGGCTGCGGGCACCAGGCCCAGGTGGCGCGACGGGGCCACGACGCCGTCGTCGCGGTGCACGATGCCGAGCACCGGCACCCCGGTGCTCTCGAGCGCGCGCACCACCTCGTCGGCGTGCCGCGTGGACCCGACCTTGTTGAGGACGACGCCGGCCACCCGCACCGACGTGTCGAAGGCGACCATGCCCTGGACGAGCGCCGCGATGGAGCGCGACGCCGAGGACACGTCGACCACGAGCACCACCGGGCTGTCGGTCACGCGGGCCACGTGGGCGGTGGAGGCGTAGCCGTCGGTGCCGAGCATGCCGTCGTGCAGACCCATGACGCCCTCGACGACCGCGAGGTCCGCACCGGCGGAACCGTGCAGCAGCAGCGGGACGAGACGCTCCTCCCCCACCAGGTGGGGGTCGAGGTTGCGGCCGGGCAGACCGGTGGCCAGCGCGTGGTAGCCGGGGTCGATGTAGTCCGGTCCCACCTTGTGGCCCGAGACCCGCAGCCCGGTGCGGGCGAGCGCCGCCATGAGGCCCGTGGCGATCGTCGTCTTGCCGTGGCCCGACGCGGGCGCTGCGACGACCAGACGCGGGATGGTCACCACTCGATGCCTCGCTGACCCTTCTGGCCGGCGTCCATGGGGTGCTTGACCTTCGTCATCTCCGTGACGAGGTCGGCCACCTCCAGGAGCCGGGGGGCGGCGTCGCGTCCGGTGATCACCACGTGCTGGCGACCGGGCCGCGACGCGAGGGTGTCGGCGACGTCGTCGACGTCGACCCAGCCCCACTTCATGGGGTAGGTGAACTCGTCGAGCACGTAGAGGTCGTGGGTCTCGGCGGCGAGACGGCGCTTGATCTCGGCCCAGCCCTCGGCGGCCGCGACGGCGTGGTCGTCATCGGTGCCGGACTTGCGCGACCACGACCAGCCCGAGCCCATCTTGTGCCACTCGACGGGCCCGCCGAGGCCCTCGGTCTCGTGCAGGCGGCCCAGGTGCTCGAGCACGGACTGCTCGCCGACGCGCCACTTGGCGGACTTGACGAACTGGAACACGCCGACCTTCCAGCCCTGGTTCCAGGCGCGCATGGCCAGGCCGAACGCGGCGGTGGACTTCCCCTTGCCGGGGCCGGTGTGCACCATGACGAGCGGACGGTTGCGGCGCTGGCGGGTGGTGAGGCCGTCGTCGGGGACGACCAGCGGCTGACCCTGCGGCATCAGGCCACCTCTCTCGCCCCGGCGGGGGTTCCGGGCCCCGGGCGGACAGATCGAACAGCGTTGGTGAGCGCCTCCGCGCTGACCTCGCCCAGCGGCAGGTGCTGAGCACCCAGACGGTCGGCCAGCACGGCGGCGAGCCCCAGCCGGAACCCGCCGGTCTCGCAGTCGACGACCACCGACGCCACGCCGGAGCGGTGGAGGTGGTCGGCCGCCCGGTGGGCGCGGGCCAGGGCGTCCGGGCCCGACGTGGCACGACCGTCGGTGACGACCACGAGCAGCGGCCGGCGCAGCGGGTCGCGGATGCGCTCGAGACGCAGAGCGTCTGCGGCAGCGGCGAGGCCCTCGGCCAGCGGGGTGCGGCCGCCCGCCGGCAGCTCCTCGAGCCGGCGCGCGGCGACGTCGACCGACGACGTGGGTGGCAGGTCGAGCGTGGCGTCGGCGCCGCGGAAGGTGACGAGTCCGACCTTGTCGCGGCGCTGGTAGGCGTCGAGCAGCAGCGAGAGCACGGCGGTCTTGACCTGCTCCATGCGGCGGCGCGCGGCCATGGAGCCCGAGGCGTCGACGCAGAGCAGCACCAGGTTGGACTCGCGCCCCTCGCGCACGGCGACGCGCAGGTCGGCGGGTCGCAGCAGCACGCGGCCACCCTCGCCGCGTCCGCGGGCGTGCTGGTGCGGCGCGGCCGCGCGGACCGTCTCGACGAGGTGCAGCGAGCCGCTGCGGCCGGCCGGGGTGCGCGCGCCGATGCGCCGGCCGTCGTCGGTCACCGCGCGCGAACGACGACCCGAGACGCCGGCACCCACGCCGTCGACCTGCAGCAAGCGGGCCCGCACCGGCTGCCCGGCGCCGACCGTGGACTCCGCGGCCTGGCCGGAGCCCTCGCCGGCGTCGCCGCCGGACGGGGCGGGCGCCTCGCCGGGCGCGGGCGCGTCGGCCGAGGTGTCGCTGCCGCCGCCGGGGCCACCGCCGTCGGGTCCCCCGTCGTCAGGGCCCTCGTCGTCAGGACCGTCGGAGCCCCCGTCGTCGGGGCCGCCCGCGGGCGGCTCGTCCGGGCCGAGCAGGTCGTCGAGCTCGGACTCGTCGAGCCCGGTCTCGTCGAAGGGGTTGCGCCGACGTCGGTGCGGCAGCGCCAGGCGGGCTGCCGCGCGCACGTCGTCGCGGGTGATGGTGGTGCGACCGTGCCACGCCGCGTGGGCGGCAGCGGTACGGGCGGTCACGATGTCAGCACGCAGGCCGTCGACCCCGAACGCCGAGCACAGCTCCGCGATGGCGACCAGGGTCGCGTCGTCGAGCGGCACCTGGGTCACGAGGTCCTGGGCGGCACTGATCCTGGCGGTGAGCGCGGCCTCGGCGTCGGCGAAGCGCGCCGCGAAGCCGGTCGGGTCGGCGTCGAAGGCCAGCCGGCGACGCACGACCTCGGCGCGGGTGGCCGGGTCGCGCGGCGCGGCCACCTCCACGGCGAGGCCGAAGCGGTCCAGCAGCTGGGGCCGCAGCTCGCCCTCCTCGGGGTTCATCGTGCCGATGAGGACGAACCGGGCGGCGTGCTCCACGGACACGCCGTCGCGCTCCACCGTGGAGCGGCCCATCGCGGCCGCGTCGAGCAGGAGGTCGACCAGGTGGTCGTGCAGCAGGTTGACCTCGTCGACGTAGAGCACGCCGCGGTGCGCGCGAGCCAGCAGGCCGGGCTCGTAGCGGGTGACGCCACTGCCGAGGGCCTGCTCGAGGTCGAGGGAGCCGAGCACGCGGTCCTCGGTGGCGCCGACGGGCAGCTCGACGAGCCGCACGGGCCGGGACTCGACCGGTGCGTCCGGCCCGAACGGACCGTCGGGCGACAGGGCGGAGTCGGCAGGATCGCTGGAGAACCGGTCGCCCGCGACCACCTCGATCGGCGGCAGCACGGCCGCGAGGGCACGCACGAGGGTCGACTTGGCCGTGCCCTTCTCCCCTCGTACGAGCACGCCGCCGATGGCGGGCGAGATCGTCGTGAGGACGAGGGCGAGGGCCATGTCGTCGAGCTGGTCGGGCTCGGCTCCGACGACGGCCGTGAAGGGGTAGTGCTGTGGCATGAGGGCTCCCGCTCGATCGCCATGGCTGGTTGAGCGCGAGGCCGGTCTTCGGACTTCCACCCTCAGGTGGTCACCGCAGCGGACCCTGTGCCGGACTTGCACCGGCTTCCCGATTCTCCCCAGGTTCTGGGGCACCTCGCGTCATGTGAAGTTTGGTCGGGCGCCAGGCTACCGGGGCGTCGCCGTGGCGCGGCAACCCACTAGCCTCGCGAGACATGACCTCCGCTCGCTCCCCCCTCCTCGTCGTCGGGATCGGTGCCGATGGCTGGCCCGGGCTCGATGCCGCCCGCCGGGCCGTGGTCGAGTCGGCCGACGTCCTCCTGGGGGGCGAGCGGCACCTGGCGATGGTCCCCGTGGACGTGCCGGCCGAGCGCGTGCCGTGGCCTTCGCCCCTGCGCGACGGGCTTCCGGACCTGGTCTCCGGGTTCGAGGGGCGGCGCGTGGTCGCGCTCGCGTCGGGCGACCCGCTGGTCTCCGGCATCGGCACCACGCTCGTCGGCCTGCTCGGTGCCGACGCCGTCGAGGTGCTGCCGGGCGTCTCGTCCGTCGCCCTGGCGCGGGCACGGATGCGCTGGTCCGCGGAGTCGTCGGACGTCGTGACCGTGGTGGGCCGCGACGTGCACCGACTCGTGACCGCCTTCGCCCCGGGGGCCCGTCTGCTGGTGCTGTGCTCGGACGCGTCGACGCCCGCGGCCGTGGCCGCGCTGCTCGCGTCGCACGGCTACGGCACGAGCACGCTGACCGCACTCACCGACCTGGGTGCGAAGACCGAGTCCCGCACCGAGGGTGTCGCGACCACCTGGACGGACGACGTCGGCGCGCTGACCGTGCTGGCCGTCGAGGTCCGCGACGCGGGTGCGCGTGCGCTGCCGCTCGTGCCCGGCCTGCCCGACGACGCCTTCGAGCACGACGGCCAGGTCACCAAGCGCGACGTGCGGGCCAGCGCCCTCGCGCGCCTGGCCCCGACGCCCGGCGCCCTGCTGTGGGACGTCGGCGCGGGCGCCGGGTCGGTGTCAGTGGAGTGGGCGCGCACCCACCCGAGGTGCCGGGCCGTCGCCGTCGAGCGGGACGCCGAGCGTGCCGAGCGGATCGTCCGAAACACCCGCACCCTCGGCGTGCCCGAGGTGCAGGTGGTCACGGGCGCGGCGCCCGATGCGCTCGCCGACCTGGACACCCCCGACGCGGTGTTCGTCGGTGGCGGTGCGACGGGCCGCGGCGTGCTCGACGCCTGCTGGGGGGCGCTGCGCCCGGGTGGACGCCTGGTGGTGCACGGCGTCACGCTCGAGACCGAGCAGCTGCTCGTCGCGTGGCACACCGAGCACGGCGGCGAGCTGGTGCGGCTGCTCGTCGAGACGGCCGCACCCCTCGGGTCGTTCACGTCGTGGACCCCGGCCCGTGCGGTGACGCAGTGGTCGGTCGTGAAGGAAGGACGCGCATGACCGTGCACGTGGTGGGCGCCGGACCCGGTGCCGCGGACCTCCTGACGGTGCGGGCCGTCCGGCTCCTCGAGCACGCCGACGTCGTGCTGTACGCCGGCACCTACGTCGACGCCGTGCTCGAGCACTGCCGACCCGACGCACGCCTCGTCGACACCCAGGACCTCGACCTCGACGCGATCACGGCCACGTGCGTCGACGGGCACGCGGCGGGACTCGAGGTGGTGCGGCTGTCGTCGGGCGACCCGTCGGTGTACTCGGCGCTGCACGAGCTGACGCGTCGGCTCGACGCCGCCGGCGTGCCGTGGGACGTCACCCCTGGAGTACCCGCCTACGCCGCGGCCGCGGCCCGCTTGGGGGTCGAGCTGACCGTGCCCGAGGTGGTGCAGTCGGTGGTTCTCACCCGCACCCAGGCGCGCTCCACCGCGATGCCGTCGAGCGAGGAGCTGGAGACCTTCGCGGCGACGGGTGCCACGTTGTGCCTGCACCTGGCCATCACCCGCACCCGTGACCTGGCCGACCGGCTCGCGGCCGTGCTCGGTGCCGAGACGCCCGTGGCGGTCGTCGCGAACGCGTCGCAGGACGCCGAGGTGGTGCTGCGCGGCACCCTCGCCGACGTGGCGGACCAGGTGGAGGCCGCGGGCCTGCGCCAGGCCGCCGTCATCCTCGTCGGGCCGGCGGTCTCGCGACCGGAGGGCGCTGAGTCCTACCTCTACTCCCCCACCCGCGACCGGTCCACCAAGCGCGGCTAGTCACTCCGTTTCGGACAGTGGGGACTAGGCGGGAACCTCGTCGAGCAGACGGGTCAGCACGTCGGCGAGGGTCACCACACCGACACCCCGCGCCGTGCGGACCACCGCGAGATGCTGGCTGGTGTCCCGCATCGCGGTCAACGCCTCGTGCACCGGGGTGGCTGCGTCGAGGAAGAACGGATCGCGCACCAGGTCGGCCACGCCCTCGTCACGGTCGCGCACGAGCGTCTCGCGCACGTGCACCACCCCGTGCACCTCGTCTCCGTCGACCACGAGGATCCGCAGGTGCCCGCTGCGCTCGGCCGCGGCCTGCACGTCGGCCACGGTGACCCCCGGAGCCACTGACGTCGGCCCGGCCCCGGGTCGCAGCAGGTCGCCGACGGTGAGGTCGCGCAGCGCGAGCACCCGCGACAGCGACCTGGAGTACCCGGCCTCGAGCGCCCCGGCCTCGGCAGAGTGCTTCACGAGGTGACGCAGGTCGTCGGGGTCGGAGCCGGCGGCCACGGTGTCGACCGGATCGACGCCGACGATCACCAGGCACCGGTTCGCCGCGTTGTTGAGCAACGTGAGCACCGGACGCGTGAACCACATGAAGGCGCGCATCGGGATGGCGAGCAGGGTGGCGGAGCGCTCGGGGTGGGCGATCGCCCACGACTTCGGCATCATCTCGCCGACCACGAGGTGCAGGAACGTCATGACGACGAGCGCGAGCACGAAGCCCGTGGCGTCGGCCACCCAGTACGGCATGCCCCAGTCCTCGAAGACGGGCGTGAGGGCGTAGTGCACCGCGGGCTTGGCGGTGGCGCCGAGCGCGAGAACGCAGAGCGTGATGCCCAGCTGGGAACCAGCCAGCAGCACGGTGAGCTCCGACGACGAGCGCAGGGCGGCGCGCGCGGCCCGGCTGTGGGGTGCAGCGTCCTCGAGGCGGTGTCGCTTGGCCGCGAGCAGCGCGAACTCGACGGCGACGAAGAAGGCGCTCGCCGCGATGATGAGGACGGTGACCGCGAGGACCACCCAGGGGTTGCTCATCACTTCACCTCTCCGTCGTGCGTGGACTCGTCGCGGGAGGGCTCGGGCTCGTAGGGCCTGACCACCCAGCTCACCCGCACCGACGACGGCACGTAGTGCTCGACCTCGAGCACCTCGAGCCGCAGGCGTGGAGCGTCGGGCTGGTCGTCGAGCACGAGCGTGGCGGCGTCGGGCGGCAGGTCGACCTCGATGCTCGCGCCCACCTCGGGCAGGGCCCCGGCCTCCGCGATGACGAGGCCCGCCAGGGTCTCGACATCGTCGAGCTCGGGCAGGTCGTGCTCGAGCACGCGCTCCACCTCGTCGAGATGCGCGTCGCCGGAGAACAGCCACGCGTCGTCGCCCTGGGGCACGGCGAGGGGACGTTCGTCGTCGTGCTCGTCGGTGATCTCGCCGACCAGCTCCTCGGCCAGGTCCTCGAGGGTGAGGACCCCGGCCAGGCCACCGTGCTCGTCGATGACGCACGCCAGCTGCGACCGCGTCTCCTCCAACGTCCGGCGGGCGGCCGGCAGCAGCATGATGTCGGGCACCACGACGGCGTCCCGGGCGAGGTCGGCGGCGGTGCTGCTGGTCGGGCCGCTCGTGGCGGTCATGACGTCGATGAGGTGCACCACGCCGACGAGGCGCTCGTCGTCGTCGAGCACCGGGTAACGCGAGTGGCCGGTGGCCATCTCTTCGCGCAGGCGCGCGACCGTGTCGTCGGAGCGCACGACGTCGACACGGCTGCGCGGGATCATCGCGTGCTCGACGTCGCGCCGCGGGAAGTCGATCGCCCGGTCGAGCAGGAACGACAGGTCACGCGGCAGGTCGCCGCTGTCGCGCGACTCGGCCACGATGTGCTCGAGGTCGCGGGCGGTGGCGGTGCTGTCGACGTCGTGGACGGGCTCGATGCGCAGCGCGCGCAGCAGCACGTTGGCCGACTGGTCGAAGAACCAGATGAGCCAGCCGAAGAGCTTGAGGTACAGGGTGGTGGAGACGGCGAGCCAGCGGGCCACGGGCTCCGGGCGGGCGATGGCCAGGTTCTTCGGGAACAGCTCGCCGAAGATCATCTGCACGAAGGTGGCGAACACGAGCGCGAGCACCGTGCCGATGCCGATGCCGACGGCGGTCGGGACGCCGACCCCGCCGAGGATGTCCCCGAACGCCCGTCCGATGAGTGGTTCGGCGACGTAGCCCACGAGCAGTCCCGTGATCGTGATGCCCAGCTGGGCGCCGGACAGCATGAACGACGTCCGGTCGGTGACCGCGAGGGCACGTTGCGCGCCCTTGTCGCCCTGCGCCGCGCGGGCGTTGAGCCGCGACCGGTCGACGGTCATGTACGCGAACTCCTGGGCGACGAAGTAGCCCGTCGCGGCGGTGATGGCGAGCACCACCAGGAGGCCGAGGAGGAGGGAGAGGACCGTGATCACCGCACGCACCCTTCCGGGTCACGGGTGGTCACGGTCTGGGGACTTCGACTGGGGTCCATGGCTCTCTCGTCGAGGGTGGGGAACGTCAGGTCAACGTGCCACGGGTACGGAGAGTTCCACGCCGTTCATCGTCGGCCGTGGAGTCCCACCCTCTGCTCCCCCACCCGCGACCGGTCCACCAAGCGCCGCTAGGCCGTCCGTTGTGGACAGTTCCGGGGCACTGGAGACGTCCCGAGTGCCCCGGAAGTGTCCGAAACGTGGGGATCAGGCGGTCAGGGCTCGACGGAGCGGGGGGTCCAGACGGCGCCGGTGGGGCTGACGCGGGTGGTCGAGGAGCCGACGACCAGCAGGCACTTCATGTCGATCGACTCCGGGTCCAGCTCGTGCAGGGTGGTCACGACGAGGGACTCCTCGGCGCGGCCGACGTCGCGGCCCACGACCACCACGGTGCCGGGATCGCGGTGCTCGAGCAGGATGCGCCGCATGTCCGCGACCTGGGTGGTGCGCGAGCGGGACCGCGGGTTGTAGACGGCCAGCACGAGGTCGGCGTCGGCCACGGCGCGCAGCCGCCTCTCGACGACCGACCACGGCTTCAGCCGGTCCGACAGGCTCATGACCGCGAAGTCACCGCCGATCGGTGCCCCCGCCCGCGCCGCCACGGCCTGGACGGCGGAGACGCCCGGCACCACCCGGACCACGACGTCGTGCAGGTCCGAGCGCGCCTCCTGCGCCTCCAGCACCGCGGTGGCCATGCCGAACACGCCCGCGTCGCCGCCCGACACGACGGCCACCCGCTCACCCGCCCGAGCGAGCTCCAGCGCGTGGGTGGCGCGGTCGATCTCGACCGTGTTCCCCGACGCGTGCCGGACGAGCCCGACCCGCTGCGGCACCCTCGCCACGTACGGCGCGTAGCCCACCACGTGCCCCACGCGCGACAGCTCGTCGGACGCCTCGGGCGTGAGCCAGCCGTCGGGCCCGGGTCCCAGCCCGACCACGACGACCTCTCCCTGAGCGGCCTCGGCCGCACCCGCGGACGGCTCCGGGGCGTCGTAGCGCCGGCCGTGGCCGTCGCCCGGGACCACGACGAGCGAGAAGTACGGCACCGACGACGGGTCGACGTCGGCGACGGGCATCCACCGCTGCTCGGGCATGGAGGCGCGCTCGACGTAGAGCGCCGCGTCGAGCCGTCCGGCCTGCTCCAGCGCGGAGCGGACGGCCGGGAACGTGCGGCCGAGCTTCATGATGATCGCGCCGTCGGTGTCGGCGAGCCGTCGGGCCAGCTCGGCCTCCGGGAGCGTCCCGGGCAGCACGGTCAGCACGTCGGTCTGGCGCACCAACGGGGTGGCGGCCAGCGCCGTGGCGGCGGCGAACGCCGGGACCCCGGCCACCACCTCCGTCTCGAAGTCGCCGGACAGCCGGTCGTGCAGGTACATGAACGAGCCGTAGAACATCGGGTCGCCCTCGGCGAGCACCACGACGTCGCGGCCCGCAGCCAGGTGGGCACGCAGGCGCTCGGCGCACTCCTCGTAGAAGTCGGCCATCGCGCCCGCGTAGCCACCGGGGTGCTGCACCTCTCCCGTGGTGACCGGGTACTGCAGCACCTCCTCGGTGACGCCCTCGGGCACCAGGTCGTCGACGATCCGCCGCGCGTTCGAGCGCTTGCCGACGCCCTGGTGGTAGGCGACGACGTCCGCGTCGCGGATGAGCCGAGCGGTCTTGAGCGTCACCAGCTCCGGGTCGCCGGGACCGACCCCGACGCCGAACAGTCGTCCAGACATGGGCTACTCCTCCTCCTGCGCCAGCGCGTTGAGGGCCGACGCCGCCATGGCCGAGCCACCCCGACGCCCGCGCACGGTCACGAACGGCACGTCGATGCCGTGGGTGTCGGCGAACGACGCGAGCGCGTCCTTCGACTCGGCAGCACCGATGAAGCCCACTGGCACCCCCACGACGGCCGCCGGTCTGGGCGCACCGTCGGCCAGCAGCTCCAGCAGGTGGAACAGGGCCGTGGGCGCGTTGCCGATCGCCACGACCGCACCGTCGAGCCGGTCGCCCCACAACGAGAGCGCGGCCGCCGACCGGGTGGTCCCCCACTCCCGCGCCAGGTCCGGCACCCGCTCGTCGCGCAGCAGGCACAGCACGTCGTTGTCCTGCGGGAGCCGCGCCCGGGTGACTCCGGAGGCCACCATCGTCGCGTCGCACAGGATCGGTGCGCCCGACCGCAGCGCCGCTCGCGCCGACGACACCAGCCGCGGGTGGACCACGAGGTCGTCGACCAGGTCCGTCTGCCCGGTGCCGTGGATCATCCGCACCGCCACCTTCTCGGCGTCGGCGGGGATGCGCGACAGGTCGGTCTCCCGCCGGATCGTCGCGAAGGAGTCGACGTAGATGGCAGCGCCGCTGCCCTCGTAGTCGAAGCGTCGGGTGGGGGCTCTCATGCGGTCTCCGGAGGTCGTGCGGGCAGATCGGGCAGGACGACGCTGCGCCACGGCGTGACCACCAGCTCGGCGCCGGCGCGGGCGAGCAGCGCGTCGACGTCGGGACGGCGCAGCACGCCGCCGGGCACGGTGACGTGCTCGTAGGCGAGCCCGTCGTCCTGGCGGCCGACGCCCTCGGGCAGGGGCAGGGCGCGCACCTGGGTGCGCAGGTCGCGGGCGTGCAGGTCGCCCATGACCGCGGCGCCGTGCTCCGGCAGGTCGTCGACGTGCCAGGTGCCGACGTCCGGACGGACCCGCCGGAACCGGTGGGCCAGTGCCATGAGCACGTCCGGCAGGACGTCGAGCGGCACGACCTCGCCCCAGTGCCGACCGGCCCGGACCTGCGCGTGGCCTGCGTCGACCGCCACGGCTCCGAGGTCGAGGGTCCGGTCGACGAGGTCGCCGCGGCCGTCGTCGAGGACGACGAGGAACCGCGCGGACAGCTCGGCCAGGGCGTCGTCACCGCGCAGCAGCGCGTCGTACCGCTCGGCGACGGGGCGAAGGTCGGCGAGCCCGCCGCTGCGTCCCGACAGCGGGGACACCATGACGTTGCGCACCAGCTCGTGGGTGCGGCTCGGCAGGAGGCCGGTGGACTCGAGTTCGGCCACCACGACCGGGGGGACGAGACCGTCGGGGGCAGCCAGCCCACGGACCTGCAGGTTCGCCCGCCGGGTCAGCGCGACCGTCCCGTCGCCGTGCCGCTCGGCCACGTCGACGAGCCGCGCGAGCGCACGCGACGGCAGCCGCCCGCCGACCAGCCTGAGCCGCACGAGCGCGCCGTCGTCGGCGATCCAGGGACGCAGCACACCGGGGCATCGGTCGGCGCGGTCGCGAGCGCTGCCGTCAGGGCCGGGGCTCATGGCTCCGTCCTCGTTCGACGATGGCGGGGAGTGACGTTCGTCGCCGATGCGTGGACGGACGGGTCGCGACGACCGCGACGTGGATCACCCCACACCAGGGGTGTCGTTTCGTCTTCAACCACGTTGTACGCAGTGACGGCGCGCGTGCACCACTCCCAACGCCGCGTGCCGGGTGGGCCGGGTCGACGCCTTCTCCCAGGGCGGTACGACCCGGCCCCACAGGGAAGCTCCCCGGACGTCATGCGCCGGTCACCCCGGTGAACCTCACGTGCGGCACCTCGTCCACGACGGTCACGACCGCCTGCACGTCGTAGACGTCGGCCACGAGCTCGGCGGTGAGCACCTCGGCGGGTGGCCCCGCGACCCGGACCCGACCGTCGGCCAGCACGACGAGGGTGTCGCAGTACGTGGCCGCCAGGTTGAGGTCGTGCAGCGCCATCACGGTGGTGGTGCGTGCCGCCCGCACCAGCTCCAGGAGCTCCAGCTGGTGGCGGACGTCGAGGTGGTTGGTGGGCTCGTCGAGCAGCAGCTCGGTCGGCTCCTGGGCCAGCGCCCTGGCGATCTGCACCCGCTGGCGCTCGCCCCCGGAGAGCGTCGAGTAGGCGCGGTCGAGCACGTGCGACGTGCGCGTGGTGCGGGCGGCCCGCTCGACGACGGCCCGGTCCGCGGCGGACGTGGGAGCCCACGTCGAGCGATGCGGCAGCCGTCCGAGACCGATGACGTCGCGCACGGTCGGCTGGGTGTCGGTGGTGACGTCCTGGTCGACCACGGCGAGACGACGCGCCACCTGCCGTCGGCTCAGCTGCGTCACGTCGTCCTCACCCAGACGCACGACCCCCGAGGAGGCCGGTCGCAGACCGGCGAGGAGTCGCAGCAGCGACGACTTGCCGGACCCGTTGGGACCGAGCAGGCCGACGGTGCTGCCGGGCCGGACGTCGAGGTCCACGCCGTCGACGATCAGCCGGTCGCGCACCCCCCACGAGACGGTGCGGGCGCTGATGCTCATGAGCGCTGCCTCCGCCGCAGGAGGATCACGACGAACGCCGGCACGCCCACGAGCGCCGTGGCCACGCCGACCGGCAGCTCCTGCGGAGCGATGACCGTGCGCGCGCCGACGTCGACCCACACCAGGAAGATCGCGCCCAGCACGGCGGAGACGGGCACGAGCACCCGGTGCCGCGCCCCCACCACGGCTCGTGCGGCGTGCGGCAGCACGAGCCCGACGAACCCGATGGCGCCGGACGTCGACACGATGACGGCGGTCATCAGGGCCGTGACCACGAGGAGCAGCAGCCGGATGCGCAGCACGGAGACCCCCAGCGCGGCCGCCGCGTCCTCGCCGAAGGTGAACGCGTCGAGCGCCCCGGCCGCGAGCCAGCAGACCACCAGGCCCGCCAGCACCAGCCCCCCGCACACCAGGACGTCGCGCCACGAGGCGGTGCCGAGCGACCCGAGCAGCCAGAACAGCACGCCCCGGGTCTGCTCGGCGTCGGCGGCGGTGAACACGATGAACGACGTGAGCGCGGCGAACAGCTGGGTGGCCGCGACGCCCGCGAGGATCATCCGGTCGGTCGTCCCGCCGGAGGCCATGCCCAGGACGAGCACGAGCCCGAAGGCCAGCAGCGCCCCGACGAACGCCCCGGAGGCCAGCGTGGCCGAGCCGGCTCCGACACCCAGCACCACGATGGCCACGGCACCGGTGGATGCGCCCGAGGAGATGCCGAGCACGAACGGGTCGGCCAGCGGGTTGCGCAGCAGCGACTGAAGCACCACGCCGCACAGGGCCAGCCCGGCGCCGCAGGCTGCGGCCAGCACCGCCCGCGGGAGGCGCAGGTCCCACACGATCGCCTCCTGGATGCCGGTGAGGCCCGACGACCCGAGCCCGACCTTGGCCAGCGCGACCGCCACGGCGTCGCGCGGGCCGAGGTCCGACGGCCCGATCGTGGTGGCGACCGCGATCGACACCGCGAGCGCGGCGAGGGTCACCACGCCCAGCACCAGACCGCGTCGGGAGCCCCGAGCCCCCCGGTCGGGCGGTGTCTCGGCGTCGCCCGGCGCCTCGCGCTCGTCGACCAGCAGGGAGGTCACGACGGCGAGATCCCCAGGTCGCGCAGGCCCGCGGCGACCTTCTCGACGGCGTCGACCGTGCGGATCGACGGGTTGAGCTCGGCGCCGGCCAGCAGCACGTAGCGCTTCTCCTTGACCGCGGTCATCTCCCGCGTGACCGGGTTGGACTCCAGGAACGCGATCTTGGCCTTGCCGCTCTCCGCGGTCTGGCTCCTGCGGGTCAGGTCCCCGATGACGAGGACGTCGGGATCGGTGGCCGCGATCGACTCCCACCCGATCTGCGGCCACTCGTCCTGCTCGCCCTCGAACACGTTGTCCAGGCCCAGCGCTCGCGTGATGATGCCCGGCCCCCCGCAGCAGCCCGCGGCGTAGGGCGCCTCGGAGTTGGCGAACCAGTAGAAGACCGACGTGCCGTCGAAGTCGGCCGCGGCGGCGGCGGCCATGCGCTCCTCGAGCGAGGCGACGAGGTCCTCGCCGGCCTGCTCCTCGCCCACGAGCGCGGCGAGGTCGCGGACCTCCGTGTAGATCGACTCCATCTCGAGCGGCTCGTCACGGGTGCCGTCACCGGCGCCGAAGTCGGACTTCTCGCACTCGACGGCCGACAGGTAGGCGGGGACGCCCAGGCCGGCCAGCTTCTCGGGCGTGGTCACGCCGCCCTCGCTGAGGGTGTTCGCGAACGACGCGGTCACGAGGTCGGGCTCGGTCGCGAGCAGGTCCTCGTACGACGGCGCCTGGTCCGCGAGCCGCTCGACCGTCGCGTTCTCCTCGGCCAGCGACGGCAGGATCGGGTCGGTCCAGCCCGCGGCACCCGCCATGCGGTCGGCCACGCCGAGGCTCAGCAGGATCTCGGTGGTGCCCTGGTTCAGGGACACGATGCGCTGCGGCGGGCTCTCGACGGTGACGTCACGGTCGCAGCGTTCGACCGTGACCGGGAAGCCGCTCGTGGACGCGGCCGACGTCGAGGACCCTGAGTCGGTCGACGAGCCGCACGCCGCGAGGAGCGTGGCCGCCAGCAGGGCGGCGGAGAGGGAGGGGCTGAAGCGTGGTCGCATCGCGATCCTTCGCTCGGGGGTCCGTTGCGCGAGACCCGGTGGAGCCCCACGGCGAGTGCCGCGGGTCGCCAGCGGGTGTCGGACTCAGGCGTCGCCGCCCATACCGTTGCGCGTCAGTCCCGGACTCTCACCGGGTTCCCTCGCGTGGCAGCCGCACCGTAGCACTCCCGTTCGACGCCCGGCCGACTCAGCCGCCCAGGACCTCCGACAGCAGCGCGACGTCGCGCAGGAGCAGCGCCGCGGAGCGCACCAGCGGCACGGCGGCGACGGCGCCGCTGCCCTCACCGAGCCGCATGCCGAGGTCGAGCAGGGGCTCCAGGCCGAGCTTCTCGAGGGCGAAGCCCTGCGCCGGCTCGGTGGAGCGGTGGCCGGCGGCGAACCAGGCGGCTGCACCGGGTGCGAGGTCGTCGGCGGTCAGGGCGCAGGCCACGGAGATGAGTCCGTCGAGCAGCACGGGGACACCCGCCTCGGCCGCGGCGACGAGGAAGCCGACGGTCGCGGCGAGGTCGGCACTGCCGAGCGCGGTGAGCCGGTCGACGGGGTCGGCCACACGCTCGCCGGCACGGTCCAGCGCGGTCTGGACGACCTCGGCCTTGCGGGCCAGACCTGCGTCGTCGATGCCGGTCCCGCGACCCACGACCTCGACGCCGGGGAGGCCGAGCGACGCGGCCACGAGCGCGGCCGACGGGGTCGTGTTGCCGATGCCCATGTCGCCGGTGACCAGCAGCTGCGCACCCGACGCGATCTCCTGCGCCGCGATCGTGCGACCGTGCTCGATCGCCAGACCCGTCTCCTCGGACGTGAGCGCGTCCTCGACGTCGATGGAGCCGCAGCCGCGCCGCACCTTGAAGACGCGGACCTCGTCGGGCAGGCCGTCGAGGTCGTCGTCGACGCCGAGGTCGAGCACGCGCAGGCTCACGCCGTGCTGGGCGGCGAGCACGCTCACGCCGGCCCGGCCGGACGCGAAGGTCCGGACCATGGCGGGGGTCACGGCGCTCGGGAACGCGGAGACGCCCGAGCCGACCACGCCGTGGTCGCCGGCGAGCACGACGGCCCGAACGTTCTCGACCGGACGCGGCGGCACCTCGCCCTGCGTGGCGGCGATCCAGCAGGCCAGGTCGCCGAGACGTCCGAGCGCGCCGGGGGGCGTGGCGAGGTCGGCCAGTCGGGCGGCGGCAGCGGCGTGGGCCGCGGCGTCGGGCGGGCGCACGGAGGTGGGGGACGTCAGGTCAGGCACGCTGTGGTCGGGCGCAGTGTGGTCAGGCACGGGGGAACCGTACCGAGTGCCCAGCGGACCTCATCAGTGCCAGCCGTGCTCGGCGAGACGTCGCGCGACCAGCACAGGGACTCCGGGCAGCCGCGCCGAGAGGTTGCAGGCCTCCCCCACCGCGTACCGCACGGGGTGCGACGCTCCCAGCACCAGCAGGTCCTGCCCCGACGACGGCGGCACCACGAGGTCGAAGGCCTGGACGGTGCCGCGAGCGGCCCAGAGCCGCAGCACCCGTCCGTCGAGGACCACGGCGACCTTCTCGTGGTCGTAGAGCTGGGTGTAGCCCATCGGGACGTGCTTCAGGACGGCCCCGTCGTGCGGGCGGCCGGCCGTGTAGGCGTGGGTGAGACCGCGACTCGTGCGGTGGAACCGGGCGACGTCGTCGTGGTCGATGCCGAACAGGTCCACCCGGCCGGCACCGATCTCGGCGTCCGGCGGGTGCGTGCACGTCGGCACCTCGACGGGGGGCAGGCTCGGCGGGGAAGGGTCGCGCCAGCTGGTGCGGTCGGTCACCTCGCGCAGGTCCATGGCGGTCATGCTGGCACGGGGTGCGAGCCGCGTCACGACGTCGCACCTTCCCTCGGTGCGAGCACGTGCACGCGAGTAGCCTCCCCTGCATGTCCCGAGCCCTCACCGTCAGCGACACCGTGGTCGTCGGCGTCGACCCGGAGACCGCCTACGCCGCGGTCAGCGACGTGCGGCAGATGGGGCGCTGGAGCCCCGAGAACACCGGCGCGACGCTGGCCGATCCCGACGCTCCCGTGGTCAAGGGCACGGTGTTCGTCGGCGACAACAAGCGCGGTCGCGGTCGGTGGCGGACCCGCTGCGTCGTGACCATCGCCGAGCCCGGCCGACGGTTCGCCTTCGACGTGCGTGCGTGGGGCCTGGGCGAGCGGCTGCTGCCGGTGCGCGTCGCCACGTGGGAGTACGCCTTCGAGCCGGCCGTGGGAGGCACGCTCGTCACGGAGACCTGGGTCGACGGCCGCAAGGGCTGGCCCGACTGGACGGCCTCGGTGTTCGACCGCGTGGCCACCGGGCGGGACTCCTTCGCCACGTTCCAGCGCGGCAACATCCGGCGCACGCTCGACCGGCTCAAGCGCGAGCTGGAGGCGGACCGGGAGCGTGAGCCCGGGTCACCCGAGTGACCGCGCTCGCCCGGCTGGGCGAGTTCTTCACCGTCGAGCAGACCGTGACGGGCGAGGGCTGGCACCCCCTCGCGGAGCTGCTCGACGGCCCGTTCCCGGACCACCGCGTCGTCGCGGCGCACCTGGTCCTCCGGTCGCGCTCGAACGCGGAGGTGGAACCCCGTGTGGCCGCCTCGATCGCATCGCTCGGTCTCTTCGCCCGGCTGCTGTCGCCGACGATCGGGGCGCTGCTGCTCGACGTCGACGCCCCGGCCGACCTCCACTGGCGTGAGCAGCCCACCGGGACCTTCCCTCTCGCGGCCGGCGCCTGGGGTCCGGCCGACCTGCACGCCGTCCTGTCCGACGTGGTCGAGCCCCTCGCCCGTCGTCTGCACGCCGCCCATGGCCTGTCGGAGCAGGTGCTGGCGGGCAACGCGTCGTCCGCGGCGTTCGGTGCGCTGAAGATGGCCACGCTCGCCCGGCCCGACCTGCGCGACGCCGCGCTCGACGTCGGCGCCGACGCGCTCACCCACCCCTACCTCGCGGGCACCGGCGACGTGGGACCGCCGTACGTGCGCCGCTCCTGCTGCCTCTACTACCGGATCCCCGGCGGCGGGTACTGCGGCGACTGCGTGATCCCGGCGCGAGGCCGCTAGGCTGACCGCGATCCGTCGCCGCGGATCAGGGAAGCCGGTGCGAGTCCGGCGCGGTTCCGCCACTGTGACGCCTGCCTGCAGGCCAGCCAGACACCTTCCGCGGCGACTCCCACCGCACGGGGCGAGAACCCCGAGGAGGAACCCTGATGACGCGTATCGCGCTGCTCTCGACGTCCGACACCGACCTGCTCTCGGCCCGCGCGAGCGGCGCCGACTACGTCTACGCCAACCCGGCGAAGCCCGGCCACCAGGACATGGCCGCCGCGATCGAGGCGGCCGACCTCGTGGTCGCGCGCATCCTCGGCTCGCCGCAGGACCTCTGCTCGGGCTTCGCGCGCATCCGCGCCACGGGCAAGCCGATGGTGGTGCTCGGCGGCGAGCAGTCGCCCAGCGCCGAGCTGATGGAGCAGTCGACCGTCCCGATCGGCGTCTGCGCCGACGCCCACGTGTACCTCGCCGAGGGCGGCCCCCAGAACCTCGCCCAGCTGCACGCCTTCCTCTCCGACACCGTGATGCTGACCGGCGAGGGCTTCGAGCCCCCGAAGGTCCTGCCGGAATGGGGTCTTGCTCCTCGCCCGCAGGGCGACGACGAGACGGGCAAGGCCAGGATCGGCGTCCTGTACTACCGCGCCCACGAGGCCAGCGGCAACGCCGGCTTCGCGCACGCGCTGGCCGACGCGATCGACGACACCGGCGACGCCGTCGGCGTCCCGATCTTCAGCTCGTCGCTGCGCGCCGCCCCCGACGCGCTGTTCGAGGAGATGGCGAACCTCGACGCCCTCATCGTCACGGTGCTCGCGGCCGGCGGCACGAAGCCGGGCACCGTCAGCGCCGGCGGCGACGACGAGTCGTGGGACGTCGCGCGTCTCAAGGCCCTCGACATCCCGATCCTCCAGGGCCTCAGCCTCACCTCGAGCCGCGCCGAGTGGGAGGCCTCCGACGACGGCGTCTCGCCGCTCGACTCGGCCAACCAGATCGCGATCCCGGAGTTCGACGGTCGGATCATCACCGCCCCGTTCTCCTTCAAGGAGGTCGACGAGGACGGTCTCCCCCGCTACGTGGCCGACCCCGAGCGCAGCGCGCGCGTGGCCGGCATCGCCGCCGCCCACGCCCGCCTGCGCCACACCCCGCCGGCCGAGCGCAAGGTCGTGCTCATGCTGTCGGCCTACCCGACGAAGCACAGCCGGGTGGGCAACGCCGTCGGCCTCGACACCCCCGCCTCCACCATCCGGCTGCTGCGCGCGATGCGCGACGCCGGCTACGACCTCGGCGAGCCCGGACAGATCCCCGGTCTGGAGCGCGACGACCTCACCGAGGCCGGCGACGCCCTCATCCACGCGCTCATCGACGCCGGCGGCCAGGACGAGGAGTGGCTCACGCACACCCAGCTCACCGAGAGCCACGTGCGCATCCCCGCCGCCCGGTACCGCGAGTGGTTCGACGGCTTCCACCCCGACCTGCGCGACGGCATGCTCGAGGCGTGGGGCCCGGCACCGGGCAAGCTGTTCGTCAACGACGAGCAGGAGATCGTGCTCGCCACGATCCGCGCCGGCAACGTCGTGCTGATGATCCAGCCGCCCCGCGGCTACGGCGAGAACCCGGTCGCGATCTACCACGACCCCGACATGGCGCCCTCGCACCACTACCTCGCCGCCTACCGCTGGGTGGAGGAGGAATTCGGTGCGCACGCCGTCGTGCACCTGGGCAAGCACGGCTCGATGGAGTGGCTGCCGGGCAAGAACGCGGCGCTGTCGGCGTCGTGCGGCACCGATGCCGCGATCGGCAACCTGCCCCTGATCTACCCGTTCCTCGTCAACGACCCGGGCGAGGGCGCGCAGGCCAAGCGTCGCGCCCACGCCACGATCGTCGACCACCTCATCCCGCCGATGGCGCGGGCCGAGAGCTACGGCGACATCGCCAAGCTGGAGCAGCTGCTCGACGAGTACGCCAACATCGCCGCGATGGACCCGGCCAAGCTGCCGGCCATCCGCTCGCAGATCTGGACGCACATGCGCGCGGCCGAGATGCACCGCGACCTCGGCCTGGACGACATCCCGGACGAGGACGACTTCGACGACTTCATCTTCAACGTCGACGGCTGGCTCTGCGAGATCAAGGACGCCCAGATCCGCGACGGCCTGCACGTCCTCGGCCAGGCTCCGGCGGGCGAGGCGCGCGTGAACCTCGTGCTCTCGATCCTGCGCGCCAGCCAGATCTGGGGCGGCGAGACCGGGGCCGTGCCCGGCCTGCGGTCGGCCCTGGGGCTCAAGGAGGGGGAGGACGCCCTGCGCGCCATCGACGAGATCGAGCAGCAGGCGCACGCCCTGGTGCAGGGCATGGAGGAGGCCGGTTGGGACCCCTCCGCCGTCGACGGCCTGCACGACGACCCCGTCGTCCGCGACGTCCTGCACTTCGCCGCCACGCAGGTGGTCCCGCGCCTCGCGCAGACCACCGACGAGCTCGACCACGTGCTGCACGCGCTCGACGGCGGCTTCATCCCCGCCGGTCCGTCCGGCTCCCCGCTGCGCGGACTCGTCAACGTGCTGCCGACCGGTCGCAACTTCTACACCGTCGACCCGAAGGCCGTCCCGTCGCGACTGGCCTGGGAGACCGGCCGCTCGATGGCCGAGTCGCTCGTGGAGCGGCACCTCGCCGACACCGACGAGTACCCGCGCTCCGTGGGCCTGTCGGTCTGGGGCACGTCGGCCATGCGCACGTCGGGCGACGACATCGCCGAGGTGCTGGCCCTCATCGGCGTCGAGCCCGAGTGGGACCCGGCCTCGCGCCGGGTCAACGGCCTGCGGGTCGTCCCGCTGGAGGAGCTCGGTCGTCCGCGCATCGACGTCACGGTCCGCATCTCCGGCTTCTTCCGCGACGCGTTCCCGCACGTCATCGGCATCCTCGACGACGCCATCCGCCAGGTGGCCGAGCTCGACGAGCCGCTCGAGCAGAACTTCGTTCGTGCCCACGCCCAGGCCGACCTCGCCGAGCACGGCGACGAGCGCCGGGCCACGACGCGCATCTACGGCTCGAAGCCGGGCTCGTACGGTGCCGGGATCCTGCAGGTCATCGAGGCCGGGAACTGGAAGACCGACGACGACCTCGCCGAGGTCTACACGGCGTGGGGCGGCTTCGCCTACGGACGCGACCTCGACGGCGCCCCAGCCTCGGAGGACATGCGCGCCAACTACCGCCGCATCGCGGTGGCGGCGAAGAACATCGACACCCGCGAGCACGACATCGCCGACTCCGACGACTACTTCCAGTACCACGGCGGCATGATCGCGACGGTCCGCGCGCTGACCGGCGCCGAGCCGAAGGCGTACGTCGGCGACTCGACGTCGCCCGACGCGGTGCGCACGCGCACGCTGCAGGAGGAGACCAACCGGGTGTTCCGTGCCCGCGTGGTCAACCCGCGCTGGATCGGCGCTATGCAGCGCCACGGCTACAAGGGCGCGTTCGAGCTGGCCGCCACGGTGGACTACCTGTTCGGATTCGACGCCACCGCCGGCGTCGTGCACGACTGGATGTACGAGTCGCTCGCCAAGGAGTACGTCCTCGACGAGACCAACCAGGAGTTCATGCGGAAGTCGAACCCCTGGGCGCTGCGCGGCATCGTCGAGCGGCTGGGCGAGGCGGCCGAGCGCGGCCTCTGGGCCGAGCCCGACCCGGAGGTCGTCGCCGCGATGCAGCAGGTCTACCTCGACCTCGAGGGAGACCTCGAGGACCGCCACGCGTGACGCGGCGAGTGACGCCGGCAGGGGTGCCGGGCCCTGGGCGGCGAGTGACCCTGGTCGGGATCGGTCTCGGCCACCCCGACCACCTGACCGTCGAGGCGGTCGCGGCGCTGCGGTCGGCGTCGGTCGCGCTGGTGACGGTGAAGCGGGCCGGTGACCCGCTCGCCGCCGCGCGCCGGGAGCTGCTGGCCCACCACGCGCCCGACCTGCGGGTGGTCGAGGTCGTCGATCCACCGCGGGACAGGACAGCCCTCGACTACGAGTCCGCGGTCGGCGACTGGCACGAGGCACGGGCCGAGGCCTGGGAGTCGGCGCTCATCGCACATCCGGGCGACGCCGTCCTGCTCGTGTGGGGCGACCCCGCCTTCTACGACTCGACGATCCGCGTCGTCGAGCGGGTGCTGGCGCGCGACAACCTGACGTTCGACTGGGACGTGCTGCCCGGCATCTCCGCGCTGCAGCTGCTCGCCGCCCGGCACCGGATCGTGCTGCACGAGGTCGGGCAGCCGATCCACGTGACCACCGAGCGCCGGCTTCGCGAGGCCCTCGAGCAGGGGCAGGACAACGTCGTCGTCTTCCTGACGTCGGGAACCGACCTGAGCGGCCTCGACGACTGGCACGTCTGGTGGGGCGCGAACCTCGGATCGCCGTCCGAACACCTCGTCTCCGGTGCCGTCAAGGACGTCGCGGCCGAGATCACCGCGAAGCGTGTCGCAGCGAAGGCCGAGGCCGGCTGGGTGATGGACCTCTTCCTGCTCCGCCAGCTCTGATCCATCAGTGCTGAGCGATCCTCGTCCACCGGCGCAGCGACCCCGGTCATGCGGTCGCCGGCTCCTCCTCGGTGGCTCGGGAGTCCGTCAACGTGCTCGCCCCGTAGGCCGCGATCCCGCCGGCCAGCACCGCGAGCACCAGGAAGACGACCCGCTCCCCGTCGAAGAACGACTGCACGAGCTCGGCGCTCCACCTCCCGGTCGGCAGGACCTGCACCACCAGGGTGGCGAGCAGCGTGCCGACGAGGGCGGTGCCGAGACTGGTGCCGACCTCCTGCGCGGTGTCGTTCAACGCGGCGCCGAGCGAGGTGCGGTTGCCGGGCATGGCCCCGATGAGCGCGACGGCGCAGGTCATCATCACCGTGCGCAGGCCGACGAACATCACGACCATGCCGACGACGATCGCCAGGTAGCCGTGCTCCACGGCGAACGCCATCCACACGAGGCCGGCGGCGAGCAGGCCGGCACCCACGAGGCAGGCGATGCGGTGGCCGAGCCGCCGGACCATCACCTCGGTGAGCGGGTTGGACGCGAGCATGGTGGCGATCATCGGCAGGTTCGCCAGACCGGCGCGCACCGGGCTCCAGCCGTAGGCGTACTGGAAGTGCAGCACGAGCGCGAACAGGACGCCCGTCATCGCGACCGACGTGCCCACCTGCGCGATCGTCGCGCCCCGCACCGTGCCACGCGAGAAGACCCGCAGATCGAGCATCGGTGACGTGGTACGGCGCTCGTGCCGGACGAACGTGGCCGCGGCGGCGAGCGATCCCAGGACGCAGGCGAGGGTGACGGCCGAGAGCCAGCCGCGCTCCACCCCGCTCGTCAGGGCGTAGGCCCCGAGGCCGATGGTCATCACGCTGAGGAACGCGCCGGGCAGGTCGAGGGCGTCGTCGGTGAGGTCGTCGGGGTGGTCGGCCGAGACTCCGATCCGGACACCGATCCATGCGACGAGGGCGATGGGGGCGTTGACGGCCAGCAGCCACTCCCACCCGACGTGCTCGAGCGCGGAGCCGCCCAGCACCGGTCCGAGGACGAACCCGGCCATGCCGACCATCATCATGAGCGGGAACGCGCGCCGCCGCAGGTCCTCGTCGTCGAACAGCCGGAACACGAGCGAGTTGGTGATCGGCGCCATCGCGGCGGCGCACAGGCCGAGCGCGGCACGCAGGGCGATCAGCTCGGCCGTCGACTCGACGAGGAGGGCGCCGAGGCTGATGGTGCCGAAGGCGACGAGGCCGACGAGCAGGACGCGGCGTCGACCGAAGCGGTCGGCCACCGAGCCCGCGGTGAGCATGAGCCCGCCGAAGGCGAGCGCGTAGGCGCCGGTGACCCACTGCAGGGACGTGGTGGTGCCGTGCAGGTCGCGGCCGATCGTGGGCAGCGCGATCGACAGCAGCGTGTTGTCGACCATCTCGACGAAGAAGGCGAGACAGAGGGCGGTCAGGGGAATCCAGGCGGCACGCAGCGAGGTGTAGGTGCGGGTCGTCGGGGACGCGGTGTCGTGGCTCATGGCGCACCTCCGGGGGCATCGAACGCCGTTCGGTTCTCGAACGACGTTCGATACGATAGAACAACGTTCGGTACGATGCAAGGCATGAGGAGACGCCGATCATGACGCCGCCGCGCACCCGAGGTCCGGACGACCGCCTCAAGCAGCGCCGCCGCGCCTCGCACTCCATGGAGTCGGTCATGACCGAGGCCGTGCGACTGCTCGACGAGGCCGGCGACTCCGCCCTCACGTTCCGCGCCCTCGCCGCACGCATGGGCGGCGGCGTGGGCAGCATCTACTGGTACGTCTCGAGTCGCGACGAGCTGCTCGAGCGGGCCGCCGACTTCGTCCTCGAGGGCGTCCTCGAGGCCACCGAGGACTTCGTCGACGGCGACCCGATCGACGACCTGCGCAGCACGGCCATCGCGCTCTTCGAGGCCGTGGTCGACCGGCCGTGGCTCGGCGCCTACTTCATGCGCAACACCGGGTCCCAGCCCAACTCGCTCCGCTACTACGAGCGCGTGGGCCAGCAGGTCCTGCGGCTCGGACTGGGTCCCCTCGAGACCTTCAACGCGGCGTCGGCCGTGGTCGGCTATGTCGTCGGGATCGCCGCCGACCTCGGACAGCAGCCGCCCGAGGAGGTCATCGACGGCAGCACCACCCGCGCGGAGTACATGAGCCGCACGGTGGACGAGTGGAGAGGCCTCGATCCTGCGACGTGGCCGTTTCTCCACACGATCCTGGACGTGTTCGCCGACCACGACGACAGCGCACAGTTCGTCGCCGGCCTGGACCTCCTGCTCGCAGGCCTGCGCCTGCAGGCGGGCGACTAGGCCGGGACGAGGTCGGCGACGGTCGTCTCCGCCAAGGTCGCCTCGGTGGCGCGCGCGACCGCCGCGTCGACGTCGTGCAGGCCGTCCTGGATGCTGCGTCCGACGGGGCACCTCGGGCTCGGCAGGTGGATCGCCAGCACCGGCTCGTCCCCGCGGACGAGGCGCCACACGGCGTCGAGCGTGATCCGCTCGGGCTCCACGAGCAGGCGCCAGCCGCCGCGGGCGCCGGGCGTGGACGCCAGGATGCCGGCCTCCCTCAGGGGAGCGAGCACACGTCGCACGTGCACGGGCGTCACCTGCGTGCTGGCCGCGAGCTCCGTCGCACCCACGGTGCGAGGATGCGGCGACGACGGCCCCGCCCCGCTTCCTGCGAGGTAGGTGAGGACGTGCACGGCCACGGCGAACTGGGTGCTCTGCGGGCTGGCCATGCCCCCATGATGCCATACCGCCACCAGTGTGGTTATAGTTGTGACCAACAGCAACCAGACTGATGACAGTAAGGAACCTTCATGACCACCTACGGCATCACCGGCGCGACCGGACAGCTCGGCTCGCTCGCTGCGGAGCTCCTCCTCCAGAAGGTCGCCCCCGCCGACGTCGTCCTCCTCAGCCGCTCCCCCGAGAAGATCGCCGCCGCCGGCGCCACCACCCGCGCGGCCGACTTCGACAGCCCCGAGGGCCTCGTGGAGGCGTTCACCGGCATCGATGAGCTCCTCCTCGTCTCCACCGACGTCGTCGGCTCCCGACTGGAGGGCCAGCGCGCCGCCGTGGAGGCCGCCACGAAGGCCGGCGTCCGCCGCGTGCTCTACACGTCCGTGCCCGACCCGAGCGAGGACAACCCCGCGCTCGTGACGCCCGACCACCTCGGCACCGAGCAGGCACTGCGTGACAGCGGCCTGCGCTGGACCTTCCTGCGCAACAACCTCTACGCCGACATGCAGTCCGACGTGGTGGCGCAGGCCGCGGCGTCCGGCACCTACGTGACCAACACCGGCGAGGCCGGCGCCGCGTACGTGACGCGCGCCGACTGCGCGGCCGCCGCGGTGGGCGCCCTCCTGAGCACCGACGTCGACGACACCGCGCTCGACGTCACGGGGCCCTCGTCGGTCACCGCCGCCGACATCGCCGCCCTCGCGGCCGAGCGCCGCGGTGAGCCGGTCCAGGTCGTCCAGGTCGACGACGCCGCCTACGTCGCAGGACTGGAGCAGGCCGGCCTGCCCACCTTCGTGGCCGAGCTGCTCGCCTCGTTCGGCACCGCCATCCGGGAGGGCCGCCTCGCGGAGGTCACCTCCGCGGTGGAGGACCTCACCGGCCGGCCGGCCACCCCGCTGGCGACCGCGCTGGCCTGAGCGCCCGCACGACGACGTCGGGGCCCGCTGAGGTGCGGACCCCGACGTCGTGCGACCCCGATCAGCAGGGGCGGGTGAAGCTCGGTCCGGGGGTGGCCGGGTACGTGGCGGCGCGACCGCCCATGACCGCCGGCTGCACCGCACCGTTGAGCTTCTGCTCGTAGTGCAGGTGGGACGTGAAGTCCCCGCCGGAGCTGCCCACCTTGCCCACCAGCGTGGTCGCCGTGACGCGCTGACCCTCCGAGACGTTGATGCTGCCCTCCTGCAGGTGCGCGTAGAGCGTCGACCAGCCGCCGCCGTGGGAGATCTCGACGTAGTGGCCGTAGCTGGTCGTCAGCCGACGCACCTTCGTCACGGTGCCGGCCGCGCTCGCAACCGCGGGCAGCCCGAGGTCGTCGTTGCCGCCACCTCGGTTGAAGTCGATCGCGTACCTCGACGGGCTGTGGCCGTCGCGGGTGTCGGCTCGCCAGGTCTGGCCGCAGCGGAACGGCACCTTGAAGGCCGGACGGGCCTGGGCCGACGCCTCGGCCTCCGTCGAGACCGTGGAGGCGGTGGCCGTTCCGGTGGCCAGTGATCCGGCGAGCAGGGCGGCCGAGGCCATCGAGCCGGCCGCGGCGGCCACGAGGGTGCGTCGTGTGTTCATGGGTCCTCCGATGTCGGGGCGCAGCCTCTGCCGCGCCAACCCCACCAGGCTGTCGACCGGCGCTGCGATCCTGCTCCGCGTCGTTCGCAGCGTCCTCGCAGCGGCGTCCGCGACGATCGACGACGTGGACGACCTAGGAGGAGCCGGACGGGACCGCACGAGGGGTCGGTCCCGTGGGATCCACCCGTGAACGGTGCAGGCGCGCCGCGGCGCGCGCCTCACGCTCGCGCCGCGACGCCTCCCCGGCGTCGTCGGGTCTGCCCATCAGCTCCAGCAGCACGGCGAGGTCGCGCAGCGACGCAGCGGCGCTGAGCGTCCGGCCGAGGGCGGTGAGCTCCTCCACGCTGGCCACCAGCTCGGACTCGGCCTCCTCGAGGCGGCCGAGCAGGCGCAGCGCGCCGGCGAGCGAGCGGCGCGACCGGGCCGCCAGGAAGGCGTCGCGAGCACGCCGGGCCCACGCCCGCGCCTCCTGCGCCCGCTCGAACGCCTCCGTCGCCTGGCCGTGGGCGACGGCGACCTCGGCGCGGGCGTCGACGACGTAGCCGTGGACGTGGTCGTCGACCCCGCCGTCGAAGAGCTCCAGCGCCTCGACGATCAGCGCCTCGGCGGCGTCGATCGAGCCCCGCCGCCGGCAGGTGCGCGACAGCTCGAGAGTGGCCTGGCGGAACGCGCCGCGCGCCGCGGTGGCGGCCAGGAGCTCGCGGGCGCGGGTGAAGGCACCCGCTGCGGCGTCGAGCTCGTCGTAGTCGTGGTGGACGGTGCCACGCATGATCTCGACCCAGCCTGCGAGCACCGCGTCGTCGAGGTGGTCCAGCGACTCGTCGGCCCCGGCGAGGTCGGCCTCCGCCAGGTCGCGCCGACCCACGGAGAGCGCCGACGACGCCGCCACGACGGCTGCGGCGGTCGCAGGTGCGTGCGCCCCCTGCTCGACGAGCCGCCGACGTGCGGCGTCGGCGAGTGCCCGCGCCGGCTCCGAGGAGGAGGCCCGGGACTGCAGGTGCCACGCACGGCACAGGTCGAGGTGGGCCGCACCGAGTCGACGGTCGCCGTCCATGGCGTCGAGGTGCTTCTCGACCACGTCGAGGGCGTCGAGCCAGTCGCCCTCGGACGGCGACATGTGGTGCGCCGGGGCCGTGATCGCCAGCAGCCTCCACGCGAGGTCGGCCCGCACCGGCGCGAGCTTCCTCGCGAGGGTCCGCGCCGTGGCGTTCTCCGTCGCGAAGAACGCCACGGCCGACTCGCGCTCCTGGAGGGCCGGCGTGCCCCGCCGAGGACCGTCGCCGACGGCCCGACCCGGTGCCGGCGGGACGGGGACGAGCTGCGTCGGATGGTCCCGGTACGGCACCACCGCACGCGCCAGCAGCTGCTCGGCGACGAGTGCCACGTCGGCCACGTCGGCCACGTCGTCGTGCGAGCCCACGAGGAACCGGGCCACGACGTCGTGGAGCCGGAACTGGGGGGTCTGGCCGCTGCGGCGCACCGGCTCCACGAGGTGCGCCGCGCACAGCGCGTCGATCGCGTGCTCCCCTGCCGCGTCGTCGCCGAGCAGCGCGCCAGGGACCCAGGCGCTGAAGGTCGCCACCGGCAGTCGCGCGACCCGTCGGGCCACCTCCTGCACGCTCTCGGGCACGCGCTCCCACACGTCGGAGAGGCTCGTCGCCAGTGCGGCGGCCACGTCCTCGGTGCCCAGTCCCCCGGACGACAGCCGTTCGGCCAGGCGCGAGAGCCCCACGTCCGGACGCTGCCGCGCGCGTCCGGCGGCGAGGCGCAGCGCGAGCGGCATGCCGCCCAGCGTGGAGACGAGCCGGTCGGCACCGTCATGGTCCGCACGGACCCGGTCGTCCCCCAGCACCCCGGCCAGGAGCGCTCGGCCGGAGGTGCCGGACAGCGGCCCCACCTGCACGTGGAGGTCCGGCTGCAACCAGGCGAGGTCGTAGCGCGAGCACACGATCGCCATCGACCCCGGCGACGCCGGAAGCAGGAGCGACAGCTCGCTCGACGTCGCCCCGGCGTGTGCGTCGACGCCGTCGAGCACCACGAGGACGCGCCGCTCGTCGAGCAGCGACCGGTAGAGGGCGGCCCGTTCGGCGGTGCCGCCAGGGACGGCGTCGGGGTGCACCCCGAGCAGGCGCAGGAAGGTGGCGAGGACCGCACCGACCTCGAGCGCGGGCGCGCTGCCGGCCTCGAGGTGCAGAGAGCCGTCCGGGAAGTCGTCGCGCAGGCGCTGGCCGACCTCCACGGCCAGCGCGCTCTTGCCCATGCCGGCCAGACCGGTGAGGTGGACGACGAGGGGCGCGTCGTCGACCTGGGCGACGGCCCCGACGATGCGGTCGATCTCCTCGTCGCGACCGACGAAGCCGGGCGCCCGCCGCGGCAGGGTGCGCGGAACGTGGGCGACCCGACCGACCGGCGCGGGAACCTGGGGCCCGCGCAGCACCTCGGCGTGCGCCTCCCTGAGGCGCGCCGAGGGCTCGACCCCGAGCTCGCTGTCGAGCCGGTCGTAGGCCTCGCGGTAGACCCCGAGAGCACGCTCCTGCTGCCCCGTCGACGCCAGGACGAGCACGTACTGGGCGAGCAACGCCTCGTGGAACGGGTGCCGGGCCGTCAGCGTGGCGAGGTCGGCGACCACCTGGTCGGCGCGGCCCAGCGCGAGCGCGGCCGCGGCGTGCTCCGCCCACAGGGCGAGCCGCTCGGCGTCGAGCCGGGACCGCTCGATCTCGACGGCGGCCGTGGACGGCACGTCCTGCAACGACTCGTCACCCAGGAGCGTCGACGCCTCGCGGAAGGACCGCAGGCAGGCCAGGTCCGCGACCGCCGCCAGCTCACGGGCGCGGTCCCGCAGCACCGCCAGCCGCTCGACGTCGACCTGCACGTCGGGGACGAGGCGGTACCCGCCCGGCGTGGTCTCGATCACCGGGGCAGAGCACTTGCGTCGGATCCCCGAGATCAACGCCTGCACGCGGTTCGGCGCCGACGCCGGCGGGTCCTCGCCGTACAGCCACGTCAGCAGGGAGGCGGCGGTGGCCGACCTCGTCAGGGCGATGCGCGCCAGGACCGCTCGCTCGAGACCGGACAGCCGGACGGGTTCGTCGTCGACGTGCAGGACAACGGTCGCGAGCACGGCCACCTCGACCCGACGCCCCCGTGCCACGCTGCCGACAGTAGTGCCTGTCCCGGGACCCGGCAGACCTCGCCCGGGCCGTCGTCCAGTCGGTGGACACGACGCTCCCAGTACCGACACAGCCCCTGTGGTACTGCGCCGGGTATCCTGGTGCGATGGTCCGTCCGACGAGCGTCGCCGCCCGCGACGACGCACGCCGCGGCGCCCTCCTCGACGAGCTCATCCCACTGTTCCACGCCGAGGGCTTCCTGGCCTTCAGCCTCGAGGACCTCGCCCGCCGTCTCGGCTGCTCCAAGTCCACGCTCTACGTGGTCGCCGCGAGCAAGGAGCAGATCATCCAGGCGACCGTGCGCGAGTCGTTCCGCCGCTCCACCGAGGCGGTCGAGCGTCGCGTGGCCGCCGAGCCCGACACCGGCCGGCGCATCAGCGTGTACCTCGACGCGATCGCCGAGGAGCTCGCCCCCGCCGGTCCCACCTACTTCGCCGACCTCGACGCCTACGAGCCCGCCCGCGACGTCTACCGCACCAACGTGCGCCTGGCGGCACAGCGGGTCAAGGAGCTCGTCGAGGCCTCGGGGCGGCGACGCCTCGACCCACGCTTCGTCGGCGCGGTCGCCGGGCTCGTGCTGGAGGCGATCCACCGCGGGGCCGTGGAGGCCGACACGGGCCTCGACGACGCGGCCGCCTTCCACCAGCTGGCCGTGCTGGTCGACCACGCCACCCGCTCCGACTGACCCGCCCGTCCCCGCGTTTCGGACACTTCCGGGGCACCTCGACGCCCCGAACCGCCCCGGAAGTGTCCGAAACGGAGAGACGAGCCGGGTCGTCAGCGGACGCCGGTGAGGTCCGGGAGCAGGACGGGGCCGGTCTTGCGGTCGAGGTTGGCCGCGTGCTGCTCGATGCGGCCGATCGAGGCGACCAGCTGGTCGACGACGTCCACGAGCGACGCGATGGCCGTCGCCGCCGTGGTGAGCTGCCCGAGCTGGCCGGGGAGCGGCTCGGCCGACGCCGCGAGGGAGTCGAGCGGCTCACCGAGCGCCTCGAGCTTGCCCAGCTGCGTCTCCAGGCCGTCGAGCCGCTCCTGCAGCGCGCGGATGTCGGTGCCGACGGCGGCCAACGGTTCGGCCGCGGCGACGACGCCGTCGGCGGCGGACCCGAGGGAGCGTGCGACCCCGAGCAGCTCGGTGAGCTGCTCCCCGACCTCCGGAAGCACCGCCACGGCCTCGAGCACCGGGGGCACCACCTTCTCGACGTTGCCGTCGATGCGCTCCACCTGGTCGAGGGTCGTCGGCGACCGCTCGGCCGACTCGGTGATCTGGGGCAGCGCCGCGCCGGCAGCCGCGAGCCGCGGGAGGTAGGGCAGCAGGACGACCAGGCCGATCGCGATCATCGTCAGCACCGCGATGATCTGCACGGCGATGACGCGGGCGGCCCAGGTGGGCATGGCGGCGAGAGGGGACACGACGACCTCCGGGAGAGTGACTGCTACAGAACGTAACAGTTACACGTCGTCACAGCATCGCGAATAGGGTGTGTCCATGACCACGCCACCCGGCCCGCCCGACGGCCGCGCGAGCCGCTGGGTCGGGCACCGGGAGCGCCGGCGCGAGGAGATCACCGGGACGGCGATCGAGGTGCTCGACCGCGAAGGCCCCGACGCCCCCGTGGAGTCCATCGCCCGCGCCTGCGGCGTGACGCGGCAGGTGCTCTACCGCCAGTTCGAGAACCGGCACGACCTCGACGTCGCGATCGCCGACCGCGTGGTGTCGATGCTGCTCGAGCACGTGATCGCCCGCATGACCGCGGACCACGGCATCGAGGCGGGCCTGCGGGGGACGCTCGACGCCTACCTCGACTTCGTCCTCGACCACCGCCCGCTCTACGACTTCGTGCGCGCGCTCCCGTCGGCTCCCGGGTCCGGCAGCCCGGTCGATCGCATCACCGACGTGGTCGTCACCGTCGTGGCGTCCATCGCCGGCGAGCTCCTCGGTCCCGACGCCTCCGGCCGGCTGCCCCTGCGCGACGTCTACGCCACCGGGCTCGTGGGACTCGCCGACGCTGTCGTGTCGCGCTGGCTCGCCGACCCGGGCGCGCGCTCCCGCGAGGACCTGGTCGACGCCCTGGTCGACGTGCTCCAGCTGTGCATCGAGCCCGTGCTCGGCGGGGCCGCCGCCGGCGGGGTCGTCAGCGACGGGGTGACAGGAACCGCGTGATCAGCGCAGCGCTCTCGGGCTCGGCCACCGAGGCCGCGATGGTGCGCGCCTCGACGTCGAGCCGGTCCGACAGCCCGGTGTCGTAGGAGCTGCGCAGCAGGCGTCGCGCCCGGCCGAACGCCGCGGCCGGACCGTCGGCCAGACGTCGAGCGAGCGCGTGCGCCTCGTCGGCCACCGCCTCGTCCTCCACGACGCGCCCGACGATGCCCCACTCCTGGGCCTCGTCGGCCGAGAGCCGACGCGGCGTGAGGGTGAGCTCGAGCGCACGCTGGAGCCCGACCACCCGGGGCAGCAGCCACGACTGCCCTCCGTCGGGCGTCAGGCCGACCGACGTGTAGGCGGTGACGAAGGACGCCGACCGACCGGCCACGACCAGGTCGCCGCCGAGCACGAGCGACAGGCCCGCGCCCGCCGCAGCGCCGTGCACGCCGACGACCACCGGCTTGTCGAGGCCGTCGAGCAGACGCACCCCCACGTGCAGAGCGTCGGCCAGCTCCTGCAGGTACGCCGACCGGTCGGGCGCCGCGTCCATGGCGCCGAGGTCGCCCCCGGCGCAGAACATGCGGCCCCGACCGGTGAGCAGCACGACACGCACGGTGTCGTCGTCGCCCACCTGCTGCAGCGCGCTCGTGAACGCCTCGGTCCACGGCAGGTCGATCGTGTTCGAGGCGTCGGGCCGGTTCAGCTCGACGTGCGCGACGCCGTCGGCGACGCTCAGCAGGACGGGGGCCCCACCGTCCACGGCCCCACTCATCGCGGCGCCATCCGCAGTGAGCCGTCCATGCGGATGGTCTCGCCGTTCAGGTAGTCGTGCTCCACGATCATGCGCACCAGCTGGGCGTACTCCTCGGGACGACCGAGTCGCTGCGGGAAGGGGACGCCCTTGGCCAGCGCCGCGCGGATGTCGTCGCCCACCGAGGCGAGCATGGGGGTGTCGATGATGCCGGGGGCGATGGTGTTGACGCGGATCCCGTACTGCGCGAGGTCGCGCGCGACCGGCAGGGTCATGCCCACGACGCCGCCCTTGCTGGCGGAGTAGGCGGCCTGCCCGATCTGGCCGTCGAAGGCCGCGATCGACGCGGTGTTCACCACCACGCCACGCTGGCCGTGCTCGAGGGGCTCGGTGGCGGCCATCGCCTCGGCGGCGACGGCCAGCACGGTGAACGACCCGACGAGGTTGACGTTGATCGTCCGCGCGAACGCGGCGAGGTCGTGGATGCCCTGACCGCCCTTGCCGAGCACGCGCCCGGCGGTGCCGATGCCGGCGCAGTTGACGGCCACGCGCAGCGGACCGTGCTCACCGGCGGCGGCCACGGCGTTGCGCACCTGGCCCTCGTCGGTCACGTCGGCCTCGACGTAGACGACGCCGTCCACGTCGGGCGCCTTCTCGATGGACTGCGCCAGGTCGATCGCGACGACGGTGGCGCCGGCGGCGGCCAGCTCGGCGGCGGTGGCCGCGCCGAGGCCCGAGGCACCGCCGGTGACGACGGCAGACGTTCCGGTGAGCTGCATGGGGGTGTCCTTCTCTCTCTACTTCAGGTGACGACTGATGACGAGCCGCTGGATCTGGTTGGTGCCCTCGAAGATCTGCATGACCTTGGTCTCGCGCATGTAGCGCTCGACCGGGAAGTCCTTCGTGTAGCCGGCGCCGCCAAGCACCTGGACGGCGTCGGTGGTGACCTTCATGGCGTTGTCGGTGGCCACGAGCTTGGCCACCGACGCCGCGCGACCGTAGGGACGGCCGGCGTCCTTGAGGCGGGCGGCGTGCAGGTAGGTGGCACGGGCCGAGTCGACGGCCGCGGCCATGTCGGCCAGCACGAACCCGAGGCCCTGGTGGTCGATGATCGCCTTCCCGAAGGTCTCGCGCTCCTTGGCGTACGCGACGGCGGCGTCGAGCGCGCCCTGGGCCACCCCGACGGCCACGGCGGCGATCCCGAGGCGTCCGGCGTCGAGCCCCGCCAGCGCGATCGCCAGCCCCTGGCCCTCCGCCCCGAGGCGTCGCTCGGCCGGCACGCGCACCCCGTCGAACAGCATCGTGGCGGTGGTGGAGCCCATGAGGCCCATCTTCTGCTCGGGGACGTCGGCCGTGAGGCCCTCGGCGTCGGCCGGGACGAGGAAGCAGGAGATGCCCCTCCCGCCGTCGTCGGAGGTGCGGGCCATGACCTTGTAGAAGTCGGCCTGCCCGCCGTGGGTGGTCCAGGCCTTGGCGCCGCTGATGACGTAGTCGTCCCCCTCACGCACGGCCTTCGTGCGCATGGCGGCGGGGTCGGAGCCGGCGTGGGCCTCCGACAGGCAGTAGGCACCGAGCAGCTCACCGCCCAGCATGTCGGGCATCCACCGCTGCTTCTGCTCGTCCGTGCCGGCCTCGAACAGCCCGAAGCACGAGAGGGCGTGCACGCTGACGCCGACGCCGACGCTGGCCCAGGCGGAGGCGATCTCCTCGACCACCTGCAGGTAGACCTCGTACGGCTGGGCGCCGCCCCCCAGCTCCTCCGGGTACGGCAGCCCGAGCAGGCCGGCGCGACCGAGGGTGGCGAACACGTCGCGCGGGAACGTGGCGGTGGCCTCCGCCTCGGCCACGCGCGGTCGCAGCTTGTCGTCGACGAGCTCGCGGGTCAGCGCGACGAGGTCGGCCGACTCCTCGGTCGGCATGAGGCGTTCGACGGGCATGACGGCCTTCCCCTCCATGGTCTGGACGAGCCCGAGCGTACCAGGGTGAGTACCGTCGCTCCCGTTCTGGTACCGGCCACGTTCCGGTTCGCACCTCACGGCCACCGGGACCCGGGCAGGATGGGTGCATGACCACCCTCGACCTCCCGCCCGAAGGTTCCGACACGTTCAGCGCCGTCGCGAACCGGGTCGTGGCGTACCTGCGGAAGCACACCCCCATCAGCGACTGGTCCGTCAACCGGGTCGTCGGGGGCGAGCAGGTCCACCTGCACGTCGGCGGCGAGAGCCTCATCGCCGTCGGCGACCGGCGCGACTGGGCCGACAGCTTCTGCCGGCGGGTCGTCGACCTGGGCGCCGACCCGGTCGTCGAGGACGTGACGACCCACCCGGACTACCGCGACCTCACGATCGGGGCCACGCGCAGCTACGCGAGCCAGCCCATCATCGACGCCGAGGGCGAGATGTTCGGCATGCTCTGCGGTCTCGGAGTCGAACCGCTCCAGCAGTCGGCCGACGTCGACGTCGAGCTCCTGGGCCTGCTGAGCCACCTGCTCGGCGCCCACGTGTCCCTGGCGCGCCGGCTCGAGAGCGGCGACCGCGCGCGGCGCTCCGCGGAGGCGCTGGCCCAGACCGATGCGCTCACCGGCCTGGTCAACCGACGCGGCTGGGACGCCCTGCTGGCCGACGCGGCCGTGCGCACGAGCGCGTACGGCGATCTCGCCGCCGTGGTCGTCGCCGACGTCGACGGTCTCAAGGCGGTCAACGACGACCTCGGCCACACCGAGGGAGACGCCGTCCTGCGACGAGTCGCCGCCGCCCTGACCGCGGCACGACGCGACGGGGAGACCGCAGCCCGGTACGGCGGCGACGAGTTCGCCGTGCTGGTCGAGGACGTGTCCCCACGGTCGCTCGGGGAGATGCTGCGGCGCTATCGCGCGTCCTTCGCGCAGCACGACGTGGAGGTCTCCGTGGGGTGGTCGCTCGTGTACCCCGGCGACGAACCGGCCGACGCCGCGTTCCGGCGGGCCGACGTCTCGATGTACGAGGACAAGCGTTCCCGCCGCGTCGAGAACGGGGTCACCGACGACCCGCGCGACCTCGCCCCCGCGGGGTAGCCTGCGCCGATGAGCCTGCTCGAGACCGCTCGTGCGCCGTGGCGCGCGGCCACCCCGTTCGTCGCGGCCTTCCTCGGGGTGCTCGTCGTGCACCTCGTGCTGCTGGCCGCCGACGTGACCCCCTGGGACAGCGTCACCAAGTGCCTGCTCGCCCCCGTCCTCGTCGCCTGGGTGCTGACCTCCCGCGGTCCACGCCTGCTCGCCCTGGCACTCCTGCTCTGCCTCGGGGGCGACCTCCTCCTCGAGCTCGACGACCTGTTCGTCGCCGGGATGGCCTCGTTCGCCGCGGCCCACGTGTGCTTCGTGACGCTCTTCGTGCGCGCCGGGGCCCTGCGGGTGCACCGGCCGTCCGCCGCGCTGGTCGCGCTGTACCTCGTGGCCGGCGTCGTGGTCGTCGCGTGGGCGTGGGGCGGACTCGCCGCCGACCTGCGCCCGGTGATCCCCGTCTACGCGGCGCTCCTGCTGGCCACGGCGGTGACCGCCTCGACCGTCGACCGACTGGCGGGGATCGGTGGCGGGCTGTTCCTGGTCTCCGACGGCATCATCGCCCTCGGCGAGGCCGGTCGGGTCGATCCCGGGTCGGCCGTGGTGTCGGTGCCGATCATGGCGCTCTACGGCGCGGCGATCCTGCTGCTGGCGGCCGGGGGCCTGCGCACCGGTCACGTCGCGCGCGCCACGGACTGCTTCCCGTCCGAGACCCCGTCCGCGCCGAACCCCTGACGTGGCACGTGGCACCGGCGGACACCACCGCACCGATCGCACCTACCGGGTCGTGAACCGGCTGGGCGCCGTCGTGCTGCGCCTATGGGGCGTCCGACTGCGAGGACGCGGTCTGGAGAACCTCCCCGCAGCGGGTCCCGTGGTGCTGGCGAGCAACCACACCGGCTTCCTCGACTTCGTGCTGGTCGGCTGGGCCGCGCGCGAGCGTGGCCGCCTGGTCCGCTTCATGAGCAAGGCCTCGGTGTTCGAGCTGCCGCTGGTCGGCCGGGCCATGCGGGCCATGGGCCACGTCCCGGTGGAGCGCTGGGCCGGGGCGAGCGCCTACCGACGCGCCCGGCGTCTCGTGGCCGACGGCGAGGCGGTGGGCGTGTTCCCGGAGGCCACGATCAGCCGCTCGTTCCGGGTCAAGGCGCTCAAGCCGGGCGCGGCCGGGCTCGCCCTCCACGGGGCGCGCGTGACGGGCGCCCCGGTGCCGCTCGTGCCGTGCGTCGTGTGGGGCGGACACCGGCTGCTCACCGTCGACGGCCGACGCACCCTGCGCCGCGGCGTGGTGGTGGACGTGGTCGTGGGCGAGGCCCTGCTGCCCCTCGAGGGTGAGAGCGTCCACGACCTGACGATGCGCCTGAGGACCGCCCTCGAGGACCTGCTCGACGACGCCGTCGCGCACTACCCCCAGGAGCCAGCCTCGGACGCGGACCGCTGGTGGGTGCACGCCGACCGCGGCGGCACCGCGCCCGACGTCGCCACCGGCGCCGCGCTCGACGCGGCGGCGCTCCAGCGCATCGGCGCCCCGCCCTCCTGACCGGCGGCCCCGCCGTGCGTGAGGATGGGTGCATGACGTTCGACGAGACCGAGCCCGTCCCCGTCCGCGACCTGACGTTCGACGTGCGCACGACCGGCCCCGACTCCGGCGAGCCCGTGGTGCTGCTGCACGGCTTCCCCGCGACCTCCCTGACGTGGTCGGAGGTGGCACCGGTGCTCGCCGAGGCCGGCCTGCGCGTCGTCGCGCCGGACCAGCGGGGCTACTCCCCCCACGCTCGACCCGACGCGGTCGAGGCCTACACGACGGCTGCGCTCGCCCAGGACGTGGTCGACCTCGCCGACGCGCTCGGCCTCGAGACCTTCCACCTCGTCGGCCACGACTGGGGTGCGGCGGTGGCCTGGTACGTCGCCGCCCACCACGGACACCGGCTGCGGACCCTGACCACGTTCTCGGTCCCCCACCTGGCCGCCTACAACGCCGCCCTGCGCGGCGACGAGGAGGCGAAGGACAAGGCCTCCTACATCGGGCTCCTGCGCCAGGAGGGCAAGGCCGAGACCCTCCTGCTGGAGGACGACGCCCGACGTCTGCGGGCGATGTACCAGGGCGCGGTCCCGGACCAGCTCGTCGACGCCTACGTCGCGCAGCTGCAGGAGCCGGGCGCGCTCACCGCGGCGCTGGCCTGGTACCGCGCCATGACGTCCGACCTGGGCGACCTGCCCGACGTCGAGGTGCCCACCACCTACGTGTGGAGCACCGACGACCTGGCCATCGGCCGGTCCGGTGCCGACGCGTGCGGCGAGCACGTGACGGCCGACTACCGCTACACGGTGCTCGAGGGCACGTCGCACTGGATCCCCGAGGAGGAGCCGGCGGCCGCAGCCGCCGCGATCCTCGCCCGGGTCCGCGGCACCGTCGTGGCGTAGGCGCCCGTCAGCCGACGAGCGGCCAGCCGGCGGGGTCGTCGAGGTCGCGCCCGGCCTTGCGGGCGTAGGCGTTCCAGTCCTCGGCACGCTCGGCGTACCACGATCGCTGGCTGGCCATGAGCGTGTCGAGGTCGAGGCCGCCTACGTGCGCGTGCCGGGCGGCCAGCTCGACCGCGACCTGCCGCGCGGCGACCGCGTCGCACGTGGCGTCGTGCGCACCGTCGAGCGTGACCCCGTAGTAGGCGGCGACGTCGCCGAGCCGCCGACGTCCGAGACCGCCTCGCTCGACGCCCCAGTCGACAACATAGGGATCGACGACGAGCAGCCGGTCCCAGTCCGGCTGGGTCAGCCCGTGCCGCACCGCCTCGGCGCGCAGCATGGACAGGTCGTAGCAGGCGTTGAAGACCACGAGACCGACCCGGCGCTCGACGAGCGTCTGCACCCAGTCGAGCACGACCGGCAGCGCCTCGGCGGGCGTGGGCGCGTCGGCCAGCATCGCGTCGGTGATGCCGTGCACCTGCGCCGCCGCCTCGGGCACGGGGACACCGGGCTGCACGAGCCCGGTGATCTCGAACCCGGGCTCGTCGAGCAGCGCGTAGCTGACGACCCGGTCGCGCAGGGGGTCGGTGCCGGTGGTCTCGAGGTCGAGCGAGGCCAGGGGCAGCCGGTGCCACCCGTCGTGGTCGCCGCGCTGCGGAGGCCGCGGCGAGCAGGCGACGCACCACGTGCGCCAGGCCCCGGGCGTGCCGGTGAGGTGCCCGGCCCCGGCGTGCACGTGCTGGGCGCACGCGGAGCAGAAGCCGTCGAACCGGTTGGCCCGCATCGCCCGACCACCTGCCTCTCCGTCGTCCTCGGGGATCACGGTAGGGGTCGAGGCGGACGCTTTCCGGCACCGACGCGCGGCCGGTCGCGTCCCTCCGATTCGGACACTTCCGGGGCGTTGGGACCGGGGTGACCGCCCCGGAACTGTCCGAAGAGTGGACCTGCGGCTGCGTCGGCGCGGCGGGATTCGAGGCCGCCGCGACGTCGACCGCAGCCGACGCAGCCGCAGGGGGAGGCCCGGGTGACGTGGTCCCGACCACCTCGCTGACGGAGCGTGAAGCCGTCGCGCTGCGATACATCAACTGGTACGATCGCACTGGTTTTCGTCGAGAGGAACGACCATGGCCCGCACCCGCACCTCCCTGGAGGGCAAGACCGTCGTGATCACCGGTGCCGCCAGCGGCATCGGTCGCGCCACGGCGCTGCGCCTGGCCCCGAGGGGCGGGCGCCTCGTGCTCACCGACGTCGCCGCCGACGGGCTCGACGAGACCGTCGCACTCGTGCACGCCGCCGGCGGTTCGGTGCTGCACCACGCGGCGTTCGACATCAGCGACCTCGACGCCGTGAGCGCGTTCGCCGACGAGGTGCACGGTCACGTCGGCGCGGTCGACGTGGTGCTGAACGTCGCCGGCATCTCCACCTGGGGACGTATCGAGGACCTGCGCCCCGAGCACTGGCGACGCACCGTCGAGATCGACCTCATGGGTCCCATCCACGTGCTCAGCTCCTTCGTGCCCCGCATGATCGAGGCCGGTCGCGGCGGGCACGTCGCCAACGTCTCGTCCGCGGCGGGCCTGTTCGGACTGCCCCTGCACGCGCCCTACAGCGCGGCCAAGTTCGGCCTGCGGGGGGTGAGCGAGGTCCTGCGCTTCGACCTCGAGCAGCACGGGATCGGCGTGACCCTGGTCTGCCCCGGCGCGGTCCGGACGCCGCTCGTCGGCACCGTCGACATCGTCGGCGTGGACCGCGACGACCCCCGGGTCGCCAAGGCCGTCGGACGGTTCGAGAAGCACGCCGTGTCCCCCGAGGAGGCAGCCGACGCCATGCTCCGCGGCATCGAGAAGGGGCGCTACCTCGTCTTCACGTCGCGCGACATCCAGGTCGGGCACCTGGCGCAGCGCTTCGCGCCGTTCGGCTACACGACCGCCATGCGCCTGCTCAACCGCAAGGCCTCCACGTTGCTGCGTCGCACGCGCGACGAGCCGCTCGTGCCGCGCTGACCCGCCTCAGGCCGACGCTGCAGGGCTCAGCGCGTCGACGACGAACGCACGGGCGGAGGTCGCACGGGGCGCCTGGCAGGTGAGCACGGCAGGGTCGCGGTGCACCGCGCGGACGTCGGCGACCACGGCCGACGGCAACGGACCGGAGCAGTCGAGCCGGACCCTCCAGCGTCCGTCACCGAGGTCGTCCACCTGCGCCGAGCGGACGTCACGCGGGCCCGCCGGGCCCCATCGCTCGTGCACCGCGACGGCCGCGGCCTGCGCAGCCGGCGGCAGGGCGCTGCTGCCACGCAGGAGCGCGGTCGTGACCCGCCCGGCCAGGTGCTCCTCGACGACGCCGACCGCGGTGTCGGCGTCGAGACCGCCGTAGAAGGTGCCGTCGGGCACCACCACGACGTTGGCCGCGAACCGGTCGCCACCGACGTGGCTGCACTCCCACACGACGTCGCCGAGCCGCTCGGCCAGCGCAGCGGCCACCGGGCGACCGCGCACGGCGCAGCACGTGTCGTGCCGTCCGTGCGCGCACACCAGCACCGCGGCCTCGTCGCTCCAGCCGGGTCCGCCCGAGTCCTCGCGCAGCACCGCGCACGCCTCGAGGAGGTCCGCGGCATCGGTCCAGGCGCCCCAGCGGATGCGGCCGTCCTCCACGTCCGCCACTGCCCACGCCCGGCGGCCCGACGCCTCGGACCGCCGACCCGGACGACGGATCAGGATCGTGCGCGCGCCCACCTCTCGCGTGGCGGCCACCAGCCGAGCGACCACGTCCGGGTCGAGACCCTCGGACTCGAGCGCGTGGAAGGGCCACGGTCCCTGGTGCTCCACGAGCAGGAACCGACGGACGTGCAGGGCCGTGCCGGTGAGCGGGTCGGACCGCTCACGGGCCCGCGCCGCGCACAGGTCATCGAGGTCGGCCACGAGCCGATCCTCTCGCAGCGCAGCAGGTCACGCGGGCACGACGACGCCGGCCGACACCAGCCGGCGGGCTGCGTCGAGACCCAGCGACCCGGCCGGGACGGCCTGGCCGTCGAGCAGGGCGGCGACCGCCCCGGGGTCGACGGCGGACACGTCGACCGCTCCGGCGCGGCCGGTGAGCGTGGTGCCGTCGAGGCGTGCGCCCAGCTGCTCGCGCAGCCTCAGCGGCGTGGTGTCGTGGAGGCCCTGCGCCGTGCGCAGCTGGGCCAGCGGGCCCACCGGCTCAGGGCGCCCGGATGCGTCGTCGCGCGCCCCGAGAGCGGCCGCCAGGGTCTCGACGGGCACGGAGCGCAGCGCCGACAGCAGCCGGTCGCGCACCAGCTCGGCGTGCGCCTCGAGGTCGCCTGCCTCGGCGACGTCGACGCCCAGGGGCAGCGACGTACGAACGTCGGGGTCGTCAGCGACCACCGCGAGCGCGGCCGTGACCAGCTCCTCGGCCACGTGGTGCCGGTGCCAGGTGTGGACGCCGAAGGTCAGGTGCGTGCTCACGTCGCCCAGCGCGGTGGCAGCGTGCAGCGTGCCGCGCGGCAGGTAGAGCACGTCGCCGGGCTCGAGCACGGCGTCGATGAGCGGCTCACGCTCCGCCTCGACCCGCACCGCGTCACGACGGTCGGTCCAGGGCTGGTCACGCAGCGGCGCCTCGTGCACCGGGGCGTGGATCCGCCAGTGCTTGGCTCCGGAGATCTGCAGCACGAAGACGTCGTGCACGTCGTAGTGGTCGTCGAACCCGCGCGACTGCGGTGGCGTGACGTAGGCGTTGACCTGGACCGGGTGCCCGAGGTCGGCCACCAGGGCCTGGGAGAACGAGACGACGGCGGGCCACGTGCGGTGCAGCGCCTGCAGCACGAGCGTGGCGCCGTCGGCGAACAACGACGTGAGGCGGGTGTCGTCGACCTGGTCGGCGATGCCGGCCCCCACGCCACCGCCCGACGTGAACGCGCGCGTGTTCAGCGTCGTGCCGTCCTTGGCCACGCGCAGGAACGGTGTCCGCAGCCCGTGCGTCGACACGAGCTCGTCGACGGCGGACTCGCCGAACAGGTCGTCGAACCGCGCGGGCAGGTCGGCCGCGCGGGTGAGCAGCGGCGCCCGACCCCACGTGTCGGCGGCGAAGCCGACGGGGTCGACGACGAGACGACGCAGGGCAGGGTGACCGGTCCGCAGACCGGCCACCCCTCCCTGCTCGGTGGTGGTCACGACCTACTGGGCCGAACCGTCGGCGCCACCGTCGGCGCCACCGTCCTGGACGCCCGGGGTGCCCTCGGCGCCACCGTCGGCGGGACCCTCGGCGCCACCGTCAGCGCCACCGTCCTGCACGCCCGGCGTGCCCTCGGCGCCACCGTCGGCAGGACCCTCGGCGCCACCGTCAGCGCCACCGTCCTGCACGCCCGGCGTGCCCTCGGCGCCACCGTCAGCGGGACCTTCTGGGTTGAGCTCGCTCATGTGTTCCTCCTGGGGTCGACTGTGCGGCGGGTGCCGCGGTTCCCACATTGGCACCGTGGCCGCGGCTCGCAACTCGGCGTCAGGACCGGTCGGTGCGTCGCCCGGCGCCAGTCCCGGTGCCAGTCCCCGGGCCGGCGCCGGTGCCGTCGCGGGAACCGTCGACCGGGCCGCTCTCGCGCTCGTCGAGCCGGCCCTTCAGCGTGCGCACCTGCTTGCGTCGGTGGGTCGCGACGACACCCGTCACGAGCAGCACCACCACCAGTCCGGCAGCACCCACGGCACCGATCGCCGTCGCGATCCGGAACCCAGGAGCCTCGACGTCCATGATGCGCTCGCCCGCGTGCGCCGCGTTGCCCGTGCCCAGCACGACCGCGAGGGTCAGCCAGTTCGGCACCGCCAGGACGATCGCCACGACCAGCAGGATGCCCCGCCACGTCCAGTTGAAGAACCGGCGACGCAGCTGCACGACGATCATCAGGGGGACGATCGTGAAGACGAACCCGTAGAACAGGCCCCACAGGATGCCGCTCGTGAGGTCGCCGTTCACCTGGTCGCCGATGCGCTGGGCCCACCACCGCGGGAAGAACGCCGACGCGACCAGGGCCCCGGCGTACACGACGGCGACGAGCACGAGGGCCCAGACGAGCCGCTTGACCCACCGCTGGGGGTCGACGTCGGACGGGACGTACCGGCGCTCGTCCTTGCCGTGGGTGCGATCGCGCTCGCCGGCGCGCTCGTCTGGCTGACGTCCCTGGTCTTCGCTCATGCCTCGATGATCCCGCGCACCGCCTCGCCGCACCACTCCAACGACGGGGCTGTCGGCCACGTCACGAGGCGAGGGCCGCCCAGTCGCCCTTCGTCCAGGTGCCGGTCTGGGAGCGGCCCATCGCCTTCTGCCGGGTCCGGACCGCCGCGACCGTGAGGGGTCCGTAGTACCCGTTGCGGTCCGCGCGCTTCATGCCGAGCGCGACCTGCAGCACCAGCACGGCCTTCCCGGTGGTCCGCTCGGGCATCGAGGAGGTGTAGCGCTCCGCACCGTAGGCCGCGGCCTCGGCGGCCGAGAGGCCCTTGGCCACGTCCGAGGTGACCTTCGCGGGCACGAGCGAGGCCCACGTCGGCTGGTCGATGGTCCCGGTCCAGGGCAGGTCGTGCTTCTTCTGGTATGCCTTGACGGCCTCGCGGGTGACGGCGTCGAAGGTCCCGGTCTGCTTGACGCCGAGCGCCTTCTGGGCGGTCTTCACGGTGCCCGCGCGGGACCCGAGCGCGATCGTGGCCCACGACGTCCTCTTGACCAGGGGGACGGCCGCGTAGCAGCGGGTGGTGCGCGCCTTCGAGTTCATGACGGCCGGCTGCCCGGCGAAGCGGGAGCACGGCCCGTGGTCGACGGGGTGGACCTTCCCCGTCCAGAAGCTGGTGGTTCCTCGGGCGCCGTTCCAGCTGAACGACAGGTGGACGTGGTCGCGGTGGCCCGAGCTCGAGCGCCAGCCCTCCTTGGACCGGTAGACGGCCCAGATCTTCTCGTTGTAGATGACGTACATGATGCCGAGACGCCGGGCGTTGGTGCCGCCGTCCCTCGTCAGCCAGGCGAGGAAGTCGGCAGCCGCCTTCTTCTCCTCGGCGTCCTTCACGTCCACCATCCAGTCCCAGGCCCGCCCGTCGGCGTGCTCGGAGACCCCCTCGGAGCAGCCTCGCGCCGTGTTGCCCTTCCCCCCGACGCCGTAGGTCCGCATGACGAGGTCGCGTGTCTTCGCGACACCGGCCGGCGTGCCGGGCTGGCACGCGACCTGCGGCGCGTACGCCGACGGCGGGTCGACGGCCTTGGGCAGCGCGACGGGGGCCTTGAGCCCCTTCGGCTTCGCGGGGAGCGGCACCGGTGTCGTCCCGGTCGCGGCTTGGGCCGCCGCCGACGTGCCACCGACGGCGGTGAGCGTGGCCGCGCACATGAGTGCGGCGGCGCACGCGAGCCCGAGCCTGCGCATGATGATCTCCCTCGCCCGTCGGGCTTCCCCACCCGGCGGACGACCATCGTGCGTCTCATCCGTCACACGTGTCACGGCTTCGCGTGAACTACAGGACTGTTCTTCGCGGGGCAGTGGGGTCAGGGCGGCCGAGATCAGGACTGGGTCGCGTCGGGACCGCAGGTGCAGGCCGCCAGCGCCGCCGCCACGTCGTCGATCGCGGCCTGCGTGACGAACGGGTTCACGCCCTCGGTGTCGTCGACCATGACCGCGAAGACGATCGGCACCCCTCTGGCGTCGGTGGCGTACCCGGCCAGCGAGTGCACACCGGTGAGCGTGCCGGTCTTCGCGCGCACGAGACCCCGACCCGCGGAGTCCTCGTCGAAGCGGTCCTCGAGGGTGCCGGTGAGTCCGCCGACCGGCAGGTCGGCGAGCAGCTCCGACGTGGAGGCGCGCGACGCCGCCACGCGCAGCACCCCGGCCAGGGTCTCGGGGGCGATCCGGTTCGACCGCGCCAGACCGCTGCCGTCGTCGAGCCGCAGGCCCTGGACGGGCACGCCCGCCTCGGTGAGCGTGGCCGCCACCGCGTCGGTGCCGCCCTCGAAGCTGCCCGGGCCGCCCGCCGCCAGTCCCACGTGGCGCAGGAGGACCTCGGCGGCCTCGTTGTCGCTGCGGACCAGCGTGGCGTCGACGATCTGGGCGACGGTGGCGCTCTGCACGGCAGCGAGCACCCGCTGCGGGTCCGGCGGCGCGTCGGCCCGGTCCGGGTCGCCGTCGACGTCGATGCCCTCGTCCTGCAGGTAGCCGGCGAACCGGTCGGCCGCGGCGCGGGCCGGGTCCCCGGACCGGAGCCCGTCGCGCACCCCCTGGTCGGCCCACAGCGCACTCACCGGCGTGACGACCTGCCCGGGCACGTAGGAGTCCTCCCAGCCCGGACTCGCCGACGGACCCGTGAAGAGGCCGGCGTCGTAGCCGAGAGACACCTCACCGACGCCGGCGTCGTCGAGCGCCGCGGCGGTGCGCTCGGCCAACGTGCGCAGGTCGGCGCGGTCCACGCGCGTGGGCCGCTCGGGTCGGCTCGACGCCAGGTACGGGTCACCGCCGCCGACGAGCACGACCTCGTTGCCGTCGAGCACGGTCGAGGTGCTGAAGCGCGATCCGGGTTCGAGAAGGGAGAGCGCGGCGTACGCCGTGAGCAGCTTCGTCGTCGAGGCCGGCACGAACGCCTCGGCGGCGTCGCGGGCGAACACCGACGTGCCGTCGAGCCCCACCACGGCGACGCCGAGCCGGTCGCCCAGCTCGGCGCGGCGGGCAGGGTCCTCGAGGAGCGGCTGGACGGCGGCACGCACGGCGTCGGGGTCGAGGGCGCCGGTCATGACGGGATCGGGCTGGACGCGCTGCGGGGCGGCATCGAGGGTGAGCGCCTCCGGCGGGGCGACCGCCTCGGGCCCGCACGGGCCGCCGCACACGACGGGGTTGAGCCGGCCCGACGTCCAGCCGAGGCCGACTCCGGCGACGAGCACGACGGCGAGGAACAGCCCGCCCAGCGCCCACGGCAGAGCGACCCTGCCTCGATCTCGTCGCGTCACATGGGCCAGACTATGCACGAAGCGCCCATCCCTGCGGTCCCGCCCGACGGCGGTCGCCCGGTGCGCTCAGGCAACCAGCAGCGACGAGAGGCCCGACCCGTGATCTTCGATGTCACCGTGGAAATCCCCAAGGGTGAGCGCAACAAGTACGAGGTCGACCACAAGAGCCACCGCATCCGGCTCGACCGCACGCTGTTCACCGCCACGCAGTACCCCGCCGACTACGGCTTCATCGACGACACCCTCGGCCTCGACGGCGACCCGCTCGACGCCCTCGTGCTGCTGCCGTCGCCGACGTTCCCCGGCTGCGTCATCACCTGCCGCGCGATCGGCATGTTCCGCATGACCGACGAGGCCGGCGGCGACGACAAGGTCCTCTGCGTCCCGGCCACGGACCCGCGCCAGGAGCACCTGCGCGACATCCACCACGTGCCCGAGTTCGACCGCCTCGAGATCGAGCACTTCTTCACGGTCTACAAGGACCTCGAGCCCGGCAAGTCCGTCGAGGGCTCCACCTGGACCGGCCGCGTCGAGGCCGAGGCCGAGGTCAACCGCAGCTTCGACCGCTTCAAGGACAACGGCGGCTACTGACCTTCCTCCGGCGCGGCCCTGCGGCTGCGTCGGCTCGGGTACGTCTCGAGGCGGCCTCCGAAAGGGCCTCGACCGGAGCAGGCCCAGCGACGTGGGTGGGCTCCCGGGCTGCGCCTCCCGTTTCGGACACTTCCGGGGCACTGATGGGTCCCGAACCGCCCCGGAACTGTCCGAAACGGAGGGACTGAGCCTGGTCGCGTCAGGCCGACGTGGAGCCGCGGAGCAGGGCGCGCATGGTCTCGGCGAAGACGTCGACGTCGAGCTCGCCGTCGAGCGAGCGCATGGCGCCCAGACCGATGCCGAGGCTGAGCAGGGCGGTGGCGGCCTTGCGGGCCTCCATGCCGAGGGCGAGTCCGGCGTCGGCCATGACCCGCTCGATGAGGTCGGCGCTGGCGGCCACGAGCATGCGGTGCCGCTTGACCAGCTCGGTGGCGACCCAGGGGCTCTGCCGCGCGACGGCCGCGAACTCCACCTCGAGCGCGGTCCAGCGCGGGTGGCCCAGCTTCTCGCGGGCCCAGGAGGCGAAGGCGTCGATGCGGCCGTCGAGGTCGGCGTCGACCGTGAAGGCGGCGACGACCCCGGAGATCTGCTCCTCGTGGATCGTGTCGAGCACCGCCATGCAGAGCTCCTCCTTGCCGGAGAAGTTGGAGTACACCGCACCCTTGGAGAAGCCGGCCGCGACGGCCACCTTGTCGAGGGACGTGGCGTTGTAGCCGTCGGCGAGGAACAGCTCGCGGGCGACCTCGACGAGGCGTTCGCGGGTCTGCGCCTGACGTTGCGCCCGTGTGACGGTGCGCTCGCTCTCGACGGTCATCGCTGCCTCCCTCGACGTGTCCCGCACCACCTGGTCACGGGACTCAGATACCGATAGTATCCGAAACATGATCTCCACGGACATCCTGGTCATCGGCACCGGTTTCAGCGGCATGGGCATGGCCATGAAGCTGCGCGAGGCCGGACGCGACGACTTCGTCGTCATCGAGAAGGCCGACGACGTCGGCGGCACCTGGCGCGACAACACCTACCCCGGCGCCGAGTGCGACATCCAGTCCCACATGTACTCCTTCTCCTACGAGCTCAATCCCGGCTGGAGCCGCGAGTACTCCGGGCAGCAGGAGATCTGGCAGTACATGCGCGGCGTCGCGACGAAGCACGACCTCTACGACGTCATCCACTTCGGCACGGAGGTCACCGGCGCCGAGTGGGACGAGGAGCGCCTGCGCTGGACCGTCAGCACCTCCAAGGAGACCTACGACGCCCGGGTGGTCGTGTCCGGCATCGGCGGCCTGCACATCCCGAACATCCCCGACCTGCCGGGCGCCGAGAGCTTCGCGGGTGCGCGCTTCCACTCCGCGCAGTGGCGCCACGACGTCGACCTGACCGGCAAGAAGGTCGCCGTCGTCGGCACCGGCGCCAGCGCCATCCAGTTCATCCCGCAGATCGTCGGCGACGTCGCCCAGCTCGACGTCTACCAGCGCAGCGCCCCCTGGGTCGTCCCGAAGCACAACCACGACATCGAGGGCCGCAAGAAGGCCTTCATCAAGAAGCTGCCCGGCGGCACGCGTGCCTACCGCAACGCCATGTACTGGCTCAACGAGGCGCAGCAGCTCGGCTTCACCGGACCGCTGCAGAACATCACCAGCGTCATGGAGAAGAAGGTCTCCGGCTACATCCGCAGGACGGTGAAGGACCCCGCGGTGGCCGAGAAGCTCATCCCCGACTACCGCCTCGGCTGCAAGCGCGTGCTGAAGACCGACAACTACATCCCGGTCTACAACCGCGAGAACGTCGAGCTCGTCACCGACGGCATCGAGGAGATCACCGCCGACGGCATCCGCGCGAAGGACGGCACGTTCCGCGAGGCCGACGTGATCATCTACGGCACCGGCTTCCACGTGACCGACGCGTTCGAGTGGGTGCACGTCACCGGCAAGGGTGGCCGCGACCTGTCGAAGACGTTCAAGGAGAAGGGGATCGAGACCTACCTGGGCATCTCGGTCACCGACTTCCCGAACTTCTTCTTCCTGCTCGGCCCCAACACGGCCCTCGGCCACAACTCGGTCGTGTTCATGATCGAGCAGCAGACGAAGTGGATCCTGTCGATGCTCGACGAGATGGACGAGCGCGGCGCCCAGGCCGTGGAGCCCACGCCGCAGGCGCAGCGCCAGTTCAACGACGCCCTGCAGGAGAAGGTCAGCAAGGGCGTGTGGAGCCAGGGTGGCTGCACCAGCTGGTACCTCGACAGCCAGGGCAAGAACCGCACCATCTGGCCGGGCTTCACCTTCCGCTACTGGTGGGTGACCCGGAAGGTCGAGGCCCAGGACTTCGCGTGGGAGAAGGCGGCCTGACGTGACCGGCGGGGGTGCCGGGACCCCACGACCGGCCGGGGCGGCGGACCAGCAGAGCTACGACGTTCCTCCGGGTCCGCGCGGGAACCCGCTGCTCATGACCATGCGGTTCATGCGCAAGCGGGGGCCGCTGATCCGCGACGCCCACGCCACGTACGGCGACACGTTCTCGGTGCAGATCCTGCCCGGACCGCGCACCCTCGTGATCCACTCCGACCCCGCCGACGTGAAGGAGATCTTCGCCGCCGACCCGGCGCAGTTCCACGCCGGCGAGGGCAACGCGATCCTCAAGCCGGTGATGGGCGAGCACTCGCTCCTGCTCACCGACGACGCCGAGCACCAGCGCGGCCGCAAGCTGTTGATGCCGGCGTTCACGGGCCCGGCGATGCGCAGCTACCGACCGCTCGTGGAGGGTCTGGCGAAGGAGGCCGTCCAGGGCTGGCACGACGGGCAGCGGCTGGTCACGCTCGACGCGATGAACGCGATCACCCTCGAGGTCATCCTCCAGGTGGTCTTCGGCGTGACCGACGAGGAGCGGCTCTCGGTGCTGCGTCCCAAGGTCACACGGATCGTCGACATCGACGCGGGCATCCTGCTGTCGTGGATCTTCCCGCGGCTGCGCAGGATCCCGCCGTGGCGCGGCTTCTTCACCAACCTGCGCGAGGTCGACGACCTGCTGTACGCCGAGATCCGGGAGCGTCGCGCCGAGCACGAACGGGGCGACCTCGAGGGTCGCGACGACGTGCTGTCGCGGCTGCTGCGCGCCGGTGACGACCCCGAGGCCGCCCCCGGCGGGGGTGCCGGGCCACGCGCGGCGGACGGCACCGACGGGCTGAGCGACGAGGAGCTGCGCGACCAGCTCGTCACACTCCTGCTGGCCGGGCACGAGACGACGGCGTCGGCGCTGTCGTGGACGCTGCACGAGCTGGGCCAGGACCCGGTGCTGCTGGCCCGGGCCACGCGGGCCGCCGACGAGGGCGACGAGACCTTCCTGGAGGCGTGCCTGAAGGAGGCGATGCGCCTGCACCCGATCATCGACTTCGTGGCGCGGTCCCTGCAGAGCGACCAGGTCGTCGCGGGCCGACGGCTCCCGAGGGGCACCACGGTCACCCCGTCGATCATGCTGTCGCACAGCCGCGAGTCCTCGTTCGCCGACGCCCACGCGTTCCGTCCCGACCGGTTCCTCGACGGCGAGGTCACGGCCGGCACCTGGATCCCCTTCGGCGGTGGAGTGCGGCGCTGCATCGGCGCCGCGTTCTCGCTCATGGAGGGCACGGTGGTGCTGCGCGAGGTGCTGCAGCGCTTCGAGGTGCACACCGAGAAGCCCACCGGGCCGCGCCTGCGCAACATCACGAACGTCCCGGACGACAAGGCGCCCGTCGTGCTCCGCGCGCGATGACACCGTGCTGCGCTCCCGCTGACCCGCATCCCTGACAGACCACTGCGTCGGAGGACCCATGTCCACGAACCCTGCCCCCGCGACCGTCGACCGGTCGGTGCTCACTGCGCCGCTCACGCTGCCCAGCGGCTCGACCCTGCCCAACCGGCTGGTCAAGGCCGCCCTGAGCGAGGGGCTCGCCCGCCGCGACCACTCGCCGGGCAGTCGGCTGCGTCGCCTCTACGCCCGCTGGGCCCACAGCGGCACGGGGCTCACGATCACCGGCAACGTCATGGTCGACCGCCGCGCGATCGGCGAGCCCGGCAACGTCGTCGTCGAGGACGACCGCGACGCCGCCGACCTCGCCGCGTGGGCGCAGGTCATGAAGTCCGGCGGCAGCGCGGCCTGGGTGCAGCTCAACCACCCCGGCCGCCAGGTCCCGCGCTCGCTGTCCGCGCACCCGGTCGCCCCGTCCGACGTCGCGGTGCCCGGCACGGCGGGCGTCTTCGCCGAGCCGCGCGCGCTGACGAGCGCCGAGATCGAGGACGTCGTCGCCCGGTTCGCCACCGCTGCCCGCGTCGTCACGCAGGCCGGATTCGACGGCGTGCAGATCCACGGCGCGCACGGCTACCTCGTCAGCCAGTTCCTGTCGCCGCTGTCGAACCGCCGCACCGACGCGTGGGGCGGGACGCCCGAGAAGCGCCGTCGCTTCCTGCTGGAGGTCGTCCGCGCCGTGCGCGCCGCCGTCGGTCCCGACGTCCCGGTCTCGGTCAAGCTCAACTCCGCCGACTTCCAGAAGGGCGGCTTCGACGAGGCCGAGTCGCTCGCCGTCGTCCACGCGCTCGCCGCGGAGGGCATCGACCTGCTCGAGGTCTCCGGCGGCACGTACGCCTCGGCCGCGATGCTCGGCGTCGACCCCAGCCTCAAGGACTCCACCCGACGGCGCGAGGCCTATTTCCTCGCGTTCGCCGAGCAGGTCCGCGCCGAGCTCCCCGACCTCCCGCTCATGGTCACCGGTGGGTTCCGCACCGTCGAGGGCATGGCCGACGCCCTCGGCGACGGCGGCATCGACCTCGTCGGGCTCGGCCGCCCGCTCACGGTGGAGCCCGACGTCCCCGGCCGGCTGCTCGACGGGCGGGCCGACGCGAGCACGGTCCGCCCCCGGCGCAGCGGGATCCGCATGCTCGACAACCTCACCGAGCTGACCTACTACACCGTGCAGATGTGGCGGATGGCCGACGGCAAGGAGCCCGCACCCGACCGGCACGCGCTGCTCAACGTCACCCGGTACCTCGCGACCAACGGCCGCGACAGCATCCGTCTGCGTCGCGGGCACTGAGCCCGAGCGATTCCGGCGCGACGCCACGAACTCTCACTAAGCGCTTGCTTAGCGGTGCTCCGCGGCCCTAGGGTCGGGCCATGCGTGCCGTGCAGATCACGACGCTCGACGGGCCTTCGGCCGTCGAGGTCACCGAGCTCCCCGACCCCACCGCCGCCGACGGGCAGGTGCTCGTGCGGGTGCGGGCCGCCGGCGTCTCGTTCCCCGAGGTGCTGCAGACCCGTGGGCTGTACCAGCTCAAGCCGGAGCTGCCGTTCGTGCCGGGCTCGGAGGTCGCGGGCGAGGTCGTCACCGCCCCCGAGGGGTCCGGCTTCTCCCCCGGCGACCGGGTGGCCGGGTTCTGCATGCTGGGCGGGTTCGCCGAGTACGCCGTCACCCAGCCCGACATGACGTTCCACCTCCCCGACGCCGTCTCCTTCGAGCAGGGCGCGTCGGTGCCACTCAACTACCTCACGGCCTACTTCGCCCTCGTCGAGCGCGGGCGGATCGCACCGGGTGAGCGCGTGCTCGTGCACGGGGCCGCCGGAGGCGTCGGCACGGCATCCATCCAGGTGGCCAAGGCGTTCGGTGCCGGCCACGTCATCGCCGTCACGTCGACCGCCGAGAAGGGCGCCGTGGCCATCGACGCCGGCGCCGACGAGTTCGTGCTGGCCGACGGCTTCCTCGACGCGGTCAAGGCGTCCGGCAAGGTCGACCTCGTCGTCGACCCGGTGGGCGGCGACCGCTTCACCGACTCCCTGCGCAGCCTCCGCGAGGACGGCCGGCTGCTCGTCATCGGCTTCACCGCCGGCGACATCCCCGAGGTGAAGGTCAACCGGCTGCTGCTCAACAACCTCAGCGTCGTGGGCGTCGGCTGGGGCGCCTACGCGCTCGCCCGTCCCGGGCACGTCGCCCAGGAGTGGGCGGCCATCGCCCCGCACCTGGAGTCGGGTGCGCTCACGCCGCCGATCGGCGCCACGTTCGGCCTCGACGAGGCGGCTCAGGCACTCGCCACCATCGACGAGCGACGCGCCACCGGCAAGGTGCTGCTTACCCCGTGACGCACTCCGCCCGACGCCGCTGGTTCGCGCTGCTCACCCCGGGGCAGACCACCGGGATCATGCTCGCGGGCCTCGACGTCGTCGGCGGTCCGGTCGTGCCGCTCGCGGAGGCCACCTACGCCGACGCCGACGCGGCACGGGCGGCGTTCGGCCACCCCGCGCCGGCTCCGGGCGCGGGTCGGTTCGTCGACTTCCTCGTGGTCCCGGAGCTGCCGGGGGTCGAGGTGCGCGACGGCGTGCTCACCGACACGCGCGCGCCGTCGGGCACCGAGCTCTGGCGGCTCGAGGCCGACGGTCGACGACGAGTCGTCTCGTACTACGACACCCCCGCCTACGGCTGGCGCAACGGCCGCGGCGACGTGCGGCCCGCGCAGCACGTCGGCCTGCGGGCCCGCTACGCGGGTGGAGGTGACTACGTGGCCGCGTTCGAGGACGGTGTCGACGGCGTGCACCTGGTCGCCGTCGGCGAGGACCCGCCGGAGGGCTTCGCCTGGACGAAGGTCGGCGTCTCCCGCCGTACCGTCCCGCTGTCGGACGTCGAGCTCTACGACGCGGCCACCGGGGACCCGTTCGCCCACACGCCCTAGCGGGGACGCGGGAGGAACGCGAGCTGCGCCGTCTTGTGCCCGAGGTCGACCACGGGACCGACCTCGAAGCCCTCACGACGGAACCGGGCCACCGACCGCTCGTTGAGCACGTCTGGCTCCACGACGATGCGCCGCACCGACGGATCCTCGAGCACCACGCCGAGCAGGTACCTCGCGAGCGAGCCGGTGAAGCCCGGCCGACGCTCCCCGGGGCCCACGAACAGGTGCACCCCCAGGTCACCCGGCTGCACGTCGTAGGCCTCCCCCACCGGGTCGTGCTCGGGCTCGTAGGTCTGGAAGACGGCGACCGGGACGGTGTCGGCCCGGTGCTCGTGGACCAGGTAGGCGTGGTGCGTCCCGAGGGAGTCGAGGTAGGCGTAGACCTCGCCGACCTCGTCGCGGGTGTGGTCGGTCATGCCCCAGAACCGGGCACGCTCCTGCGTCACCCAGCCGTGCAGCAGGTCGAGGTCGCCCACGGGGTCGACGGGTCTGTGCGTGAAGGGGGGCGCGAAGGGGGGCGTCTCCGCCATGTCAGGGCTCCTCGTGGTCGGGCTGCATCGGCGACGTGGACCCGGCGGCCCACACCTCCAGGTCGTCGGGGACGGTCCACCGGCTGCGGGACCGGTCGGCCAAGCACCACACGAGGCGCGCGACCGGCCCCCGCCACACGCGGTCGTCGACGCCCGGCACCGACGACGTCGACAGCACGCACCCCTCGTCACCGCCCAGTCGAAGGGCCGGCCCGCCGAGCGGGGTGAAGGTGTGCACGTCCCCCCACGCCGTCGGCGCCGACAGCTGCGGAGCCGCCTCGCGCAGTGCCAGGCGCAGGACCTCCTCCAGGTCCACTCCCGGCACCCGAACACCGGCGGTCTCCAGCCATCGATCCAGGGCCAGCGCCACCCGCGGCTCGGGGCGCAGCCAGGGGGCGAACAGCTCGCCGGGCCCGGTCCACAGGTCTGCCGACGGCTCCCGCAGCGGGGCGAGCGCCGGGTGCTCGACGAGGCGACGCACCGCGGCCGAGCGCAGCGCCGCGAAGAGTGCGGCGTCCACCGAGTCGGCGTCCATGCGCCGGTCCCACGCGACGATCCGGTCACGCAGCTCGCGCACCTGCTCGGGCTCGCCTGCGAGGTCCAGGCCGGCGAGCCGGCGCTGCCAGTGCTCGGCCGGCAGCAGCAGCGTGTCGGCGTGCAGGGCCGCGGCCTGCTCCACGTCGAGCACGGGGCGCTCGTCGATCAGCTGCTCGAGCCGGCGCGCACGGTGCGGCGGGGCGAGCTCGTCGGCCAGCGCCGCGCTGTGCTCGCCCTGGCGGTGGTTGGCCGTCACCTGGTGCTCGTCGGCCCCGACCTCGCGGCGGTGCGGCACGACCCATCCGGCCCACTCCCCCGAGGCAGCGCGCCAAGGAACCCGGCCGGCCACGCGGTGCAGGACCGCACCCTCGACGTCGGCCACCAGCACGTCGTTGACCGGCTCCACCCAGTGGTCGAGCGCGGCGTCGACGTCGGCCACCGACCGGGCCCGCAGCAGCGGCAGCAGCGCGGCGAGGCCGAGGTCGTCGACGAGCCAGGGCACGGTGCGCACGGCAACGCCGGAGCCGTCCGGGTGCTCGAGGACCAGCGGACCGTGCGCCGTCACCGGGACGCCGTCGACCACGTCGCGCGGCTCCTGCGCCGACACGTCGGTGAGCTGCTGGGTGTCGGCCATCGCGTTGGTGATGGCCCACGCCACCGTGCCGGTGTGCCCGAAGTGCTGCACGCCCGGCACCCCCGGGAAGGTGAGGCCGACGACGTCGACGTCCTCGTTCCTGGCGACGAGCCGCACCTGCTGGTAGACGCCCGGCACGGTGACGATGCGGTGCGGGTCGGCACCGACGAGCGGCAGACCGTCGGCCGATCGCCGTCCACCGACGACCCAGGCGTTGCTGCCCGAGAGGGCCGGCACCTCCTGCGCGAGCGTCCCGACGGCATCGGGTCCGAGCACCCGCGCGACGTGCCGACGCCAGAGGTGGTGGCCGAGGCTGCCGAACAGTGCGTGGTGCACGGCCATCACACCGAGCGACGTCCAGTCACGCCAGGCGTCTAGCCCACCCGCGCGGACGCCCGCGGCGTAGGCGTCGACGAACGCCCGCGTCTCGTCGTCGAGCCGCTCGTGGGCGCGCCGGGCCGTCCGCGCCAGCAGCGACCGCGCGCAGAACGCGTCCCACGGCGTGCTCGTGGTCGACTCCACGTGCGCGAGGTCCTCGAGCAGACGCTCCCGCGACACCTCGGCCGTCGCCCGACCCTGCGCGAACGCCAGCCCCTCCAGCGACGTCGCCTCCACCCTCAGCACCGTCACGCCACACCCCCGACCCGCGTCCCGAAGGGTTGCCGACGGTTCCCGCCCGAGAGAGCCGTCGACAACCCTTCGGGACGCGGGGTGGGGGCCGGGGTCATCGGCCGTGGAGGGGGTTGGCCAGGCGTCCGACGAGCTGCAGCGACTGCGCCTGGTCGGCGAGGTCGACCATCTCGAGGGTGTTGCGCAGCTGCAGCCGGTTCAGGCACGAGTGCTCGAAGTCGGGTGCCAGCAGGTCGTACCGCGCGTGCTGGGCGGCCAGCTCGGGGTGGTCGGCCTGCAGGTCGCGCAGGCACGCGGCCGCCACGGTCCAGAACTCCTCTCCCGACAGCACCCCGTCGTCGGCGAGGATCGCCGCGAGGAACCTCAGGAAGCCGTCGAGCACGTCGGTGAGCACGGCCAGCGCCTGCTGGCCCTCCGGCACCCGGGCCCGGATCCGCTGCACGGCCTCGGGCAGGGAGTCGAGCGGGTGTGCCTCGGGTCCGTCGGCCGCGAGCAGCGCGACCTCCTCGCCCACGTCCTTCATGACCGCGCGCACGGGCACGTGGTCCCGCAGCACGAGGATCAGGTTCTCCCCGTGCGGCATGAAGGCCAGGTCGTGCGCCCACAGGCAGTGCGCGACCGGCCGCAGGTAGGCGTCGAGGTAGCGGCGCACCCAGTCCGCGGGCGCCAGCCCCGACGCCCGGATCGTCGCTGCGGCCAGGCTCCGCCCCTCGCGGTCGCGGTGCAGGAGCGACGCCATGGTCGCGGCCCGCTCCCCTGCCCCGAGCCGCGGCGTCTCGCGCCACAGCGCGGCGAACATCTTCTGGTACGGCCCGCGGCGTGCGACGGCCACGCGCTGGTAGACCCCACCGGTGTAGCCGACGGCGGCCCGCTCGCGCAGCACCGTGAACCCGCACCGACGCAGCTCGGCATCGTCCTCGACGAGGGCGTGCACCCAGTCGTTGATGGCGGGCGTGCCGCGCATGTAGTGCGGCGACAGCCCCCGCATGAAGCCCATGTTCTGCACCGACAGCGCCGTCTTGACGTACATGCGCGACGGGTCGGTCACGTTGAGGAACGTCCGCACCGACTGCTGCGCACGGTAGGCGTCGCGGCTCGTGCCGAGCGGCACCACGTCACGTCGGGCGACGTCGGCCGCGAAGGTCACGGCCAGCTTGTTCGTCCACTGCCAGGGGTGCGCCGGCACCAGGAGGTAGTCGCGGGGGTCGAGGCCGAGGTCGCGCAGCCGCGTGTCGAAGGCGTCGCGCTGGTCCGCGTCGAGCTCGTCGGCGTAGAGCGCGTCCTCGTCGAGGCCCTCCCCCAGGGCCAGCACGGCGTGCTCGCGGCGGACGCCCAGCCACACCAGCTGCACGTCGCTGCCGGTCTCGGGCGCGAACGCGCGGTAGTCGTCGAGCCCGTACCCGATCCGACCGTTCGTGGCGAGGAACGCGGGATGCCCCTCGTGCATGGCGGCCTCGACCGTGGCGAGGTCCGCGTCGAGCAGGTCCTCGACGGTGTGCGCGTGGTGGGTGTCGGTCCAGCACGCCGCCGCGAGCGTGGCACTCAGCTCCTCCAAGTACACCGCCACCAGGTGGTCGGGGATGCCGAGCTCGTCGTGCAGCTCGGCCACCAGCTCGAGCACGTCGACCGGCAGCGTCGCCTCGCCCCCCTCGGTGGAGTCGTCGGACCGCAGCACCGACCACGGGTCGACCGACCAGTGCTCCGGCTCGTGCACGTGGGCGTGGAACCGCCACGTCGAGGAGGTGGTGCGCACCTCCCACCAGCCCCCCGCATCGGCCACCGGCTCGGGCGACAGGAGGCGCTCGTGCGTGAGCTCGCCCAGGGCCTTCGCGACGAGCCGACGCTGGGCGCGCTCGAGCGTCACCGGCTCCAGGTGGTCGGCGGTGTCCAGGGCCTGGGGGTCGAGGATGTGTGGCGTCTCCAGCAGGGCGGTGGGGGTCATGCGACGTCTCCCGTCGGGTCGTCGGTCGCGCCGAGCTCGCTGGCGGCGAAGCCCTCCGCCGTGCAGGTGCTCAGCAGCGCCCTCTTGTCGGGCAGGTCGATCTCGCGCTCGGCCACGAAGCCGGCGCGGGCGTTGAGGTCGTGGATGGCGGCGTTGCGGGCGTCGGGCTCCACCACCACCCGGCGGGTCGTGACGCCGTCGTGGCCCGGGAGCGTGAAGCAGTGCCGCACGACGGCCGCGAAGACGGCCGCCGTGAAGCCGTGCACCGGCGTGTCCGTCGGCGCCACCAGCACGTGCATGCCGAGGTCGCCCGGCTGCGTCCTGTGGATCGACGCCAGGGGAGAGTGCGCCGGGTCGTAGGTCTCGGCCAGGAACGAGGGGGTACCTTCTGCCGGCCACGCCCCGGCACCCCCGCCGGGGCCGGTCCGGCCCAGCCAGGCGTCGTGGTGGGGGCTCGCGACGATGTCGGCGTACTCGCGTCGCACGTCGTCGACGCTCGCGCCCTGCATCATCCAGAACACCGACCGCGGGTGGGTCACCCACGCGTGCAGCAGCGGGGCGTGGCGGTCGACGTCGAGCGGCTCCAGCCCGATCCTCATCGATCCGGGCCTCATTGATCCGGGCCTCATCGACCCGGGCCTCATCGGTCCACCCCCGACAGGGCGCGGTCGTCGGCGGGTGCCCCGAACGTCTGGAAGGCGATGCGCTCCTCCACCGGGTACACCTCCCGGCCCGCCATCGCGTTGACGATCACCGACGACCGGAAGGCCCCCATGCCCAGGTCGGGGGCGACGAAGCCGTGCGTGTGCTCCTCGGCGTTCTGCACGAAGACCCGGTGGTCGGCGTCAATCGTGTAGTCCGACGCGACGGCGTACCGGCCGCGCTCGTCCCACCTGACGTGGTCGTGCAGCGGTTCCACCAGGTCGGGCAGGCCGGCCCGATACCCGGTGGCCAGCACGAGCGACGCCGTGGTGGTGCGGAACGGCACGTCGGTCTCGTCGTGGCGCAGCTCCAGGCCGACCCGACCCGCCTGCGTGTCCCACGACGCCGACGTGAGCGTGGTGCCGGCCAGCAGGTCGGTCGTGACCGGGCCGTCGACGCTCAACCGGTAGAGCGTGTCGTAGATGTCGTCGACGAGGTCGCCGCTGATGCCCTTGTAGAGCGGCTTGTGCTCGCCGACCAGCCGGTCGCGGACCTGCGTCGGCAGCGCCTGGAAGTACGCCGTGTACTCCGGCGACGTCATCTCCAGCGTCAGCTTCGTGTACTCCATCGGGAAGAAGCGCGGCGACCTGGTCACCCACGTGAGGTGGTAGCCGCACCGCCCGGCGTCCTCCAGCAGGTCGCGGTACACCTCGGCGGCGCTCTGCCCGCTGCCGACGACCGTGATGGAGTCGGTGGCCTGGAGCGCCTCCTTGCGCGGCAGGTAGTCGGCGGTGTGGACGACGGTCCCACCGTGCCCACCCTCGAGCAGCGCGCGCGCCGCGTCGGGCACGTGCGGACGCGTGCCCACGCCGAGCACCACGTGGCGGGCCGTCAGCGTGGTGGGGCCGTCGGCCGTCAAGGCGGTCACCGTGAACAGCTCGCCGTCGCGGCGGACCGACTGGACGTGGTGACCCAGGCGCACGGGCAGCCGCTCGGCGGCCCAGCGCAGGTAGCGGTCGTACTCGCGGCGGAGCGGGTAGAAGCTCTCGCGGATGTAGAACGGGTACAGCCGCCCGACCTGCTTGAGGTAGGCCAGGAACGAGTAGGGCGACGTCGGGTCGGCCATGGTCACGAGGTCGGCCATGAACGGCACCTGCAGCGTGGCCTCGGGCAGCATCATGCCCGCGTGCCACGACACGTCGTCGCGGGACTCCAGCACCACGCCCCGCAGGCCGGTGGGCTCGGCGAGGGCGGCCAGTCCGAGGTTGAACGGTCCGGCGCCGACAGCCACGAAGTCGAGGACCTCCTGCCGGCCCCGCCCGGCGGGGGTGCCGGGCCGTGGGCGGCGATCCGGCACAGTCATGCGTCGACCTCCTCGCGGTCGAGCTCGAGCAGGTCCTCACCGGTCGAGCGCACCCGCTCGAGCACGGCCACGACGTCGTCGAGCGTGGCCGCCGGGTTGAGCAGGGTGAGCTTGAGCCACGCCCGCCCGTCGACCTTCGTGCCGGCGACGACCGCGCGACCGTCGCCCCAGAGGGTGCGCCGGATCCGGGGGTTGAGGTCGTCGGCGAGGTCGTCGGCGAGGCCGTCGGGCCGGTAGCGGAACACGACGGTGCTCAGCTCGGGCTCGGCCCGCAGCTGCAGGTCGTCCTGCTCGCGGACCCAGTCCGCCGTCGCGTGGGCGAGGTCGATCGCGGTGTCGAAGCCCTGCCCGATCGCGTCGGCACCCATGACGCGCAGCGTGAGCCAGAGCTTGAGCGCGTCGAACCGGCGGGTGGTCTGCAGGCTCTTGTCGACCTGGTTCGGCAGGTCGGCCGTCCGCGGGTTGAGGTACTCGGCGTGGTAGGTCACGTGCCGCAGGACCCCCGTGTCGCGCACCAGGACGGCGCTCGCGCTCACGGGCTGGAAGAACGTCTTGTGGAAGTCGACGGTGACCGAGTCGGCCCGCTCGATGCCGTCGAGCCGGTGCCGACGTCGAGGCGACGCGAGCAGACCACCCCCGTACGCGGCGTCGACGTGCATCCACACGCCGTGCTCGGTGCACAGGTCTGCGACGGCACCGAGCGGGTCGATCGCACCCAGGTCGGTCGTGCCGGCCGTGGCGACCACGGCCATGGGGACGAGGCCGCGGGCGAGGCAGTCGTGCAGCGCCCGCTCCAGGGCGACGGGGTCCATCCGATGCCGGGCGTCGACGTCGACGGGCACCACCGCGTCGGCGTCGAGGCCGAGGATCGTGGCCGACTTCTGCACGCTGAAGTGCGCGTCGGCCGAGCAGAACACCCGGAAGCGAGCGAGCGAGTCGGCGTAGGCGAGCCCCGGGTCGACGTGGCCGCGCAGGAAGGTCTCGCCGCGTGCCATGAGCAGCGCCTGCAGGTTCGACTGCGTGCCGCCCGACGTGAACACGCCATCGGCGGTCCCGCCCTCGGCGGGGACGGCGAACCCGATGCGTCCGGCGGTCCAGTCCACCAGCCGGCGCTCGATGAGCGTGCCGCCCGCGCTCTGGTCCCAGGTGTCGAGCGAGGAGTTCACGGCCGAGACGAAGAGCTCGGCCAGCAGCGCCGGGACGACCACGGGGCAGTTCAGGTGGGCGGCGTATCCGGGGTCGTGGAACCAGACGGCGTCGTCGAGGTACACGTCGCGGAGCTCGGCGAGCGCGGCGTCGACGTCGACGGGCCGGTCCAGGTCGACGGCGTCGACGGCGCGTGCGACGTCGGTGACCGAGCGACCGCTGAAGGGCGTCCGGACGCTGCCGAGGTGCTCGGTGAGCACGTCGAGCCCGGCGCGCATGGTCGTGGCATAGTGCTCGGCGTTGGCCGGGCTGAACAGGTGGTCGTCCACCATGCTCCTTCCCCCGAAGATCGTGTAGGCAAGCCTTACCTAAGCAAACCCGGACCGCCCCGGCAACCTGCTGGGAGCCACGTCACACCTCACCCCTCGGAGACGCCCGTGCACCCGCTCACCGGTTTCTGGCGCTCGATCGAGGCCCTGCACTCCGTGGTCTACTTCGCCCCCGATGCCCAGTCCCGCTACGAGTCCCTGGGGCTGAAGGGCTACTGGATGGGCTACGCCGCCTCGCGCGCCGGCGCCCTCGGCACTCCCGCCGCCGCAGTGGTCGTGGCCACCTTCCACGGCTTCGCCCCGCGACTCGTCGAGCGGGCCGTCCCCGACGCGTGGCGGATGGCCGACCCGCAGGCGGTGCTGGCGGAGCGGCTCGCGATCGCCCGTGACGTGCTCGGTCCCGCCCTCGCCGGGCACGACGTCGAGCGTCTGGCCGCGCGCCTCGCGCAGGTGGTCGGTCGCGCCGACCTCGCGGGGAAGCCGCTGGCCGCGGCCGAGTCGTCGCTGGCCGTGCCCGACGACGCGGTCGGTGCCCTGTGGCGCCACGCGAGCGTGCTGCGCGAGCTGCGCGGCGACGCCCACGTGTCGGTGCTCGTCACCGCCGGTCTCGGCGGGGCCGCCTCGAACGCCCTGCAGGTGGCGCTCGGCCGGGCTCCGGAGCGTCAGCGCTCGGTCCGAGGCTGGACCGAGGACGAGTGGGCCGAGGCGCTGGAGGACCTGCGCCGTCGCGGCTGGGTCGACGCCGACGGCGCACCCACCGACACCGGCCGGGCCGCCCGCGAGCGCCTCGAGGACGCCACGGACCGTGCCGTCGACGCCGCCCTCGACACCGAGGCCACGGCGCACGCGGTGTCGGTGGAGTCCGACCTGGTCGCCGCCGCCCGCGCCGTGGTCGCCGCCGGTGCCATCACCTACCCCAACCCCATCGGCGCCCAGGCCCCCTAGTCACCGCGTCTCGGACGTCCTGCGGGTCAGGGTCAGCACGACGGCGGCCGCGAAGGCGCTCACCGAGCACACGGCCCACACGGTCAGGTAGCCCGAGAGGGGCGCGGTGCCGAGCGTCGGGTCGTCGATCGACCCGGTCGACGCCAGGGCGATGGCGAACACGGCCGACGCGATCGCGCCACCCACCGTCTTGGTCGCGTTGGTCATGCCGGTCGCGAAGCCGGTGGCCTCCGGCGGCGCGGCTGCAGCGGCCGCGGCCGGGAGCGCCGCCACGAGCAGCCCGGACCCGACGCCGGCGACGCCCATGTTGGTGAGCGTCTGGGTGGTCGTGTCGTGCAGCGGCAGGAACAGCCCGTAGCCGACACCGACGACGGTGCAGCCCGCCACCATCGCCCCGCGCGGGCCGAGCGTGCGCGAGAGCACCGGCAGGAGCAGGGCACCCACCACCATCGTCACGACGTAGACGCCGATGAGCGTGGACACGAAGGCCGCGGACGCACCGAGGCCGAAGCCCGCGACGTCGGGATCGGTCCGCGCGAAGGTGGACAGCGGGATCTGCGCGCCCAGCACCGACATGCCGAACAGGAACGCGGTCAGCTGCACCGGCCACTGGGCCGCGCGGACGAACGTGTGAACGTCGATGAGCGGAGCGACCCCGTCCTCGGGTCGGGCGGCCAGCCCTTGCTCGTACCGGACGAGCACGGAGAGCGCCGCGAACGAGAGCAGGACGAGCGACCACGGGACCGGGGAGCCGACGCCCATCAGCCGGATGGCGATGAGCCCGCCCATGAGCAGCCCGAGGGTCACCGTGAGCCACGCGAGCCCGCCGTAGTCGTACCCGCCCGACGCCTGTCCGCGGTCACGCTCGATGCCGAACCACACGATCGCGAGGCACACCGTCACGGCCACGGCGGGCAGCGACAGCAGCACCGTCATCGACGTCGACTCCACCAGGGCGCCCGACGTGAGCGCACCGACGATCACGCCGGTCTCGAGCGCCGCCACCAGGAAGGCGGCCGACCGACGGGTGAGGCGGTGCTGGTCGGGCGAGCCGGCCGTGCGGCGGTGGATGATCGCCACCTCCACGGGCAGCCACACCACGTACGCACCCTGCAGCGCCCAGCCGACGAGGAACGTGGAGAAGCCGGGCGCGAAGGCCAGGGCCCAGGAGCCGACCGCCGTGACCGCCGTCGACACGAGCAGGACGTTGCGGTGGCCCCACAGGTCGCCCAGCCGCGACAGCAGCGGCACCGCGAGCGCCGACAGCACCAGCTGCGCGGCCTCGAACCAGTTCACGTCGGCGTCGCGGATGCCCAGGTGACGCGCGATGTCGGAGAAGATCGGCGTGTAGAAGCCCTGCAGGATGCCGCTCACGACCTCGACGGCCACGAGGAAGCCGACCACCGCCCACAGGCCGGTGTTGACCTGCCGCCCGCGGCCCGGCGCTCCCGCCGGAGTGCTCTGCCGCCCACGGCCCGGCACTCCCGCCGGGGTGCTCTGCCGCCCACGGCCCGGCACCCCCGCCGGGGTGCTCACAGCGACCTCAGCAGCGCGACGTACCAGTCGACGCCCTCGAGCCAGGCGGCCACGTGCACGTGCTCGTCGAAGGAGTGGATGGAGGCGCGTTGCTCCTTGCTCATCCGCAGCGGGGCGAACCGGTAGACGCGGGGGCAGATGTCGCAGAAGAAGCGGCTGTCGGTGCCGGCCATCATCACGTAGGGCGTCACGATCGCGTCGGGGAAGACGTCGGCGATCGTGCGCTCCAGCAGCGCGAATGCACCCAGGGCCTCGGGCTCGGTCGTGGGCGAGAGGGGACTCGGCTCGTTGGCCTCGACCACGTCGACCGCCACCTGCCGGTCGCCGACGGCGTCGCGCACGTGGTCGAGCGCCGACGCCACGCTCTCCCCCGGCATGATCCGCAGGTTCACCTCGGCCCGCGCCCGGGCGGCGATGACGTTGTGGGCGGGCGCACCGGACAGCGTGGTGGCCACCATGGTCGTCCGCACCATGGCGGCGGTCTCGGGCCCGGCCGCGACGAGCGCACGACCGAGCACGCCGGGCGGGGTCCGGGTGGCGCCGGTCAGGAGCGCACGCAGCGGCAGCGGCAGGTGGCCGGCCAGCCGACGCAGCAGGTCGACCGTGGGGCCCGGGACGTTGATCGGGAACTGCTTCTGGTCGAGGCGCCACAGCGCGCGTCCGAGGCGGGCGGTCGGGCCCTTGGGCGCGGGCGTGGACGAGTGACCCCCGCGGCCGGTGACGGTGAGCGAGAGCGTGGTGGTGCCCTTCTCCGTGGCGCCGACGACGGCGACCGGCGCACCCACGCCGGGAAAGGCCTGGCCCGCCACGGCACCGCCCTCGTCGAGGACGAACCATGGCTCGACGCCGCGTCGCCGCAGCTCGTCGACCGCCGCGGGTGCCGACGGTCCGGACACCTCCTCGTCGGCACCGAAGGACAGCCACACGTCCTGCGCCGGCGTGAGACCGTCGGCGAGCAGACGCTCGACGGCGGTGCAGATCGCCACCAGCTGCCCCTTGTCGTCGAGGGTGCCTCGGCCCCAGATCGCTGGTCCCTCGGGGGTCTCGACGACGTCGGCGGCGAAGGCGGGGTGCGTCCACGGGTCGTCGGGCGTCACCGGCACCACGTCCTGGTGGGCCATGAGCACGACCGGACGGTCCGAGGACGTCCCGGCCCACCGCCACAGCAGCGCGCGCGGTGCGGCCTCGCCCGGGTCGACCCGCTCGAGCCGCTCGTGCAGCAGCGGGAAGTGCTCGGCGAGGAGCGCGTGCAGCTGGTCGAAGGGCGCCGGGTCGGTCAGGTCAGGGTCACGCTCGGCGACGGTGGGCACGCGGATCGTCGCGCGCAGGACCTCGACGTCAGGATGCACTCCCCGACGCTAGCCCGCGGCCGGGGTCACCCGCCCCGCGAGCCGGACGGCGTCAGAGGGTGATGACCCGGCCGGCCACGACGAGCAGCACCTCGTCGCACTCGGCGGCGAAGCGCTGGTTCACGACACCGAGCAGGTCGCGGAAGATCCGGCCGGACCGGTGCTCGGGCACCACGCCGAGCCCCACCTCGTTCGTCACGAGCACCACCGTGCGCTGCGTCCGGGCGAGGGCCTCGACCGCGGCGTCGACGCGGTCGAGCAGCACCTGCTCCCACTCCTCGCGGATGGCGTCCCAGCCGTCGAGCTCGTCGATCTGGCTCGTGAGCCAGGTGCCGAGGCAGTCGATGAGCACCGCCGTGTCGGCGTCGGCGTCACCGCCCTCGATCGCGCCGACGAGCTCGGTGGTCTCGACGGTCGTCCAGTGCGAGGGCCGTCGCTCCTGGTGCCGAGCCACCCGCTGCGCCCACTCGGGGTCCTCGTCGGGGTCGGCCGCCGGGCCGGGCGCCACGTAGACGACCCGTTCGTGCGCGACCACCAGCGACTCCGCGTGGAACGACTTGCCCGACCGCACCCCACCTGTGACCAGAGCCTTCATGCCGCGACCCTACTCCCGCGCGGTCCCGCCGAACCTGGAAGTTCTTCGTGCGTTCGGCGGACGCCGGGAGCCTCGGTTCCCTAGGCTTCGAGCGACCGGTCGAGCACCCGGCCGGCGTCTGCCTCGTCCCTGGAGACTCCGTGTCGTTCCTGCGTGCCCTCGTCCTCGTCGTCCTGACCGGTCTCGTGATGGTCGCCGTCCCGGCCGTGACCTCGGCCGCCACCGCTCCCGACGACGGGTCCGCCCCGAGGGCGGCCGTCGCGTCGGCGAGCTCGTCCCCCACCACGACGGCACCCCTGCCCGCACAGGCGAGCCTGGACGCGCGCACGCCGGACGGCCTCACCCGCTACCGGTACCTCGGCGTCCCGGTGTCGGCCTCCGACGTCCGGGCGGAGTCCGTGGAGCTGAGGCTCGACGGCACCGCGGTCGAGACGTTCGGCGTCACGGGAGGCGAGTTCGACGAGTACGTCACCTTCCCGACCATCAGCGTCGGAACCCACCGCCTGACCCTCCACGACGGCGACGCGCAGCTGGCGGCGCAGACCATCGAGGTGCTGCCCGACCCCTTCGTCGTGACGGCCTCCCCGGCCTGGGTCACCGCCGACAAGCTCGCCGCCGACGGGGTCCGCCTCTCGGCCCAGGGCCTGCCGGCCGCGATCGGCGCGAGCGGCTACCTGGGTGACAACGTCGCCCGAGGGACGGCCGGTGGCGATGGACGGGTCGACGTCACGGTCCGCAACGACGGCGACGAGTTCCTCGCCCAGCCCGGCGTGAACCGCGCGATCCTCGAGCTCGAGAACGGCGCCGTGGGATCGACCGAGGTGCGCACCACCGTGCTCGGCCTGACCGTGCGCGAGGGTGGTGGCGCCGTGGTGGGCACCGGGTTCGAGCCGGGCACCGACGTGACGCTGGTCGACGGCAGCACCCGGCGCGGCGCGCAGTCCGACAGCTCGGGTCGGGTCGAGTTCAGCGCCCTGGCGGGCAGCCGTGCCCTCACCCTCACCGGCACGGCAGGCAGCATCACCCGCACCCTCGACCCCGGGGGATCCGGCGGCACCGATCCCGCGGGGCCGGGCCTCAGCGAGTCGCAGGTGCGCCGCCTCGAGCAGGTGGGGCAGGCCACCCAGGACGCCAAGCAGGCGGCGCAGGACGTGCAGGAGCAGCTCGCGAGACTGGCGGCGAGTCCCGGCCCCCGGCTGGCAGACGAGCTCAAGAAGTCCATCGACGCGCAGCTCGAGCTCACCGAGCAGGTCGTCGGCGCGAAGATGCCCACCCGGGCGCCGATCGGCTCGCGCGCCGGCGGCTCGATCGGCTTCGATCCCCGGCCCGTGGAGGATGAACGTGACGCGCAGCTCGAGGAGGCCAAGGCCGCCTACGAGCAGCAGCTGGGGGACGCGACCAAGGAGCAGCAGCAGGCGCTGGAGGAGATGATGCGGCAGATCATCGGCTTCATCACGGAGATGCAGCAAGCCCAGCAGGACCAGCTCCGCGTGATCGTCCGCGCCTCGACGATCGAGGTCGTCTTCACCGGCCCGCTGCCGTCCGGCGCCGTCAGCGTCGACGTGCCCACCGGCTTCTCGGGTCGGCATCACGTCGGAGCGATCGACCCGTCCACCGGCATCGTGACGGCCTGGCAGCCCTTCGACGTCGTCGCCGCGGGCTCGGACGGGTCCGGCCCGGGTGGGTCCGGCTCGGCCCTGCCGGACACCGGCGCGCCCGTGCAGCCGGCACTCCTCGCCCTCGGCGGCGGCCTGCTCCTCGCCGGCGGTGCCACCTTCGTCGCGCGTCGACGCCGCAGCGCCTGACCCTGCGCCCCCGACGCCAGCTGTTGCGGATCCACCGATGGGGGCCGCTCGCCGCGGGGACGGTGCCGCTCGGCGCGACGCAACGTACGCAACTGGCGTGAGCGGCGTCACCCGTGGTCGGATGGGTCGGCGCGGTGGTCCTGCGCGCCGTCACGCGTCCTGAGGGGGAACCCATGAGCACCCGAGCTCCGTCCGCACCGAGCCCCGCCGACACCGGCGGCAGCCGGGTCCGCACGATCGTCGTCTGGTCGGCCGTCGCCCTCGTGGGAGCGGTCTGCTGGGCCGTCCTCGCGCTCTCGCGCGGCGAGGACGTGTCGGCCCTGTGGATCCTGTTCGCCGCCCTGTCGTCGTACGCCATCGCCTACCGCTTCTACTCCCGCTTCATCGCGAGGAAGGTGCTCGAGGTCGACGACACCCGCGCCACGCCGGCGGAGCGCCTCGACAACGGCGTCGACTACGAGGTCACCGACCGACGCGTGCTGTTCGGCCACCACTTCGCGGCCATCGCCGGCGCCGGGCCGCTCGTCGGGCCCGTGCTCGCCGCGCAGATGGGCTACCTGCCCGGCACGATCTGGATCATCGTCGGCGTGATCCTGGCCGGCGCCGTCCAGGACATGGTCGTCCTGTTCCTCTCGATGCGCCGCGACGGCAAGAGCCTCGGCCAGATGGTGCGCGAGGAGATCGGCGTGATCGGCGGAACGGCCGCGCTCATCGCCGTCTTCGCGATCATGATCATCATCCTCGCGGTCCTCGCCCTGGTGGTGGTCAACGCGCTCGCCGAGTCGCCGTGGGGCGTGTTCTCCATCGGCCTGACCATCCCGATCGCCCTGTTCATGGGCTTCTACCTGCGCTACATCCGGCCCGGGCGCGTCCTCGAGGTCACGGTCATCGGTGTCGTCCTGCTCCTGCTCGCGATCATCGGCGGCGGCTGGATCGACCAGACCGGCCTGGCGGACACGCTGACCCTGAGCAAGGAGAGCCTCGTCGTCGCGCTGGTCGTGTACGGCTTCGTCGCCTCGATCCTGCCGGTGTGGATGCTCCTGACGCCCCGCGACTACCTGTCGACGTTCATGAAGATCGGCGTCATCGTCCTGCTGGCCGTCGGCCTCGTCATCGCCGCGCCCACCCTGCAGGCCGACGCGGTCACGAGCTTCGCCACCGACGGCGACGGCCCGGTGTTCGCGGGCAAGGTGTTCCCGTTCGTGTTCATCACGATCGCCTGCGGCGCACTGTCAGGCTTCCACGCGCTGATCGCCTCCGGCACGACGCCGAAGATGATCCAGAAGGAGAGCCACGTCCGGATGATCGGCTACGGCGGCATGCTGATGGAGTCGTTCGTCGCCATCAGCGCGCTCATCGCCGCGGTCGTCATCGACCAGGGCTTCTACTACGCCATGAACGCCCCCGCCGGCGCGACCGGCGGCACGCCCGAGGGGGCCGCGGCGTTCGTCAGCCAGCTCGGCTTCACGCTCTCCCCGGGCGACCTCACCGCGGCCGCGGCCTCGATCGAGGAGTCGACCATCATCTCGCGCACCGGCGGCGCCCCGACCCTCGCCTTCGGTCTCTCGCAGATCTTCTCCGACGCGTTCGGCGGCGGGCTCCGGGCGTTCTGGTACCACTTCGCGATCATGTTCGAGGCGCTGTTCATCCTCACCGCGGTCGACGCCGGCACCCGCGTGGGTCGGTTCATGCTGCAGGACACGATCGGCAACGTGTGGACCCGCTTCGGCGACGTCTCCTGGCGTCCCGCCGCCTGGGCGGCCAGCGCGGTCACGGTGGGCGCCTGGGGCTACTTCCTCTGGATCGGCATCAGCGACCCCCTCGGCGGCATCAACCAGCTGTTCCCGCTGTTCGGCATCGCCAACCAGCTGCTCGCCGCGATCGCGCTCACGCTGTGCGTCACGCTGTTCATCAAGCACGGCAAGGTGAAGTACGCCTGGGTCCCGGGCATCCCGCTCGCGTGGGACCTGATCGTGACGATGACGGCCAGCTGGCAGAAGGTGTTCAGCGACAACCCCGCCATCGGCTACTTCGCCCAGGCCGACCGCTACCGCACCGCACGCGACTCCGGCGAGGTGCTGGCCCCGGCCGCCGACGCGAGCCAGATGGACCAGATCATCCGCAACTCCACGACCAACGGCGTCATCCAGGCCACCTTCGCCCTGCTGGTGATCGTGATCGTGGCCAACGCGGTGGTCATCTGGGTGCGGGCGATCAAGGCCGGGTCGCTGCCCACGACGGAGGTGCCGCACACCCCGTCGCAGATCGTCGCACCGGCCGACTTCATCGCCACCCGCGAGGAGAAGGAGGCCGTGGCCGCCTGGGAGAAGGAGCGCGACCCCTCCCGCGTGGGAGGCCGACGATGAGCCGCCTGGGCGAGCGGCTCGCGGGCCTGCGCCGCCTCGTCCGCGAGTTCACCGGCGAGGCGGCGTGGGACGACTACCTCGACGCGTGCGAGCGCGACGGGGTCGAGCCCACCACCCGGCGGGCGTTCGAGCGGCACCGTGCCGACCAGGTGGAGCACGCCCCCATGGCGCGCTGCTGCTGATTCGGCCGCGGCTGGGGTTGCGGACCCGCACGGGTGGGGCCACGATCATCGGAACACGCGATGCGGGAGGGGCGTCATGTCCGAGCGGACCGACACCACGCCGGGGGGCCAGCAGGAGGAGCTCAAGCGCTCCATCTCCGGCCGCCTGCTGTTCTTCTACGTGCTGGGCGACGTGCTCGGCTCCGGGATCTACGCGCTCATCGGCGTCATGGCGTTCACCGTCGGTGGTGCGTTCTGGCTCTCGTTCGTCGTCGGCGTCACCGTCGCCCTGCTGACGGGGTTCGCCTACGCGGAGCTGATCACCAAGTACCCGCAGGCCGCCGGCGCCGCTCTCTACACGCACAAGGCGTTCGGCAACCGGTTCCTCACCTTCATGGTCACGTTCTCGCTGCTCGCGGCCACGATCGCCGCGGCGGGCACCCTCGCGCGGGTGTTCGGCGGGACCTACTTCACGTCGTTCGTCGAGGGCGTGCCGGTCACGCTCGTGGCCATCCTGTTCATCGTCGCGCTGTCGCTGCTGAACTTCCGCGGCATCACCGAGTCCGTGTGGACCAACATGATCATGACGATCATCGAGACCGCCGGCCTGCTCATCATCCTGGCCGTCGGTGCCGTCGTGGTGGCCGAGGGCGACGCGAACCTCGAGCAGCCGTTCCAGCTCAACGACGGCAACCCCGCGATCGTGGTGCTCAGCGGCGTGGCCCTGGCCTTCTTCGCGATGACCGGCTTCGAGAACGCCGCCAACATCGCCGAGGAGACTCAGGACCCGAGCCGGACGTTCCCCAAGGCGCTCCTCGGCGGCATGACGCTCGCCGGCGTCCTCTACATGGTCATCGCGTTCATCGCCTCGATGGTGGCGCCGATCGACGAGCTGGCCGCCAACGGAGGCGAGGACGGCAGCCTTCTCACCGTCGTGCAGGCCGGGCCGATCCCCGTGCCCGAGATGGTGTTCTCGGCCATCGCCCTGGTGGCGGTCACCAACACGACGCTCGTCTCGCTGGTAGCGCAGTCCCGCATCATGTACGGCATGGCCCGCCAGGGCATCGTGCCGCGCGTCTTCGCCCGCACGCACGCCACGCGGCGCACCCCGTGGGTCTCGATCATCTTCACCGCCGCGCTGGTCTGCCTGCTGCTGGCCATCGCCGACGTCGACCGCCTGGCCACGGTGACGGTGCTGTTCCTCATCGTCGTCTACGGCATGGTGTGCCTCGCGGCGCTCAAGCTCCGCGGCACCGCCGTCGACCACGACCACTACTCCGCGCCGACCCTGATCCTGTACGCCGGCGTCGTCGCCAACCTCGGCATCCTGATCCACACGATGATCGACGACCCCGGGTCGATCGTGTGGTGCGCCGCCATCCTCGCGATCGGCGTGGCCATGTACTTCGTCAACGCCTTCGCCATGAAGGCCGATCCACGTTCTGTCGATCCCGAGCCCCTCGACCCCAGCGACCTCGCCGGATAGTCTCCCCGCACCGACCCACTCAGGAGTAGCCATGCACGTGCTCGTCGCCACCGACGGCTCGAAGCAGTCCCTCGAGTCCGCCAAGTACCTGCGCAACCTCGTCGACCACGAGGCCGTCACGAAGGTCAGCGTGGTCGCGGTCGTGAGCCCGCTCGCGGCCGTCCCGTTCGCCACCGAGGGCAGCAAGGACGGCGGCGGCGTGGAGATGTCGTTCCGCCGCGAGGCCGAGCAGGCCACTCTCAAGGTCGCCGAGGCGCTCGACGGCTGGGGCCCGACGGTCACCACCCACGTCTACAGCGGCTCCCCGGCCAACGAGATCATCAAGGCCGCCAAGCGCTTCGACTCCGGCCTGATCGTGCTGGCCAGCCAGAGCACCCGCACCCAGGCCGTGCTCATGGGCTCGGTGTCGCACAAGGTGCTCAACCAGGCCACCTGCCCGGTGCTCGTGCACCGTCCCGGACCCAAGCCCGCCCGACGCACCAAGAAGAAGGCGTAGCGCCTCAGGTCCGGTGCAGCCAGGGCGCCAGCAGCCGGGTGATCCACGGCAGCAGCACGTAGGTCATGAGCGGCGTCATGACGCACACGGTGAGCAGCACGCGCCACGGCAGCCACAGGTCCGGCACGAAGTGCGCGCCCAGCGCGTTGGCCGCCAGGCTCAGCGGGAAGAAGACCAGGAAGATGGAGACCATCTGCTTCCAGCGCGGCGGTGCCGAGACGGGCGGACGCAGGTCCTCCACGTCGACCCCCGACGGCTCGTCGAACCAGCCCTCGATGCCGGTGCGCTTCTCCAGGCGCGACTCGTCGACGATGCCCTGGGCGCTGTCGAGCCACCAGCGACGCTGGCTCGACGACATCCACACCTCCAGGTCGTCGGCGCTGGCGAAGCGGAACAGCATGTGCCACTCGCTCGACGTGGGCGCCGGCCGCACCCAGCCCGAGCCCAGGAACCCGTCGAAGCGCTCGGCCAGCTCCGAGCCGGCGCGCAGCCAGGCGAGCATCTGGTCCTCGTGCGCCGGGTCGACGTGGCGCGTGACGGACACGGTGACGGGGACGCTCATGCACCCCAGCCTAGGAAGTCGCTGACTCCACGCGTTCGCCGACCGCCCCGCGCCGAAGCACCACGATCTCCACGACGACCCAGGCCACGGCGACGACCGCCCAGCCCGCCACGACGTCGAGCACCCAGTGGTTGCCGGTGGCGACCACCACGAACGCCGTGACGAGGGCGTAGACCACGCCGACGGCCCGCCAGGCGCGGTGCACCCCGGCGTTCGCGACCACGATCGCCACCCACAGCGCCCAGCCCGCGTGCAGCGACGGGAACGCGGCGAGCTGGTTGGTGATGTCGCCCAGGCCCTTGGGCGCCGATGCGTCGCCGCCCCACCACCCGGCCTGGGAGTGCAGCGCGAGCACGTCGGAGTAGCCCTCGACGAACCGCGGCGGCGCCATCGGCATGGTGAGGTAGCACGCCAGGCCGGCCAGCGAGGCCACGACCAGGGCCGTCCGGGCGCGCGGATAGAGCCCCGGGCGACGCACGAACAACCACACGAGCACGGCCGCGGTGACCACGTAGTGCGCCGTGGCGTACCAGTAGCTCGAGGCGACGGCGAGGAGGTCGTGCTGCGCGAGCCAGGTGTTGAGCTCCCGCTCGAGGTCGAGGTGCCACGTCTGCTCGAGCCCCAGCAGGGCGCGCGCCCGGTCGAGCGCCTCGGCCCGGTCGTCCGACGCCAGCAGCCGCGACGCGCTGTAGCCGACGTAGAGCACGGCCAGCAGGGACACCTCGAGCACCACGAAGCGTGGCGTCACCCGCGATCCACGGGCGAGTCGCGTCCTGTTCACCGCTCCAGCATGGCGCGACCGTCCACGATCGCACCTCGGGGACGACCCCCGATCCACCACCGACACCGACCCCGGGACGCCTCAGGGTCCGTCGGGGTCGAGGCCGCAGCAACGGCGCAGGGAGGTCAGCGCCGACGACCGAAGATCCGCTTGCCGATCTCGCGGGCGATCACGCGGGACGCCTCGTCGAGGGCGGACTGACCGGGCTCGGACCGCCTCGAGCGGGTCGTGCGCCGGGACCGCGGTGCACGACCTCCCGACTCCCGTGCGATCCGGTCGGCCTCGCGCGCGACCCGCTCGGCCTCCTTCGACGCCTGCTCGGCCCGGGCGTCGGCATCGGCCTGGGCTCCTGCGGCGGCGCGGGCGGCGTCGATGGACTCCGACGCGGACGGTGGGTCGACGGGCGTGCGGTAGCGGGCCATGAGCGAGGAGGCCTGCACCGCGGCGGCGACGTGAGCGGCCGGCGCCGGATCCATCGAGCCCTGCGGTGCCCGCACCCGGGTCCACGCGACCGGCGTGGGTGCCCCCTTCTCGTTCATGACCGTGACGATGGCCTCGCCGATGGCGAGCTGGGTGAGCACCTCCTCCAGGTCGTACGTCGACGTCGGGTAGGTCGACACGGTGGAGCGCAGGGCCTTGGCGTCGTCGGGGGTGTGCGCCCGCAGCTGGTGCTGGATGCGCGATCCGAGCTGGGCGAGCACGTCGGACGGGACGTCCTTCGGGGTCTGGGTCACGAACACCACGCCGACGCCCTTGGACCGGATCAGCCGCACGGTCTGCGTGACCTGGTCGAGGAAGTCCTTCGAGGCGTCCTTGAACAGCAGGTGGGCCTCGTCGAAGAAGAACACCAGGCGCGGCTTGTCGGCGTCGCCGACCTCGGGCAGGGTCTCGAACAGCGTGCTCAGCAGGTACAGCAGGAAGGTCGAGAACAGGGCCGGCTTGTCCTGGACCGACGGGACCTCGAGCAGCGAGACGATCCCCCTGCCGTCGGGCGCGGTGCGCAGGAAGTCGGACACGTCGATCTCGGGTCGACCGAAGAACACGTCGGCGCCCTGGTCGGAGAAGGCGATGAGCTCGCGGAGGATCACCCCGGCGGTGGAGGCCGAGAGCCCTCCCAGCTCCTTGAGCTCCGGCTTGCCGTCGCCGGTGAGCCAGGTGAGCACCGACCGGAGGTCGCCGAGATCGACCAGGGCGTGCCCCTTGTTCCTGGCGTAGTGGAAGACGAGCGCCAGCGACGACTCCTGGGTGGCGTTCAGGCCCAGCACCTTCGACAGCAGCAGCGGCCCGAACGAGTCGATGCTCGCGCGGATCGGGACCCCCGTGCCGAGGCCGCCGAGGGTGAAGAACTCGGTGGCCGAGGCGGTCGGCTGCCAGGTCTGACCGATGCTCTCGCACCGTGCGGCCAGCTTCTCGTTCGGCGTGCCCGGGACGGCGATGCCCGAGAGGTCGCCCTTGATGTCGGCGGCGAACACCGGCACGCCCTGGGCGGCCACCTGCTCGGCGAGCACCTGGAGGGTCTTGGTCTTGCCGGTGCCGGTGGCTCCGGCGACCAGGCCGTGCCGGTTGAGCATGCCGAGCGGGATCCGGACCTGGGCTCCCGGCACGGCGACGTCGGCCTCCACGAGGGCGCCGATCTCCAGCACCGAGCCCTCGAAGGCGTAGCCGCTGCGCACGAGCTCCGCGTGCTCGCTCAGGTCGCCGGCGACGGCCGGCGCGGTCTGGGTCGGCTCGGTCTGGGCCCGCTGCTGCTCCTGCTCCGCGGCGGCGCGAGCGAGCTCGTCGGCGCGGCGCCTGGCCTCCGCGGCTGCGGTCTCGGCGGCGGCAGCGGCCTGCGCGGCCTCCTCGGCGGCCTGCTGCGCCGACTTCGGGGCTCCGACCTCGTCCGGGCTGCTCATGCCGGTCAGGCTACCGCTCGGCGACGGCACACCTGTCTACACTGACGGGGTGATCTTCCGGAGGGTGAACGACGGGCGGCCGTACCCCGACCACGGCCTGTCGCAGCGTGAGTGGGCCGACGTCTCGCCCAGCCAGGTCCGGCTCGCCGACCTCACCACCACCAAGACGCAGCTCGACCTCGAGAACCTGCTCGACGAGGACTCCACCTACTTCGGCGACCTGTTCGCGCACGTCGTGGCCTGGAAGGGCGAGCTGTTCCTCGAGGACGGCCTGCACCGTGCGGTCCGCGCAGCGCTCCAGCAGCGCGCCATGCTCCACGCCCGCGTCTACACCCTGAGCGGGTCCCGATGAACGCCCGCAGCGGTGCCGCCGGACCGCTCGTGCTGCTCGGCAGCGTCGTGGTGCTCGTCGCCGGGCTCTTCGTGGGCTTCCGCCTGCTGACCGCGTCGGCCGAGACGATCGACGCCGGGCCCACGTGCGAGACGCGCGTGGTCGCGGCCGAGGACGAGGTCACGAGCAACCTGATCACCGTCGACGTCTACAACGCCAGCTCCCGCGCGGGCCTGGCCAACCGGGTCAGCATCAACCTCCAGCGTCGCGGGTTCCTGGCCGGCCAGATCGGCAACTCCACGAGCAAGGTCGACGCCGACGTCGCCGTGGTGCTCACCAACGACCGCGACGACCCGCGGGTCCGGCTGGTGGCCGCGCAGTTCGGCTCCAAGGTCCAGTACGCCGAGCCCGACATCGAGGTCGACGGCGACTCCGTGACGGTGATCGTCGGCGACGACTTCAAGAAGCTCGGCAAGGACGTGCGCACGACGAAGAACGACCGCCGCTTCACGGTCTGCCTGCCCACCGTCCCAGCTGTCTGACCCAGCCGTCTGACCCAGCCGTCGTACCCGCCGCCCGACCCGGTCAGGGTTCCTCGCGGTCCCAGCCCGCGAGCCGACCGTGGCGCCCGACGGCGAGCAGCCGCTGCTCCGTGGCCTCGCGCACGTCACGCGTGGCAACGACCAGCAGGTCGTCGCCCCGGACCAGGCGGGTGGTGCGGTGCGGCACGAACGGCTCACCGTCGCGGACGACGAGCGAGACCGACGCGCCCTGCGGCAGCCGCAGCTCGCCCACCTCGACGCCGGCGAGCCGCGACTTCCTCGGGACGTGCACCTGCAGCAGGTCGGCCGAGATCCGTTCGAGCGGTGCCGCCTCCACCTCGACGTCGCGCACCTCGTCGTGGAGCACCCCGCACCAGCGGGCCAGCCGCGACAGGGGTGCGGCCTGGACGAGCGTGTAGACCACGACGGCCACGAACACGATGTCGAACAGGTCGCGCGAGCCGGGCACGTCGGCGGCGAGCGGGATGGTGGCCAGGATGATCGGCACCGCGCCACGCAGGCCGGCCCACCCCACGAACAGCTGCTCGCGCCAGCCCACGCGGAACCAGACCGCACAGCTGGCGACCGAGAGCGGCCGGGCCACGAAGGTGAGCACGGCGCCGACGACCAGACCGGTCCAGATGTGCCACAGGGTGAACTCCGAGGGGCTAGCGAGCAGGCCGAGCATGACGAACAGCCCGATCTGGGCGAGCCAGCCGACGCCCTCCACGAAGGAGCGGGTCGCCACGCGGTGCGGCAGCTCGGTGTTGCCGAGCACGAGGGCACACAGGTAGACCGCCGCGAAGCCGCTGGCGTGGCCCAGCACCGCGAGCCCGTACGCCAGGACGGTGAACGCGAGCACGATGAGCGGGTAGAGGCCCGAGGCGGGCAGCGCCATGCTGCGCAGCAGCCGGCCCGCGCCGAAGCCGACGACCAGGCCGACGATGCCGCCGACGACGATCTCGAACGCGATCAGTCCCGCGAACGACGCGATGCCCCCGTCGGCGATCTGGCCTGCACTGATCGCGGTGACGAGCACGACGATGGGAGCGTCGTTGAGGCCGGACTCCGCCTCCAGCACCCCCTTGACGCGCGGGGTGAGCGGCACGGCTCGCAGCACCGAGAAGACCGCGGCCGCGTCGGTGGGGGTGAGGACGGCGGCGAGGAGCACCGCGATCTCCCAGCGCAGGTCGAGCACGTAGTGGGCCGCCAGGGCGACCACCAGCACGCTGACCACGGAGCCGAGCGTGGCCAGCAGCAGGCCCAGGCCGATCGACGGGCGCACGTGCTCCCAGCGGGTGGTGAGACCGCCCTCGGCGAGGATCAGGACGAGCGCGCCGAAGCCCATGGCCAGGGCCAGGTCGGCGTCGTCGAACTGCACGCCGAGACCTTCCTCGCCGATGAGCAGGCCGATGCCCAGGTACACCAGGAGCGAGGGGAGGCCGGCGGTGACCGAGAGCCGCACGGCGAGGATCGCGGCGATGAGGACGGCCGACCCGACGAGCAGGAACGCGTCGAGGTCGTGGATGTCCATCTCCGGGCCTCCCGCGCTCGCCGAGTGCTGATCCTATCGGCCGCCGACCGCCCGTTGACCTGCAGGGACGAGCTGCGTGCGGTGGGATGGACGGATGCGTCGACGTCGGTTCCTGTCCCTCGGCTCCGCGGTCGTCGGCTCGACGGTGCTGGGCGGAGGCGTGCTCGCGGCCTGCTCGTCCGGAGGCGGCCCCAGCGGTGGGGACGGCGGTGCGACGATGGGCTCCGTGGAGCGCATCACCTACGGCACCGACCCCGCGCAGTTCGCGGAGCTGACCCGGCCGACCGGCGAGTCACGAGGCGTCGTCGTCGTGATCCACGGCGGCTTCTGGCGGGCGGAGTACGACCTGTCCCTCGGACGTCCGCTCGCCGCGTCGCTGGCGGCGCAGGGGTGGACGGCGTGGAACCTGGAGTACCGACGGGTCGGGAGCGGGAAGGGTTCCGGCGGTGGCTGGCCGCAGACGCCCGACGACGTGAGCGCCGGCATCGACGCGCTGGCCGACGTCGAGGACCTCGACCTCAGCCGGGTGGTCACCCTCGGGCACTCGGCCGGCGGGCACCTCGCGGTGTGGGCCGCGGGACGTCAGCGCCTCGACCGCTGGCGCGACGCGCGCGTGCCGGTGACGGCGGCCGTCTCGCAGGCGGGCGTGCTCGACCTCGTGGGAGCGGTCCGCGAGGACCTGGGGGCCGGAGCGGTCGAGGCCTTCCTCGGTGCACCGGTCGCCGACGTCCCCGACGCCGATCCCCTGCAGCAGGTCCCTCTCGACGTGCCGGTGTGGTGCGTGCACGGTCGCGCCGACACGAACGTGCCGTACTCGCAGTCGCGCACCTACGTCGACGCGGCGCGGGCCGCCGGTGCCGACGCGAACCTCGCGCCGGTCGACGGCGACCACTTCGTCGTCATCGACCCGCAGAGCGAGGCGTGGGCGTCGACGCTGACCGTGCTCGAGGGGCTGTAGCGACCACGAGCCACGTCCAGCCCGCGGCGAGCAGCACCATGGAGAGCACGCCCCACGGACGGTAGACGTGCTCCTGCCAGAACATGACCGACCCGACGAGCACCAGGACGGCACCGGGCAGCGCCCGCACGACCCCGGCCCGGCTGGCCACCCCGACGGCCAGCGCGGTGGCGCCGATGTAGGCGTAGGACCCGATGGCCCCCAGGTCACCCGCCACCGGGAACACGATGCCCAGTCCGCCGGCCTCCGCGTCCTTGATGGCACCGCCGGCGATGCCGGCCAGCACGTCGAGGCTCGTGTAGAAGCAGGCGTAGACGTAGGCGAGCACGCCCACGACCACCCCGACCACGCGATCGTGGGTGCGCGCCACCAGCCATGGTCCGAGGGCGAGCAGCGGGAAGACCGGCAGCAGCACGGTGTGCATCATCTGCCAGTGCCCGGCGTCCTCGACGGTGAGCACGGCCGGGTGGGTCAGCCCCAGGACCGCCGTGAACAACGGCGGCACGGCCACGGCGACGATCATCAGGTAGCGGCTCATCCGCCCACGGTAGGCAGGATCGGCCCCTCCCGCCGGACGAGCGGGCCGGACCTGCGGCTGCGCCGCCTCCACTCGGGCTCGACCTGCAGCTGCGCTGGCTCCCCTAGGGCTGGACCTGCGGCTGCGCTGCCTCCGCTCCGTGCGGGCTCGGTCCCCGAGAGGCCTCGACGGAACAGGGGCGCCTGGTGCGGCCGAGCACGCCGTCCATCGGTGGATCCTCAACCTCAGGACGGCTTCTGCGGTTGACGATCGACCGATGACTCCCCCGAGCGGTGACTTCTCCACCGAATCCCCGCCCGAGCGGCGCGTCCTCCACCGTCTCAGCGCTCAGACGGTGGAGAAGTCACCGGCGGCCCGCGGCATCGCCGTCATTCGGTGGAGAAGTCACCGCCCGGGGCGGGACAGCGCGGCGGCAGCCCGCGAACCCTGCCCGCTGCGCGAGGTGCCGCCCGGTCGAGGCCTTTTCGGAGACCGACCTGACGACGAACCGCAGCTGCGCAGCCCCGACCCACGACGCCCGGCCCGACCGAGCACGCCGCCCACCCGCCATCGGTGGATCCTCAACCTCAGGACGGCTTCTGCGGTTGACGATCCACCGATGCACCCGCGAGCGGTGACCTCGGGCGCAGCGCAGACCCGGCGCGGGAGCGTCGCCGGTCAGGACTGGTCGTCGACCCAGCCGTGGGTGCGGGAGTGCAGCTCCGCGCAGACCGCCCGGTAGAAGCGCTCGACCTCGGGGCCGGAGAAGTCCGTGGCCCCGGAGAAGGTGTCGGATCGGGCCTGGAACCACAGCGCCGCACGCAGCAGCGCGATGCCCAGGGAGCCGTCGAGGTCCTCGCCGCGCTCCACCGCGTCGAAGGCGGGCCGGTACGCGGTCTGCACGATCGTCGCGGTCGAGGAGGACAGGAAGAACGCCGCGTCGAAGGTCTGGGCGAACCCGTGCAGCGCCGACCAGTCCGCGTCGGGGCCGGGCACCCGCACCCGCCGCGAGACCGCCAGCTGCTTCTTGTGCGGGACGTTGCGCGGGCCGCTCACCGGGACTCCAGCTGCGCCACGAGCTCGCGCACGGCGCGGGCGTAGCCGTCGACCCCTTCGCCCACCACGGTCAGGGCGGCGACGTCGGTCAGGTACGAGAAGTGGCGGAACTCCTCGCGGGCGTGCACGTCGGACACGTGCACCTCGGCGAACGGGAGCGCCACTCCGGTGAGCGCGTCACGCAGCGCCACCGACGTGTGCGTCAGGCCACCGGGGTTGATGACGATGCCGGCGCAGGTGCCTCGCGCGTCGTGGACGGCGTCGATGAGCACACCCTCGTGGTTGCTCTGCAGCGCGCTCACCGCGTACCCGAGCTCGTCGGCCGTGCGCTCCACGAGCGCGACGACGTCCGCGAGCGTGGCGCTGCCGTAGACCTCGGGCTCGCGGGTGCCGAGCAGGTTGAGGTTGGGACCGTTGACCAGGAGCAGGCGGCGCGCAGACACGTCGTTCACGTGGTCACGCTATCGGGCCCTGCTCACCTCACTGCCAGACCCGCACGTGGTCGACCTCCATCGTCGCAGGGAGCTGCGTGTCCGACGTGGGCGCATTGGCTCCCGAGCCCAGCATCTGGGTGAGGTTGATCGTGTAGTCCTGGTCGAAGGGCTGGCCCTGGAGGAGCTGGCCCACGAGCGTGATCTTGTGGTCGAGGCAGACCGCGCCGTCGTACTCGACCCGGATCCGGTCGCGGTCCCACTCCAGCGAGTAGGTGTGCCACTGGGTGGGGTCCTGGACCATGCAGTAGTAGTTCGTGAAGCCGGGCGACGTCGTGGCGTAGTGCATGGTCGGGATGAGCCGGTCCGGGTACTGCGAGTAGAACTCGGCGATGTCCATCTCGCCCGAGCCGGCGACGTCCCAGTACTTCATCGTCTCCGGGAAGAGCCAGAGCGCGCTCTGCACGCCGGGCTGCGTGGTGGTGGGCATCTTGGCCCGGATCTCGACGCGTCCGCGGTCGAGCGTGTACCGGCCCCAGGTGGTGACCGAGCCCGACGTGTAGCGGGTGGTCACGGTCTTGCCCTCGGCGGTGCACGTGACCGGCTCGTCCTCCATCCGCGTGGTCAGGCGCAGGCTGCCGTCCGCGACGCTCAGGTTCTCCGGGCGGTCGACCCAGCAGTCGCCGTAGGTGAGGCCGGTGGCCTCGCTCGTGGCGACGAGCCACTTGCTGCTGTCGAGGGCGTCGCCGTCGAAGTCGTCGCTGAAGGTGCAGCTCCAGGCCGAGCCGTCGGTCTTGAGCCGCGTGGGGCCGCAGGCATCGGCGGACGCGTCGGACCCGGTGGTCGGGACAGGCGTCGGCGTCGGCGTCGGGGTCGGCGTCGGGGTCGGGGTCGGCGTCGGGGTCGGGGTCGGCGTCGGGGTCGGGGTCGGCGTCGGGGTCGGGGTCGGCGTGGGGGTCGGCGTCGGAGTGGGGGTCGGCGAGGCAGAAGGCTTCGGCGCGGGCTTGGCCTTCGCAGCGGCCACGGCGCGCGACCGCGCGAGCGAGGTGGCCGCTGCACTGGCGCTGGCGGTGGCCCGCTTCCTGGCCGTGGCCCGTGCCCGCGAGAGAGCCCGCGACCGGGCCAAGGACGTGGCCTTCTTCTTGCTCGTGCTGGTCGCCTTGGCGGCTGCGACCGCGCGGGCGGTCCGTCGGATCGTCGCCGTGCCCCGGTACCCGTCGTGGACGGCCGACCGGGTCACGGTCGAGGTGGCGGTGGCGCTCTTCTTCGCCGTCACCGTGTACCGACGGGCGGCGTCGGCACTCGGCGCCACGAGCGTGGACATCAACAAGGCGCCGACGACGAGCAGGACGACACGTGTCGCCCCGCCCGCGCAGCGCCGCCTGACGGCGGTCTGCATGGTGTTCTCCCTCTGTTGCGGAACAACGCCCAACGCTCTGCGCGTCACTCGTGCCCTATGGCGGCCTCCCAACCACCACATGCGGACGTTGTCCCGGTTTCAATCGGGACTTTAGTCCTTTTCGGCCCCATCTCGCATCCCGATCGCGGAAGACGTTCGACCGGTACCGTGGAGGCAGCGCGAAGGAGGAGCGAATGACCACGATCGTCGTCGGATACGTCGCCACGCCCGAGGGTGAGGCCGCCTGGAGCTGGGGTGTCGAGCACGCTGCCGCCGTGGGCGCGAAGGTGGTGGTGATCGCCTCGGACACGCCCCACCCCGACGTCACGCCCGAGTCGGTCGTCGAGCAGCTCGAGTCGCGCCTGGCCGACGCCGGCGTCGAGCACGAGGTGGTGCACTTCGTGGGCTCCAGCGGTGCCGCGGACTCGATCCTCGACAACGCCCACCGCCACGACGCCTCGCTCGTCGTGATCGGTCAGCGACGCCGCTCGCCCGTGGGCAAGCTCGTGCTCGGCTCCACGTCGCAGCGGATCCTCCTCGAGGCCGAGTGCCCCGTCGTGGCGGTCAAGGCACCACGCTGACCTCCGCGCTCGGCCGCCTGCCCGCCGAGGTGGTGCAGACCGACCCCGACGTCGTGGCCGGGTTCGCGCACGACGAGGCCCAGCTGGTGAAGCGCGCGCTGCCGGTGGCGGTGCTGTCGCCACGCACGACCCGCGAGGTCGCGGCCTGCGTGGTCGCGGCCGACGAGGCAGGCCTGGCGGTCGTCACCCGCGGGGCCGGCACCGGACTGGCCGGCGGCGCCAACGCTCCCGCCGGGTCGGTGGTCCTCAGCACCCGTCGGCTCGACCGGATCCTCTCGATCGACGTCGAGGAGCGTGTCGCGGTGGTGCAGCCCGGCGTGATCACCGCCGACCTGCGCACGGCCGTGGCCGACGTCGGGCTGTTCTACCCACCCGACCCGGGCAGCGTCGCGATCTCCACCATCGGCGGCAACGTGGCCACGAACGCCGGCGGCATGTGCTGCGTGAAGTACGGGGTGACCGGTGACTACGTGCTCGGCCTGGAGGCGGTCCTCGCCGACGGACGCGTGATGCGCACCGGGCGACGCACCGTGAAGGGGGTCGCCGGCTACGACCTGACCAGCCTGCTCGTCGGCTCCGAGGGCACGCTGGGCGTGATCACCGAGGTCACGCTCCGCCTGCGACCCGCTCCCCCTCCACCCTCGACCGTCGTCGCGACCTTCGCCGACCTGGAGGACGCCGGCCGGGCGGTGGAACGGCTCTCCGCCGACGCCATCGACCTCTCGATGCTCGAGCTCCTCGACGCCACCACGCTCGCGGCCGTCGACGCACACACCCACATGGGCATCGACGCCGCCGCGATGCTGCTGGTGCAGACCGACCTGCCCGAGGCGCAGACCACCGTGGAGGCCGTGCGCCGCATCTGCGACGCCTCCGGAGCGGTCGACGTGGCGCTCACCACGGATGCCGCCGAGGGCGCGCAGCTGCTCGAGGCCAGACGCCAGGCGCTTCCTGCTCTCGAGCGCCTGGGCGACTGGCTGCTCGACGACGTGTGCGTCCCGCGGCGGGCCGTCGTCGACCTGGTCACCGGCATCCAGCGGGTCGCCGCGGACGAGGACCTGAGGATCGGGGTGTTCGGGCACGCCGGCGACGGCAACATGCACCCCACGATCATCTTCGACCGGCGCGACCCGGCCGACGTGGCGGCGGCGCACCGCGCCTTCGACGCGATCACCGCCCTGGCCCTCGAGCTGGGTGGGACGGTCACCGGCGAGCACGGCGTGGGCCGGCTCAAGTCCGGCTGGCTCACGCGCGAGCTCGACCCCGTGGCCCTCGACGTGCACCACGCCGTGAAGGCCGCGTTCGACCCCGCCGGGCGCCTCAACCCCGGCAACGTCCTGTCGCCACGCCCAGAGGGCTGAGCCGCGGCCACCGCCGCCCGGCCGACGTGGGAGGGCTCAGGAGGCGTCGGGGAGCGCGCGCTCGAGGATCGCGGCCGTGTCGACCCCGACGTCGAGCGTCCCGAAGGCCAGCCCGCCCTGCCCGCCGAGGCGCGACGAGCAGAAGGCGTCGGCCACGGCCGGCGTGGAGTGCCGCACGAGCAGCGAGCCCTGGAGTGCCAGTGCCATCTGCTCCACGAGCCGACGCGCACGGAACTCGATGCTCGAGAGGTCGGCCGTTGCCGCGGTGAGGTCGGCGCCCAGTCGGTCGGCCGCGGCATCGAGGTGGCGGTTCGCACCCTTCCCGAGCCCGATCTCGTGCATGAGCACGTCGGCCACGACCGGCTCCCGTCCGAGCGCGCGCAGGACGTCGAGCGCGTTCACGTTGCCCGAGCCCTCCCAGATGGAGTTGAGCGGGGCCTCGCGGTAGAGCCGCGGCATGCCCGACTCCTCGACGTACCCGTTGCCTCCGAGGCACTCCATGGCCTCGGCGGTGAAGGCCGGGCCACGCTTGGTGATCCAGTACTTGCCGAGGGCGGTGCCGATGCGCCGGAACGCCTGCTCCTGCTCGTCGCCCCGGAGCGCCCGGTCGGTGGCACCCGCCAGCCGCATGGTCAGCGACGTCGCAGCCTCGGACTCGACGGCGAGGTCGGCCAGGACGTTGCGCATGAGGGGCTGGTCGACGAGCAGCGCGCCGAAGGCGGAGCGGTGCGACACGTGGTGCCCGGCCTCCACCAGCGCCTTGCGCATGAGGGTGCTGGTGCCGGCCGCGCAGTCCAGACGGGTGCAGCCGACCATGTCGATGATGGTGCGGACACCACGCCCCTCGTCGCCCACGAGCCAGGCGACCGTGCCGTCGAACTCCGGCTCCGACGACGCGTTGGACCGGTTGCCCAGCTTGTCCTTGAGGCGGACGATGTGGAACGGGTTGCGCGTGCCGTCGGGCAGGATCCGCGGCACCAGGAAGCAGGACAGGCCGCCGGGCGACTGCGCGAGCACGAGGAAGACGTCGCACATCGGGGCCGACGTGAACCACTTGGCGCCGTGCAGCGTGAAGACACCCGGCTCGCCGGTGGGTCGGGCGACCGTGGAGTTGGTGCGCACGTCGGACCCGCCCTGGCGCTCCGTCATGCCCATGCCGGCGAGCAGGCCGCGCTTCGTCGAGGGGGTCCGCAGCCCCGGGTCGTAGATGCGCGACGTGAGCAGCGGCTCGTACACGGCGGCGAGCTCGGGCTGGTGGCGCAGCGCCGGCACGACCGCGTACGTCATGGTCACGGGGCAGCCGTGCCCCGCCTCCGTGTGACCCCACACGAGCCCCCTCGCGGTGCGGGCCGCGTGGGCGCCGGGCCGGTCGTCGACCCAGGCCGCGCCGCCCATCCCCTCGGCGATCGAGGTGCGCATGAGGTGGTGCCAGGCCGGGTGGAACTCGACCTCGTCCACGCGGTTCCCGTAGCGGTCGACGGTGCGCAGCTCCGGGTCGAACCGGTTGGCGTCCTCGGCCCACTGCTGGGCCTCGACCCCGCCCGCCAGCTGCCCGACGCGCCGGACGTCGGCCTCGTTCCAGCCGGCTCCCTCGCGGTGCAGGGTCTCCAGGAGTGCCACGTCGGCGGAGGCGTCGTAGGGCGCGAGGGGCGGGGCCTGGTTGGCGTCCTGCACACCGGTCGGAGCAGTAGCGTGGCCGTCGGCGGCGGGGTACGGCGTGGTGGTCATGCACCAAGCATTGCATCATCGCTACAGTTGTCAAGAAAGTGCAATGTCCAGTCGCTCGACCGAGGGGGGAGACCGATGGAGGTCCGCCCCCTCAGCGCGCGGTCGATCGTGCTCAGCCTGCTGCTCGCCGTACACCCTCCCGAGCTGACGGCCGCCCAGCTCGTCGCCCTCGGCGAGGTCTTCGACGTCCCCGAGTCCACGGTGCGGGCGGCACTCACCCGGCTGGTGGCGGCCGGCGACCTCGAGCGCACCGACGGGGTGCACAGGATCGGCGAACGGCTCCGGGCGCGCCAACGGTTCCAGGACGCCGCGCTCGACCCGCCCTACCGCTCGTGGGACGGCACCTGGGAGACCGTCGTCGTGGTGGCCACGGGCCGCGCGGCCAGCGACCGGGTGGCGTTCCGCCTGGAGATGGAGCAGCTGCGGCTGGCGGAGCTGCGCGAGGGCGTGTGGACGCGGCCGGCGAACCTGGACCGCCCCCTGCCCGACTGGTCGGCGGACCTGGCCGTGGTCGCGACGTCGAACCCGTCCGACGTCCGCGCGCTCGTCGGCCGGCTGTGGGACCTCGACTCCTGGACGCGCACCGGCGATGCACTGCTCGCGGCGCTCGCAGAGGACCTCTCGCCCGCCGACCGGCTCGCCGTCGCTGCCGCGCTGGTTCGGCACCTGCGGACTGACCCCGCCCTGCCCCCGTCGCTGCGACCGAAGACCTGGAACGGTCCGGCCCTGGCGACCGCCTACGCCGCCTACCAGGCGGAGCTGGCAGCGGTGCTGGCCCCGGTCAGCGAGCCTCCCGCCACGCGTCAGGGCAGCGGAACCCGCAGGAACCGCGGCCGGTAGAGGAACGGGTCCTCGGCCACGACCGCGGGATCGGTGTCGTTCTGGCTGTAGGAGACGACCACGCTGCCCTCCTCGGGCAGCAGGTCCGGGTGCGCCAACGGCATGTAGCGCAGCCGCCCCTTCGACGACGACGGGATCGACGCCAGCGGCGGCCCCGCCGTGAAGGGACCGGTCGGCGAGGGCGCGGACCAGATCACGAGGTCGGTGCCCAGGAACTCGTCGCGCTTGCTCACGGCGTACCACCGGCCGGCGCGCTCGAACACGCTCAACGTCTGCGACACCCCACCCTGCGCAGGAACCAGCACCGCGGCGTCCTCGGCCCTGCGGCTCCACGACTCGCCGTCCCAGTAGCGCCACCGACCGACGTCGAGGATGTCGTCGGGACGCACCCTCGCCACGCGGAGGTCGAAGCCGAACACCAGCCGCTCGCCCGGGTTCGCGGTGCCGTAGAGGTAGACCCAGCCGTCGTGGACCGTCGCGGCGGCACCCCACGTGGGCCGCTCGGTTCCGGACCGGTCCGCGCCGACGTCGCGGACCGACAGCAGCTGCGGCGTGCGGCCGCGCGGCACGATGAACAGGGCGATCGCGGGGCCGAGGTTGTCGAACGCGAGCTCACCGTCCGGGGCGGAGGCGCCCTGGACCCGTTGGGCGCTCACGCCGACCAGGTCGTAGCCGGTGCGCTCGACCTTCGCGATCGACATCGGCCAGTAGCCCACGCCGTCGGCGCGGTCCGGGATCAGCGCGCCCTTGTCAGGCGGCAGCACCACCTCGGCGCACTCGTCGTCGAAGACCAGCATGGAGTTGCGCACGAAGCGTTGTCCGACGAAGTCGGCCGACCGGAGGGTGTCGCCGAAGACCCAGAGCCGTCGGCCGTCCTGCAGCGTGACGTCCGCGCCGACGTCGGCGCCCTCGAACTCCCCGCGTCCCCGCACCTTCGTGACCAGGTCGTTGAGGTCCGCGACCGAGCGGATCGGCTCGATCGGCAGGCACCGGGTCTGCTCGGCCGCGCCCACGCGCGGCGGTTCCTCGACGTCGGGGGCGGCGAGCGAGGCGAGGGCCAGCATGGCCACCAGGGCGGGAACCGTGACGGCGAGGACCCGTACGCGCCACGGGGCACGCGGCAGGACCATGCCGTCACGATCTCACGTCGGTAGGGTCCAGCCATGTCCGGACGACGCTGGGTGCCGCTCGTCCTCGTCGTGGTGACCCAGGTGGTCGGCCTGGTCCTCGTCTCGACGCTCGTGGTCGGCGACGCCCCCCACGAGGCGCCGGTGACGATCGTCGCGCCGGCCGTCGTGGGGCAGGCCCTCGCCGACCGCGCCGACGCCGCGGGCACCCTCGACGCGTCCACCACGCAGGACCGTCGCGAGGGCGTGGACCGACTGGAGTCGGGTGCAGCCACGGCCGTGGTGGTCGTGGACCTGGCGACCGAGCGCGACCTCGTGCTGGTCCCTGGGTCGCAGGATCCTCAGCTGACCGCTGCCGTGGTGGCGCACGTGCGAGCCCTCTCCGCGTCCCTGGGTCGAACCCTCGACGTCGAGGAGGTGCCACCGAGGGCCTCCGTGCTCGATCGACGCGTGGTCGACCTCGCCCCGCTGGCGGCGGTGGCGGCGGGGATGCTCGGCGTCGCGGCCCTCGCCTGGTGGCGCGGACCGCAGGCGCGCACCGCGCAGGACGGGGTCCGTCGGGCCGCGGCCTCGGTGGTGCTCAGCGCCGTGGTCGGGCTCGCGCTCGCCATCGCCGCGGCCACGGCCACGTCCAGCCCTTGGCTCGGATGGTGGCTGGTGCTGGGTGCCACGACGCTGGCAGCCTGCGCAGTGACGCAGGCCCTGCTCAGCGTGCTCGACGTCTGGGGCCTGGCCCTCGCGGTCGCCGTGCTGCTCCTGACCGCGCTGCCCGCACTGGCCGGTACCGACCCGTGGCAGCAACCCGTCGCCTGGCGCTCGGTGACGTCGTGGCTGCCGCACGCGGCCGGCCTCGACGCTGCCCGCGCCGTGGCCTTCCGCCAGGGATCGGGGGTCGCGACGTCGCTCGGCGTGCTCGTCGCCTGGGTGGCGGCCTCATTCGCCACGTCGGCCCTGGCGCGGCGGGAGCGTCGGCGGGACGAGGAGTCGTCCGGGTCCGACGACCGCGGGGACGGCCGCGTCGAGCACCGCCGGACCCGGTAGCCGCACCGTCACACCGATGCGACCAGCTGCCGGAGGGCGGTGACCACGGCCCCGGCCGCGAGCACCCCGGTGACCCCGGCCCGCACCCGCTCCGTCACGGAGTCGGCCAGCACCTCGACGGCGGCGTCGGCGCGGTCGCGCACGTCCTGGGACGGCGGACCGTCCTCGTCCTTCTCCTCACGCAGCATCACGGCGACCGCCTCCATGGCCTCGGCCGCGGGCTGCCGCAGACGCGGACCGAGCGCGACGTCCTCGCGGTCGGCGTGCTCGGTCATCGCCAGCAGGCCGGCGAGGTCGTCGACCACCAGCGAGAGGCGCTCGAGCGCCCGTGCGTGCTCGACCTGGCGGTCGGCCCACTCCTGCCACCGGCGGGCGCGCCAGTTCACCCGACGCACCTGCGTGGCCTGGGTGACGAGCCGTCCCATGGCCTGCGCGCGCGGACGGATGTCGTGGTGCCGGGCGAGCCACTGCTCGCGGTCCAGCGGCGGGTCGCTGCGCAGTGCGTCGGCGAGGTCGTCGAGCTGCGCGGCGAGCGCCTCGCGGGCGACGATGATCTGACGGTCCCCCGGCGCCAGCGGCATCGGCGGAAGGGCTGCGTTCACCGCGACCCCGACGGCCGCGCCCAGCCCGGTGAGCAGCACGTAGCCGATGAGGTAGTCGACCAGGCCGCTGCTGCCGATGATGAGGACGAACAGGGCTGCGATCGGCACCCAGTCGCCCATCTCGCCGAAGCGCCACCACCCTGCCGCGAGCGTGCCGAGGAGCACCACGACGGCCAGGCCCGGCACCGTCGGCACCACGGCGGCAGCCACGACGGCGAGCGCGGCCCCGAGCAGGATGGCCATCACCCCCTGCACGGACGCCTTGACGGAGTCGGCCACCGTCGCGGAGACGGCGATGACCGCGCCCAGCGGGGCGTAGTACGGGTACTCGTCGGCAGCACCGCCGAGGGGCTGGACCGCGAGCCACGCCAGCACGGCGGCCACCGCCGCCTTGGCCGCTCTCGGTACGCGGGGGTGGCGCGCGACGCCGTCGCGGACCTGCGCGGCCAGTCGGCTTCGTCCAGCGGGAGAGCTGCTCATGTCACGGACGTTCCCCGCCGTCGGCCCGCGATGCGTCCGGGGTCACGGTCGACGTGCTGACCACCAGACGCGACCCGGGCGATCGCACGATCGAGGCTTGCTAGGTTCTCCTCGTGGCTCGCCTTCGTGGTGTCGGTGCGTGTTCACCACCGATGAGGACGCGGCGCTGCACGTCGACTGACGCGACGTCTCCGGCTTCCCATGACGGTGTTCGTCGATGACGGTCCTGACCGCTCGGCGATGGCGCGTCGCGAGCCTGGCGTCGGCGAGCCTGGTCCTCGCCCTGGCCGGCGGCAGCTCGCCGGACATGGCGACCAGACCGGGCACCGTCATCGACCTGCTGCAGGAGGACTGGCGGCACGTGCCCGGGATCGTCGAGGACACCGACGGTCTCCAGGTGACGGCGACGGGGAGGAGCATCGTCGAGCAGGACGGCGGGAGGAGGCAGGCGAACCCGCCGGTCGACCTGGGAACGCATCTGGCGACCGCGGACGACTTCACGCTCGGGGTGTCGTTCGCGGAGGTGACCGCCGATGCCACCCTGTCGCTCTACGACAGCCCACCGGTGATCGCCGACGAGTTCCGGATCGAGCCCGCGGGACTTCACCTCACGCTCCGCGGCGACGACCTGCGGATCGCACTCTTCGACGGCTCCCCCCAGCAGGACGTGGCCGACCCTCAGCCTGTGCGGGACGTGCGCGCCACGGTTCCCGACCCCGAGGCGGAGCTCTCCGTGCACCGTTACGGCGACCGGCTCGACATCGCGAGCGGTGGGGACACGGTGTCCTCCCTGCCCCTCGGCGACGTCTTCGACTCTGGCGCGCTGTGGTTGGGCCTGTCGAGCGAGAAGGGGTCCTTCGCGGTCCGTTCGCTCACGGCCGCGGCGCCGGGTGGCGCCTCCCTGAGCACCGCAGCTCCCGTGGCGGCCGACGCGAGCGTGGCTCCCGACGGGCTGCAGGCTCGTGCCGCCCGTTCTCGTCCGGACTTCCTGATCGGCGCGGCCGTGGCACTGGGTCCGCTCGCCTCGGACGAGGACTACGCGAGCAGCTTCGTGGGCAACTTCGGCGCCCTCACCCCGGAGAACGCGATGAAGCCGCAGGCGCTCTCCCCGCGGCAGGGGGAGTACCGCTTCGAGGAGGCCGATGCCCTCCTCGACCTCGCGGAGAGCAAGGGAATCGCCGTGCACGGCCACACGATCGCCTTCACCGAGGCGATGCCCCGGTGGATGCGGGAGCTCCCCACCGGCTCCGAGGAGGAGCGCCAGGCCAGTGCCGAGGTCCTGCTCGACTACGTGACCACCGTCGTCACGCACTTCAAGGGTCGGCTCGAGTCGCTCGACGTCGTCAACGAACCGTTCGACGTCGACCAGGGAACCTTCCTGCAGGAGAACGTCTGGCACCGTGTCTTCGGGCCGACCTACCCGGTGGTCGTCTCGCAGGCGGTTCACGACGCCGACCCGGACGTCAGGCAGTTCATCAACGAGAACGGCGCCGACGTGCCGGGTCCCCGCCAGGACGCCCTCCTCCAGCTGGCTCTCGACACGAACGCTCGGGGTGGACACATCGACGGCGTGGGCCTCCAGGCTCACGTCTACGACCTCGACACCGATGCGATCTCGGCCGATGACCTCGCCACGACGTTCGACAGCTTCGACGATGCCGGGCTGGACGTCCGGATCTCCGAGAACGACGTCACGGACAGCGAGGGGCAGGACGCCCAGGCGGAGCAGTACGCCACGGTCCTCGCCTCCTGCCTCCGATCGGACGCCTGCGTCTCCTACACGACATGGGGGGTGGACGATCGGTACGACTGGTACCTCGACGACGACGGCGTGCAGCAGGGCCACGACCTCCTGTTCGACGACGGAGAGCCGACGCCCGCGTACGACGCGGTCATGAGCGTCCTCGCCGACTGACCGTCGAGCAGTGCGGGCTGTCTCGGCGGGGGGACCGCACGGCGCCGGCCGTCTACAGCGCGAGAGTCGACCCGGTCTGCTCCAGCGCCAGTGCGATCGCCCGCCGCTGGAGGTCGAGGTCGAGCGCGTGGTCGCTGAGCCTGGCGTCGCCGATCGGGCCGCGGGTCTCCTTGAGCCGCTGCGGACCGCGGTAGGCGCCCGAGGGCGCCGTCGTGGCGGCGTCGAGGATCGCCGTCGCCCCCTGCGCCGACGACTGCAGGAAGACCGGTCCGGCCAGGCGGGCGGCGATGCGCACGGCGGCCCGCGCCCCCATGCCGTCGCGACTGGAGAACAGCCGCGTCGAGGAGACGCCCGGGTGGCACACCACCGACGCGAGCGGCGCCCCGGCCTCCGCGGCGAGGCGGTGCAGCTCGCGGCCGAGGAACACGTTGCCCAGCTTGCTGTTGCCGTACGCGCGCCGCGCGTCGTAGGACGCGGGATGGCCGGCCTCGAGGATGGAGCCGTCTCCTGCGTGGTGCGCCAGTGACGCGACCGTGACCACGCGTGCCCGCTCGGACTCCAGCAGCACGGGGAGCAGTCCGGCCGTGAGCGCGACGTGGCCCAGGTGGTTCGTGCCGTACTGCAGCTCGAAGCCGTCCTGGGTCGACCGCCGCGTCGGCGGGGCCATGACCCCGGCGTTGTTCACCAGGAGGTCGAGCGGCCCGCCCCATCGGTCGACGAGCGCACGCACGGAGTCCAGCGACGCCAGGTCGAGATGCTCCACGAGGGCACCGCGGCCGATCTCGTCCGCCGCTGCCTGCCCCGCTGCCACGTCGCGGCACGCCAGGACCACCTGAGCACCGGCGCCGGCCAGCTGCCGGGCGGCGTGGAACCCGATGCCGCTGTTGGCGCCGGTGACGAGCACCGTCGCACCGTCGACGACGCTCAGGTCCTGGTGGTGTCGCGCCATGCTCGACTCCTCGGGTCCGGCTCCTCCGGGCGGACGAGCCGGACCCATCGTGCCACCGTCGCCCTTCAGCCCTCGACGGCCGACGTCCGTCGCGCTGACGATCGTTCCGCCGCCCGCGTGCCCGGCGTCGGGAACCAGCGCCACACCACGAACGACTGACCCAGCGTCCACACCTGGCTGAAGACCCAGTAGACGAGGAGCCCCACCGGCACGAAGGCGCCCGCCGCCAGCAGCCCGACGGAGGACAGCGTGGGCATCAGGCGCGTGGCCTGCTGCACCGCCTCCGGCATGCCGTCCGTCGTCGTGTTGGGCATGGCGAAGAAGTGCTGCGTCGCGAACGACACGGCCGCGGCCACGACGGCGAGGGTCAGCACCACGGCGAGGTGCGGGCCGTCCTGTCCGAGCACGCCGCTGTCGGCCAGGCCGGCGCCGAACAGCTGGGCGCGGTCGAACAGCGCCACCTGGTCGGCGTCCATCGACCCGACGGCCGAGCCGGCGGCAACGTCGGAGATCAAGTGGTACAGCGCGAACCAGACGGGCAGCTGCACCAGCACGGGCAGGCACCCGAGCCTCGAGACCCCGCGCTCGGCTGACAGGGCGCGCCTCTCCTCCATCATGGCGCGCACGCTGTCGGGGTCGGTGCGTCCCTTGTAGCGCTGGGCGATCTCCTGCAGGTGGGGCCTGGCGACCGCCATGCGCCGCGCGTTGCGCACCTGGTGGACCGTGAGCGGCAGCAGCAGACCACGCACCACCACCACGATCGCGGCGATGCTGAGGCACCAGCCGACGGCACCACCGGGGTCGGCCCCGAGGTTCTCGGCAAGGGCGTGGGCGGTGGACATGAGGGTGGACAGGACGTGCTTCAACGGGTCGAGCATGGACATCTCCTGGTCTGAGGATCGGATCGGGCGCGTCGCCCGAAGGCGACCTCAGACCAGACCGGGAGCGCGCGGACGCACCGGCTGACGCACCGGGTCCGCGATGCGCGACGAGAGCACGGGCACCAGGGCCGCGACCTCGCCGCGGACCACCCCGACTCCGCCTGCGCGGTGAGCCACGACCACGCGCGAGCTCGCGGCGACGAGCAGGGCCGCAGCGATCGCGACCGCGACGCCCACCGTGGTGGTGGACTCGCCGGTCGCCGTGAGGCAGAGGACGAACGCGAACAGCCCGGCCACCCGGCTCAGCATCGCGGTCTCTCGCATGCCGTCAGCATAGTGCCCGGCGCACGGCGCCCGCCCGGTCTAGATCTCCTCGCCCCACCGCCCGAGCGCCTCGATCGCGTCGCGCAGGGCGAGTCCGCGCTCGGTCAGCTGGTAGGCCCGGGTGTTGTGCTTGAGGGGCAGGCGCGTCAGGACGCCGGCCGCCTCCAGCTCGCGCAGACGTGTCGCGAGGATGTTCGTCGGCGCCTGGAGGTCGCGCTGCAGGTCGCCATAGCGGCGGGGTCCGTCGAGCAGGGCCTCCACGACCAGCAGGGCCCACCGGGACCCGACGACGCCGAGCGCCGCGGCGAGGTCGCTCACGCCTCGGGATCGGCGTCCGGCTTCATCCAGAACGGCGAGTAGTGGTAGCCGTCGAGGTCGTCGAACTGGCGCTGGTACATGAACGGGTAGTCGTCGATGTCCCCGATCCGGCCCCCCGCACCGGCGGCACGCTCCACGAGCGCGTCGACCTCCTCGCGGCTGCCGAGGTCGAACGAGACGGTGACCTTCGAGGGGGTGTCGGCGCCACCGACCAGCTCCTCGACGCCGCCGACGGCCGCGTACATCTCGCGGCTGCCGAGCATCACGTACTGCGCGGACCCGATCTCGAAGCACGACACGTTGTGGTCGGACATCTCCTGGTTGAGGGTCCAGCCGAGGGCGGCGTAGAAGGCCGTCGCACGCTCGACGCTCTCGACCGGGCACGTGATGAAGAGGCTCATGCCGTTTGATACTTGCAAAATGCAAGTGCGCCGTCAAGGCCTCCCCCAGCTCGAGGGCCGAGTCGCGGCGGTCGCCGCACGAGACCACCATCGTGACGGTCACCGACAGGGACCCCCACGGGCCGAGGATGACTCGTACGCTGGTCCGATGACCACCGACGGCCGTCCCGCCGACCCCCGGGAGGAGCTCCGCGCCCAGATCCGCGAGTTCCTCTCGACGCGACGTGCCCGCATCACCCCCGCGCAGGCGGGCCTGCCCGCCTTCGGGGGCGAGCGTCGCCGCGTGGCCGGCCTGCGTCGCGAGGAGGTCGCCGTGCTGGCCGGCGTCTCGCCGCAGTACTACATCCGCTTCGAGCGCGGCGACGCCACCGGCGTCTCCGACAGCATCATAGACGGCGTGGCCCACGCGCTGCAGCTCGATGCAGCCGAGCGCGCCCACCTGCTCGACCTGCTGCGCGCGGCGAGTGCACCCCGGCGCGCGGCCGCACGCCGGAAACCCTCCGGCCCCGTGCAGGTGCGCCCCGCGATCCAACGCCTCCTGGACTCCATGAGCGACTCGCCCGCGATGGTGATGAACGGTCGCCTTGACGTCCTCGCCGCCAATGCCGCCGGACGGGCACTGTTCTCGCCCGTGTACGACTACGACGGCGAGATCCCCAACACCGCGCTGTACGTGTTCCTCGGGCCCGACGCCCGTCGCTACTTCCGCGACTGGGAGAAGGTCGCGAGCGACACCGTCTCGATCCTGCGCGCGGAGGCGGGCCGCGACCCGCACGACCGTGACGTCTCGGACCTGGTGGGGCGATTGTCGACCTGCAGCGACGAGTTCCGCGTCCGGTGGGCCGCACACGACGTGATGATCCATTCCCACGGCGTGAAGCGGTTCCACCACCCGATCGTCGGCGACCTCGACCTGCCCTTCGAGACGCTCCCCCTCGGCGACTCCGTGACGTCCGTGGTGGCCTACACCGCCGAGCCCGGCTCGCCGTCGCACGACGCCGTGGCACTCCTCTCCAGCTGGACCGCGGACGAGACCGACAAGGTCACTCGGCGGTCCTGAGACGAGCACCGCCGTCCGCGCACGAGGGAGTCACCGGCGGTGACCCTCACGAGCGGGACTGCCGCGCTGCGGATGACGGTGGTGTCGTGGTCACTGCGGCCGATCGGTCGGCCTGACCTCCCAGAAGGACCAGCACCATGACCTCTGTCCTCGGCATCATCGGCACCGGCGCGATCGGCGGAACTCTCGCCCGCCTCGCCATCGCTGCCGGCATCGACGTCGTCCTCGCCAACTCCCGCGGTCCCGAGACACTCACCGAGCTCGTGGAGCAGCTCGGTCCAGGAGCCCGGGCGGCGACCGTCGCCGATGTCGCTCACGACGCCGATGTCGTGGTCGCGGCGATCCCGCTGAATGCCCATACGGACCTGCCCACTGACGCGCTCGCCGGCAAGGTTGTCCTCGACACCACCAACTACTACCCCCAGCGCGACGGCCGGATCGAGGCGCTCGCCGACGGCTCCTCGACCGCGAGCGAGCTCGTGCAGTCCCACCTCGCGCACTCCCACGTGGTCAAGGCGTTCAACAACATCACCTTCGCGAGCCTGGGCAACGGCGCGCGCCCGTCCGGCGACGAGGACCGCGTGACCCTCCCCATCGCCGGTGAGGACGCAGCGGCCAAGGCGCGTGCCGCCGAGCTGCTCGACACGCTCGGCTACGACGCCCTCGACATCGGCGGCCTGGCCGACAGCTGGCGCACCGAGCCCGGCACCCCCGCCTACTGCGACCCCTACATGCCCGCCTGGCCCACCGAGAGGCTCACCCTCGACGAGCTCGTCGCCTGGCTCCTCGCAGCCCCGGTGATCCCGCAGTCCGCCGAGCAGGTCGACGCATTGGTGGCGAGCGCCGTACGCGGCCCCGCTGGCGGCTTCTTCCCCGACGTCGCCTGATCCCCCTCTCTCACGACACGAACACCAACACGAAGGACATCCCATGACCGACCAGCAGACTTGGCTCATCACCGGCGCCGGACGCGGCCTCGGCACCGACATCGCCCGCGCGGCCCTCGCTGCAGGACACGCCGTCGTCGCCACGGCACGCCGCGCCGAGAGCATCACCGAGGCACTCGGCGAGCACGACCACCTCCTTGCCGTCGCCCTCGACGTCACCGACCCGCAGGCCTCCGAACGAGCCGTCGCCGCCGCGGTCGAGCGCTTCGGCAGCCTCGACGTGCTCGTCAACAACGCCGGCAGCTTCCAGGCCGGCTTCTTCGAGGAGATGGCCCCCGAGGCGTTCCGTCTGCAGCTTGAGACCACGCTGTTCGGGCCGACCCACACCATCCGCGCCGCTCTGCCACAGATGCGCGCCCAGCGATCGGGGCTGATCGTGACCGTGTCGTCGACCGCGGCGATCGTCGTCAACGGCGTCTTCCAGACCGCCTACGCCGCGTCGAAGTTCGGGATCGAAGGGTTCATGGAGGCTCTGGCGTCGGAGGTCGCGCCCTTTGGGATCCGCACCCAGACCGTGGTCCCCGGGTTCTTCCGCACCGAGCTGCTCAGCCCGCAGTCGACCCAGTACGCCGAGCCCTCGATCGAGGACTACGCCGACACCACGCGTGCCACGGTCGAGGCGTGGAAGGGCATGGACGGCCAGCAGGGCGGCGACCCGGCCAAGCTCGGCCGGGCCATCGTCGACCTGGCGGCCCTCGAGGAGCCCCCCATGCGCTTCATCGCCGGAGCTGACGCCGTGGCCGCCACCGAGGCCAAGGCACAGACCCTCCTCGACCAGGCCGACGCCCACCGCAAGCTGTCGGCGTCGCTGGGTCACGACGGCTAGCCCTCCATTCCGCACCACGCTGGGCATGAGCCCGCACCACCTCCCAGGACGAAGGAACCATGAAGCACCTCTCCCTCAACGGCCTCGACGTCTCGCGCATCGGTCTCGGTGCCATGACCATGGCCGGCACGTACACCTCAGAGGGCGGCCTCGACGACGCCGAGTCGATCCGCACCATCCGCCGGGCGCTCGACCTCGGGGTCACCCACGTCGACACCGCCGAGATCTACGGCCCGTACCTCAGCGAGGAGATCGTCGGCCGGGCGGTCAAGGGCCGCCGCGACGACGTCAGGATCGCCACCAAGTTCGGCCTGGTCTCCCACGCAGGCGACGGCCCGGGCGTCATCGACAGCAGCCCGGCCAACGTCCGCAACGCCGTCGAGGGCTCCCTGCGACGCCTCGGCACCGACCACATCGACCTCTACTACCAGCACCGGGTCGACCCCGGCACCCCGATCGAGGAGACCGCCGGCGCCGTCGCCGAGCTCGTCGCCGAGGGCAAGGTGCTGCACTTCGGGCTCTCCGAGGCGTCACCGGACACCATCCGTCGCGCCCACGCCGTGCACCCCGTCTCGGCACTGCAGACCGAGTACTCGCTGTGGACGCGGGACGTGGAGGCAGAGATCCTGCCGCTCCTGCGCGAGCTCGGCATCGGCTTCGTGCCGTACTCGCCGCTCGGACACGGCCTGCTGACCGGGCAGATCACCTCGGTCGACGACTTCGCGGACGACGACTGGCGCAAGACCAACCCGCGGTTCGTCGGGGAGAACTTCCGGCGCAACCTCCGTCTCGTCGAGGAGGTCAAGGCCATCGGCGCCGAGGTCGGTGCCACGCCGGCCCAGACCGCTCTCGCCTGGATCCTCACCCGCGGCGACGACATCGCCCCGATCCCCGGGACCCGACGCGTCGCCCGCGTGGAGGAGAACACGGCGGCCGACCGGGTACAGCTCGCCGCCGACCAGATCCACCGGCTCGAGTCGCTCGAGGCACCGTCCGGAGCCCGGCACGACGACGCGAACATGGCGTCGATCGACCAATGAGCTCGTCTCGGTGAGGTCACGGCGAACCCCCGGACGGACGGGAGATCCAGTCCCAACCGGGGGTTCGTCGTCGGCAGTGGCGGTGGGAGCCGTCGCTCCTCCCACATCCCCAGCACCCGGGGACGACGAAGGCCCCGAGCACAGAACGCTCGGGGCCTTCGTCATCGGCGGGGTACTTACACAACTCCAAAACGCGCTAACCACGGGCCAGAATTCTGGATCGCCGAGAGTTGTCACACATTTTTTGCCGTTTGACCACACATTTCGCGTTCAATCTGGAATGCCAGACCCGACACCTTCGCGGGTGCGTGTCGCCGAGGTTGTCCTTGCGCGCCGCCAACCGAGCGTGGTGGGCGACGAAGTGTGGTCTGCCTGAGGGTGGAGCCACGCCGCCAGCCCTACGCTGCGCGACCCTCTAACGCACCACGCGCAGTTGTGGCCGAGGGTCGTCGACCGCGCCAAGAAGTTGCCGGACGCGTCGGGGCTTCCAACGAAGCTCAGCGGCGAGGGTCCCGGCGGTGACGCCTCGCGCTTCGGCGAGCTCGAACGCCGCACGCAGCATTGAAGGAACCTCGCCGTCGTACTCCCGGATAGGGCGTGCGGTCTGAGGGACCTGCGCCAATCGGATGTACCCGCGACGAGCCGTGCTTTCGGAGTAGATGCCTAGCTCCTTGCCCCTGAAGATGAGGCTCGTGACGGAGACTCCCCACCGTTCGCTGAGGTTGTACAGAGTCGGGAAGTGGAGACGGCCGGGCAGTTCTTCACGCAGCTTGACGGCCGGCGTCAGAAATTCAGCCGCGAAGGCATCGGCCTGACGCTCGAGCCAGGTCTCGCCAGAGGGAACCCCGTGGTGCAGAACTAGGTGTCCGAGTTCGTGCGCCGCGCTGAACCGGTGACGAAGAATGTCGTCGGCCCGATCAGCGGTGAGCACGACCACAGGACGAGGGAACTTCAGTGTCGAGTAGGCGTCGATACGCGCCACCCCGGCGGGTGTCTGCGGCGCAAGGCAGCAGATGACGCCCCGCGACTCCAGCTGCGCCACGAGGTGCCCGACGGGCTCGCTACCGAGCTCCCACGAGGCGCGCGTTGCGCGGGCCGCGGCCTCCGGTGTGTAGGTGATGTCCGCGGGACTGTGAGGGTTGGGCAGATCGATCTGCGGGAACCGCACATGAGTCTCGAGCGCGTGCGAGAGCTCCCATACCTGTTCAGCAAACGACGTGGCTGCGTTGCGCTGCTTGGCCGTGGTCGCGCGCAGGCTCTCGAAGTAGGTGTCGCTCGTGTCCAGAGCCTGGAGGGGGCGCCCCGGCTCGAAGAACTCGACGGGTACATCGAGTGCATCGGCCAGCCGGATCAGAGTGTCCGGGCGCGGGGTCGAGATGCCGGCCTCGTACTGCCCGATGGCGGCGGCCGAGACCCCACTAGCCTCAGCCACCTCCTTCTTGTTCAGCAGGGCGACTTCCCGGGCCTGCCGGAGGCGCCCGGGCTCGAAGAAGATGCTGTTCGACATCGCTCCTACTACTTCTGCTCGGAAACTTCTCCGCCGAGCGCGGGCTCCTCCTGGAGTTCGAGGCGCGGCATCGGACGAGGGGCCGTGTCGAACGTATCGCCCTTGACGGATGCGACGGTTGGGAAGGGGATGGGGGTGTCGAGTAGCGACAGCTTCTGACTGTCGGTGAAGTCGATGAACCCATCGGCGTCGAACGTTGCGATGCCTACCTGGACAGCCCTCAAGCCGGTGCTCGGGCCACACTGGAACGCCGCTACAACAAGCACGGACGCGATGGCCTCCACCGATGCCCGTTCCCTCTCCAGCTCCTCCAGCGCAGCCACGACCACCTCGCCTGCGGCATCGCTGTTGTCCTGATCAGCGTCGAAGAGAGACTGCTGCTCGACTCCAGGCTTGTTGACGCTGGCAAGACGAGCCCGCAGATCCGAGACGCTGGCACGCATTCGGCCGTCGCGTGTACCGCCCTCGATGACCTTCACCGGCAGGATGGCATAGCCGTCCTTGATGAGGATGGAGTACGGCGCTCCGGGCACTGGCACCACGTGCGCACCCTCCAGCTCCGACCCGACGCGATCGACGATTTCCTCAGCAAGCGCGAGCCAACAGGTACCTCCGTAGGCATGGTTCGTCTTCAGCTGGGACGCGACTTTCGCTTCCAAGGAGCGGTTGTGCGCCTCAACACCCGCCGCCACGAATGCGCGCTCGATCTTCGCCGCGTCTCCACCGAAGGCCGTCTCGAGAAAGGATCCCGTGCTGTTCATCTGCAGTCCGTTCGTCGTCTTCGCCACCTGACCTACGACTGTACATCACAACTTCAGTTTTTGGTCCACTTTCGTCACTTTGAGGATGTTCGACATAGCGCGACCTCCTCAAAACCCTAACCTTCGACTTCCCAGCATCCAAAGGATCGCCACGGCACCTTCGCTCCCTACCCAACCGAACGGTCCACGCGACGCGCCTGCCGCGCCTGACCTCCTCGAACACATCTCCAGGCGGTCGCCCATCTGCCTGGAGAAGATGACCTAGGTCTCGATGATGACCTGGCCGTCTTCACGACGGCGGTGTCGCGGAAACGTTTTAGCGCCGAACTTGGCCTCAACCATTCCCGTCATTGCGTGAGGCCGGTGCGCCGTCACCGTGCTGCGTGAGGGCTTCGGCCACTCCGCGCATGACCGAGGACATCCAGGTCCGAGGCAGCGCCCACGCCCCTGGAGGGCCACAAATGAAGACAAACGACTGGAGTCAGAACGTCCCCGATGGGGTCATCCGGTTGAGCGACGTCAAGGCGCGTCGACGCAGGGACGTCCTGCTGATGATGCGGCGCCGGGTCGCCATCACCGCGGCCGAGCACCGGTCGCACTCCCTCGACGACGCGACCGCCTTGTGGTCGCTGCAGCTGGAGCTCGAGCAGACGATCCAGGACGAGTTCCCGGACCTGCACGAGGAGCAGTTCGGACTCTGGGCCGTGGAGGAGCTCTCCTACGAGCACCCGCCGGGAGTCCTGACTCCCGGGTGCAGCCTGTGCGAGGCCATCGCGGCGGAGGTGCAGATCAACTTGGAGCTGCCCCAGGCAGCCTAAGACCGAACGACCAAGGGTGGGGTGAGCATTCGTGCTCACCCCACCCTTCTGGCGCTCACTGCGCCCACAGGCGGCACCGAGCGAGCCGGTAGTTCGCCCCAACCGTAGACCCACTTGACGGAACCTGTAGAGCTTCCGGCGTCTGCTTGCGGGCACCTCTGGTCGGCTCCTCGCGAGCTCTGCCCCTCGGCCACGGCTACGGCTCAGTTGCGCATCGAGTCGAGTTCGGTGTCGTCCTCGGCAGCGTGCGCGGACCGGTGCTCCCATGGGAACACCCAGCGAAACAGGCTCAGGCCGGGCTTGCGGCACCAGCAGTCCTCAGCGCAGCCGCAGCGCATCGCGCCGAGGTGCTCCGCGATCCTGTTGCCGGCTGCAATGAGGACGTAGGCCCCGATCAGGACGAGGACCGCGCGTCTCACGGCAGCACCGCGATCAGCTGGTCAGTGGTGGGTGTGCCACTGAGCCCTGTCGGTGTGGTGTAGACCCGGCAGGCGAGCCCCACGTGCTCGGTACCGGACGCGAACGGGTCGATGCCGTCGATGCGGATGCTTGGAGACCCCAAGAACCCCACCGCCTCTGCCTCCTCCACGGTCTCGACCCGGCGACGCTCCACGATGACGTCCTCGTGATCCGCGGCCCGAAGCGCTTCGGACAGCCGCCCGTCGGCGACCGTCCAGTTCGGGCATCCATCGAAGTACAACAACTCAACGCGCATCGGACGCTCCTCCTGGCCGGCGGGTTCGCTTCCTACTGTGCCACCGCCGTCACCAGTAGACGCCCCGATCGCGTCCAGGCAGTCGCCGTGGACGCGGTGATGTCTGGGCTGTCGGCGTGGTCCGCAGCGCCAGGTCCGCGTCCTTGCCGGGTGCATGCTCGGCGCGGCCCATCTCATGCGCGGTCGTCGTGGTGTCTACCGCGTGATGGCTGCTGTGGCGGCACCGTTGCGGCGTGCCAGGACCGCGGCGACCGGGTAGCCGGTGGCCAGGCCGAGAACGATGCCGATCTGCATGAGGAACCAGAACGACCCCTCCGAAGCGGGGGGCATGTACTCGTTGAAGTGCAGCAGCAGCATCCAGCCGGCCATGCCGATGTCGAACGCCAGCACGGTCAGCACCGCTGCGCCTGCTGCGGCGCCGACGCTCAACCCTGTCGCGGCGGTTCGCTCGAACGTGAACAGCAGCACGATGGCCAGTGCCCCGATGACCAGCAGCATGACCCACAGGTCGATGCCCGCGATGGTCAGGCCCGAGGCCAGGACCAGGGGCACTCCGACGAGGTGCGCAACGGCGCTGGCCGCCCCGCCGGGCAGGCTGACGCTCGCCGCCGACGCTGCGGAGTCGCGGTCGACGTGGCCGGTGCGGGCAGGAGCTCGACCGCTCTTGAAGTACAGCCATAGTGCTGCGGGTCCGAGGTAGAGACCAGAGCACACCCAGACGACCTCGGTGGCGACGGTGCGGTGCCGGCGTCCACGGCCGTAGATGTCGATGGCGATGAGAGCTGCGCTGAGCACCGCAAGGGCGATGAACGCCCAGGCGATGGGTGTGAGCCAGTCCGGGACGTTGTTGGTCATGTTCATATTCATCAGGGTTCCTTCGGTTGAGGGTTGGTGGCGGTTGGGGTGGGGTGTGGTCGGTTCTGCGCTCGAGCCCACAGCTCGTGCGGGTCGTCGCGAGCCCACACCGGTGGCGACGTGTGCCCCTCGAGGGCGAGCCCGATGGCTGTTGCTGCGGCCTGCTCGACTGAGCTAGGTCGGACGCTCCATGCCAGGCGCCGTGCGCCTGTGGTGTCCGCGAGATCTTGTAGTGCCTGGGCTACTCGGTGTGCGGTGTCGAGGTCCTTGAGGTCGGTCCAGACTTCGAGCGTTGATGACCCGTGGTCGTGCCGTATGTCCGCGACTCCGGCGGGCGAGCCGTCTATGGTGACGGTCCCGAAGCCGTCGTGGGGTAGACGCACCCCGTGCTCGTGGGCATGTGGAAGCTGGGCCGATGGTTTTGTGGAGCGGTGCAGGACCCGTCGGCCGCGTCGAACGGCCACTCGCGCGAACGGCAACAACATCGGGGCGAACGCAGAGAGCGTCGCCACCCGTGCCCGGCCGGCCACTCGCGTCGGCGGGCTAGGCGCCGTCTCGACCCATGTGGTGCGGGGGAGCCACCAGATGTCGTGGTCGGTCGGGACGCCGTCGTACGGGCGAAGCTGGTTGGCGGTCGCGCGTCGGGTGAAGCCGAGCTCGGTCAGCATCCGCCCCGGGGCTGGGTTGGTGACTGCTACGGGTGCGACGACGCCGTGGATGGTGGCCGGCAGCCCGACCACGTGGGTCAGGGCGGTGCGCCACGCCCACGCGCGTGCTGGTGCTGATGTGTTCGCGGACAACCAGATCGACAGCTCGGCGACACCGGTGCGGGGGTCGATGGCGAAGGAGATCTCGCCCAGGACATCTCCGCCACCGTTGACCAGGACGAGAGGGACCAGCCGCCCGGCGCGTGCCGCGGCCCGCTGAGCGGCAACCTTGTCGGCCCACGAGGTCAGCGACACCGACGCGTCCCAGTCCACGTCCGCAGACCCGATCGACGGCTGGAGGCGGTCGGCTTCGCGCAGACACGTGTGGCGCCAACTTGGGCCGTCCAGAAGCTGTGGCGGCCGCAGGACGAGATCGTGGTTCCCAAAGCGTCCTGTCGTGTGGACGGAGGCCGCTCGTGTGGACGCTGAGTCCAGGGTGAAGTCCTTCGGGGTCAGGGACCCGGGGCGTGGGTCGCAGGTCATGGCCATGGGTTCGCCGCGCATCCGTCCAGGCCCAGGGTCTGCTGGAGCATGACCGGTGCCTTGGCGCCAGGCGCAGGGCATGGTTGGTGGTTGAACCCGAGGGCGTGTCCGACCTCGTGGTTGATGACGTACTGGCGGTACTTGCCCAGGTTGTCGTAGGAGTCGACGCCCTGGACCCACCGTTTGCCGTTGATGACCACGTCGTTGCCGTTGCGACACGACACTTCACCCCGGGTGCGTAGCGGCGCGCACAGGCGATCGGTCGTCGCCGGGCTGGCCAGCACCACACGCAAAGCCGCGTCTGGGGTGCGACGGAACGAACGTTCGCCGGTGGCGGTCCAGCCCCGTCGGTCACCCAAGGTGGCGTCGACGGCGCGGGTGAACCGGCTGAGCTTCAGCCCAAGCCCGTCCTCAACTTCCACCCGGTACGTGATGACGGTGCCGGCCTCACCCACGCGCTCACCCGTGCTCGTGGCCGCGGTGAACGTGCCGTCGGCCGCCTTGGGGACGGTCGTGGGATCAGGGGCTGGCGTTGGCCTCGCCGCGGCTGGCTCTGGCGCCTTGGTGGCAGGTGTTGCGGGGGCTGGTGGTGTGCTGAGGGAGGGGGCGATCCGGGCGGCGGGGTCGGGACGTGGCGGTGCCGTCCGGCCTGCGACGCCGGCGGCCACCAGCAACGTCGCCGCAGCGAGTGCGGCCACGGCTACCGATAGCCGCCGAACCGTCAGCTCACTCTTGGTCGGGTGGCGCCGCCGAGCGCCGCTCACAGCATGGCCTTCCAGGTGGCCCCGTCGTCGGTGCTCTCGTAGATGCCGGTCGTGGTGGCGGCGTACCAGGCGTCGTCGTTGGCCGTCAGCGCTTGCGGCTGTCCGGGCAGCTCGCCGCGGCCCTTCCAGGTCTGACCGTCCACCGAGGACCACACGAGCCCGGCCGGCGAGATCCCGGCCAGCGTGGTGTCGCCGTCGATGTAGACCAGCGGCGGCGCAGTGCTGACTCGTTCGGTCTGACCGCCAATGACCTGCCCCAGTGTGTAGTTGGCGCCGGTGACCAAGACGCTGTCGTCTGGGCCGATTGCCACGTCAATGGCCGGCAGCTGCGCCAGCGGGGTGAAGGCGCGTCCGTTGTCGGTGGACTCGACAACGGTCTGAGTGACCGCGTCGTAGGCCACGACTCTGGTTCCGGTGGTGTCGATGGCGTGCAGGTCGGCCTGCCCGGTCAGGCTGATCGGGTCGAGGGTGCGGCCGGCGTCGCTGCTGGTGACCAGTCCCATCGGGTTGGTCGCGCCGGCGGTTGCGGGGTGTCCGCTGGCGGCGAACTGGTCGGGACCGGTGACGGTGAAGCCCATCAGGTCGTGCGGGGCCTGTTCGACCCGTTGGGGGTTGCCGTCGTCGAGGGTGAACAGGCCGTCGTGGGTCGCTATCCACAGCTCGCCGGTTGCTGGGTTGGGGCCGAGGCCGTGGACGTGCCCGAACGCTAGAGCGGTCGGGGCGTCTTGGGCTGGCTGCGAGCAGGCAGCTAGCAAGGTGAGCATCAGGGTCAGCGCTGTCGCGCCGACCCGAGCGGGAAGGTGTGTGTGAGTCATGGCGTCGTTGACCGTCCGACCCGCGCCCACACCCTGTTGCCAGGGTGAGCGCGGGCCGAGGTGTCGGCTCCTAGGAACCGAGCAGGTCCCGCATCGTGGCGATCTCGGCGGTTTGGTCCTTGCGGATCGTGCCCGCGAGCGCCTTCGCGTCGGCGTTCTTGCCGTCGCTCTGCTCAGCCTTGGCCATCTGGACCGCACCCTCGTGGTGCGCCAGCATCATGGTCAAGAACATCTGGTCGAACCCCGCGCCGGAGGACGCTTCGAGCTCGGCCAGCTGGTCGTCGCTCATCATGCCCGGCATCGAGCTGGAGTCGCCACCCATGTTCGAGTGGTCCATCCCGCCCATGTCGTCGCCCTCGGCGGGGACGTCCTTGCCCCACTTGTTCAACCAGCCGGTCATCGTGTCGATCTCCGGGCCTTGGGCGGCCTCGATGTCCGCGGCAAGCTCCAGCACTGCGGCGGTGTCGGTGCGGGTCTTGGCCAACGCTGCCATCTCGGTGGCCTGGCGGTGGTGCGGGATCATGTCCTGGGCGAACGAGACGTCCGCCTTGTTGAAGTCGGCATCGGCCGACGAGTCGTCACTGCTGGAACAGGCGGTCAGGGCTGCTGCCGCCACGGCGACCAGGGTCGCCACCTTCATTCGGGTACGCACGAGCTGTTCTCCTTGGGGTCTGCTCGACAGGGGTCGCTTGAACGGCGTGAACCCGCAGGATCACGCCGAAAGCTGCCTGTCAGCAGCGGATGACAGTGGTGCGTTGTCGCGCCGTCATGGCCTCGAACGCACTGCGTAGCGTTCCTAGCCGTACCGATGTCGGCGGCGGGCGCTGCCACAGCACCCACCGGAACACCCCACGGGGCCACCCGATCAACGCGACGAACGAGACCAGCAGAGCCAGGCACATCGCCATCAAGCCGCTGCAGTCGGCCATGCCGCCCTCGGTGCCTTGACCCATCGGATCGCCGCCGTCCGGAGCGGCCACCATGGCCACCTGTGCGACGTCGGAGTGATGCGCCGGCGTCGCCGACGAAGCCATCTGGGCGTGAGCGTCGTGCCCGCCACCGGACGCCGGCTCGAGCAGAAGGCTGTGCATCAACACGATGCCCAGGATCAGCGCAGGCGCCAGCAGCGCCATCAGCCACCGGGGGCCGACGGACGCTCTCACGCGTGCAACGGTGTACGACATCAGCCTCATCCTACGGACCCGCGCTCCAACCGGCCCGACAGAACGAGAACAGGCCATCGTGGTCTCGAACACTCGCCACCAGAGACCTATACCCCCCGGGGGTATGCTTGAGTGACCAGACAAAGGGCTCAGGAGGACGCGATGGACCAGCACGGCACACACCACCACCACGACATGGACCACACCGGCCACGGCGACGCGGGGCACAGCGGTCATGGGGGTGGCGTGAACTCGATGGCGGCCAGCGCGACACTGCACTGCCTGACCGGGTGCGCCATCGGAGAGATCCTTGGTCTGATGATCGGGACCGCGGCGGGCCTGTCCAACGGCGTCACCATCGTCATCTCGGTGGCGCTGGCGTTCGTGTTCGGCTTCTCGCTGTCCTCGCTGCCGCTGGTGAAGGCCGGCCTGGGAGTGGGTGCTGCGTTGAGCGTGGTGCTGGCCGCGGACACGCTGTCCATCGCGACGATGGAAGTCGTGGACAACCTGGTCATGGCTGTCATCCCCGGCGCCATGGACGCCGGGTTGGTCAACGTGCTGTTCTGGGTGGGGATGATGATCTCGCTCACGGTGGCGTTCTTCGCCGCCTACCCGGTCAACCGGTACCTGCTCCAGCGAGGCAAGGGCCACGCTCTGACGCACGAGTACCACCAGGCCGCCCCCGCGGCTACCGGGTTCCGGCGCTTCATCCCGTCCATCCCGACCAACGCCCTGGTCGCGGTCATCGTCGCCTTCATGCTCGGCGGACTCGTCGTGTCGATCGCTGACGACCTCGGAGCGGGAAATGACTCGCACTCGGCCGCAAGTGCCGGACTGCTCGACCGCTGAACCACCAAGGCGTCCGCCCGTCGGCGCCTTGACCTTACCCGGAGCTCACCAGACTGCGCTATCATCGCCGCATGACGATGACATTGGATACAGCCGCTGCGACAGCCGAAGAGCCTCTGACCGCTGCTGCGTGCCTCTTTCACGGGTTCAGTGACCGCTCGCGCCTGGTGATCTTGCAGCACCTGTTGTCCGGCGAGCACCGGGTAGTTGAGCTGACCGAGCACCTGGGCCTGGCCCAGTCGACCGTCTCCAAGCACCTTGCTTGCCTGAAGGAGTGCGGTCTTGTCACCTCCCGACCGCAAGGCCGAGCGTCGGTGTTCAGCGTCACCCACCCAGAAGCGACGACCCAGCTGCTGGCAGCGGCCGAGACGTTGCTGGACCTGACCGGCTTCGCCGTCACCCTGTGCCCGACCTACGGAGTCAACCGATGAGCACCCTCGATCTGGCAACCAAGCAGCGCCTCGGACGTCGCGCCAAGATGTTTGCCGGCCTGTCTGTGACGTACAACGTCGTCGAGGCCGTCATTGCCATCACCGCTGGCGTCGTGGCCGGTTCCGTGGCGCTGGTCGGGTTCGGCCTGGACTCGGTCGTGGAGGTCTCAAGCGGCTTGATCATCTTGTGGCAGTTCTCCCACCGAATCCCGGAGTCCCGCGAGCAGCAGGCGCTGCGACTGTTGGCGTTCTCGTTCTTCGCCCTGGCCGCCTACGTCGGGTTCGAGTCCATCCGCAGCCTGCTGACCGGCGCCGAGTCCGACCCATCGACCGTGGGCATCGTCCTGGCAGCGGTGTCGCTGGTCGTGATGCCGTTCATCTCTTACGCGCAGCGCCGCACCGGCAAGGCCCTCGGCTCGAACGCGGTCGTCGCCGACGGCACCCAGACCCTGCTGTGCACGTACCTGTCCGCGGTGCTCCTGGTCGGTCTGGTCCTCAACGCCACGCTGGGCTGGTCGTGGGCTGATCCCATCGCCGGGCTCATCATCGCCGGCGTCGCCGTGCGTGAAGGACTCGAGGCATGGCGCGGCGACGGCTGCTGCTCACCCATCAGCCGAGACAGCGACGACAACGCCGGATGCGGCTGCACCGACTGCCAGGACCACTGCTGCGCACCGGCCGCCGAACCCCAGGTCCTGCAGCTCGGCACAGACAGCAAGCCCTGATGGGATCCGGGCATAGCCACGGGCCCCCGGCAGGACACGCCGGAGCCCGCTACCGCGGCAAGCTGGCCATCGCCTTCGGCCTCATCGCAACGTTCTTCGTCGTCGAGCTCGTCTACGGCCTGCTCGCGGACTCACTGGCCCTGATCTCCGATGCCGGCCACATGGCAGCCGACGTCGTCGCCCTAGGCGCGGCATTGGCCGCGACCAAGATCGCGACCCGCAAGGACACGACCGGCCGCCGCTCGTTCGGGTCCTACCGGGCCGAGGTCTTCGCGTCCGGCCTGACCGTCCTGCTGATGCTGGCAGTGTCGGTCTACGTGGTCATCGAGGCCATCAGCCGCATCGGCAGCGACCCCGACGTTTCCTCGGGGCCCATGGTCGTGGTCGGCGGGCTCGGTTTAGTCGTCAACATCGTCGTGATGCTCCTGCTGCGGGCCGGGTCCAAGGAGAGCCTGAACGTCAAGGGCGCCTACTTCGAGGTCGTCGCCGACACCGCCGGGTCCGTCGGCGTCGTCGCCGCCGGCATCCTCATCGCGACCACCGGGCAGGCATGGTGGGACACGGTCGTCGCCGTGGCCATCGGCGCGTTCGTCGCCGTCCGCGCCGTCATCCTCGGCCGGCAGGTCCTGGCCGTCCTGGGCCAGCACGTCCCAGAAGGGATGGCCATCGACGCCGTCGCTGACGACCTGGCCGCCATCCCCGGAGTCACCAACGTCCACGACCTGCACATCTGGGTCCTCACGTCGGGCATGAACGTGGCCACCGCCCACCTCGTCGCCGACGACACCGACGAGTTCCCCCGCATCCTCGAACACGCCCGCACCACGTTGAAGACCACCTACGCCATCGAGCACGCCACCCTCCAGGTCGAACGCACCGCAGCACGCGAGTGCCACGAGATCGACTGGTGACCCACACCCAGGAACGAGACGACCGATGAAGAGCATGACCAGACAGACCAAGATCGCGATCCTGTTCGGGCTCATCGCAGTAGCCCTGTTCGGCGGGGCGTTCGTGTACCAGAACCTCGCCGGCACCGAACCCGCCGACGCCACTGAACGCGAGAACATCACCGTTCGCGCTGACAGTCACCGTCTCGACACCGCCGACGACGGCAAGGTCACGCTCGTGGAGTTCCTCGATTTCGAGTGCGAGGCCTGCCGTGCCGCGTACCCGTTCGTCGAGCAGCTTCGCGAGCAGTACGACGGCCAGGTCACGTTCGTCCTGCGCTACTTCCCGATCCCAAGTCACACGAACGCGAACAACGCCGCGTATGCGGTGGAGTCCGCCGCCCGTCAGGGCAAGCTCGAGGACATGTACAAGCGGATGTACGACACCCAGGCCGAGTGGGGCGAGTCCCAAGACTCCAAGGCCGACCTGTTCCGCAGCTACGCCCAGGAGCTCGGCCTCGACATGGCTCAGTACGACGCCGACGTCGCCAGCCGCGATGTCGCAGCGCGCGTTGCCAAGGACGTGGCAGACGGGGAGCGGCTCGGCGTCACCGGTACACCGTCGTTCTTCCTCAACGGCGAACCCCTGACCCCGTCCACGACCGACGAGTTCATCGACGCCATCGACGGCGCCCTCGCGAAGTAGGACACCGGTGAACCTTCTTACAGGTCGCACCGCTGCCCCGGCGCACGTCGGTTCATGCGTGAACGCATGAGCATGAGCCGTCCGGACGCGACCGCGTCATCGCTCGAGCGCGCGGTCCATGCCGCCGAGAAGCACCAGATCGCCCTGTACCTGGTTGCCATCGCAGCAGCAGTCGCCTTTGGACTCGCCGCACCCGAAGGTGCGGGGGCGTCCTTGGAGCACGCGATCGAACCGGTGCTTGCTGCGCTGCTGTTCGCGACGTTCCTGCAGGTCCCGTTCCTGGACATGGCTGCCAGCTTCCGCGACGTCCGCCTCCTCGGGGCCGTGCTCGGTCTGAACTTCCTCGCCGGGCCTCTGGTCGTGTGGGGTCTGATCCAGTTCCTGGGCGACGACCAGGCCGTGCTGGTCGGGGTCCTGCTGGTCCTGCTGACCCCGTGCATCGACTACGTCATCGTGTTCTCCGGCTTGGCCGGGGGAGCGGAGGACCGCCTTGTCGCCGCGGCACCGCTGCTGATGCTCCTGCAGCTGGTGCTGCTGCCTGTCTACCTGTACCTGTTCGTCGGGTCCGACCTGGCCGACATCGTCGAGCCCGGACCGTTCCTGCACGCGTTCATCGTGCTGATCGCCATCCCACTGGGGCTGGCGGCGCTCACCCAAGCGCTGTCCAGGCGGTTCGCAGCTGCCAAGGCCGTGGAAGCACTGATGGCTGTGGCGTTGACCGGGTTCGAGCAGACGCGCTCGGTCGCAGCAGCCATCGCAGGCGACCACGAAGCCGCCGCCCGAGTCGAGCTCACCCTGCCCGACACCGGCGTCTGCGGTGGTGCAGGGACGTTCGACGACCAAGCTGCGGCCGACGGCGGCTGCTGCGGTGCGCCGGCCGCACCCGAACTCATCACGCTGGGTCGACCCAGCCTGTGACACCCACAGCCCGCAGCTCGGCGACATCGCGCGACCACGAGCACTTCGGACGCATCGCCGGCCTCATGACCTCGTCACGGCGGCGGTGCTCGAGGCGTTGGCCGAGTGCGGGCCGATGACCGCCGCGCAGATAGCGGACTGCTGGAAGGACCGGGACCCTTCCTTGCGACCGCTGGTCGTCCAGGCGTTGCCGTCCATGGTGTCGCAAAGCCTGTGGAAGCTGGACAACCTGGACCTGGTGCGTGCGGTCGACAAGGTCGTTGCCATCACCGCACTGGGACGCCAGCATCTGGGCGAGGAAGGTGGACACGATGGCACCAGCGGCTGAAGACGTTGTGGTGGTGCCGATGACCGTGCAGGACTGGCCACACGTCGAGCGCATCTGCTCTGCTGGCATCGAAGCGGGCCATGCGACGTTCGAGTCGACAGCACCCACATGGGAGCAGTTCGACAGCTCCCGGCTGGTCGACCACCGCCTCGTCGCCGTGGCACCTGACGGGACGGTCGTGGGCTGGGCCGCGTGCGTGGCTGTGTCCGCACGTGCGGTGTACGCCGGCGTGGTCGAGCACTCGGTCTACGTCGCACTTGGTGTCCGCGGTACCGGCATCGGAGGGCTGCTGCTCGGCGCGCTCACGACCTCGACCGAACAAGCCGGCATCTGGACGATCCAGTCCAGTATCTTCACCGAGAACACCGCCAGCCTCAAGCTCCACGAACGCCATGGGTTCCGGACCATCGGCATCCGCGAACGCGTCGCCAAAGCCACCGTCGGCCCGGCGGCCGGACGCTGGCGCGACACGGTCCTGGTCGAACGCCGAAGCTCAGTCACGGGCAGCGACTGAACGTAGTGCCGCGTGCATCCAGCGCGAAGCTGCTGCCGAGACGTGAGGTGCGTCAACTGCAGGCCTCTGGATCCGCGAGCGGCACAGGAGCAGACTGAACGCATGAGCGTTGTCCCGCGCAGAAGTGGCGCAGAACTGGCCAAGAACGACGCCATCGGCGAGGCGATCGTCCGTGCGGTGGAAAAGGCCCACTTCGGCGACATCCTCGCTGCGAGGGGCATCACGACCGTCGCGTTAGACGAGGACGGACGCATGGTCGAGTACCGGCCCGATGGCGGCACCACCGTCCTGAGCTGAGTCCGTGTCCACTGAGTCTGTCGGTGGCCGGAGCCACGATGGAACGGTGACCGACCCGACTGAGAAGTGGCACCAAGCGTTTCGTGACTTCCAGGCGCGTCTGCTTGAGTCCGGTGCACTGGACCTCGAAGCGCTGCGGTCCCGTCGGGACGACTCCAGCATCGCCACCACCGCAGCCTGGGCGCGGAGCCAAGGAAGCGCCGTCTTGGTCCTCGTTGACGCCGGTGGTCCCGTCTACCCGGCTTTCCAGTTCACGGATACCGGCGACCTACGACCCGAACTGTCTCCACACGTAGCCCTCCTCCGGGACGCTGGACTGTCGCCATGGATGACCTGGGCTTGGCTCACTGAACCCGCCGCTCTGCTGTCCGGCCACATCCCGGAGCAGGTGCTGGTCTCCGACCCGCGCCGTGGCGGTCGAGCGGTCCAGCGGCGCGCAGATCGACATCGCGCCGTGGGGTGAGCGGTACCTACCCTCGCGACGGTCCGCACTTGAGGGCTCCCCCTTCCAGACCTGGGCGTGGACGAGCCACCGTCGCTCGGTCGAGGCACGACATTGAAGCGACGGATTCCCGTGGCTTACAAGAGGTTCTTCACATCCCCGGCAACGGCAAGCTCCAAGCCCCGTGCAGCAGCGGGTGCCGCCCTGACGGCTTGTCGGACTGGACCTAGCAACTCTTCCTACTCCAGTAGCTCAGCGGCGGACAGCAAGCCGTCGTCCGACCGGTGGGCGCAGTGACTCGGCCGCACAAACTCGGCTGATGCTCCAGCGCAGAGTTCGTCCGCTTTCGGCCGTGCGCGATTGAGAAGCGTCAGACGTCCGGGACGAGTCCGGTCATGAACGAATTCCCCGGAGAGCTCACACCCACCCCTGGCGCAGGCCCCGTTCCGTCTGGAGGGAGGGTTCCGAACGAAGTAAGCCGGATGGTGACGGCGTACAAGCCGCGACTGCTTGACGCAGCAGCCTGGGCCCTCGCAGGCGAGATCGTCCGCGACTGTGTCCTGGCCGCGAAACCGCAGACGGTCAACGCGGCTCGTCTTCAGCTGCAGAACCTCGTCGGGTATCTGGCGGGCCCATCTGAATGGGACCGATCCACGACTCCAGACCTGTCCGTGCTGCTGACGGAGGGCCGTATCCGTGACGCGTACTCCGACCCCAGCCTCGGCGCGAAGTCCACCCGACGCGCGCGCATCGAGTCCCTGGGCACGTCTGCGCGCGCCATCGGCGTGCGTGAGAAGCTCGCTCCGAAGCGAGCCGTCCTAGACCTGACAGCGACCAGCCCGACCTTCGATTTCCCACCGGTCCCGAACGCGCCTCAGGCACAGGCCGCCACCAAGGTCCGCCAGCGCATCAAGCAGTACACGCCTCGTCGGCTCGACGGGGCGAAGTGGAAGCTGGCCGGACCGGCGGTATGGACTCTGGTGACCGCTTCGATGCCGACGACCATCGACGCCGTTGATCAACGTGTCAGCGCGTTGGTGGGTTTCCTATGCGACGTCCGCGTTTGGAGCGGCACGACTACCCCGGTCCTGGACGAGCTGGTGACGGTCAAGAACATCACAGCCCACATCCAACGGACGCCGTTCAAGAGCCAGCACGCGAAAGCCCACCACCAGAAGACTTTGCTCGCGCTAGGGCGCGCCCAAGGAACCGTCCCGGTCGACGCCCCGCTTCGCAGCCGGTCGAAGGTCTACGACCCGTTCCTGGCATCGCTCGTGATGCTCCCGGTGCCGGTCAGTTCCCTCGCAGCGGCGCGGCGCCTGGCCGAGCCACCGCTGGTCGGGAAGTTCACGTTGGACTACATCGCGCAGAACATCGCCGAAGCCCGAGATGTCACTGCACAGGGCATGGCGGGCAGCACGGTCTGGGGTGCCGACGCTCTGGTGGCGTTGGCCGAGGTAAGCGACCATCCCCTGGGGGTAACCGTGACCACCTCCTCCGCAGCCGGATCCTCTCCGGTCTCGAAGGCACCCAAGTCCCGCCGTGCACTTCTCGCCGCGGCCACCGACGCCCACGCACGTGCCACGCGGGCAGCGACCGTCGAGGAAGAAGGAACGCGCGCCGTTCTTCCCGATTCGTCTGCCGTCAGCGACGACGTACGTGCGGCGGTCGCCAGGTACGTCCCGCTCTTCAAGGCACAGCGCGGCGTGTGGGACACCAACCGCGACGTGGCCGAGCGCCTCGTCTACGCCTACCAGCCCAGCAGCTCCCGCAACGCCCAGAACATCTGCGCGAACGTGAGCCCGTTCCTCTACTGGCACGCCACCCGCGGCAGCCGCGACCCGAAGCGCCCACTCGACCTGAACGGCATGTTCGAGTCCGACACCATCGAGGCCTACCTGGCTGCGTCGTCGTGGTCCGACGCGTCCCGGAGCGGCGCCCGGTCAGTGCTTCGACGCATCAACAAGAAGCTTCACCCGCACCGCGCACCCGTCTCGTTGTCCCACCAGGAGGTTGGCGCCCCCTACACGCAGGCCGAGTGCGAGGAGTTCGTCCGGTTGGCATGGCACCAGCCAAGCCTGCAGTCCCAACGCAGGCTCGCGTTCGTCTTCGCGCTCGCACTCGGCGCCGGGCTGGACGCCCAGGACCTGCGCGGGGTGCGTCGCTGCCACATCAGCACCGTCATGGTGGCCGGCACCCAGATCACCGTCGTCACCGTCGCCGGTAGCGGCAACCGGTCACGCACCGTTCCCGTGCGGACCGCCTACGTGCCGCTGCTGGAACGCGCTCTCGCAGCCCACGATGCGCATGGCCTCAGCGGCGACGCGCTGGTGGTGTCGGACGTCGCCACCACCATCAACATGGTCTCGCGAGTGGTGGGTCGCGCGAAGGCCGAGGGCAAGACCTACACGATCAAGACCGCCAGGCTCCGGCACACCTGGCTGGTCGCTGTCATGAGCTCACCTGTCGCACTCGCCGACCTTCTCCAAGCCGCGGGCCTGCGCTCGGCACGCACGCTCACCGACCTGCTCCAGTACTGCCCACCGGCCGATCACGATGATGTGGCGCTCGCGCTGGGATCCTCCCGGCCAACTCCGACGGCCTGCAGGAGACCGTCGACGTCATCGAGGCGCGCCACCTCACACCCAACCCCATCGCCGAGATCCTTTCGGACCGAGCGTTCTCCTTCTCCGTCGTCGAGAACTGGGCCAAGGTCCTGTCGGACCTAGGCGTCATGCAGGTCATGGACATGCACGACAACGACCGTGGCGCTCGCCCCCACCCGACGGACGGCTACGTCATGATCGACGGCTGGCCGCACGCCGCGTCCATCCCTGACCACCTGGTACGAATCGCCCGACCGACCAACCTCTCCGTGGGACCGGCACGGAAGAACGCCACGAAGCGCAAGAAGGCCAAGCGCGCGGCGCTCGTCGCTGAGGTCACGAAGTTCCGCGCACTCATTGCCGAGCGCGCCACCTACCGCTTCGAGCGCCACGGCAAGACTGCCGGCGGCAACTACCGGTACGAGTCGCCCGCCAGAGCGGGAAAGCTCCGCTGCGCCGGCTACCCCGAGTCGCTCCACCTGCCCGCCGACACACCCGAGTGCGTCCACCCCGCCGGGCAGCCCATTCCCAAGGCCTGTCGTCAGAGGACCATCACGGTCTCGGAGAACGTCGGTCTCAAGCTTCGCCAGGAGCTGTACTGGGGCTCCGACGAGTGGATCGAGTCCTACGCCCGGCGCAGCCGCGTGGAGTCGAGCTTCGGCCTGCTCAAGGCATCAGACGGCGGCGGCATCAAGCGCGGCTGGACCCTCCACACCGGACTCATCCGCACCACGCTGCTCCTCGCCCTCCAAGTCACGGCCTCCAACCTCAGGGTCCTGCTGAGCTGGGCCAAGCGCAACGGATGGACGGCCGACCCACTCACCAAGGTGGACCTCACGGACCACGGCTTCATCGAAGCCGGAGCTGACGGCCTGCCCCTCACCGAAGCGACCACCGGCCCTCCCCGCGAGGACCAAACAGCCGCCTGAACGCGGCGACCACCTGCACAACCTGACGACCCGCACGACCCAGCCCGACGGCCCTTGGCCCGAGGGCTACACGTGTTGCTGAGCAAAGGCTAGGGACCGAGACGAGCCCGCTCTCGACGCAATCGCACGGGCCAACACAGCGACTGCCGGCGCCAACCAGTGCCAAGAAGCTCCCGAAAGCACGAAACTCCGCCCAGATCAACATCTGGGGCGGAGTTTCGTCACTTACTAGGGCACAGTTGTGTAAGTACCCCTCGGCGGTGGCGGTGGGATTTGAACCCACGGTGGGTTTGACCCCACACATCATTTCGAGTGATGCACCTTCGGCCGCTCGGACACGCCACCGCGGGGTACCTTACCGGACCACCGCAGGGCGACCGCAGCGAGGTCAGCGGGCGATCGGGGCCGTGCCGGAGGTCAGCGGGGTCGCCTTGTGGGCCTTCCACGCGGCGTCGCCGACCTCGGCGACGATGGTCACGAGCGCACCCACCACGATGCCGAGGTTCACGTACTCGAGCACCTGCGAGCTCATGCCCACGGCGTCGACGAAGGCGGGGTTGAACAGCGACTCGTCCCACGCCAGCCAGGCGACCGGCAGGGCGAACGCGGCGGACACGACGGCCATCGCACCCACGAGCGGCCACGTCCAGCGGCCGACCCGGTAGCGCCACACCTCGAGCGCGATGTTCAGCACGAGCACCCCGATGAGGAACGGCAGCCAGCCGGACCACAGGTCGGGGTCGAGCACCGCGACGTCGTCGCCGTCAGGGCCCTGTACCCAGCTGCGGAAGTTCTGGCCGATCAGCACCATGATGAAGAAGGCGATGAACACGATCGACGCCACCGTGTCGACCAGGGAGACGTCGCGCTCCTGCGGCGCCTCGGGCAGGGAGTCGACGGTCCAGCCCGGCAGGCCGGGGTCGATGTCGACCCGCTCGAGGATCGCGAACGTGAGGGTCGTCCAGAAGGCCACGTGCAGCGCCACCTGGATCCCAGCCGCCACGCCGTCGCCGATCGCGGACGCCGCGTCGGGCTCGGTGATCAGGCTGACCGCCGCCACCACGACCGCGACCGTCGCCGGGATCCAGGCCAGCAGCCTGAGCAGCAGGCGCCAGTAGGTGAGGAAGTAGCGCGGGCCGATCAGGTGCAGCGGTCGGTCGGCGTACTGCGCGGCGAGCAGGCCCGGGTCGCCGAGCTCGGTGAGCACACCACGCTCCGCGCCGGCCTCGGGCTCGCCGGCGTCCGTGCGCGCCTCGACCATGTCGGCGATCGACGCTCGCAGCTCGCGGCCGATGTCGTCGCGTCGGTCCTCGGGCACCGAGCGCAGCACGGCGTGCACGTAGCGGTCGGTCAGGGTGGTCGTCTGGGTGGTCATGGCAGATGCCCTTCCGTGAGGGACTCGATGGAGGTGCGTACGGCGTCGAGGTCGGCCAGCAGCGCGGCGAGGAGCTGCTCGCCGTCGCGGCTCGTCCGGTAGACCTTGCGGGGCCGGGACTCGGTGGTGTCCCACTCGCTCGTCAGCAGGCCCTGGTCCTCGAGACGCCGCAGCAGCGGGTAGAGCGTGTTGGCGTCGACGCTGAAGCCGGCGTCGGCGAGGGTCTGCAGCAGGCCGTAGCCGTAGCCGGGCTCGCGCAGGGCGGCGAGGCTGGCCACCACGACGGTGCCGCGGCGCAGCTCCTGCAGGTGGGTGCGGAGGTGGTCGGCCCGGGTCATGCCGTCACATTACTGTGTGACACACAGTATGTCTAGATCACACATCATCGTGCTTCGGACGGCTGCCGGTGAGCGATGCGGGAGAATGCCGGACGTGGACCTCGACGACCTCGCCGCGCGCGTCACCCGCCTGGCCGACGCCGCTGCGGGACCCCGCGTGCTGGTCGGCGTCGTCGGCGCCCCGGGCAGCGGCAAGTCCACGCTCGCGAAGCGGCTGGCCAACCGGCTCACCGCCGACGGCTGGCCGGCCGTGCGCGTGCCGATGGACGGCTTCCACCTGGCCGACCTCGCCCTCGCCGAACGCCGCCTGCTCGACCGCAAGGGCGCTCCGGAGACGTTCGACGCGCACGGCTACCTGAACCTGCTCCGACGCCTGCGCGCCGAGACCGGCAACGACGTGCTGGCCCCTGGCTTCGAGCGGGACCTCGAGCAGCCGATCGCCGCCTCGATCACCGTGGCACCGTCGCACCGTGTCGTCGTGACCGAGGGCAACTACCTGCTCGACGACGCCGACCCGTGGCCCGCGGTGCGCGCCGAGCTGGACGAGGTCTGGTTCGTCGACCTCGACGACGGTCGTCGTCGGTCGCGCCTCGTGGACCGCCACGTCAAGCACGGCAAGACCCGCGAGGCGGCACAGGCGTGGGTCGACGAGGTGGACGAGCCCAACGCGCGGCGGGTGCTGGCCCGGAGCGGGACTGCCGACCTCGTCGTCCCGTCGCCCTGACCGCTCAGCCGGGTGCGGTCCGACCAGGGAGCCCCGCCACGGTCGCCGCCCACTCGAGCGACGGACTCGTCCCGAGCGCGTGGCGTTGCGCGGGCCGGGTGGCGTGGTCGATCAGCAGGCGGCGCAGCACGTCGGTGCGGTCGCCCAGGTAGGCGGACGGGATCGGGATCGCACGACCGCTGCGGTCCGTGGTGTCCACGCACCACCACTCCCCTCGTCGCACTCGTTCGAGGCCGGGTGTCCGCTCGAGGCCGAGCGGGTCGACGATCTCGAGCGACTCCCACGACACCCGCGTGGACGCCGGCCCCCACACGTGCTCGACGCCCTCGGCCGTCAGGAACAGCCCACCCGCCTGCACCCCGCGCCGCGCCATCCAGAGGTTCGGCACGAGCAGGAGGACCACGAACCCCGCGCCCAGGAGCGTCCAGGCACTGCTGTCCCCGAGCACCCAGGCCACGCCCTCGCCGACCACCACGATCGAGAACGCCGCGACGACGGCCCACGGTCGCGCCAGGGCCCACCCCGGCCGGAGCCATGCGGTGGCGGGACGTCCGGAGGGAGCCGTGGCGAGCACCGGTCCGTCGTCGGCGTGCGGCGCACGGATCCACCGCCCCACCACGTCGACGGCCACCACCCAGCCGCTCCAGCACGCGAGGCCGAAGACCAGCGAGAGCAGCGGGCGTCCCATGGCCACGGTGACCGCCCAGACGACGGTGAAGAGCGACGAGAACAGCGTCGTGCCCAGCATCAGCAGCACCGCCCGCCAGGTGCGCCCGGCGTCGAGGGCGCGGCGGACGATGCCTGGCCCGTTGCGCGCACCCCAGGCGGCCGGTGCGACGAACTGCGCCATAGGTCGAGCCCCGTTCTCAGTCGAGCACGGCGCCGAGCCGGCCGAAGACGTCGCGCAGCACGTCGGGCGGGGTCGCGTACGTGAGGCGCGCGCGACCGTCACCGACACCGGACGAGCCGCCGAACGCGAGGCCGGAGGCGAGCGCGACGCGGGCCCGCTCGAGCAGCACGGCAGCAGGATCCGCGCCGAGGGCGTAGGGGCGCAGGTCGAGCCAAGCCGTGTAGGTGCCGGGGCCGGCGAGGAAGCCGGCGCGCGGGAGGTGCTCCGCCGCGAGGTCACCGAGCAGCGCCCGGTTCTCCGCGATGTCGGCGCGGAGGGCGTCGAGCCAGGGTCGGCCGTCGGTGAGCGCCGCGACGTGGGCAAGGGTGCCGAGATGGCTCGGACCGTGGCTCACGATCTCCGGCACCGAGGCGATCTCGTCGGCGGTGGCCGCACCCCCGGCCACCACGGCCGCCTTGGCGCCCGCGAGGTTGAAGGCCTTCGACGCCGACAGCACGGCATAGGCGTCATCGGTGCCGTCCACGGAGAGGTAGGGCACGAAGACGTCCCGCCCCGAGGTGGGGGCGAGGGGCGCGTGGATCTCGTCGACGACCACCCGGACCCGGTGCTCGTGCGCCAGCCGAGCAACGGTGCCCAGCTCCTCGGCGGTGTGCACGACGGCAGTGGGGTTGTGCGGGCTGCACATCAGGTAGGTGGCGCCGGGGCGCTGGGCGAACGTGGCGGCGAGCGCGCCGAGGTCGAGACGCCCGTCGTCGCCGAGCGGCACCTCCACCAGCGGTCGGCCCACGTGACCGACCGCGTCGAAGAACGGCTGGTAGACCGGCGGGTTCACGATGACCGGCACGTCGGCGGCGCCGGTGAGCCGCAGCACCTCCTCGATGCCGACCATCACGTCGGCGACGGCGAGCGTGCGTGCCGGGTCGAGCCCGGTCCAGCCCCAGCGGTCGGCGGCGAAGTCGGCGAGGGCCTCCGCGTACACGCGCGGCTGCGGGTAGCCGGTGTCGCCGCGGGTCACGGCGTCGCTCAGCGCACGCGCCACGGGCTCGGCGAGCGGCACGTCCATCTCGGCCACGAACATCGGGATGACGTCGGGGTCGTGCATCGTCCACTTGATGCTCGTGCGGCGGCGCAAGTCAGTCAGGGTCAGCTCGTGCAGCGGGTGCATGCGGCCAGCGTGCCACTCCCCCGGGACCTTGACACCCGGTCGGGGCTGGGGGACCGTCGGCTCGACCGAGCCGAGGGGGCACCGTGGCGCAGCACCGCCCGACGTCGACGGACCGCGGGCTCAGGCGCGGGTTCGCGCTCGCCTGGGTCTCCTGGGTCGCGGGCCTCGCGGCCTGGGCCTACGCCGTCGCCACCGGGTTCACCCTCGGCGGAGGGCTCAGTCCGGCGGAGGAGACGCGCGTCCTCGTGGGAGCCACCGTGGCGATCGGGCTGACCACCGTGCTGCCGGCCATGGGGCTCCTCGCGGCCCTGGTGAACCGACGCGTCGCCGCCGCCCTCGGACTGGGCGTCGCGGTGGCGCTGGCGCTCGTGCCCGTGCTGCTCATCGGCCCAGCCGTGGCGCGCGACTGGCGCGACCGCACGGCACCCGATCCGCCGTCGGGCGAGCCGAACGGCTGCGTGGCGTTCAGCGGCGGCTCGAACACCTGCCCCGGGGGCTGAGCCGGGGCCGTCGCGCTGTCTACCGTGGTCCCATGGACGACGTTCTCGGATCCTTGCTCACCGAGTCGGCAGCCCGCGAGGCCGTGGCGATCGCGCCGCTCATCGACGGGCACGACGACCTCGCCTGGGAGATGCGCGAGAGCGCCGGCTACTCCGTCGACGGGCTCGACCTGGACCGCGCGGCAGCGGGCGAGGACCCGGCGTTCCAGACCGACCTGGTCCGGCTGCGTCGCTCGGGGGTCGGCGGCCAGTTCTGGTCCGTCTACGCACCTTGCTCCCAGCGCGGGGCCGACGCCGTCACGTACACGCTCGAGCAGGTCGACTGGGTGCACCGGCTCGTCGCGCGCTACCCCGACCGGCTCGCGCTCTGCCGCACCGGCGACGACGTGCGCGAGTCGTGGGCCTCGGCCCGCCTGGCGTCGCTGCTCGGCGCCGAGGGCGGCCACAGCATCGACGGCTCCCTCGCCGTCCTGCGACAGCTCGCTGCTCTGGGCGTGCGCTACATGACCCTCACCCACAACGAGAACACCCCGTGGGCCGACTCCGCCACCGACGAGCCCGAGCACGGTGGCCTGACCGACTTCGGCCGCGACGTGGTGCGCGAGATGAACGCGCTCGGCATGCTCGTCGACCTGTCCCACGTGGCGGCCACGACGATGCACGACGCCCTCGACGTCACCACCGCGCCGGTGATCTTCAGCCACTCCTCGTGCCGGGCCGTCACCGACCACCCGCGCAACGTCCCCGACGACGTCCTCGAACGGCTCCCCGGCAACGGTGGCGTCCTCATGGTCACCTACGTGCCGCCGTTCGTGAACGCCGACTTCGGCGCCTGGTTCGCCCACCGTGAGGTCGACCCCACCGACGCCGGCCCCATGCCGCGGGTCACCGTCGACGACGTCGTCGCGCACGTGGAGCACGCCCGCGAGGTCGTCGGCGTCGACCACCTGGGACTCGGCGGCGACTACGACGGGTTCGAGCTCTTCCCCGAGGCGATGGGGGACGTGACCGGTCACGCGGTCCTGCTCGACGCGCTCGCTCGGCGCGGGTGGTCGGCCGACGACCTCGCCCGCCTCACCGGGAAGAACGTGCTGCGGGTGCTCGACGCGACGTCCTGAGTCGTCCCACCGAGCGCGTGGCAGACTCGACGTGAGCCAGGACACACCCGGCTCGGACGTCACGTCGGCCGGCACGTGGGGGGACACGATGGACCAGCGACTCAGCCAGACCGCAGGCAGCGCCGAGGTGCCGCTGCTGGAGACCACGATCGGCGCCGACCTCGCCGCCACCGTCGCGCGGGTGCCCGACGCCGAGGCACTCGTGGAGTGCGCCACCGGCCGACGCTGGACCTACCGCGAGCTGGCCGCCGACGTCGAGGTGGTGGCCCGCGGCCTCGCGTCGCTCGGCATCGAGAAGGGCGACCGGGTCGGCATCTGGGCACCGAACTGCGCGGAGTGGACCCTGGTGCAGTACGCCACGGCCCGGCTCGGCGTGGTGCTCGTGAACGTCAACCCCGCCTACCGCGCGCACGAGCTGGGCTACGTCGTCGGCCAGTCGGGCATGCGCGCGATCGTTGCCGTCCCCGAGCTCAAGGGCAGCTCGTTCGCCGACATGATCGACGAGGTCCGTCCCGACCACCCCGGCCTCACCGACGTGCTGCTCATCGGCACCCCTTCGTGGGACGCGCTGCTCGACGCCGGCCGCGCGAGCGACCTCGACGTCGACGCGATCGAGGCCACCCTCGACCCCACGGACCCGATCAACATCCAGTACACGTCGGGCACCACCGGCTTCCCCAAGGGCGCCACGCTCTCGCACTGCAACATCCTCAACAACGGCTTCGCCGTGGGCGAGCTGCTGCACTACACGTCCGACGACCGCATCGCCATCCCCGTGCCCTTCTACCACTGCTTCGGCATGGTGATGGGCAACCTGGCGGCCACCTCGCACGGCGCGACGATGGTGGTCCCGGCGCCGATGTTCGACCCCGCCGCCACCCTGCGCGCGGCCGCCGAGGAGCGGTGCACGTCGCTCTACGGCGTGCCCACGATGTTCATCGCGATGCTCGCCGACCCGTCCTTCGACGACCACGACCTGTCGGCCCTGCGCACCGGCATCATGGCCGGCTCGCCGTGCCCCGTGGAGGTCATGAAGCAGGTCATCCAGCGGATGGGAGCCGAGGAGGTCTCGATCTGCTACGGCATGACCGAGACGTCGCCGGTCTCCACGCAGACCCGCACCGACGACAGCGTCGAACGACGCGTGAGCACCGTCGGTCGGGTCCACCCGAACCTCGAGACGAAGGTGGTCGACCCGGCCACGGGCGAGGTCGTGCCACGCGGCACGGCCGGCGAGCTCTGCACGCGCGGGTACTCGGTGATGATCGGCTACTGGCAGGAGCCGGAGAAGACGGCCGAGGCCATCGACGCCGACGGCTGGATGCACACCGGGGACCTGGCCGTCATGGACGACGACGGCTACCTGAGCATCACCGGACGCATCAAGGACATGGTGATCCGTGGCGGCGAGAACATCTACCCGCGCGAGATCGAGGAGTTCCTGATCACGCATCCCGACGTCCTCGACGCCCAGGTCGTCGGCGTGCCCGACGCGAGGTACGGCGAGGAGCTCATGGCGTGGCTGCGCATGCGCGACGGCTCCGAGCCGCTCACCGTGGAGGCCGTCCGGGACTTCTGCACCGGACGCCTCGCGCACTACAAGGTGCCGCGCTACGTGCACGTGGTCGAGGAGTTCCCGATGACGGTCACCGGCAAGGTGCGCAAGGTGCAGATGCGCGAGGACGCCCGCGCACTGCTGGGCCTCTGACCCGTCACTCCTGCGACGTCGGCCGCACCCAGGTGTCGGCGTCGATGCCGTAGACCCAGCGACGGCCGGGCCACTCCGTGAGCGACCACAGCTGCCCACGCTGCGGCCACCACGTGATGTCCTCGGGCCCGGTGGGCAGCACGCCTCGGCGGCGCGTGAGGGCACCGGGCCGCCCGATCCACAGGTCGCCCGGGTTGTCCTCGCCCGCGCTCGCGGTGATCACCCACGTGCCGTCGACCAGGACGGCACCCTGCATGCGTGGCGCGACCGCGTCGTGCACCTCGATCGGCACGGCCGGCTCGGTCTCGCCCGAGCGCAGCAGGTGGGTGTCGCGGTCGAGCTCGTAGCGGACCATGCGATGGCTGCCGCCCTTGCGGCCGTACTCGCCGGCGACGAGGTGGTCGACGTCGCCCCGGCGGTCGAGCGACATGAACGAGTAGGTCATCGGTCGGACACCGGCGTCGGTGTCGGCGGCGTAGTGGGTCCGCTGGGGCAGCACGTACCGGTAGCCGCGGGTGCGCCACCGGTTGCGCACGCGGATCACGTCGTCGAGGGCGAAGACGCGGACGCCTCCGGAGCTGCCCGCCACGAACAGGTGGTCGCCGTACCAGACGATGCCCCCGGCGTGGACCCGCACGGGACGCAGCAGGTGCAGACCGAGCACCCGACGCGGTGCCACGAGCAGCACGTGCCGGTAGCGGGGCGCGGCGTCGTCGGCGTGGTCGATGACGGAGATGCGCGAGCCCAGCGTCAACCAGCCGAGGACGCCGTGCGCGTACCAGCTGACGACGACGACCGGGCGACCCTCGAAGGTGCCCGACTGCGGGTCGGGGCCGTAGGCGTCGGCCGACGTCGTGATGCCCTGCGGCCACCACCGCTGCGACGTCGCGTCGCGCTCCTCCCACTGCATGCCGCCGACCGCGGCCTCCCCCGGGACCTCGGCGCGGCTGCCCCGACGGTCGAGGTCGGCCAGGACGCCGCGGAGTCCGACGCGCCGGAACCGTCCGAAGAAGCGCTCGGAGAGACGCCGCGACGGCGGTGCCGGCACGAGTCGGTACGGGACGGGAGCCACCTCCTCACCGTAGGCGCTCGCGGCGACGTCGGCCGAGAACAGCGGTAGCGTCGAGACCCGGGACGGACGACGAGAGGACGACGTGCAGAAGGCCAGCTCACGCCTGCGTGCGGTTCCGTACACCCTCGGCCGAGTCGTCCTTGCCCTGCTCCTCGCGGTGGCGGCCCTGGGCCAGCTGGTGGCGTGGACGTCACCGTCGTGGTGGGTCCCGCTGCTGCAGTACTGGCCGGTGCAGTACGTCGTCCTCGCCACAGGCGTGTGGCGCGACGCACTCGGCGTGTGGAACGTCGTCCTCGTCGCGATCCTGCTCGGCCTGCTCCTGGCCATCGGTCGGGCCCGCGGCAGCGGCCTGCTGCGACCGGCCACCGTGGTGGCCGCGGCGGTGCTCGCGTCGTCGCTCGGCCTGTGGTCGTACCAGGTGGTCGACGCCAGGCAGGCGGGCGCGGACGTCGGGGTCTTCGCTCCTGTCGTCCCGTTCCTGAAGGGGACGGTCGCCCCCGATCGCAGCGTCACCGTCGGCACGGTCGACGGCACGGACCTCGACGCGGACCTCTACCTCCCCGACGGGACCGGCGACGGCGACGGTGTCCCGGTGGTCGTCTACGTGCACGGAGGCGGCTTCACGGGTGGCGCCCCGGCACCCAGCCCGTACTACCCGCCGCTGCTCGAGCGGGGCTATGCGGTGCTCGACGTCAGCTATCGCCTGGCCAGCCCCGAACGTCAGACGTGGGACACCGCCGTCGCCGACGTCGGCTGTGCACTCACGTGGGTCACCACCGAGGGTCCCGGCGTCGGCCTGGACCCCGAGCGGGTGGGCACCATGGGCGACTCCGCCGGGGGGCAGCTGGCGATCAACGCCGCCAACCTCGGAGCCCTCGAGGAGCTCGACCCGTCGTGCCGGACCCGCGGCGAGCTCCCGGAGGTCTCCGCGGTCGTCGCCGGCTACCCCGCGGTGGACGGTTCGGCCGCCTACGACCAGTCCGGGCTCGGCCGCGCCTACGGCGACCAGTACGTCGGCGGCCCGCCCGAGGAGTACCCCGAGCGGTACGCGCTCACCGACTCCGTGAACCATCTCGGCCGTGGCAACCCGCCGCTGCTGATCTACCAGGGCAGCGCGGACCACCTGATCCTGCCGGGGCCGGTGCGCGACTTCGCCCGCGCGTCGCAGGAGGCCGGCACCACCACGCGCTACGTCGAGCTGCCCGGCCAGGAGCACACGACCGGCGGCGGTCTCGGCACCCTGTCGTTCGGCGACCTCGTCGGCCGCGACCTGACGACGCAGTGGTTCGTCGAGCACCTCTGAGGTAGACGGGCCTCGGGAGCGTCGCGCCCTGCCCGCTGCCGGGCTTCGTCGGGCTGCGCCGGCGCGGGCGGTCGTGGGGCTCGGTCTCCGAGAGGGCCTCGACCGGGTGACTCCCAGCGCGTCGGCCGGGCCTGCGGGCCTCCGTCGCGCTGGTCCACCCCGAGCGGTGGATCCTCAACCGCAGCAACCCTTCTGGCGTTGAGGATCCACCACCCCACCCCGCCCGGACCCCCCATCGGTGGATCCTCAACCGCAGCGCCGCTCCTGAGGTTGAGGATCCACCGATGGGGGCGCGGCCGGCGGGCTCGGTCGCGCCGACGGCCCCTGCACCGTCGAGGCCTTTCGGAGAGCACGTCGACGACGAGCTGCGGCAGCGCAGCCCCACCCCGAGCCCGACCCACAGCAGCGCAGCCCCACCCCAGGCCCGACCGTCAGCAGCGCAGCCTCGCCGCCGAGCGCCTAGTGCCGAGTGCCCGCGCGACTCGCCCTACGCCGACCCGACCCCCGTGCGGATCCGCACCTCACGCTCCATGCGCTTCTCGTGGCGCGCGCGACCCTTCAGCGCCTCGGCCTCACGGCTCTTCGGCGGCGCCTTGGTCACCAGGCCGTCGAGGAGAGTGCGCGTGGCGGCCGCGATGTCGTCGATGGCCTGCTCGAACGCCTCGGCGTTCGCCTGCGAGGGTCTCGTCGACCCGCTGACCTTGCGCACGAACTGCAGGGCGGCCTCGCGCACCTCGTCGTCAGTGGTCGGCGGCTCGAAGTTGTGGAGCACGCGGATGTTGCGGCACATCCTCCGACGGTAGCCCCGGCGGGCGGGACGCGGAAGGTCCTCAGGCGCCGCGGCTCGGATCGGAGATGCGCAGCATGGTCTCGCTGAACAGGTCGATCTCGTCCTCGCGGGTGCGTCCGGTACCCGCACCGCCCAGCAGCGACATCAGCTCGCCGACGGCGCGGTCGACGCGCGACGTGAGCGCACCCTCGCCCTCGGCGCTCCAGTCGTGCGGCGACGCGAACACGCCGGTCGGCACGGGCACGGCCTGCAGGTAGGCCATGAGCGGACGCATGGCGTGCTCGACGGCCAGCGAGTGGCGCGCGGTGCCACCGGTGGCGCCGAGCAGCACCGGCTTGCCGATCAGCTGGTCGGGCTCGAGCACGTCGGCGAACGACTTGAAGAGTCCGCCGTAGGACGCCTGGAAGATCGGCGTGACGAAGCCGAGGGCGTCGGCCGCGCCCACCTGGTCGATCACGTGCTGCAGACGCGGCGACGCGAACCCGGTGAGCGTCGCGTCGACGACGTCATGGGCGAGCGGTCGCAGCTCGACGACCTCCACGGATGCACCCGGCTCGGCTCGACGGACGCCCGCGGCCATCTGGTCGGCGAGCAGCCGCGTGGTCGACGGCGAGCCGAGCCCGGCGGAGACGATGACGACGCGGGTCATGCGTGGGCTCCCGCGTCGAGGTCCCGCTCGGCCTCCGCCGCGTCTCGCGCCGCCACGCGCGACGCGTGGGTGGGCGCATCGGGGACGCCGGCCGGACGTCGCGCCTCGAACTCCGCACGCAGGGTGGGCAGCACCTCGCCGATCATGTCGATCTGGTGCAGCACCTCCTTCAGCGGCAGACCGGCGTGGTCGACGAGGAACAGCTGGCGCTGGTAGTCACCGAAGTAGTCGGCGAACGTCAGCGTCTTCTCGATGAACTCCTGCGGGCTGCCGACGGTGAGCGGCGTCTGCGCGGTGAAGTCCTCCAGGCTCGGGCCGTGGCCGTAGACCGGCGCCTTGTCGAAGTAGGGGCGGAACTCCCGCATCGCGTCCTGGCTGTTCTTGCGCATGAACACCTGGCCGCCGAGCCCGACGATCGCCTGCTCGGGCTCGCCGTGGCCGTAGTGGGCGAAGCGCTGCCGGTAGAAGTTGATCAGCCGGATGTAGTGCTCCTTGGGCCAGAAGATGTTGTTGGCGAAGTAGCCGTCGCCGTAGTACGCGGCCAGCTCGGCCACCTCGGGCGTGCGGATGGACGCGTGCCACACCATCGGCGGCACGCCGTCGAGCGGGCGGGGCGTGGCCGTGAAGCCGCGCAGCGGCGTGCGGAACTGGCCCTCCCAGTCCACGACGTCCTCGTCCCACAGCCGTCGCAGCAGCTGGTAGTTCTCGACCGTCAGCTCCACCGCGCGCGTCGGGTCCTGCCCGAACCAGGAGTAGACGGGGGCGGAGTTGCCGCGCCCGAGCATGAGGTCGACGCGCCCGTCGGACAGGTGCTGCAGGACCGCGTAGTCCTCGGCCAGCTTGACCGGGTCGTTCGTGGTGATCTGCGCGATGGCCGTGGAGAAGACGATCCGCTCGGTCTGCGCGGCCATGTAGGCCATGAGCGTCGTCGGCGAGGTGGTGACGAACGGCGGGTTGTGCTGCTGCCCGCTCGCGAAGACGTCGAGCCCGACCTCCTCGGTCTTCCTCGCGATCTCCACCAGCGCCTTGAGGCGCGCGTTCTCGGTGGGCGTCGTGCCGTCGGTCGGGTCCTGCGTGACGTCACCGACGGTGAAGATGCCGAACTGCATGCTGCTCATGGGAGCCTCCTTGCCTCGATACTCCCATCAACTAGTTCAACCTTCAACTTGTTCCCGGTCACGCCGTGCCTGAGATCCCCAGGTCGACCTGGGAATCTCAGGCACGCGGCGGCGGCGGTGGCGTCACCCAGCGCGGGTCAGGCGGGCGCGGGGGCCTCGACCACGGGCGGCTCGGGCACCTCGGCGCAGTCCTCGGCGATCTGCTTCTGCGTCGCGAGGTCGGCCTTCGCGGTGTTCCAGGCCGCCTTGAGCGTCGCGCGGTCGGCCTTGACCTGGCGCTGGAGCGTCGCGAAGGACGCCCGCTGCGCGCGTGCGGCCTCCTTGGCCTCCACCCGCGCCGTCGCCCGCGCCGCCTTCGCTGCATCACGCAGCGCGGGGTCCTTCGCGGCGGCCGCCGTCAGACGGCCGGCCTTCCTGGCCGCCGCACGCGCCTCGGCGGTCTCGTCGACCTTGACCTGCTTCACGAGCGCCTTCATGGCGGTCCGCGTGTGGGTGACGTACGCCTTCTGCGCTGCGCGCGCGTCGGCCTCGGCCTTCGTGAGCGCGGCCTGGACGACGGCCGGGTCGCAGCTCGAGCTGCGTCGTCGGCACTGGCCGGCGCCGTCGCGCCGGCCACGCCGATGAGCGTGATGACGGCCGCCGCACACGTGCGGCCGATGATGGTGGTGTTCACGGTTCTCCCTCCCGTGGTGGACATGACCACGTCACTGTGACACCGGTCGCACCCCTTCGGACCGGGAACGACGGAAGTAGGAATCACCTCCGAGGACGGCGCCTCGGCGAGGTCCGTCCGACCCGCCCGTTCCCATCACCTGATGGGAATCGCGAGCTCACCCTGGTCCTCCCCCACTCACCATGGAGGGTCCTCCATGGAGAGTGGGGGATTCCCATCAGGTGATGGGAATCGAGGGACGGGTGGGGCGGAGGCGGACCGCTACGAGCGGCCGTGCTCGGCGAGGAGCAGCTGGTACCGACCGCCGGCGGCGATCATGTCCTGCGTCCGGTCGTTGAGGACCTCTCCCTGCAGCACGAGGTCCTTCGCCCGGACGGTGACGGTGGCCGCCCGCCAGTCGACCTCCATCTCGTCCCAGCGCTCGACCGACGTCGAGATGCCCGGCACGGTCAGCAGCGGCATGCCGTTGCTGACCTCGCCGCGCCAGAAGCCCGGCGAGAAGGACTCCGCGACCACGCCGACGATGCCCTCGTTGCGCATCGCCGTCATCGCCACGTAGTGCGGGTGCCCGTAGCCGAAGTTCCGTCCTCCCACGAGCCAGTCGCCCTCGCGCACCTTGTCGGTGAAGTCCTCCTCGTACGCCTTCATGCAGACGCTGTGCAGGTGCTCCGGGTCGGTGTACTTGATGTTCTGCACGCCGATCATCAGGTCGATGTCGTGGTCGTCGCCGAAGATCCAGGCCACGCGACCGGTCAGCACGTCGGGCAGCACCTGCGGCGCGGCCGTCGTCGCGGTCACGGGTTCACCACCTCGCGCGGGTCGGTGAGCCGACCGGTCAGCGCGCTCGCCGCGACGGTCGTCGCCGAGCCCATGTAGATGTCGGCGTCGGGGCTGCCCATGCGACCGGAGATGTTCAGCACCCCGGTCGACACGCAGGCCTCGCCGGCCTCGAGCGGCTTCGCGTAGCCGAAGCAGAAGTCGCAGGTGGACTCCACGACGTGGGCGCCGGCGGAACGCAGCGTGTCCAGCAGACCCTCGGACTCGGCCTGCTCGTAGATGCGACGCGACGTCGGCACGACGTTGAGCTCCACACCGTGCGCCACCTTCTCGCCCTTGAGGATCCCGGCCGCGGCCCGGATGTCCTCGATGCGGCCGCTCGCGCAGGAGCCGATGAAGGCGCGCTGGATCTTCTGCCCGTGCACCTCCGCCACGTCGCGGGTGTTCGACGCACGCGCCGACCCCGGCATGACGATCTGCGGGCTCAGGGCGTCGAGGTCGATGTCGTAGCGGGCCGTGTACTCGGCGTCGGGGTCGCTGTAGAGCGGCTCGAAGTCGCGCTGGGCGACCTTGCGGCTGTACTCGAGGCTCATCTCGTCGGGGTTGAAGATCGCCGACACCCCGCCGGCGAACATCGCCATGCCGCACAGGGCCTGGCGCTGGCCGAGGGCCATCGACTCCGCACCCGGGCCGGTGTACTCCATGACCTGGAAGGCCACGCCGTCCGCGCCGATGTCGGAGATGATCCGGTGGATCAGGTCACGACTCTCCACGCCGGGCGCGAAGGACCCGGTCAGGTGGAAGCGCGTGCTGGCCGGGACGTCCAGGTGGATGCCGCCGGTGACCCAGCCCTCGAGCAGGTCGCGGCGCACGCCCATGCCGAGCGCACCGAACGCGCCGAGGCTGGAGATGTGGCCGTCGAAGTGGATGAGGAACGACCCGGGCATCGCGTAGCCCAGCTCGGCGGCCACCTGGTGGCCGATGCCCTCGCCCTCGTGGAAGTGCACGCCGTTCTCGTGCGCCCAGTCGCGGGTGACCTGGTGGACCTCGGCCTCGCGCTCGTTCTTGTTGGTGAGCATGTGGTCGATGAACAGGACGTACCGGTCGGGCTCGGCGACCTTCGTGACCCCGAAGTCCTCGCGCATCTGCTTGAAGAAGCGGTCGGTGTACCCCGGGAAGTCGTACGCGATCATGTAGTCGGGGCGGACGGGGTAGTTCTCGCCGGGGGTCACCGCGTCGCGGTCGCCGACGCGGGCCAGGATCTTCTGCGTGATGGTCTGTCCCATGGTCACGCCTCCTCGAGGGTCTCGGGCATGTACAGGGACTGCTTGTGCAGGACCTCGTCGAAGCCGATGAGCTTCAGGAAGTCGGCGTGCTCCATGTAGTCGCGGCTGACGTCGGCCGGCGGCTCGCCCGCCGACAGGCGCTCGAGCGACGCGCGGGTGGCGGTCGTGGCCGCGAGCAGGATCTGCGTCGGGAGCAGCGCGAGGCCGACGCCGATCTCGCGCAGCACCTCGCTCGTGAACTGCTCGGCCGTCCACGTCCACGCGGTGAGCGAGCACATGAGCGGCACACCCACCTCGGCGTGCAGACGGGCCCACGACTCGGCGTCGGGGAAGCCCTTGGAGATGGGCATGATCATCTCGGCGCCGGCCTCCACGTAGGCGACGGCGCGACGGATGGCGTCGTCACCGATGCCGTCGGTGCGCCCGATGAGGACGAGCTCGTCGCCCACCTCGTCGCGCACGGCGCGGACCTTGCCCGCCGCCTCCTTGGCGGGGAGCAGCGTCGGTGCGCCGCTCGTGGCCGCGGGGCAGCGCTTGGGCGCCAGCTGGTCCTCCATGAAGACCGCGGACACGCCCGCGTCCGCGAACATGCGTGCGGTGCGGGCGGCGTTGACGGCGTTGCCGTAGCCGGTGTCGATGTCGGCGACGACCGGGAGGCGCGAGGCGCCGCGGATGCGACGTACGGCGTCGAGGTTCTCCGACATGGAGTACATCTCGGCGTCGGGCAGGCCGAGGGACGCCGAGATGGCGAACCCCGACGCGCAGAGCGCCGTGAAGCCGCTCTGCTCGGCGATCCGGGCGGTCAGGCCGTCCCAGACGCCGGGGGCGTAGACCAGCCCGTCGGCGAGCTGGCTCCTGAAGTGGTTCGTCATCGTGCTTCCTTCCTTCGTGTCACCGAGGCGCGGGCGCCCCGAGGCGCTCGGAGAGCGCCGCGCAGGCTTCGCGCACGGCGGTGACGATGTGGTCGAGGCGGTCCGGGCCGAAGCCCTGGGCGGCGCCTCCGAGGCTGAGGGTGCAGCTGAGGGCACCGGTGGGACCGAACACGGGCGCGCTCACGACGGCGACGCCGTTGTTGAGGTCCTCGTCGGCGAAGACGTAGCCCTGCTCGCGGATGCGGGCGAACTTCGTCTCCAGGGCGTCGCGCGTGACGTCGGTCTTGTCGGTGTAGCGCTTGCGTGGTGCGGAGAGCACCCGTTCGCGGATGGTGTCGTCCCAGGCCGCCATGACGGTGGGCCCGCCGGCCACGTGGTACGGCAGCACGGTGCCGAGGGTGACCGTGTTGACCTTCAGGGGGCTCTCGCCCTCGACCATCTCGACGACCACGGCCCCCTCGTCCGAGGGCACCAGCAGGAACGCGGTGTCGCCGAAGTGGCCCGCGAGCGACCGCAGGTGGGGCAGCGCCTCGTTGCGGATGCTGAACTGGCGCTGCGACGCGTGCGCGAGCTTGAGCATGCGGATGCTGAGCCGGTAGCCGTCGCGAGGACCGCGCTCGACCCAGCCGGCCATCTGCAGCGACGACAGGAGCCGGTGCACGGTCGTCTTGCCGATGCCGGTCGCCGCGGCGATCTCCCCGAGGCTGTACTCGCTGTCGCCGCCGCCGAGCACCTCGACGACGTTGCACGACTTGATGACCGACGCGACGTAGTTGCGAGGGTCCACCTCGTCGGCGCTGCCCGCCGGTCCCGTGACGTCCTTCATCCGAGGTACGCCTTCTGGATGTCCTCGCTGTGCGCCAGCTTCTCCGGCGTGCCGGACATGTGCACCTCGCCGCGCTGCAGCAGGTACGCGTGGTCGGCCACCTCGAGCGCCCGCGTGGCGTCCTGCTCGATGAGCAGGATGCTCTGGCCCTCGGCGTGCAGGGCCGCGATGGCGCCGTAGATGACGTCGATGACCGACGGGGCCAGACCCATGGACGGCTCGTCGAGCAGGAGCACCTGCGGGTCGGTCATGAGCGCACGGCCCATGGCGAGCATCTGCTGCTCGCCGCCGCTCATGGAGCCGGCCTGCTGCGTCCGGCGCTCGGCCAGCCGCGGGAAGAGCTCGTAGACGCGGTCGAGCAGCTCGGGTCGGGACCGTCCGGAGAAGGTGCTGAGCGCGAGGTTCTCGGCCACGGTGAGCGGCGAGACGACGTGCCGACCCTCGGGGACGAGCGCCAGGCCCAGCCGCGTGATGCGGTGCAGCGGCAGCTTCTGGACGGGCTTGCCGTCGAGGACGATGTCGCCGGTCTTCTCGCGGTGCACACCCGCGATGGATCGGACCAACGTCGACTTGCCGGCGCCGTTGGCGCCGAGGACGGCCACGAGGTTCCCCTCGGGGACCTCCAGGCTGACGTCACGGACGGCGCGGATCGCTCCGTAGCTCGCGCAGAGCCGGGATACCTGAAGCATCGTTCTCCTTTCCGAAGTAGGCCTTCTGGACGGCGGGGTCGTCGACGCACTCCTGCGGGGTGCCGTGCGACAGCACCTCGCCGAAGCTCATGACGTAGGCGGCGTCGCAGTAGTCGAGGATCAGCCGCATGTTGTGCTCGACGACGAGCACCGTGAGGCCCTGGTCGCGGACCGAGCGGATGAGCTCACCGACCGCCACGGACTCCTCGCGGTTCATGCCCGCCGTCGGCTCGTCGAGGAGCACCAGGCGCGGGTCGGTGGCGAGAGCACGAGCGATCTCCACCCGTCGCTGCGTGCCGTAGGGCAGCGTCTCGGCCAGCTCACGCCGTTCCGTCACGCCTACCCGGGTGAGGAGGGCGTCGGCGCGCTCGAGGCACTCGCGCCGCTCCCGCCGCTCGCCCGGCCACATCACGAGGCTGGACAGCGACGACGCCTTCCGCGACGCGTACATGCCCGCCACCACCTGCTCCAGGACGCTGAAGCCGCTGAGCAGCCGCACGTTCTGGTAGGTGCGGGTGATGCCGCGTCGGCTGATCTGGTGCGGCGCCAGGCCCGCCATCTCGTCGCCCTCGAAGAGGACCGAGCCCTCGTCCGGCGTGTAGAAGCCGGTCACCAGGTTCACGAGGCTGGTCTTGCCGGCGCCGTTGGGACCCATGAGCCCCATGACGGTGCCCTGCGGCACGACCATGTCGACACCGTTGACGGCGGTCACGCCGCCGAACCGCTTGGTCAGTCCCTCGATGGTCAGCAGTGCGTCGCTCATCGGGCCACCTCCGGCTCGGGCTCGGCCACGGGCGTGTCGTCGGTCCGACGCAGCCGCCGGACCCACTGGCGTCGCGGGTCGATGAGACCGCGCGGCATGAAGACCATGATCAGCACCAGCAGGGCACCGGTCATGAGCTCGTCGACCCCGTCGACGTAGGAGCGCACCACCTCGGGCAGGCCGACGAAGACGATCGCGCCCACGATGGGTCCGGCCCAGTGGTAGGTGCCGCCGAGGACCATCGCCGCGACCATGGTGAAGGCCAGCGTGATGAAGAACGTGTCCGGGCCGATGTACTGGAGCAGGTTGGCCAGCACCACCCCGGCCATGCCCGCCACGAGTCCGCTCGCCGCGAACGCGACCGCGCGGACGGTGAACGGGTTGACGCCGAGGGCCGCGGCGACCGCTGCGTCCTCGCGGACCGCGTGGGCGGCCATGCCGTACCGCGAGCGGCGCAGGCGGGCGAGGGCGTAGCAGACGATCGCGACCAGGACGACGACCGTGATCAGGTCGATCTTGCGGGTCACGCCCGTGCCGACGCTGCCGCCGGTGTACTCCTCGGCCGAGAGCACCACGACGCGGGTGATGAGCACCAGCGCCACCGTGGCCATCGCCATCCAGTGGCTCTCCAGCTTGAGCAGGAGCACCGACAGGATCGCGGCGACCGCCAGGCCGAGGCCGGCGCCGACGAGGAGCTGGACGACGATGCCCGCGCCCATGTGCAGGTCGAGGTACGCGGCGCTGAAGCCGCCGACCGCGCCGAACGAGGCGCCGGCGAGGCTGAACACGCCCGCCCACATCGCGATCCAGCTGCCGAGCGCGAACAGCGCGTTGGCCATCGCGAACTCGACGACGGTCCGGTACTGGTCCCAGAGGCCGCCCATCATGCCCTCACGGTCTGCATCGCGGTGGCGGAGCCGAACAGGCCCCGCGGCCGGAACACCAGGAAGGCGAGCAGCAGCCCGAAGGTCACCGCGTCGCGCAGGCTGCCCGACACGTACTGCGCGGTCAGCACCTCGGCGACGCCGATCAGCAGCCCGCCGAGCACCGTGCCGCGCACGTCGCCGAAGCCACCGATGATGACCGCCGCGAAGCCCTTGAGGAGCAGCGCCTCGCCCAGCATGAAGTTCACGGTGCTCGTGTTGAGACCCATCGTGATGCCGGCCAGGCCGGCGACCGCTCCGGAGAGGAAGGCGGTCGTGGCCACGATGAGCACGGGGTTGACCCCACCCAGCGAGGCCGCCATGGGCGAGTGGCCCACGGCCCGCATCGCAGCGCCGACCTTCGTGCGGTGCAGCAGGGCGTAGAGGCCGATGCCGACGACCGCGACGGCCACCAGGCTCACCAGCTGGGTGCGCCCCAGGGTGAGGCCGAGGAAGCTGATCGAGCCGCTCGGGGCCGCGTCGGGCGAGAAGCGCGACGTCGTGGCGCCCGTGACCATCCGGGCGAGCGCGAGGAGGAAGATCCACACACCGATGCTCGTGATGAGCGCCGGCAGCAGGTCCCCCCCTCGTCGCCGGATGGGTTGGAAGGCGACGAAGTCGACCACCACGGCCAGGAGGCCCGAGACGAGCACCCCGGCGATGAGCGCCGGCCAGAAGCCGATGCCCGCGTCGTTGACGAGGAAGAGCACCGTGAGGGCTCCCCAGGTCGCGAAGGTCCCGTGGGCGGCGTTGAGCACGCCGAGGGTGGCGAGCATGAGGCCGAAGCCGACGCCGAAGACGGCGTACACGGAGCCGAGCGCCAGCCCGTTCAGGATCTGCTGTGCCAGGACGTCCATGTCATCGCCTCCTCTCCTGGTCGTGGTGGTCGTGGATCACGCGCCCGCGCCCTTCCAGAGCTGCGGGACGCCGGCGTCGTCGATCTGCACGATCTGGAAGTCCTCGCTCGTGCCCTGCCCGTTCTCGAAGGTCAGCGGGCCCCACGGGGACTCCAGCTCGGAGATGGCGGCCAGCGACTTCGCGACGGCAGCGGCGTCGGCGCCGTCACCGGCGTCGGCCGCGCCCTTGGCGGCGTACTTGACCGCGACGTAGCCCTGCGAGGCGAACAGGTCCGGCGTCTCGTCGTACTTCTCCTCGTAGGCCTTCGTGAACTCCTGCGCAGAAGCGTTCTCGCTCGCCGGCGTGTACTCCACGGAGTAGTAGGTGTCGGCCAGGGTCTCGCCGAAGGACTTGAGCAGCGGGCCCGTCGCGACGGCGTTGTTGGCGAGGATGACGCCCTCGTAGCCCTTCTCGCGCAGGGCCTTGGTGATCGTGGCCGCGGCCTCGCCGAGCGTGTAGACGGTCACCATGTCGGCGTCCTTGGACAGGATCTCGGTCACGGCACCGCTGAAGTCGGTGTCGGCGACGAGCGTCTTGACCGTGCCCAGGTCCTCGGCACCGGCCTCCTCCGTCGAGCTGCGGGCGGCCTCGCTCTGCGCGACCAGGCCGTCGTTGTCGCTGGCGGTCACGTGCACGGCGCTCTCGATGCCGAGCTCCTCGACGAGCTGGGCCGCGACCGGCGCGATGCCCTGCTGCGGCAGCAGCGCGGGACGGAGCACGTAGGGCGGGTCCTCCAGGTCGGGGGTGGTGGCGCCGTAGACGACCAGCGGCACCTTCTTCTGCGTGGCGAGCGGCTTCATCGCGCCGGCCACGGCGCTGGAGATGCAGCAGACGACCTCGCTGACACCCTCCTGGCCGGTGAGCTTGTTGAACGCGGTGATGCTCTTGGCCGGGTCCTCCGAGCCCTCCTCGACGACGAGCTCGACCCCCTCCAGCTCGGCGGCGAGCTCGGCACCCTTGAGGTAGGACGAGCCGGCGAAGGCGAACGGGCCCTGCTCGGCGGCGATGAGCCCGACCTTCACGTCGGAGTCGGAGCCGGCGCCGTCGGAGGAGCCGCAGGCGGTGAGGGCTGTCGCTGTGACCAGCGTCAGGGACAGTGCCGCCAGTCGGCGAGCGAGGGGGGTGATCGTCATGGCCATCCTTCTGTAGGTTCCGTATTGCGGAACGCGTACCGCTATCCGGATGACGTTATGGATGTGACCTGGCTCATGTCAAGACCTTCCTCGACATTGGTCGGACGTCCTTGCATCGGCCGTCCAGTCGATCCGCCCGGCTTCGCGATTCCCATCACCTGATGGGAATCGAGGGACGGTGGGGCGCGACCGAGCACGCAGACCCCCCGGTCGACCGGAGGATCCGTCAGCGGCGGGCGGCGAAGAAGTCGCGCAGGAGGGCGGAGGACTCGTCGGCCAGCAGCCCCGACGCGACCTCGGGGCGATGGTTGAGCCGACGGTCGCGCACGACGTCCCACAGGGAGCCGACGGCTCCCGCCTTGTCGTCCCACGCGCCGAGGACGAGGCGGGCGACACGGGAGGAGACGACCGCGCCCGCGCACATGGTGCACGGCTCGAGCGTCACGACGAGCGTGCAGCCGTCGAGGCGCCAGGTACCCAGCGTCGCGGCCGCCGCGCGCAGGGCCACGAGCTCCGCGTGGCCGAGCGGGTCCTCGTCGCGCTCGCGCGTGTTGAGGCCCTCGCCCACCACACGACCGCCCGGGTCGAGCACCACGGCCCCCACCGGGACGTCACCCGACACGAGCGCCTCCCGCGCGAGCTCGAGGGCGCGACGCATCGCGGTCTCGTCGTCCCACGACGCGGCTGGCTCGGTCACTCCCTGATCGTCCCAGACTGCGGGCCGCGCCGGCACGCACGATTCTGCCTTCGCGGGGTAGACGTCGAAGGATGCTGCGTCGACGACGGGATCCCGCCACGAACGCAGCATCCTTCGAGCCCGGGTGCTCGGACGCCGAACCTTGCGTCGTCCGCGCAGCAACGCAGAACCTTGCGTCGCCCCGGGGCTGGCCGGCGTCAGATCCCGTCGGCCAGGCGGTAGTACGCCGCGTTCCAGCGCAGCTCCTGCAGGAACCGGTGCGGCGTCGTGTGGGCGTCGATGTGCACGAGCTCGGTGCGCAGGATCTCCGCGAGGTCCTGGAACGCCTCGATGCCGACGGCCGTGGTGAGCACCGTGTGGTGCGGACCGCCCGACATGAGCCACGCCTCTGCCGCCGTGGGCAGGTTCGGGTGCGCCTGCCACACGGCGCACGCCACCGGCAGGTTCGGCAGCGGCTCGTCCGGAGCCACGAGAGTGACGTCGTTGGCGGTCAGGCGGAACCGGTCGCCCAGGTCGGCCAGGCCGACGACCACGGCCTCGCCCGGGTCGGCGACGAAGCGCAGACGCACCGGGTCCTCGCGGTTGCCCATGCTCAGGGGGTGCGCCTCGGCCGACGGCCGCTGCGAGCTGATGGTCGGGCAGACCTCGAGCATGTGCGCGCCCAGGGACTTCTGGTTCCCCGGCTCGAGGTGGTACGTGTAGTCCTCCATGAAGGAGGTGCCGCCGGGCAGCCCGGCCGTCATCGTCTTGGTGGTGCGCACCAGCACCGACGTCTTCCAGTCGCCTTCGCCGCCGAAGCCGTAGCCGTCGGCCATGAGCCGCTGCACCGCGATGCCCGGCAGCTGACGCAGGCCGCCGAGGTCCTCGAAGTTCGTGGTGAACGCGCCGTACCCGCCGTCCTCGAGGAACCGGCGCAGGCCGACCTCGATCTGGGCGGCGTCGCTCAGGAGGTGGTGCCGCTCGCCACCGGCGCGCAGGTCGGCGGCGACGTCGTAGAGGTCCTCGTACTCGGCGACCACCTTGTCGACGGCACCCGGCTCCACCGCGTCGACCACGTCGACGAGGTCGTTGACGCCGAACGTGTTGACCGAGACGCCGAAGCGGCGCTGCGCCTCGACCTTGTCGCCCTCGGTGACCGCGACGTCGCGCATGTTGTCGCCGAAGCGAGCCAGCCGCAGGCTGCGCAGGTCGCGCGCCGCCGTGGCCGCACGCGCCCAGGTGGCGATCCGCTCGCCGACCGCCGGGTCGCTCACGTGACCGGCGATGGTCTTGCGCGCGACACCGAGCCGGGTCTGGACGAAGCCGAACTCCCGGTCGCCGTGGGCGGCCTGGTTGAGGTTCATGAAGTCCATGTCGATCGTGGACCACGGGATGTCGCGGTGCCACTGCGTGTGCAGGTGCAGGAACGGCTTCTGCAGCGCGTCGAGGCCCTGGATCCACATCTTGGCCGGGGAGAACGTGTGCATCCAGCCGATGAGGCCCACGCACGCGTCGTCGGCATTGGCCTCCAGCACCACGCGCCGGATGGCGTCCGCGGTGGTGAGCACCGGCTTCCAGACCACCGGGACGGGGATCCGGTCGTCGCCGTCGACCATGGCCGCGACCTCGCGCGACTGCTCGGCCACCTGCGCCAGCGTCTCGTCGCCGTAGAGGGACTGGCTCCCGGTGAGGAACCAGACCTCACGGGCCTCCTGCTTGCTCATGCGTGATCTCCCTCGAGGGCTATTGCCCGTAGACGTTCTGGTAGCGGTCGAACAGGCTCGTGACCTGCTGCTCGGCGATGGGGACGGGCTCGCCCAGCTGGCGGGCCACGTGCACCGTGCGGGCCACGTCCTCGCACATGACGGCGGCCTTGACGGCCGAGCGGGCGTCCTTGCCGATGCTGAACACGCCGTGGTTCTGCATGAGCACGGCCGGGGACCTGCTGCCCTCGAGCGTCTCGACGATGCCGCGGCCGATGGAGTCGTCACCGATGAGCGCGAACGGTCCGACGGGGATGTCGCCACCGAACTCGTCGGCCATCATCGTGAGCACACACGGGATCGGCTCGGCCCGCGACGCCCACGCCGTGGCGTAGGTGGAGTGCGTGTGCACCACGCCCCCGACGTGCGGCATGTGCCGGTAGACGTAGGCCTGGGCGGCGGTGTCCGAGCTGGGCGCGAGGTCGCCCTCGAGCACCTCGCCGTCGAGGTCGCACAGCACCATGTTCTCGGGCGTCAGGTCGTCGTAGGAGACGCCGCTGGGCTTGATCAGCATGAGGTCGTGACCGGGCACGCGCGCCGAGACGTTGCCGGCGGTCCAGACCACCAGCGCGTAGCGGGTCAGCTCGGCGTGCAGTGCGCACACCTGCTCGCGGAGCGTCGTGATCGCTGCCGACACGTCGGCGGTGACGGTCACGACGGATCCTTCCGGGCGTGGCGACGACGGACGGCGTCGCGACGGACCGCGCGCAGCCGGTGCATGACGTCGTTCCCGCCTCGACCGAAGTGATCGTGCAGCGCGGTGTACTCGCCGAACAGGACGTCGTACCGCAGTGCGGCGTCCTCGTCCGGGGTGAACACACCGCGCTGCACCGACCCCATCACCTTCGCGGCGGCGCGTATGTCCGCGTACGCGCCGGCCGCGACGGCGGCATGGAGGGCAGAGCCCAGTGCTGGGCCCTGCTCGGACCCGACGACGGACAGCGGCAGGCGCGTCACGTCGGCGTAGATCTGCATGAGCAGGCGGTTCTTCGACAGCCCCCCGGCCACCACGAGCTCCTCGACGGGGACGCCGGAGGACGTGAAGGCCTCGATGATGGTGCGTGTGCCGAAGGCGGTGGCCTCGATGAGGGCGCGGTACACGTCCTCCGGCCGGGTGGCCAGCGTCTGGCCGACGACGAGCCCCGAGAGCTCGTGGTCGACCAGCACCGAGCGGTTGCCGCTGTGCCAGTCGAGGGCGACGAGACCGTGCTCGCCCACCTCCTGCTCCGCCGCGAGGGCGGTGAGGTGCTCGTGCACGGAGCGGCCGTGCGCGGCCGCCTCCTCGTGCACGGACGGCGGCACGCCGTGCTCGACGAACCAGCCGAAGATGTCACCGACACCGCTCTGTCCGGCCTCGTAGCCCCAGCTGCCGGCGACGATGCCGCCGTCGACGACACCGCACATGCCGGGCACGTCCCGCAGCACGCCGGCGCTCACCACGTGGCACGTGGAGGTGCCCATGATGGCGACCATCTGGCCGTGGTCGACGGCCTGGGCCGCGGGGGCGCTCACGTGGGCGTCGACGTTGCCCACGGCCACGGCGATGCCCTCGGGCAGTCCGGTCCAGGCGGCGGCGCGGGCGGTCAGCGTGCCGGCGCGGTCGCCGAGCTGGCCGATGGGCTGCTCGACCTTGTCGGTCACGTAGCCCGCGAAGCGGGGGTCGAGCGCGGCCAGGAAGTCGCTCGACGGGTACGCGCCGTCCTGCAGCACGCCCTTGTACCCGGCGGAGCAGGCGTTGCGCACGTAGGTGCCGCACAGCTCCCACACGATCCAGTCGGCCGCCTCGACCCAGCGCTCGGTCCGCGCGTACAGGTCGGGATCCTCCTCGAGCAGCTGCAGCCCCTTGGCCAGCTCCCACTCCGAGGACAGGAGTCCGCCGTAGCGCGCCAGCCAGGGCTCGGCACGCTCGGCGGCCAGGCCGTTGACGCGGTCGGCCTGGCCCTGCGCGGCGTGGTGCTTCCAGAGCTTGACGTAGGCGTGGGGCCGGTCGGCGAGGCCGTCGACCTCGTTCAGCGGGGTGCCGTCGACCAGCGTCGGCACCATGGTGCAGGCGGTGAAGTCGGTGGCGATGCCGACGACGTCGGCCGGGTCGATGCCCGCCTCGCGCACGGCGGCGGGCACGGCGACCTGCAGCACCTCGCGGTAGTCCTGCGGCACCTGCAGCGCCCAGTCGGGCTCGAGGTCGACGTCGGCGCCGCCGGTGAGGCTCGCCGGCAGCGTGCGCTCGAGCACCGCGTGCGGGTACGCGTGCACGGCCGAGGCCAGCTCGGCGCCGTCGCTGACACGGACGACGAGCGCACGGCCCGAGAGGGTCCCGTAGTCGACGCCCACCACGTAGGTCTCGCGCGCGGCGCTCATCCCTGTCCTCCTGCGGTAGCCCCGGTGGGACGGGGCGCCGTGCTGGAACGCACGACGAGGTGCGGCGCCACGAGCCGGTCGAGGTCCTCGTCCTCGCCCACGATCGCGGCGTGGAGCACGGCGATCGCGCGACGACCGACGGCCGGGAAGTCCTGCCGGACCGTCGTGAGCGGCGGGATCAGGTAGCCCGCCTCCGGCGAGTCGTCGAAGCCGACGACGCTCACGTCGGCCGGCACGGAGCGTCCGGACTCGTGCAGGGCACGCAGCACGCCGATGGCCATCTGGTCGTTGGCCACGAAGATCGCGTCGACGTCGTGCTGGGTGGCCAGCTCCAGCCCGAGCGCGTAGCCGCACTCGGCGGTCCAGTCGCCCTCGAGGCACGGCCCGGGCTCGAGCCCGGCCGCGACGAGCGCGTCGCGCCACCCCTGGGCGCGAGCCTCGGCCTCGGTCCAGCCTCGCGGGCCGCTGACGTGCGCGATCCGCGTGTGGCCGAGGTCGAGGAGGTGCCGGGTGGCCTCGCTCGCGCCGAGGTGCTGGTCGACGCCGACCGCGAACTTGGCCCGCGTCAGGTCGCCCTCGACCACCACGAGCGGGACGCCCGGGTCCTGGCGGCGGATGAGGTCGAGCGCCTCGTGCTGGGCGGCGATCATGACGATGCCCTCGACGGACTGGCGTCGCAGGTGCTCGATCGCGTCCTGCAGGCCGTCGGCGGTGATGGTCTTCAGCCCGACCGAGCCGGCGAAGTAGCCGGCCTCGCGCGCGGCCTCCTCGACCGTGCGGTGGATGCTGTTCGGCCCGTACAGCCCGGTCTCGGTGCTGATGATGCCGATGATCGACGAACGCCGTGTCACGAGCGTGCGCGCCGCGGTGTTGGGCCGGTAGTCGAGCTCCTTGATGGCCGCGAGGACGCGGTCGCGAGTGGCCTCGCCGACGTGCGGCAGACCGTTCACCACGCGCGAGACCGTCTGGTGGGACACCCCGGCGAGCGCGGCCACGTCGGCCATCACCGGGGTGCGGGGCCCCTCGTGCTTGAGCGTCATGCCTGCCTCCTCGTGAAGAACCGCTGCATGACGACGAACACCAGGAGGAGCACGCCGATCGAGATCTTCGTCCACCACGAGCTGAGCGTCCCGTCGAAGGAGATGAAGGTCTGGATGGTGCCCAGGACGAGCACGCCGAGCAACGACCCCAGCACCATGCCACGGCCGCCGACGAGCAGCGTCCCGCCGATCACCACGGCGGCGATCGCGTCCAGCTCCATGCCCACGGCGTGCAGGCTGTAGCCCGACAGCATGTAGAGCGAGAACAGCAGCCCGGCGAGGGCGGAGCAGAAGCCGCTCACCACGTACACGCCGACCTTCACACGGGCCACGCGCAGGCCCATGAGGACGGCCGACGGCTCGCTGCCGCCGACGGCGTACACCGTGCGTCCGAAGCGGGTCAGGTGCAGCACCCACGCGGCGATCCCGACGACGGCCAGCGCCAGCAGCGCGGTCCAGGTGACGTAGACGTCGCCGGGCAGCGTCACCGTGCCGGAGGCCAGGGTGGAGAAGAACGGGTCGCGGATCGGGATCGACTCCACGCTGATCAGATAGCACAGGCCCCGCGCGAGGAACATGCCCGCGAGCGTGGCGATGAAGGGCTGGATGCCGAGGTAGTGGATCACCAGCCCGTGGCCCAGGCCGATCACGGTGCCGGTGAGCAGCACGGCGATGATCGCGAGCGCCGGGTTCCAGCCTGCCTGCAGGGTCGAGGCGGCCACCATGGTCGAGAGGGCCACCACCGAGCCGACGCTGAGGTCGATGCCGCCCGTGAGGATCACGAACGTCATGCCGACGGCCAGGACGATGAGGAAGGCGTTGTCGACGAAGAGGTTCGCGACGACCTGCGGCGAGGAGAAGCCCTCGTAGCGCGACGACCCGAGGCCGAACATGCCGACGAACACGGCGAAGGTGGCGATCACCGGCAGGTAGCGGTCCGGCGGGCGGTATCCCTTCAGCCGGTCCAGCGCCGAGCCGGTGGAGACGGTCGCGGTGGTCATGCCACACCTGCCTTCGCGCGGGTCGAGGATCGTCGGGCCGCGAGGGCGCCGCGCGCCTGGGGCGACTGCAGCAGGCACACCGCGATGACGGCCACGGCCTTGAACAGGTAGTTCGTCTCGGCCGGGATGCCGATCGTCGGGATCGTCGTCGCGAGCGTCTGGATGAACAGCGCGCCGACGAACGTGCCGGTGAGGGAGAACCGACCACCGGCCAGCGACGTGCCGCCGATGACCACGGCGAGGATCGCGTCGAGCTCGATCCACAGGCCGGCGTTGTTGGCGTCGGCCGCACTCGTGTTCGCGGCGATCATGAGGCCCGCGATGCCGGCGCAGAACGCGGCGAACACGTAGACCGTCCAGATGATGGTGCGGCTGCGGACACCGGCGAGACGGCTCGCCTCGGGGTTGATGCCCACCGACTCGATGAGCATGCCGAGCGCGGTGCGCCGGGTCAGGATCGCGGTGGCGGCGAACACGACGAGCGCCACCAGCACCGCGACGGGCACGGCCAGGAAGAAGCCGGCACCGATGAGTCGGAACGTCGGGTTGTTGACCGTGGTGATCTGCCCGTCGGTCACGAGCATGGCCAGACCACGCCCGGCGGTCATGAGCACGAGCGTCGCGATGATCGGCTGGATGCCCAGCACCGAGACGAGGAAACCGTTCCACAGGCCCAGCAGCACGGCGACGGCGAGCGCCATCGACATCGCGACGATGGCGGTGGCCGCGGCCGACTCCTGCGAGGATCCCGCGATCTGCACGCAGGCCACGGCCCCGGAGATCGCCGCGATCGCGCCGACCGACAGGTCGATGCCGCGGGTGGCGATGACCAGCGTCATCCCCAGTGCCACCAGGAGCACCGGGGCACCGTTGCGCAGGATGTCGATCACGCTGCCGTAGAGGCGCCCGTCCTGCAGACGGATCGAGAGGAAGCCGGGGTTCACCACGACGTTGAGCACGACGAGGGCGAGCAGGGCCAGGACCGGCCACACGAGAGAGCTGCGGAGCAGCGTGCGCACGTCAGGCACGGGTCGCTCCCTTCGGGTCGGCGGGGCCGTGTGCGGGCTGGTCGGACACGTGCTTGCCCTCCTGCACCGCGGTGTCGGGACCGCGGTCGGTGACCACCTCGAGCGAGACCGCCGACTCACCGCCTCCGGCGATCGTGTGCAGCACGTCGGACACCTCGAGGTCGATGTTGACCTGCTCGTCGATCTTGCGGCGGTCGCGCATGACGACCACCCGGTCGGAGAGGCGCAGCACCTCCTCCAGCTCGGCGGAGATGAAGACGACGGCCATGCCCTCACGCGCCAGCTCGGCGACGAGCTGCTGGATCTGCGCCTTGGCGCCCACGTCGATGCCGCGGGTGGGCTCGTCGAGCACCAGCAGCCGTGGCTCGGTGATGAGCCAGCGGGCCAGCAGCACCTTCTGCTGGTTGCCGCCGCTGAGGTTGCGCATGAGGGCGTTCGGGTCGGCCGGGCGGATGTCGAGCGTCTCGATGTAGCGCTGGACCAGCTCGTCCCTCGTCCCCTGCGGCACCCGGCGCAGCCAGCCGCGGGAGGCCTGCAGCGCGAGGATCATGTTGTCGGCGACGGTGAGGTCGCCCACGACGCCCTCGGCGCGACGGTCCTCGCTGGAGAAGGCGACGCCCGCCCCGATCGCGTGCCGGGGGGTGCGCCACGAACGGGTGCGCCCTCCCACCTGCACCTCGCCCTCGTCGGCGACGTCGGCACCGAACAGCAGCCGCGCCAGCTCGGTACGTCCCGACCCGAGCAGGCCGGCGACGCCGACGACCTCGCCGGCGTGCAGCTCGAGGTCCGTGGCCTGCAGCTCGCCCTTGCGTCCGAGCCCCAGCACCTTCAGCACGGGCTCGGCGGCAGGCGCAGCGGGGTCGGCCGGCTCGCGGTCGAGGCGCTCGAGCACCTCGAGCTCACGGCCGATCATCTCCTGCACGAGCTCGAGCTGGGTGAGCGCGGCGGTGCGGTGCTCGGCGATGAACCGTCCGTTGCGCAGCACCGTCATGCGGTCGGACAGCTCGAAGACCTGGTCGAGGAAGTGTGAGACGAACAGGATGGCGACGCCCTGGTCACGCAGCGTGCGCACGACGTCGAAGAGCACCCGGACCTCGTCGGCGTCGAGGCTCGAGGTGGGCTCGTCGAGCACGAGCACCTTCGCCTCGACGTCGACCGCGCGCGCGATCGCCACCAGCTGCTGCACGGCGATGGGATGGCGACCGAGGGTCGATGCGGGGTCGACGTCGAGACCGAGCCGACGCAGCACCTCGCCGGCGTGCCGGTTCATGGCGCGGGTGTCGATGCGGCCCAGCCGACGCGGCTCGCGGCCGAGGAGCATGTTCTCGGCGACCGTCAGGTTCGTGCAGAGGTTGACCTCCTGGTACACCGTGCTGATGCCCGCGGCCTGGCTCTCGGTCGGTCCCGAGAAGCGGTGCTCGGTGCCCCCGACGCGGATCGAGCCGGCGTCGATGGAGTACACGCCCGTGAGCGCCTTGATCAGCGTGGACTTGCCGGCGCCGTTCTCGCCCATGAGGGCGTGCACCTCACCGGGATACAGACGCAGGCCCACGCCGTCGAGGGCCTTGACCCCCGGGAAGCCGATCTCGATGCCGGTCATCACGACCACGGGGTCGACGTCGGGCGTGGCGCCGGGGGCGGGGGCGGCCGCTCTTGCGGCGGTGCCTGCACTCATGTCACTCCTCGGGACAAGGGGGATCGGCCGGGCGGGGTCGATCGGATGGCGGGTCGACCGGTCGGCCGGGTGGGGCGACTCGGGGCGGGGGTCGTGGCAGCGACCCCCGCGCCCGGGTCGGGTCGTTCAGGCGGTCAGTACTGGCGGTCGGCCAGCACGTCCTTCGCCTGCTCGGGGGTGAAGGTCCCCTCCTCGGTGACGACCCGCTTCGGGACCTCGTCACCGGCGACGACCTTCTTCGCGAGGTCCATCAGCTGCGGGCCGAGCAGCGGGTTGCACTCGACGATGAAGTTGATCTTGCCCTCGCTGAGCGCGGTCATCCCGTCCTTCACGGCGTCGACCGTGATGATCTTGATGTCCTCGCCCGGCTTCTTGCCGGCCGCCTCGATGGCCTCGATGGCTCCCAGACCCATGTCGTCGTTGTGCGCGTAGACGACGTCGATGTCGTCGTTGGACTGCAGGAAGGCCTCCATGACCTTCTTGCCGCCGTCACGCGTGAAGTCGCCCGTCTGCGAGGCCACGATCTTGATGGCGTCGTCGGAGGACGTGACGTCCTCGAAGCCGGCCTTGCGGTCGATGGCCGGTGCGGCGCCGGTGGTGCCCTGGAGCTCGACGACGTTGATGTCGCCGTTGCCGTCGACGTCGGCGTCCTCGGCGTTGTCGACCAGCCACTGGCCGGCCTTCTCGCCCTCCTCTACGAAGTCGGAGCCGAGGAACGTGGCGTAGAGCGACTCGTCCTCGGAGTCGACCGCGCGGTCGGTCAGGATCACGGGGATCTTGGCGCGCTTGGCCTCCTGCAGGACCGCGTCCCAGCCGGTCTCGACGACCGGGCTGAAGGCGATCACGTCGACCTTCTGCTGGATGTAGGAGCGGATCGCCTTGATCTGGTTCTCCTGCTTCTGCTGCGCGTCGGAGAACTTGAGGTCGACCCCCTCGGCCTTGGCGGTCTCCTGGACGGACTTCGTGTTGGCGGTGCGCCAGCCGCTCTCGGCGCCGACCTGGGCGAAGCCCATCGTGATCGCGTCGCTCCCGCCGTCGGATCCGCCGCTGTCGGAGCTGCTGCCGCACGCCGTCATGCCTCCCAGCAGGGCGAGCCCTGCCGTCACGGTGATGACCTTCTTCAACATTGCACTACCTCCATGTGGGTCGGCGCCCTTCCGGGCGCCAGGGGGGTCGTGTGGCGGGCGGACAACCGATCACACTCCGATGCCAGATCACGTGACCTGCATCACTGCTTGCCCGATTGTTAACGCTCACAACACGCCGGGTCAAGGGTTTCGCCAAAGAATTGTGAGCGCTCACAACCTGACCGGGGGCGTGCGACCATGGAGCGTGACCCACGACCCACGCCGAACCAGCTGGTCGGGCACGGTGCCCTACCACTTCGCCCGCGAGCAACGTCCCCACGACCTCGACGCACTGCGCGAGCTCGTGGCCGGTTCCACGCGCCTGCGGCCCGTCGGGACCGCCCACACCTTCAACGACCTGCCCGACGCCGCCGCGGGTGCCGAGGTCGCTGCCGTGAGCGTCGCGGCCTTCGACGAGCTGCAGGTCGGTGACGACGGCACGTGGGTCCGGGTCGGGGCGGGCCTGACCCACGCGCAGCTCGCGGTCGCGCTCGAGCCGCACGGCCTGGCGCTCGAGAACCTCGCCTCCCTGCCGCACCTGAACGTCGCCGGAGCCGTGTCCACCGCCACCCACGGGTCCGGCGTCCGCACGGGCAACCTCGCGACCCAGGTGCGCGCCGTCGAGCTGGTGCTGGCCTCCGGCGACGTCGTCACGGTGCGTCGCGGCGAGCCCGACTTCGACGGCACGGTCGTCGGTCTCGGTGCGCTGGGCGTCGTGACCGCGCTCGAGCTCGACGTCGTCCCGGCCGCCGACCACCGTCAGGTGGTGCTGCTCGACGGCGACCCCGAGACGTTGCCGGACCGGCTCGCGTCCGTCCTGGCGCTCGGCCGCAGCGTCAGCGTCTTCACGCTGTGGGACGGCTCGCCCGACCGCGTGTGGGTCAAGTCCCGCGACGGCGACCCCGAGCTCGACCTGACGGCGACGGGGCTCGCGCCCATGACCGGCGAGCAGCACCCGATCCCCGGCCTCGACCCCGTGCACTGCACCGCCCAGCAGGGCGTCCCCGGACCGTGGGTGGAACGGCTCCCGCACTTCCGCCCCGGCTTCCTGCCCAGCGTGGGCGACGAGGTGCAGTCCGAGTTCCACGTCCCGTTCGAGCACGCGGCCGACGCGGCCCGCGCCGTGCGCGCCGTGGGCGAGCACCTCGCCGTCGCGCTGCAGGTCGCCGAGATCCGTGCCGTGGCCGCCGACACCCTGTGGCTCAGTCCGCAGTTCGGGCAGACCACCTGCTCGTTCCACTTCACGTGGGTCGGCGACACCGTCCTGGCCGACGCCGCGGCGCGCGTGGTGGAGGAGGCGTTGGCCCCCTTCGCACCCCGACCGCACTGGGGCAAGCACTTCACCCTCGACGTCCGCCGGGCCTACCCCCGCCTCGACGACTTCCGCGCCCTGCGCGACCGTCTCGACCCCGACCGCACCTTCGTCAACCCCTGGCTCGAGCGCGTGCTGCTCGACGGTTGACCCGTCGGCCCGAATCGAGCGGCGAAGGTGGATCGCCGGGGCACTAGGCTCGACGCATGCACGTCCACGTCGCCGACCACCCGCTCGTCTCCCACAAGCTCACGGTGCTGCGCGACGCGTCCACCGACTCCCCCACGTTCCGACGGCTCGCCGACGAGCTGGTCACGCTGCTCGCCTACGAGGCCACGCGCGACGTGCGGGTCGAGACGGTCGCCGTGACGACCCCCGTGGCCGAGGCCCAGGGCGTACGCCTGGCCGATCCGCGTCCGCTCGTCGTCCCGATCCTGCGCGCGGGCCTGGGCATGCTCGAGGGCATGCAGCGCCTGCTGCCCACCGCCGAGGTCGGCTTCCTCGGCATGGTGCGCAACGAGGAGACCCTCGAGGCCGACACCTACGCCGAGCGCCTGCCCGACGACCTGTCCGGCCGCCAGTGCTACGTGCTCGACCCGATGCTCGCGACGGGCGGCAGCCTGGCGGCTGCCATCCAGTTCCTCGTCGACCGCGGCGCCGACCACATCACGGCCGTGTGCCTGCTGGCCGCTCCCGAGGGCGTCGCGCGCATCGAGCGCGAGATGGAGGAGATCGGCGTGCCGGTGAACCTCGTGGTCGCAGGCCTCGACGAGCGGCTCGACGAGAACGGCTACATCGTCCCCGGTCTCGGTGACGCCGGCGACCGGCTGTACGGCGTCGCCGACTGACGCGACACCCACGCTGCGCGCCACCGCTTCCTCCGGCAGGCTGAGCAGGTGCACGAGGATCCGGTCGACGTCCCCGCAGGACCGTCGACGTCCCCGCAGGACGAGGGCCCGCACCCGCAGCGCTGGCGCATCCTCGCCGTCACCCTGGTGGTCGGGTTCATGTCGCTGCTCGACGTCACGATCGTCAACGTCGCGATCCCGTCGATCCAGGAGGGTCTCGACACCACGCCGGGCACCGTGCAGTGGGTGGTGTCCGGGTACGCGCTCACGTTCGGCCTGACCCTCGTCGCCGGCGGACGGCTCGGCGACGCCTACGGCCGGCGCCGGCTGATGCTCATCGGGCTGGCCGGCTTCGTGGCCTCGAGCGCGGCGGCAGGTCTCGCGCCCACGGCCGAGCTGGTGGTCGTGGCGCGGCTGCTCCAGGGTGCGTCGGCAGGGTTCCTCACCCCGCAGAGCTCCGGGCTGATCCAGCAGCTGTTCTCCGGCGCCGAGCGTGGACGGGCGTTCGGGTACTTCGGCCTCACCGTCTCGATCGCCTCGGCCACGGGGCCGCTGCTCGGCGGGCTCGTGATCGGGCTGGTCGGGGAGGACCTCGGGTGGCGACTCCTGTTCCTCGTCAACGTGCCGATCGGGCTCGTCGCCGCGATCGCCGTCGCGCGCATGGTCCCCGGCCGCCAGGCCGACGGCGGGCCCGGGCGCATCGACGTCCCGGGCGCCGTCCTGCTCGGCCTCTCGGTGCTGTGCCTGCTGTACCCGCTGGTGAGCCTGGAGTCCGGCGCGCGCTGGCCGCTCGTGCTGCTGGTGGGCGTGCCGCTCTTCGGCTGGGCCTTCGGCGCCTGGGAGCACCGCCTCAAGCGGCGCGGACACGAGCCCCTGCTCGACCTCGACCTGCTGCGCCGGCTTCCCGGCTTCGGCAACGGGATGCTCGTGGGCACGGTCTACTTCACCGGCTTCACGGGTGTGTTCCTCGTGGCGTCGGTGTGGCTGCAGGGCTCGCGCGACGTCAGCGCCCTGCACGCCGGGCTGCTGCTGACGCCCTTCGCGCTCGGCTCGGCCATCACGTCGCCGCTGGCGGGTCGCTTGGTGAGCACGGTCGGACGATCGCTCACGGTCGGCGCTCTCATCGTCATGATGGTCGGCGTGCTGGGGGCCGCCCTGGTGGCGCCCGGTCGGGCGACCGACGAGCTGTGGTGGGCGCTCGCCCCGTTCCTGCTGCTGGCCGGCCTCGGCGGTGGCGCCGTCGTGTCGCCGAACATCACCCTCACGCTGCAGGAGGTCCCGCCGCGCATGGGCGGGGCGGCCGGCGGTGCACTGCAGACCGGCCAGCGCATCGGCTCGTCGCTCGGCGCCGCCCTCCTGGCCACCACCTACCAGGTGGTGGCGGGCGGGTCCGGCGGCGACACCGGCATCCGGGTGGCCCTCTTCGTGGCGCTGGCCGTGCTGGCCCTCGCGCTCGCCGCCGCCGTCCTCGCGCTGCGCTCGTCGCGGCGCCTCGCCGGCGCCTGAGCGCCGCCGTCCAGCGTCAGGCGGCGTGCTTGCAGGTGCTGCAGGAGCAGTCGGTGCACACGCAGTTGGCACAGCTGTCGGAGCAGTGGGCGCACGAGCAGACGTTGTGGTTGCAGGTCTCGCACGTGCAGTCGTCGCACACGCAGGTCGCGCAGCTGTCCGAGCAGTGGGCGCACGAGCAGGTGGCGCACTCGTCGTAGTGACCCTCGTGCTCACGGTGCACGTGGCCATCGTGCAGGTAGTCGACGTGGTCCTCGTGCACCACGGCGTCGTGGCCGCAGCCCGGTCCGTGGGTGTGGTCGTGCTTCTCGGCCTCGCGGTGGTCGATGACGGTCATGGGTGGTTCTCCTGGGTGTGATGGAAGGCGTCGAGGAGCACGTGAGCCACGTGCTCGTCGGTGAGGGAGTAGACGACCTCGCGGCCGCGCCGCTCGCCGTCGACGAGGTGCGCGGTGCGCAGGATCCTCAGGTGCTGGGAGACGAGCGGCTGGGACCGCCCGGTCCACGCGACGAGCTCGCCCACGGTCTGCTCCCCCTCGCAGAGCCGGTGCACGATGGCGGCGCGCAGCGGTGTCGACATCGCGTCGAACAGCGCAGCGACGGCGTCGTACGCCGCCACGTCACCCCGCTCAGGCATCCGGCTCACTCATGCAGACATGGTCATATGGCAATACCTGCATGTCAACTCGGGAACGAGACCCACCCGCGGGTACGGGTGGGCCTGGCTCAGAGAGCGCGCAGGATGTCCTCGACGCGGTCCTTCGCGTCGCCGAACAGCATCTGGGAGTTCTCGCGGAAGAACAGCGGGTTCTGCACGCCGGCGTAGCCCGCGGCCATCGAGCGCTTGAACACCACGACGTTCTTGGCCTCCCAGACGCGCAGCACCGGCATGCCCGCGATGGGGCTCGTCGGGTCCTCGGCCGCGGCCGGGTTCACCGTGTCGTTGGCGCCGATCACGAGCACCACGTCGACGTCGGCGAGGTCGTCGTTGACCTCGTCCATCTCGAGCACGATGTCGTAGGGAACCTTGGCCTCCGCCAGCAGCACGTTCATGTGGCCGGGCAGGCGGCCCGCCACCGGGTGGATGCCGAACTTCACGTCGACGCCGCGCTCGCGCAGCTTGCGGGTCAGGTCGGCCACGGGGTACTGCGCCTGGGCCACCGCCATGCCGTAGCCCGGCGTGATGACGACGCTCGACGCGTCCTTGAGCATCTCGGCCACGCCGTCGGCGTCGATCTCGCGGTGCTCGCCGTAGTCCGTGGCGTCGCCGGCGGATGCCTCGATGCCGAAGCCGCCGGCGATCACGGAGATGAACGAGCGGTTCATCGCCTGGCACATGATGTAGCTGAGGTAGGCGCCGGACGACCCGACGAGGGCGCCGGTGACGATCAGCAGGTTGTTGCTCAGCAGGAAGCCGGCGGCGGCCGCGGCCCAGCCCGAGTAGCTGTTGAGCATCGACACGACGACCGGCATGTCGCCGCCACCGATGGACGCCACGAGGTGCCAGCCGAGCGCGAGCGCCAGGGCGGTGACCAGGACGAGCAGCCAGATGTTCGGGTTCGCGACGAACACGACCGTCAGCACGAAGAACAGCACGAGCGCGCCGAGGTTGAGGTAGTTCTTGCCCGGCAGGACGAGGGGCGCGGACTTGATGCGGGCGCTCAGCTTGAGGAACGCGACGATCGAGCCGGTGAACGTGACCGCACCGATGAAGACGCCGACGAAGACCTCGCCCGAGTGGATCCGCTCCAGCGACTCGAGCGGGTACTCGGGGTGCTCGAGGTAGCCGTTCCAGCCCACCAGCACGGCGGCCAGACCGACGAAGGAGTGCAGCAGCGCGATGAGCTCGGGCATGCCGGTCATCTCGACGACGCGAGCCCGCCAGAGACCGATCGCAGCACCGATGGCCACGGCACCGACGAGCAGGACGATGCCCACGGTCTCGGCGTCCTCGACGGCCAGGATGATCGTGGCCACGAGCGCGATGGCCATGCCGGCGATGCCGTAGGCCACGCCCGACGACGCGGTCTCGTGCTTGCTGAGCCCCGCGAGGCTCAGGATGAACAGCAGGGCGGCGACGATGTACGCCGCGGTGGCGATGCTCTCAGCGGTCACAGCGATCAGCCCTTCGAGAACATGCTGAGCATGCGTCGGGTCACGGCGAAGCCGCCGAAGATGTTGATGGACGCGAGCAGCACCGCCACGAACGCGAGCAGGCGGATGGCCCACTCGTTGTCGGCACCCTCACCGACGCCGATCTGCAGCAGGGCACCGACGACGATGATGCCGCTGATGGCGTTCGTGACGCTCATCAGCGGGGTGTGCAGCGCGTGGTGGACCTTGCCGATGACGTAGTAGCCGATGACGATCGACAGCGTGAGCACGAAGAAGTGCTCGGGCAGCGGCGGCGGTGCGAACGCATTGACCAGGAACAGCGCGGCGATGCCCGCGGCGATGAGCAGGTACTTGCCGCGCTGCGTCAGGCCGGGCCTCGGGGCGGGCGCCTCCTTGACGGCCGGCATCTCGGCGGTCGGAGCCGGGGCGGCGGAGACCTGGACCGGCGGCGGGGGCCAGAGCACGTCGCCCTCGTGCACCACCGTCACGCCGCGCTGCACGACGTCGTCGTGGTCGAGGACCAGCTGACCGTCCTTGCCGGGCGTGAGCAGCGTCAGCAGGTTGACGAGGTTCTGGCCGTACAGCTGCGAGGCCTGCGTCGGCAGGCGACCGGGCAGGTCGGTGTAGCCGAGGATCGTCACGCCGTTCGCGGTCACGACCTTCTCGCCCGCCACGGACCCGGCCACGTTGCCGCCCTGCGCGGCGGCCATGTCGACGACGACGCTGCCCGGCTTCATCGCGGCCACGTCGGCCTCGGTGAGCAGCCGCGGCGCCTGGCGGCCGGGGATGAGGGCCGTGGTGATGACGATGTCGACGTCGGCGGCCTGCTCGGAGTAGATCTCCGCGGCGCGTCGGTCGTACTCCTCGCTGGTGGCCTTGGCGTAGCCGTCGGTGGACTTCTCGACCTCCACGTCGACGGCCAGGTACTCGCCTCCGATGGACTTGACCTGGTCGGCCACCTCGGGGCGGGGGTCGGTGGCGCGCACGATGGCGCCGAGGCTCGACGCAGCACCGATGGCGGCCAGCCCGGCCACACCGGCGCCGGCCACGAGGACCTTGGCGGGCGGGACCTTGCCGGCAGCCGTGACCTGGCCGGTGAAGAAGCGGCCGAACTCGTGCGCGGCCTCGACGACGGCGCGGTAGCCGGCGATGTTGGCCATGGACGAGAGCACGTCCATCGACTGGGCGCGCGAGATGCGCGGCACGGCGTCCATCGCGAGCACGGTGAGCGGACGAGCGGCGAGGGCCTCGAGCAGCTCCGGGCTCGTCGCGGGCGCGATGAGGCTGACGAGCGTGGCGTGGTCGTTCAGCCGCGAGATCTCGTCGGTCGTCGGAGCGTTGACCTTGAGCACGACGTCGGCGGACCAGGCGTCGGCTCCGGGCACGACCGAGGCACCGGCCTCGGCGAAGGCCGCGTCGGCGAAGGCCGCGCGGGCACCCGCGCCGGACTCCACGAGCACCTCGTAGCCGAGCTTCTCCAGACGTACGACCGTCGCGGGAGTCGCGGCCACCCGGGTCTCCCCTGGGCGCGACTCGGCGACCACTCCGATCCTCATTCCGCGGACACTAGCGGAGGGCCTCGGGGGCGACCACCTCATGAGACGCGTGTCTCAGGGAGCGGATCCGCGCGACGAGCGGCAGGTGGCGCGGGACGAGTGGTCGCATCCGGACCCTGCTCAGCAGCCTGCGAGCACCTCCCGGAGCGCAGTCTTCTCGGCGGAGTCGACGGCCAGGCCCCAACGGTGCTTGACCGCGATCCAGTCCGACACGTAGGTGCAGCGGTACGACGTCGCGGGGGGCATCCAGGAGTCGGGGTCCTGGTCGCTCTTGGACCTGTTCGACGACGCGGAGACGGCGATGAGGCTGCGCCCGTCCCCCAGGTCGTTGGCGAAGTCCTCGCGCTTCGTCGCGCTCCAGCCCGAGGCGCCAGAGATCCACGCCTCCTTGAGCGGGACCATGTGGTCGATGTCCATGCCGCCCGCGTCGGTGAAGCGCACCCCGTCGTAGGCCGACGTCCACGACCCGCTGGTGATGGTGCACGTGCCGGTGTGGCCGGTCGACGTCGAGGACTCGTCCTTCAGCACCTCGGCCCGCGTGGTGCAGCCGTCGCCGTCGGCGTCGATCCAGTGCCGGAAGGCGTCACGGTCGTACGTGGTCCCGCCGGCCTCCGACCGGACGGTCAGCTCGGCCAGCTGGGTCTCCGGCGAGGCCGACGCGGCCGGGGCCACGAGCACGGTCGCCACGAGTGTGGTGGCGAGCGCGACGAGAAGCGTGCGAAGCCGCCGCGGTGGCACGAGGTCGGACGAGTGGTGAGCAGGCGCGATGACAGGCACCGACATGGTGGGACTCCCCCCGAAGTCACTGGTCAGGTCGAGAGGACCGTAGGCACGGCAGCCGTCCGAGGGGAAGGGACCGACGCCGTCGTTCACCAGAACGTCATGCCCCCGGCGTCTCGACGCGTCGGCGACGATCCACCGACGACGGACCGTCGCCAGCGCGTCAGGTCGCGGGTCGCACGGCCCACCACGCGGCTATTCATGATCCTGACTACTTGACTCCTCGAACTACTCGCATCTACGGTCGCGGCATGAGCGAACCGTCGGAGGCCGAGTGGCTGCGCGGGGCCCTGCCCTTCCTGGCCCTCCTCACGCTGCGCGACGGCGCGCTGCACGGCTACGCGATCGCGCAACGACTCGAGGAGCTGAGCCTGTTCGGTCTCAAGGTCGGCACGCTCTACCCCGTGCTCAACCGGCTGGAGTCGCAGGACCTGGTGCGAGCCGAGTGGGTCGCGGGCGACGGCGGCCCCGGCCGCAAGCAGTACGCGCTCACCGACGCCGGCCGTACTCGCCTCGACTCCATGAGCGACGCGTGGGGCGACTTCGCCTCCCGGGTGGCCGCCGCGATCGCCCCCACGACCACGAGGAGCACCCGATGAGCGCCACCGAGCTGACCTGGCCGCAGAAGCAGGACGGCGACTGGGCCGACACCTTCACCTGGCACGCAGCCTGGGCCACGGCCGCCCGCAAGGACGACATCCGAGGCTGGCTCGACGTCGTGCACGAGGCCGTCGTCGACTCCGGCGGCACGGCCGAGGAGCTCTTCGGCCCGGCGCGCGACGCGGCGGAGACCTTCGCCCAGGACCTCCCCCCGGAGCAGCGTGCGGCCGGCGACCTCGACGAGGGCACGTGGTCCGACCTCCCACGCACGCTTCTGGCGATGGCGGGGTGGTTCCTGATGGCGCTCGGCATCGCCAGGCTCGTGAGCGAGGGCTGGAGCACCGACCTCACCGCCCCCGGGGCCGCGGTCTTCGCGGCGCTGGTCCTCGGCGCGGGAGGGCTGGGCACGGCCGGCCTGGCCTGGCGGTCGGGACGACCGGTCGCCACCGGCGCGTGGGTGCTCGCCAGCCTCGCGCTCGTCGTCGTGGCGGTCTACGCGGCGATGGAGCTCCTGGACCGGGAGCGGAGCCTCGGCTCGGTGCCGACCCTGACGCTCCCGGCGATCGGCGCTGTCCTGCTCGTGGTCTGGTGGAGGCTGCCCGAGCGCAAGCCCGCGATCGACGACAGCTCCCGCACCTGGCCCGCCGAGCGCTGGTTCACCCGCATGGAGTGGCTTCTGCGCGGACGTCACAAGATGCCGCGCGAGACGGCCCGTCGACTCACGGCCGAGACGCGCGCCCACGCGGAGGAGACCGGCGAGCATCCGTTCGAGTCGTTCGGTCCGCCGCAGGTGCACGCGCTCGCCCTGGCCGAGGCCGACCTCCGCACGGTGGTCTACCGCGACCGGTCCGAGCGTCGCTGGCACCTGCTGTTCGCGATCTTCGCGGCCGCGGTCGTGGTGACCAACGTCGTCAGCGGCAACGTCGACTGGTCGACCTGGGTGTTCGTCGGGGCGGGCCTCCTGTCGCTGGGTCTCGCGCTGCACCGGAGGCCGAGCCCCGCGCACTGACGTCCGGACATGACGGCGGGCAGGACCCGAGAGTCCTGCCCGCCGTCATGCTCCCAACCGGGAGGTCAGTTGCCGTCGTCACCCGAGGTGGTGTTGACGGTGATCTTGGCGATGCCCACGAGCAGCTCGGGGGTGACCGCGTCGGTGTCGAACGTCTGGTTCAGCAGGTCGGCGGCGACCGGGCTGATGAGCACCTGGGTGCCCTCGAGGATCGCCGTGTCGCCCTCGGACTGCAGCGGCTTCAGCGTGCTGCCGTTCAGCGTGAAGATGTAGGCGCTGGTCACGGCAGTCTCGCCGTTGACCGCCACGTCGCCGTAGACGCGCGAGGCGCCCGGGTCGACGTTCAGGTTCGTGATCTCGACCTCGGTGTCGCCGGCGGTCAGCGAGAAGCCCGAGCCCTCGTGCTGGATCTGGCCGATCACGTAGGGCGAGACCTCGCCCGGCGTGAAGACCTCGACGTTGCCGCCGGTGATCGGGAAGACGAGCGAGCCGTCCTCGAGCGCGCCGTCGCCGACGGTGCCCGGGGTGAGTCCGAGGGACTCGAGGGCGTCGGTGAAGCCGGTGTCGAGCGCGACGGCGGTGTCCTCACCGGTCAGCGCGGTGATCGAGGCGACGGCCTTCGGAGGCGTCGAGCTCGAGGAGCTGCTGTCCGACGAGGAGCCGGAGTCCGAGCCCGAGCTGCAGGCGGCGAGGGGGAGTGCGGCGACGGCCACGACGGCCAGGCTCGCGAAGAACTTCTTGGTGGGGTGCAGGGTGCTCATTGGAGCCACGTCCTTGATGGGGGGCACCCGCCATGTCTTGGCGGGTGGAAGTACCCCTAGTTCGCCACCATGTCGATCACGTATTGGTGTGGTGACCCGCGACACCCCGTCCAGGACGGCTCAGTAGTACCAGGGGAACTCCGACCAGTCGGGGTCGCGCTTCTCGAGGAACTGGTCGCGGCCCTCCTGCGCCTCGTCGGTCATGTAGGCCAGGCGGGTGGTCTCGCCCATGAGCACCTGCTGGCCGACGAGTCCGTCGTCGATCATGTTGAAGGAGTACTTGAGCATGCGCTGCGCGGTGGGGCTCTTGCCGTTGATCATGCGGCCCCACTCCAGCGCCGTGGCCTCGAGCTCGGCGTGCGGGACCGCGCGGTTGACGGTGCCCATCCGGACGCCGTCCTCGGCGGAGTACTCCTCGGCCAGGAAGAAGATCTCGCGGGCGAACTTCTGACCCACCTGGCGGGCGAGGTAGGCCGAGCCGAAGCCACCGTCGAAGCTGCCGACGTCGGCGTCGGTCTGCTTGAAGCGGGCGTGCTCGGCGCTCGCGATGGTGAGGTCGGAGACGACGTGCAGGCTGTGACCGCCGCCGGCCGCCCAGCCCGGCACGACGCAGACGACGACCTTCGGCATGAAGCGGATGAGCCGCTGCACCTCGAGGATGTGCAGGCGGGCCAGCCGCGCCTTGTCCACCGGGCTGGGCTCCTCGGCCCCGGTGTCCGACCCCGACGCCGACACGTCCTCGTACTGGTAGCCGAACCGGCCGCGGATGCGCTGGTCGCCGCCGGTGCAGAAGGATCGCTTGCCGTTCTTCTCGCTCGGGCCGTTGCCGGTGAGCAGCACGCAGCCGACGTCTGCCGACGTGCGTGCGTGGTCGAGGACCTGCAGCAGCTCGTCGACGGTGTGCGGGCGGAACGCGTTGAGCACGTCGGGGCGGTCGAAGGCCACGCGGACCGTGCCGTGCTCGACGGCGCGGTGGTACGTGACGTCGGTCAGGTGCTCGAAGCCGGCCACCTCGTTCCACGCGGAGGGGTCGAAGGTCTCGGACACGCCGGGCAGTGCACTCATGGCGCGAACGTATCGTTGACCGCCGCACCCGTGTCTGCTGACCTGTCTGCATGGACGCCCCCGAGGAGTCGGCATGACCGCACCCACCCCCACCGGTCGCCACGAGCGACGCGGCACCGACGACCACCTCGTCTGGGAACGGACCTTCCGCGCCCCGATCGACGACATCTGGGCGTCGGTCACCGAGTCCGACCGCCTGGCCCGCTGGTTCGGCACCTGGACCGGCGACCCGGCCGACGGCTTCGTGACGGTTCAGATGAACGCCGAGGGCGACGCCGCCGAGCCGTCCCGCTTCGAGATCCGCGCGTGCGACGCCCCGACCCACCTCGCCGTCGACGTCGTGGACGAGGGCGGGGCCTGGTACCTCGACCTCGAGCTGCGGGAGTCCGACGGCACCACGACGCTCCTCTTCGCCCAGCGGATCCACGACGTCTCGATCGTCGAGCACACCGGCCCCGGCTGGGAGTGGTACCTCGACCGGCTCGTGACCTCGGCGTCCGGAGCGGACCCCGACGACCTGGACTTCGACGCCTACCTCGCCGCCACGCACGACCACTACCGCGCACTCCAGGACACGCTCACCCCCGACCGACCCCGGTGACTCCCACGTCGCACGATGCGTCACACCTGCGTGACGAACTCAGATACCGTCGGTATGTTGACCGCATGGCACTCTTCGCCCGCAAGGGCTTCTCCGGCAAGGTCCTGGTCGTCACCGGTGCGGCGCGCGGCATCGGCGCCGGGGTCGCGCGGGCCTACGTCGCGAAGGGCGGCCGCGTCGCGCTGCTGGGCCTGGAGCCCGAGCTGCTCGAGGCGCTCGCCACCGAGCTGGGCCCTGCGGCGGCCTGGTGGGAGGCCGACGCCCGCGACGGCCGCGCCATGACCGCCGCCATCGATGCCGCTGCCGCCCACTTCGGCCGCATCGACCACGTGCTCGCCAACGCCGGGATCGCCTCGTACGGCACGGTCCGCCAGATCGACGAGGACTCCTTCGAGCGGGTCATCGACATCAACGTCAACGGTGTCTACCGCACCCTGCACGCGTCGATCCCGCACCTGGAGAAGTCCAAGGGCTACGCGCTCGTCGTCGCCTCCCTCGCCTCCTTCACCAACCTGGCCGGCCTCGCGTCGTACAACGCCAGCAAGGCCGGCGCCGAGTCGCTGGCGCTCGTCGCCCGCCAGGAGGTCGCGCACCTCGGCGTCAAGGTCGGCGTCGCCCACCCGTCGTGGATCGACACCGACATCGTCCGCGGCGCCGAGGCCGACCTGCCGACGTTCAAGGTCATCCGCGGCAAGCTCCCGTTCCCGGCGAACGCCACCACCACGCTGGCCGAGTGCGTCGACGCGATCGTCGCGGGACTCGCCAAGCGGAAGACCCGCGTCTACGTGCGCCGCGGCGTCGTCGTGGCCAACTGGACCAAGCCGCTCGTGAACTCCCCGATCGGCTGGGCCGTCATGCGCCCGCAGCTGAAGAAGCACGTGCCCGACCTCGAGCGCGAGGTCGCGGCGCTGGGCCGCTTCCAGCACGCCCACGTCCCCTTGACCGACCCCAAGAAGCCGGTGGTCGAGGAGCCCGAGGGCCCCTGACAGCCCGTCCGGCCCAGCCGCGTCAGGCCTGGACGGACCCGGCGAGGCTCACCATGTGGCCCAGCCGGGCCAGCTCGGAGGCCAGGAACTCCGGTCCGCCGTGGCGTCCGACCACGACGACGAACACCTGACCGCTGCGGTCCTTCGCCTGGGTGCCGGCGAGCAACGTCGACGACCAGGCGTCCACGGAGTCGAGCGCACGCGAGCTGCGGATCGAGAGCCACGACGCCGCGTCAGGCACCAGCTTCGGCGCCGAGGGCGAGGCACTGAGCACGGCCGCCTCCCCGTCGACCCGGTGCACGGCCATGGCCCAGTCGGTGCGGAAGGTGGGCGGCACGACCTCCACGAGCCGTTCGATCGCGTGCGCGGGCTCGGCGGTGAACGCCTCGACGGCCTCGAGGTCCATGCTGAGGTTCGCGCCGGCGTTGTAGCGGCTGATCCAGTGGACCCGCACGCCCTCGAGCTCGTGGCAGGCCGTGATGAGCGCGTCGGCCATGACCTGGGGCGGCAGCTCGAGGAGCACGTCGTCCACGGCCTTGCCGTCGGAGCGGTGCTCCACGATCTCGATGGCCTCGATGTCGGCACCTGCACCACCGAGCGCCGACGCCATCGCGCCCAGGGAGCCCGGTACGTCGGGCAGCTCCACGCGCAGCAGGTAGGCCATGGGCACATCTCACCACGCCGGTGTTTCTTTTGCGTTGCGCCGCTACCCTGGCCGCCGTGAACGCCGCCAGCCGCACCGATGCCCCCTCCCCCGACGGCACCCACCCGGCCTGGGTCCGACCGACCTTCCGCGCCCTCGCGTTCGCCGAGGCCGTGTCATGGGCCGTCCTGCTCGTCACGATGTTCTTCAAGTGGGTGGTCCAGGACGACCCGCACAGCGGCATCGAGGGTGGCGTCCCGATCTCCGGCCCCATCCACGGCGCCTTCTTCGTGGCCTACTGCGCGTCCGCCCTCGTCGCCTGGCGCACCTTCGGCTGGAATTTCAAGACACTCGTCCTCGCGCTGCTCGCCGCGATCCCGCCGTTCTTCACGGTCGTGTTCGAGGTGCTGGCCGACCGACGCGGGCTCCTCGGCCGCCCGGCACGAGTCGACTCCCGGACCACGTCCGCCCCCACGCCTCAGGCCTGATCCAGGCCCCGCCGGGCCTGCTTCCGCTCGTACATCCGCGCGTCGGCCCGGGCCAGCAGCGCCGCCGGGTCGTCGTCGGCCCGCGCCTCGGCCACCCCGACGGACCAGGAGGCCGGCGCTCCCTCGGCGAGCCGTCGGGCCACGACGTCACCCACCCCGTGATCCGCGCCCGGCAGCACCACGAGGAACTCGTCACCACCGAGCCGGCCCACCTCGTCGCCGGGTCGGAGCCCTGAGCGCAGGTGGTCGACGATCGCCCGCAGCATCGCGTCCCCGGCCGGGTGACCGTCCCGGTTGTTGATCGCGCGCAGGTCGTCCACGTCGAGCGCCAGCACCGTGAGCGGCGTGCCGAGTCGCGCCCTGCGCGCCAGGTGCTGCGTCACGAGGGCGTGCGCACCTCGCCGGTTGAGGGCTCCGGTGAGCTCGTCGGTGCGGGCCAGCAGGTCGAGTCGCGCCCGGAGCCTGCCCAGGACCTCCGTCGCCACCACCACCTGCACGGCCACGGTGACGGCAGGCACCAGCAACGTCTCGTCGGAGTGGCTGGCGATCGCGAGTCCCCACACCGCCGTGCCGGCGTACGCGATCACCCGCGCCAACCCGATGGCCAGGAACCAGACCGCGAACACCGAGAGCATCGGAGCGCTCGAGCCGTTCGCGAACGCCGCCAGCTCGCGATCCGTCCCCCAGGTGAGCGCCGCGAGGGCCCCGAACGCCAGGGCGACCATCACGGCCACGTCACGCTGCTCGAGCAGCACGCCCCGCACCAGCGTCCAGACCAGGGCCGCGGCCGACGTGAGCAGCAGCGCCACGAGCACGGACCTCGGGTTGTTGTCGGGTCGCCACGTGAGCAGGGTCAGCGACAGCATCGCCACGGCGATCAGGTTCAGCAGCACCGTGGCCACGCTCATCGCCGGGTACGTGCGGCCGGCGAGGGCGACGGAACCTGGCACGTGCACCCCTGCTTCCCCACCCCGACCCGCTCGGCCCCGATCGTCGGGGTCCATGATCACCGATCAGCGAAGGCACCGGGGCCGGAACGGCCGGACGGGGGACCAAAGCCTCTGCCGGGCGCCGATACCCTGACGCCGTGGAGCAACACGCGCGCGGCGCCCAGCGGATCAACCGGTCCAACGGCGCCCGGTTCCTGGCCGAGCCGCCCGTGCGGATCATCGGGGCCCTGACGATCCGCTCCGACACGCACGTGGGCGCCTTCACCGAGTTCGGCAAGATCGTGGAGATCCAGTCGGCCGACGTCGGTCGGTACGGCGAGATCGGGCCGGGCAGCATCCTCGGCGCCATCAGCCACCCCACCACGTGGCTCAGCGCCTCCGCCTTCCAGTACCGCGCCAGCACCTGGGGGTGGCACCCGAGCGCGGACGCCGTCGAGACGGTCGACCCGGAGGCGGACGGACGGACCTCGTTCCGTGGCACCCGCGGCGAGGAGCCCGCCGTCATCGGCAACGACGTGCACCTGGGTGCCAACGTGGTGGTGCTCAAGGGCGTGCGCATCGGCGACGGCTGCGTCGTCGCCGCCGGCGCGGTCGTCACGAAGGACCTCCCGCCGTACTCGATCGCCGCCGGGCTGCCGGCCAGGGTCCTGCGCCGCCGGCTCCCCGACGACGTCGTCGACGAGCTGCTCCGGCTGCAGTGGTGGCGCTTCTCCCCCAACCAGCTGAGCGGCGTCCCCTTCGCCGACCCCCGTGCGGCCGCCGCAGAGATCGGCCGCCGCGTCGACGCCGGCCTCGAACCCTACGCGCCGGGGTTCGTCGAGATCGTCAAGCCGACCGCGCCGGCCCCCGCGTCGCGCTGGCGTCGCGCGGCCCGTCGCCTGCGCGGCTGAACCGCCCGGCGGGGGTTCCGCACCACGGGCGGAGAACGGCACCGGCGGGGGTTCCGGGCCGCGGGCGGAGAAACGGCACCGGCGGGGGTTCCGGGCCGCGGGCGGAGAACCGACACGGCACCGCCACAGGGTGCACCGCAGGGGCACCGGCGATAGTGTCGACAGCGAGAAGCACCATCGACCACCGAGGAGCCGTGTCAGCATGCCGCTGAGGAAGAACAAGACCGTCAAGGACAAGCTCCAGAGCCGCCTCGAGGACCTCCTCGCCCAGGCCGACGACGTCCGCCAGCAGCTCGTGGACCACGCTCCCGAGGTGCGCGACAGCGTCGTCGCCAAGACCCAGTCCGGTGCCGCCGACGTGCGCGACATCGTCGCGGCGAAGGCCAGCCACGGCGTCGCCGAGCTGCGCGAGCGCCTCCCGGAGCTGCGCGACGAGCTGCTCGAGCGCACGCCCGAGCTCAACGAGAAGACCTACGACAAGCTGCCGAAGCGCGTGGCCGACCGCCTGCCCGACGAGGTCAAGCCGAAGAAGAAGCGTCGTCTGCGTCGCATCGTCGGCCTGGGCCTGATCGCCGGCGCCGGTGCTGCCGCCTTCGCCACGCTCAAGGGCAAGCAGGCTCCGCCCCCGCCGCCGTACCAGCCGGCTCCGGCGCCCGCGCCGCGTCCGCCGTCGGGCTCGACGCCCCCCAGCGCCGCCCCCACCGCCGACTCGCTCGACGCGGTCGACGGACCCGGCTCGAAGTAGCCGTAGCAGCACCCGTACGTCGGGCCGGGACCGCCGAGGTCCCGGCCCGACGTGCGTGCGGGCCGGCCGCGCGCCTTCCCCAACTCCGTCCACCTAGGGAAGACTGGTCTCATGCGCTCGCTCTGGAAGGGCTCGATCAGCTTCGGGCTGGTCAACGTGCCGGTGCGCGTCTACAGCGCCACCGAGAACCACGACGTGTCCCTGCACCAGGTGCACGCGGACGACGGCGGCCGCATCCGCTACCAGCGCCGGTGCGAGATCTGCGGCGAGGTCGTGGCCTACGAGGACATCGCGAAGGCCTACGACGACGGCGAGAACACGGTCGTCCTGACCCCGGAGGACTTCGCCTCGCTGCCGGCCGAGACGGCCAAGGAGATCGAGGTCGTGGAGTTCGTCCCGGCCAAGCAGATCGACCCGATCCGGCTCGACAAGGCCTACTTCCTGGAGCCGGACAAGACGGCCATCAAGCCCTACACCCTCCTGCGGCGCGCCCTGGAGGACACCGACCGCAGCGCGGTCGTGCGGTTCGCGCTGCGGCAGAAGACGCGGCTCGCGGTGCTGCGGGTGCGCGACAAGACGCTCCTGCTGCAGACGATGCTGTGGGACGACGAGATCCGCGAGGCGGAGTTCGACGTGCTCGACCAGGTGCCGCGGATCAGCGCCAAGGAGCGCGACATGGCCGCCCAGCTGGTCGACTCCCTGGCAGCCGACTTCGACGCGTCGCAGTTCACCGACGACTACCAGGAGCAGCTGCGCACGCTCGTGGAGGCCAAGCTGGAGCAGGGCGACACGATCGACACCGCGGCCACGTTCGGCGAGAAGGACGACGAGGGCGAGGACGCCGAGGTCGTCGACCTGATGGAGGCGCTGAAGCGCAGCGTCGAGCGCAGCAAGGAGCGGCGTGGTCAGGGCTCGGGAGACGCGACCAAGCCGCGCGCCCGCAAGAAGGCCTGACCGCGGTCGTGGCGGGTCGCGGGTCGTCCCAGACCGTGCAGGTCGACGGTCGCCGCCTGCGCGTCACCAACCTCGACAAGGTGCTCTACCCGGCGTCGGGCACGACCAAGGCCGAGGTGATCTCGTACTACGTGGCGGTCGCCGACCGGCTGCTGCCGTGGGCGACCGGTCGTCCGGCCACCCGGAAACGGTGGCCGAACGGCGTCGGGGACACCGAGCATCCTGGTGAGCTCTTCTTCGAGAAGAACCTGCCCGACTCGGCGCCGGACTGGGTGCGCCGGGTGGTGGTACGGCACAAGAGCCACGTGAACGTGTACCCGATCGTGGACTCCGCGGCCACCCTGGCGTGGCTGGGGCAGGTGGCGGCGCTCGAGCTGCACGTGCCGCAGTGGCGGGTCGACGCCGACGGCACGCCCCGCCATCCCGACCGCCTGGTGCTGGACCTCGATCCCGGTCCCGGGGCGGGTCTGGCCGAGTGCGTGGAGGTGGCACTCGCCGCGCGCGAGCTGCTCGACGACGTGGGGCTCACGGCCTGGCCCGTCACGAGCGGCAGCAAGGGACTGCACCTGTACGCCCGGCTCACCGGCGAGCACGGACCCGACTACGTGAACGCCTTCGCCAAGCAGGTCGCCGCGGCCCTGGAGGACGCGATGCCCGACCTCGTGGTCTCGTCGATGAAGAAGTCACTGCGCGACGGCAAGGTGCTCGTGGACTGGAGCCAGAACAACCAGGCCAAGACCACGATCGCTCCCTACTCGCTGCGTGGCCGCGCGGCGCCGGACGGCGAGGGCCCCTTCGTCGCTGCGCCACGGCACTGGGACGAGCTCGGTCCCGACCTGCGGCACCTGACGATGGCCGAGGTGCTGGAGCGCTCCGACGACCCCCTCTCCGGCCTGGGGGCGGGGAGCAGCGACATCGACGCGGCCGCGTCCGGGACCGCAGCGCCCGACCGCCTGACGGTCTACCGGTCCATGCGCGACCCCAGCCGCACGCCCGAGCCCGTCCCCGCCGACGCTCCGGCCGACGACAGCGCCGACCCGGACCGTGACGGGCCGGTCTTCGTCGTCCAGGAGCACCACGCCACCCGGCTGCACTACGACGTGCGACTGGAGCGCGAGGGGGTGCTCGTGTCGTGGGCCGTGCCGAAGGGTCCACCCGAGGATCCCGGGAAGAACCACCTGGCGGTGCCGACCGAGGACCACCCGATGGACTACGCCACGTTCGAGGGCACCATCCCGAAGGGTGAGTACGGCGCGGGCGAGGTGACGATCTGGGACCACGGCACGTACACGCTCGAGAAGTGGAAGGACGGCGAGGTCATCGCCACCCTGCACGGCAGCGCAGGCGGCGGGCTCGGCGGCAGCGTGCGGTTCGCGCTCATCCGCACCGGGGAGAACTGGCTCATGCACCGCATGGACCCGGCCCGCGCGCCGGCCGAGGAGAGCGCGGAGAGCGACGAGGCGAGCAGCGACGACAGCCCGGACGACAGCGCCGACGACAGCGCCGACGAGGGGGCGTCGCCGGACCCCGGACGGCTCGACACCGTCGCACCCATGCTCGCCACGCGCGCCGGCACGTTCGACGCCCACGCCGACGCGGCCGCCTGGGCGTTCGAGATGAAGTGGGACGGGGTGCGCGTGGTGGCCACGTGCGACGCGGGCGCCGTGCGGCTCGTCGGGCGCAGCGGTCGCGACGTCACCGCCACCTACCCCGAGATCACCGAGGCGCTGGAGACGCTCGACCTCGACGACACCGTGGTCGACGGCGAGGTGGTGGCCCTCGACGACGCCGGCGCCCCCTCCTTCGGACGCATCCAGCAGCGCATCGGGCTCACGAAGCCGCGCGAGGTGACCGCGGCCCGCCGCAGCGTGCCGGTGCGGTTCGTCGGGTTCGACCTGCTCAGGCTCGGCGGTGCCGACGTGACCGGGCTGCCCTACGAGCAGCGTCGCGAGCTGCTGCTCGGCCTCGACCTCGACGACGCCGACGGCGTGGACGTGCCGGCCGCCTTCGACGGTGACCTGGAGGCCGCGATGGAGGCCAGCCGGGAGCTGGGACTCGAGGGCGTGGTGGCGAAGCGTCGCACCAGCCGGTACCGGCCCGGCGCGAGGTCGGCGCACTGGGTCAAGCTCAAGCACGAGCAGCACGTGGAGGTCGTGGTGGTCGGCTGGCGACCCGGCAAGGGAGGTCGCGGCGGCGGCATCGGGTCGCTCCTCGTCGCCGTTCCCGACGCCGAGGGCACGCTCGTCTACGCCGGTCGTGTGGGCACCGGGTTCGCCGAGCGCACGCTGGCCGACCTCGCGGCACGACTGGAGGAGGCACGTCGTGACGAGGCGACGGTGGCGGCGCCACGCGACGTCGCCCGCGAGGCCGTGTGGGTGGAGCCCACGATCGTCGGCGAGGTGACGTCGGCAGGCTGGACCGACTCCGGCCACCTGCGCCACCCCGTGTGGCGCGGGCTGCGCGACGACAAGACCGTGGCCGACGTGCAGCCGGTCAGGCTCCCGGCGCGCTGAGTCGGATCATCTGGGCGGTGCGCCAGCCGGTGGGATCGGCCAGGTAGCGGTCGGTCTCGGCCACCCACGGCGACGTGGCGTTGGCCGAGGACCCCGTGACCCGAAGGCCGGCGGCCAGCGCGCCGTGGCCGAGCGCCGCGACGGCACCCACGGGGGTCGTCTCGCGCAGCGAGCCGGGCGACCGCCCGAGCGCGGCCGACGAGAGGCTCGCGGCGGCCACCGTGCCGCTCGTGAAGAGGACCTGGTCGATAAAGCTCGCGCCGCTCCACCACTGGTCGAGCTGCTGGAGGAGGCCGGCCATCCAGGCCTGGCCGGCGTCGGCCGCGGCCTGGACGTCGTCGGCCACCGCCGGGGCCACGAGCAGGGTCACCGCACCGAGCGCGACGAGGGCCACCAGGGCCACCGAGCGGACCACCGAAGGACGCGACGGAGCGCCATCCAGGTGCTGGACGATCTGTCGCATCTCTCGCTGCATGGCCAAGAGCGTACGAGAAGACCGCAGGATCGACCATCGGTTCGTCCCATCCTGGCTCCCGACGACCTCCGCGAGCTGGCGGACGTCGCGCCCGACCACGTGGCCGAGGTGGCCGGCGCTCTCCACGACGGGGGCTCCGTACCGTGCGGGGCCGTCCGCGGCGCGCCAGCGCTCCGTCGTGTCGAGCAGCCGGTCGAGCCAGGCGGGGGTGGGACCGTCCTCCAGGCTGGCGTCCCGCCAGCGGGCGAGGCGTCGGGCGTCGACGAGCTGCACCAGCAGGAGCACCAGCAGCACGGTCAGCGTGCGTCCCCACGCAGGTGGCAGCAGCGCCTCGGTGAAGGCCATCGGCCCCGGCAGGTCGACGCCGACGCCGAAGGCGTTGAGCGCGGCGTGCCGCACGACGAAGAGCCACCACACGAGCACCGGGAGCGCGACCCCGGCGGCGAGCAGCGCCGCCCTCCGCCAGCCGATGTCGCGCCGTGCCCGACGCACCAGCGCGATGCCCAGCCCCAGCGCTGCACCCGTGATGCCGGTGGCGGCGTGGTGGCCGGGGTAGGCCACCGCCCCGTCGTAGGCCAGCTGCAGCCCGGAGACCCCGAACGACAGGAAGCTGTCGGGGACGCCGCCACCCTCGAGACCGATGCTCGCGACCCGTCGGATGAACTCCTCGACCGCCGTGAAGGCCGCGCCGCTCGCCAGGGCGACGAGCACCCAGTCGGCCACCGAGAAGCGGTGCACCCGTCCTGGGGCGAAGACCGCGATGAGCAGCAGGGGCGCCAGCTTCAGCGCCTCCTCGCCGATCGACGCGATGCCCACCGCCGGACCTGCGGCCTCCGCGCCCCTGGCCGAGACGGAGGAGGCCAGGGAACCCAGACCGACGCTCGCGACGAAGGACCAGCCGAGCGCGACCGTGAAGATCCACCAGTACGTCGACCAGGCGATGGTCTTGGTGCGCAGCAGCACGAAGCCCAGCAGCGCCAGCCAGGCTCCGCCCAGCCACGCACCGAGTCCCGCGCGCAGGACCGGCGAGACGCTGACCGTCACGACGAGCACGGCGAAGGCGACGAACAAGGCGGTGCGGACCACCCCGTCGAGGGTCCGTGCCGTCCCGACGTGAGCCTCGCGCCACCGCTCACGCGCGTCGGCGAGACGCTCCCACCACTCCGCACCCCACAGGCGGTCCGAGTCGGGTCCGTCCATCTCGGCGTCGCTCACGGCCACCCCTCCCCCGGGTCCCGGACGGCGTCCAGGCGTCGTCGACGCATCGTCGGAGCGTCATCGTAGCGACCACCCCGAGGCGCCGTACACGAACGAAAGTCCAACTTCGGATATGCTGCCCTGGGCACGCCCGCCTCCAGGGGTGTGGCGCGATGCCCGGACGGACGTCCCGGAGCCCTCGAGAAGCGCCGGGGCGTCCGATTCCTCCTCGTCGGACGCGCTCCTTCCGCCGCGGTCGCCATGCGGCATCACCCACCCGCTCCTAGCGTGGGTGGTGCCCCTGCTCCCCCGACGCGAGGACGTGTCGTGCCTGACTCCCCCACCGCCCTGCCGCCGCACGTCGTCGTGCTCTTCGGCGCCACCGGCGATCTCGCCCGTCGCAAGCTGTTCCCCGGCCTGTACCGCCTGGCCGCGGCCGGCCGCCTCCCCGCCGACTACCGGGTGATCGGGTCAGGACGGCACGAGCCCGACGGCGACTTCGCCCAGCAGGTGCTCGACGGTCTGCGCGACACGGTCGACGAGCTCGACGCCGACGTCGCCGACGCGTTCGTCTCCCGCGTGACGTTCCAGACGTCGGACGCCGACGACGGCAGCGCCCTGGCGGCTGCGGTGCGCGATGCCGAGTCCGAGCTGGGCGACGACGCCCGTCGCCTGGTCTACCTGTCGGTGCCACCCGCCGCGATGGAGCCGATGATCCGCATGCTGGGCGCCGAGGGCATCGCCGACGACGCCCGCATCGTCGTGGAGAAGCCGTTCGGCACCGACCTGGAGTCGTCGCGCTCGCTGCAGGCCACGCTCGACGACGTCGCCGGCGAGGACGCCGTGTTCCGCATCGACCACTTCCTGGGCAAGGAGGCGGTGCAGAACGTGCTGGCGCTGCGGTTCGCCAACGGGCTGCTCGAGCCGTCGTGGAACGCCGAGCACGTGTGCGCCGTGCAGATCGACGTGCCCGAGGAGCTGACCATCGAGGGCCGGGGCGCGTTCTACGAGGCCACCGGTGCACTGCGCGACATGGTCTCCACGCACCTGTCGCAGGTCCTCGGCTTCCTGGCCATGGAGCGGCCCGACGGCATCGACGCCGACCACCTGCGCGACGCGAAGGCCGCCGCGTTCGAGGCGGTGCAGCCGCTGGCCCCCGACGACGTGGTGCGCGGGCAGTACGAGGGCTACACCGACGAGGACGGGGTCGACGCCGACTCCACGACGGAGACCTTCGTGGCCGTGCGCGTGCACGTGGACACCGACCGCTGGCGCGGTGTCCCGTTCCTGCTGCGCACCGGCAAGGCCATGGCGGCGACCCGCCGGACGGTGACGCTGTTCTTCCGCGCACCCGAGCCGTTGTTCGAGTCGCGCGAGGACGGCGACGACCGTCTCGTCCTCGAGCTGGGCGAGGTGCCCGAGGTGACGGCGAGCCTCAACGTGAAGCGCCCCGGGCCGACGTTCGAGCTCGAGCGTGCCGCCGCCACCCTCACGCTGCCCGACGCCGAGGACGAGGACGAAGAGCACCGGCCGCTCGAGGCGTACGAGCGCCTGCTGCTCGACGTGATGCAGGGCGACCAGATGCTGTTCACCCGGGGCGACGAGGTCGACCGGCTCTGGCAGGTCATCACGCCCGTGCTGGAGGACCCGCCACCGGTGCAGACGTACGCCCAGGGGTCCTGGGGACCCCAGGCGGCACTCGATCTCGCGGGCGAGCGCGGCTGGCACCTGCGGTGACTCGCCCGACCACGCCACCGCTGCCGATCGCGGACCACGGACTGATCGGCGACCTGCGGACCGCCGCACTGGTGGGCACCGACGGCACGATCGACTGGTTCTGCCCGGGCCGTTTCGACGCACCGAGCGTCTTCGCGTCGGTGCTCGACGCCGACAAGGGAGGGTCGTGGGAGCTCAGCCCCGTCGACGGCTCGGTGCGCTCCCAGCAGTTCTACTTCCCCGACACCGCCATCCTCGCCACGCGCTTCCTCACCGAGGAGGGCGTCGTGGAGGTGCACGACTTCATGCCGGTGCTGAAGGCCGAGGACGCCGACCACCGCCAACGACTCGTGCGGCGTGTCACCGCGGTGCGCGGCCGGTCGGTCGTGCGCTCTCGCGTGGCGGCACGACCGCACTACGCACGGCAGGACCCCGAGGTCGAGGAGGTCGACGGCGGCATCGTCGTGTCGGCTCCGGCGCTCGGCGACGATCCCGCCGTCCGGCTCGGGATCAGCTCCACGGTGGCGCTCGAGGTCGACGGGCTCGACGTCGTCGCCGAGGTGACGCTCGACGAGGGCGAGCACGCACTGTTCGTGCTCGAGGTCCTCGACGCCGGCGAGGACCCGACGGGAACCACCGACGGGCAGCCGTCGGCGTTCCAGACGTGCGGCGTCGAGGACACGTCGGCGCTCTTCGTGGCGACGTCGGCGTTCTGGCGAGGATGGATCTCGCAGTCGACCTACAAGGGACGCTGGCGCGAGACCGTGCACCGGTCGGCGATCACGCTCAAGCTGCTCACGCACGAGCCGACCGGCGCCGTCGTCGCGGCGCCCACGACGAGCCTGCCGGAGACCATCGGCGGCTCCCGCAACTGGGACTACCGGTACGTGTGGATCCGCGACGCCGGGTTCAGCCTGTACGCGCTGCTCCGGCTCGGGTTCACCTCGGAGGCGAACGCGTTCACGCGCTGGTTGTCCGAGCGTCTGGGCGAGGAGCGCGACGACGCCGAGCGACTGGGACCCCTGCGGGTGCTCTACGACATCGACGGGTCGGCGCCGGTCGACGAGCACGCGCTCGACCACCTGGCCGGCTACGCCGACTCGCGCCCGGTGCGAGTGGGCAACGGCGCGGTCGACCAGCTGCAGCTCGACATCTACGGCGAGGTCATCGACGCGGTCTACCTGTTCGACAAGTACGGCCCCGGGATCAGCCACGACGCCTGGAACGACCTGCGCCGCGTGCTGGACTGGGTGATGGAGCACTGGGACTCACCCGACGCCGGCATGTGGGAGATCCGCGGCGACGTGCGGGCGCACACCACGAGCCGGCTCATGTGCTGGGTGGCGGTGGAGCGGATGATCCGCATGGCCCGCCAGCGAGGGCTGCCCGGTGACCTGTCGGCGTGGGCGCGGGTACGCGACGCGATCCACGACGAGATCCTGACGAACCACTGGGACGAGCACCACCGCACGTTCACCCTGGCCGAGGTCGACCCCGACGCGGACCAGGCCGACGCCCCCGTGCTCGACGCGGGCGTGCTGCTGATGCCGATGGTCAAGTTCTGCTCGCCGGTGGACCCGCGCTTCCTCTCCACGCTCGCCGCGATCGAGGACCAGCTGGTCGCCGACAGCCTGGTGTTCCGCTACGACGTGCACGCCGCGCCCGACGGCGTCGCCGACACCGACACCGACGGCGACGGCCTGCACGACGGCGAGGGCACGTTCAGCCTGTGCTCGTTCTGGTACGTGGAGGCCCTGACCCGGGCCGGACGGCACCGCGAGGCCGAGGTGGCGCTGGAGAAGATGTTCACCTACGCCAACCACCTGGGGCTGTACGCCGAGCAGATCGGCGCCACGGGTGACCAGCTGGGCAACTTCCCGCAGGCCTTCACGCACCTCTCGCTCATCAGTGCCGCGATCAACCTCGACCGCGCCCTCGGCTGACCCGCGCCAGTCCCTCCGTCTCGGACACGTCCGGGGCACTTTCGGGCTCCGGACACCCCCAGAAGTGTCCGAGACGGGGAGACGTTCGGGTCAGCGGCGGCGGGAGCGCAGGGAGTCGGACAGGATGCCGACGAGCGCCTCGAGCTGGACGTCGGTCGCCTCGACCTCCGTGTCCTCACCGTCGAGGGCACGCGCGGCGAGCCCGGCCTTGCTGTCGATGAGCTCGACGATGCGGCTGTCGATCGTCTGCGAGGCGATGATGCGCCACGCCGTGACGGGCTCGCTCTGCCCGATCCGGTGCACGCGGTCGATGGCCTGCATCTGCTCGGCGTCGGTCCACGACAGCTCGGCCAGGACCACGTTCGACGCGACCTGCAGGTTGATGCCGACGCCGGCCGCGGTGAGCGAGCAGACGATGATCTGCGTGCCCGGGTCGTTCTGGAACGCGTCGATCGCCTTGGTGCGGGCCGCGGCGGTCTGGTCGCCCCGGATCGAGGTGTAGCCGATGCCACGCTCCTCGAACGCCTTCTGCGCGGCATCCATCACGTCGAGGTGCTTGGCGAAGAACACGACCTTGCCGACGCTGCGCGCCAGCTGAGCGGTGTAGTCGGCCGCGAGCCCGGCCTTGGCCTGGCCGATGCGACGCACCATGGAGAACACGTTCTCGCCCGTGGACTCGTTGGCCTCCTCGCGCTCCCAGGCGGCGACCTTGCGCACGAGGTCGAGGTCGAGGACCTCCGCGACCGGGTGGCCGGCCTCGATGCGAGCGGCGGCGGCGCGGTCGTAGCGGGCCACCAGACGGCGGGCCAGCTCGGCCTCGGCCGCACGGATGGACCGCCCGGCCTCGCCGTCGAGCTCGACGGGCATGTCGGCGATGCGACGGGCGGGGATGTCGGCGGCCACGTCGATCTTGCGGCGCCGCACGATCCCGAGGTCGATGACGGCTTGGCGCGCGGCAGGGAAGAAGCCGGCGTCGAGCGGGGTCAGACCGGTCTCGTCGAGCGCGTGCATGAGCTCGGGCATCGGCTTCTTCTCGTCGATCCAGCCGAGGAACTGCCAGATGGCGCGGAAGTCGTCGACGTCGTTGATGAGGGGGGTGCCGGTGAGCGCCATCATCAGCGGCCGCGAGGTGCGGCTGCGGATCCGGTCGGCGATCTTGAGCACGTGGCGCGAGCGCTGCGACGACGTGTTCTTGATGAAGTGGGCCTCGTCGAGCACCATGCCCCGGAAGCCCAGGTCGCCGAGCCAGCCGGCGTGCCGGTCGAGGATCTCGTAGTTGACGACCACGATGTCGGCGAAGGCGTCGATGTCGTCGCCGTTGCCGTGCACCACGGTGACGGGGCGGTGCGGCGTCCAGAGCCCGGCCTCGCGTGCCCAGTTGGCCTTGACCACGTTGGGGACGACGACGAGCAGCGGGAAGGCGCCCGCGGCCTGGGCCGCGAGCAGCGACTGGGCCGTCTTGCCCAGGCCCGGCTCGTCGGCCAGCAAGAAGGTGCGGTGACCGTCGGCCGCAGCAGCGACGAGCTCGGCCTGGTGGCGCATCAGCTCGGGGCCGCGCACGATGCCCGGGATCGGCTCGGGCAGCTCCATGCAGGCCGGGGCGCCGGCCGCGGCGCGCTCGAACGACGACAGCAGCGGGCCGAGGAGCTCCCACGTGGCCAGACGGCTGGGGCCGGTGCGCGGAGGCGGTTCGTCGGTGAAGTCGGGGGCCATGAAGGGGTTGGCCAGCTGGCGCGCGATGACGGAGCGGGGGACCACGGAGCGGTCGACGCGCACGGCTGCATCGGGGGTGGGCTCGGCGGCGAGCTCGAGGCCGGCGGCCGCCATGAGCTCGCGCTTGAGCGCCAGGGTGGAGCCGGAGACCTCGGCCTCCTCGGTCAGGAGCATGAGGAGGGCGGGCTCGCGGGTGGCGGTCTTGGCCAGGATGGTGGCCACACCGTCGAGTCGCTTGAGCTGGTCGGCGCGCTGGGGCTCGGTGAGGTCGGTCGCGGTCTTGACGCGGGCGCGCTCCTCGCGGACGAGCAGGCCGACGGCCTGGAAGGTGGCGCGGGTGGTGGCGGTGACGCGGCGTCGCTGGACGGCGTTCTCGACCTCGCGCACGGCCTTGGCGAGCACGGGCATGAGGCCGGTGTCGTCGTCGTGCTTCTTGCGCCGTGGCCCGTTGCTGCCTCGCTGCGCGTTCTGGCGCTGCGCGTTCTGGCGCTGGGGGTTCTGGCGCTGGGTTCGTGTGGCCAACAGGCTCCTCCTCCGCGACCGGACGTCCGTCACGGTCGGCGGCGGACGGCTGGTCCGTCCCCCGCGACAGGGCGTACGGCGGCTCGCCCGCCAGTGAGATCGGCGGTGGGGCGGCGGCTGAGCGTCATCCCCACGAGCGCGGGCCGTGCGGCACCTGCTGGGCCAAGTGTAGACCGTTGCGGTGCACGACGCCTGCGTGCGGGGCGTTTCGGGGTGCGGGAGCCTCTCAGCCGAACGTCGAGCGGACGATGAGGGCCACGGCCGACGCCCCGCTGACGAGCAGCACGAGGGGTCGCACGACGTGGGCCGGGAGCCGCCGCCGCAGCGGCCCGCTCACCGCGAAGCCGAGCACGAGCGCCGGCACGGCGGCGAGCGCGAACCAGGCCTCGTCGACGGTGAGCTCGCCGGCCCAGGCGAGCCCGACGAGGCTGAGCAGGGACCCGAGCAGGAAGTAGACCGCGAGCGTGGTCCGGATCTGCCGGGGCGTCCGTCGCTGGAGCAGCAGGGCGAGCGGTGGACCGCCGATCGACGACGCGGTCCCGGTGACACCGCTGACGAATCCGGCACCACTGAGGGTTCCTCGGTTGACCGGGATGACCACGGTGCGCGCGGTGAGGAGCACCGCCGCAAGGACCATGGCGCCGACGGCGATGCCGAGCTGACGGTCGTCGACGCTCGCCACGACCCACACGCCGACGACGGTCCCGACGACGCGCGCCGGGAAGGCCCACCCGAGTCCGCCCCAGTCGATCTCGTCGCGCTCGCGGGCGAGCGTCACGATGGGCAGCAGCACGACCACCATGAGCATCCCGCCGGGCATGAGCTGCGGGGCCGCGAGCGTGACCACGGGAGCGGCGACCAGACCGAGACCGATGCCCACCGTCGACTGCACGAAGGCACCGAGGACGATCGCGAGGAGCACGACGACCAGCGCGACCGTGCTCATCTCCCCCACGCGACCACCCTAGGCACCGCCTCGCCACCGCCTCGCGGGGCCTCCGGGCCGGGGTCAGTGCACGGCGGGCGCGGCGGACTCGGCGTCGGGCTTGCGCAGGAACGGCACCAGCGCGACGAGCAGCAGGCTGAGCAGCGCGCCCACCAGGAACGCCCGCCGCACACCGTCGACGAAGGCGGCGCCCTCGCCCATCCCGGACTCGACGCCGGCGCTGGACACCACGGTCATGATCGTGATGAACAGCGCCGCGCCCGCAGCACCGGCCACCTGCTGGAGGGTGCTGACCACGGCGCTCGCGTAGGAGTAGAGCCGCGGCTCCACCGATCCGAGGGCGGTCGTCATGAGCGGCGTGAACGTGGCCGACAGGCCGAGCATGAGCACGAGGTTGGCGCCGACCAGCCAGGCCAGCGACGTGTCCGCGTCGACGTCGACGAGCAGCCAGAGGCCGGCCGAGACGAGCACCGACCCAGGCACCGCCAGGACCCGCGGGCCGTACCGGTCGTACAGCCGGCCGACGAAAGGACCGGTGACGCCCATGACGATGCCGCCGGGCAGCGTGATGAGGCCGGTCTGCAGCGCCGAGAGCCCGAGGGCCTGCTGCGCGAACAGCGGCAGCAGGAGGAACGACCCGAACATGGCCGACATGCCGATGAGCATCGCGCCGAGCGCGATGCGGAACTGGCCCGACGTGAACACGCGCAGGTCGAGCAGGGCGCGGTCGGTGCGCTGCAGGTGGAGCTGGCGGGCGACGAAGGCGGCCAGCGCCACCGTGCCCACGACGAACGGCAGCCAGGTGGGGGTGCCCGACGATCCTTGGGCGTGCTCGCCGATGCCCACGAGGCCGTACACGAGCCCGCCGAGGCCGAGCGCCGACAGCGGCACCGACACGACGTCGATGCGCTGGTTCCCCGTGGCCGAGACGCTCACGACGTAGCGGGCACCGATCACCAGCGCGGCGAGCGCGATGGGAGCGACCACGCCGAAGATCCACCGCCAGCCCAGGTGGTCGAGCACGAAGCCCGACATCGTGGGCCCGAGCGCCGGAGCCACCGCGATGACGACGGTGATGTTGCCCATCATGGCGCCGCGGCGAGCAGCCGGGACGATCGTCATGACCGTGGTCATGAGCAGCGGCAGCATGACCGCGGTCCCGGACGCCTGGACCACGCGGGCCACGAGCAGCACCGCGAAGGTGGTCGAGAAGAACGCGAGCGCGGTGCCGGCCGTGAACAGCGACATGGCCGCGACGAACAGCGTCCGCGTGGCGACCCGCTGGATGAGGAAGCCGGTGAGCGGGATGACCACGGCCATCGTGAGCATGAACGCCGTGGTGAGCCACTGGCCCGTCGACGGCGGCACGCCCAGGTCCTCCTGGAGGACGGGGATGGCGACGCTCATGACGGTCTCGTTCAGGATCACCACGAACGACGCCACCAGGAGGGTGGCGATCACGAGCACGTGCTCGCGCGGGAGTGCCCCGCTGCCGGTCGTCTCAGGGCCGGACGTCTCGACGTCGACGTCGTGCTGGGTCGTGCTGGTCATGCCACCCCTGGTGCTCGGTGCTGGTGCGCGCGGTGCGCTGGTCCGTGACGTCAGTATTCCTGATCGGAACACGATGCGGACCATGTCACCACGCTCCGCCGACAGAACCTTCCAACGCCCTCACCCGGCCAGGTGTTCCCCGGCCGACGGCGCAGCCGGCGGCGTCTCGGCTCAGAGCCCGTTGAGCACCCGCACCATGTCGTCCTCGGTGTCGCTGCCGATCTTCTCGAAGACCAGCTTGACGACGGGGGTGGCGAGCTTGGCCGCCCCCTTCATCTCGATGTTCGCGACGTAGGTGATCTCGCTGCCGGTGCCGTGCGGCTCGACGGTGATCGTGTCGGTGGTGTGGGCGGTCTCGTTGGTGCCGACGAACTGCACGTGGCGGTCGTCGAGCTCGGTGAGCTCGTACGTCAGCTCGGTGCTCACGCCGGCGATCTTCGAGGTGTTGTGCCACGTGGTGCCGACGACGACGGGGCCGGCGCCGTTCTGCGTGCACGACTCGGTGCCGGGGTCCCACTGCTCGGCGTGGGAGAAGTCCTTGAGGTACTCGAGGACGGTCGCGGGGGCGGGCTCGACGGTGAAGGTCCTGCTGATCTCGGTCATGTCTCCAGCCTGCGCGACGATCCGGAAGCGGGCATCCCGACGAGCGACTCGCTCGCGCTGCGGCACCCTGCAGCCCGACCTACGTTGGAGGAAAGACACCACGAAGAGGGGAACGAGAATGAGCACCGGAGAAGAGAAGACGCTCGACGACCTGCTGACCGACCTGCGGATCGCGATGTTCACCACGACGACCGACGACGGCACCCTGCGCAGCATCCCGATGGCGCGCCAGGACACCGACCTCGACCCCGCCGAGCTGTGGTTCATCACGGCCAAGGACACCGAGCACACGCAGGACGTCGCCAAGCGTCCCGACGTGCAGCTGACCTTCAGCTCCTCGGACTCGTGGGTGGCCCTCACCGGCCGCGCCGAGGTGGTCGACGACCTGGACAAGCTCAAGGAGCTGTGGAGCTCCTTCGCCGAGGCGTGGCTCCCCGAGGGACCCGAGGGCAGCAACTCGACGCTGATCAAGGTCAGGGTCGATCGCGCCGAGTACTGGGACACACCGGGCAGCAAGGTCGCCACGGCGATCAGCCTCGTGAAGTCGAAGGTCACCGGCGAGCCGTACAAGAGCGACCACGGCGTCGTCGAGAACCCCTGAGCCGATGAGCGGCGAGCACCAGCCGCCGAAGGGCGTGCAGGAGACGGCGCAGCGTGCGGTGCGGTGGATCGAGGACGGCAAGGCCGGACGGAACTTCACCGACACCGGCCGGCACCGGGCCCACCAACTGGCGAACGGCGAGGAGCTCAGCGACGAGCAGGCCACGAAGATGCGCGCCTACTTCGCGCGGCACTCCGTCGACAAGGACGCGAAGGGCTTCAAGCACGGCACCGACGGCTTCCCGTCACCCGGTCGCGTGGCTTGGGACGCCTGGGGCGGCGACGAGGGCGAACGCTGGGTGGGCACCCTCGACCTCTGAGCCACGGCCTCGCCGTGGAGGACCACCGACAGGCCGCCCCGGGCACCCTTCCCGGGGCGGCCTTCCTCTGCCCACCTCCTCGCAACGGCGCCGCGCGGTTCGACGTCTCGTCAGCGGGTACGCCCAGGGCGGCGGCTCGAGTCCGCCGAGGTCGATCGAGAGGACGAGTGCATGACGTTGACCGGAGCCGCGGACGCCACCACCACCCCCACGTGGCTGCGCGTCGCGTCCGTGCCCGCGTCCCACGTGTACGTGCAGCACCTGTCCGCGCCCGACCCGTTGCACGACGACGCCGTGCAACGCCTTCTCGACCCCGCACCCGACGGCGGCACCCTCGTCCCGGGAACCCCGTGGTGGCCGCCGGCGATGCTCGACCCCCGATGGATCGAGCGGCACCACGACGACTTCGACGTCATGCACCTGCAGTTCGGCTTCGACGCGCTCGCGCCGTCTCAGCTGGAGGAGGTCGTGCACGCGCTCACCACCTACGACAAGCCGCTCGTGCACACGGTCCACGACCTGCGGAACCCGCACCACCCGACGCCGGACCTGCACGACGAGCAGCTCGACGTGCTCCTGCGCGCCGCCGACGTGGTCGTCACCCTCACCCCCGGCGCGGCCGATGAGATCCGGCGCCGCTGGGGGCGGGACGCGGTCGTGCTCCCGCACCCGCACGTGGTGGACCTCGCCGAGATGGAGCGGCGCACCCGCGTGCGCGAGGCGCCCGCCACCCGGATCGACCGCGTGGGGGGCGAGTTCCGCGTCGGCCTGCACGTCAAGAGCCTGCGGGCCTGCATGGACCCCATGTCGGTGCTGCCCGTGCTGGTCGACACCGTGGGCCGGCTGCCCGGTGGCGTGCTGCAGGTCGACGGGCACACCGACGTCCTCGACCCCGGCGGCGCCCGGTTCGAGCCCGGGCTCGCCGGGATGCTCGCCGACGCCCCGGACCACGTGGACGTCCGGGTGCACGACTACTTCTCCGACGACGAGCTCGTCGACCACCTCGCCGGGCTCGACCTGTCGGTCCTGGCGTACCGCTTCGGCACCCACTCGGGCTGGCTCGAGCTCTGCCGCGACGTGGGCACCCCGGTGGCCGCGCCGACCTGCGGCCACTACGCCGACCAGGCGCCGGTGCACTCCTTCACCCTGACCGAGGACGCCTTCGACGCACGCAGCCTCGAGGCGGCCGTGCTCGAGGCCTACACCTCGACGCCGGTCCCGGCGCCGACGGCGGCGGAGCGCCTGCGTCAACGGCAGGACCTCGCCGCCGCGCACGCCGAGATCTACGGCAGCCTGGTCACCGACGCGTGCACGCTCCCCGCGGCGGGACGGCGATGAGGGTCTGCCTCGTCGCCTCGTCACGCTTCCCGATCGCCGAGCCGTTCCAGGGCGGCCTCGAGGCCCACACCGCCACGCTCGCGACCGCGCTCACGGCGCGAGGTCACCGGGTGAGCGTGTTCGCCGCGCCGGGTTCGGACCCGACGCTCGGCGTCGAGGAGCTGCCGGTGCGACGCTTCCGTCCGAGCGACGCCGCACGCGCCGACGTCGGCGCACACCCTGACACGTGGATGCAGGATCACCACGCCTACCTCGCGCTCATGCTCGACCTGGTGAGCCACGGGCACGAGCGCTTCGACGTCGTGCACAACAACAGCCTGCACCACCTGCCGGTCGCGATGGCGTCGGCGCTGAGCCTGCCGATGGTGACGACGCTGCACACGCCGCCGCTCGGCTGGCTGGAGTCGGCGATGTCGCTGGCGCCGTCCACGACCCGCTTCGCGGCCGTGAGTCGTCACACCGCCCAGGCCTGGTCGCACGTGGTGAGCGCCGACGTGGTGCCCAACGGCGTCGACACGGACCGGTGGCGTCCGGGCCCGGGCGGCGACCGAGCCGTGTGGACCGGCCGCATCGTCCCCGAGAAGGCGCCGCACCTCGCCATCGCCGCGGCCCGACGTGCCGGGTTGCCGATCGACCTCGCCGGCCCGGTCCTCGATCCGGGCTACTTCGCCGAGACGGTGGCGCCGCTGCTCGGTGACGACGCGCGTCTGCTCGGCCACCTCGGCACCGACGAGCTGGCCGACGTGGTCGGCCGTGCCCGGGTGGCACTCGTGTCACCGCAGTGGGACGAGCCGTACGGGCTCGTGGCCGCCGAGGCGATGGCGTGCGGCACCCCGGTGGCCGCGTTCGCCCGCGGCGCACTGGACGAGGTGGTGGGGGTGGACGCCGGCCGGCTGGCGCGACCCGACGACGTCGACGACCTGGCGCGCGCGGCACTCGAGGCGGCGTCCCTCGACCGCGCGGCGGTGCGTGCCCACGCCGTGCGCCACTGCTCGCTCGACCGGATGGTCCGCCGCTACGAGGACCTGTACCGCCGCGCCGGGGCGCCGCGTCCGTCGAGCACCGTGTCGTCGGTCGCGGAGACGCCGGCATGATCGGCTACTACGTGCACCACCACGGCCGTGGCCACGTGACGCGCGCCGGCTCCCTGCTCCCCCACCTGCCGTCGGGCACCGAGGTCACCGGGCTGTCGTCGCTGCCGCGGCCGACAGGATGGCCGCAGCTCTGGGTCCAGCTCGACCCGGACGCGGACGCCGACCCGTTCGAGCTGCCCGAGGACGCCACCGCGGGTGGGACCTTCCACTGGGTCCCACGAGGGCACCCCGGGCTGCGCTCGCGCATGTCGACGATCTCGCGCTGGATCGACGCGACTCGACCCGACGTCGTCGTCGTCGACACGTCGGTCGAGGTGGCCACGCTGTGCCGCCTGCACGGCGTCCCCGTCGTGTCCCTGATCCAGCCCGGCGACCGGACGGATCCTCCCCACACGCTGGGCCTGGGCCTCGCCGAGCGGCTCGTGGCGCCGTGGCCTGCGGACGTCGCCGACGTCGTGCGCGGGGTGGCACCCGACGACCCACGCCTCGTCCACGTCGGCGCCTTCTCCCGGTTCGACGGCCGTGAGCCCGTGCCGCCGGGCCCGGCACCGTCCGAGGACGGGACGCGGCACGTCGTGGTCCTCTCCGGCGCGGGTGGCAGCGCGCTCACGACCAAGGCTCTCGACCGTGCCCGGGCGTCGACACCGGGCTGGACCTGGACGCTGCTGGGCGGCCCCGACGGCACCTGGGTCGACGACCCGTGGGCGGCGCTCTGCCGGGCCGACGTCGTCGTGACCCACGCCGGGCAGAACGCCCTGGCCGAGGTTGCCGCGGCCCGCCGCCCGGCCGTGGTGATCCCGCAGGAGCGTCCCCACGACGAGCAGCGCACGAGCGCGGCGGCACTCGCCGCCGACGGCCGGCTGCCGGTGCTGGTGCTCCAGGAGTTCGCGGACGACGGCTGGCCCGACGTGCTCGACCGGGTCGCCGAGCTCGACGGGTCCGCGTGGCAGCGATGGAACGACGGGCAGGGGGCGCGGCGGCTCGCCGCCGTGGTGCTCGAGGTCGCGGGACGGGCGGGCGCGTGAACCTCGACGCCGCCGCGCCCCGCATCGCCGTCGTGACGGTCGCGCACGGTCGCCACGACCACCTGCAGCTGCAGCACCGGTCCCTCGGGCGCTCGGCGGTGCTCCTCGACGACTGGATCGTCGTGGCGATGGACGACCCGTGGCCGGCGCGGTGGCGGACCGGCTTCCCGCCCACGCCGCACGTCGTCGAGATCGACGCCAGTGACGCCGGGCTCCCGCTGGCCGCGGCCCGCAACCTCGGAGCCCGCACGGCCCTCGAGCGAGGGGCGGACCTGCTGGTCTTCCTCGACGTCGACTGCCTGGCCTCGCCCGGTCTCGCCCTGGCGTACGACGTCGCCTCGCGCCGACCCGACTGCGACGGCGCCCTCCTCTGTGGACCGGTCGCCTACCTGCCGCCGGCACCTCCCGGCGGCTACGACCTGCGCTCCGTGGCCGAGCTGGGCCGACCGCACCGGTCGCGGCCCGCGCCCCCACCGGGCACGGTCGATCTCGACCCCCACGGGCACCGGCTGTTCTGGTCCTTGTCCTTCGCCGTGACGGCCGCGACGTGGGGGCGCATCGGCGGCTTCGACGAGGCCTACGTCGGCTACGGCGGGGAGGACACCGACTTCGCGCAACGCGCTGCCGCGGCCGGCGTGCCGATCGCCTGGGTGGGTGGGGCGCGCGCCGCCCACCAGCACCACCCGACGCAGGACCCGCCCGTGCAGCACCTGCACGACATCGTCCGCAACGCCCACGTCTTCCACGCCCGCTGGGGCTGGTGGCCGATGGAGGGCTGGCTCGACGCGTTCGTGCAGCGCGGCTTGGTCCACGCCGACGACGACGGCTACCGCGTGGCCTCCACCGGCGTCTCCGACGCCCTGTGAACGGCGACGGCCCCGAGCGTCGAGACGCTCGGGGCCGATCTGCGCGCCCGTAGGGATTCGAACCCCAAACCTTCTGATCCGTAGTCAGATGCTCTATCCGTTGAGCTACGGGCGCACGTCCCGAAGGACGGAGACGAGTGTACGGGACGGCGTCGGCGCGACGGAAATCGGGTTCCGTGGGCACGACGCTCGGGGCGCATAGTCCTTCCGGACCAATTTTGCGTCTTTGCCCAAGAAACGACCCCGCCGGGCTCTACGGTGGCCTCACCTGCCCCGACCCCGGGGCCTTCCGTCGGAGGGAAGCTCCCCCATGCCCCGTCATTCCCTGCTGTCCTCGTCGATGTGCGCCAGCGTCGCGCTCGTCGCCGGCAGCGTCGCCTTCGTCGCCGCCCCGGCGACCGCGGCACCCCCGTCCTTCGAGCAGTGCGCCGCCGCGTTCCCCGCCGCCGACCTCGAGTCCGGCCAGACCGTCACGGGCCTCACCACCGCCGGCCGCTCGCGCGGGTCCGACGTGACGCCCGAGGCCTTCAGCGGCACCTACATCGACACCCTCGAGAGCGACGACGGCGACACCCTCGTGTTCGACCTCTCGGGCTCGCGCATCACCAGGAGCGACGGCACCATCGACGCCGGCGTCTGGTCGGGCATCTCCGGCTCGCCGGTCTACGCCGAGGACGGGCGACTCGTCGGAGCGGTCGCGTACACCTTCGGCGGCAACGAGTCGTCGTCCATCGCCGGCATCACGCCGGCCGCCGACCTCTACGACCTGCTCGACGACGAGGACGTGTCGGCCCCCGCCGAGCGCATCACGCTGACGTCGTCGCAGAAGAAGCAGCTCGTGGCTGCCGGTGCGAGCAGCGCCGAGCTCGGCAAGGGCGCCCGCCGCATCGCGCCGGTCTCGGCCATCACCCTCCCGACCAAGTTCGCCGCCGGGTACGCCAAGATCGCCAAGCGCGCCGGTGCGCCCGCGCGTGACGTCGCAGCCGGTGGCGCCAGCCTCGGCGAGGAGGTCCCGATCGTGGCCGGCGGCAACCTCGCCGCCGCCGACTCCTACGGCTCCCTCTCCAGCTACGGCCTCGGCACCGCCACCGCCGTCTGCGGCGACGACGTGGTCGGCTTCGGGCACCCGATGGACTTCCGCAACGCCAGCCGCACCCTCCACGGTGCGAAGACGTCGTTCATCCAGGCCGACGGCGTCGGCTCGTTCAAGATGGCCAACCTCGCCGCACCCCAGGGCGCGCTGACCCACGACGGACTCGCCGGCATCGCGGGCCGCCTCGGCCAGGCCGTCGACTCCGCCATCGTCACGTCGACCGCGCGCTCCGACGGCAAGCCCGCCACGACCTACCGGTCCACCGTGCCGAACCCGGAGGCGCTGACCGAGATCGCCGGCACGCACGCCTTCCGCGACGCGGCTCTCGCGCAGGACCAGCTGGGTGGCGGCGAGTCGCTCGTGTCGTGGACGGTCAAGGGCACGGCCAAGGAGGACGGCAAGCCCGTCACCCTCGAGCGCACGCAGCGCTACAGCGTCACGGACTACCTCGGCGAGTACGTGGCCGACGGCGTGGCCAACGACATCGCGGCGCTGCAGGAGAACGAGTTCGCCAACCTCGACGTCGACGACGTCACGATCGACGACACGCTGACCTCGCCGTACAAGGCGCTGAAGATCGGCACCATCGACCGCTACTACCCGTCGCGCAAGGCGTGGGGCCGGCTCAAGTCCAGCGGCACGCTCACCGTCAAGAAGGGCACGCCGTTCAAGCTCCGCTTCAACCTCGTCAAGGCCGACAAGTACTCCAAGGCCACCCCCAAGTCGGTCGTCATGGAGATCCGGACCTCGGTCTTCGCCTACGGCACCGGCCGGCTGCGGATCCTCGGCGCGAACGAGCTCAGCGGCTGGGAGGACGACGAGGAGTACGGGGAGTCGTTCTACTGGGAGGACGACGAGGACTTCTACTACGACGACGAGGAGGACCCGCTGTCGGTCCCGGCGAAGGAGCCGGAGTCGGCCCAGGAGGTCGCGACCCTGCTGTCGAAGCAGTCCCGCAACGACGACATCCTCGTCTCGCAGGACTTCTTCTCCACCCGCTACGACGTGGTCAACTCCGATCGGACCACCCGCGCCGACTCGGTCGTCTCAGGCGCCTTCCAGTACCGCCTGAAGTACGTGCGCTGATCGCACGCGCACACGGACGACGACGGCGCCGCCTCCCGCACGAGCGAAGGGCGGCGCCGTCGTCGCGCCGGGGCCGGCTCAGCCGACCAGCAGAGGTCTGTACCCCGCACTGACGGTCAGGACCCCGGTGCCGACCGCCGGCGAGATCGCAGCGCTCACCGCGAGAGTCCAGTCACCGAGGCGGATCTCGTCCGGATAGCTCACGGTCACCTGACCGGTCTGGTCGGTGGGAGCACCGGCGAGCTCGGCCTCGAACGCGTCGGCGCTCGCCCGGTCGACGTCGAGCGCCTCGAGCAGGTCGCGGTACCCCTCCGCCAGCTGGTCAGGGGGGATCTCGGCCGTACGGGAGAGGAACGCGAAGATGTCGCCCTCGTGGTAGAACGTCAGGTCGGAGAGGTCGAGCTGGATCGACCCTCCCTCGAGCTCGAACCGCACGGCCCGCGGCTCGTCGCCGCCGTAGTCGGCCCGAGGCTCGGCCTTCCCGATCCCGAACGAGGCGTCGGACGGATCACCGGTCAGGTCCCAGACCTCGACGTCGCCGTCGACCGACCTCGCGGTGGGGTCGGTCCCGACCGATGCAGATGCCGACGCCGAGGCCGACGGGGCGGCTGCCGAGGGCTCGTCACCCCCACCGGTGCACGCCGTCACGGACATGAGGATCGCGACCAGGACCACCGCGGAGCGCTTCACCGTCCCACTCTAGGTCGATCGTCCCTCACCTGCCGGAGACGTCGTGCCGGCAGGCCGCAAGGCGCGGACGACGACCAGACGACGTCAGCCGGTGTTGCGCAGGCCGGCCGCGATGCCGTTGATCGTGAGCAGGAGCGCCCGCTCGGTCTCGGCCGACGGCGACCCGGCGGCGCGGGCCTTGCCGAGCAGCGAGACCTGCAGGGCGTGCAGCGGGGCCAGGTAGTGGTCGCGCAGCTCGAGCGTGCGGCGCAGCACCGGCGCCTGCTCCAGCAGCGACGACTGACCCGTCACGCGCAGCACCTGCTCGACCGTGCGCTCGTGCTCGGCGCGGATGACGTCGAGCAGGTGTCGGGCGTCGTCGGGCACGAGCGCCTCGACGTAGGACGCGGCGATGTCGAGGTCGGTCTTGGCCAGCGTCATCTGCACGTTGGACAGGAACGTGCGGAAGAACGCCCACGACCCGTACATCTCCTGCAGGGTCTCGCCGCGGCCGTCCTCGAAGGCGGCCGCGAGGCCGGACCCGACGCCGAACCAGCCGGGCAGGATGATGCGCGACTGCGTCCAGCCGAACACCCACGGGATGGCACGCAGGTCGTCGAGGCCGCCGGCTCCGCCGGGGCGCTTGGCAGGGCGCGAGCCGATGTTCATCTTGCCCAGCTCGTCGACGGGCGTGGCGGCCACGAAGAACGGGACGAGCGCGTCGTCGCGCACGAGCGCCCGGTACGCGACCTTCCCCTGCTCGGCGACCACGTCCATCGTCGTGTTCCAGCCGTCGAGCACCTCCTGGGGCAGCAGCGACGTGCGGTGCAGCGTCGACGCCTCGATGACGGCGGCGAGCGCCCCCTCGAGGTTGTGCCGACCCAGGCCGGGCAGCGCGTACTTGTCGGAGATGACCTCGCCCTGCTCGGTGATCTTGATCGGTCCGTCGAGCGACCCGTAGGGCTGGCTCATGATCGCCTCGGCCGTGGGTCCGCCGCCGCGGCCCACCGAGCCGCCGCGGCCGTGGAAGAGCCGCAGCACCACGCCGTGCTCGCGGGCCACGTCGCGCAGGGCGCGCTGGGCCCGGTGGATCTGCCACTGCGACGCCGCGATGCCCGCGTCCTTCGAGGAGTCGGAGTAGCCGAGCATGATCTCCTGCACGTCGCCGCGCGCGGCGACGATCCGCCGGTACGACGGGTCCGAGAGCAGGGCCTGGAGCAGGGGTCCGGCGGCCTCCAGCTCGGCCACGGTCTCGAACAGCGGCGCGAAGCCGATGCGCGCCAGCGCCTCCCCATCGACGCCTCCGGTCAGGTCGACGAGCCCGGCCTCGCGGGCCAGCACGACCACGGCGAACAGGTCGTCGACGTCGTGGGTCATCGACACGATGTACGTCTCGACCACCTCGGGACCGTAGGTGTCGAGGGCGACGCGGATGGTCTCCATGAGTCGCAGCGACGCCGACGCAGCCTCCCCCAGCCGGGCCCGGTCGACCGACGCCCCGAGGAGCGGGCGGGCCGACGTCATCTCCTGCTGCAGCCGCTCGATCCGCTGCGGTCGCTCGAGGTCGCCGTACCCGGTCTCGCCGAGCCGCTCGTAGAGGTCGGCCAGGGCGGCGTGATGCTTCGCGGAGTGCTCGCGCACGTCCATGGTCGCCAGCCCTGCTCCGAACGTCACGGCGGTGCGGATGAGCCGGCGGACGGCGCCGTCGCCGGTCAGCGCGTCGCCGGCGGCGAGCATGGACCGGCGTACCAGCACCAGGTCGCGCACCATCTCGTCGAAGGACAGGTAGTCGCGGCCGGGCTCGTGCGGGGTGTCGTTCACGAGCCGGTCGCGGGTGCGCAGCAGGCGCACGCGCACGAAGCTGAGCTTGAGCCGGTAGGGCTCGTCGGCGTTGAGCCGGCGGATGGTGCTCCACGTGATCGGCAGGGCCTCGGCGTCCTCGGCGAGGCTGTCGAGCAGCTCGGTGCTGGCCTCGACGATGCGGGTGGAGGCGGTCATCTCGGTGAGCAGCTCGTCGACCATCGCCACCAGCTCGCTGATCCCCGACGTGTGCTGCAGGTGCAGCACCTCGAGGGTGACGTCGGGCGTGACGTTGGGGTTGCCGTCGCGGTCGCCTCCGGCCCACGTGCCGAAGCGCAGCGGTCGCGACGTCTCGGGCAGCTCGACGCCCACCCGGGCGGCCTGCCGGTCGAGCTCGTCGAGCAGGCCGGGCACGACCTCCGAGGCGATGGAGCGCAGGTAGTACACGGCGGTGCGGGCCTCGTCCTGCGGCTCCGGGCGCACGACGCGCAGCTCGTCGGTCTGCCACAGCAGGTCGATCAGCTCGGCCAGGCGGCGCTCGCCCGTGGCGGTCTCGGACGCCGGACGCCGGGGGTCCTCGAGCTCGCGCACCGCCTCGGCGACCTTGCGCAGCAGTCGCAGCACGGTGCGTCGGCTGGCCTCGGTCGGATGGGCGGTGAACACCGGGCGGTACTCCACGCGCGCCAGCACCGACGTGAGCAGGTCGGCGTCGAGGCTGCCGTCGGCCAGGGCCTCCTCGATGCGCCCGAAGGTGCCGGCGAGCGGACCTTCGGAGCCGATGGTGAGCTCCTGCCAGCGGTGCAGCTGCTCGGTGATGTTGACCAGCTGGAAGTACAGCGCGAACGCCCGCGCGAGCACCACGGCGCGCTCGGGCTCCAGCTCGTCGAGCGCCTCCCGCAGCTCGGCGGCGCCCTGCCCACCGTCGGGGGTGCGCGCGAGGTGCCGCACCCGTTCCACCAGGTCCAGCAGCTCCGGGCCCTCGTGCCGCGTGAGGGCCTCGCCGAGCAGCGTCGTCAGCTGGCGCACCGACGCGCGCAGAGCGGCGTGCTCCTCGTCGGAGGCGACACCCCCCGCGAACAGGGCGGCGTCGGGCGCGCGGCGGTCGGACTCGAGGATCTGCTCGGTCGTGCGGGGGCTGGCGGAGCTCATGGGCCTATCCTGCCGGTCCTGTGTTGCAGGCGTGTGGCGCGTCCAGGGAACTTGCGCAGAGGCTGCGCAGCCGTTTCTCGGAATGCGGTTGCGCCGACCCGTGTCTACCGTCGAAGGATGATCGCCGAGGAGCACAGGATCGCGTCGCCGCAGACGCGCTCACAGCTGTGGGCGAACCTGCTGCGTCTGGAGACGCTGGGCGAGTGGAGTGCGGTGAGTCGCTGCGCGTCCACCGACTCCGACCTCCTCGCTCGCGCGCAGTCGTACCTGTGCAGCCTCCAGCACGGAGCGGACCAGCTCGACGCGACGGTGGTCGTCACGCACCTCGACCCGCCCGAGGAGCTCCGGCTGCGCACCACGTCGCCCATGGCGGTGGTCAACGAGCGCATCGTGCTTGAGCCGGACGGCCGCGGCACGATCGTGCGGTACTCCGCATCGGCCTCGTCGTCGATGTTCGGCCCGGCGGTCACCGTGTGGCTGCACGACCACGTGCGCCTGGTGCAGGACCGGCTGAGCCGCTACGTGCAGCGGACCGACCTGCTGCTGCCCGACGAGCGCTGACCCGCTCCGGGACCCGTGAGGTCCCCCGCCGCCTCCTCCAGGGGTGAATAGAAGCGACGGGGGCAGGGAGACCATACCCAAGGCACGCTCGCGCGGCGGACGCGACTCGCCCACGTCGGACCCTCGCTCCGCCGAGCTCGCCGGCCGGCTCGGCACCGCGCGTGTGACCGTCGCGCGGACGGGTACGTCAGTCGTCGTGAGATCGCACACCCGTCATCCCGTGGACACGCCGGCGCTCCGCCGTGTTCCCTCGGCGTGCCTAGCGTTGCGAACATGAGGATCGCCGTGGTGGGAACCGGCTACGTCGGGCTCTCGAACGCCGTCGTCCTGGCGCAGCGTCACCAGGTGGTGGCGGTCGACGTCGACGCCGCGAAGGTCGACCTGATCAATGCCCGCCGTTCGCCCATCGAGGACCGCGAGCTCCAGCAGTACCTGGCCGAGAAGCCGCTGGACCTCGTGGCCACCACCGACGCCGACGCGGCCTGCAGGGGCGCCGACTTCGTGGTCGTGGCCACCCCCACCGACTACGACCCGCGGACCAACTACTTCGACACGAGCTCGGTGGAGACGGTGGTCCGGGCGGCCCTTGCCGCCGAGCCCTCGGCCGTCATCGTCATCAAGTCGACCGTGCCGGTGGGCTACACCGCGACCCTGCGGGAGCGGCATCCCGGGGCGAGCATCATCTTCTCGCCCGAGTTCCTGCGGGAGGGTCGGGCACTGCACGACAACCTGCACCCGTCGCGGATCGTGGTGGGATCGGAGACCGCCGAGGGCAAGGAGTTCGCGCAGCTGCTGCGCGAGGGCGCCGTCGACGACGACGTGCCGGTGCTGCTCACCGGCTCGACGGAGGCCGAGGCGATCAAGCTGTTCGCCAACACCTACCTGGCGCTGCGGGTGGCGTACTTCAACGAGCTGGACACGTACGCCGCGCTCACCGGCCTGGACACCCGACAGATCATCGAGGGCGTCGGCCTGGACCCACGCATCGGCAACCACTACAACAACCCGTCGTTCGGCTACGGGGGCTACTGCCTGCCGAAGGACACCCGGCAGCTGCGGGCCAACTACGCGTCGGTGCCGCAGAACCTGATCGGCGCGATCGTGGACGCGAACACGACCCGCAAGGACTTCGTGGCCGAGGACATCCTGCGCCGCGGCCCGCGGACGGTGGGCATCTTCCGGCTGGTCATGAAGGCAGGCTCGGACAACTTCCGCGCCTCGAGCATCCAGGGCGTGATGAAGCGCCTGAAGGCCAAGGGCACCGAGGTGATCGTCTTCGAGCCACTGCTCCCCGACGAGCCCTTCTTCGGCTCCGAGGTGCTGCGCGACCTCGACGAGTTCAAGCGGCGCAGCGACGTGATCGTGGTCAACCGCCGTACCGACGAGCTCGCCGACGTGGCCGACAAGGTCTACACCCGCGACCTCTTCGGCAACGACTGACCTGCCCCTCCCCGAGTCCGACCCGGTGGTCGAGCGCAGATCACGCCCGGCGGTCCAGCACTCGGTGGTCGAGTGCCTCCGAGAGCGCCAGCGAGGGGAGGCGTATCCAGACCACTCCGGGCGGTTCAGCGGTAGCCGCCCTGCGTGTCGAGACCGTCGGTGAGTGGCCTCGATACGGACCGGCCTCGCAAGCTCGCCCGCCCTGCTCGACCATCGGTGAGTTCTCCGGTGGTCGAGTGCCTCCACGAGCGCCAGCGAGGGGAGGCGTATCGAGACCACTCCGCGCGGCTCAGCGGTGACCGTGCAGCACGCGTGCCCCGACCAATGGTCGGGGTGTCGTGGGTGTGGTGGTCAGGGCCGCCAGCGGGTGTTGCGTTGCCAGGTGTCGGAGCCTGGGAGCTTCCACTCGACGTGGCCGTCGTCGGGGTTGATCCTCCCGACCCATCCCTGTTCGTGGGCGCGGTGGTGGTGGAACGGGCACAGGAGTGCCCCGTCGCGGATGTCGGTGGTCTTGGAGATGGCGTAGGGGTTGAGGTGGTGGGCCTCGGTCCACCTGGCGTCACGATCGCAGCCGGGTGTGGTGCAGCCGCCGTCTCTCTTCTCCATCGCCCGGCGTGAGCTGCGGTTGAAGTACCGGTTCGCGGAGCCAAGGTCGAGGGGGAGCGGCTTGCCGTTGAGGACCATCGGGACGATCTGGGCCGAGCAGGCGAGCCGGCGGGCTTCGCCGGCGCTGATGCGGGTGCCGTCCGACAGCCCGGCGGCCTTGACGCCGCCCATCAGGGTGTCGAGATCGAGGTTGACGGTCACCACGGCGGACACGCCACCGTTGGACGGCAGGGAGTCGGCCGGGATGTGCTCGACCAGGGTCGCGAAGGCGTGGCCGAGGCGCTGGGGGTAGGTCTGCCCGAATCCCACCTCGTCCATCTGCCCGGTCGCAGCGTTGACGGTCCCGACCTTCTGGTGCGGGGCTGCGAGCGCGTCGAGCGCGGTCTTGAGCATCGCGCCCTGGGCCTCGGGGAGGGTGAAGCGTCCGGTGACGGTGCCGTCGTTGTTGTCCCACATCGAGAAGCTGGTCTTGGCTCGCGCGGCTTCTTCCTTCTTGCGGAGGAGCTCGTCCTCGTCGGCGTCGACCTCGTCGACGGTCTTGCGGTAGACCTCGGTGATCCGCGCGCCCCGCAGACGCAGGTCCTTCAAGGTGAGTCGCTGAGCGTCCCTCAACAGGGTCTCTTCGCACCGCTCACGCTGCTCGGGGGTGACATCGTCGGGCAGCTTCGCGAGAACACGAGAGATCAGGTCCGCCTGCTTGGTGCTGATCACACCAGCAGCGAGCGCGTTCTCGATGAGGGTGGTCTGCTCCTCGATCCGCTGCGCAGTGTTCACCAGGGCATCGGCCCCGCCGCGGTCACCACCGAAGTCGATCGAGATCGTTGCCCCGGTAGAGGTACCGGTCCCCGGTCGCGGTCCGTCACCGTTGGCTGCAGCCTTGCGGGCCTTCTCCAGCACCCTGGCGGCGGCCATCTTGTGGGCCGACAACCGAGCTTCGGCGCGACCGATCTCAACCAGGAGTCGACGGACCTCGGCGGGGTCCAGGCCGTCCCACGCCGCGGTGGGGACCGTGTCGAGGAGAGCGTGGAGTCCGTGCACGCACGACGGCACCGGGTGGGTGTCGAGTGCGGCGACGCTCATGCTTCCTCCTGCTGGTCTACCCCCATTCTAGAGGGCAGATCAGACAAGAAACAAGTACATGTTCGAATGTATGACCAAGGTCAGGCCCTGCCGAGGACCTCTGGCCCGCCTCGCTCGAAGCATGGCGGCGACACCCGCCACGGGCGACTCGCGAATCCTCCGCGACCCGACCCAGCACTACCTCTCGGCCGCGAAGCGCTTCAGCTCCGACCTGGCGAAGCGAACCCGGTCGGTCTCCTCTCCCCGCGCCGCGCCCAGCTCGTCGGCCAGGTCGTGGGCGGCCTCGAGCCGATGACCGCGACGACGCCGATCCTTGACGCCCCCCGCGCGACGGAAGCGTCGCCGCTGCTTCCAGGCGCCACTCACGGCGACGAGCTCGTCGTCGGTCAAGGTCCCGTCGGCCACCTCGGGTGCAAGGACGTCGCGCATCGCCCGCCGCTCACCCGCGACCGCGAGGTGGAACACGCACACCACGATGAAGATCGAGACGATCACCCCGGCCAGCAGCAGGAGGCCGACCACGACGGAGTTGCCGCCGGCGAGGGCCAGCGTGGAGTCCCACGTCCCGTGCAGGAGCATCGACGTGGCACACAGGAGAAGCCCGAGGCCGAGGCGACGCTTCTGCGCGCGGGTGCCGACGAGGTAGACGACGCCCGCTCCGAAGATGGCGGAGTAGACGATGTGCGAGCTGAAGCCAGTGCCGAGCCGGAGCATCACGGTGTGCAGGCTCGTGCCGACCGGGTCCGCCCCGAAGCTCTCGGCTGCGGAGTTGATGGCGTAGAGGATGTCCTCGATGATCTCGAAGCCGAGCCCGACGAAGGCGCCGATGACGAAGCCGTCGAAGGCCGTGCGCATAACTCGGGGCGCGATGAAGAGCAGCAGCAGGACGCCGGCGCCCTTGCCGAGCTCCTCACCGAGCGGGGCGGCGATGCCGGCGCCCCACCCGTTGGCGAAGTCCTGCCCGAAGAGCTTGCCGAGGATGCCGATCAACGCGGTGTTGCTGTGCAACGCGATCGTCCACGTCGCCCCGAAGCCGCCCCACAGGAAGGCCGCGACCCGCAGGTCCAACGGCTGACTGGAGTACCGGTCGATGTGCGTGGTGAACCACCAGAAGACCACCCCGTACAGCGAGAAGATGATGGCCGAGATCGCGAGTGGTTGCCCGGTCGTGCCGCCCAAGACACGGACGGTGTCGAACGTGTACCAGAGCCCGTAGGCGATGACGGCCACGAAGACCCACAGACAGGCGTTGCGCGGCTGCCGCCACCCGACTGACGCTCCCCAGCCGGTACCGGTGATCGCCGCATTCCGGCGCCCCACAAGGTCGGTGGCGCTCATGACGCACTCCCCTCGGCCGGCCGGATGGACAGCAGCATCCGCGCGACCTCGTCACCCAGGCTGTCGCCGGACAGGCTCGATGGCCCGACGGCCACGACCTCCACACCCACACCGTCGAACACGTAGGCGGCCAGGAACCCGTCGGAGTCGGCCGACGTGAAGGTGGCGAGCGCGCCGCGGTCGCCACCGGTGCTCTGGATCGTGGTCGGATCACCGCTCACCGCGAAGGCGGTGTCCTTGACCTGCTCGTTGTTCTGCTCGACCTGCTCGAGCAGCTCGGCGGCCGTGCCGTCGTAGTCGTCGACGAGCACCTGGAACGTGAGCCCGCCCGACGTGAGCACCGCCTGCTGCGGGTACATGCCGGTCGTCTTCGCCTCGCCCTGCCGCACACCGGCGACGAGGTTCCAGCCGGTTGCGGGGACCAGCTCCGCGGAGCCGACCTGCACGACGTCGCCGGGCCGGATCGGATCGTCGACCTGGAGATGGTCGTCGATCGCGGGAAGGACCCAGAACGCCAGCACGACCAGCGCGGTGACGACCGCAGCGGGCACGAGTGTCGCCCGGTCCATCCCGAGCCATCGACGTTCGACCGGTACCCAGTCGTCAGGACTCTTCATCGTCGAGGTCACGGGGTCTCCCTCCCCGGCGCCACAGCGCCCCGGATTCCCGACGTGCGTCAGGCTCGTCCGAGACGCTACCCGAAGCTCAGCGCTCGAGCCCGCCGACCACAGCCCACCTGCTCACGCCCCTCCCCGTTCCGACGGGCGGGGCGGTGGACGTCAGTCCAACGCCCCCAGCAGCTCCCGACCAGCGCGCAGCAGGTCGGCCACGCGATCGGTCGCCAGCGCGTACTCGACGGTGCCGCCCTGCCGGGTGGAGGTCACGAGCCCGACGCGTCGCAGCACCGCCAGCTGCTGCGACAGCGACGACGACTCGACGTCGATGTCGGCGAGCAGCTCGCGCACCGCCATGGGCCGGGTCTCCAGCAGCTCGAGCACCCGGATGCGGACCGGGTGCCCGAGCGTGCGGAAGAGCTCGGCCTTGCTGTGGTGCAGTGGTGCGCCGGTGTCGCCCACCAGCTCAGGCGTCGTCGGCTGCAGCGGCCTCGAGTGCGGCAGCGACGCGACGGTGCGCCTCCCAGATCTCCTCGGGCAGGTCGCGGAACTGCTCCAGGTGCACCTGGCGGTGCCCGATCTCCTCGCGCCAGCGGGTGACGTCGATCGTGAGGATCGTGTCGAGGTCGGCGAGCGCCTGGTCGTCCAGGCCCTCGAGCAGCAGCTCGTCGCGGGTCGGGATGACGCCGACGGGCGTGCGCTGACCCTCGACCTCGCCGTTCATGTACTGCATGAGCCACACGAGGGGGCGCAGGTTCTCGCGGTAGCCGGGCCACAGGAAGCGGCCGTCGTCGCCGCGCTGGAACCAGTTGACGTGCGCGAACACGGGCTTCTTCTCGGCGCGGCTGAACACCTCGAGCCAGTGCGCGGCGTAGTCGCCCTCGCCGTAGGACATGAACGGACGCATCGACATCGGGTCGTAGCGCAGCACGCCCTCGAGACCGTCGGCCGCGGCCGTGGCCTCGGCACCGAGCGTCAGGCCGTCGTAGACGCCCTCGGCGACGTCGTCGATGGCGCGGATGAGCGGCTCACGGTCGCGGGTGCGGCCACCGAAGATGACGCCGTGGATCTCGACGCCCTTCGGGTCCTCGAAGTCCTTCGCCACGTTGGGCACGTTCTCCAGCGTGGTGGTGAAGCGGCTGTTGGGGTGGGCCCAGGGGGCGTCGACCTCGTCGCCGGTGCGGTCGGCGATCGCGTCGCCCTTCCAGTCCTCCCAGCCGTCGAGGTCGGTGGGCTTGTCACCCTTGCCCTCCCACCAGACCTCCTGGGTCTTGGTGTTGTAGGCGACGTTCGTGAAGATGGCGCCGGTGCCGTCGACGATGGAGTCCACGGCGGTCGGGTTGGTCTTCTCGTTGGTGTCCTTGGCGACGCCGAACACACCGTTCTCGGGGTTCATGCCGTAGAGCTTGCCGTCGTCGCCGACCCACAGCCACGCGATGTCGTCGCCGTAGAACTCGACGTAGTAGCGGTCGCCGAGGGCGTCGGGCGCGAGCGTCATGGCCAGGTTGGTCTTGCCCGACGCGGACGGGAAGCCGCCACAGATGTGGTACTTCTTGCCGGTCTCCTTGTCGACGATGCCGAGCAGCATGAACTGCTCCACGAGGAAGCCGTTCTTCCAGCCGTCGTAGGAACCCTGGCGCAGGCCGTGGGCGATCTTGCCGAGCAGCGCGTTCCCGCCGTAGGACGAGCCGAAGTGCAAGATGGTGCGCTCGTCGGCGACGGTGACGAAGTAGCGCTTGTCGTCGGGGGTGCCCTGGCCGAGGTTCTCGAGGTCGCCGGTCACGTGGACGGCGCGCACGAAGGAGTCACCGAGGTCGTTCACGTACTCCGCACCGACACGGGCCATGCGGATCATCTGCATGACGACGTTGCGGTTGTCGGTGAGCTCGACGCCGGCGGCGTACTCGCTGAGCGGCGAGCCCTTCGGTGCCATGAGGTAGGGGATGACGTACATGGTCTTGCCCTCGGACGCGCCGGTCATGAGGCCGACCAGCTTGTCCTTCATCTCCGAGGACGGACGCCAGTTGTTGTAGATGCCCTTGTCGTTCTCGTCGCTGGTGGCGACGATGGTGCGCTCCTCGGCGCGGGCGGTGTCCTTGAAGTAGGACCGCGAGTAGTAGCGACCCTCGCCGGCGGGGAGCAGCTCCCCGGCCTCGAGCGCCTCCTCGATCAGGCGGGCGTCGTCAGCGGCCGAGACGACCTCGACCCGCGCGGCACCCGTCACCCCCGCCCAGTGCTGCACGTACTCGCGCACGTGCTCGTTGGTGAGTCCAGCCTGGTCGAGCGCTGCCGCCACGTCTGCCATCGTGTCGTTTCCTCTCGTTGCCCCGTTCGGGGACACGTTCTGGCGGGTCTGCCCCGCCATGGGTTGGAGCGACCGTACCGGAGTTGAAGAACTTTTCATCTACCGGGATGTAACAAGTGGGAAATGTCACCCGCGCACTGGCGTTGCAGGCAATTTGTGGTTCGGAACGCGAAATGTCGGCGTCGTGTGGGGAAGCGCGATGCGCGACCCGCCCCTACCGTCGAGGAATGTTGGTCGACGGCTATCAGATCAAGTCCTCCCTGGACCGCGAGCGGCTCTGGGCCGAGCTGGTGGCACTGGAGACCATCTCGCAGTGGAGCGCGCTCGAGGAGTGCACGTCCACCGACGGTCCTCTGCTCGAGCCGACGTCGTCGTACGTGTGCAAGCACCACAACGGCCTGCACGGCGTCGACGCCACGGTGGAGGTGACCGACTTCGAGGAGGCCGAGTGCCTCGCCCTCCGCACCGCGACGCCGATCGCGGACCTGGAGGAGAAGCTGGTGCTCAGGGACCACCTGGGCGGCAGCCTGGTGACCTACTCGGTCGACGCGACCTCGGACTCCTTCGGCCCGTCCGCCACCGTCTGGCTGCACCGGCACGTGTCGTTCGTGTGCGAGAAGCTCGAGCAGTTCGCCAACCGCGAGCTGACCTGACCTGAGCGCAGCCCGAGCCAGCCTGCCCATACTTGTTCAAAAGGTGTTCGCAACCTACGTTTGGCGCATGAGTCTCCTGATCAACGAGCAGCCCGAACCGACCGGGACGGTGACGGCGCTGCTCGACCCCCGGCCGGTGTGGGTCGGCTGCCTCTGGGACCACGGCGACGAGCAGGTCAAGGAGATGGTCCCGGCCACCGCCACCGCCACCTGTGGCGACCTGATCCTGTGCGACTTCTGGGACCCGCGCACCGGCAAGGACCGTGCGCACTGGATGGAGAAGGAGTTCGTGCGGGACCGCCCGACCTCCATCGCCCCGTCGAAGAAGAAGCCCGCGACCGACCACCCGGCCGCGGCGCCGAGCCCGACGTTCGACGTCGGCAGCTGACCGGCCGCCCGTCCATCGGAGCGACAGCGGCGCGGGCCCGCTGACGCCGATCCTCCAGATCGGCACCCCAGGGCCGCGCCACCGCCGGTCCTGGTCGCCGTCCCCCCGAGGGGCAGGTCTCCCACCTGCCCACCGCGGACCCGACCCCTGTACGGGTCCGTGGACGACGACCGCTCGCCCTACATGGCGAGGTCCCTGACCAGCGCGCCGCGCGCGCCGGGATCTGGAGGCACCGGTTCGAACCAGACGGCGACGTCCACGTCGTCGCGCCACCGCGCGAGCCAGCGTCGGGCGCGGCCCACCGAGGCGGCGAGTCCGGCGACGCCGCCGTCGTCGACCACGGCGCCCAGGCGATGGGTGCCGAGCCGCGACCACACGGTGCACGGCGCGATGCCGTCGTCGAGGACGGTCCGGACCAGCGCGAGGCTCAGCTCGGACTCCAGGTCGCGCAGTGGTCCGCGCGCACCCTGGGCCGGCTCGTCGAGGAGCACCTCGGCCACGAGGACCCGGCGCACCTGCAGCTCGCTCCCGCCGTCCAGCTGATGACGGAGCTGGTCGGCGCCCGGCAGACCGGTCAGGGTGTCGTCGACGCCGCGGCCCTGGCGCACCCGCTCGTCGGTCCAAGCCGTCAGGGCGGCGCAGGCCACCTGAGGAGAGGCCGGGCCGTGCCCCGCCTCCACCAGCGTCTCGTCGACGGAGGCGAGCAGCACGTGCAGGTCCGAGCCGTGACGCGCCTGCAGCTGGCCGAGGCGTCCGGCCAGCAACGGCTGCCAGTGCCCGTCCGGGGAGCACCGCGCCAGCAGGCCGCGCACGTGCTGCACGTCCGCCTCGCTGCTGTCGTCCGTCTCGGTGTCCGTCGAACGGACGGGTCGGATCCTCACGCGGACCATCTCCTCGTTCCTGGCGGCGGCGCCGTGGTGCGTCGCACGAAGTAGGAGTGGGAACCGGCACACCGGTCACGCACGACCGCGAGAAAAGTTCTCGGCCGAAGGTGCGTGACGAACAGGGCACTACCGTCTCCTGGAAGAAGACCCATCTTCACCGGCTGAATGCGAACGATGACCGACCTCTTCCTCGACCCGAGCGACGCCGAGCTGCTGCAGCGCTACCGCGACGGTGACGACGACGCCGCAGGGCTGCTGTTCGAGCGGCACCACCCCGCTGCGGTGCGCCTCGCGGGTGCGCTGGCGGGCGCGCCGGCCGCCGAGGACCTGGCGTCGGACGCGTTCGTGGCGGTGCTGCGCGCCGTGCGCAACGGCGCGGGCCCGCAGTTCGCCTTCCGCCCCTACCTGCTCACGTCGGTGCGCAACGGCTTCTACGCGGCGTCGAGGGCCGCGTCGCGCCAGGATCTCTACGACGACCTCGAGGCCTCTCCCGACGCGCCGACGGTGGCCGACGGCACGGCCCTGCGCGAGGAGTCGAGCCTTCTGGCGCAGGCCTTCGCCACGCTTCCGGAACGCTGGCAGGCAGTGCTGTGGCACACGACGATCCACGACGAGTCCCCCGAGCAGGTGGCCCGGGTGCTGGGCATCAAGCCGAACGCGGTGTCGTCGCTCGCCCTGCGGGCTCGCGAGGGTCTGCGCAACGCGTACCTCACGGCCCACCTGGGCCAGACGGACGATCCCGAGTGCCGCGAGGTGCGCGAGCTGCTGCCCGCCTACGACCGGGGTCGGCTGCGGCCGCGTGCCCGCGCCAGAGTGGAGGCGCACCTCGACGTGTGCGACGACTGCCGTGAGGCGGCGGCCCTGGTCGGCGGCATCACGGCCGACCTCGGCCTCCTGCTGCTGCCGGCTCTCCTCGGCGCTCCGGGGGTCGCGGCATTCGGGGACACGAGGGTCCTCGTCGTGGACGGAGGCGGGACGCGAGGCTCCCAGGGCTCGGGCACACCCGGCGCGGGCTCCGCCGCCCTGGGGGTCGCCGGGACCGCCGGGGCGATCGCCGTCGGGGTCGCTGCCGTGGCGGTGCTCGTGACCGTCGCAGCCGTGGGGGTGTCCCGGCTGGGCCCCTCCGACGACGCCACCCCGCCGAGCGCGGCCGCCACCGGCGCCCCCGGTACTGGCTCGCCCCCTCGCGCCGACGACCGCGACGATCCGGCCCCGGAGCCCTGGAGGGCTCCCGTCGTGGCACCGCTCACCACCGTCGTCCCCGTCCTCGCTGCCGCGCTCTCCGTGCCCGTCGTGGTCCCGCCGGCTGGACCGAGCGTGCCGGAGCCCACGGCGACGACGTCACCTGGACCCACGCCATCGGTCCCCACGACGCCCCCGACGACGACACCACCGGTGGAGGTGGGCGAGGACCTGGCCGTCTCGGTGCTCGAGGCCGTTCCCGGCGACGTCTACGAGGTGACGCTGGCCGTGGCGTCGCCGACGCTCACCCCGCGGCTGCAGGTCGAGCTGCCTTCCGGCACCGAGGTGTCGTTGTGGGGCGGCGAGGGCTGGACGTGCACCGGCATCGGGACGGGCGGATCGTGCCAGGCGTCGGGCCCGAACCCGCAGCCGATCCGGTTCTGGTGGAGCCCGGGCGAACCGGTGGGCTTCTCGGCGACGGTCAGCGCGCCCGACAACGTCGACCCGAACCCGGCGAACGACTCGGTCTCCCTCGGCTGAGAGTCCTCACCGCCGGCCACGGGCGACGGGCCCGCCGGGCACGAGAAAGCCCCGCTGACCTCGGGGGGTGAGTCAGCGGGGCTTCATCAGGAACATTACTCGCCCGTTCAAGCGGTTGTCATCGAATGTTCCACACCTGGAGGAAGGTCTAAAACGCCGGACCCCTCAGGCGGGCCCGTACGTGGGCCTCGGGCGGCGGCTCGACGTGAGCCTCAGCGCGGGGGCTCGGTGGGAGCGGGCGTCTCGTACGCCTGCTCGATGCCGTCCTTCGTGGCGGCCCACCACGCCGTGTTGGTCCGGTACCACTCGATCGTCGCGGCGAGACCGGCCTCGAAGTCCTGGTGGCGGGGAGCCCAGCCGAGCTCCTCGCGCAGCCGGGTCGGGTCGATCGCGTAGCGCAGGTCGTGACCAGGTCGGTCCGTCACGTGGTCGAAGGCGTCCTCGGGCTGGTCCATCGTCCGCAGGATGGTGCGCAGGACCGTGAGGTTGTCGCGTTCACCGTCGGCACCAATCAGGTAGGTGCGGCCGTTCTCGCCCTTCTCGATGATCGTGAGGACGGCGTCGTTGTGGTCGTCCACGTGGATCCAGTCCCGTACGTTCTGGCCGGCGCCGTAGAGCTTCGGCCGGCGCCCCGTCAGGATGTTCGTGATCTGGCGCGGGATGAACTTCTCCACGTGCTGGCGGGGTCCGTAGTTGTTCGAGCAGTTGCTGATGGTGGCCCGGATGCCGAACGACCGCACCCACGCCCGGACCAGGAGGTCGGACCCGGCCTTGGTGGACGAGTACGGGCTCGACGGGTTGTAGGGGGTCGCCTCCGTGAAGCGCTGCGGGTCGTCGAGCTCGAGGTCGCCGTACACCTCGTCCGTCGAGACGTGGTGCAGGTGGACGTCGTGCCTGCGGCACGCCTCGAGCAGCGTGTAGGCGCCCACGAGGTTGGTGTCCACGAACGGGCGGGGATCACGCAGCGAGTTGTCGTTGTGGCTCTCGGCCGCGAAGTGCACGACCACGTCGTGGCCGGGCAGCAGCTCGTCGACCAGGGCGGCGTCCGCCACGTCGCCCTGCACGAAGCGCAGGCGCTCCGCCGGCAGTCCCTCCAGGGACGCGCGGTTGCCGGCGTAGGTCAGCTTGTCGAGCACCGTCACCGACGCGTCGGTGGTCTCCAGCACGCTATGCACGAAGTTGGAGCCGATGAAGCCGGCGCCCCCGGTCACCAAGAACGAACGCATGGCCGGAGCGTATCGGCCCGCGACCGTGACCACGCCCAGATGCGATCGTTGGTCCGGACATGTGGCGAGGGAGCGAGTCGTGAAGGGCATCATCCTGGCCGGCGGCACCGGCACGCGCCTGCATCCGATCACCGAGGGCATCAGCAAGCAGCTGATGCCGGTGTACGACAAGCCGATGATCTACTACCCGTTGTCCACGCTCATGCTGGCCGGCATCCGCGACATCCTCGTCATCACCACCCCGCACGAGGCCGACGGCTTCGAGCGGCTGCTGGGCGACGGCAGCCAGTTCGGCATCCGGCTCACGTACGCCCAGCAGCCCAGCCCCGACGGGCTGGCGCAGGCGTTCCTCATCGGCGAGGAGCACATCGGGGGTGAGCACAGCGCCCTCGTGCTCGGCGACAACATCTTCTACGGCACCGGCCTCGGCACCACCCTGGGACGGTTCGTCGACCAGGACGGCGCGACCATCTTCGGCTACCGGGTGGCCGACCCCCGCGACTACGGCGTGGTGGAGTTCGCCGACGACGGGCGGGTCATCTCCATCGAGGAGAAGCCGACCGAGCCGAAGAGTCCCTTCGCCATCCCCGGCCTGTACTTCTTCGACAACGACGTGGTCGAGTTCGCCCGGGACCTCAAGCCGTCCGACCGGGGCGAGCTGGAGATCACCGGGCTGCAGGAGCGCTACCTCGAGGAAGGGCGCCTGCACGTCGAGATCCTCGAGCGTGGCACCGCCTGGCTCGACACCGGCACCTTCGACTCGCTCAACGACGCCTCCAACTTCGTGCGCTCCGTGGAGAGCCGTCAGGGCCTCAAGGTCGGGGCTCCCGAGGAGGTCGCCTGGCGCATGGGCTACATAGACGACGACCAGCTGCGCGCCCGTGGCGAGCGACTGAACAAGAGCGGCTACGGCCGCTACCTGCTCGAGCTCCTCGACGGCTGAGGCCCACGAGGGTCTCTCAGGTGAGGTCCTCGTAGTGGCTCAGCAGCCGGCTCATCGTCGAGAGCGCCTCCTGCATCTCGGCGATGTGGGCCGGGTCCAGCGCCCGCAGCATCTCCTTGATGCCCGTGCTCGACACGCCCGCCGTGCGGGGCAGGTACTGCACCTCGCAGTACTCGGTGAGGTGGTCGAACTTGCCGGTCCAGTCGTCACCCATCACGAACAGGTCGACGTCGTGCTCCTGGACGTCGAGGACCTTCTGCTCCCACGACTGCTCCGGCACCACCAGGTCCACGCCCTTGATGCTGCCGACGATGCGCGCGCGGTCCTCGTAGGAGACCACCGACGACTTGCCCTTGCCGGCGTTGAACTCGTCGGTCGAGACCCCGATGACCAGCCGGTCGCCGAGCGCCGCCAGACGTTCGATCAGGTTCAGGTGGCCGATGTGGAAGAGGTCGAACGTTCCGTAGGTGAGCACCGTGGTCATGGGCGCCAGGGTAGCCGTGAGCCCACCTCTACTCTGGAGCCATGCTGACGGTGCTCGCGTGGATCGTGGTGGCCGCCGGGCTCGCGACCGGGCTCGCGGCGGTGCGCGACGTCCGCCAGAGGCCGGCACCGACCGCCCACGGCTTCCCCGGGCAGCCCGACCACCCGAAATCCCGCCCGTTCCGACTGCGGGTCTGGGTCGTCGCGGCCGGCGTGCTCGTGGCCGGCACCGCCGTGGCCACGATCGTCGCCCTGGTCACCTCGCAGGACCTCGTCGCGCTGCTGGTGGCCGTGGTGCTCGCCCTCGGTCCCGCCGCCGTGGCGTGGCGCCTGCACGCCTGGGCCACCGCGTCGCGCGGTGTGCGGCAGGCCATCGTCGCCCACGCACCCCGGGTCGCCGTCCCCTATGCCGGCAAGGTCGGCGTGCACGTCGGCATGTGGTCGCCCTGGATCGAGCAGGCCGGCGTGCCGTGGTGCATCGTGGCGGCCGACCGCACCATCTACGCCGAGCTGGTGCGCCTGCACCCGCACGACCCGGTGATCCTCACGCACCTGCCCGCCTCCGTGCGCGGCGCGCTCTACCCGCACGGGGCCAAGAAGAACGCGGTGTTCCTGGCCCACGACGAGGTCACGCACGTGTTCCTGGGCCACGGCGACAGCGACAAGCCGCTCAGCGCGTCCGAGCGGGTCCTCTCCTACGACGTCGTCGCCGTCGCCGGGCAGGCCGCCATCGACCGCTTCGCCCAGGCTGGCCTGCGGGTCCCGGCCGCGAAGCTGCGGGTCGTCGGGCGGCCGCAGACCGAGGGCATCGAGCCGGTGGCCGGTCCGCTCCCCGACTCGCCGACCGTGCTCTACGCCCCCACGTGGCGCCACGCCGACGACGCCCTCAACGTCTCGTCCCTCGCGGTCGCCGAGGACGTCGTCGCCGCACTCCTGGCCCGCGGCTGCACCGTGGTGTTCCGACGCCACTTCGCCGGGCGCAACCACCTCGAGGCCGAGGCGATGATCGCCCACGTCGACCGGATGCTCGCCGACGACGCGAAGGCCACCGGGCGGGCCCACGTGCTCAGCGAGACCGCCATGGACGTCCCGCTCGTCGAGGCCTTCAACGGGTGCGACGCGATGGTCTCCGACATCTCCGGCATCGTCGTCGACTTCATGGCCAGCGAGAAGCCTTTCGCCATGTACGCCGCGCAGTTCGGCGGACCGGACGCCGCCGAGGCGTTCCGCGCCGCGCACCCCACCGCCGTCTCGGCGTACGTGATCGACCGCGACCTCGTGCAGCTCGACGCCGCTCTCGACGCGATGCTCGGGACCGACCCGCTCGCCGCCATCCGGCCCGAGCGGGCTGACCACTACCTGGGCGGGCCGGAACGCTCCGACCCGGCGGCCCGGTTCGTCGCGCTGGTGCGCGAGCTCGCCGACGGCGGTCAGGTGTCCGCCGGCTCCTCGTAGTCGCCGATCCACCAGTCGGCCAGCTCTCGCATCACGGTGCTGACCTGCACGTGCTGAGGGTGGACGCGGAACGCCTCGAAGGCCTCGCGGCCCTCGAACAGGCCGTTCTCGACGAGGATGCGTCCCTTGCGGCGGTCGTCGGACAGCCGCACCGTCCACTCCAGCACCCCGGGGAGCGTCCCGAGCGACGCCAGCTGCTCGAGCGCGTTCTCCACGTCGGCGTCGGGAACCGCGTCGTGCACGCGGAACAGCACCAGGTGGCGCAGGGCCATCAGTCCACCAGCTCGTCGGTGATGCGCGGGTCGTGCGCCGGGACCACCAGGACGTCGGGGAGCGAGGCCAGACGTCGAAGCTCGCGGTGGTTGGCTCGGATGCGCGAGCGGTCGCGGCCCACGACCATCTCGAAGCCGCGGGCGGCCCGCACCGGGGCGAGGCGTCGGCCCGAGGGCGCCGCGTCGGCCACGTGGCTCCCGTCGAAGACCGCGTCGCCCGCATGCAGCACCACGCCGTCGGCGGTCTCGACGGCCACCACGGCATGGCCGCGCGAGTGACCGGGCATGGGCACGAGCACGATGCCGGGCAGCACCTCGTGGCCGGTGAGCCCGTAGCGCCACTCGTCGCCGGGACCGGCGTGCAGGGCGAAGTCGGGCCCGTGCGCGAACTGCGCCGGCCGGTAGCGACGCTTGTCGAGGGCGTCGGGGTCGGTGATCGCGGCCGCGTGCTCGTCGGCCGTGGTGTGCACGGTGGCGTGGGGGAAGTCCGACAGCCCTCCGGCGTGGTCGAGGTCGAGGTGGGTGAGCACCACGTGCGTGACGTCGGTGGCGTCGTGGCCACGCTCCTGCAGCTGGCGCAGCAGGGTGTGGCGGTCGTCGAGGTCGGGGCGCAGCAGGCCGCGGATCGGTCCGATGCGGCGGCCGGGGTCGGTCACGTCGGCCGTGCCGAAGCCGGTGTCGACGAGCACGAGGCCGTCGTCGGTGTGGCAGAGGAACACGTGCGCCGGCATGCCGGGCATGGTCAGGGGGTTCATGACGGCGGCCCGCAGGTGCTCGATGCGCATGGGCCACATCGTGGCACGGGTGCCCGCGGTGCTGGTGGCGTTCGTCACCGACGACCGCACGCGTGCGTCCACCTGCCTACGCTCGACGGATGCGCCGCTCCCCCACCCACGTCGCGCTGGCGGTCGCCTACCTGACGGCCCTGGCATTCATCGCGTTCTGGCCGTCCCCGGTCGACCAGGGCGTCGACGTGCTCAACTCGTGGCCCGTGCGTCTGCTCGAGTCCGCGTTCGGCCTCTCCCGCCCCGAGGGCTACGACGTCGTCCAGGTCGCGGCCAACGTCGTGCTGTTCGTGCCGCTGGGCTGGCTGGCGGTGGCGCTCACGCGGGCCCGCTGGTGGCAGGTGGCGCTTCTCGGCTTCCTGCTGTCGTCGGGCATCGAGGTGGGGCAGGCGCTGCTGCGCCCCGACCGCTTCGCAACGGTGTCCGACGTCGTGGCGAACACGGTGGGCGCGACCTTGGGCGCCGGGGCGGCCGCGCTGCTGCTGCACCGCCACGAGCGGGCGTCGGTCGGTTCCCACGGCTGATCGGACGCCGATTGGTGGCGCGGGCACACGGCTGGCTATCCTGTACCGGTTGCCGCTTCGGCGGCGGCATGGAGGTGTCGCATAGTGGCCTAGTGCGCCCGCCTGCTAAGCGGGTTGAGGTTCAAACCTCTCGCGAGTTCAAATCTCGCCACCTCCGCAGACGACGAAAGCCCCCAGCGCTCTTTGCTGGGGGCTTTCGTCGTCTCCAGAAGGATGCCGAGATTTGGGAGGAGCGAGCGCCAGCGAGCGACGGCTCTCGCCACCTCCGCCACCTCCGCCGCGAGCGCAGCGAGCGCGTGCAAGGCGCGCCGAGCGCCTGCGCCCGCGAGGCGCGAGCGAGCGCCCCGAGTGCGCCGGCCCGAAGTGCGCAGCGAGGACACCGAGACCACCCAGCGGTAGCCCACCCGCGCTTCCACCACCCCCGGAGGTGGCTGCACCGCAGACTCGGGCCGCGACTCCGCGACTCACCGACCGCCACACGTCCGATTCCGCGAGCCACCTACCTCTCACGGCCTCGTCGGACGTCTGAAGGGTCAGTTCCGCAGCTGGGCGGCGAGGGGGCAGTCGAACGGGTCGCGGGCGCGCAGGCCGACGTTGTTCAGGTAGCCGATGACGAGGGCGTAGGAGTGCAGGAGGCCGACCTCCATGTAGTCGACGCCGACCTTCTCGCAGTGAGCACGTACCAGGGGGCGCGCCTTCTTGAGGTTGCCGCGCGGCATGTGCGGGAAGAGGTGGTGCTCGATCTGGTAGTTCAGGCCGCCCATGAAGAAGTCCACGAACCAGTTGCCGCGGATGTTGCGCGAGACCATCACCTGACGTCGCAGGAAGTCGAGCTTCATCTCCGGCGGCACGATCGGCATGCCCTTGTGGGCGGGCGCGAACGCCGCACCCAGGCACACGCCGAACACGGCGAGCTGGACCGCCAGGAACGCCACGGCCATCGGCCACGGCAGGAAGACGAAGACCACCGTGACGAACGCAGCGAGCCGCACGGACACGAGCCCCAGCTCCAGGCGCCGCCACGGCGTCGTGGTCGAGCGGTCGAGGCCGACCAGCACGCTCTGCACGTGCAGGTTGATCCCCTCGAGCGTCAGCAGCGGGAAGAAGAACCAGCCCTGGTGCCGGGCGAACCAGCCCTTGAAGCCGGACCGCTCCGCCACGATCCCCGGCGTGAACGCGATCGCCCCTGGGCCGATGTCGGGGTCGATCCCCTCCTGGTTCGGCGCGAGGTGGTGCTTGTTGTGCTTGCCGCGCCACCACGTGTAGCTCAGGCCCGCGAAGGCGCCGGCCAGGATGCGCGACGTCCACGCGTTCCAGGTCCTCGAGGAGAACATCTGGCGGTGCGCCGCGTCGTGGCCGAGGAAGCCGAACTGCGCCACCAGCACCCCGAGCGCGGCGGCCAGCAGCAGCTGCCACCACGAGTCGCCCAGCAGGAAGAAGCCCACCCAGATCGCGACGAAGGACCCGACCGCGACGGTGATCTGGGCCCAGTAGTAGAGGTGTCGCCGCTCCAGGAGGCCAGACTCGCGCATCGCCGCCGCGAGCTCGGTGTACTGGCTCACGTAGCGGGCCTCGCCGGACGACGCACCGGGCGGCGTCGCTGCCGGTGCGGGCGGTCGGGGTGTCGCGGTCCGCTCGTGGATCTGTTCGGTGTCGGTCATGCGGAGGTTCCTGTCCCGATGAGTCGTGGTGGCAGTGAGGGCGCTGCGACGAGCGTTTCCAGCTGGTCGACGACCTGCGCCGGCGTAGGGGGACGTACCCGTCCCAGCACGTCGACGAGCTCGTCGACCGAGTGCTCGAGCGTGAAGCGGGTCGTGGCGTGGGCGCGTTCGGCGTCGCCGGCGGGTCCGAGCGTGATGGCGTGCCGCAGCCCGACGGCCAGCGCGGACGCGTCGTCGGCCGGCACGAGCGTGACCAGCCCGCAGTCTGTCTCCGGCAGTCCACCGTCGTCGGACGCCACGACCCGGCAACCGGCGTGCTGGGCCTCGATCGAGACGATGCCGAACGTCTCGTGCCAGTACTGGCCGTTCGACGGCATGAGCACCACGTCGTGCTCGGCCATGAGGGTCGCCATCGCCTCGGGCGTCCGGGCGGCGTCGATCAGGGTGATGCCGGCGTGGGCCTCGAGCATCCGGTGGATGATCCGGCCCTGAGGCTTGTCCGCTCCGGCCGCCGTGACGGTGAAGGTGATCTCGACCCCCTCGTCGACGAGGTCGGTGATCAGCTCGTGGTGGAGCATCGACAGCAGCGTGTAGATCCCCTTCTCGGGGCTCAACCGGCCCGCGTAGAGGACCCGCACCACACCGGGCCGGCGCGTCGAGCGCGGCTCGGCGGCGAACACGGTCTCCGCGAACGGGTGCACGACGTCGATCGTGGCCACGTCGACGTCGAGGAAGTCTGCCCACAGGCGTGCGGCGAAGCGGCTCGTGGCCACCGGGTGGCGGTCGCGGGTCTGAGCACGCATCGCCTCCCGACGTCGGTCGCCGGCCGGGGGCGGCACGTGCAGCATCTGGAACGCCGGCCGGCGCGTGCGCACGGTCGGGAACTCCGTGACGAAGACGAGAGTGCCATCGATCTGGCCGACGTCGGCCGGTCGCGCGACGGAGTGGAACGGCACGCCCGGAAACCCGTCGCGGCCGTCGTGCACGCCGAGCCCGGTGGTGACCACCTGCGCGGCGACCCCGCGCCGGTGCAGCTCACGGACCTGGCCCACGGTGTAGTTCTCCGACCCGCCGGTGCCCGCCGGCAGGGGTTCGCCCGGAGCCCACACGAAGGAGATCAACGAGATCGTGCTGGGAGTGAGAACATCTCACGACCGCCTAGGTTCGCTGCCGCCACGGGAGCCTCGTCGTCGCGATCCGCCGCTTGGCGTCCCGTGGACCTGCAGTCTTCCCTTCACGATAGCCCTGTTCACAGCCCCGGCCTCCCGACGACCTGCGCGCCGCCCCGGCGAGGACCGCCGGGCTAGGCTCGAGGCACGACCGTGAACGTCGGGTCATCATCGATGCCGGCGCCGACGGCGACCACAGGTGGTGGCCTCATGGCCCTCCGATCCCCGGCCGAGACGGCCTCCCGCACGTCGGCACGCACCGTGTTCGCACCGAGCGCGTCGGCCCAGACGGCTCCCGAGACCGACGGCGCGTGGTGGCCGCGAAGCCGCATCCTCGCCGACGAGCTCCCCGCGTTCTTCGCCGCGTGGCCGACCGACCGCGGCCGGATCCAGCGCATCCTCTACTCCTCGCCCGACTGGGACGACCATCCGCACTCGGTGAACGTGCCGGGCCGACGCGTGAAGACCGGCACCTTCCCCCGCGACGACACCCACGTGCTGACCGTGAGCATGGAGGACCGGACCGACCACCTCATCCGCGTGATCGCCCCGGGCACGGCCGACGACGCCGCACAGCGGGCCCTCGACGGCGACCCTCGTGCGTCGGACGCGCCGACCGGAGACCAGATCCCCCGTTGGGACGGCGAGGGCGGCTCGCTCTGACCTTGCACGGCCTCGGGCGGTAGGTCCGGCATCGAGCACCGGGGCCTGGGCAGTCGGAGGGCGTGCTCCCGCGCTCGTGCCGCCGGGCTCAGCCGAAGCGGCGGTAGCCGTGCGCGGTGTTGAGCCGGTCGTGGACCTCGCGCACCAGCTCGGGGGCCCGCGCACCGAAGGTGGCGAGCGACAGTCGCAGCACCCGCTGCTCGTCTCCGGCCTCGTCCAGGGCCAGCAGCAGCAGGCCCTCGCGGACCGTCACGTCCTCCACGTCGACCCAGCGCTCCCGCGCCCGACGTGTGCGGATGCCGTGCTCGTCGAGGCGCGCCACCACGGGAGGGCGCAGCACCACGATCGCCGCGACCAGCACCGCGAGCACGGTCACCACACCTGCGATCCACGACGTCGCCACGAAGGCGATGAAGCCCGTGAAGGCGGCCACGACGAACGCGACCCCAGCGATGGCCAGGGCAGGGGCACGGTCCAGGCGGTACGTGGTCATGGGTCCTTCGGGGGTCGGTACGGGCGAGGCCAATCTACTGGGGCGGACCCGGCGGGCGGCGGAGTGCCGACGACGAGCAGAGGCGGCGGGACTCGCGGCGCTGAGCAGAGGGGGCGGGACTCCGTCGCCGCTCGTTCCTCGCGGCTCCTCCCGAATCCGGAGCCCTCTGCGAGGGGCCGCTTCGCGGCGCTGAGCAGAGGGGGCGGGACTCCGTCGTGGCTCGTTCCTCGCCACGCCTCCCCGAATCCGGAGCCCTCTGCAGATGAGCGCTTCGCGCGAATGGCAGAGGGGGCGGGATTCGAACCCGCGGTAGCTCTCGCTACGACCGCTTTCAAGGCGGTTCCGATCGGCCACTCCGGCACCCCTCCTCGGCGTCACCGCGGCCGAAGCCACGCCGACGCCACCGCCGATTCTCGCACTACTTGAGAGGGGCGAGCCGTCCAGGCTCGGAGCGCGACGTCGGCTCCAGCGACCGCGACGCCCGCGAACCGCGCTGCCGCATCGCCACGTAGCGCGCCACCAGACCCACCACGACGCCCAGCACCACGGAGTACACCGTCGACAGGGCGATGTACGACGGGTAGGCGCCCGGCGAGACCAACGACGTCGTGAGCACGCCCGTGCCCAGCACCGCGAACACCAGCACCCACCAGCCGTCACGACGCTTCGAGCGCAACGACACCCCCACGATGAGCGCCGGGAACCCGATGAAGACCTCCACCGGACGCGGCACCCCACCGACCGTCTCGCGCATCCAGATGACGAAGTTCGTGATGCCCTCCACCACAGTCTCCGAGCCGTGCGTGCGGACGAAGCTGGAGTACGCCAGCAGCACCAGCAGCACCGCTGCCACGGCCGCGATGATCGCGATGTTCTGCTTGCCCAGCCCGTGCAGACCCGCCCCGAGGTTCCACACGAAGGCGATGGCGAGGGTCAGCGCCGCGGCGAGCACCACCAGGTTGAAGCGCTGGTAGGCCACGGGCGCGTTCCAGGCCGCGACGGCGAGCGTGCCGCTGAGCGCGACCGCCAGGGCGAGGACGAACTCCTTCAACGCCCCGATCGCGCTGCGAGCCGGCCGGGTGATCACCACCGCCCACACGCTGGCGAGGATCGCCGAGACCGCGGCAGCCCCAGCCACCAGCAGGTTCAGCTCCGTCACCACCGCCGACAGCGCCAGCACGCCCGCCGCGACCGTCCAGATGCGCATGTGGCCGCCGCCGCGGTGCGTCAGGCCGATGCTGAACACCACGAGCAGCAGGGCCGCGCCCCACCGCTCGATCCAGGCCGGGTGCGGCACCGCCACCACGGCGGTGCCCGCGACCGCCACGCCCGCCACCCACGCCAGGAACGTGGCGGCGAAGGCGTAGCGCGCCGTGGTCGGCGACTCGAGCCGCGGCTGTCGGGTCGGGACGTCGTAGTCGGCCGGGACCGACGTGTCGAGCCGACGCCGTCCCGGCTGTGCCGACCCGCGCTGGACGGCCTGACGCGTCGGGGTCATGCGCGGCCCATCCTGCGATTGGCCAGCGAGGGGTTCACCTCACGTGCGCGGGCGACGTCGGCGAGGTCGAGGTCAGCCGTCACCAGATCGTCCTTTCCTGCATCCCCCTCGGCGAGGGTAGTGCCCCAGGCGTCGAGCACGAGGGAGTGCCCCGTGTAGCGCTCGCCACCCTGGGCGGCCGCCACCACGCCGACCACGTCCTCGACCGCGCGGGCCGCCAGGAGCGTGCGCCAGTGGTGCAGCTTGTGCTCGCCGGCCACCCAGGCCGCAGGGACCACGAACGCCTCGGCCCCGGCGTCGACGAGGGCCCGTCCCAGCTCGGGGAACCGCAGGTCGTAGCAGGTCATGAGGCCGACCCGGGCCGACGAGCCGTCGGCCGTGGGGACGTCGACCGTCACGGGCTCGACGGCGCCGCCGCGCAGGCGGTCGGACTCGGCGTAGCCGAACGAGTCGTAGAGGTGGATCTTGCGGTACGTGGCCGTCAGGTCCCCGTCGGGGCCCAGCACCACGAGCGTGTTGTAGGGCAGGTCGTCGGTGCGCTCGAACAGGCCCGCCACCACGGTGGCACCCAGCCGTCGGGCGTGGCCCGCGACCAGGTCGACGAACGGACCGTCGAGCGGCTCGGCCGCGGCGGCCAGGTCGTGGTCGGGCGAACCGAAGTCGTGCATCGTCGCCTCGGGCAGCACCACCAGGTCGACCGCGGGCTCGAGAGCGGTCAGGCGTGCGTCGACGAGGCTCCGATTCTCGGCGGAGTCGATCGTCGACGCCAGCTGCACCGCGGCCACACGCATGCAACCCAGTGTGTCAGGACCGGTCTGAGAGGCCGATGAGACCGGCCGAGCCCCGCCGTTCCAGCCCTCTGCGCGCTCAGTCCTGGAGCCAGGGCGCGGCCGCGCGTGTGTGGCCCGCCTTCGTCGCCGGGTCCATCGCCTCGTAGGAGCGGGCCATCATGCGCGAGCGCGGGTTCGTGGCGAAGACGTCCAGGTGGTCGCGCACGAACGTCCAGTACAGGCCGTCCCACGCCTCGCACCAGTCGCCCTTCGGCACGTCGGACATCCGCCGCAGGTAGGCCGAGCCCGACACGTACGGCTTGGTCGTGATCGCCGGCCCGGCCGCGAACTGGCTCATCGCGTACACGTTGGGCACCATCACCCAGTCGTAGGCGTCGACGAACAGGGCCATGAACCACTCGTAGACCTCGTCGGGGTCGATCCGCAGCAGGCTCATGGCGTTGCCCACCACCATGAGCCGCTCGATGTGGTGGCACCAGCCGTCGTCGAGCACCCTCCGCACGACCAGGTCCACCGGGTCGAGCCCCGTGGTCGCGTCCCACCAGCCCGGGGCGAGCGAGCGGGTGTGCGCGAGGTGGTTGGCGGTGCGCATGCGTCGGCCGTGGGTCACGTACACGCCGCGCATGTACTCCCGCCAGCCGATGAGCTGGCGCACGAAGCCCTCCAGCGACGCCAGCGGCACGTCGTGCTCGTCGGCGTGGTCGAGCACCCGGCCCAGCACCTGCGCGGGCGACAGCAGGCCGATGTTGAGCGCCGGGGTCAGCACCGAGTGGAACACCGTCGCCGAGCGGGTCGTGATCGCGTCCTCGTACGGGCCGAAGGTGTCGAGACGCTCCGTCACGAACTCCTCGAGCATCGCCTCGGCCTCGGCGTGGTCGGTGGGCCAGGCGAAGCTCTCGAGCCGACCCGGCGCGTCAGGGAAGGCGCTCCGCACCCACGCGATCGCGTCGTCGACCTCGGCCACGCGCTCGGGCCGGGTCACGTCCGGCACGTCGACCGACCTCGGCAGCTTCTTGCGGTTCTCCTCGTCGAACGACCACTTCCCGCCGACCGGCTGGTCGCCGTCGACCAGCACGTCGAGGCGCGTGCGCTGCCAGGCGTAGAAGTGCTGCATGCGCGGCCGCTTCCCGCCCAGCTGCTCGCGCACCTGCTCGCGCGTGGTCAGGAAGTTGGGCGACTCCAGCCACTCCAGCTCCAGCCCGACGTCGGCGGCGGTCGCGTCGAGGTCCTGCTCGAGCCAGTCGTCGACCACGTCGAACACGCTGACCGCGGCGGCACCCTCGAGCACGCGCGCCAGGGCGGCCCGACTGGTGGTGCGGCCGTCGGTCCGCACCCGCACGACGTCGTGTCCGGCGGACTCCAGCCGCTGTGCGAACCGCTCCATCGACGCCCGGTGCAGCACCAGCTTCTGTGCGTGGAACGCGTACTGGCGGAACAGCAGGTCGTGCTCCACCAGCACGAACGACGTGCCCGCAGGGACGTCGAGGTGCTCGACGAACAGCTGGTGCGGCAGCACGAGGCGCACCGCCCGACGTCGATCGTCCACGGCCTCAACGCTAGGGCGGCACCGGCGTGTGCGCTCGCCCAGCGCGCCTCGCACGTCGCCCGCCGTCGAGGCGCGGAGGCAGCTGCCGGCGACCGCCGATAGCCTCGGCCCATGCGTGCTGTCGTCGTGCCCGAACCCGGTGGAGTCGAGGCCTTGCAGGTCGTCGACGTCGAAGCCCCCGAGCCGGGGCCTGGCGAGGTGCTCGTGCGGGTCACCGCCGCGGGCGTCAACCGTGCCGACCTCATGCAGCGCCAGGGGTTCTACGACCCGCCGGAGGGCGCCACCCCGGTCCTGGGCCTCGAGTGCTCCGGCGACGTCGTGGCCCTCGGCGAGGGTGTCACCGAGTTCAGCAAGGGCGAGCACGTGGTGGCGCTGCTCTCCGGCGGCGGCTACGCCGAGTACGTGGCCGTGCCGGCCGGCCAGGTGGCCGTCGCACCGCGCGGGGTCGACCTGGTCGACGCCGCCGGGCTCATGGAGGTCGCGGCCACCGTGTGGTCCAACGTGTTCATGATGGCCAAGCTCCAGCACGGCGAGACGCTCCTCGTGCACGGCGGCGCCAGCGGCATCGGCACCATGGCCATCCAGCTGGCCAAGGCCTTCGGGGCCCGTGTCGTCGTCACCGTCGGCAGCGCCGAGAAGGCCGCGTTCTGCCGCGAGCTGGGCGCCGACCTCGCCATCAACTACCGCGAGACCGACTTCGTCGACGCGCTCGACGAGGCCGGGCTCAAGGCCGACGTCATCCTCGACATCGTCGGCGCCAAGTACCTCGACCAGAACGTGCGCGCCCTCAACACCGCCGGCCGGCTCGTCGTCATCGGCCTGCAGGGCGGCGTGAAGGGCGAGCTGAACCTCAACCGGCTGCTCATGAAGCGTGCCGCGGTCATGGCCACGTCGCTGCGCGCCCGTCCCACGCAGGAGAAGGCGGCGATCGTGTCGGCGATGGTGGCCCAGGTGTGGCCGCTGGTGGCCGACGGCACGGTGCGCCCGATCGTCCACGCCCGGATGCCCCTCGACCAGGTGCGCGACGCCCACCAGGTGCTCGAGGACTCCAGCCACACCGGCAAGGTGCTGCTGACCCTCTGAGCCGTCAGAGGATCAGCTGCTGCGGGCCCGAGGGCTGGCGGTGCGGGTGGTGGCGCAGGTCGGCGTCGTCGGCCGGACCCTGCAGCGCCGTGGTGCGGGACGCCCCGGCCGACGACCGCACCGTCGAGACGATGACGTCGGCCATGCGCTCGCCCACCCGACGCAGCACGGTGTCGAACGCCGGGTGCGCGAGCAGCGCGAGCGACGCGACCGTCATGAGCACCGCGATCGCCGACGCCGGCCATGCGTCGATGCCGCGGCCCTCGAACCACCACTGCGCCGCGAAGACGAACGGCACGTGCAGCGCGTAGATCGCGAGGCTGCGGCGTCCGAGCACCTCGGCCACCCGCTGACGCCGTGGGACGAGCGCGAGCAGGGCGAGGGAGCACACGACCGCGGCCGCGAAGCAGACGACACGCACAGCGAGGGCGACGGTCGGCGAGTCGTGCATGGAGCCGGCCGTGTCGGCCCCGCGGTACCAGCGAGGGTCGACGCCCCAGACCAGAACGGCGCTCGTGACTCCGCCGAGCACCAGCACGGCGGGTCCGACGAGCGCGCTGCCCACGTCGGCGGTCCGGCGGAGCAGCGCCGGGCCGTGGAGGTGGCCCGCGACGAAGAACGGCAGGTAGCAGGCCGCGCGCGCCCAGGCCACGACGTCGGTGTCGGCCACGGGTGCCGTGACCGCCACGAGGGAGACGAGCGTGGCGACCGGCAGCGCCGCCCGGCCGAGACGCTTCACGACCGGCAGGACGGCCAGCCACCACGCCATCGCCAGGAGGAACCACATGCCGTACACCGGGTGCACGAGCGTCTCGGGGGTGACGTCCGCGCCCCGCAGGGTCAGGAGCGCGACCTGGAGCACGAGGTACAGCCCCACCATCTGCGCGATGCGGTGGGCGCGACGTCGGGTGCTGGCGGTGACGCCGGCCAGCAGCACGAACAAGGGCATGTGGACGATGTAGAGGGCGGTGAGGACGGCGCGCTGCGGCTCGCTCGACCAGCCCGAGTACAGGCCGTCGGGTGCCTGTCCGCCGGACGTCTCGAGGAAGTGGCCCAGGACCACCCCGCCGATGAGCACGCCCTTGAGCACGTCGAGCCGCGGGTCGCGGCGTCGCGCGGGGGCCGACGTCGACCCGTTCCTGACCTCGCTCGTGGTGCTCATCCGCACGACTGAACCAGGCCCGCGAGCCGGTTTCAAACCGTGACGGGCCGGTGTGGGCGGTCTCTCATAGGCTGGACGCATGAGCCAACCTGAGTCCGAGCCCCACCGGTCGACGCAGCTGTCGACGCCGTCGCCGCAGGTCATCGGCCCCGACGGCACCCCCGTCGAGGCCCCCGGCGCCGCGACCCCGGAGACGGCCCAGCGCGGGACACCGCTGGGTGACCTCGTGGAGCAGCCGGCCAAGGTCATGCGCATCGGCGGCATGATCCGCCAGCTCCTGGACGAGGTGAAGGCCGCGCCGCTCGACGACGCCAGCCGCACCCGGCTGCGCGAGATCCACCGCCAGTCCGTCAAGGAGCTCGAGGACGGTCTCGCCCCCGAGCTGGTGGCCGAGCTGCAGCGCCTGAGCCTGCCGTTCGAGGACGAGTCGCCGTCCGACGCCGAGCTGCGCATCGCCCAGGCCCAGCTCGTGGGCTGGCTCGAGGGTCTGTTCCACGGCATCCAGGCCGCGCTGTACGCCCAGCAGGTGCAGGCACAGGCGCAGTTCCAGAACATGAGGCTCGCCCTGCCGCCGTCAAACGGTCCAGAAAGTGACCAAAGTACTGAGTCGGCGCAAAACGGTCCTGCGGGCGGGATGTACCTCTAGTGTGACGCGAAAGGATGCGACCGGGAGAGGGACCCATGACCATCGTGACCGACATCGCTGCACCTCCGTGCACGCGTGAGCCGGTGTTCCGCGACGAACGCCTGTACGCAGGAGCCCACGAGCTCGACGCCGCATCGCGCGTCGGCCTGGGGGAGATCCTGGCGCAGGCCCACCGCCGTTGCGCGGGTTGCCCCATGCTCGTCGACTGCCTCTACCGGGCGGTCGTCGAGGTCGACGTCTCGGGCTTCGTGGCCTGCACGACCGAGGCCGACCGCGCGAGCATCCGCGACAGCCTCGGCATCGTCGTCGACGCCAACCAGTCCGGATCGTACGGGCCGGCCCGGCTCGGCGCCGGTCCCGTGAGCCACGAGGCCGTCCTGGCGGCGCGCACCGCGCACCCGAAGGACACCTGCCAGCAGCTCGCCGAGCGGCTCGGCTGCTCCACGTCGACCATCAAGCGCCATCTGCGGCGCGCCCGGGCCGAGGCCGCCGAGCAGGCGTCGGCGCTGGCCGCCGTGGCCGACCTGCCCCGACGCATCCCGTCGGTCGACGAGGTCCTCGACGCCTTCGACTCCCTGGAGTCCAGCCAGCTCGCCTGACCCGCCTCTCCTCCTCAGAGGTAGGTGACGCACCTGATCCGGCCGTCAGAGGTAGGTGACGCACCGAATCCGACGCTGGTGAGGTGCGAGACCTGCCGCCCGCCGCACCGCCGGTCAGAGCCAGCGACGCAGCTCGTCGGCGAGACCGTCGTCGACCACGCTGCCCGTGACGTCGTCGGCCACGGCCTTGAGCTCGTCCGAGCCCTGGCCCATGGCCACACCCCGACCAGCCCAGCGGAGCATGTCGTAGTCGTTCATGCCGTCGCCCACGGCCAGCACGTCGGCCTGGTCGACCCCCAGCCGCGCGCACACGACCTCCAGGCCGGAAGCCTTCGAGACGCCCTCGGGGGCGATGTCGAGCCAGGCCGTGTAGCCGATGTTGTAGTTCACCTCGTTGAGGCCCAGCCCGTGCACGAGCGCGCCGAACTCCTCGACGTCGTGCTCCGGTGCGCGGATGATGACCCGCGTGACCGGCTCGGCCACCAGCTCGTCGACGTCCTGGATCTTCACGTCGCCGCTGATCTCCCACTCCGGGAAGGGCGCGCTGATCCGGTAGCCGGTGCCGACCTCCTCGACCGCCACGAGCGCGTCGGGCACGTGCTCGAGCACCCGGCGGACCGCCTCGCTGGCATCGAACGTGACCGTGTGGATCACGTCGACCGGGCTGTAGGTGTGCACCACGGCGCCGTTGCTGGCCACCGCGATGCCGTCGTCGAGCCGCAGGTTCTCGGCGGCGTCGATCACCCCGGGGATGGCACGACCGGTGGAGATGACCACGTGCACGCCGGTGTCCTTCAGGGCGTGCACGGCGTCGCGGACCACGTCGGTCATCCGGTTCTCCCAGTCGACCAGGGTGCCGTCGACGTCGAGCGCGACGAGCTTCGGCCGCCAGGTCATGCGCCCACCTTCGCGACCGGCTCCAGTACCTCGCCGAGGAACGGGTGCAGGGCTGCGGGCAGGCGGACCGACCCGTCGGCCTGCTGGCCGTTCTCGAGCAGGGCGACGATGATGCGCGGCATGGCGCACAGCGTGCCGTTCAGCGTGGCGGTGGGTTCGGTGCCGCCGTCGTCGAGCCGGTTGCGGATGTCGAGGCGGCGGGCCTGGAACTGGGTGCAGTTCGACGCGGAGCTGACCTCGCGGTACTTGCCCTGGGTGGGGATCCACGCCTCGCAGTCGAACTTGCGCACTGCGGAGAGGCCGAGGTCGCCCGCGGCGACGTCGATGACTCGGTACGGAAGCTCGAGCAGGTCGAGCCACTCCTTCTCGTAGCCGAGGATCTGCTCGTGCTGGGCGTAGGACTCCTCCAGCGACGTGCAGACGAACATCTCGACCTTGTCGAACCAGTGCACGCGCACGATGCCGCGGGTGTCCTTGCCGTGCGAGCCGGCCTCGCGACGGAAGCACGGGCTGAACGCGACGTACTTCTTCGGGCCGTCGAGGATCTCGTCGGAGTGGTACGCCGCGAGCGGCACCTCCGACGTGCCCACGAGGTACAGGTCGTCCTTCTCGAGGTGGTAGACGTCGGCCGCGGCCTGGCCGAGGAAGCCCGTGCCCTCCATGGCGCGCGGCTTGACGAGCGCCGGCGGGATCATCGGCGTGAAGCCCCACGCGGCGGCCTTCTGCATGGCCAGCTGGGTGAGCGCCAGCTCCAGCTGCGCGCCGACGCCGGTGAGGAAGTAGAAGCGTGAGCCGCTGACCTTCGCGCCGCGCTCGACGTCGATGGCGCCGAGCAGCTGGCCGAGCTCGAGGTGGTCCTTCGGCTCGAAGCCCTCGGCCGCGAAGTCGCGGGGCGTGCCGACCTCCTCGAGGAGCACGAAGTCGTCCTCGCCGCCGGGCGGGGCGTCGGGCGCGGGGTTGGGCAGGGCCTTGAGCAGTGCGGTGAAGGCCTCGCCGGCCGCGGTCTGCTCTGCGTCGGCGGCCTTGACCTGGGCGCTCAGCTCCTTGGTGCGCGTGAGCAGCTGCTGCTTCTCGTCGCCCTGGGCCTGCGCGACCTGCTTGCCCATCGACTTCTGCTCGCTGCGCAACGCCTCGAACGCGGCGATCGTGGAGCGTCGGCGCTCGTCGGCCTCGACCAGCGCGTCGACGACCGACGGGTCCTCCCCACGGCGTCGCTGCGCCTCTCGGATGGCCTCGGGGTCGTCTCGCAACAGCCTGGCGTCGATCACCCCGTCAGCCTATCCGGGCCCCTCCCGCCCCCTCCCCCCGGCGATGACTGGTCAGAGGTAGGTGACGCACCTGACGACGCCACCGGAGGTAGGCCTCGCACGTGATGGGCTCACTGAGAGGTTCGAGACCTACCTCCAGCGCATGCATCTTCCCCACCCGCTCTCGCCGGAGTCCGGTACTCGTCCACAGGGTTCCGGCGAGGCATTCCGTGCCCGCCGGTCGAGCGCTGGGATGGGGACATGCCCCCGCGCGCACAGATCCCCGCCCCGCTCGCACACGAGCCGTTCCACGTACGCGAGGCGCTCGCGCTCGGCGTCTCGCACCGACGCCTCGCGGGCAAGGCCTACCGTCGACTCCTTCCAGCGGTCTGGGCACCTGCCGACCTCGAGATGACCGAGGAACGCTGGTGGGTGGCGGCTCGCAAGTACGCGCCCGCCGACGCGCGCTTCACCGGCGCCACCCGGCTGCAGCAGCTGGGACTCGACCTCGGCCCACACCGACCGCTGCAGATGGTCGTGGGTCGCGACCTGCATCGCGACTGCCCCGAGGTCTTCCTGCACCGCAGCGACGTCATGCCTGCGCACGACGACGTCGCCGTCAGTCCCGAAGCCGTGTTCGTCGAGGTGTGCCGTTGGTTCACGGTCCTCGATGCGGTGGCCGCCGGGGACTGGCTGATCAAGCAAGGTCTCCTGAACCCCGAGGTCCTCGCGCGCCTCTGCCACGACGAGCCCTGGCGCGACGGAGCGGAACAGGCGCGGTGGGTCGCTCGACTCCTCGACGGACGCTCCCGATCGGTCCCCGAGAGCCATGTCCGGCTCTACTTCCAAGCGGCCGGGCTGCCGCGGCCCGAGGTGAACGTGCCGGTCGACGTCGCCGGCACCCTGCTCACTCCGGACTGGTGGTGGCGGTTGTTCCGCGTCGCCTCCGAGTACGAGGGAAGTCAGCACCAGACCAACCGCGGTCAGTACGTCGCCGACATCGATCGGTACCAGCTGTATCGCTCGGCGGACATCGAGTATCGCCAGATCACCCGCGAGCTGAAGGTGACGCCCCGCACGGTGGTACGTCGGGTGCACGAGGCCCTCGTCGCGGGCGGGTACTCGGGACCGTCGCCCAGGTTCGGGGTCGCGTTCCAGGCGTTGAACCGCACGCCCCGCGAGGCGATGGCCGCCGCACCCGACCTCACCGTGTGGACGCCGGTCGCTCCGCGGCGGTAGGTCTCGCACCTTTCAGCGGACCCATCAGGTGCGTCACCTACCTCTGACCAGTCGGACAGGTGCGTCACCTACCTCTGACGAGTCGAGGCGGGGGGTCAGGGGGAGGAGAGGAGGGCGCGGACGGTGTGGAGCATGGCGGCGTGGGCGGCGGCGACGGAGCGGTCGAGGTCGTCGCGCAGGAGGGACCAGGCGTTCCACGACGTCGACCCGACCAGGGCGTCGAGGAGCGCCGCGCGGTCCGCCGCCGCGTCGAGCTCACCGGCGAAGGCCTGCTCGATGTCGTGCACCACCCGTTCCACGTGACCGAGCCGGCTCGAGCGCAACGTCGGCGAGAACGGCTCCTTCAGCTGCGCTGCGCGGGCTGCGGGCGAGATGTTCTCGAGCCGACGTGCCCGCTCGGCGCAGAAGCGCTCGATGCGCTCGGGCAGCGGGGCCGACGGGTCGACCTCGCCGCGCAGGGCCGAGTCCTGCTCGAACCAGTAGCCGGTCGTGGCCTGCAGCAGCCCCTCCATGTCGCCGAAGGAACCCCACAACGTGCGCACCGAGACACCGGCGCGCTCCGCCACCTGGGCGGCGGTGGGCAGCAGGTCGCCTCCGCGGATCAGCTCCGCGTGCGCCTCGACGATGGCCCGACGGGTCCGGTTGCCGCGCGCCACCCGTCCGTCCCGCTGCTCCCGCTCCGGGAGCGGCGACGCCTCTGGTCGACTCACGCAACCATCATGCACCCCGAGTGAACATTCACACCAGGTGCATATTGCTTGTGACCCACGTCATGGCCTAGGTTCGCCGCAACCCCGCAGCCGACGAGAGGGACCCTGTGCTGGCGGTCAAGAACCTGGAAGTCGTCTACAACGACGTCGTCCTCGTGCTGCGTGGCGTGAGCCTGCAGGTGCCTCGCGGCAGCATCGTCGCCCTGCTCGGAGCCAACGGCGCCGGCAAGACGACGCTCCTGCGCGCACTGTCCGGGCTGCTCGACGTGCACGACGGCGCCATCACCAAGGGCCAGGTCACGCTCGACGACGTCCCCCTGCACACGCTCACCGCGCCGAAGATCGTGGCGGCGGGCCTCGGGCAGGTCCTCGAGGGACGCCGGGTCTTCTCGGAGTTCAGCGTCGAGGAGAACCTCAAGGTCGGCGGTCACACCCGCAAGGGCAGCCTGGCCGACGCCGTCGAGGAGGTCTACGAGCTGTTCCCGGTGCTGCGCGAACGCCGACGCAACATCGCCGGCTACCTGTCCGGTGGCGAGCAGCAGATGCTGGCCATGGGCCGTGCACTCGTGGCCAAGCCCGACTACCTGCTCCTCGACGAGCCGAGCCTGGGCCTCGCGCCGCGCATCGTCCAGCAGATCAAGGACATCGTGGTCGAGATCAACCGACGCGGCACGACCGTGCTGCTCGTGGAGCAGAACGCCACCATGGCACTGTCGATCGCGAGCCACGGGTACGTGCTCGAGCACGGCAAGGTCGTCATGGACAAGCCGGCCGCCGAGCTGCTCGCCGACGACGACATCCGCGACTTCTACCTGGGGCGTGGAGAGCTCGCGACCTCCTACCGCGAGGTCAAGCACTACAAGCGACGCAAGAGGTGGCTCTCGTGACCCACTCGCTCACCGAACCCACGCCCCGTCCCGACGCCGGCGCCACGGCCGAGCCGGTCGTCAGCCTGCGCGGCGTCGAGCTGGCGTTCGCCGGGGTCAAGGCGCTGCAGGGCGTCGACCTCGACGTGCACCACGGCGAGCTGTTCGCCGTGATCGGCCCCAACGGCGCCGGCAAGACGTCGATCTTCAACGTGCTCTCGGGCGTGTACCGGCCCCAGAAGGGATCGGTCACCTTCCTCGGGCAGGAGATCCTCGGCTCCAAGCCACACGCGATCGCCGCGATGGGCATGGCGCGCACGTTCCAGAACATCGAGCTGTTCGCCAACCTCGACGTCGTCGACAACCTCATGCTCGGGCGCCACCACGCGCTCGGCTACGGCTGGCCGTCGGCGCTCGCCTGGCTCGGCCGCGCCCGCAAGGCCGAGGTGCGCAACCGCCGCGAGGTCGAGGAGATCATCGACTTCCTCGAGATCGAGGCCTACCGCCAGCTGCCCGTCGGGATGCTGCCGTACGGCGTGCAGAAGCGCATCGAGCTCGGCCGCGCCCTGGCCATGGACCCCAAGCTCCTGCTGCTGGACGAGCCGGTCGCCGGCATGAACGGCGAGGAGACCGAGGACATGGCCCGGTTCATCCTCGACGTCGCGGGCGAGCTCGGCATCGCCATGATCCTCGTCGAGCACGACATGGGCCTGGTCATGGACCTGGCCGACCGGGTGATGGCCATGGACTTCGGCAAGCCGATCACCACGGGCACGCCCGCCGAGGTGCAGGACCACCCGGGCGTGATCGCCGCGTACCTGGGCGTCGGCGACGACACCCCCCTGTCCGACGACGCCCCGCCCGAGGCCAGCACCGACCCGAGCACAGGAGAGCAGCGATGAGCCGCCCGACGCTGGCGCAGGCCGTGCGCGAACGCTCCGTCACCAGCCCCGACGCCGTCGCGATGCGAGAGAAGAACTTCGGCCTCTGGGAGGAGATCACCTGGGCCGACTACTGGGAGCAGTCGGTTCTCGTGGGACACGCCCTCCTCGCCGCCGGCGTGCCGGTCGGCGAGCGCGTGGCCGTGCACAGCGAGAACCGGCCCGAGTGGTTGTTCTGCGACGTCGGCATCACCGCGGTCCGCGCGGCCACGGTGGGCCTGTACACGACGAACCCGGCGCCCGAGGTGCTGCACGTGCTGCGCGACTCCGGCTCGTCGCTGCTCATCGCCGAGGACCAGGAGCAGCTCGACAAGGCGCTCGAGGTGATCGAGGACCTGCCCGAGCTGCGGACGATCGTCTACCTCGACCCGCGCGGCATCCGGGGCCGCTACGACGACCGACGACTCGTCTCGTGGGACGACTTCATGGCCGCGGGGCGTGCGCACGCGCAGGAGCACCCGGGCGCGGTCGAGTCGCTCGTCGACGCCGCACAGCCCGACGACCTCGCCACCCTCGTCTACACGTCGGGCACCACGGGTCCGCCGAAGGGCGCCATGCTCTCGACCGGCAACATCGCCTGGGTCGTGGAGCGGCTGCGCACCGACGCGCTCATCGACCCCGCCGCGAACGAGAAGGACCTCGCCGTCTCGTACCTGCCCCTGTGCCACGTGGCGGAGCGCTTGTTCACGGTGTGGACGAGCGCCGCGTCGGGCGTGCAGATGAACTTCGCCGAGTCGATCGACACGGTGCAGGTGGCCCTGCGCGAGATCCAGCCGACCTTGCTGTTCGGCGTCCCCCGCATCTGGGAGAAGCTGGTGGCCGGCGTGCAGATCCGGATGTCGGGCGCATCGCGGCTCAAGCGCGCCAACTTCGCGCTCTGGATGAGGGTCTCGCGCTGGATCGGTCGCACCCTCGTGGCCAATCGCGGCCGGCACACCCTGGCCACCCGCGCGGCCTACGCCGTCGGCTGGGTCTTCCTCTACCGCGCGCTGCGCGAGCGGCTCGGGCTGTCGAAGGTGCGGTACGCCGCGTCCGGCGCCGCGCCCATCGCCCCTGAGGTGCTCGAGTTCTTCATGGGCCTCGGCCTGCCGATGCACGAGGTGTACGGCATGACCGAGAACAGTGCGATCGCCACCGCCAACCGCCGCGGCCGGGTCCTGCTCGGCACCGTCGGCGAGCCCCAGGACGGCATCGAGCTGCGCATCGACGACGAGACCGGCGAGATCCTCACGCGGCACGAGGGCACCTTCGCCGGGTACTGGAACAACCCCGAGGCCACGGCCTCCACGGTCGACGCCGACGGCTGGCTGCACACGGGCGACGTCGGCGAGTGGGTCGACGGCACCTACGTGCGCATCACCGACCGGCTGAAGGACATCATCATCACCGCGGGCGGCAAGAACATCGCCCCGAGCGAGATCGAGAACAGCCTCAAGGCGTCGCCGTACGTCAAGGAGGCCATCGTCATCGGCGACCGGCGCAAGTACCTGACCGCCCTCATCGGCATCGAGCTCGACACCGTGGGCGACTGGGCGCAGCGCCAGAAGATGCCGTTCACCACGTACCGCGACCTCAGCCAGAAGCCGGAGGTCCGGGCCCTCGTGCAGAAGGTCGTCGACGAGACCAACACCAAGTTCGCCAGCGTCGAGACGATCAAGGCCTTCGCGCTGCTGCCGAAGGAGCTCGACCACGACGACGGCGAGCTGACGGCCACGCAGAAGGTGCGCCGCTCGGCCGTGACCGCCCAGTTCGAGGACCTCATCGACCAGCTGTACGCAACCGACCGGAGCCGCGCATGACCGAGTTCCTGCAGGCCGTGCTGAACGGTGTGGGCCAAGGTGCGATCTACGCCCTCCTGGCGCTGGGCTACGTCATGATCTACAAGGCCACGAAGGTCATCAGCTTCGCCCAGCCGGCGCTGATGATCATCGGTGGTCTGTTCACCTACCACTTCACGGTCGAGTTCGGCCTGCCGTTCTGGATCGGCATGCTCCTCGGCATCGTCTGCGGCGCGCTCGTCGGCATGCTGGTCGAGCGCGTGGCCCTGCGCCCCATGGTGGGCAAGCCGGTCTTCACGCTGGCGATCATCACGATCGGCATCGACATCGTGCTGCGCATCGTGGCCAACCGCTACATCGGCGCGCAGCCCAAGATCGTCACCTACCCCAGCGGCAGCGAGCGGCTGGAGCTGCTCGGGCTGTCGATCTCCTACCAGCGGATCGGGCTGATCGCGGTCACGGCGCTGTGCGTCGTGGGCCTCGTCGTCTTCTTCCGCGCCACCCGCACCGGGCTGGCCATGCGGGCCACGGCGATCGACCAGGAGACGGCCCTCGCGCAGGGCATCCGCGTGGGCACGATCTTCGCGATCGCCTGGGGCATCGCCGGTGGCCTCGCCGCCATCGCCGGGACCTTCGTGGCCGCGGGCGCGGCGGGCATCGAGCAGACCAGCTGGACGATCGCGCTCAAGGCGCTGCCGGCGATCATCATCGGCGGCCTCGACAGCGTGCAGGGTGCCGTGATCGGTGGGCTCGCGGTCGGGATCGTCGAGGCGATCACCGCCACCTACCAGCCCGAGTACGCACCGTGGCTGGGCACCAACTTCGCCCTCGTCGTCCCCTACGCCCTCATGTTCGTGGTGCTGCTGGTCAGACCGTACGGGCTCTACGGCACCAAGGAGGTGGAGCGGGTATGAGCATCACCTCCCCGTTCCGACGCGGCGGCCTGCGCAGCCGTCCGCTCGCGCGCACCGACTACGCGCAGGACATCGCGCTCGTCAACACGCCCGGCAAGCGACGCTCGCTCGTCGTCATCCTGGTGCTCTCGTTCCTGCTGCCGTTCCTGGTCGCCGACGACCTGCTGCAGGTGCTGGCGCTCGGCATGATCTCCGCGGTCGGCGCCATCGGGCTGAACCTCGTCACCGGGTACGCCGGACAGGTCTCGCTCGGGCACGCGTTCTTCATCGGCCTCGGCGCCTACACGGGTGCCGTGCTGGGCGGGAACCCCGACGGACCGGTGCTCGGCTACGGGCTGCCGATGTGGATCTGGCTGCCGGCCGCCGGCGTCGTCGCCGCCGTGGCCGGCCTGGTCGTCGGGCCCATCGCGGTGCGGCTGCGCGGCCTCTACCTGGCCATCGTGACCCTCGGGATCGTCTTCATCGGCGACCACGTGTTCCGCAACGCCCGCGACATCACCGGCGGCGCCGGCGTGGGCCGACGTGGCGCCGAGCTGGAGCTGTTCGGCATCGACTTCGCCCAGGCCGGGCCGCTGCTCGGCATGGAGATGTCGCGCGAGCAGAAGCAGTTCTTCCTCGGGCTCGTGTTCCTCATCGTGTTCGCGATCATCGGCCGCAACATCGCCCGCTCGGGCGTGGGTCGCGCGTTCGGTGCCATCCGCGACCGCGACGTCGCCGCGGCCGTCATCGGGGTGGCGCTCACGAAGTACAAGGTCATGGCGTTCGCGATGAGCTCGTTCTTCGCCGGCGTCACGGGCGCCCTCTACTTCGCCGTGGTCGGCGTCTTCGAGCCCGGCGCCTTCAGCCTGCTGCTGAGCATCCAGTACCTCGCGATGATCCTCATCGGCGGCGTGGCGACGATCAGCGGCTCGATCATGGGCGCGATGTTCATCGCGCTGCTGCCGCGGATCTCCACCGAGATCGCCCACTACGTGCCGCTGATCAGCACGAGCGCCGTCGGCGGCGGCCTGCTGACCGTCTTCCAGCTCGAGGCGATCATCTACGGCGCCCTCATCGTCTTCTTCCTCGTGTTCGAGCCCCGCGGCCTCTTCGGCATCTGGATGCGGGTGCGGAACTACTGGAAGGGGTGGCCCTTCTCCTACTGACGTCGGTCCCCCGCACCTGCGGGAATCCCCCGAACGAGGACGCACGACGCGCCTCGCCACCCTCGAAAGGAACGTCATGAGAATCTCTCGACACCTGCTGCGCGCCGGCGTCGGTGCCGCGGTGGCGGCACTCGTGCTCACCGGTTGCCGCAGCTCCGGCGGCAGCGACTCCGCCGCCGACGGCATCACCGACGAGGCCTGCCCGCAGGCCGTGAACGACGACAACGGCTGCATCTACCTGGGCGTGATCTCCGACCTCACCAAGGGCCCGTTCGCCCCGCTCGCCGTGCCCATCACGGACGCGCAGAAGGCGTTCTGGCAGAAGGTCAACGAGGACGGCGGCGTCGGTGGCTACGACGTGGACGTGACGAAGTACGTCCAGGACGCCGAGTACAACCCCGAGATCCACAACCGCAAGTACCAGGAGATCCGCAAGGACATCCTGGCGCTGGGCCAGACGCTCGGCTCGTCGCAGACCCTCGCGATCCTGGAGGACATGAAGGCCGACGACGTGATCGGCGTGCCGGCCTCGTGGAACTCGGCCTGGGAGTTCGAGGACCAGATCCTGGAGAGCGGCGCCAACTACTGCTTCGAGGCCATGAACGGCGTCGACTGGGCCGTCGAGAACCGCGACGTCGCGGGCAAGATCGCCGCCGTCGGCTACGACAACGACTACGGCGGAGACGCCGCGGCCGGCGTCAAGGCCGCGGCCGAGGCCAACGACCTCGAGTACGTCGAGATCAAGGCACCGCCCGGCCAGGACCAGCAGGCCGAGACGGTCGCGTCGGTGCTCCGTGAGGATCCCGACCTCCTGGTGATCTCGACCGGTCCGGCCGAGATGGCCGCGATCGTCGGCGGCGCTGCGGCCGAGGGCTTCGACGGGACCGTCGTCGGCTCCAGCCCCACCTGGAACCCGGCGCTGCTGCAGTCCGCAGCCGCTCCGGCCATCGAGGCGCTGTACTTCCAGGCGGGCCCGTGGGGTCCGTTCGGCACCGACACCCCGGGCCACGAGGCCATGCGCGAGGCCCTGGGCGACGTGACGCCGAGCGACGGCTACACGGCAGGCTGGGCCTGGAGCTACCCGCTCCTCGCAGCCCTGAAGCAGGCCGACGAGGACGGCGGCATCACCCGCGAGAGCCTCGTCGAGGCCGCGAAGTCGCTCGAGGAGGTCGACTACGAGGGCATGCTGCCCAACGAGGCCGGCAAGAACACGGGCGAGCCCGCGGAGTCGGCGTTCCGATCGAGCGTCATCAGCAAGGTCGACAAGGACGCCCCCACGGGAGTGTCGCTCGAGCAGGACCTCACCACGGGCCCCACGGCGGAGGCGTACGACTTCTCCAAGCCGTGCTTCAGCCTGCAGTGACCTGACGCGAAGGGGCCCGGACCATGGCGGTCCGGGCCCCTTCGTCGTTCCCAGCGGCCTCGCGATTCCCATCACCTGATGGGAATCGCGAGCTCACCACGGTTCTCTCCCACTCACCCTCGGAGGCCCTCCGAGGTGAGCGGGGGATTCCGATGGTGGGTGGAGGGATCAGGAGATGGTGCCCTTGCCCTCACCCTCGACGCGGTCGTCGTGCAGCAGCTCGCCCTGGGCGTCGACGGGCGTGTAGCGCACCTCGACCTCGAGCTCGGTGCCCTTCTCGTACCGGAAGTTCTCGCCGTAGGCGAAGGTCTCGCCCTTGCCGAGCGTGTACACGGCGGGATCGGCGATCTCGGAGACGCCCAGCGTCTGCACGTCCTGCTCCTCGTAGAGCGCGCTGTCGGTGATGCCGTCCATGCCCTGCAGGTACGGCCAGTCGACGTAGCGCGACTCGACGTCGACCAGCGAGGAGCCCAGGTCGATCGGATCGCCGTTGTTCGTCACCACGTAGTTGACGAAGACGATCTCGTCGCCCTCGTCGATGATCGGCTCGTTCTTCTCCGGGTCGACGAAGTTGCCGGTCTTGGTGGCCTTGGCGGTGCCCACCTGGTAGACGTCGACGGTCACGTCGCCCGCCTCGACGGTGGCGATCTTCTCGCCCGGGGTCGTGAACGGCTTGGCCCAGGCCGGTGAGCCCTCGGTGGCCGCCGGGGCGTCCTCCGTGGCCTCCTCGCTCGGTTCGGAGGCGGCCGACGTCGGCTCGCTCTCGGGCTCGTCGGAGCCGCAGGCGCTCAGGCCCAGCAGCGCGATGGTGGCGACGGCGGCGATGCCCGCGCGACGGATGGTCATGGTGTCTCCCGATTGTTGAGTGTTCTTCCCACTCAGGACCCTAGCGGTCGGGAACGCCGCACGTGACCACGGCCGTCGGGCCGGGACGTGACGCTCGTGTCAGTGGGCGGCCGCGCCGCGCCGACGCGCGACGAGGTGCAGCACCGCCACGACCACGGCACCGACGACGAGCCCGATGACTGCGGAGAAGAAGGTGTTGGTGAGCCACGCCAGCACGGAACCGAGGCCGCCGGAGACGGCGTCGTGCACGGCCTCCTCGGCGTGGTGCACGAGGTCGTAGAGGGCGTGCCAACCGAGGTCGTCGGTGCCGACGAGCAGGATGTGCCCGCCGACCCAGAGCATGGCGACGACGCCCACCGTGGCGAGCGTGGCGAGGACCTTGGGCATGGCCTTGACCAGACCGCGGCCGACCTTCTGCGCCACGCTCGACGTGCGCTCGGTGAGGGCGAGGCCGACGTCGTCCATCTTCACGATGAGCGCGACCACGCCGTAGACGAGCGCCGTGATGCCAATGGCCACCACGACCAGGATGACGGCGCGGGAGACGAACGCCTCCTCGGCGACCTCGTTGAGCGCGATCACCATGATCTCCGCCGACAGGATGAAGTCGGTGCGCACGGCGTTGGAGACCACCGTGGCCTCCTGGTCCTCGCCCTGCGACGACGACGGCTCCTCGGGCGGGTGGTGGCCCGAGACCTTCTCCCAGAGCTTCTCGGCGCCCTCGAAGCACAGGTACGTGCCGCCCAGCATGAGGATCGGCGTGAGCAGCCACGGCGCGAACTGGCTGAGCAGCAGGGCGGCGGGGAGGATGACGAGCAGCTTGTTGCGCAGCGACCCCTTCGCGATGCGGCCGATGACCGCCAGCTCGCGCTTCGGGTCGAGCCCGTGCACGTAGCGCGGGGTGACGGCGGTGTCGTCGACGACCACGCCGGCCGCCTTCGCGCTGGCGCGTCCCGCCGCAGCACCGACGTCGTCGATGGACGCGGCAGCCAGCCGCGCCAGGGCCGCCACGTCGTCGAGGAGCGCGACGAGTCCGCCGGCCATCAGAGAGCTCTCACTGCAGTCATGGGGAAAGGGTAGGTGGTCGGCGGGGGTACGGGCCGTGCTGCGGTGGTTCCGCGTCCGGGTGGGGGTCCGCTGCCGCGAGGGTGGGGCGGCGGTGTGGCTCCTCGGTGGGGTGGGGCTGCGCCGGCGCGGCTCCTCGGTGGGGTGGGGCCGTCGCCCGCCCACCCGGGCGGTGCGTTCTCCACCTTCTCAGCGCTGAGGGGGTGGAGAGGTCACCGCTCGGTGGGGCCGACGAGTGGAGCAGTCACCGCTCGGGGGGCATCGGTGGCTCAGCAACCGCAGGACCCCGCCAGATGTTGACGATCCACCGATGGGGGCAGCCGGAGGGCTCGGCCGCCCCGGGCGCCACCGCCCCGTCGAGGCCTTTCGGGGAACGCCCCCACGTCGAGCCGCGTCGACGCAGCCGCAGGTCCGTGCGACGTCAGCCGCCGGCGAGACGCGAGGAGCGGACGAGCAGGCCTCTCAGCCGCGCGCCGACCACCACGCGCGCAGCGCCTCGGCAGCCAGGTCCTCACCGAGCGGTCCGCGGTCCATCCGCAGGTCGAGCAGGAATCGGTACGCCTCGCCGATCTCGCGACCGGGACCGATGCCGAGGATCTCCATGATCTGGTTGCCGTCGAGGTCGGGGCGGATCGCGTCGAGCTCCTCCTGGGCGGCCAGGACCTCGATGCGGCGCTCCAGGTCGTCGTAGGTGCGCTGCAGACGCTGCGCCTTGCGCCGGTTGCGGGTGGTGCAGTCGGCGCGGGTGAGGATGTGCAGCCGCTCCAGCTGGTCGCCCGCGTCGCGCACGTAGCGACGGACGGCCGCGTCGGTCCACTCCCCCGAGCCGTAGCCGTGGAAGCGCAGGTGCAGCTCCACGAGCAGGCTGACCTGGTCGATCTGGTCGTTGCTGAAGCGGAGCGCCTTCATCCGCTTGCGCGTCATCTTGGCGCCCACCACGTCGTGGTGGTGGAACGTCACCGTGCCGTCGTCGACGAAGCGTCGGGTGCGGGGCTTGCCGATGTCGTGCACGAGCGCGGCGAACCGGACCACGAAGTCGGGCCGGTGGTCGAGCCGGTGCTCCAGCTCGATCGCCTGCTCCAGCACGGTGAGCGAGTGCTCGTAGACGTCCTTGTGACGGTGGTGCTCGTCGGCGGTCAGCCGCAACGCCGGCAGCTCGGGCAGCACGTGCTCGGCCAGACCGGTGTCGACGAGGAGGCGGAGCCCCGCCACCGGGTCGCCTCCGCACACCAGCTTCACGAGCTCGTCGCGCACCCGCTCGGCCGACACGATCTCGATCCGGTTGGCCATCGCGGTCATGGCCGACACCGTCGCGTCGTCGGCCCCGAAGCCCAGCTGCGAGGCGAACCTGGCCGCGCGCATCATCCGCAGCGGGTCGTCGCTGAAGGACTGCTCCGGGGTCACGGGCGTGCGCAGCAGCCCGGCCGCGAGGTCGGCGAGGCCCCCGAACTCGTCGACGAACTCCGCCGACGGGAGCCGCACGGCGAGCGCGTTGACCGTGAAGTCGCGGCGCGACAGGTCCCCCTCGAGCCGGTCCCCGAAGGCCACCTGCGGCTTGCGCGACGACACGTCGTAGGCGTCGGCCCGGTACGTCGTGATCTCGATCTGGTCGCCACCCTTGCGCAGGCCGAGCGTCCCGAACTCGCGGCCGACGTCCCACACGGCGTCGGCCCAGCCGGCCACGATGCGCTCCACGTCGTCAGGGCGCGCCGAGGTGGTCAGGTCCAGGTCGTTGACCGCGCGGCCGAGCAGGGCGTCGCGGACGGGGCCGCCGACGAGGGCGAGCTCGTGCCCGGCGGCCTCGAACAGGGCACCCAGGTCGGCGAGCACGGGGTGCTCGTCCAGCACCGCGGCCACGGCCGCGCGCACGGCGGGGGCGTCGGTCGTCGGCTGAGGGTCGGGCACGGGGGGAGAGTCTAGTGTCCGGGCACCGGTGCCGGGGTGCGTGGTGGGCGCGGCGCTGCCGACGTGCCGCGTCCCCGGGGCGCACAGGTGCGGCCACTACGATGGGCCGGGTGACGAACCCGGGCCGACGTCTGCGTCCGGGCCCGCGCTCCCTCCACCGCCGGGTCGCCGCCGTCCTCGCGGCCGTGGTCGGCTGGGGTGCGGTCCTCGTCGGCGCGCCGGCCGCCCAGGCCGCCATCGACCCCGACGTCTCGATCCGCATCACCGGCGTGAGCCCCACCGAGCTGCGCGACGGCGCCACGGTGACCCTGAGCGGACTCGTCACGAACTCCGGTGACGAGCGCTGGACGAAGGCGCAGGCCTACCTGGTGATCGCGCCCGCCCCGTTCACGACCCGGCAGCAGGTCACCGACGCCGTGGAGAGCGAGGCCACCTACACCGGCCAGCGCGTCGTGGAGCTCGACGCGATCGACGAGGTGGGCACCCTCGAGCCGGGCTCGACCCGGCCGTTCCGCGTCCAGGTGCCCTACGAGGACCTGAGGATCAACGGCGCCGAGGGCGTCTACCCGGTCGGCGTGCAGGTGCTCGCGACCGGTGAGGACGGCACCCGCGACACCAACGCCATCGCGCGGGCCACCACGTTCCTGCCGCGCATCGACGACACCTCGCCCCGCGTGCCGGGTGGTCTCGTGTGGCCGTTCGTCATGCCGGACCGGATCGGCCCCGACGGCACCTACCTCGACGCACCCGACCTGGCCGAGCGCGTCTCGCCCGGGGGCCAGCTGCGCAACCTGCTCGACCGGGCTCGGCAGGCCCCGGGCCCGGGCACCACCATCGTGCTCGACCCGGCCCTGCTCGTCGGGCTCGACGACCTCGCCGAGGGCCGCCGACTGCCGGAAGGCGTGCAGGTCACCGCCGTCCAGCGTGCGGCTGCCCGCACTTTCCTGACGGACCTGACCGAGCTCTCCCGCCGGGTCACCACCTGGTCCCTGGACTACGCCCGACCCGACGTGCTGGCCATCAGCACGTCCGACGACGCCGCCCAGCTCGCCGCCACCGTCGACCGCGCCACGTCCGGCACGCTGGCCCGGTTCCAGCTCACCGGGCGACGTGTCACCTGGCCCACCCGCACCGGTGTCACGTCGCGCCTGCTCAGCGAGGTGCGTGACGGCGGCGAACGGCCGGTGGTGGTCACCCGCGACGCCGTGCCCGACTGGGAGCCGCGCCTGGGCTCCATCGTCACCCGCCGGACCGACGAGGGCCCGGTCCCGCTGTTCGTCAACGCCGGGCTCGACGTCGGCGTGCCCGGTTCCAAGACCGTGGCGACCCTGCGCCAGCGGCTGGTGAGCGAGGCCGCGTTCGCCTCGCTCGAACGTCGGGGCGACCGGCAGTCCAAGGCCGACGCCTTCGTCCTCCTCGACCCCACCTGGAATCCCGGCGACGCCGAGGCCGGGTCGTTCTCGGGTGCCTTCACGCCCGACTTCGTCACGCCGAGCGACCTGGAGGACCTGCTCTCGACCGGCCGCGCGTCGTACACGGGGTCCGTCCCGCGCACCTCCGACGCCACGCCGCTTCGTGGGCGACAGCTGCGTGCCGTCGAGGACCTCGTGCGTGCTGCATCGGTCGTCTCCGACCTGGTGGTCGACGCCGACGACGTCACGGCGCGCACCGACCGCACCGTCGCCGAGCTGCTCTCGGTGGCGTGGCGCCGCGACCGCGACACGGGCGCGGAGGCCGCCGTCGACCAGCTGCGGCGCACCCGTGCCGCGCTCGACGGGCTGCAGGTCGAGGGGCCGCCGGCGATCACGCTGTCGAGCTCGCAGGGCACGTTCCCGCTCACCGTGAGCAACGACACCGACGACCCCGTCCGCGTCGGGGTGCGGATCAGCACGAGCAACCCGGCGCTCACGGTGCCCGACGTCGAGCCCGTCGAGGTCGAGGCCGGTGAGCGGCGCACGCTCACCGTCACCGTCGACGTCGGCGAGCAGACGTCGTCGACCTTCACCGCGCAGCTCATCACCAGCGGCGGCACCCCGGTCGGCCAGGCCGACTCGTTCAACGTGCGCTCCAGCCGGGTCGGCATGGCGCTGTGGGCCCTGATGGGGGCGGCGGGCCTGTTCGTGCTGTTCGCGCTGGGCCGCCGGTTCCTGCGCGGTCGCGGCCGGGGCGACGCGCTCGAACGGGGCGAGCCCGATGAGTGAGACTCCCCGCCCCCACGACGGCGGCGATGCCGGCGAGACCGAGTCGGCCGACGCCCCGGCCCACGAGGCCGCAGCCCCCGAGGCACCGTTGCCTCCCGAGCATCCCTCCGGCGAGGACCCACCCGCCCAGTCGGACGTCGCGCGGGCGAGCGCCTGGATGGCGCTCGGCACGATCGTCTCGCGCTTCACCGGCCTGGGTCGCAGCTTCCTGCTGGCCTTCACGATCGGTGCGGCGCTGAACGGCGACCTCTTCGAGATCGCCAACACCGTCCCGAACGCCCTCTACATCCTGCTGGCCGGCGGCGTGTTCAACGTCGTGCTCGTCCCCCAGCTCGTGCGCGCCATGCGCTCCGACGCCGACGGCGGCGACGCCTACGCCAACCGCATCCTCACCCTCGGGATGCTCGTGCTCGGGGTCGCGACCCTCGCCCTCGTCGCGCTCGTCCCGCTCATCATGCGGGTCGTGTTCGACGCCGAGCTGTTCGAGCCCGAGCTGGCCGCGCAGCGGGAGTCGGCGCAGCTGCTCATGTACCTGTGCATGCCGCAGGTCTTCTTCTACGGCGCGTTCGTGCTGGTGGGCCAGATCCTCAATGCTCGCCGCCGGTTCGGGCCGATGATGTGGGCGCCCATCGTCAACAACGTCGTGGCCATGCTGTCGCTCGGCGTGTTCCTGGTCGTCCACGGCCACGCCGCGGGCAGCGGCGGCTTCACGACGAACGAGGCGGTCCTGCTGGGCCTGGGCGCCACGGCCGGCATCGTCGCGCAGTTCCTTGCACTGCTGCCCTCACTGCGTGCCGCCGGGTTCCGGTTCTCGCCGCGGTTCGACTTCCGCGGCGTCGGACTGGGCCACACCCTGCGGCTCGGGCTGTGGACGCTCGGCTTCATCGCCGCCAACCAGGTGGCCTACATCGTCGTCCAGCGCCTCGGCTCGAAGGGCACCTTGACCGGAGCCAGCCAGGGCGCAGAGGGCGCCGGGGCCAACGTGTACGCCCTCGGCTACCTCGTGAGCCAGATGCCGCACGGCGTCATCACCGTCTCGCTCGTGACCGCGATCATCCCCACGATCTCCGCCCTGGCCCAGGACCACCGGTACGACCGGATGGTGCTCGAGCTGCAGCGCACCGCGCGCATCACCTTGGCCGTGATCGCCCCGCTGGCCGCCGCCCTGGCGTGCCTGGGCGTCCCCGCCGCGGCCGTGCTCGGCTTCGCGCCCACGCTGCGGGTCAGCGCACCGGCCATCGGCGCCACCATGGCCGCGTTCGCCCTCGCGCTGCTGTTCTTCACGATCCACTACATGGTGCTGCGCGGCTTCTACGCCGACGAGGACACGCGTACCCCGTTCCTCGTCCAGGTCGTGATCGCCGCCGTCAACGTCGCCGCGGCCATCGGCTTCACGCGGGGGGCCGAGCCCGACGAGTTCGCGCCCCGGCTCGCCCTCGCGTTCGGCGTCGCCTACGCCGTGGGGGCCGTGCTGTCGACGACGCTGCTGTCGCGTCGGCTGGGTGGCGGTCTGGTCGATGCCGAGACCCGCCGCTTCCTGCTCAAGCTCGTGGTCGCGTGCGGGGTCGCCGCCGCGCTCATGCTCGGCGCCACCGCCGCGCTCGACTCCGTCGGCGTGCCGCGGGACACCCCTGAGGGCGGACTCCTCGTGCTCGCGGTGGGCGGTGCGCTGGGTGGCCTCGGCTACCTCGCCGCCGCCCGCGTGGTGAGGATGCGTGAGCTGTCGCACCTCGTCGGGTCGCTCCTGCGTCGCTAGGTGCGACCCCCGGTCCGTGACCGCGGCGGTCCGGTCGTCCGTGGCCCGTCAGAGGCCGGCCTTCTCGTAGATCTCCTCGATGGCGTCGAGGTAGGCGCCCTGGTCGGTGTCGGCCAGCTCGACGTACGCCTGCCGGGCCTGCGCGTCCACCTCCTCGGCCACCTGCTCGTAGCGGGCGTTCCACTGCTCGGCCTCGATCTGCCAGTACCCGCAGGTGTAGAAGTCCGCCTGTGGCCAGCCGAGGTCGCGCCGGAGCCGACGTCGCGCGCCGCGGCTGGCCCTGGCCTCGCCGGCGAGCCACACGTACCGGCTGGCCGGGACGTCGGCGCTCACCTCGCCCCCGCGTGGCAGGTCCCGCTCGGTGACGGCCGCCTCGAGGGCGCCGCAGATGTCGGTCTCTCGGTCCACGACCACCCAGCGGACGTCGACGTCGGCCGGGCTGGGCAGGGCGATGCGGTCGCGGTCGTCGGTGATCACCACGACGGCCTCGACCTGCTGCCCCGGCCGCAGCCCACGCAGGATGCGGGCCAGCGCCGGAAGACCGGTGATGTCGGCGACGAGCAGCTGCCAGGCCGTGTCGTCGGGGGCGGCGTACAGGCCGTGCGGCTCCATGAGGCCCACCCGGTCGCCGGTGACGCAGCTGCGCGCCCAGTCCGAGCCGACGCCGCGCTCGTGCACGGCGATGTCGATGTCGATCTCCGGTGCTCCGTCGACCACCCGGTGGTCGGAGATGGTGTAGACCCGCGCGGCCGGCTCGACACCGCCCTCCGGCAGCGTCATGACCCAGTTCTCGTCGTACTCCTGGATCGCGAGCTCGGCGCCCGCGGGGGCGATCAGCAGCCGTACGTACTCGTCCGGGACGCCCGTCGAGACGAAGGTGTCCGGTCGCAGCGTCACGGTGACCAGGTGCGCCGACAGCCGCACCTTCCGGACGACGGTGGCGGTGCAGATCGCCGGTGCGGCGGTGGGCATGGTTCCTCCGAGAGCTGGGGAGCGGTGCGTGGCCGCGAGCGCCGCGCACGGGGCGCCCGACGGACTTGCTTAGGCTAGCCTAACTGATTCTGCGGCCGTGCTCGACGCTGGTAGTTTCGGCCGGGTGAGCCCCGCATCCGTGACCGTCCGCACGATCACCCGCGAGGAGCACCTCGGCTTCGTCGCGAGCCGCCCCTCCGTCTCCTTCCTGCAGACCCCCGCGTGGGCGCAGGTCAAGGCCGAGTGGGGTGCGGAGTCCGTCGGCTGGGTCGACGCGTCCGGTGCCGTCGTCGGCGCCGCGCTCGTGCTCTACCGCCAGGTCCCGAAGGTCAAGCGCTTCCTCGCCTACCTGCCCGAGGGGCCCGTGCTGCCGTGGCTCGAGGCCGGTGACGACCTGGGCGCCTGGCTCGCACCGCTCGCGGCGCACCTCAAGGCCAAGAAGGCGTTCGGCATCCGGATGGGCCCGCCCGTCGTCACCCGACGCTGGCACGCCGCCACCGTCAAGGCCGCGGTGGCCGACTCCGCCCTCGGCACGCTCGGCGAGGTCCCGGCCGACGTCAACGACGCCGACGCGCTGGCCGTCGCCGACCGGCTGAGCGACCTCGGCTGGCGACGGCTCGCCACGGAGGGCGGGTTCAGCGCGGGCCAGCCGCAGTACAACTTCTGGCTCCCGCTCGCCGACGCCGACGGCACCGCACTCACCGAGGACCAGGTGCTGGCGGGGATGAACCAGCTGTGGCGCCGCAACATCCGCAAGGCGGCGAAGGCCGGCGTGGAGGTCACGCTCGGCTCGCGCGACGACGTGGAGGCGTTCCACCGCATCTACACCGAGACGGCCGAGCGCGACCACTTCACGCCTCGCCCCCTCGGCTACTTCCTGACGATGTGGGACGCGCTGAACGCCGAGGACCCCGACCGGATGCGGCTGTACCTGGCGCACCACGAGGGCGACCTGGTGGCGGCCACGACGCTCGTCCGCGTCGGCACGCACGCCTGGTACTCCTACGGCGCGTCCACGTCGGCCAAGCGCGAGGTGCGCGGCTCGAACGCCGTGCAGTGGCAGATGATGCGCGACTCCCTGGCCGCCGGCGCCACCGTCTACGACCTGCGCGGCATCACCGACACCCTCGACCCCGACGACCCGCACGTCGGCCTCATCCAGTTCAAGGTCGGCACGGGCGGCCAGGCGGTGGAGTACCTCGGCGAGTGGGACCTCCCCCTCAACCGCCCCCTCTACGCCGCCTTCACGGCCTACATGAGGAGACGAGGATGAAGCGCGACGCACGCGCCGTCCACGCCCTCTCGACGCACGCACCCACTGCGCGCGTGATCGCGCTTCGTCCGAGCGACGAATGCGGCGACGCAGTCGTCGACATGAGGAGACGAGGATGACGTTCGAGCTGCACGTGGACACCGAGCGGTGGCGTCGGCACCTGACGGCCACCGCCGCGCGGCTGCCCGGGCTGGTCCCGGTGATCAAGGGCAACGGGTACGGGTTCGGTCGCGAACGACTGGCGGCGGAGAGCACCGCGCTGGGTGCCGACACCGTGGCGGTCGGCGTGTACGCCGAGGTGCCCGAGGCGCTGGCGACCTTCGGCGGCGACGTGATGGTGCTCGGCCCGTGGCGTCCGTTCCTGGACGGCTCGGCCGTGGAGCAGGCGCTCGCCGACCCACGCGTCGTGCACACGGTCGGTCGCGTCGAGGACGTGACCGCCCTGGCACGGGTGCGCCCGGGGGCCCGGGTCGTCGTGGAGGGCGAGACCTCCATGGCCCGCCACGGGCTCGACCGGCACGAGCTGGCCGCGGCGGTCGCCGCCCTCGGCGATCTGCAGGTCGAGGGCTTCGCCGCCCACCTGCCGATGACCGGCAGCAACCTCGCCGAGGCCGAGTCGTGGGCCGCCGCCCTGGAGGCCTCGCAGCTCGAGACCTCGACGTTCTTCGTGTCGCACCTCGGTCCGAGCGAGCTCGACCAGCTGCGCGAGCGGCGCCCCGGCCTCACGGTGCGGCCCCGCGTGGGCACGTCGCTGTGGCTCGGCGACCTCGGAGCGCTCGACGTGCGTGCCCGGGTGCTCGACGTCCACCGCGTCTCGCGCGGCGAGCGCGTCGGGTACCGCCAACGCCCCATGCCGCGCGACGGCTACCTGCTGGTGATCTCCGGCGGCACGAGCCACGGCGTCGGCCTCGAGGCGCCCCGCGCGGGCGTGGGCGTGGTCCAGCGGGGCAAGACGTTCGCCAAGGGCAGCCTCGAGGCGGCCGGGCTGGCGCTGAGCCCCTTCACCGTCGACGGCCGGCAGCGCTGGTTCGCCGAGCCGCCGCACATGCACGCCTCGCAGGTGCTGCTGCCCGCCTCGGCCGCGGCACCCGCCGTGGGCGACGCCGTGTCGTGCGCGGTGCGGTACACGACGGCCACGTTCGACCGCGTCGTGCTGGACTGACGGCCCGCCCCGATCGGCCGGCCGCGTCGGCCTGGTCGGGTCCTGCCCTGCGGGTGCGTCGGCCCGGTCGGGTCCTGCCCTGCGGCTGCGCCGCTGCGGCTCCGGGTCGACCTGCTCCCCGAGAGGCCTCGACCGGCCGGCCGGGCCAGAGGCTCGCCGAGCACCCCGGCTTCGGGGCGCGCGGGAGCCTAGGTCGTCCTCGCGCCCTCCTTCGGCGCCGTGGGGAGCCGTCGGAGGTAGGTGGCGCGCGCAATCAGCAGGGCCGAGGTAGGTGGCGCGTGGATACCGGGCCTCATACCGCGGTTCGGCTACCGCCGGCGTCACGATTCCGCGGCCTACCTACCTCTGACGGGCACTCCGCGGCTCACCTACCGCTCGCCCGATGGGTCCGTCGGAGGTAGGTCTCGCACCGGATGGCGGAGGCATGAGGTGCGAGACCTACCTCCGACTGCCCGATTCGGTGCGAGACCTACCTCTGACGAGTCAGTCGTTGCCGCCCCCGCCGCCACCGCCGGGCAAGGTGGGCGTCGGCTCGGGCTCGGAGGGCTCGGGCTCGGTCGGGGCCGGCGTGGTCGGCTTCGGGGTCGTCGGCTCGGGCTTCGGCTTCGGCTTCTCGGTCTTCTTCGGCCTGGGCGCGGGCGGGACGTAGGTGTTGCCCTTGTCGGCCCGGATGTTGGCCGGGGCCGGGAAGCTGCCGCACTCGGTGCCCTCGAGCGCCGGGTCCATGAACGCCTTGAAGGTCTGCGCCGGGTAGGTGCCACCGAAGAAGGGCACGAGGTACCCCTCGAGGTCCTCGTTGCCCACGCCGCGGCTGAGCGTCACGGCCGTGGCCAGCTTGGGCGTGGCCCCGACGAACCACGACGACGAGACGCGCTGGTCGTCGTCGGCGCCGGCCGTCGCGGTGCCCGTCTTGCCGGCCGTCGGGCAGATCGTGCGCCCGCTCGTGCCGGTACCCGCCTGCGTGACCTTCTGCAGTGCCGCGAGGGTGTCGGCGGCGACGTCCTCGGGGATCGTGCGCTTGGTCTCCCGCGCCGGCAGCTCGAGCTCGTCGCCCTGGGCGCTGGTCACCTTCGACAGCACGTGCCACTCCGCGCGCTCGCCCTCGGCAGCGAGGGTCGCGTAGGCGTTCGCCATGTCGACCGCGGGCACGCCGGCATAGCCGAGCGACGTGACGGCGACCGGGTCGATCTGGTCGGTCACCGTGGCCGGGATGCCGGCGTCGTTGGCGGCCTCCAGCACCTTGCGGGCGCCGACCGAGATGTCGGCGTCGGCGCCGCCGCTCATCTGCTGGGTGATGTCGACGAAGGCGGTGTTGATGGACTTCTGCGTGGCGAACTCGAGCGTGACCCGGCCGAAGGACTGACCACCGCTGTCGCCCTGGTTGCCGACCTCGGCACCACCGATGCGCACCGGTGAGTTGCCGTTGAGGGTCGTGCGCAGGCTGTAGCCGTCCTCCAGCGCCGCCACGAGCGCAAACACCTTGAACGTCGAGCCCGGCTGCACGCTGGAGGTGGCCCAGTTCAGCTGGCTCTCCAGGTAGTCCTTGCCGCCGTACATCGCCTTGACGTCACCGGTGCCCGGCTCGACCGACACCAGGCCGACGTTGAGCTCGTCGAGGTCCTGCGGGACGGTGTTCTCCACCGCGTCGACGGCGTCGGCCTGCAGACGCTTGTCGAAGGTCGTGACGACGCGCAGGCCGCCACCCAGGATCTGGTTGTCGCTGAAGCCGGCGTCCTGCAGCTGCTTCTGCACGAGGGCGAGCAGGTAGCCCTTGGTGCCCTTGAAGCGGTTGGCGTTCTTCTTCTCGGCGAACTTCGGCAGCCGCTCCTGGAACTCCGCGGCCTCCTCGGCCGTGATCGCACCGGACTTGGCCATCCCGTCGAGCACGTAGCGGTAGCGCGGCAGGATCCGCTCCTCCGCCCCCTCGGTGTAGGGGTCGTAGTAGGTCGGGTTGTTGATGACCGTCGCGAGCATCGCGGCCTGCGGGTAGTTCAGCTCGGACGCCGGCTTGTCGAAGTAGGTCTCGGCCGCGACCTCGACGCCGTACGCGCCGTTGCCGAAGTAGATGGTGTTGAGGTAGCCCTCGAGGATCTCGGACTTGCTCAGCTGGTTGTGGATCTTGATCGACAGGATCGCCTCGCGCACCTTGCGCTTGTAGGAGCGGTCCTGGTTCAGGTAGAGCACCTTCACGTACTGCTGCGTGATGGTGGAGCCGCCGCCGGTGATCTGGCCGCTCGTGGCGTTGTCGCGCGCGGCGCGGACGATGCCCTTGAAGTCGAGGCCGCGGTTCTCGTAGAAGGTGCGGTCCTCGGCCGCGATCACGGCGGCCTGCATGACGGCCGGGATCTCGTCGAGCGGGACGCTCTCACGGTCCTGCATGGCGAAGTCGCCCAGCTCGGACTTGCCGTCGGAGTAGTAGACCTTGGTGGTCTGGGTCTGGAAGTCGGCGTTCGCGTCGGGGATCTCGATGACCCGGTAGAGCACGAAGAACAGCAGCGCGCCGCCCAGGATCCCGAGCACGACGAGCACCGCGAACCAGCGCAGCACCTGCTTCCAGCGCGGGCCGTCGCCACTGATGCGACGGAACAGGCCCGGCTTGCTCGGGGTGCTCTTCGCCTTGGTTCGATGCGTGCTGGTGGCCACGGACCACTTCCTCCGTCTCGGCCCTGCTCCTGGCAGGGCGTGGTGCTGTGCGTGCGCCCGGGACACGGCGCGGCATCAGGCCAGTGTGCCTGACCAACCTGAGAAGGCCATGATGCACGGTCCCCCTGCTCTGTGGCACGTGTCTCGTCCAGACGGTCTCGCCCTACCCACCCGACCTGACATACGGTCTTTCATGTCATGCCGCGCTGATGTATCGTCCCGATATACCGAGTCGTCACGACGACGTCTCTCGAGCCGGCCAGGAGGATCGCGATGCCCCGTCGCGGAGCGACCCTCGAGCTCGCCACCATCGGTCTGCTGCACGACACGCCCATGCACGGCTACGAGCTGCGCAAGGAGCTCATCAGCCTGCTCGGCTGGGGCCGCGTGCTGTCCTACGGCACGCTCTACCCCTGTCTGAAGTCGCTGGTGCGGGCCGGTCTCATCGAGGCCGACGACGACCCGGCCGTCGAGGTCCGCGGCCGCCGCAACCGGATCGTCTACCACCTCACCGCCGCCGGCAAGGAGCACTTCGCCCATGCCATGGAGGACTCCGGGCCCGCCACGTGGGACGACGAGACCTTCAGCGTCCGGTTCGCCTTCTTCGCCCGCACCGAGCGTGCCACGCGCATGAGGATCCTCGAGGGCCGGCGCAGCCGACTGCAGGAGCGGCTCGAGAACGTGCGCGAGGCCACCCAGCGCGGCCGCGACCGCGCCGACGCCTACACCCGCGAGCTGCAGCGCCACGGCCTGGAGTCCGTCGAGCGCGAGGTCCGCTGGCTCACCGAGCTCATCGAGCGCGAGCGCGAGCCGCAGGACGAGCCGCCACCTCCTCCCACCTGACCCCCTCATCCGCACGACCATCCATCCACCCGTCATCACCCGTCACGAAGGAGAACCCATGGGTTCGGCCACCAACCAGATCCGCGTCGCGATCGTCGGCGTCGGCAACTGCGCCACGTCGCTCATCCAGGGCGTCGAGTACTACAAGGACGCCGATCCGGCGGGCACCGTCCCCGGGCTCATGCACGTCCAGTTCGGCGACTACCACGTCAACGACATCGAGTTCGTCGCCGCGTTCGACGTCGACGCCAAGAAGGTCGGCTTCGACCTGGCCGACGCCACCACCGCCAGCGAGAACAACACCATCAAGATCGCCGACGTGCCGCCCACCGGCGTCACGGTCCAGCGCGGCCACACGCTCGACGGCCTCGGCAAGTACTACCTGCAGACCATCGAGGAGTCCGACGCCCCCGCCGTCGACGTCGTCCAGGTGCTCAAGGACACGCAGGCCGACGTGCTCGTGTCCTACCTCCCGGTGGGCTCGGAGGAGGCCGACAAGTTCTACGCGCAGTGCGCCATCGACGCCAAGGTCGCGTTCGTCAACGCCCTGCCCGTCTTCATCGCCTCCGACCCCGAGTGGGCCAAGAAGTTCGAGGACGCCGGCGTCCCGATCATCGGCGACGACATCAAGAGCCAGGTCGGTGCCACCATCACGCACCGTGTCATGGCCAAGCTGTTCGAGGACCGCGGCGTCTCGCTCGACCGCACCTACCAGCTGAACGTCGGCGGCAACATGGACTTCAAGAACATGCTCGAGCGTGAGCGCCTGGAGTCCAAGAAGGTCTCGAAGACCCAGGCCGTCACGTCGAACCTCACCGGCTCGCTCGCCGGTGTGGGCGCCAACGACCGCAACGTGCACATCGGCCCGTCGGACTACGTGGCGTGGCTCGACGACCGCAAGTGGGCCTACGTGCGCCTCGAGGGTCGTGCGTTCGGCGACGTGCCCCTGAACCTGGAGTACAAGCTCGAGGTGTGGGACTCGCCCAACTCGGCCGGCATCATCATCGACGCCATCCGTGCGGCGAAGATCGCCAAGGACCGTGGCATCGGCGGCGCCCTGCTGAGCGCTTCGTCGTACCTGATGAAGAGCCCGCCGGAGCAGCGCCCCGACGACCTCGGCCGCTCGAAGCTCGAGGCGTTCATCCGCGGGGAGGAGGAGCGCTGAGCGCTCCCCCCTGACGACGACGGGGCCCGGACACCTGACGGTGTCCGGGCCCCGTCGCGTCTACGGGTGGTGCGTCACGCCTGCTCGACGCGGCGACGGCCGAGACCGACCATCGCGACGCCGCCGGCGAGCAGCGCCACGCCGGCGACCACGAACGGTGCCATCGAGTCGGCACCCGTGGCCGGCAGCTGCGCCGCGGCCGACACGGGCACGGTCGCCGCGGCCGGCGTGACGCGGTTCGAGGTGTCGCCCCCGTCGGACACGGCCGGGTCGCTCGGGTCCGTCGGATCGACCGGGTCGGTCGGGTCCGTCGGGTCGGTCGGGTCGACAGGCGCCTCCTCGAGGCCCTCGGGGAACGGGTTGTACCCGAAGAAGTAGGTCCCGGGGGCGCCGTCGTCGCTGCTGGACGGACGCGCGGTCGAGTAGGAGTCGGCGCCGACGGTGGCCAGCGAGTCCAGTGCCTCGGCCTCCGTCGGTGCCACGCCGTAGAAGAGGAAGAACTCGACGAAGTCGCCCGCAGCCAGCGAGCCGAAGCCCAGGTCGAAGTGGGCGACCAGGTCGTCGGGACCCCGGTCGTCGACGTCGCCCTGCTCCGTGCCGAAGTCGCTCCCGAGCACGTTGGCGTCGACGAAGTCCGTGCCGGCACCGACGACCGCCACGTCACGGTCCACCACGCTGACGAGCTCGGAGAAGGCCGTCGGCTCGGCGTCCCAGTCCATGACGCGGCGGTAGCGGACGTCGTCGAGCGTGCCGTCGGTCAGGTTCTCGATGCGCACGCGGATGACGTACACGTTCGGGTCGAGCAGCGAGGGGGTGAAGGCATGGGTCACCCGGAAGGTGGGCGCCTGCGGGTCACCCACGGTGACGACGGAGGTGGCGGTCGTCGGCGTGACGTCGAAGGACTCCACGGTGAGGTTGCTGCTGCCACCCAGGGCCTTCAGGCTCTGACCGCTGACACCGGTCCCGGCGTCACCCACGCCCCATCCCTCGTACGGTCCGCCGGCTCGCAGGCCGTCGTTGCCGGTCGACTCCTGCTGCAGGCCGACGAGCTCCCCGGCCTCGCCGTCGTACACGATCAGCGAGCCCTCGTCGTTCACGCCCAGATGGACGGTGCCGTTGCTGATGCACGCGCCGGGGAAGCAGGCGTCGGTGGGATCGGGTGCGGCCAGGGCGGTCACGGGCCCCTCGGCGCTCCGGCCGACCGAGGCCGGCGCAGGTGCCGCCGCGGGTGCCGAGGCGGAGGCGGGTGCCGCCTCGGGTGCCGAGGCGGAGGCGGGTGCCGCCTCGGGCGCGGAGGCGGTGGCGGGTTCGGGGGCCGACTCGCTGGCGGGTTCGGGCGCCGGGGCCGACTCGGTCGTGGTGATGGGCTCGGCGGACTCGTCCGCCAGGGCTGCGCCGGGGGTCACGACGACGCAGAGCATGGCGCCGGCCAGGAGGGCGGCAGCACGCGCAGATGCGCGGGGGAGGTGGGTCATGAGCGCAGACTAGGTCGATCGCTGCGCCCCCATACGTGTTTTGAACTCTTCGTCCAGCTCCGGGGTCCTTCGGCATGGTCCCGCACCACCCTGGATCGGTCTCGACGCGAGGAAGCACCGAGCTGTCGATAAGGTTCGACCGTGTCGATCGACCTGCGCCGCGCCGAGTCCGTGCGTGGTGGCGTGTACGCCGCCGTCCTCGTCGCGCTCGTGGTGCTCCTCGCGGCACTGGCCACGCTCGTGGTCACCGACGCCTCGCAGGACCTCGACGGCGAGGTCGCGCAGGCCGCCTTCGACATCAGCTACTCGCGTCCGTGGCTGGTCGACCTGCTCGAGGTGATCGCGCTCGTGCTGTCGAACGTCGGTGTGGGCATCGCGCTCGCCGTCGTCGCCGCGATCGCGTTCGGGCGCCGCGAGTGGCGCATCGGGATCTGGGTCGTGCTGAGCGGTGTGGTGGCCATCGGCGGCAACGCACTCGTCAAGCTCGTCTTCGCGCGACCCCGTCCGGCCTGGGAGGACCCGGTCCACGAGATCGGCGGGTACTCGTTCCCGAGCGGCCATGCCGCCGGCGCCGGGGTGCTGTTCACCGTGCTGGCGATGCTGACCATCGTGGCCACCGGCCGCGGCTGGAAGCGTCGCATCCTGCTCTCCCTCTGGACCCTGCTCGCACTCGTCACCGCGGCCGACCGGGTGCTGCTCGGGGTGCACTACCTCACCGACGTCACGGCGGGTCTCGCCTTCGGCGCCCTGGTGGCCGTGGCCCTCTGGCTGGTCGTCGCCACCGACGCCAGCCGCCTGCCCTCGGAGCTCGCCGTGCTCACCGGGACCGGACGCAAGCGTGCCGCCGTCGTGCTGAACCCGTCGAAGGTCGCCGACGTCGAGGAGTTCAAGACGCGCGTGCGACTCGTGGCGGACCAGAACGAGTGGAACGAGCCGCTGTGGTTCGAGACCACCGTGGAGGATCCCGGCTACGGGCAGGCGCAGGCGGCGCTCGAGGCCGACGTGGACCTGATCGTCGCCGCCGGTGGCGACGGAACCGTCCGCGCGGTGTGCGAGGAGGCGGCCCGCACGGGCGTGGCGGTGGCGATCATCCCGCACGGCACCGGCAACCTGCTGGCCCGCAACCTCGGCGTGCCGCTCAACCCGCGCGACGCGCTCGAGGTCGCCTTCGGCGGCCAGGACAAGGCCATCGACCTGGCCCGGTTCACCACCGACGCCGGTGTCGACACCAGCTTCCTGGTCATGGCCGGCCTCGGCATGGACGCCATGATCATGACCGGCGTCAACGACGAGCTCAAGAAGAAGGTCGGCTGGGCCGCGTACTTCGTCTCCGGCGTCAAGGCGCTGCGCTTCCCGGGCATGAAGGTCACCATCACCGTCGACGACGCTGAGCCCCGGACCTTCCGTGCCCGCACCGTGGTCATCGGCAACGTCGGCTTCCTGCAGGCCGGTCTGCCCCTGCTGCCGGACGCCCAGGTCGACGACGGTGAGCTCGACGTCGTGGTCATCGCACCGCGTCGGCTGTTCGGCTGGGTCTCGATCGCCCTGCGCGTGATCGCCCGCCGCAAGCGCACCAACGACCGCCTCGACCGCTTCACCGGCCGACGTGTGCACGTGAAGGCCTCGGGCCCCACCCCCATGCAGCTCGACGGCGACCCCGTCGACGAGGGCACCGAGATCACCGCGGAGGTCCGTCCCGGTGTGCTCCTCGTCCGCGTCCCGGTCGTCCCCACCACCAAGGCGTAGCCCCCGGCCGAGGGGGTCAGGCGTCGACGGCGTCGAGCTCGGCGCGCAGGGCGGCCGTGACCGACTCGGGCGCGAAGGACGCGTCCACGGCGGCCCTCGCCAGGTCGACGACGCCCGCGCGGTCGAGGCCGAGCAGGTCGGCGGCCACCGCGTACTCGCGCGACAAGGTGGTGCCGAACATGGGCGGGTCGTCGCTGTTGATCGTCACCGGGACCCCGGCGGCCACCAACGTGGGCAGCGGGTGCTCGGCGAGCGACGGGACGGAACGGGTGCACACGTTCGACGTGGGGCACACCTCGAGCACGATCCCGCGCTCGGCGAGCAGCGCCATGAGCTCGGGGTCCTGCGCCGCCGCGATGCCGTGGCCGATGCGCTCGGCCCCGAGGTGCTCGATCGCGTCGCGGATCGTCTGCGGGCCGGTGGACTCACCCGCGTGCGGGACGCTGCGCAGCCCCGCGGCGCGGGCGGCGTCGAAGTGCCGTGCGAACTGCGGCCGCGGGACGCCGACCTCGGGGCCGCCCAGGCCGAAGCCCACCAGCGCGTCGGGCCGCAGCCGCAGCGCGACGTCGAGCGTCACGTCGGCCGCCTCCACCCCGGACTCGCCGGGGACGTCGAAGATCCAGCGCAGCACCAGGCCGGTCTCGGCCTCCACCCGACGGCGGGCGTCCTCGACGGCCTCGAGGTAGGCCTCGGCGGGGATGCCGCGCACGATGGACGTGTACGGCGTGAGCGTCAGCTCGGCGTACCGCACGTTCTGCGCCGCGAGATCGGTGCCCACCTGGTGGGTGAGGGTCCAGAGGTCGTCGGGCGTGCGCAGCAGGTCCACGACCGACAGGTAGACCTCGATGAAGTGCGCGAAGTCGGTGAACCGGAAGTAGTCGGCGAGCGCGGTGGGGTTGGTCGGCACGGGCGTGCTGCCCTCGTGGCGCTGGGCCAGCGTGGAGACCGCCTCGATCGATGCCGACCCGACGTGGTGCACGTGCAGCTCGACCTTCGGGAGCTGCTGGAGGAACGCGATGTCGACCGAACCGGTGTGGGCGGCTCCGGCGTCGTCGGCGCTCCGTCCGCTCATGGGACGTCGGTCGCTTCGGGCACCACCGAGAGGTGGGGCTGGGCCGCCTGCTGCTGGCGCTCGACCACGCTGCCGCGGTCGGCGAAGTCGACCTCGAGCGTGAGCACGTTCTCGTCGTCGAGGTCGAACGTGACCCGACGGGCCGTGGCCGTGAGGTTGCCGGCCTTGCCCTCCTCGAGCCACTCGGTGCTGCCGTCGTCGGAGACCAGGCCCACCCGGGCCTGCTCGCCGCGCTGCCCCCGGAAGACGACCGGGCCGGGGCCGCTGTCGCGGATCACCAGGGCGCCGCGGCTGACCCGCCGGTCGTCGGTCTCGACGGTGGGGGTCTCCTCACCACCGAAACGCCCGAACGACCACTTCTGGTCGACGAGCACGACGTCCTCGCCCGACCTGCCGTCACTGACCTCGTACCTCACGATCAACACGTCCGTCAGTCTAGGCAGGTGCCCGCAGGCGCGACCGGACGGTGCACCCGCCCGGCGCGCGACCCGTCCGGCACCGCCTCAGGCGCCGGGGACGATCGCCGTGATGACGGTGCCGTCGGAGCGGCGCGTGCCGGCCGGGTTCGGCGGCTCACCCTCGAGCCGCGGCCCCTGGCCCGCGAGGGCGACCGTGACCGGCTCGCCCGGGCCCACGACGACCTCGGTGCCGCGCACGTCGAACGCGAGGTGGCCGTCGCCGTCCTCCACCGTGAGGTCGAGCTCGTCGGGGCGCACCGTCACGCGCACCCGGGTGCCGCGCAGCGTGACCCGGTAGGTGAGCGACTCCCAGTCGTCGGGCAGGCGCGGATCGATGCACCACTGGCCGGCGCCGAGGTCGCGGAACCCGCCGAACCCGGCGGCCACGGCGCTCCACACGCCACCGGTCGACGCCACGTGGACGCCGTCGGACGTGTTGCCGTGCCGGTCGGCCAGGTCGACGAAGAGCGCCGACAGGAAGTAGCGGTACGCCAGGTCGTGGTACCCGACCTCGGCCGCGATGATCGACTGCACGACGGCCGACAACGTCGAGTCGCCCGTGGTGATCGGGTCGTAGTACTCGAAGTCGGCGCGCTTCTGCTCGGGCGTGAAGTCCTCGCCCTGCAGGAACAGCGCCAGCACGACGTCGGCCTGCTTGAGCACCTGGAACCGGTAGATGACCAGCGGGTGGTAGTGCAGCAGCAGGGGGCGGCTGTCGAGCGGCGTGTGGTCGAGGTCCCACATCTCGCGCTCGAGGAAGTGCGAGTCCTGCGGGTGGATGCCGAGGTGCTCGTCGAACGGGATGCTCATGCCACGCGCGGCACGTCCCCACTCCTCGACCTCCTCCTCGGTGAGCGAGAGCCGCTCGGCCGCGGCCTCGTAGGCGGCGGGGTTGGCGTGCTGGAGGGTGCGGACCGCCTCGGCCGCCCGGCGCAGGTTGAAGCGCGCCATGACGTTCGTGTACAGGTTGTCGTTCACGACCGTCGTGTACTCGTCGGGACCGGTGACGCTGTGGATGTGGAAGGTCCCGCCCTCCTCGCTGCGCCAGAAGCCGAGGTCGGCCCACAGCCGGGCCGTCTCGACGAAGATGTCGATGCCCTGGCGGTCGAGGAACTCGGTGTCGCCCGTGGCGCCGATGTACTGGCTCAGCGCGTACGCGATGTCGGCGTCGATGTGGTACTGCGCGGTGCCGGCCGCGTAGTACGCCGACGCCTCCTCACCGTTGATGGTCCGCCACGGGAACAGGGCGCCCTTCTGGGCGAGCTGGTCGGCGCGACGGCGGGCCGCGTCGAGCAGCGAGTAGCGGAACCGCAGCGCGTTGCGGGCCGCGCTCGGGGTCGTGTACGTCAGGAACGGCATGACGTAGACCTCGGTGTCCCAGAAGTAGTGGCCGCCGTAGCCCGAGCCGGTGACCCCCTTCGCGGGGATGCCCTGGCCCTCGGCCCGCGCCGACGCCTGCACGATCGAGAACAGGTTCCAGCGGATGGCCTGCTGGATCTCCGGCTGGCCCGGGACCTCCACGTCGGCGCGCTGCCAGAACGCGGTCAGCCAGTCGCGCTGGTCGCTCGTCTGCTGCTCCACGCCCTGCTCGCGCACCCGGTCGAGAGTGCGTCGGCAGCGGTCGAGCAGCTCGCGCGAGGGCACCCCGCGCGACGTGTGGTACGCCACCGTCTTGGTGAGCCGGATGGGCACGCCGGGCTCGGCGGCGATCCGGAACGTCGTCTTCGCGAGGTCGTCGCCGGTGACCACGCGGCTCGTGACCATGTTCTCGGTCTGCAGGTCGTGGTCGGCCATCACGGCGAGCGTCATGCCGCTCTCGGCGCACCGGTACCCCAGCGCCACGCGTCCGGTGTCGGGCTCGCCGAGCTGCTCGTGGGGCTCGAGCACACGGCGCTGGAGCCGCTCGGCCTTGCGGGGGTCGTTGCCCTCGCCGACCTTGCCCTCGCCCATCGCGCTGGCGCGCACGTGGTACTCGTCCTCGCCGTCCTGGCGGTTGAGGATCTGCGACGAGATGGCCACCGGCGCGGAGTCGTCGAGCAGCGTGACCTCGAAGGTCATGATCGCGAGGTGCTTCTGCGCCAGGCTGACCATGCGGGTGGACTCGATCCGGACCCGCTTGCCCGACGGGGTCCGCCACAGCAGGCTCCGCCGGAGCACGCCCTCGCGCAGGTCGAGGCTGCGCTCATAGCCGAGCAGGTCGGCCACCGAGAGCAGCAGCGGCTCGTCGTCGACGTAGAGCCGGATGATCTTGGCGTCGGGGGCGTTGACGATCGTCTGGCCGACCCGGGCGAACCCGAACGCCTCCTCGGCGTGCTGGATCGGCCACGTCTCGTGGAAGCCGTTCACGAACGTGCCGTGCGTGTGGGAGTCGCGACCCTCCTCCACGTTGCCGCGCAGGCCGAGGTAGCCGTTGCCGACGGCGAACACGGTCTCGGTGAGGCCCAGGTCGCTGCTGTCGTAGCGGACCTCGGTGAGCTTCCACGGGTCCACGGGGAAGCGCGAGCGGTCGAGGAAGTCGCGCACCGGCGGCGCCTCGTGCGAGGGGCCGAAGCCGCGGTCCTCGTCGGTGCCGGGCGCGGGCTGGTCGAGCGGCGACATCAGAGCAGGTCTCGCAGGTCGCTCACGACCTCGTCGGCTCCGTGCTCGCGCAGCGCGTCGGCTCCGGCGCCGCGGTCGACGCCCACGACCAGGCCGAAGCGTCCGGCGTGGCCGGCGGCGACGCCCGAGGTGGCGTCCTCGAGCACCACGGCTCGCGACGGCTCGACGTCGAGCTGCTGCGCGGCGAAGAGGAAGGTGTCGGGCGCGGGCTTGCCGGCGAGCTGGCGGTCCCCCGCCACGACGCCGTCGACGATCACCGGGAAGTGGTCGATGAGCCCGGCGGCGCGCAGCACCTTGGGGGCGTTGCGCGAGCTGGAGACGATCGCCATCTGCGTGCCGGCGGCGGCCAGCTGCTCCACGAGCGCCACGGAGCCCGGGTACGCGACCACGCCGTCGCGGTCGAGGACCTCCTCGAAGGCCACGTTCTTGCGGTTGCCGAGCCCGCCGACGGTCTCCTCCTCGGGGGCGTCGTCGGGCGTGCCCTCGGGCAGCTCGATGTCGCGCGAGGCCAGGAACGAGCGCACGCCGTCGTAGCGCGGCTTGCCGTCGACGTACCGGTAGTAGTCGTCGTCGGTGTACGGCTCCTCGACCCCCCGCGCCGTCAGGAAGTCGTTGAACATCTGGTTCCAGGCGCGCATGTGCACCTCGGCCGTCGGGGTGATGACACCGTCGAGGTCGAAGAGGGCCGCGTCGTAGTCGCTCCAGTCCACCCGAGAAGCGTAGGCCCGCCTCGTGTCGCCGATGTGAACGGCGTCCGATTGCGGGTCGGGCCGGCGGGTACTCCCCGGGTGTGACCCCTCCCTCGTGCCCCGAAGTGGTGGGCCGGGCCGTCCGCGACCATGCTGGACGTCATGCCCCCCTCCGACGCTGACGACCTCGCGCGCCTCGCCGCGGCCCACGGCGTCGCGGTCGCGTACGAGGGCTCGGACCGGCGCCCCGTCGAGGTGGACCGCGAGATCGTCGTGGCCGTGCTCGGTCAGCTGGGCGTCGACGCCACGACCCCGGAGGCGGTCGGTCACGCACTCGAGCGCGCCGCGGCCGACGCCCGACCGCTCGAGTCGACCATCGCCGCGACGCAGGGCGTGGCCCGCGAGGTCGGCGTGGCGGGTCGGGTGCTGCTGGAGGACGGCGGCCACCTCGACGTGGAGGGGACGCTGCCCGCGGACCTGCCGCTCGGCTGGCACCGGTTCGTCACCGACGCCCAGGACGTGACGCTCGTCGTCGCCCCGGCCCGACTGCCGGAGGTGCCGCGCACGTGGGGCTGGATGCTCCAGCTGTACGCGTTGCACTCGGCCGGGTCGTGGCAGATGGGCGACCTGGTCGACCTCGCCGACCTGGCCCGACGCGCCGGCACCGAGCAGGGCGCCGGCGTGCTGCTGGTCAACCCGGTGCAGGCGTTCGTGCCGTCGACGCCGCTCGTCCGCTCCCCCTACTCCCCGTCGAGCCGACGGTTCGCGAGCCCGCTCTACCTGCGCGTGACCGACGTCGACGCCTTCGCCGCGGCCGACCCGTCGGTCCGCGACCAGGTGCTACGGCTAGCACCGGACCCCGATCCTGCGGACGACCTGCTCGACCACGACGCCGTGTGGGAGGCGAAGCGCGCGGCCCTGGAGCTGCTGCGACCCTTCGCCCCCGCCGACGAGGACGTCGACCTCGACGCCGAGCCCGACCTGGCCGCCTTCGCCACGTTCTCGGCCCTGGCCGAGCAGCACGGCGCCGACTGGCGGACCTGGCCCGAGCCGCTGCGCGACCCGACCTCCGAGGCCGTGGCCCGGGCCCGCGACGACCTGGCCGACCGCGTCGCCTTCCACGCCTGGCTCCAGCACCTGTGCCGTCAGCAGCTCGACGCCGCCCGCGACGCGGCCCACGACGCCGGCATGGCCGTGGGACTCGTGCACGACCTGCCGGTGGGCGTGCACCCCGGTGGCGCCGACGCCTGGGCCCTGCAGAGCGTGTTCGCATCCGACGTGCGCGTCGGCTGCCCGGCCGACGCCTTCAACCCGCTCGGACAGGACTGGGACCTCCCGCCGTGGCGGCCGGACCGCCTGCTCGAGACCGGCTACGCACCCTTCCGCGACGTCGTCCGCAGCGTGCTGCGCCACGGCGACGGCATCCGCGTGGACCACGTGGCGGGTCTGTGGCGGTTGTGGTGGATCCCGCCGGGCGAGCCCGCGCACCGCGGCACCTACGTGTACTACGACGCCGACGTGATGCTCGCCGTCCTGCTGCTCGAGGCCACCCGCGCCGGCGCCATCGTCGTCGGCGAGGACCTCGGCACCGTCGAGGACGTGGTCACCGAGACCATGCACGCGCGCGGCATCCTCAGCTCGGCCGTGCTGTGGTTCGAGCGCGACTGGGACGCCCCGGGGCAGCCGCACGTACCGCCCCGCGCCTGGGAGCCCGAGACCATGGCGAGCATCAGCACCCACGACCTGCCGACGGTCGAGGGCTGGCTGCGCGACGAACGCATCCACGTCCAGGACCGGCTCGACCTGCTGGGCGAGCCGGTGGACGACGCGCTCGCCACCGCGGCCGCCGACAAGGAGGCGCTGCTCGACCTGCTGCGCGCCGAGGGCGTCGACACCGACGACCTGCTCGTCGCGCTGCACGCCGTCATCGCCCCGGCCGCGTCGCGCCTGGTGCTGAGCTCACCCGCCGACGCCGTCGGCCAGGTGCGTCAGCCGAACCTGCCGGGCACCGTGGACGAGTACCCCAACTGGAAGGTCCGCCTTCCCGTGGACCTCGACGCCTTCTTCGACCACCCCCGGGTGCAGGCCGCCGTCGCCCCGCTGCGCGCCGCCCGCCCCACCTGACCACCCAACCGGCACGACCCCATCCGAGGAGAACCCCCGTGCGCCCCTGGCCCGGATCGCCCTACCCGCTCGGTGCCACGTACGACGGCACCGGCACCAACTTCGCCCTGTTCTCGGAGGTCGCCGACCTCGTGGAGCTGTGCCTCTTCGACGAGTCGGGCACCGAGACCCGCGTCCGCCTCGAGGAGGTCGACGGCTTCGTCCACCACGGCTTCCTGCCCGGCATCGGCCCCGGCCAGCGCTACGGCTACCGCGTGCACGGTCCGTGGGACCCCGAGAACGGCCTGCGCTGCAACCCGCAGAAGCTGCTCATCGACCCGTACGCGAAGGCCGTGCAGGGCCAGCCCGACTGGGACCCGTCGCTCTTCGCCTACGAGATGGGCTCGCCCGACGAGCCGAACGACGACGACTCCGCCGGCCACGTGCCGTTCTCGCTCGTGGTCAACACGTTCTTCGACTGGGCCGACGACCGCCCGCCGCGCCGGCCCTACAACGAGTCGATCATCTACGAGGCGCACGTCCGGGGGCTCACGATGACCCACCCCGACGTCCCCGAGGAGCTGCGCGGCACCTATGCGGCGCTCGCGCACCCCGCCGTGATCGAGCACCTGACCGGCCTCGGCGTGACCGCCATCGAGCTGCTCCCCGTGCACCAGTTCGTCACGGACCACTACCTCGTCGAGAAGGATCTGACGAACTACTGGGGCTACAACACGATCGGCTTCTTCGCCCCGCACGACGCCTACACCTCCCAGCCCGGTCGCCAGGTGCAGGAGTTCAAGGGCATGGTCCGCGCGCTCCACGCCGCGGGCATCGAGGTCATCCTCGACGTCGTCTACAACCACACCGCGGAGGGCAACCACCTCGGGCCGACGCTGTCGATGCGCGGCATCGACAACCAGGCCTACTACCGCCTCGTCGAGGACGACGAGCAGCACTACATGGACTACACCGGCACCGGGAACTCGCTGAACGTGCGCCACCCCACGCCGCTGCAGCTCATCATGGACTCGCTGCGCTACTGGGTCACCGAGATGCACGTCGACGGGTTCCGCTTCGACCTGGCGGCCACGCTGGCGCGCGAGTTCTACGACGTCGACAAGCTGGCCACCTTCTTCGAGCTGGTGCAGCAGGACCCGGTGGTCAGCCAGGTGAAGCTGATCGCCGAGCCGTGGGACGTGGGACCCGGCGGCTACCAGGTGGGCAACTTCCCGCCGCTGTGGACGGAGTGGAACGGCCTCTACCGCGACACGGTGCGCGACTTCTGGCGCGGCGAGCCGTCGACGCTGGGCGAGTTCGCGTCGCGGATCAGCGGCTCGTCCGACCTCTATCAGGACAACGGCCGGCGCCCGTACGCGTCGATCAACTTCGTGACGGCCCACGACGGCTACACGCTGAACGACCTGGTGTCGTACGAGCAGAAGCACAACGAGGCCAACGGCGAGGACGGTCGCGACGGCGCCGACGACAACCGGTCGTGGAACTGCGGCGTGGAGGGTCCGACCGACGACCCGGAGATCCTCGAGCTGCGCCGCCGGCAGCGTCGCAACTTCCTGGCCACCATGCTGCTCTCGCAGGGTGTGCCGATGGTGCTGCACGGCGACGAGCTTGGCCGCAGCCAGGGCGGCAACAACAACGTCTACTGCCAGGACAACGAGGTCGCGTGGGTCGACTGGGACCTCGACGAGCACGAGCACTCGCTGCTCGGGTTCACGTCGGCCCTCGCCGCCTTCCGCACGGCCCACCCGGTGTTCCGGCGCCGCCGGTTCTTCCAGGGCAAGCCGATCCGCAAGGGCGACGAGCTGCGCGACATCGCCTGGTTCACGCCGGCCGGCGAGGAGATGACCGAGCAGAACTGGGACGACGGCTTCGGCCGCTCGATCGCGGTGTTCCTCAACGGCCGGGCGATCGCCGACCGCGACGAGCGGGGCGAGCGCGTCGTCGACGACTCCTTCCTGATGGCGTTCAACGCCCACCACGAGGGAATCGAGTTCACCGTGCCGGACGGCGAGTACGCCAGCACGTGGGCGGTCGTGGTCGACACCGCGAGCGGCACGGTCACCGAGCCGGGCGACGAGCTGGTCGAGGGCGGCGCGACGATCGAGCTCGAGGGCCGCTCGCTGGTGGTGCTGCAGCGGGTCGAGTCGTGAGCACGCCCACGTCGACGTACCGGCTGCAGCTGCGGCCGGGCTTCGGGTTCGCGGAGGCCGAGGCGCTCGTGCCGTACCTGCGCGACCTCGGCGTCGGCGCGGTGTACGTGTCGCCGGTGCTCGACGCGACACCCGGGTCGACGCACGGCTACGACGTCACCGACCCCACGCGGGCACGACCCGAGCTGGGTGGGCCCGACGGCTGGGACTCCCTCACGGACGCCGTGCGCGACGCCGGGATGGGGCTCGTAGTCGACGTGGTGCCGAACCACATGTCGGTCGAGGTGCCGCGGGCGAACCCGTGGTGGTGGTCGGTGCTCGCCGAGGGAGAGCGCTCGCCGTGGGCCGGGCACTTCGACGTCGACTGGTCGCGCGGCCGGGTGCTGGTGCCCGTCCTCGGCGACGACGCCGAGGTCGCGGAGCTGGCGGTGGACGGCGAGGAGCTCACGTACCACGACCACCGGTTCCCCATCGACGCCGCGACGCTGGCCGACCCGGGGTTCGCGTCGCTGACGCCGCAGCAGGTGCACGACCGGCAGCACTACGAGCTCGTCGGATGGCGCCGCGGGGCCTCCGAGCTGAACTACCGCCGGTTCTTCGACATCACGACGCTGGCCGCCGTGCGGGTCGAGGACCCGACCGTCTTCGACGACGCACACCGCGAGGTGCTGCGCTGGGTGACCGACGGCCGGGTCACCGGGCTGCGCATCGACCACCCGGACGGGCTGTCCGACCCCGGTGGCTACCTGCGGCGCCTGCACGAGGCCGCGCCCGACGCGTGGCTCGTCGTCGAGAAGATCCTGCACCCCGGCGAGGACCTGCCCGCGAGCTGGCCCGCCGACGGGACCACCGGGTACGACGCCATGCGCGAGGTCGAGGGCGTGCTGCTCGACCCCGCAGGCGAGGCTCCCTGGCAGGCGCTGTCGGAGCGGCTCGGAGCGCCGTCGGACTACGCCGCCGTCGAGGAGGACGCACGGCGCATGGTGACGCAGAAGGTGCTCGTGGCCGAGGTCCGTCGCATCGCCGGCCTGCTGCGCGACGTGCCCGAGGACGCCGCGCGCACGGCCGTCGCGGAGACGATGGTGGCCTTCGGCGTCTACCGGTCCTACCTGCCCGAGGGCGAGGACGACTGGGCCCAGGCGATCGACACGGCGCGCAGCCGTCGGCCCGACGTCGACGAGGCCCTGTCCGCGCTCGACGCGCAGGTCCGCGCGGACCCGCAGGGCGAGCTCGCCACCCGCATCCAGCAGACGTCCGGCATGGTCGTGGCCAAGGGCACCGAGGACACGACCTTCTACCGGTTCACGCGCTTCGCCGCGCTCAACGAGGTGGGCGGCTCCCCCGACGTGTGGGGTGTCGACGTCGAGGGCTTCCACGCGCTCGCCGCTGCCAGGGAGGCCGACCACCCGTCCGCCATGACAGCGCTCACCACCCACGACACGAAGCGCTCGGAGGACACCCGCGCCAGGATGCTGGTGCTGGCCGAGCTCGGCGACGAGGCGACGTCGGCGATCGAGGGCTGGTCGGCCCGCTGCGGGCTCGACGAGCCGGCGCTCGACCTGCTGGCCTGGCAGACCCTGCTCGGGGCCTGGCCGATCAGCGACGAGCGACTGACCGACTACCTGCTCAAGGCGGCGCGGGAGTCCAAGATCCGCACCACCTGGACCGAGACGGACGAGGCCTTCGAGGAGTCGATCCGTGCCTGGCCCACCCGCGTGCGGGCCGAGGTCGGCGACGAGGTGCAGGCGCTCGTCGACCGCATCGAGGCCCCAGGCCGGACGGTCTCGCTGAGCCAGAAGCTGCTGCAGCTGGCGGGTCCGGGTGTCCCTGACGTCTACCAGGGCACCGAGGGCTGGGACCTCTCCCTCGTCGACCCCGACAACCGTCGCCCGGTCGACCATGAGGCCTTCCGCGCGGTGCTCCGCCGGCTCGACGACGGCTGGTTGCCGGAGGTCGACGCGTCGGGGGCGGTGAAGACGTCGCTCGTGCGTCGGGTGCTGACGCTCCGCCGCGACCGGCCGGAGCTGTTCCGCGGCTACGTCGCGGTGGCCGCCCGGGGCCCTGCCGCCGACCACGCACTCGCCTTCGGTCGCAGCGACGACCTGGTCGCCGTGGTCACCCGCCTGCCCGTGGGCCTCGAGGCGCGCGGCGGCTGGGCCGACACGACCCTCCCGCTGGCCGAGGGGACGTGGACCGACGCGCTCACCGGTGCCGTGCTCGAGGGCGGCGACGTCGCGCTGGCCGACCTGCTGCGGACCTACCCCGTCGCCCTGCTCACCCGACAGACCTGACGGCCACTGGCGAGCAGCACCAGCGCCGCACCCGGGCCCTCGGCCCCGGCCCCGCGTCCTGACGACGTGACGACGATTCCGCGCCCAGGAATCGACCTCACGTCGTCGAGACGCCCGGGACGGGGCCGGCGCGTCCGTCCGAGTCGCGCAGTGGGGCACCGGAACTAGGCTCGGGGCATGGAGTTCAGGTACCTCGGGAACAGCGGCCTCAAGGTCAGCGAGATCATCTACGGCAACTGGCTGACCCACGGGTCCCAGGTCGAGAACGACGCGGCGACGGCATGCGTCCGCGCGGCGCTCGACGCCGGCATCACGACGTTCGACACCGCCGACGTCTACGCCAACGGCAAGGCCGAGTCGGTGCTCGGCGAGGCGCTGAAGGGCGAGCGTCGCGCATCGCTGGAGATCCTCACGAAGGTCTACTGGCCCACCGGCCCCGGCGGACCGAACGACACCGGCCTGTCGCGCAAGCACATCATGGAGTCCATCGACGGCTCGCTGCAGCGGCTGCAGACCGACTACGTCGACCTCTACCAGGCGCACCGCTACGACCACGAGACGCCGCTCGAGGAGACGATGCAGGCCTTCGCCGACGTCGTGCGCGCCGGCAAGGCGCACTACATCGGCGTCAGCGAGTGGACCGCCGACCAGCTCCGCGCCGGGCATGCCCTGGCGCAGGACCTCGGCATCCAGCTGATCTCGAGCCAGCCCCAGTACTCGATGCTGTGGCGCGTCATCGAGGGCGAGGTCGTGCCCGCCAGCCGTGAGCTCGGCGTCTCGCAGATCGTGTGGTCGCCCATCGCGCAGGGCGTGCTCAGCGGCAAGTACGAGCCCGGCGCCGACCTGCCCGAGGGCAGCCGCGCCACCGACGAGAAGGGCGGCGCGGACATGATCAAGCGCTTCCTGACCGACGAGACGCTCACGGCCGTCCAGAAGCTGCGGCCCGTCGCCGACGACCTCGGCATCACCATGGCCCAGCTGGCCATCGCCTGGGTGCTGGCCAACGACAACGTCGCCGGCGCCATCGTCGGTGCCTCCCGCCCAGAGCAGGTGGAGTCCAACGCGGCCGCCAGCGGCGTCACCCTGGACGCCGACGTCCTCGCGAAGGTCGACGAGGCGCTCGGCGGCATCCCGACCACCGACCCCGGCCAGACGAAGTCCCCGCCCACCCGGGTGGTCTGAGCGTGACCGTCACCGTCTGGGCGCCCGACCACGAGCGGGTCCGGGTCCGCATCGACGGCGTCGACCACCCGATGGAGGCGTGGGAGCCCGGCGAGCTGCGCTCGGGCTGGTGGTGGCTCGACACCGAGCTGGCCCCCGGGTCGGACTACGCGTTCCTGCTCGGTGACGACGAGACCCCGCTGCCCGACCCGCGGTCGTCGTGGCAGCCCCAGGGCGTGCACGCGGCCTCACGTGTCTACGACCACGCCGCCTTCGACTGGAGCGACGGCGCCTGGTCGGGCCGGGCGCTTGAGGGGTCGGTCGTCTACGAGCTCCACGTCGGCACGTTCACGCCCGAGCGCACCTTCGACGCGGCGGTCGAGCGGCTCGACCACCTCGTCGACCTCGGCGTGGACCTCGTGGAGGTGCTGCCGGTCAACAGCTTCGACGGCCCGCACGGCTGGGGCTACGACGGCGTGCTCTGGGGCGCGGTGCACGAGCCCTACGGCGGCCCCGACGGCTTCAAGCGGTTCGTCGACGCGTGCCACGCGCGCGGCCTCGGCGTGGTGCTCGACGTCGTCTACAACCACCTGGGCCCGTCCGGCGCCTACCTCGACCGCTTCGGCCCCTACTTCGCCGGCCAGAACGACTGGGGACCCGGCCTGAACCTCGACGCCGAGGGCTCCGACGAGGTGCGCCGCTACGTGCTCGACAACGCGATGGCGTGGTTCGAGCACTTCCACGTCGACGGCCTGCGCCTCGACGCCGTGCACGCGCTGGCGGACACCCGCGCGCTGCCGATCCTGGAGGAGCTGTCCGCCGAGACCGAGCGGATGTCCGAGGCGCTCGGTCGACCGCTGTCGCTGATCGCCGAGTCCGACCTCAACGACCCCCGCATGGTCACGCCCCGCGCCCACGGAGGCCTCGGCATGGACGCGCAGTGGTGCGACGACGTGCACCACGCGCTGCACGTGGCCCTCACCGGCGAGACCGACGGCTACTACGCCGACTTCGCGACGCCCGGCGCGCTCGCGAAGGTGCTGCGCGGCGCCTTCTTCCACGACGGCACCTGGTCGTCGTTCCGCGGGCGCAGCCACGGGCGGCCCGTCGACGTCGAGACGGTGCCCGGCTCGGCGTTCGTGACCTACCTGCAGGACCACGACCAGATCGGCAACCGCGCACAGGGCGACCGGATCTCGGCCACCGTCCCGCCCGACCTGGTGGCGTGCGGCGCCGCCCTGGTGCTGCTGGGCCCGTTCACACCGATGCTCTTCATGGGCGAGGAGTGGGCCGCGAGCACCCCGTGGCAGTTCTTCGCCTCCTTCCCCGACCCCGAGCTCGCCGACGCCGTGCGCACCGGACGTCGACGCGAGTTCGGCCGGCACGGCTGGGGCGAGTCCGAGGTGCCCGACCCGATGGACCACGCCACCGTCGAGCGCTCGACGCTGCGCTGGGACGAGCTCGACGACCCCGCCCACCGCGCGGTCCTCGAGACCTACCGCTCCCTCGTCGCCCTGCGGCGGGAGCACCCCGAGCTGCGCGACCCGTCCCTGGCCGACCTCGTCGTCGAGGTCTCCGACGACGACCGTCACGTCGTCATGCACCGTGGCCCGTTCCGCGTCGAGGTCGACCTGGACGCCGCGCGCGCCGTGGTGCTGCGCGACGGCGACGTCGTCTGGGCGTCGACGGGCGGACCCACGGCGTCCGACGCACACTGAGGCATGAGCGACAACGGCAAGAGCGACATCCCCAGCGAGGACCCGCGCGACTCCGCGGAGCCCACGGACGACCCGAAGCACCAGAAGCAGGACCACGAGACCGAGGGCGACGTCGACGACCCCGACGCCCCCGCCCCGTTCTCGGGCCCCTACTCCTGAGGGACCGCCGAGGTGCACCAAGCGTGGTCCGACGCGGCCACCTCCCGGCTCCTCGCCGCGGGGTACGAGGCGCTGGACGCCGGTGACGACTGGCCGGTCGGGACGCGCGTCCTGCGCCGTCGCGACCGCAGGGTCGGCTGGTTCCTGTCCCGTCTGCACACCGTCGTGGTCCTCCTCCCCGTGGACCACGCGACGACCGGCCACATCGACCGTCTGACCGAGACCACGGCCGGCCGGGCCGGGTCGCTCTCGGGCCGGGCCCGCCGACGGTCCGGCAACGGGATCGCGGTGCTCCCCGTCCTCGTGTGCGGCGCCGCCGACGAGCAGGCACGCGACGAGGCGGCGGCACCACCCCGCCGACGGTGGGCCGTCGTCGCGCTGCCGATGCTCGTCGAGCCCGACACGGGCCGGCACGCCGCCCACCGGGGGAACATCACGTGGGGTGGGGTGTTCCAGACGTTCCTCGCCGAGCAGCAGCGGCTCGTGCTCGGTGATCCGCGCGCCGAGGTGCTCGGGAGCAGCGGGCACGGCCGAGCCGGGCGCGCCGCGCTCCTGGCCCTCCTGGGCGTGGCCGGTGTCCTGTTCCTGGCCGCGGTCCTGCTGCTGCTCCTCTGACCGCGCTCACGCCACCGTGAAGGCGTGCAGACCGAGATCGTCGGCAAGCCGCTCGCAGGCCAGCACGCCGCGCACGCTGTTGCCGCGCTCGTTGAGCGGCGGGCTGTAGACACCGATGCCGAGGTGCCGCGGAGCGGCCGCCACCACACCGCCCGCGACTCCGGACTTGGCCGGCATGCCCACGCGGTGCATCCACCGGCCCGACCCGTCGTACATGCCGCACGTGGCCATGACGCTCAGCGTGCTGCGGACCACCTCCACCGGGAGCACCCGGTCACCCGTCACCGGGTTCCGACCGCCGAAGGCGAGCGTCGCTCCCATGACGGCGAGGGTCTCGGCGCTCACCGACACCGCACACACGCGGGCGTAGACCTCGATCGCGTCCTCGACGTCCACGTGCAGCGTCCCGGCGGAGTGCATGAGGTACCCGAGGGCACGGTTCCGGTCGCCGCTCAGGTGTTCCGAGCGGCTCACCTGCTCGTCGACCACGAGCGGCCGGCCCGCCAGTGCGGAGAGCCCCGCGAGGATCCGTCCCGCGCGGTCCTGCGGCCCGTCACCCGCCACCAGGCTCGCCGTCAGCAAGGCACCCGCGTTCACCATCGGGTTCGGCGGCCGACCGGTGTCGCTCTGGAGGCGCACGGCGTCGAAGGCCTCGCCCGTGGGCTCCACCCCGATCTCCTCGAGGTGGGTCGCCCCTGCGTCGACCAGCGCCAAGGCGTAGACGAACGGCTTGACCGCGGACTGGATCGGGAAGGTCACGTCCGTGTCGCCGACCTGGCGCACGTCGCCCGACCGGTCGCACACGGCCAGCCCGAACAGGCCGCTGTCGGCGTCGGCGTGCTCGGGCACGCTCCGGTCGACCTCGCCGTCGTGCGACTCCGCGACGGAGGCGTGCAGCTGGTCGAGGTCGAAGGTCCGGATCCGCTCGTCGATGTCCACCCCCCGTGGGTACCCGGGAACGGCCGGGCGACCCCGAGACGCCTGACACACTGGGCGCCATGACGACGCACCCTCCGCAGGGCCTGCACGTGCTCGCCGGACGACCGTTCCCGCTGGGCGCCCACCCCGAGGCCGGCGGCGTCAGGTTCGCGATCGCCAGCAGCGTGGCCGAGCGGGTCGAGCTGTGCCTCGTCGACGACGACGGCACCGAGCGGCGCATCGAGCTGACCGAGCGGACGTTCGGCGTCTGGCACGGGCTCGTGCCGGGCGTGCTGCCCGGCCAGACCTACGGCTACCGCGTGCACGGCCCCTACGAGCCGAAGACCGGGATGCGCTGCAACCCGCACAAGATCCTGCTCGACCCCTACGCCCGCCGCATCCGCGGCTCGCTCACCGACATGGCGGCCGCGCTCGGCTACGCCGACGGCCCCGACGGTCCGGACGGTCCCGAGCCGTCCACCGTCGACTCCCTGGGCCACGTGCCGCTGGCCGTCGTCACGAGCCCCGGCGGGCCCGACACCGGCACGAAGCCGGAGGTGCCGTTCGAGGAGACCGTGGTGCTCGAGCTGCACGTCAAGGGGTTCACGCAGCAGCACCCCGACGTGCCCGAGCCCCTGCGCGGCACCTACCTGGGCCTGGCGCACCCGGCCGTCGTCGAGCACCTCCTGCGGCTCGGGATCACCGCCGTCGAGCTGCTGCCCGTGCAGGCCTTCACCGACGAGCCCTCGCTCGTGGCCGCCGGCCGGCACAACTACTGGGGGTACTCACCCCTCGGCTACTTCGCACCGCATCCCGGGTACGCGAGCGAGCCCGGACGTGAGGTCGAGGAGTTCCGCACGATGGTCGCGGCCCTGCACGCTGCCGGCATCGAGGTCATCGTCGACGTCGTCTACAACCACACCTGCGAGGGCGGCCCCGACGGACCGACCCTCAGCCTCCGCGGGCTGGAGGCACCGGCGTACTACCTGCACGACGACGACGGGAACATGGCCGACATCACCGGCTGCGGCAACACGCTGGACGCCGGATCCCCCGAGGTCGTGCGCCTCGTGACGGACTCGCTGCGCTACTGGACGACCGAGCTCGGCGTCGACGGGTTCCGCTTCGACCTTGCCTCCACGATGGGCCGTCCCGGTGGCGGCGCCTTCGACCGCGACAGCACGCTCCTGACCGCGATCACCACCGATCCCGTGCTGTCGCGCTGCAAGCTGGTCGCCGAGCCGTGGGACGCCACCGGCGAGGGCTACCGCGTGGGCGCGTTCGGCGCCCAGTGGGCGGAGTGGAACGGCATCTACCGCGACACGGTCCGCGACTTCTGGCGCGGCGCCGCCGGCGGCGTCGACGACCTGGCCTATCGGCTGTCCGGCTCGTCGGACCTCTACGACCACACGCTGCGCCGACCCTGGCAGTCGATCAACTTCGTCACCGCGCACGACGGCTTCACGCTGCGTGACCTGGTCTCCTACGACCACAAGCACAACGAGGACAACGGCGAGGACAACCGCGACGGCACCGACGACAACCGCTCCTGGAACCACGGCGTGGAGGGCGCGACCGACGACCCGGAGATCACGTCGCTGCGTGCCCGCCAGGCCCGCAACCTGCTGGCGACGCTGCTGCTCTCGACCGGTACGCCCATGTTCGTGGCCGGCGACGAGCGCTGGCGCACCCAGGGCGGCAACAACAACGCCTACTGCCTCGACGACCCGACGTCGTGGGTCGACTGGACCGTGACCCCCGAGAGCGACGCGATGCTGACGTTCGCCCGTCGGGTCGTGCACCTGCGCGCGAAGAGTCCTGCCCTGCGCCAGGCCGAGTTCTTCGACGGCCGCACCACGCCCACCGGCCGGCCCGACCTGATCTGGCTGCGGCCCGACGGCCAGGAGATGACCGAGCCGGACTGGCAGGACCCGGAGCGCCGGACGCTCGGCATGTGGATCGACGGGTCGAACAGCCAGTCCCGCACCCGCGAGGGCGAGCTGCTCACCGACCACTCGTGGCTCCTGCTGCTGCACGCCGGCGCCGAGCCGCTCGAGGTCGTGCTCCCGGGGCAGGAGTTCGGTGCCACGTTCGAGCCGACGCTCGACACCACGTCGGCCGACGGCAGCCCGGCCTCGACCGAGGCCTTCGCGGCCGGCAGCCGCACCACGCTGGCGGCGCGTTCCCTGCTGCTGCTCAAGGCTCCCCGGCACGACTGACGGGCCCGCGACCGGGGACCGGTCCCGCGGGAATCGCGCCCGTCCACGTTCACCGCTACGTTCGAAGGGACACCGAACGCAGCGATCGACGGGAGTGACTCGCATGACGGACCGGCTCGGCATCGATGACGTGCGGCCCCTCTCGGGCGACGGCACCTACCCCTCCAAGGCGGTGGTGGGCGAGCACGTGCCCGTGCAGGCCACGGTCTGGCGCGAGGGCCACGACGCCGTGGGAGCCACCGTCGCGTGGCGCGGCCCTGGCGACCGCGCCGAGCGCACCGTGCGCATGCAGGAGCAGGGCACCGGCCTGGACCTCTTCGCCGCCACGATCGTCCCCGACTCCGAGGGGCTGTGGACGTTCCGCGTCGATGCGTGGAGCGACCCGTGGGCCACCACCGCGCACGCCCTCGACGCCAAGCTGGCCGCCGGGCAGACCCCCGCCGAGCTCGCCAACGACCTCGAGCTGGCCGCACGTCTGCTCGAGCAGGTCGCGGACCGCAAGGACCGTCGCGCCGAGCAGAAGGCGCTGCTGGGCGCGGCGTCGGCCCTGCGCGACGACACCCTGCCGCTCGGCGCACGGGTCGGGCCCGCTCTCGGTGACGACGTCCGCCGCACGATGCAGGAGCACCCCGTCCGCGACCTCGTCACCCAGGGGCCCGAGCGGCACGTCTGGGTCGACCGGCAGCGCGCCGCGTTCGGCTCCTGGTACGAGTTCTTCCCCCGCTCCACCGGTGGCGTCGACGCCCAGGGCACCCCCGTGCACGGCACGTTCGCCACGGCCACGAAGGAGCTCGACCGCGTCGCCGCGATGAAGTTCGACGTGGTCTACCTGCCCCCGATCCACCCGATCGGCCGCGACAACCGCAAGGGGCCCAACAACACCCTCACCCCCGGCCCCGACGACGTCGGCTCGCCGTGGGCCATCGGCGCGGCCGAGGGCGGTCACGACGCGATCCACCCCGCGCTGGGCACCGAGAAGGACTTCGCCGCGTTCGTGGAGCGCGCCCGCGAGCTGGACCTCGAGGTGGCGCTCGACCTGGCGCTGCAGGCGGCGCCCGACCACCCCTGGGTGGCCGAGCACCCCGAGTTCTTCACGACGCTGCCCGACGGCACGATCGCCTACGCCGAGAACCCGCCCAAGAGGTACCAGGACATCTACCCGCTCAACTTCGACCTCGACCGCGACGCCATCTACGCCGAGATGCTGCGCGTCACCCTGCACTGGGTCGAGCGGGGGGTGCGCATCTTCCGCGTCGACAACCCGCACACCAAGCCGCCGGACTTCTGGGCGTGGCTGATCGCGTCGGTCAAGGCCGACCACCCCGACGTGCTGTTCCTTGCCGAGGCCTTCACCCGCCCCGCGCGTCTGTGGGGCCTGGCCCGGCTCGGGTTCACGCAGAGCTACACGTACTTCACCTGGCGCACCACCAAGCAGGAGATCACCGAGTTCGGAGAGGACCTGCGCGAGCACTGGGACGAGGGGCGCGCCAACCTCTTCGTCAACACGCCCGACATCCTCCCCGCGCACCTGCAGGTGGGGGGACCGGGCATGTTCGCCCTGCGCGCCGCCCTCGCGGCGACGCTGGCCCCCACCTGGGGCGTGTACGCCGGCTACGAGCTGTTCGAGTCCGCGGTGCTGCGACCGGGTGCCGAGGAGTACCTCGACTCCGAGAAGTTCCAGCTGCGCCCGCGTGACTTCGCCGGGGCCCTGGCCGAGGGCCGCTCCCTCGAGCCGTGGCTCACCCGGCTCAACGAGATCCGCCGTGCTCACCCGGCGCTGCAGCAGATGCGCACGCTGCACTTCCACCACGTCGACCACGACGCCCTGCTGGCCTGGTCCAAGCAGGACCCCGCCACGGGCGACACCGTCGTCGTCGTGCTCTCGCTCGACCCGCACGAGGCGCGCGAGGGCACCCTGTTCCTCGACCTGCACGAGCTCGGGTTCGACCACGACGCGCGTCTCGTCGCCCACGACGAGGTGACCGGCGAGACCTACGACTGGGGCGCGGCCAACTACGTGCGCCTCGACCCCGCGCGCACGTGCGCGCACGTCGTGCACGTCACGTCCCGATGACATCCCTTCCCCCTGATCCCACCGAGGTGATCGCATGACCGACGACCCCACCCGCCAGGACACCGCACCGGACGCCGCCCTCGACGGACTCGAGCAGACCCCCCACACCGGCGAGAGCGTCGAGGCCGACGGGACCATGACCGAGCCGAGCTCGGAGGACTTCGAGCACGCCGAGCAGGTGCCCGCCGACCCCGACTGGTTCAAGCGCGCCGTCTTCTACGAGGTGCTGGTCCGGGCGTTCAACGACTCCAACGGCGACGGCACGGGCGACCTGCGCGGCCTGGCCGACAAGCTCGACTACATCGAGTGGCTGGGCGTCGACTGCCTGTGGCTCCCCCCGTTCTACGCCTCCCCCCTGCGCGACGGCGGCTACGACATCAGCGACTTCCGCGCCGTGCTGCCGGAGTTCGGCACCGTCGACGACTTCGTGCACCTGCTCGAGGAGGCGCACCGGCGCGGCATCCGCGTCATCACCGACCTCGTCCTCAACCACACGTCCGACGCGCACCCGTGGTTCCAGGCGTCGCGGCAGGACCCCGACGGCCCGTACGGCGACTTCTACGTGTGGAGCGACGACGGCACGGAGTACAGCGACGCGCGCATCATCTTCGTCGACACCGAGACGTCGAACTGGACGTACGACCCCGTGCGCGGCCAGTTCTTCTGGCACCGCTTCTTCAGCCACCAGCCCGACCTGAACTTCGAGAACCCCGCCGTCCGCGAGGCCATGCTCGACGTCCTGCGGTTCTGGCTCGACCTCGGCATCGACGGCTTCCGCCTCGACGCCGTGCCCTACCTGTTCGAGGAGGAGGGCACGAGCAGCGAGAACCTCCCCCGCACGCACGAGTACCTCCGCGAGGTGCGCGCGACGATCGACCGCGAGTACCCCGGTCGGGTGCTGCTGGCCGAGGCCAACCAGTGGCCGTCCGACGTCGTCGAGTACTTCGGCGACCCTGCGGTCGGCGGCGACGAGTGCCACATGGCCTTCCACTTCCCGCTCATGCCGCGCATCTTCATGGCGGTGCGGCGCGAGTCGCGCTTCCCGATCTCGGAGATCCTGGCGCAGACGCCGCCCATCCCGTCGGGCACCCAGTGGGGCATCTTCCTGCGCAACCACGACGAGCTGACGCTCGAGATGGTCACCGACGACGAGCGCGACTACATGTACCGCGAGTACGCGCGCGACCCACGCATGAAGGCCAACATCGGCATCCGCCGACGTCTCGCGCCCCTGCTGGAGAACGACCGCAACCAGCTGGAGCTGTTCACCGCCATGCTGCTGAGCCTGCCCGGCTCGCCCGTCCTCTACTACGGCGACGAGATCGGCATGGGCGACAACATCTGGCTCGGCGACCGCGACGCCGTCCGCACGCCCATGCAGTGGTCCCCCGACCGCAACGCCGGCTTCTCGCGGTCCGACCCCGGCCGCGTGTACCTGCCGCCGATCATGGACCCGACCTACGGCTACGAGGCGGTCAACGTCGAGGCGCAGATGGGCAACAGCGCCTCGCTGCTGTCGTGGACCCGACGCATGATCGAGGTGCGCAAGCAGCACCTCGCGTTCGCCGAGGGCGACTTCACCGACCTGGGCGGCTCGAACCCGAGCGTGCTCGCCTACCAGCGCGTGTGGACCCGTCCCGACGGGGAACGCGACGTCGTGCTCTGCGTCAACAACCTGTCCCGCTTCCCCCAGCCCGTCGAGCTCGAGCTCGGCGAGCACGAGGGGTGCACCCCCGTCGAGCTGACCGGCAGCGTCCGCTTCCCCCGCGTCGGTGAGCTGCCGTACCTGCTCACCCTGCCGGGCCACGGCTTCTACTGGTTCCAGCTGTCCGAGCTCGGCGACGAGGGCGAACGAAGGAGCATGACATGAGCGATCCCGTGAGCACTCCCGACCAGGGCACTCCCGACCAGGGCCACGAGGTCGGGGCCGCCGACGTCGACCGCGTGGTGGCGGCCCTGCCCGACTGGCTTCCCGCGCAGCGGTGGTTCGGCGGCAAGGACCGACCCGTCACCGGCACGCGCACCGTCGACTGGACCGTGGTCCTGCCCGGTGAGCCCCTTCTCGTGCACCTCGTGGTGGAGGTGCAGCAGGGCGACCGGACCGAGGCCTACCAGCTGCTCCTCGGTCGACGCAGCGACGGACTGCCCGACGTCCCGGCGGCGGCGGCGATCCCCGCGGGCGACGGTCCCGTCTGGTACGAGGCCAGCGGCGACGCCGACCTCACGGGCGTGCTGCTGGACCACGTCGCCGCGGCCGAGCGCGTCGGTGACCTGCGCTTCGACCCCGAGCCCGGCGTGGAGCTGACCACCGGCCTGCGCGCGCACCCCATCTCCTCGGAGCAGAGCAACACGTCGCTCGTCTACGGCGGCCAGTACATCCTCAAGCTGTTCCGCAAGCTCACCCCGGGCGTCAACAAGGACCTCGTGCTGCACCGCGCCCTGCGGCAGGTGGGTTCCGCGCACGTGGCCGAGCCGCTCGGTGCGATCAGCGGACGGATCGGCGACGACGAGGTCAGCTTCGGGATGCTGCAACGGTTCCTGCCCGACGCCGCCGACGGCTGGGTCATGGCCACCACGAGCGTCCGCGACTTCATGGCCGACGACTCCGGCCTGCCGCCCGGCGACCTGGGCGGCGACTTCGCCGGGGAGGCGTACCGGCTGGGCCGGGCCGTGGCCGACGTGCACGCCGACCTCGCCCGCGCCCTGGGCACCGAGCCGGCGGCCGACGACGACCTCGAGCGCACCGTGGCGGCCATGGAGGCACGGCTCGACCGCGTCGCTGCCGAGGTCGACGACCTGGCGCCCCACGTCGACGGGATCCGCGAGGCGTTCCACCGCTTGCACGGCATCGAGCTGACCCTGCCGCTCCAGCCCGTGCACGGCGACCTGCACCTCGGCCAGGTGCTCCGCACCGTCCACGGCTGGCTGCTGCTCGACTTCGAGGGCGAGCCCGCCTCGAGCCTGGCCGAGCGGTCGGCGCTGCGCTCGCCCCTGCGCGACGTCGCCGGCATGCTGCGCTCGTTCGACTACGCGGCCCAGCAGCTGCTCGTGGGCCAGCCCGCCGACGAGGAGCAGACCGAGCGGGCCGCGGCCTGGGCGCGCCACAACCGGCTGGCGTTCTGCGACGGCTACGCCAAGGCGGCCGGCCGCGATCCACGCGACGACGCCGACCTGCTGCGCGGCCTCGAGCTCGACAAGGCCGTCTACGAGGCGTCCTACGAGCACGCCAACCGACCCGACTGGTCGAGCGTCCCGCTGGGGTCGATCGCCCGGATCCTGCGTGAGGGTGAGTGACATGAGCGAGTCCACGACGAGCTGGCCCCCCGCGGTGGGTGACCTCGACCTGCACCTGGTGGCCGAGGGCCGCCACGAGCGGCTCTGGGAGGTCCTCGGTGCGCACGTGCGCACGCACGAGGGGCCGTCCGGGCCGGTGGGCGGGACCTCCTTCGCCGTCTGGGCGCCGAACGCGCAGGCCGTGCAGGTCGTCGGCGACTTCAACGGCTGGGACGGCGGGGCCCACGCGATGCGGGCCCTCGGCGGTTCGGGCGTGTGGGACCTCTTCGTCCCGGACGTCGGCGCGGGCGCGCGCTACAAGTTCCGCCTCCAGGGTCCCGACGGTGCGTGGCACGAGAAGGCCGACCCGCTCGCCTTCGGCACCGAGGTCCCCCCGGCCACGGCGTCCGTCGTCGTGGAGCCGCAGCACCGCTGGCGCGACGACGCGTGGGTGGCCCGACGCGACGCGACCGCGTGGCTCGAGGCGCCGGTGAGCGTGTACGAGGTGCACCTCGGGTCGTGGCGACCGGGGCTGTCCTACCGGGAGCTGGCCGACGAGCTCGGCGACTACCTCGTCGAGATGGGCTTCACCCATGTCGAGCTCATGCCCGTGGCCGAGCACCCGTTCGGCGGGTCCTGGGGCTACCAGGTCACGTCGTACTACGCCCCCACGTCGCGCTTCGGCTCCCCCGACGACTTCCGCTGGTTCGTCGACGAGCTCCACCAGCGCGGCATCGGCGTGATCGTCGACTGGGTGCCCGCGCACTTCCCGCGCGACGAGTGGGCCCTCGCCCGCTTCGACGGCACCCCGCTGTACGAGCACCCCGACCCGCGTCGCGGCGAGCAGCCCGACTGGGGCACCTACGTCTTCGACTTCGGCCGCAACGAGGTGCGCAACTTCCTCGTGGCCAACGCGCTCTACTGGCTCGAGGAGTTCCACCTCGACGGGCTGCGCGTCGACGCCGTCGCCTCGATGCTCTACCTGGACTACTCGCGCAACGACGGCGAGTGGGTGCCCAACAAGCACGGCGGTCGCGAGAACCTCGAGGCCGTGCAGCTGCTGCAGGAGCTCAACGCCACGGTCTACAAGCACCACCCCGGCGTGATGATGATCGCCGAGGAGTCCACCGCGTGGCCCGGCGTCAGCGCGCCCACCGACGCCGGCGGTCTCGGCTTCGGCCTCAAGTGGAACATGGGCTGGATGCACGACACGTTGTCCTACCTGGGGCAGGATCCCGTGCACCGCTCGTACCACCACGGCGAGATGACCTTCGCGATCGACTACGCCTGGACGGAGAACTTCGTCCTGCCGCTCTCGCACGACGAGGTCGTGCACGGCAAGGGCTCGCTGTGGGGCCGGATGCCCGGCGACGCCTGGAACAAGGCGGCCGGCGTGCGCGCGCTGCTGGCCTTCATGTGGGCGCACCCCGGCAAGCAGATGCTGTTCATGGGCGGGGAGTTCGGCCAGGAGGGCGAGTGGGCCGAGTCGCGCGGTCTCGACTGGCACGCGCTGGAGGACCCGCTGCACGCCGGTGTGCTCGAGCTGGTCAGCGACCTCAACCTCACCTACCGCGACACCCCGGCCCTGTTCACGGCCGACGCGCGTCCCGAGGGCTTCCGGTGGATCGACGCCTCCGACACCCAGGGCAACGTCATCTGCTTCCTGCGGATCGGCTCGGACGGCTCGCAGCTGGCCTGCCTGGCCAACTTCTCCGGCAGCCCCCACCACGACTACCGGGTGGGCCTGCCCCTGCCCGGCACGTGGCGCGAGGTGCTGAACACCGACGCCGAGTCCTACGGCGGCTCCGGCGTCGGCAACCTCGGCAGCGTCGAGGCCGAGATGGTGCCGCACCACGGGTTCGCGGCATCCGCCGAGGTCCAGCTGCCCCCGGCCGGGGTGCTCTGGCTGGTGCCCGAGCAGCAGTAGGTCGGGCCCGGTCCGCGCCCTGCGCACCACCCTTCGGCCCCGCTCCGCACGGAGTGGGGCCGAAGGTCTGTGGACCGCCGGGACGTTCTGCTTGTATTCGAACATGTGCTTGTTTGTTGTCTCATTCTATCTCTAGAATGGGGGTAGATCAGCAGGAGGAAGCATGAGCGTCGTCGCACTCGACACCCACCCGGTGCCGTCGTGCGTGCACGGACTCCACGCCCTGCTCGACACGGTCTCCACCGCGGCGTGGGACGGCCTGGACCCCGCCGAGGTCCGACGGCTCCTGGCCGAGATCGGTCGCGCCGAAGCTCGGTTGTCGGCCCACAAGATGGCCGCCGCCCGGGTACTGGAGAAGGCCCGCAAGGCCGCGGCGAACGGTGACGGACCACGCCCCGGGGCGGGCACCTCGACCGGCGCGACGATCTCGTTCGACTTCGGTGGGGACCGCAGCGGCGCCGACGCGCTCGTGAACACCGCGCAGCGGATCGAGGAGCAGACCACCCTCATCGAGAACGCGCTCGCCGCCGGAGTGATCAGCACCAAGCAGGCCGACCTCATCTCCCGCGCCCTGGCCAATCTGCCCGACGACGTGACCGCAGAACAGCGTCAGCGATGCGAAGAGACTTTGCTGAAGGACGCGCAGAAGCTGACGCTCAAGGACCTGCGCCGCAGGGCCGCCCGGATCACCGAGGCCTACCGCAAGACGACCGATGAGGTCGACGCCGACGAGGACGAGATCCTCCGTCGCCGCGAAGACGAAGCCCGCAAGAAGACGTCGTTCTCCATGTGGGACAACAACGACGGCACCGTCACCGGACGCTTTACCCTCCCCGAAGCCCAGGGCGCGATGCTGAAGACCGCGCTCGACGCCCTCGCAGCCCCGCACCAGAAGGTCGGGACCGTCAACGCCGCCACCGGCGGGATGGACGAAGTGGGATTCGGCCAGTCCTACCCCCAGCGCCTCGGGCACGCCTTCGCCACCCTGATCGAGCACCTGCCCGCCGACCGCCTCCCCACCAACGGTGGCGTCAGCGCTGTCGTGACCGTGAACCTCGACCTCGACACCTTGATGGGCGGCATCAAGGCCGCCGGCCTCTCTGACGGCACCCGGATCAGCGCCGGCGAAGCCCGCCGGCTCGCCTGCTCGGCCCAGATCGTCCCGATGGTCCTCAACGGCAAGCCTCTCCCCCTCGACCTTGGCTCCGCCAATCGGTACTTCAACCGGTCATCCCGCCGGGCGATGGAGAAGCGCGACGGCGGATGCACCACACCAGGTTGCGATCGTGACGCCCGGTGGACCGAGGCTCACCACCTCAACCCCTATGCCATCTCCAAGACCACCGACATCAGAGACGGCGCACTGCTCTGCCCGTTCCACCACCACCGAGCCCACGAACAGGGCTGGGTCGGGAGGATCAACCCCGACGACGGACACGTCGAGTGGAAGCTCCCAGGCTCCGACACCTGGCAACGCAACACCCGCTGGCGACCCTGAACCCCGTCCCATCACGACACCCCGACCAAACCATCGGGGCACTCGTGCTGCCCAGCGACCGCTGAACCGCCCAGGACTGGTCTCGATACACCTCCCCTCGCTGGCGCTCGTGGAGGCACTCGACCACCGGGTCGGGATCGGCGCCGCGGCACTGTGCCGCGACCACCCGGCCGGCTGCACCTAGGCTGACGACCATGACGACGTGGGGTGCATCGAGCGAGGTCGGACGTCTGCGGACGGTCATGCTGCACCGGCCGGGCCAGGAGCTGGCGCGGCTGACGCCACGCAACAACGACTCGCTGCTGTTCGACGGCATCCCGTGGCTGGGGCGCGCGCAGGACGAGCACGACGCGTTCGCGCAGGCGCTGCGCGACCACGACGTCGAGGTGCTGTACCTCGTGGAGCTGCTCGTCGAGACGCTCGAGCAGCCCGAGGCGCGGGCCGAGATCATCGCCAGCACCACGGCCACGCTGCACCTCGGCGACAGCCTGCGCCGCTACCTCGTGTCGGCGCTGACCGACCTGCCTGCCGACGAGCTGGCCGCGGTCGTCACCGCCGGCCTGCGCAACGACGAGATCGCGCACCGCAGCATCGTCACGAGCCTGCTGCGCCCCGACGACTTCCTCGTGGACCCGCTGCCCAACCTGCTGTTCACGCGCGACTCCTCGGTGTGGCTGCCGGACCGGGTGGCCGTGACCAGCCTGGCCATGCCGGCCCGCGTGCGCGAGACGCAGCTGACCGGGCTGATCTACACCCACCACCCGCGGTTCGCCGGCGCCGAGCGCGTCCACGGCCCGCACCTGGAGCACCTCGAGGGCGGCGACGTGCTGCTGCTCGCCCCCGGCGTGATCGCCGTCGGCGTCGGCGAGCGCACCACCCCGGCGGGTTTCGAGCGGTTCGCCTCGACGGTGCTCTCCACCGGGCTCGCACGGACGGTGCTCGCGGTGCCGATCGCGCAGGAGCGCGCCACGATGCACCTCGACACGATCGTCACGATGGTCGACGTGGACAGCGTGGTCATCTACCCCAACATGGCCGACGAGCTGCGCGCCATCGCCGTCACGGCGAGCGACGACGAGGACGGCACGCTGGTGGTGGGTGCCGAGCGGTCCTTCTTCGAGGCCGCGGCCGAGGCGATGGGCATCGAGGCGCTGCACCGCATCGACACCGGCCTGGACCCGGTCACGGCCGAGCGCGAGCAGTGGGACGACGGCAACAACACCCTCGCGATCGACGCCCGTCTCGCCGTGGCCTACGAGCGCAACGAGCAGACCAACGCCCGGCTCGAGGAGCACGGCATCGAGGTCGTCGCGATCAGCGGCTCCGAGCTCGGGTCGGGCCGCGGTGGCCCGCGCTGCATGAGCTGCCCGATCCTGCGCGACTGACCCTCAGACGATCGTGACCTGCGGGCCGTAGAGCGCCATGGCGTCGAGGGCGCGGCGGTGGTTCTCCGCCGAGGAGCCGGCGCAGGCGTCGGCCACGACCTCGACGGTCGCGCCCGCGTCTGCGGCAGCGAGCACCGTCGAGAGCACGCAGCAGTCGGTGGACACCCCGGCCACCACCAGCGTCGGCGCGGACCCGGTGACGGACCGGACCGCGTCCCACTTGCCGAACGTCGGCGCGGACGCGGCCGTGGCCTCGGCGGCGAGGTCGGCCAGGTCGGGCACCACGTCGAACATCGGGTCGTCGGCGGGCCGATCGGCGAAGGGCCATGCGTCGAAGTAGGTGCGCCAGGACCCGATGCGCTCGGCGTCCGGGGCCGGGACCCATCGCGTGACGATCGTGGGCAGAGCGGCGGCCAGCGCCCGGATCGGCTCGACCGTGTCCGCGAACATCGGCGACCCCCACGGGGAGTCCGGGTCGGCGAACACCCGCTGCGGGTCCACGACGACCAGCCAGCGGTCGATCACGGGACCAGCGCCTCCTGGCGGCGGACCACGGAGCGGCGGGCGACGAGCGTGACCACCAGACCGAGGGCGAAGGCCACGAGGACGCCGAGGTTGGCGTACGGCCAGGCACCGTCCCAGCCGGCACCGTCGGGCAGGCGGGTGCCCAGGCCGAACGGCTGGATGAGGTAGCCCTGCCAGTCGTTCCACGCTGTGCCCGAGACCTGGTTGACGACCAGGCCCCAGCCGATGACCGAGGCCACGAGCATGGTGCCCACCGACGTCCAGTCGACGGCTCCGTAGCGGCCGGAGGCGTCGAACAGGGCGGCGTCGTCGTAGTCGCGCCGACGCAGCGCGATGTCGCCGATCATGATGCCGGCCCAGGCGGCGATGGGGACCCCGAGCGTGATGAGGAAGCTCGTGAACGGGCCGAGGAACGTCTCCGCCACGAACACGACGTAGACGGTGCCGAGCGTCAGGATCACGCCGTCGATGCCGGCCGCGGCGGGGCGGGGGATCCGCACGCCCAGGCTGAGCAGGGTGAGGCCCGAGGAGTAGATGCCGAGCACCGCACCCGAGACGAGGGCCAGCACCGACGCGACCAGGAAGGGCACGAGGAACCACGTGGGCAGGACGGACGCGAGGGTGCCGATGGGGTCGTCCACGATGCCCGCGCTGAGCGTGTCCGAGGATCCGGCCAGCAGCACGCCGTAGACCACGAGGACCACCGGGGCGAGAGCGCCGGCGATCGTGTTCCACAGCACGATCTGCGAACCAGGGGTGTCACGCCGCTGGTAGCGCGACCAGTCCGCGGCGATGTTGATCCAGCCGAAGCCGAAGCCCGTCATCACCATGACGAAGGCGCCGACGACGGCCTGGCCCGAGCCGCCGGGCAGCGCCGTGACGCGGTCGAGGTCGATCTGGTCGAAGGTCAGCAGGATGTAGCCGATGGTCACGGCCCCGGTCAGCCACGTGAGGACCGACTGCATTCGCATGATCAGGTGGTAGCCGGCCACCGACGCGGCGACGATCAGCGCCGCGATCACGACGCACGCCACGACCTTGGTGCCGGTGCCACCGCCCCAGCCGAGCTCCCGGAAGATGGTCGCCGTCGCGAGCGTCGCCATGATCGCGAGGAAGGTCTCCCACCCGATGGAGATCAGCCAGCTGAACACGCCGGGCACCTTCTGGCCGACGACGCCGAAGGGCGCGCGGCTCAGGACCATGGTCGGCGCCGACCCTCGCTTGCCCGCGATGGCCACGAGACCGCACGCGGCGAAGGAGACCACCACGCCGAGCACGGTCACGAGGACGGCCTGCACCAGCGAGAGGCCGAAGCCCAGCACGTAGCTGCCGTAGGAGATGCCGAACACCGACACGTTGGCCGCGAACCACGGCCAGAACAGGTCGGAGGGCTTGGCGGTGCGGTCGGACTCGTCGATGACCTCGATGCCGGTGACCTCGATGCCGGCACGCCGCACGGCCTCGAGACCGGACGGACCTGCGGTGGGCTGCTCGTTCATGCACCCAGCGTCCCACGGTCGGGCCCGACGTGGGCCCACCATCGGGCCCACGGGCCCGGGTGCCCAGCCGTCCGGGCGGCCTAGCCTCGCTCACCGGCACCGGCCCCCGGAGCCCATCCCCCTCGGAGACTCCCATGAAGCGCACCCTCCTCGCCCTGACCGCGTCGGCCGCCGTCGCCCTCGCCACCACCGCCGGTCCGGCGGCGGCGTCCAACCCCGTCGACGTGACCAAGGAGTCCTGCTTCTCCAACCAGACGCTGCGCGCCGGCTGCGTCAGCCTGAAGTGGGACGCGAGTGACCGGAACGTCCGCGCGATCGGCCTCGCCTGGTCGAAGGGCGACCCCAAGGTCGGCGCGGTCACCGAGCTCACCCTGCAGCGCCGCACGTGTGGCGGGTCGTGGAGCACCGTCTCCTACGACGCCGACCCCGACGGCTACGCGGTGCTCGACACCGTCGGCTCCCCGGCGTACTCGGCCGGACTCACCGGTCGTCAGTGGCGCGCGAAGGCCGTGGTGTCGTGGAAGGTCTCCGGCTACCCCAGCACCCGCGGGAGCTCCGTGCGCACGACCCCCGTCTTCGGCTCCTGCTGAGCCGCGCCCCACCACGAGAGGACCCAGGACCCCCTCATGAAGCGCCTGCTCTCCGCGACCGCCCTTGCCGTCGCGTCCACGGCCCTCGCGGCCGCCCCCGCCCACGCCGACACCGTCAGCAAGGTCAACTGCGACGGCAACGACGGCAGCGGGCTCACCGCCTCCCAGTACGTCGCCATGCTCGCGTCGAAGCCGTGCGTCTTCGTCGAGTTCGACCGCACCGCGAAGCGAGGCACGGCCAAGGGGCTGTCCCGCCCCGAGCCGGGCCAGGGAGCCGTCACCCAGCTGGCGCTCTTCCGACGCCCCTGCGGCGGCAGCTGGACACGCGTGGCCTACGCCCCCGACGCCGACGGCTGGTTCGGCGAGCAGCGCGACGTCGCCCAGACGTCCGCAGCCCAGGGCAGCGGCCGCGTCCAGTGGTACGCCTCGGGCAAGTTCTCCACGCGCGTCAACGGCACGATCGTGGCCAAGCGACTGAAGACCGGCGTCGTCGGCGCCTGCTGACCGCCCGGCTCAGCGGATGGTGAGCTGGCGGCTCGTCAAGTTGGAGCGGGCGTTGCGCTGCTCCGACGTGAGCGGGGCGTCGTCGGCGATGGCGGCGTCCAGACGCTCGGACAGCGCCGCGAGGGGGGCGTCGAGGGCCGCAGCGCCGTCGTCGACCACGGCGGGGTCCATCTCCCACACCGGCACGAGCAGGCCGTGCGCGCGGAACATGCCGATGAGCTTGGTGCCCTCGCCCAGCGTCTCCTCACCGGCGGCGGCCAGCCGGGCGAAGCCGTCGAGCACCGTGTCCTCGTTCTTGGTGACCACCCAGCGCAGGTAGCGCTTGTCGGCCATGCGCACCCAGTAGGCGGCCTCGACGGAGGTCAGACGCTCGGTCGGCGAGACCGACTCGTTGGCCTGGGCGAGCGCGTCGGAGCCCTCGGCATCGGTGCCCTCCACCCAGAAGTCGAAGCCGTCGTGCACCTCGACGTCGAACGACGACGCCGGGTCCACGACCTGCTGCAGCCGGTCGCCCACGCCGGGGTCGCGCACGGGGACGGGGTTGCCGGGCTCGGTCTCGCGGGCGGTCTCGATGGTGCCGGCGAGGTCGCGGCTCACGTCGCCGTGGTTGTGCAGCACCTGCAGACCGAGCCAGATCTCGCCGTCGGGACGGCGGATGCCGGCCCCACTGCCGGGGAGCAGGGAGCACACGCGCACCTGCTCGCCGTCGTTGAGCGTGACCGTGGCCGTGGCTGCGGGCACGAACTCGCGCAGCGCGATCCAGTCACCCTCCCCGGGCAGTCCCTCGAACGTGCGGGCCACGAACGGCATGCGGGCAGGCTTCGGGGCCTTGGTGCGGCGCGACTTCTTTCCCATGGCCGCACCCTAACGAGCGGGGCCGAGGTCTGCGGAGGAGAGGGTCGTCAGTGGTCGAGGGCGAGCTCGGCGCCCACGCGCGTGCCGGCCGACATGTCGACCCACCAGCGGTCGGCCACCCGGTTGATGATCGACAGGCCACGACCGCTGAGGGAGTCCTCGTCGAAGTCGATCGGCTCGAGCGAGGCGCCCTCGCCGCCGTCGTGCACGCTGATCTCGAGCAGCTGGCGATCGACGTCGATCGTCCAGCCGATCTCCATGGTGCCGTCGGCGGCGGGCCGGCCGTGGGCCACGGCGTTCGCGACCATCTCGCTCAGCACGATGAGGGCGTCGTCGATGGTGCCGGGGCTGGCGCGATGGACGGTCAGGAAGCCCGCGAGCTTGGTGCGCGCCATGCTCGGCGTGGACGGCTCGAACGGCAGTCGCACGGTCGCGGAGGGGCGTGACGACGCCGGTGTGGCGCCGGCTCCGCTCTCTCCGTCTGCACGCATATAGTCCAAAGTAACCATGTCCCCCCTGGTTTTCCACCCCCTGGCCCCACTCGCCTCCCGAGACGGACGATGCCGGTGGGACGGGCGGGACGCCCCACCAGACGAGGAGTGAGACCTGTGGACGTCCCCACGACGACCGTCGAGGACCTGCCCGACCCCCTGCCCGACGACCTCGTGGTGCTCGACGTGCGCGAGCAGCACGAGTGGGACGCCGGGCACGTCGACGGCGCGACGCACGTGCCGCTCGGCGACCTGCCGACGCGCGTCGGCGAGCTCGACCCGCAGGCCCGCACGCTCGTGGTCTGCCACCTGGGTGGACGCTCGGCCCGCGCGACGGCCTGGCTGTCCCAGCAGGGCCACGACGTCGTCAACCTCGCCGGCGGCATGGACGCGTGGGAGGCCGCAGGGCGGCCGACGACCTGACCCGGCTCCACGTCTCGGCCCACGCCAGGGCCCGGACGCGGCGAGGCCCCCGGACCGTGTGGTCCGGGGGCCTCGCCGTGGCGTTGCCGGGCGTGCGGTGCACGCCCTAGCTCACTTGGCGGCAGCCTTCAGCTTCGAGCCGGCGCTGACCTTCACGCCGAAGCCGGCGGGGATGTCGATGGTCTCGCCGGTCGCGGGGTTGCGGCCCGTGCGCGCGGCACGGGAGACGCGCTCGACCGAGAGGATGCCGGGGATGGCAACCTTCTCGCCCTTGCTGACGGCGTCGATGAGAACGTCGGCGAGCGCGCTGAGCACGTCGTCGGCGGTCGTCTTGGTGGTGTCGGCCTTCTCGGCGAGAGCCGAGACGAGGTCGCTGCGGGAGATAGCCACGGGGACTCCTAGGAGATTCGGATGTTGTGCGCTTGTCAGTCTAGGGAGGAAACACCGACATTCCGCGGCACCCCGGGCCCTACGGCGTGCCTCGTCCCCGTGATATCGGGCCTCGGAGCGACTCCCAGGCCGGTCCGGGGGCGTCCACGAGCGCCGGGAGGGCGTCGAGGTAGCGCTCGCGCGGCCACGTGACGACGCCGAGCGACTCCAGGTGCGGGGTGGACCACTGCACGTCGACGAGGGCGTCGGGCCCTACCAGGTCGACCAGCGCGACGAGGGCCACCTTCGAGGCGTCTCGGGCGCGGTGGAACATCGACTCCCCCGCGAACAGCCGCCCCACCGACAGGCCGTACAGCCCGCCCACGAGCGCGCCGTCGTCGTCGCGCGTCTCGACCGAGTGGGCCCAGCCCAGCTCGTGGAGGCGCACGTACGCGTCGCGGACGCCCTGGTCGATCCACGCCCCGGGCCGGCTCGGGTCGGCGCACGCGTCGACGACCTCGGCGAAGGCGGTGTCGACGGTGACCTCGTAGCGCCGGACCGACTGGCGCAACGACCGCGACACCCGCAGGGCCGACGGCTCCAGGACGCCACGCTCCGTCGGCGACCACCAGTAGAGGCGGTCGTCGTGGGGCATCGGGAAGGCTCCGCACCGGTAGGCCTCCACCACGGTGGACGGGTCGAGGTCGGCGCCCGCGGCCACGCAGTCGCCGTCGGGCCACTCGTCGGGGTGGAACTCCCACATCGACCGCGGGAGGGGTGTCGGGCTCATCGGGCCGGGCCCATCGGTCAGGCCTCCAGGACCCGGAGCAGGTGGTGCCGCGGGGCGTCGCCCCACTCGGTCCACTCCTCGGGCGTCGCGGTCTCGAGGGACTCCCACCAGGTGAGCGCGCGGTTGACGGCCTGGGTGAACGCCGTGGCCGCGTACAGCTCGGCGACGTCACGCGGGCTCGCCACGTCGGACCACATCTCGGCGTAGGTGGCCATGACCTCGTCCCACGCGATGTCGGTACGCGAGGTGATCCAGCCGTACGGGACGCTCAGGACCTCGAGGGCGTGCGCCCACTGCAGGTCGCCGAAGTCGAAGACGCGCAGGTCGGCGAAGGCGTTCCAGGGGTGGACGTCGCCGTGCTGGACCGTCACGGGGATCGCCGACGTCGCCAGCCGGGCGACGGCCTCCACCAGCTCGTCGCGTCGCGCGGCCAGCCGCTCGGCGGTCTCGGCATCGACAAAGGACGGGTGGTCCGCCGGCACCGACCGGAGCAGGTCGAGGAGCGCGTCGAACCGGTCGGGCACGGTGACGGGGGCACAGTCCGGGACGCCGGTGGCGAGGACGTCGTCGCGGTGGTCGGCGAGGCGGCGCTGCAGGCGCGCGGTGGCGATCAGCACACCCCGCCAGTCGGCGAGCGTGGGCTCGCGCGAGTCGCCGAGGGTCTCGCCACGATCGACCGTGAGCATCCAGCCGCGGCCCGGGTCGATCGCGAGTGGCGCCGCGACCTGGTCGGGGGCGATCCCGGCCAGCAGCTCGTGCAGGGCGGGCTCGAAGGCCATCGACGGACAGTTCGCCTTGAACCACAGCCGTCCACGGTCGGTCGGCACGACCAGCTGGGTGGACCACGGCCGCACGCGGGGCTGCTGGATGGGTCCGGCGAGCACGTGCCCCGCCTCCTCGGCGCGCTCGTGCACCCAGGCGTGCGCCTCGTCGAGCCAGCCGCGCGAGGTGACCCGCTGGCTGAACGCCTGGTACATGGGGTGAGCGTAGGGCCACCCGCCGTCCACGCCCACGTTCGGCGGGCGGCCGCGGCCCGCGTCCCTAGGATGAGGGCATGGCAGGACTACGTGGCAAGGCGGCTGTGGCCGCCACCAACAAGATCGCACCCCAGGTCGCCGGCGGCTTCGTCCGCCAGGTGCTGGACCGGGCGATCGACGGTCTCGGACCGCTCCCGTCGGCGCGCAAGGCCGCGGACGCGCACCTCGTGGACAGCGACGGCGACGTGGAGCAGGCGATCGCGCGCCACGTCCGTCGCCACACGGCGCTCGCGGGTGCCCAGGGCTTCGTGACCAACCTCGGCGGCATCGCTGCCGTGGCGGTCGCCGTCCCGGCCAACGTCGTCGGCGTGACGCTCGTCCAGGCCCACATGGTGGCCGGCATCGCGGCGCTGCGCGGCTACGACCTCGAGGACCCGCGGGTCCGCAACGCGATCCTGGTCTGCATGCTCGGCGAGGACGCCGTCAAGGACCTGCTGCGCTCGGGCAAGCTGCCCTCGGCGCCGATGACGCTCGCGACGTCGCCCATGCACTCTCCCGAGCTCGACCGGATCATCTCCCAGGAGGTCACGGCCGAGCTGGTCACGCGCACCGTCGGACGTCGGGCGGTGACCCTCGTCGCGCGGCGCGTCCCGCTCATCGGCGGCGCCGTGGGCGCCGGCAGCGACGGCTGGGCCACGCGCCAGATCGGGCAGTACGCCGCCCGCGAGCTGCGCGACCGCAACATCCGCTCCGCCTAGCCCCCCGCGCGGTGACTTCTCCACCGAACGAGCCCCACGTGCATCGGGAGGTGGAGATTCCACCCTCAGGCCGCCGAGACGGTGGAATCCGCACCGTCCCATCAGCCCGAGCCGCGCTCCACGGGCTGACGCAGGATGGTGCGAAGCCGTTCCGGCGCGGTGCGCCGCGGGTCACCGAGGTAGATCTCGTGGTGGTGGCCCGTCATCCGTAGTCCGGCGGCCGGGATCTCGTGGTCGTGCATGCGGGCGAGCACGGGTCCCTCGTCGTCGTACGGACCGACGTGGAGCGTCTGCATGCACGGGCCCTCGTGGAGCGTCCGGAGCGTGACCCGCTCCAGCCCGACCGGCCGATCCTTCTTCCGCGTCACCGCGGCGACGGCGTCGGCGAGGGCGGAGTCGTCGACCCAGGTCGGCGCCAGGATCATCGCCGTCCAGCTCCATCGACTCTTGTCCCGCGAGGTCGTGAACGTGGCCATGTCGTCGGACCACCAGAGCGCCTCGAGCGGCATGACCACCTCGTCGTGGCCGAGCGCCTTGCCGGCGAACCGCAGCGTGTAGGCGACGGGGTAGAGCGCGCCGAGCGCCTCGGCGTAGGCGGGCGAGGTGTTCGGGTCGCCCCGGCCGTCGACCGCGAGGTAGGTCAGCGACGGGACGTCGACCACACGGAACTCGCCCTTCCGGGCGCGGTAGCAGTCGAGCTCGGACTTCCGGTCGAGGCTCACTCCTGCTCCCGCTGCCGGGCCCGGTACTCCGCGGCCGCGTACCGGTTGCCGCACGTGGTGCTGCAGAAGCGCCGTGACCGGTTGCGGGTGAGGTCGAGGACGATGCCGTCGCAGCCGTCGTCCGCACACACGCCGAACCGCGACAGCTCGCCGGCGCTGACGACGTCGGCGAAGGCCACGGCCGTCTCCACGCCGATGCGGGACGGGAGCGGGCTGTCGTCGTCGGCGACGTGCAGGTGGTGCCCGAGGCGGCCGTGGTTGACCAGCCGGAGCCGCGCAGGATGCTCGTCGAGCAGGGCGTTGACCCGGCGGACGGCGTCGTCGACGGAGGCCGTGAACAGCGCACGGAGGTCGGCACGCAGAGCACGGACGGCGTCGAGCTCCGCGCGGTCGCGGTCGTGCCGGCCGGTGTAGCCGTGCCGGGCGTAGTACGCGTCGAGCGCGCTCACCGAGGTCAGCGTGTCGGGATCCGACGCCGTGTTCACGAGCTCGACGGCCGCGACGAGGTTCGCCTCGGTGTCAGGAGCGAAAACCATGTTGACACCTTATGCCACGACGCCCTACCGTCATGAGCCATGACCACTTACGCTCCTGACGGGACTCGACGGTCGTCGACCTCCGGGTCCGGCCACACCTCGAGCGGCCTGGTCTTCGCGCTCGTCTCGGCCGCCGCCTTCGGGCTCTCGGGGTCGCTCGCTCGCGGGCTGCTCGACACCGGCTGGAGCGCGGGCGCCGCGGCGACGATCCGCATGGGCGTGGCCGCGCTCGTCGTGGCCGTGCCCGCCGCCCTCGCGATGCGCGGACGGTGGCACCGCGCCCGGGCCGCCGGGCCCGCCGTGGTGGTCTACGGGATCCTCGCCGTCGCCGGAGCCCAGCTGTGCTTCTTCTACGCCGTGCAGACGCTCCAGGTGGGCGTGGCGCTGCTCGTCGAGTACATGGCACCGGTCGCCGTCGTGCTCTTCCTGTGGGTGGCGCGGGGCGAGCGCCCGGGTCGGCTCACGGTGGCCGGCGCCGTGGTGGCCATGGGCGGCCTGGCCCTCGTGCTCGGCGTGGTCTCCGGAGTCTCGCTCGACGGCATCGGCGTGCTCTGGGCGCTCGGCGCGACGGTCGGCGCCGCCACCTACTTCCTGGTCTCGGCCGACGACCGCGTGGCGGTGCCGCCGCTCGCGCTCGCCGGCGGTGGGCTGATGGTGGGCACCGCGGTGCTCGGCCTCGGGGGCCTCGTCGGCGTGCTGCCCATGACGGCCTCCACCCGCGACGTGGCCCTGGGTGGCGCGACCGTCGACTGGTGGGTGCCGGTGCTGCTGCTCGGCGTGGTGACCGCCGCCCTCGCCTACGTCACCGGCATCGCGGCCGGTCGGCGGCTCGGCTCGCGGGTCGCGTCGTTCGTGGCGCTGTCGGAGGTGCTGCTGGCCGTCGTCTTCGCCTGGCTGCTGCTCGGCGAGCTGCCCGGTCCGGCCCAGCTGGTCGGTGGCGCACTGGTGCTCGCCGGCGTGGTGCTCGTGAAGCTGGGCGAGCGCAGCGTCGCGACGTCGGTCGGTCCGACCGTCGAGCCGGTCCCGCCCGGCGCCTGACCCTCCACGTCGACCGACTCAGGTGCGCACGTGCATCCGTTCGCCCTGGGGGCCGAAGATGGCCAGCACCTCGGCGGGGTGGGGCCCGGGGCAGGAGACCCAGTGCGGGGTCCGGGTGTCGAACTCCACCACCTCTCCCGGCCCGATCGTCAGGTCACGGGTGCCGAGCACGAGGCGCACCCGCCCGGACAGGACGTACATCCACTCGTAGCCCTCGTGCGTCTGGAGGGTCGGCTCCGCGCCGGGCTCGGGCGGCATGACGATCTTGTAGGACTGGAGCCCGCCGGGGCGTCGCGTGAGCGGCACGAAGGTGCGCCCGTGCCGCACGACCGGGCGGGCACGGACCCGCGGGTCGCCGGTCTCGGGTGCGTCGACCAGCTCGTCGAGGGCCACGCCGTGGGCGGCGGCCAGCGGCAGGAGCAGCTCCAGCGTCGGCCTGCGCTGCCCGGACTCCAGCCTCGAGAGGGTGCTCACGGAGATCCCGGTCTGATCGGCCAGGTCGGTGAGCGTGGCCTCCTGCTCGAGGCGGAGCTGGCGCAGGCGCGGGCCGACGCCGGCCAGCACGTCGCCGAGGTCCGAGGCTTCCATCGGACCAGTTTGCCATTGCGGCAACACTGCTTGTCAAGTCAGCACGCGCGGGGCAGGCTCGTCCCATGAGCCTGAACTCCACTCCTGACACCACCGCCGTCGACGTGGTCGTGGTGGGCGGAGGTGCCGCCGGTCTGAGCACCGCGCTGGTCCTCGCCCGCTCGCGACGCTCCGTCGTGGTGGTCGACGCTGGCGAGCAGCGCAACGCCCCGGCCGACCACATGCACAACTACCTCGGCCGCGAGGGCACCCCGCCGCTCGAGCTCGCCCGGATCGGTCGCGAGGAGGTCGAGTCCTACGGTGCGACCGTCGTGCGCGGTCGCGTCACCGGCGCGGAGGCGCTCCCCGGAGCGGTTCCCTCGTTCGCCATCGCCGTCGACGACGGGAGCCGGTTCGTGGCGCGCCGCGTGGTGCTGGCCACCGGGGTCGTGGACGAGCTGCCCGACGTCCCCGGCCTGGCCGAGCGGTGGGGGCGTGACGTGCTGCACTGCCCCTACTGCCACGGCTGGGAGGTGCGCGACCAGCGCGTCGGCGTGCTGCTGACCAGCCCCCTGGGCCTGCACCAGGCCGGCCTGTTCGGCCAGCTCACCGACCAGCTGACCGTCCTGGCGAACGGCGTCGCACTGGACCACGGGCAGCGTGAGCCGCTGCGGGCCAAGGGCCACCGCGTGGTCGACGACGTCGTGGTCGAGGTGCTGGTGACCGATGACCGACTCTCGGGCGTGCGGCTCGCCAACGGCACCGTGGTGGAGCTCGACGCGATCGCCGTCGCGTCGTTCCCACGCGCCCGCACCGACGTCGCCGACCTGCTCGGCGTGCCGACGGCGCAGGTCGAGATGAACGGGACCCCGATGGCCGTGGGTCTCGAGGTCGACGCGACCGGGGCGACCCCCGTGCCCGGCGTTCTTGCGGTCGGCAACGCCGCCGCACCGATGGCGACCGTCATCGGCGCGGCCGCGGCCGGCATGCAGACCGGCGCCCTCCTCAACGCCCAGCTCGTCGCCGAGGACACCGACACCGCCGTGGAGGCCGCGCGCGCCGCGATGCGCGAGCCCGAGGCGTGGGAGGAGCGGTACGGCGAGGCGGCTCCGGTCTGGAGCGGTCGCGTGAACCCGCAGGTCCCGGTGAAGGCGTCGGAGCTCACGCCGGGCCGCGCGATCGACGTCGGCTGCGGCGAGGGTGCCGACGTCATCTGGCTGGCCCAGCACGGGTGGGACGTGACGGGCATGGACTTCTCGCCCACCGGTCTCGACCGGGCGCGGCAGCACGCCGAGGAGGCGGGGGTGGCCGAGCGGACGTCGTTCCGGGTGGGCGACATCCGCACCTGGGAGCCGGGCGACGAGCGCTGGGACCTCGTGACCGCGCACTACGTGCACCTGCCGCCCGAGCCGATGCTCGACGTCGTGCGCCGGCTCTCGGCGGCGGTGGCGCCGGGCGGCACGCTGCTCGTCGTGGGGCACCACCCGGGCGACGTGCCGGCGGGCATCCGCGACCGCGACGACCTCTTCGTGCCCGAGGCGCTGCTGCCGGCCCTCGGCGACGGGTGGGACGCACGCACCGAGGTCGTCGAGCGCACCCACACCGGCATGGGCGCCCACACCGTCCGCGACAGCATCCTCGTCGCGACGCGGGCGACCTAGAGGCGCCGCAGGGCGGCCTCGGCGGCGTTGAAGCCGCCCATGCCGTGCACGCCGCCGCCGGGCGGGGTGGCGGCGGAGCACAGGTACACGCCGTCGACGCCGAGCGAGTACGGGTCGAGCGTGGGGCGGGGGCGCAGGGGGATCTGGCGCCACGTGTTGGCGCCGGTGCCGATGTCGCCACCCACGTAGTTGGCGTTGCCGGCCTCGAGCTGCGCCGTGCCCTTGGAGACCACCTGCACGACCCGGTCACGGAAGCCGGGGGCGAAACGCTCGACCTGGCCCAGGATCAGGTCCGTCGCGTCACCCGGCCACGCGTGCGGGACGTGCGCGTACGCCCAGATCGGGTTGATCCCGTCGCGCGAGCGACTGGGGTCGGCGAGGTGCTGCTGGCCGAGCAGCACGAAGGGACGGTCCGGCATGACTCCCCGCGCGGTGCGTCCCTCGGCGTCGACGATCTCGGCTGCGGACCCGCCGACGTGGACGGTGCCGGCGCGGCGGACCTCGTCGTTGGTCCACGGGATCTCGCCGTCGATCGCCACGTCGATCTTGAACGCCGCCGGACCGTAGCGGTAGCCCCGCAGCTGCCGGGCCACGAGGGGCGGGATCGCGTCGCCGACGATGCCCAGGGCGCCGCGCGGCGAGGTGTCGAGCAGGATCACGTCGGGTCGGGTGCCGATCTCCTCGGCCAGCTGGCCCATGCTCGTGACCTCGACGCCGGTGCGCACGGTGCCTCCGAGCTCCTCCAGACGGGCGACCAGCGCTGCTGCGATCGATCCCGAGCCACCCTCGGCGACCGGCCAGCCGTAGCGGTGGCCCGCGGCGCCGAGCATGAGGCCCACCGAGGCGCTGAGCGGCGTGTCGAGCCGACCGAACACGTGCGCGGCCACGCCCATGAACAGGGAGCGGGCGGGCTCGTCGTCGAAGCGACGGACCAGCACGTTCGCCGGCAGGGCCGCCTGGAGCCCGAAGCGGGCGAGGGTGAGCGGGTGCGACGGCACGTGCACGACGGGACGCAGCACGTCGGCGAGCAGGTCGTCGAAGTCTCGCGTGATCGGGCCGAACAGCTTCTTCCACGAGCGCGCGTCGGCGCCGAGCGAGGCTGCCGTGCGCTCCATGTCGCGGCTGACCACCCCGGCGCGACCGTCGTCGAGCGGGTGCGCGAGGTCGACCTCGGGCCAGAGCCAGCGCAGGCCGTTCCGCTCGAGCTCCAGGGACGCGAGGTAGGGCGAGGCGACGCCCATCGGGTGGAACGCCGAGCACTCGTCGTGCAGCACCCCGGGCACGGTCAGCTCGCTGGTGCGCGTCCCACCGCCGACGCGGTCGGCGGCCTCGAGGACGGTCACGTCGAGACCCTCCTGCGCCAGGCGCACGGCGCCCGCGAGCCCGTTGGGTCCACTGCCCACCACCACCGCCGACGTCATGGCTCCATCCTGTCACCGCCCCAGACGCCCGCAGCCCGGCCGCAAGGCCGCACGGCTCAGGACAGGGCGCGGACCACGGCGCTGGCCGGGGGCTTGCCCAGCTGCTCGGCCATCCAGGAGCTGGTGGCCACGAGCGCGTCGAGGTCGACGCCGTGCTCGATGCCGAGACCGGTCAGGAACCACACCAGGTCCTCGGTGGCCAGGTTGCCGGTCGCGCTCTGCGCGTACGGGCACCCGCCCAGGCCACCGGCCGCGGCGTCGAAGGTCGTGACGCCGGCCTGCAGCCCGGCGTGGACGTTGGCGAGGGCCTGGCCGTAGGTGTCGTGGAAGTGCAGGGCCAGCCGCTCGGGCCCCACCCCGGCCGCCCCGAACCGACGCACGAGGTCGCCCACCTGGCCGGCGGTCGCGACGCCGATCGTGTCGCCGAGCGACAGCTGCACCGCACCCAGCTCGAGCAGGTCGCTGCCCACGCGGACGACCACGTCGGGGTCGACCGGACCCTCCCAGGGGTCGCCGAAGCACATCGACACGTAGGCACGGACGTCGGCGCCGGCCTCGCGGGCACGTCGCACCACGGGCTCGAACATCGCCATCTGGGCGTCGAGGGCGCTGTTGAGGTTCTTGGCCGCGAAGGTCTCGGTGGCACTGGCGAACACGGCCACGTGGCTGCACCCGGCCTCCAGCGCTCGGTCGAGGCCGCGCTCGTTGGGCACGAGCACCGGGTGCTCGAACCGAGGCCCTTCTCGCAGGGCCTCGACCAGGTCGGCGGCGTCGGCCAGCTGCGGCACCCACCGTGGGTGGACGAAGCTGGTGGCCTCGACGACGGACAGCCCGGCTGCGACGAGGCGACGCACGAACGCGGCCTTCACCTCCAGCGGGACCACGGCCTTCTCGTTCTGGAGGCCGTCACGAGGGCCGACCTCGTAGATCGTCACGCGGTCGGGGAGTCCCGGCTCTGGCACGACCATCGGCAGGGGTGCCGGGCCCTGGGCGGCAGGGGATTCCGGGAGCGTCATGCGTCCTCCTCCACGTGCAGAACGACGTGGCCCATCGCCACCTGGTCGCCGACGGCGGCTCCCACGTGCGTGACGGTGCCGTCGTGGGGGGCGACGAGTGCGAGCTCCATCTTCATGGCCTCCACGGCGCCGAGCCGCTGACCCGCCGTCACCGCGTCGCCGACCGCGACGTCGAGCGCCACGACCGCACCGGGCATGGGCGAGACGACGTCGGCGGTGCCGGCGGCCGCCACCGACGAGCGTCGCATGGCGTCGGCGGCCTCGAGCACCCACGTCTGCCCCTGCCAGGTGGCCCAGACGCGGCGCCCCCGCGCGGTCGCGTCGGCATGCGCGAGACCGGGATCTTCGACGACGTCGTGCGTCGTGCCGTCGGGCTCGGCGACGTGCACCGTCAGCGGCACGGGAGGACCGGCCGAGCGCCAGCCGTCGCCGCGACCGAACGGCGACTCGTCGTCGGCCTCGCCGAGCAGCAGCGCCGCGGATCGCAGCGCCTCGGGCGCGACCGACGGCCGCTCCAGCAGCGGGCCCTCGTAGGCGTCGAGCCAGCCGGTGTGCACCTCGCCGGCGCGGAACTCCGGCGAGTCGACGAGCCGCCGCACCCAGCCGAGGTTCGTCTCGATGCCCTCCACCGCAGAGGCGTCGACGACGTCGAGCAGCGCGTCGACCGCGGCGTCGCGGTCGGGCCCGTGGGCGACGAGCTTGGCCAGCATCGGGTCGTACGCCGACGAGACGACCGCCTCCCCCTCGATCGAGGCGTGGACCTCGGCCCGGCGGGGGTGCCGGGCCGTGGGCGGCAGATCGACAGAGCCCCAGCGCGCGTCGAGCACGTGCCCGGCCTGCGGGAGGAACCCGGTGTACGGGTCCTCGGCGTACACGCGCACCTCCACGGCGTGGCCGGTGCACGTGACCTCGTCCTGCGCGAGGGGCAGCGGCAGGCCCGCCGCGACGTCGAGCTGCCACTGCACGAGGTCGAGGCCCGTCACCTGCTCGGTCACGGGGTGCTCCACCTGGAGGCGCGTGTTCATCTCGAGGAAGTAGGCGGTCTGCCCCTCGGGGGAGTCCGCGACGAGGAACTCGACGGTGCCCGCGCCGACGTAGCCGACCTCCTGGCACAGCGCCAAGGACGAGTCGTGCAGCAACGTGCGCAGCGCCGGATCGAGACCCGGGGCCGGCGCCTCCTCGACGACCTTCTGGTGGCGACGCTGCGCGGAGCAGTCGCGCTCGAAGAGGTGCACGACGGTGCCGTGCTCGTCGCCGAAGACCTGCACCTCCACGTGGCGGCCGCCCTCGACGTAGGCCTCGACGAGCAGGGTGTCGTCGCCGAACGACGACGCCGCCTCTCGACGAGCGGTGGCCACGGCGTCGGCGAGGTCCTCGGGGCGGCGCACCACGTGCATGCCCTTGCCGCCACCGCCCGCCGCGGCCTTCACGAGCACCGGGTAGGCGTCGGCGGGGACGTCGTCGGTCTCGTACCGCGGGGTCACCGGAACGCCGGCCCGCTCGGCGACCTCGCGGGCCCGGTCCTTGCGACCCATCAGCTCGATGACGTCGGGCGACGGACCCACGAACACGAGCCCGGCGGCCTCCACGGCACGCGCGAAGGCGGCGTTCTCGGACAGGAAGCCGTAGCCCGGGTGCACGGCGTCGGAACCTGAGAACACGGCAGCGGCCACGACCTCCTCGACGTCGAGGTAGGAGCCGATGCGCACGGCCTCGTCGGCCTCCTCCACGTGGAGCGCGTGCGCGTCGAGGTCGGTGAAGACGGCGACGCTGCGCAGGCCGGCGGTCCGGCACGCACGGACCACGCGGCGGGCGATCTCGCCGCGGTTGGCGATCAGGACGGTCTGGAGGGTGGTCATGCGGGGATCACATCCGGAAGACGCCGAAGCCGGGGGCTCCACCGTCGAGATCGGGTCGGTCGGCGAACGACGGCACGGGCGCGTTCGCGCAGGTCTGGAGGGCGAGCCCGAGCACGCGGCGGGTCTCGCGCGGGTCGAGGATGCCGTCGTCCCACAGGCGCGCGGTGGCGTAGTAGGGGTTGCCCTGCTCCTCGTACTGGTCGCGGATCGGCGCCTTGAACGCCTCCTCGTCCTCGGCGGACCACGCGCCGCCCTTCTGCTCGATGCCCCCCGCCTCGATGGCAGAGCGACGCACGGTTGCGAGCACCGACGCGGCCTGCTCGCCGCCCATCACCGAGATGCGCGCGTTGGGCCAGGTCCAGAGGAAGCGGGGGTCGTAGGCCCGGCCGCACATGCCGTAGTTGCCCGCACCGAACGAGCCACCGATGATCACGGTCAGCTTCGGCACGACGCTGGACGCGACGGCGGTGACGAGCTTCGCGCCGTCCTTCGCGATGCCGCCGTTCTCGTACTCGCGGCCGACCATGAAGCCCGTGATGTTCTGCAGGAACAGCAACGGGATGCCGCGCTGGTTGGCCAGCTCCACGAAGTGGGCACCCTTGAGGGCCGACTCGCTGAACAGGATGCCGTTGTTCGCGACGATGGCGACGGGATAGCCCTCCACGTGGGCGAACCCGCACACGAGCGTGTCACCGTAGAGGGGCTTGAACTCGTGCAGGCGCGAGTCGTCGACGACGCGGCGGATCACCTCGCGCACGTCGTAGGGCGTGCGTCCGTCGACGGGCACGACGTCGAGCAGCGTCTCGGGGTCCTCGCGCGGCGGCAGCGCCGGCTGCGGCTCCAGGTGGGTGCGGGCCGGACCCAGGGTGCCGACGATGGAGCGGACGATGTCGAGGGCGTGCGCGTCGTCGTCGGCCAGGTGGTCCACGACGCCGGACGTGCGGGCGTGCACGTCGCCGCCACCGAGGTCCTCGGCCGTCACGACCTCGCCCGTCGCGGCCTTCACGAGCGGCGGCCCGCCGAGGAAGATCGTGCCCTGCTCCTTGACGATGACCGACTCGTCGCTCATCGCCGGCACGTACGCACCGCCGGCCGTGCACGAGCCCATGACGGCCGCCACCTGCGCGATGCCGCGCGCCGACAGCTGCGCCTGGTTGAAGAAGATGCGGCCGAAGTGGTCGCGGTCGGGGAACACCTCGTCCTGCATCGGCAGGAAGGCGCCCCCGGAGTCGACGAGGTAGACGCAGGGCAGCCGGTTCTGCAGCGCCACGGTCTGGGCGCGCAGGTGCTTCTTGACCGTGAGCGGGTAGTAGGTGCCGCCCTTCACGGTGGCGTCGTTGGCCACCACCATCACGTCACGGCCGGCCACGCGGCCGATGCCGGTGATGATCGACGCGCTCGGCACGGCGTACTCGTCCGCAGCCGCAGGCCCGTCGCCCCCGTACATCCCGTAGGCCGCCAGGGGCGCGATCTCGAGGAACGGCGAGCCCGGGTCGAGCAGCCGGTCGACCCGGTCACGCGGAAGGAGCTTGCCGCGGGCGACGTGCCGCTCGCGCGAGGCGTCGCTGCCGCCGCGGCGGACGCGGGCGGTGCGCTCGTGCAGCTCGTCGACGAGGTCGCGCAGCGTGGAGGGGGAGCCGGTGCTCATGCGCCTGAGGTTAACACCCATTAACCAGATGCGGTACGGTCGTGCCATGTCCGACCGCCGTCGCGAGATCGCCCGCAGCGCGGTCGAGCTGTTCGCCGACCGCGGCTTCCACGGCGTCAGCGTCGGCGACGTCGGCGCGGCGTCGGGGATCTCGGGCCCGGCCATCTACAAGCACTTCCGCAGCAAGGAATCAGTGCTCGCCCAGGCGCTGGTCGACATCAGCACGGAGCTGCTGGAGACCGGTCGGGCACGCGTGTCCGCCGCACCCGACGGACCGGGTCGGCTCGACGCTCTCATCGACTGGCACATCGACTTCGCCGTCACCCACCCCGCCTACATCGTGGTGCAGGAGCGCGAGTGGTCTTCCCTCGACGCCGACGCCCGTGCCGAGGTGCGAGCCCTCCAGCTGGCCTACGTCGACGTGTGGGTCGACGTCGTGCGCACGCTCCGCGACGACCTCACCCGTACCGCCGCCCGCGCCGCCGTGCAGGCGACGTTCGGTCTGCTCAACTCCACCCCGCACAGCGCACGCATCGCCGAGGCCGACCTGCGGGTCCTGCTCGCACGGATGGCGCGGGCCGCGCTGCTCGGCTGACGCCCGGTCGCGCCGCTGGACCGTCAGGAGGGGGCGATCAGGAAGGGGCCGCCACCACGGCGGGTCGCCGGCTCGACGTCACCGCGACCGTCACGCCCACCAGCATGACCAGGGCACCCACCGCCTCGAGCACGTTCGGCACCTCCCCCAGCACGAGCCAGGCGCTGAGCATCCCGACCGGGGGCACGAGCAGGATGTACGGCACCACCGACGACGCGGGGTGCTTCGCCATGAGGCCGTTGAAGATCGTGTAGCCCACGAGCGACGCGCCGACCACGGTGTACAGGGTGCTCAGCAGCGCCGCCCAGCCGAAACCGGCCATCGCCTCGACCATGACGTCGGGGCCGTCGACGACCCACGAGACCGCCAGGCACGGCAGGGGGACCACGAGCGCCGACCACACCACGAGCGAGAGTCCGGACTCGACCTTGGCCGCACGGGCGACGACGTTCCCGATCGCCCATGACAGCGCGGCGCCCACCGTCACGACGAGGGGCACGATCGACGCACCGGCGCCGAAGCCGACCGCCACGACGACCAGCCCCGCCGTGCCGACCAGGGCCCCGGCCGCCTGGCGCCGGCTCGGCCGCTCGTCGAGGGCGACCGCCGCGATGACGATGGTCAGCACCACCTGGGCCTGCAGCACCAGCGAGGCGAGACCGGCCGGCATGCCGGTGGCGAGCGCGAGGTACAGCAGGCCGAACTGGCCGAGGCTCATGAACGCGCCCACGGCGACCACGGCCTGCCACGACGCCTTCGGCCGCGGGACCAGGAACACCAGAGGCAGGGCCACCAGCACGAAGCGGATCGCCAGGAACAGGAACGGGGGGAAGTCCTCACCGTCACCGCCCTCGAGGCCGAGGTGGATGGCCACGAAGTTGCCGCCCCACAGGACGGCGACGAGCACGGCGAGGAGGCTGTCACGGCGGGTCACCGAGCCAGTCTGGTGGTCGAGACCGTGTACGTCCAGCGATGCTTTCTTCACGATTCCATGTACGGTTCCTGCATGATCGACCTGAGCGCCCTCCGCTCCCTGCTCGCCGTGCACCAGCACGGCAGCGTCGTGGCCGCGGCCCACGCCCTGGGCTACACGCCGTCGGCGGTCTCCCAGCAGGTCAAGCGCCTGGAGCGGCAGCAGGGCCGCCCCCTGCTGGAACGAGTGGGACGCGGCGTCGTGCTCACCGACGTCGGCCGACTGCTCGCCGAGCGTGGGTCGGCGGTGCTCGACGAGCTGGAGTCGCTGTCGAACCTCGGGCGCGACGGCAGCCGCCCCCAGGGTCCGTTCCACCTGGCCACGTTCGCGACGGCGAACCGCGGGCTCGTGGCACCCCTGCTCGCGCGCCTGGCCGTCGAGGCGCCGGAGCTGCGGGTCACGGTGGTCGAGGCGGACCCGCGCGACGTCGTGCTCCAGGTGGCCAGGGGCACCGCCGACGCCGGGCTCGTGCACGACTGGGAGTCCGTCCACCTCGAGATCCCCCCGGGCGTCGACGCGGCGCTCCTGCTCACCGACCGGGCCGACCTCGTGGTCCACCGCGACCACCCGCTCGCCACCCGGACGTCGGTGACCCCGCGCGACCTGGTGCGGGAGCAGTGGGTGTGCACGCCTGCCGGCAGCATCTGCCACGACTGGCTCGTGGCCATGTTCGCCGGTCACGCGCTGCGGCCCGAGCTGCGCTACATCGACCACGAGTACGCCTCGCACCTCGCGCTCGCCGCTGCGGGCGTGGCCGTCGCGCTCGTCCCACGGATGGGTCGCGGGCCCCTGCCCCCGGAGGTCGTCACGGTGCCCGTCGTCGACCCGGTGCCCGAGCGACGCGTCCAGCTCGTCTGGCGGCGCGCCACCACCGACCACCCCGCACGACGACTGCTCCACGACCTCCTCGTCGACGTCGTGGGCTGAACCGGCGATCCGCGGCGGCGCTAGAGCTTCGGCTCGAACGTCTCCGGCGAGGCCGTGGTCCAGTCCCTCACCCAGCCCTCCGGCGGCGTGGCGAGCAGGGCGCCGGGCTCGAGCCACTCGAAGAGCTCGGCGTAGGTCTGGGTCACCTGCGGGTCGACGCGCCGGAACAGCTTGCGCGGGGTGAGGTCGTCGAAGGAGTCCAGCCCCATCGACGCGACGATCTGCTGTGCGCTGTTGACCGTGTTGGCCTGGAAGTCGCGCACCCGGTGCACCTTGTCGTCGACCACGAGGGCCCGGGCGCGCCACGGGTCCTGCGTCGCGACGCCCACCGGGCAGGTGTTGGTGTGGCAGGTCTGGGCCTGGATGCACCCGACCGCGAACATCATGGCGCGGGCCGCCAGCGTGAAGTCGGCGCCCTGGCAGATCCGCTTCACGATGTCGATCCCGGTCGCGACCTTGCCGCTCGCGCCGATCTTGACCCGGTCGCGCAGCCCGGTCCCGACCAGGGCGTTGTGCACGAACATGAGGCCCTCGGTGAGCGGCATGCCCACGTGGTCCTCGAACTCGACCGGCCCGGCCCCCGTCCCGCCCTCGGAGCCGTCGACGATGATGAAGTCCGGAGTGCTGTCGCGCTCGACCATGGCCTTGCAGACCGCCAGGAACTCCCGCCGCGAGCCGATGCACAGCTTGAACCCCACCGGCTTGCCGCCGCTGAGCCGACGCAGCTCAGAGACGTAGTCGACCAGCCCGAGGGGCGTGTCGAACGCACGGTGCGTGGGCGGGGAGACCACCGTGGTGCCGATCGCGACGCCTCGCGCCTCGGCGATCTCGTCGTTCACCTTCGCGCCGGGCAGCAGACCGCCCAGGCCCGGCTTGGCGCCCTGCGACACCTTGATCGAGATCGCCTTCACCTGTGGGTCGACCGCCCGTTCGGCGAACCTCGCGGCATCGAAGCCACCGTCCTCGGTCCGGCACCCGAAGTAGCCCGACCCGATCTCCCAGATGAGGTCGCCGCCGCGCCTGCGGTGGTACCGGGAGATGGAACCCTCGCCGGTGTCGTGGGCGAAGCCTCCCAGCGCCGCACCGCCGTTGAGCGCCTCGATCGCGTTGCCCGACAGCGACCCGAAGCTCATGGCCGACACGTTCAGCAGGGCGATGTCGTAGGGCTGCGTGCACTCCGGCCCACCGAGCCGCACGGTCGGGCGGACGTCGGGCTTGGTGCGGGCCCGCATCGAGTGGGCCACGAACTCGTAGCCCACGGCGTTCACGTCGCGCTCGGTGCCGAACGGCTCCTCGCCGTGGTTGCCCTTGGCCCGGTCGTAGACGAGGTCCCGGGTCTCGCGGTCGAAGGGCGTGCCACCGGTGTTGGACTCGATGAAGTACTGCTGGATCTCGGGCCGCAGCCGCTCCATCGCGAAGCGGGCGTGCCCGAGCACCGGGTAGTTGCGCAGGATGCTGTGCCGACGCTGCAGCAGGTCGTGCAGCCCCGTCGCCGCCAGCACGGCGAGCGGGGCCGCAGCCCACCACCACAGCGCGGACGTCCCGAGTGCGAGCACCCACCCGACCGCAGCCGCCACCACCAGCGCGAGGACCGCGAGCCACCGGATCATGCCGTCATGCTGGCACGGATCAGTGCTGGACGCCCTCGACCGCCGGCGCGTGCTTGAGCGTGCGCCACGAGACCAGCGCAGCGAGCAGGGCGATGCCGATCGCGAGCCCCGACGTGCGCTGGACCCCGAGGTCGAAGGCAGCCCGTGCCGACTCGGCGAGCGCCGCCCCCATCTCGTTGGGGTAGCGCTCGGCCATGGTGAGCGTGCTGCCGAGCGTCTCGAAGGCGTGGTCGCGCTCGCCGTGCTGCAGCATGGCCGGCACGGTCAGCTCGGCGCGGTAGGTGGCCGTGAGGATGCTGCCCAGCACGGCGGTGCCCAGCACGGCGCCGATCTCGTAGGCGGTCTCGGAGATCGCGGACGCCGACCCCGCCTTGTGCGGGGGCACCGCCGCGAGCACGAGGTCGTTGGTGAGCGTCTCGGCCAGGCCGATGCCCACCCCCATCACCACGAAGGCGACGAGCACGGTCGCGACGGTCGGGTGGCCGGTGAAGGCCGCCACGGCGTAGCCGGCCGAGGACGCCACGAAGCTGAGGCTCACGAGGACCCGCACGGGGAAGCGGCGCACGAGACGCACGGCCAGGAAGCCGGCGGCCATCGTCACGACGAGACCCGGGAGGAGCACCATGGCCGAGTCCATGGGCGACATGCCCAGCACCAGCTGCAGCAGCTGCGCGGCGAAGAACAGGAACCCGGTCAGACCCATCAGGCTGAGCAGGTTGGCCGCGAGCGCACCGCTGAAGACCCGGTTGCGGAAGAGCGACAGGTCGAGCATGGGCGAGGCGCTGCGCTGCTGGCGACGCACGAACAGCGCGCCGGCAGCGATGCCCAGGGCGAACGAGCCGAGCGTCACGTCGTCGATGCCGGCCTTGGCGAGGTGCTTGATCCCGTAGACGACGGGCAGCATCGCCACGACCGCCAGCACGATCGAGGTCGGGTCGAGCGGGCCGGGGCTCGGGTCCTTGGACTCGGGCACGAGCCACAGGGCCAGCGGGACGAGCAGCACGATGAGCGGCACGTTGATGAGGAAGACCGAGCCCCACCAGAAGTGCTCGAGCAGGTACCCGCCGAGCACCGGGCCCAGGGCGGCGCCACCGGAGAACATGGCGGCCCAGGCTGCGATGGCCAGACGCCGGTCCTGGGCGTGGTGGAAGACGTTGCGGATCAGCGACAGCGTCGAGGGCATGAGCGTGGCGCCGAAGAAGCCCAGCAGCGCACGGGCGACGAGCAGCGTCTCGGCGCTGCTCGCGTACGCCGCGACCAGCGAGGCCGCGCCGAAGCCCACCGCGCCGATGACCAGCAGACGGCGCCGACCCACGCGGTCGCCGATGCTGCCCATCGCGATGAGCAGACCGGCGAGCATCAGTGCGTAGACGTCGACGATCCACAGCAGCTGGTTGCCGGTCGGGCGCAGCTCGGTGCTGATGGAGGGCAGCGCGAAGCTGAGGACGGTGTTGTCGACCGAGACGAGCAGCACCGGGATCATCAGGACGGCGAGGGCACACCACTCGCGCAGGCCCGCACGGACGGGGGGCACCTCGGGCAGTGGTGCAGATGACGGGGCAGTCGAGCTCGAGCGGGGATCGATGGTGGTCATGGCGGGCCTCCTTCCGGCGGACGGCGAACGGCCCGGACGGTCGTCCGGGCCGAGCACCACTATACCGTCCAGCCGGTACAGTCACCACCCTCTCCGGTGCTGCGCGGCGGTGATCCTCGTCGCACCGCCGCAGGTAGGCTCGCGCCATGCCGTCGGCCGAACGCTCCACCCGTGACCGCGTGCTCGACGCCTTCGAGACGCTCCTGGTCACGCAGGGCAGCCGCGCAGCCACCCTCGACGCCGTCGCCGCGCTCGCCGAGGTGTCGAAGGGCGGCCTGCTCTACCACTTCCACAGCAAGGACGAGCTGGTCGACGGCATGCTGACCCGCCTGCGCGAGCAGGGAGCCCGCGACGCCGACGCCATGAGCCGTGCTCCGAAGGGTCCGGTCGACTACTACCTCGAGACCTCGGTCGACTCCGGCAGCGACTTCGACCGCGCCCTCATCGCAGCCGGACGCATCGCCCAGGAGAACGACGCACGCGCCTCCGACGCGCTGGCCGACCTGCGCGAGGGCTGGTTCGTCGTCCTGCGCGAGCACCTCGGCGACGAGTCGCTGGCCCGCACCATCCAGCTGATCGGCGACGGGCTGTACTTCGACGACACGACGGGCCTGGCCGAGAAGAACGCCCTCGGGCACGTGCGCGACGTGCTGCGCCGCCTCGACGCCCTCTGACCGTCACGCGCCCGGCGGACGCACGTCGCCCGGCGTTCACCCGCAGCGGTTGCCCTGGAGTCATGAAGCTCCTCGCCATCGGCATCGCCGCAGCCGGCATCATCGCCACGCCGAGCGTGGCCGTCGCCGCACCCTCCGCTCCGGTCGTCGACAAGCCGACCACCACGCAGGGACCGAAGAAGCCCACCCGCAGCATCACGGTGTTCGCGCACCGCGGTGCCTCCGGCTACCGGCCCGAGCACACCCTCGCCGCCTACGAGCTGGCCATCCGTCAGGGCGCCGACGTCATCGAGCCCGACCTCGTCAGCACGAAGGACGGCGTGCTCGTCGCCCGCCACGAGAACGAGATCAGCGGCACCACCGACGTCGCCTCCCACCCGGAGTTCGCGGACCGGCGCACCACGAAGGTCATCGACGGCGTGGACGTGACCGGCTGGTTCACCGAGGACTTCACCCTGGCCGAGCTGAAGACGCTGCGCGCCATCGAGCGCCTGCCCCAGGTCCGTCCCGGCAACACGGTCTACGACGGCCGCTACGAGGTCCCCACGTTCGACGAGGTGATCGAGCTGGCCCGGCGCGAGAGCCGCGGACGCCGCACCATCTCGGTGGCGCCGGAGACCAAGCACCCCACGTACTTCCGCTCCATCGGCCTCGACCTTTCCAAGCCCCTCGTGCGGTCGCTGCGCCAGGCCGGGTGGGACCGCCGCAACGCCCCGGTCGTCATCCAGTCGTTCGAGACGTCGAACCTCCGCGAGCTGGCTCGCTGGACGAGGGTCCCCCTGGTGCAGCTCACGTCGGGGTCCGGCGCTCCGTACGACCTGGTCGCGCAGGGCAGGAGCACCACCTACGCGGACCTCCTGACGCCCGAGGGCCTGCGCGACGTGGCCCGCTACGCCCGGTGGATCGGCCCGGAGAAGAGCCAGGTCATCCCCCGCGACGCCTCCGGCGCCCACACCGAGCCGACGTCGCTCGTGGACGACGCGCACCGCGCCGGCCTCAAGGTGGCCGTCTACACGATCCGCGACGAGAACCGGTTCCTGCCGACGGACCTGCGCACCGGGTCCGACCCCAACGCCCGCGGAGACGTGGCCACCGAGCTGCGCCGCTACTTCGAGGCCGACGTGGACGGGGTCTTCGCCGACTACCCCGACACCGCGGTCGCGGCTCGCGCCGCCTGGGTCAAGCGCCGCTGACACCTCACCGAGACGCACGACGGGCCGGCCCTTCCGAGGAAGGACCGGCCCGTCGTCGTGCGCGTCGGGTGGTGCCGCTCAGCGGCGGCGCAGCTCCAGGAAGATGCTGGGGCCGAAGTCGTTGGCGGCGAGCCGCTCCTGCAGCGCCTTCTCGACCGACACGAGCAGCCGCGTGGGGAGAGCCTTCTTGAGCTTCTCGCTGCGCAGGTTCGAGACCGACAGCTTGCGCTCGAGACCGAGGCCGACGTCGGACAGCTGGGCGACCACGGTGTCGACGTTGTGGTTGACGAAGGCGATCGCGTCGGGCTCCTCGGCCGTGGCGGTGCGGATGCTCACCGGCTCCTTCGGCAGCGGCGTGCCCTGCTTCTTGAACCGGCGACGGTTCAGGAAGTGGCCGTAGTTCGCGACCTCGATCAGCGCGGTCGCGCCGGGCTTGAGCACGCGCGCGATCTCGCCGAACTCCGTCGACGGCTCGGGGATGTGGTGCATGACCCGGACCATCGTCAGCAGGTCGAGCGAGGCGTCGTCGAACTGCAGGTCGTCGGCCTGCATCTGCACCTGGGCGATGTCGGTGCCGGCGAGGACGCGCTCGGCGGCCTCCAGCTGGGTGCGGCTCGGCTCGGCCAGCGTCACGTGGTCGGCGTACTCGCGCAGCAGCAGGCAGAGACGGCCGAAGCCGCCGCCCACGTCGGCCGCGCGACCGAAGTGCCGGCCGTCGAGCAGGCGTCGGATCGCGGCCTCCTCGGCAGCGTGCTCGTAGTCGCGGTTGTCCCAGTACGTCGTGTAGTCGTAGCCGCGGTCGTACTGGTCGGCGACCTTCTTGCGCTTCTCGTCCGTCACGCGCGTCAGCCTAACAACGGCAGCCAGCGGCCCGACCGGCGCCGACGGGTGCAGGACCCGAACCGCTGGGTTGCTGTGCTCGGTCGGGTTCAGTCGAACGTGCGGGGGCCGAACTCGGGGGTCTCACGCTTCATCCCGGCACGGCGAGCGATGGCCGTGTTGGGCGAGCGGAACATCCGCAGCTGGTAGACCCGCTCACGCCGGAACGCCGACCGCAGACCACCGAGCCGCACACCGTTCAGCAGCTTCTTCGTCGCGGCGACCGAGTCGGGCGAGCGGGCGACGATCGCGTCGACCAGCTCGAGCGCCGGCTTCAGCGGGTCGTCGGCCACGCCGGACGCCAGGCCGATCTCGACCGCCTCCGACCCGCTCACGACCTCGCCCGTCATGGCGAGCCGCTTGGCGACGTCGGCGCCCACCAGCTCGACGAGGGGGACCGTCCCACTCATGTCGGGCACCAGGCCCCACTTGGCCTCCAGCACGGACCACTGCGCGTCGGGCGTCGTGAACCGGAAGTCGGCTGCGAGGGCCAGCTGGATCCCCGCCCCGAACACGTGGCCGCGCGTCACGGCGATGACCGGCACGGGGAGCTCCCGCCACGCCCAGAGCGCCTGCTGGAACCCGTTCGTCGCCCGCCACGGAGGCGTGAGGAAGAACGCGGCGACCTTCTTCCTCTGCGGGCTGACCGTCGCGAAGTCGAGTCCGGCACAGAAGGAGCTGCCCTCGCCCTGGAGCACGACCGCGCGGACCTCGCGGTTGCGGCGCAGCTCGGCCGCGGCCTCGAGCAGCCCGTCGAGCACCTCGAAGTCGACCCCGTTGAGCTTCTCGGGCCGGTTGAGGCTCACGTAGGCGAGGTGGCCCTCGATGCGGGTGGTGACGGCGGCACTGGTCATGACCTCAGGTTACCCGCCGGTAGTGCCGGGCCGACCGTCAGCGGACGCGGTCGAGGACCTGCCGGACCGCACCGTGGACGTCGGTGGGGATCTCGGGGGCCTCCAGCCCGAACCGGATGCTCATCTCGTCGGGCCACGCGCCGGACGCCCGGATGAACGAGCCGGACTGGCCGGCGTCGAGGTGACGACGGACGAGCGACGCGGACTCCGCGGGGGCGCCCCACGTGACCACGACGGACGGCGACAGGTGCGTGGCGAGGTCGAGCACCTCGCGCAGGTCGACGTCGGGGCCAACGATCCGCAGGCCGATGTCGGCCTGGGCGAGCGCCGCCCCCCAGGCGACGAACGGCAGGGCCTTCGCCTCGTCGACGAACGTCGCGAGCAGCACCTGCGCCTTGACGCCGTTGCGGCGATGAGCGTCCTGGGTGCCGCGGACGTCGTGCAGGTGCTCGAGCACGGCCTTCCGGGCGAGGGTCTGGGACTCGGGCGTGACCGCACCGCGGGAGACCTCGTGGGTCAGTCGGCCGAGGGTCGGCGACAGCACGTCACGCCAGACCTCCAGCACCGGCGTGCCGGCCAGCATGGCGAGCAGCAGGTCGTGGAGCCGCTGCTCGTCCGCCGCCGTGGCGGCGGCCAGCAACGAGTCGAGCAGGTCGTCGGTCGCCAGGTCGGTCTGGCTGGGCGACTCGCCCCGCAGGGCCGACGACAGGTCGTCGCGGTCGAGGTGGCGCGCCACGCGGGCGGCGTCCTGGGCGGAGACCCCTCGGGCCACCATGCGTCGCACCAGCTCGACCCGACTGATGTCGCGCTCGGTGTAGCGACGGTGACCACCGTGGGTGCGATGGCTGGGACCGATGCCGTAGCGGCGCTCCCACGTGCGGAGCGTGGAGGCGGCAACGCCCAGACGCGACGCCACGGCGCCGACGCCCCACGTGAGATCGCCTCCGGCGTGAGCGACGTCGACCCACTCCCCGGCCGTCGGGCGCGGTTCGTCGGGACGTCCCGGCGAGTCCTTCACCACGTCACCTCCCGGCCGCGTCGGGCCTTGCTGCCACTGTAGGCCTCTTGCGCAGGGTTGCCATTCGGGGAGCCACCTGGATAGGTTGTGAAGAAGTTGCGTTCGAGGTGGAGCACACCGCTTCGGGCCCATCGAGGTGAGACAGGTCGGAGCTTCCGACGTCCGCCGAGAAGGGGCACGATCATGGTCAGCATCAAACGACTCCCCATGCCACTGCAGGAGACCTACGAGTGGCAGTACGACGGCCTCTGTCGCGATGTCGACCCGGAGGGGTTCTTCTCCCCCGAGGCCGAGCGCGGCACACCGAAGGCCCGACGCGAGGAGGCGGCGAAGGCGCTCTGCGCCCGCTGCCCGGTCATCGAGCAGTGCCGCGAGCACGCGCTCACCGTCCAGGAGCCGTACGGCGTCTGGGGCGGACTGAGCGAGGCCGAGCGCCGCGAGATCCTCGAGCGTCGCCCCCGCACCACCGACGTCGCCTGAGACGTCGCCCCCAACGAACAGGAGGACAGACATGTCCGACACGTCCTTGAACGGCAAGACCGTCGCCTTCCTCACCGCCCAGATCGGGGTGGAGAAGCCCGAGCTCGAGCAGCCGTGGCAGGCCGTCCTCGACGCCGGCGGGACTCCGGTCCACGTGGCACCCGAGGCCTCGACGGTGCAGTCCATGGTCGGAGACGTCGACAAGGACGCCACCTTCGAGGCCACCGTGGCCGTGGCCGACGCCTCGGCGGCCGACTACGACGCGCTCGTGCTGCCCGGTGGCACCGTGAACGCCGACAAGGTGCGTGCCGACGCCGACTCCGTCGCGCTCGTGAAGGCGTTCGTCGACGCGGGCAAGCCGATCGCGGCGATCTGCCACGCGCCCTGGATCCTCGTCGAGGCCGGCGTGCTGCCGGGCAAGACGCTCACGTCGTTCCCGTCGCTGACCACCGACGTCCGCAACGCGGGCGGCACGTGGGAGGACGCGGAGGTCGTGCACTGCCCGACGAACGGCTGGGACCTCGTCACCTCGCGCAACCCCGACGACCTGCCCGCGTTCGACGCGAAGCTCGTCGAGGTCTTCGCGGGCTGACGCCCCCGACGCCCACCCGGACAGCACCGAGGCGCCACCTGCTCCGTGGAGCGGGTGGCGCCTCGTCGTGCGGGTCGGTCGGGCCTCAGGAGCCGGGCCACTCCCCGGTGACCTTCTCGAAGGTGCGCGCGCCCTGGCGGTCGATGACGGCCTTGACGGCGGCGTAGATCGCCCCCTGGAGCACGGCGGCGAGCATGATCTCCTTGAACGGGTACTCGCTCTGCAGCGGACCGGGGACGTCGCCGCTGGCGTCCGTCGAGGGGCTCACCCGCTTCCAGACCTGCTTGAAGATCATGCTGGCGAACAGGCCGCCGAGGATGGAGCTCACGAGCCCGACGGGCCGGTAGAGGACCTTGGCGGAGGTGCTGGGCTTCTTCTGCGGGGCACTGGACGGCATGGTCCCGACGGTAGCCACGGACGCCTCGATCCGCATCACGACGCCCGTCCCCCCGATGCGGACGGGCGTCGCGGACCGGACGCGTCGCCGCCCCCTGGAGGAGGGCGACGACGCGGCCTCAGGAACGACCGTGTCCGGAGAGCACGGTCGGCCGGCGACGGTGTCCCGCCGTCGCCGGATGGGTGAGGGCGGCCTCGAGCGCGGCCGTGGCGACGACGCGGCGCACCTGGCGTCGGCGTCGCTCGATCTCGGACCTGCGGTGGGCAGGTGCGGCGATGCGCTCCACGGTGTCTCCTCTCGTCGTCGCATCCACTGTGTCGCGCCCGGACAGGACGATGCGAGGGTCGAGCGGCTCAACCGACGTGGGCCTGCGGGCCCACCCGGCGCACGGGAAGGAGCCGAAGGGGTCAGTCGGTGCTGACGCGCACGGCGAGCTTGCCGTGCACGTGACCCTCCTGGCTGCGGGCGAAGGCCGCGGGAAGCTCCTCGAGGGGGTAGGTGTCCTCCACCTCGATGCGCAGCGTGCCGTCGTCGACCAGCCCGACGAGCCGACCCAGGTCGTCGGCGTCGGGGCGCACCCACAACCAGGCGCCGCCGGCACCGAGCACGGCGTCGTCGGCGATGGAGGCGTGACGGCCGTCCTCCTCGAGCAGCGCCGTGGTCTGGTCCACGACGCCGCCGACGAGGTCGAGCACCACGGAGACGCCGTCGGGGGCGAGCCCGCGCACGGCCTCGACCAGGCCGTCGCCGTACTCGACCGGCTCCCCACCGAGCTCGCGGATGCGGTCGTGCTGGCTGCTGGACGCCGATCCGATCACCCGGGCGCGGAAGGCCCGCGCGGCCAGCTGCACCGCGAACGAGCCGACGCCTCCGCCGGCACCGTGCACGAGGACCGTGTCCTCCGGGCCGACCTCGAGCCGCTCGAGCGCCTGGAAGGCGGTCAGGCCGGCGAGCGGGAGCGACGCGGCCTCCTCCCACGACACGTCGACCGGCTTGCGGGCGGCGGCACGCACCGGGACCGTCGTGTACTCGGCGAAGGTCCCGCCGTGGACGTAGTCCTTGCGGTTGTAGGCCACGACCTCGTCGCCCACGGAGAACTCGGGCGTGTCGATGCCCACCTGGGCCACGACACCGGCGACGTCCCAGCCCGGGACCACGGGGAACCGGACGTCCATGAGGGCGTCGAGGCCACCGCTCATGAGCTTCCAGTCGACGGGGTTCACGGAGGCCGCTCGCACCTCCACGAGCAGCTCACCCGGTCCGACCTTGGGGGTCGGCTGGTCGGTGAGCTCGAGGACGTCGTCGTCTCCGTACTGGGCATAGGTCATGGCACGCATGTCATGGTCAACGGACCACGGCGGCGGACCATTCCATCCGCGCCCCGGAGGGAGTCGTGCCGCCTACCCTCGTCCCATGAGCACCCCGGACTTCATCCTCGCCCTTCGCGAGAAGATCGGGACCGACCCGCTGTGGCTCCCCGGCGTCACGGCGGTGACCACGCGCGGCGACGACGTCCTGCTCGTCCGCCGGGCCGACGACGGCACGTGGACACCGGTCACCGGCATCATCGACCCCGGCGAGGAGCCTGCCGACGCCGCGGTGCGGGAGACCCTCGAGGAGGCCGGCGTCGCGGCGGAGCCGGTGCGCGTCGCGCGCGTGGGGGTCACCGACGTCGTCGTCTACGCCAACGGCGACCGGACCCAGTACACGGACATCACCTTCGGCCTGCGGTGGGTCTCGGGCGAGCCGCACCCCGCCGACGGCGAGAACACCGAGGCGCGCTGGTTCGCCCTCGACGACCTGCCGGACATGACCGCCGACATGCGCGGTCGCGTGGCCGCCGCCCTCGAGGACGGTCCGACGACCTTCGGCTGGTCGGGGGCCTGAGCCTCAGGACTCGGCGGCCAGGGCGGTCGCGAAGCCGAGCATGACCACGCCCGTGCCGCCGTCGATGCCGCGCCGGAACCCCGGACGGGCGATCCGTGACGCGGCGGCGGACGCCCCGTGCACGACCACGAGCAGCACCACGGCGCCCACCGCCACGAGGGTCAGCGCATAGGCAGCGAGCACGGCCACGCCCTGGTCGCGGCCCACGAACTGCGGCAGCACCGCGAGGTTGAAGGCGAGCACCTTGGGATTCGTGATGTTGCAGACGAAGCCCTGGCGCACGGCGGTGCGACGCCGCACCTGGGCACGGCCCGAGCCGACGGCCCAGGCGCTCCCGTCGCGGCGCAGGGCCGAGCGCAGGGCCGTGACCCCGAGCCACGTGAGGTAGACGACCCCGGCCCACCGGATCGTGAGGAACACCGGCTCGGAGGCAGCGAGCACCGCACCCAGTCCCATCGCGGCGAGGAGTCCCTGGACCGCACCGGCGGCCGTGATGCCGGCGGCCGTGTACATCCCGCGCCGACGTCCGCCCACGACGCTGGCGCGCAGGGTCAGGAACGTGTCGGGTCCCGGCGCGACGGCGAGCAGCGCCGCGAACGCCAGGAAGGAGAGGTACGTGGCCACGGGAAGAGCGTAGGGCCCCGCGACCGTGGTCGTGACCGCTTCCGAGGGGGCTGAGGCCTGCGTCGACGCGACCCGGCTCACACCGGCCCCCGGAACGGTCGGGGCGGGCCGTTCGTCCCACCGCTCGTACCGTCCACACGACCTCGGGGGTCCCATGTCCACTCAGTCCACATCGACCCGGGCCACGTCCGGCCTCGCTCGCACGCTCGACCACCACCGGCCCGCCGTCGCCCGCGACGCCGGTCTGCTCCTCGGGCGGGTGGTCGTCGGCGTCGTCTTCGTCGTGCACGGCTGGCAGAAGTGGTCGGCCGGGATCGGTGGCACGCAGGACGGGTTCGCTCAGATGGGCGTGCCGCTGGCCGACGTCACCGCCGTGCTCCTGGCCACGCTCGAGGTGGCGGGCGGCGTCCTGCTCGTCGCCGGCGCACTGACCACGGTCGTGGCACCGCTGCTCGGCGTGGCCATGCTGGGCGCGGCCTGGTTCGCCCACCGCGACGCGTTCCTCGTCGCCGACGGTGGCGCCGAGTTCGTGATCGTGCTGGCGGCCGCGGCCTTCCTGCTGGCGCTCGTCGGGCCCGGACGCTGGAGCGTCGACGCCCTGCTCGCGCGCCCCCGCCCCGCCTGACTCCCGTCCCGCCTGACTCCCGCGGCGGCCTACGGTGGCCCATGGGCTGGTGGGACCGGCACGTGGTGCCACGGATCGTCGACCGCGCCTGCGGTGACGCGCAGCTCGACGACGTCCGCGTGCGGGTCGCCCGCGGGTTGCGCGGCCGTGTGCTCGAGATCGGCTTCGGTTCGGGCACCAGCTGTCGCTTCCTGCCCCCGGCGGTGGACGAGCTGCTGGCCGTCGAGCCCTCCGACGTGGCGTGGGAGCTGTCCGCCGGGCGGCGCGGCGACTGCTCGGCGGCGGTCCGGCGTGTGGGGATCGACGGATCCCGGGTCGACGTCGGGACCGGGTCGGTCGACGCGGTCCTGTTCGCGTTCACGCTCTGCACCGTCGAGGACCCGGCCGCCGTCCTGGCCGAGGCTCGTCGTGTGCTGCGCCCGGACGGCGCCCTGCACCTGGCCGAGCACGGGCTCGCTCCCGACGCGGGCGTCGTGCGCTGGCAGCGTCGGCTCGACGGCGTGCAGCAGCGGTCGTTCGGGGGCTGCCACCTGACGCGCGACCCCGTCGAGATACTCGAGCGCGCCGGGTTCGCGACGAACCGGCTCGACCAGGGCTACCTCCCGGTCCCGCCGATGGGACGCCCGTGGGCTTTCGTCACGACCGCCGTGGCCACGGCGACTACGGTGGGGGACGTCGACGACGAGGAGATGACATGAGCACGATCGTGGCGGGATATGTCCCGACCCCCGAGGGCGAGGCCGCGCTGGCGTGGGCCCTGGCCCAGGCCAAGAGGGACGGCTCGCGGGTGGTCGTGGTGGCCACGCCCGGCGCCGACACCGACGAGGCGATCTCCGAGGAGCAGCAGATCGACGCGCTCGAGTCGCGCCTGGCCGAGGACGGCGTGACCGGTGAGGTCGTGCACTTCCGCGGCGCCGGCGGGGCCGCCGACTCGATCCTCGACCACGCGAAGGCCGACGACGTCTCGCTCGTGGTCATCGGGCAGCGTCGCCGCTCCCCCGTGGGCAAGCTGGTGCTCGGCAGCACGTCCCAGCGCATCCTGCTCGAGGCCGACGCCCCGGTCGTGGCGGTCAAGGTCCCGCACTGAGACGACGCGGCCGTGGGTGACGGACCGGTGGAGGACGACCACTTCTTCGTGGTCAAGGGCCGGCGGTGGCGCCGTACCGACCCCTGCCTGCCCGACGACGTGGTCGAGGCGCTCACGTCGCACCTCGGCCGCGGCCGTTCCGGAGTCCGCGTGGCGAAGAAGGACGGTGACGACGAGGCCGTGGCCGCCGCGCGTCGTCGCGTCGGGCTCGCGAAGCACGGCCTCGGCGAGCGCGGCCCGCGCTGGTGGGAGGACGACCCCGACGCCCGTCGCGCCCGGGCCCGCGAGGCGCTGGAGCAGCTCGACGCACTCGACGACTGACGAGTGCGCCCGCTGCACGAGCGACGTCGTCGTGTGGCGCCCCCCGGCACCCGGTCCTAGCGTGACGCCATGAACAGCCCCACCCTCTGGTACGTGGCCGGACTCCTCTTCGTGGTCGCCGGCATCGTGAGCCTCGTGAGCGGGACCACGACCATCGCCCTGCTTCTCCTCGCCGCGGGCCTGCTGTCGCTGTCCGTCCCGAGCTACAACAACAGCCGCCGGCGGAAGTAGTCGATCACCGCCCACCCGGGCAACCGCCCTCGCGGAGAGCCTCAGCCGTCCAGCACGTCGCCGAAAGGCTCGGTGACGTCCGGTGCCGAGCGCCCGTGGACGGCCCCCCGGGCCCGCTCGCCACGTCAGCTCGCCGACGACCTCAGGAACGCTGGTGCCACTCGGAGTGCTCGGCCTGCGACTCGTAGGCGACGACCGCACCGCAGGTGAGGCAGGTGGGCATCCTGACCCCGCGCGTCGTCAGGCGGAAGCCCGCGAGAACTGCCACCCGATCGACGCCGAAGAAGGCGCTGGTCCGCGAGAAGACTCCCATGCCCGCCACGGTAGTTCAGCCCTCACCGCGCACGAGTCCGGTCTACTCGGGCCCCAGCGACGACCGAGCCCCGGCAGCAGTGCTGCCGGGGCTCGGTCGTTCGGTGTGCGCGAGGGGGGACTCCGTCGGTCGCTGAGCGACCTCCTCCTCAAATCCCCGACACCGCCGATGCACACCGAACGACCGGGCCCGTTCAACGATCGAGCCCCGGCAGCAGTGCTGCCGGGGCTCGGTCGTTCGGTGTGCGCGAGGGGGGATTTGAACCCCCACGCCCTTGCGGACACTGGCACCTGAAGCCAGCGCGTCTGCCGTTCCGCCACTCGCGCATGGTTCCCGGAGGAACCGATCGCCGAGTCTAACAGGAGGCGTGCGGGCCGATCGCCCGCGGGGCGCGGAGCACCCGCCCACCGTCGCCGTCATCGGTGGATCCTCGACTGCAGAGGCGCCGCCGGGGTCGAACATCCACCGATGGGGGCCGTCCCGAGGGCCTGATGCTGCGAATCCACCGATGACGGGGTGGAACGCGTTCGCGTGCGAGTTCGCGTGCTGCGGCCCTGCCGATACGATCGTCGGGACCACCGACGACACCCGCGACCCGACCGGCAGGAGCGACACCTGATGGCAGGAGTGCTGAGCCGCTTCGAGCAGCGACTCGAAGGCGCCGTCACCGGTGCGTTCGCCCGCGCGTTCCGCAGCGCCGTGCAGCCCGTCGAGATCGCCGCCGCCATCCAGCGCGAGGTCGACAACTCCGCCCACGTGCTGTCGCGCCAGCGGATGCTGGTCCCCAACGACTTCACGGTCGAGCTGTCCGCCGTCGACCACGAGCGGCTCTCTCCCTTCGGCGACACGCTCACCACGGAGCTGGCCACGCTCGTCCAGGAGCACGTGACCGAGCAGCGGTACACGTTGGCAGGCCCGCTCAGCATCCAACTGGTGATGGCGACCGAGCTCGGCACCGGCCGGTTCCGCGTCCGCAGCCGCACCAACGCGTCGGTCCGCCCCGTCGAGGGCCAGCGGATGACCGAGACCGCCGTCCGCAGCTCGCAGGTGGTGCTCGAGGTCAACGGCCTCAAGCACCCCCTCACCCCGCCCGGCGTGGTCGTCGGGCGCGGCAGCGAGGCCGACCTGCGCATCGACGACCCGGGCATCTCGCGCCGGCACGCCGACATCAAGGTCCACGAGTCCGGCGGCAACACGAGCGTCACGGTCACCGACCTGCAGTCCACCAACGGTGTCATCCTCAACGGGCAGCGCGTGCAGACCGCGTCGGTCCGCGACGGGTCCGAGATCCGCCTCGGCAACACCACCCTCACCATCCGCATCACGACGAGCGAGGCCTGATGTCGGACCTGACCCTCACCCTCATCAAGATCGGCTTCCTCGCCGTCCTGTGGCTGTTCGTCCTGTCGGCCGTCTCCGTCATCCGCTCCGACATCTTCGGCGCGAAGGCCCCCGCGGCCAAGGCCAAGCGCCAGCCCAAGGCCGCGGCGGCGCCCAAGCCGACCAAGGGCGGCAAGAAGCAGCGCACCCCGCGCGGCGCGCCCACCAAGCTGCAGGTCGTGTCGGGTCCCAACTCCGGCCAGAGCGTCCCCCTCGGCGAGGGCCCGGTGCTGCTCGGCCGCGGCACCGACGCCGCCATCCGCCTCGACGACGACTACGTGTCCACGCGCCACGCACGCTTCGCCACCAACGGCGAGCAGTGGTTCGTCGAGGACCTCGGCTCCACCAACGGCACCTACCTGGGCAGCCAGCGCATCACCTCACCCACGCCCGTCGGCCTCGGACTGCAGGTCCGCCTGGGCAAGACGATCGTCGAGCTGCGGAAGTAGGGCGATGACCTCCCTGACCTTGCGCTACGTCGCGCTGACCGACGTCGGCCTGCGCCGCTCGATGAACCAGGACTCCGGCTACGCGAGCGGCCGGCTCATCGCCGTCGCCGACGGCATGGGTGGCGCAGCGGCCGGCGACCTCGCCTCCGCCGAAGCCATGAACGTCATCCGCCAGCTCGACCGCGAGCTGCCCGACATCGACCCGCTCGAGGCCCTCGAGAAGGCCGTCGCCCACGCCAACCACCGACTTGGCGAGCTGGTGCAGGACGACCCCTCGGTCGAGGGCATGGGCACCACGCTCGAGGCCATGCTGTGGGACGGCGAGCGCTTCGCCACCGCCCACATCGGCGACTCCCGCGCCTACCTGCTGCGCGACGGCGAGCTCACCCAGATCAGCACCGACCACACCTTCGTGCAGAGCCTCGTGGAGGAGGGCAAGCTGACGCCCGAGGAGGCGCGTGTGCACCCGCACCGCTCGCTCCTGCTGCGCGTCATGCTCGGCCGCGACGACAACGAGGCCGACTTCGACTGGTTCGAGGGCCAGCTGGGCGACCGCTTCCTGCTGTGCAGCGACGGCCTGTCCGACATGGTCGACGACGCCACGATCGAGCGCCTCCTGTCCTCGGAGACCATCGACGCCGCCGCCTCCGAGCTGGTCCGCACGGCCCTCGAGAACGGTGGGTACGACAACGTCACGGTCGTCATCGGCGAGCTCGTGGAGGACGACGGGGAGCCCGACGAGAACCTGTCGTCGTCCGACGGCCAGCCGCAGCTGGTCGGCGCGGCGTCCGGCGGTCCGCGACCCCGGACCGGCCAGGCCTCCGGCGGCACCGGCAAGTCCCGCACCCGCGGCGAGGCCAAGCGCGAGCGTGAGCGTGAGCCCGACCCCGAGGAGCTGCGCTACGCACCGGTCCCGCCCAGCAAGTGGCGCTGGGTGCGTCGGCTCGTGGCGCTCGCCGTGGTCGTCGGGGCGATCGCCGCGGGTCTCTTCTACGCCTACCAGTGGACGCAGGACCAGTACTACGTGGCCGCGTCCGACGGCAAGGTCACGATCTACCGCGGTGTGCAGGCCGACATCCCGCTCGTCACGCTGCAGCGCGTCGACGAGGTCACCGACATCGAGCTCGACACCCTGCCGGCGTTCCGCGCCGAGCAGGTCGAGGGCGGGCTCGAGGCCGACAGCCGGGCCAACGCCGAGCAGATCGTCGAGAACCTGCGCGACCTCGCCGTCGTGCCCGAGCCCACTCCGTCGCCGTCCCCCACGCCCAGCGCGAGCGCCTCGGCCGACGACGAGCAGGGGGCCTAGGTCATGACCACCCCCACCCTCGTCCCGCGCAAGCGCCGCGGGGCCGAGCTGACGCTCACGCTGCTCGCCATCTGCATCGGCGTGGCTGCCTACTGCGCGGTCGGCCTCGGCTCGGAGGGACGCATCCCGGCGGGCGCCGTCAAGCTGGCCGGCTGCCTCGTGGTCGCCGCCATCGCGACCCACCTGTTCGTCCGCAAGGTCGCGCCCTACGCCGACCCCGTGCTCCTGCCGCTGGTCATCTGCCTCAACGGTCTCGGCCTGGCGATGATCTACCGCATCGACCTCGGCTGCGAGGACTTGTGCCTCGGTGGCAACTACGCGCCGCTCGCGAACTCCCAGCTCATCTGGTCGGCCCTCGGGATCGTCGCGTTCGCCGTGGTGCTGCTCGTGGTGCGCGACCACCGACGTCTGCAGGCCTACACGTACACCTTCGGCTTCCTCGCCCTGGCGCTGCTCGTCCTGCCCCTGCTGCCGGTGATCGGGCAGAACATCCGCGGCGCCCGCATCTGGATCAACCTCGGGCCGTTCAGCTTCCAGCCCGGCGAGGCCGCCAAGATCTGCCTGGCCATCTTCTTCGCCGGCTACCTGGTCGTGAAGCGCGACGCGCTCGCCCTCGCGGGACGCCGCTTCGCCGGCATCGACCTGCCCCGCGGCCGCGACCTCGGGCCCATCGGCGTCGGCTGGCTCATCAGCATCGGCATCCTCGTCTTCCAGCGCGACCTCGGCTCCTCGCTGCTCTTCTTCGGCCTCTTCGTGGTCATGCTCTACATCGCCACCGAGCGCCCCGGCTGGCTCGTGGTCGGCGGCGGGCTGTTCGTGGTCGGCGCCTACTTCGGCTACCTGGCGTTCGGTCACGTCCGGGTGCGCTTCGACGCCTGGCTCGACCCGTTCGCCGACCCCGACCGCAACGGCCAGATCATCAACGGCCTGTTCGGCATGGCCTACGGCGGCATCCTCGGCACGGGCTGGGGCCAGGGAAGTCCCCAGCTCACGCCGTTCTCGTTCTCGGACTTCATCGCGGCGGCCATGGGTGAGGAGCTCGGCCTCACCGGCCTCATGGCGATCCTGGTGATCTACGGGCTCGTGGTCGAGCGCGGCATGCGCATCGCCCTCACCTGCCGCGACGCGTTCGGCAAGCTCCTCGCGGCCGGCCTCGCCGTCTCGATGGCCCTGCAGATCTTCGTCGTCATCGGCGGCGTCACGCGGCTCATCCCGCTCACCGGCCTCACGACGCCGTTCATGGCCCAGGGCGGATCCTCGGTCGTCATGAACTGGGCCATCATCGCGCTGCTCCTGCGCATCAGCGACCAGACCCGGCGCCCCGCGCCCGAGGTGTCGCAGTTCGACCACGACGAGGAGACCCAGGTGGTGAAGCTGTCATGAACAAGCCCATCCGCAACCTCGCCGTGGCGTGCCTCGTGCTGTTCGCGGCGCTGCTCATCAACGTCAACGTGGTCCAGTTCGTGCAGGCCACGGACCTCAACGACCGCCAGGGCAACAAGCGCGTCATCGACGCCGACTTCTCGCGCGACCGCGGCGCCATCCTCGTCGGCGACGAGGCGATCGCCGAGAGCGAGCCGAGCGACGACCAGTACAAGTACCAGCGCACCTACCCGCAGGCCGAGCTGTACGCACCGCTCACCGGCTACTTCTCCTACCTGTACGGCAGCGAGAACCTCGAGCGGTCGCAGAACCGCGTGCTCTCGGGCAACGACAACCGGCTGTTCGTCAGCCGCGTGATCGACCTGTTCGCCAACAAGAAGCCCCAGGGCGGCAGCGTCGAGCTGACCATCGACCCCCAGGCGCAGAAGGTGGCCGCCAGCGGGCTCGAGGCCCTCGGCAAGGACACCAAGGGCGCCGTCGCCGCGCTCGACCCGAAGACGGGCGAGGTGCTCGCCATGGTCAGTCAGCCGTCCTACGACCCCAACGCCCTGGCCAGCCACGACTTCGGCGAGGTCGCCGACGCCATGGAGAAGCTGCAGGGCGACGACGACGACCCGCTCACCAACCGGGCCACCGAGCAGATCCTGCCCCCCGGCTCCACGTTCAAGCTGGTCACCGCCGCGGCTGCGCTCGACGAGCTGGGCCTGGAGCCCGACGACGACGTCAAGGGCGGCGCGCGCCTGTCGTTCCCCGGCATCGACTACACGCTGCCCAACGAGAACGGTGGCAACTGCGGCGGCGACGAGATCACCTTCGAGCGCGCCCTCCAGGTCTCCTGCAACGTCTCCTTCGGCGACCTCGCCGGCAAGATCGGCCAGGACAAGCTCGAGGAGCAGGCACGCAAGTTCGGCTTCGGCACCGACCCGATCGAGGGCCTGCGCAACAACGCCAGCCGCTTCACGGTCGAGGGCACCGACCTCGAGGCCCCGCAGCTCGCCCAGAGCGGCATCGGCCAGTTCGAGGTCGCGGCCACTCCGCTGCAGATGGCCATGGTCGGCGCCGGCATCGCCAACGACGGTGTCGTCATGAAGCCGCAGGTGGTCAAGACCGTGCGCTCGCCCAGCCTCCGGGTCATCGAGTCCCTCGAGCCCGAGGAGCTCAGCGAGGCCATGACCTCCGACAACGCCGCCAAGCTGCGCGACATGATGGTCGCGACGGTCGAGTCCGGGACGGCCACCTCGGCCCAGATCCCCGGCGTCGACGTCGGCGCCAAGACCGGGACGGCGCAGTCCACCGCGGACCGTCCCCCCTACGCCTGGTTCGTGGCCCTCGCCCCGGCCGACGACCCCAAGGTCGCCGTCGCCGTGGTCGTGGAGTCCTCGGACACCGCCCGCAACGAGATCGCCGGCGGACGTCTCGCCGGCCCCATCGCACGCTCCGTCATCGAGGCGGTGCTCGGTGAGTGACTTCGACCCCTCAGGGAGAGTGACACCATGACCGGTACCCCCGACGAGCCCATCCTGCTCGGCGAGCGCTACGAGCTCGGCGGACTGCTGGGGCGCGGCGGCATGGCCGACGTCCGCGTGGCCCGCGACCTGCGTCTCGGCCGCACCGTGGCGATCAAGCAGCTGCGGGCCGACCTGTCCTCCGACGACACCTTCCAGGCCCGCTTCCGGCGCGAGGCCCAGTCCGCGGCCGCCCTGAACCACCCGGCCGTCGTCGCCGTCTACGACACCGGCGACTCCACCGACAAGCACGGCAACCACATCCCGTACATCGTCATGGAGTACGTGGAGGGCCAGACGCTGCGCGAGATCCTGCGCGACGACCGCAAGATCCTGCCCGAGCGGGCGCTGTCGATCACCGCCGACGTGCTCAGCGCGCTCGACTACTCGCACCGGTCCGGCATCATCCACCGTGACATCAAGCCGGCCAACGTCATGCTGACGCCGTCGGGCCAGGTCAAGGTCATGGACTTCGGCATCGCCCGCGCGATCGCCGACTCCTCCAGCGCCATGACGCAGACCGCGGCCGTCATCGGCACCGCGCAGTACCTCTCCCCCGAGCAGGCGCGCGGCGAGACCGTCGACGCCCGCTCCGACATCTACTCCACCGGCTGCCTGCTCTACGAGCTGCTCACCGGGCGCCCGCCGTTCGTCGGCGACAGCCCCGTGTCGGTGGCGTACCAGCACGTCCGCGAGGAGGCCCGTCCTCCGTCGCAGCTGAACCCCGACGTGTCGCAGCCGGTCGACCACATCGTCGCCAAGGCCCTCGCCAAGCGCACCGACGACCGCTACCAGTCGGCCGCCGACATGCGCAAGGACCTCGAGCGCGCCATCGCCGGCCAGCACGTCGACGCTCCCACGCAGGCCACCTCGGCCATCCCGGCGGCCACCGCCGTGGCCCCTGCCGTCGCCGCCGCAGCCGCCACGGGCACCCAGCCCGCCGTGGCCGACGACGAGGAGGAGGAGAAGAAGAACAAGGCCCTGTGGTGGGCGCTCGGCATCCTCGCCGCGCTGATCATCGCCGGCCTCGCGTACTTCCTGCTCGCCGGCAACGACACCGAGGACCCGGCCCAGGTGCGCGTGCCCGACGTGGTCGGCCAGGACGCCGTGGCCGCCCAGCGCACCCTCGAGGGCGAGGGGTTCACCGTCACGACCGAGGAACGTCCCGACGCCGACGTCGAGAGCGGCAACGTCGTCTCCCAGACCCCCGAGGGCGACTCCATGGCCCCCGACGGCTCGGAGATCGAGCTGATCGTGTCGTCCGGACCCGAGCAGGTCCAGGTGCCCAACGTCGTCGGGCTGAACTACGACGAGGCCAAGGACGCCCTGGAGGGCGAGGGCCTGAAGGTCAAGAAGGAGGAACGGGCCTCCGACGAGTCCAAGGACACCGTCATCAACACCAACCCCCCGGCCGGCCAGAGCGTCGACGTCGGGGCCACCGTCACCGTGATCGTGTCCGAGGGCGAGGTCACCGTGCCCAACGTCATCGGCATGTCGCGCGACGAGGCACAGAAGGCGCTCGAGGACCTCGACCTCGAGGTCTCGGTCACCGAGGACCCGTCGTCGAGCGCCCCCGAGGACGAGGTGACCGGCCAGTCCACACCGGCCGGGCAGACCGTGCCGCCGGGGTCGTCGATCGAGATCACCGTGTCGAGCAACCCCGGCGACGACGGGGGCCCGGGCAACGGTGACGCCGACGCGAACGGCGAGGCCGACGCCGATGCCGGGGCCGACGGCGTGGCCGACGGGCTGGGCCAGTAGCCCGGGGTCAGGCCAGCGGGCGCGCGTGCTGCAGCGCGGTCGTGCCGGTGTAGGGACCGATCACGAGGTCGTCGCTCGACTCGACCTTCATGCCCAGTCGGTACTTGGTCACGTAGCGCTCGTAGTTGACGACCTCGGGCGACGTGCCGAGCGAGTACGTCATGCCCGGACGGTCGCCGATCGCCTCGACGACGTAGGGCGGGGAGTAGGGCCGGCCGTCGATGATGACCGTGCTGCCGACGCACACGATCGCCGTGGTGGACACCAGCCGCTGACCCTGCAGGCTCACCGCCTCGGCCCCACCGGCCCACAGCGCGTTCACGAACGCCTGGAGGTCCTGCTGGTGGACCACGAGGTAGTTGGGGTCGACCCCCGAGGTGGCGGCGCTGCGCGGTGCGTCGTCGAGCGTGACCCTGATGCCCGGCCCGCGGGCCGTGCTGAGTCCTGCGACGTCGCGCAGCGACCGCAGCTGTCGGGTCACCGCGTCGATGCCGCTGCTGCGGTCGGCGGCGTCGAGGACGTCGTCGATCTCGCGCTGCAGGTCGTCGGCCTGCTGCTGGCGCTGCTCCACCCGGAGCGTGCGGTCGGAGACGAGCGAGGCGATGTCGCCACCGGCCGGGCGCAGGTCCTCGCCGTCCGACGTCGCGTGGGCGGCGGCTGCGGTCAGGCCGGCCACCGAGCACACCAGCAGCACCGCCACCGACCAGCCCCGGCGGGACCGGACCTGCGACCGCGCACGCGACCCTGACATGCGTGTCCCTCTCCCCAGTCCGACGACGACCACGTCGGCGACTACGCTAGCCCAGAATGTCCCGTAGGCAGCCGAAAGAGATCCCCGTGGCCAAGAACAGCAACCCGAGCAAGGTCCGCACCCCCCGAGGTGGCTGGCTGCACCCGCTCGCCCTGCTGCTGCTCGTGGTGGCGATCGCGTGGGCGGTCGGCGCCTTCTTCACGGTCTCGGACCGCTCCTTCCCCAACGTCGGAGCGATCCCCGGCCTCTTCCGCCTGGGCGGCTGGAACTTCGCCGTCGCCGCCGTCCTCGCCTTCGCCGCGTCGTCCGTGGCCGCCCGCACCCGCCCGGAGCCCGAGCCGGGCGCGCCCACCGGAAACCGGTACGCCGCGCCGCTGATGATCGCCTCGGCCCTGGTCGGCCTGCTCTGGATCGTGGTCTTCTACGTCATCTCCGGCACCGACATCCAGATCCCGGTCTACTCCGACCTCGGCGACTGGAACATCGTCATCGGCATGGGGTTCATCGTCGCGGCCTTCGGGTTCGCGATGAAGTGGGAGTGACCTCCCCCAGGATCGCTACCGGAAGGTCACCTGGTCCGCGGGCACGTGCCCGTGCTCGTTGTAGGTGAGCAGCCGGGTGCCTCCACGCCCCACGATCAGGGTCGTGACCGACGCGTTCACGATCACCCGGTTGAGCGTGATGAACAATGACGCGTCGCCGGCCAGCAGGTGCGAGGCGACGAGCGCGATCGGTCCTCCGGACGTGAACACCGCCACCCGTCGTCCCGTCCCGGCCTCGGCCACGGCGGCGTCGAGGGCACGCAGCACGCGCTCGGAGAACTCGGCGAACGTCTCCACCGACGACGGCGCCCCGCTCACCCATGCACCCAGGGCAGCGTCGAGCTGCTGCTGGAAGGCGCGCAGGTCCGTCGTCGGGGTCACGTCCATGCCGGCGAGCGCCAGGTGGTCGTACTCGTTCCAGCCGGCGTCGACGTCGTACAGGTCGCCGTCGATCGCGTCGAGCGCGGCCACCGCGGTCTGGGCGTGCCGCTTCATGGACCCCGCCACCGACCAGTCGGGGCGGAAGCCCGACGCCTCCCACGCCATGCCGAGCCAGGAGCCCTGTCGGGTGCCGCGCTCGGACAGCTGGTCGTAGTCGTCGCTGCCGAAGGAGGCCTGGCCGTGCCGGATCAGATGGAGGGCGCCCACCTCGGAAGGCTAGCGGGTCGGCGGGCCGGGAGCCGCCCGGGTGACTTGCGCTGCGAAGTGGGCCCGGTGCGTCGAAGATGGAGGGATCATGAACGTCTGGACGACACGCCGGTGACCGCCCTGGAGACTGCACACGTCGAGTCGGGGCAGGACCTGGTGGTCCTGCTCGACGACGACGGCACGCCGACCGGCACGGCACCCCGGCTCTCGGTCCACGGCACCGAGACCCCGCTGCACCAGGCCTTCTCGCTGCACCTGTTCGACGACCAGGGCCGGGTGCTGCTCACCCGTCGTGCCCTGGGCAAGCTCACCTGGCCGGGGGTCTGGACCAACTCGTGCTGCGGGCATCCCCGACCGGGCGAGGCCCTGGAGGACGCCGTGCGCCGACGTCTGCGCGAGGAGCTGGGGGTCGAGGTGGACGACCTGCGGATCGTGCTGCCGGACTTCCGGTACCGCGCCGTCGACGCCAGCGGCGTGGTCGAGAACGAGATCTGCCCCGTCCTCGTGGGCCGGGTCCGCGGCAGCCTCGCACCCGACCCGGCGGAGGTGGGCGAGCACCTCTGGGTGCCCTGGTCCGACCTCGTGGCCGCCGCGAACGCCACCCCAGGCGTCTACAGCCCGTGGTCGGTGCTGCAGGTGCCGCAGCTCGACGCCCGCCGCTCCCGCCTCCCCCTGCGTGGCAGCGCACCCGCGGTCGGCTCGACGACGGGCACGGAGGCCGGCACGGTCACGGCCGTCGCCGATCTGCTCTCCGCCGAGCTGACGTGGGTGGAGTCGGTGTGGGACGCGCTGGTCCCTCCGGGCGGCGCGGGCCCGCTCGCGGGAGGTCCCGGCGACCTTCCCGCCTGGCTGCGCTCCCTCGTGCTCGGCGGCGGGAAGCGGCTGCGCCCGCGGATGTGCCACTGGGGCTTCGTGGCGGCGGGTGGCGAGATGGGCACGCCCGCCCACGAGGACGTGGTGCGCGCCGCGGCCGCCCTCGAGACGCTGCACCTGTTCGCCCTCGTGCACGACGACGTCATGGACCAGTCCGTCGAGCGCCGGGGTGCGGCGGCCGCCCACGTGGTCGCCGCGCGCCGTCACCGCGAGGTCGACGGCCACGGCGACCCCGACCGCTTCGGCCAGAACATCGCGATCCTGCTGGGCGACCTCGCGCACAGCGAGGCCGACCGGCTCGTCCACACGCTGCCCCTGGCGCTGCGCGACTACTGGTACGAGCTCAACCTCGAGCTGATCGTCGGCCAGCGGGCCGACCTCACGGGGGCCGCAGGGCGCCGCACCGACCTGGCCCACGCCGAGGCCGTGGCCGCGCTCAAGTCCGGCGCCTACACGATCGGCCGCCCGCTCCAGCTCGGCGCGCTCGCGGCCGGCGCCACCGCGGCGCAGCGTGACGCGCTCGAACGGTTCGGCTCGCACCTCGGGCGCGCGTTCGCCTGGCGTGACGACGTGCTCGGCGTGTGGGGCGACCCCGCCGTCACGGGCAAGCCGTCGGGCGACGACCTGCGCGAGGGCAAGACCACGCTCATCTGGGTGCTCGGCGCCGACCGGCTGACGGGTGAGGCCGCCGCCGCCATGGCACGCGTCGGCACCACCGACGCCCGCGACGGCGACGTCGCGCTGCTGCAGCAGGCCCTCGCCGACGCGGGCGTGCGGCAGGAGGTCGAGGACCGCATCCGGGCCGAGACCGACCGAGCCGAGCAGGTCCTGCTCGGCTCCCCGTTCACCGCGGAGGGTGTCGTCGGTCTGCGCGACATCGCCCGCACCATCTCCTGGAGGTCTGCATGAGCCACGTCGTCGTCGTCGGAGCGGGGCTGGCGGGCCTCGCCGCCGCCTGCCACCTGGTGGGCGACGGGCACCGCGTCACGGTGCTCGAGCGCGAGGACGTGCCCGGTGGTCGCGCCGGTCGACTGACCCGCGAGGGCTTCACGTTCGACACCGGCCCGACGGTGCTGACGATGCCCGACCTCATCGACCGGCCGCTGCGCGCAGCCGGCTCGAGCCTGGCCGAGCGGCTCGAGCTGAGCCTGCTCGACCCGGCGTACCGGGCCTTCTTCGCCGACGGCTCCACGCTGGAGGTCCGGCACGGACACGAGGCGATGCGCGCCGAGATCCACCGCGAGTGCGGCAGCGTCGACGCCGCAGCGTTCGACGAGTTCGTGGTGTGGCTCCGCAAGCTGTACCTGACCGAGATGCCGCACTTCATCGACCGCAACTTCGACCGTCCGACCGACCTGCTCTCCCGGCCCATGGCCGCCGCACGTCTGCTGGCGATGGGTGGGTTCACCCGGCTCGGGCCGATGATCCGGCGACGCTTCGCCGACGAGCGTCTGCACCGGTTGTTCTCGTTCCAGGCCATGTACGCGGGCCTCGCGCCGGACGACGCACTCTCGCTCTACGCCGTCATCACGTACATGGACTCGATCGAGGGCGTCTACTTCCCGAAGGGCGGCATGCGCGCCGTGCCGCAGGCCCTGGCCGACGCCGCCTCCGACGCCGGTGCGGACTTCCGCTACGGCACCACCGTCACCGCTCTCGTGCGCGACTCCGGGGGCCGCGTGCGTGGCGTGGCCACGGGCGAGGGGACCATCGCGGCCGACGCCGTCGTGTGCACCATCGACCTGCCGACGGCCTACGAGTGGCTGCTGCCCGAGCTCAAGCTCCCCCGCGCCGTCCGTGGCATCGGCGGACGCCTCGGTGGGGACTACTCGCCGTCGTGCGTCGTGTGGCACGTGGGCGTCAAGGGTCTGCCGCAGGGCAAGGCCCACCACAACATCCACTTCGGCCACGAGTGGGCGGGGGCGTTCGAGGACCTCATGAAGCGCGGCACCCTGATGCGAGACCCGTCGCGTCTCGTCACCATCCACTCCCTCGACGACGACGAGGCCGCGCCCGAGGGCGACAGCACGCTCTACGTGCTGGAGCCGACGCCCAACCTCGACGTCGGCCACATCGACTGGAAGGCCGAGCGCGAACCGATGAAGGAGCGCCTCATGGAGTTCCTCGAGGGTGCCGGCTACCCGACCGACGTCGTCGTCGACGAGTTGGTGACGCCCCTGGACTGGCACGAGCAGGGCATGGCCGCAGGGACCCCGTTCGCGCTGGCCCACACGTTCGCCCAGACCGGCCCGTTCCGCGCCGCCAACGTCGACAAGCGGGTCCCCGGCCTGGTGTTCGCCGGCTCCGGCACGGTCCCCGGCGTCGGCGTGCCGATGGTGCTCCCGTCAGGCCGCCTCGCCGCGGAGCGGGTCAACCAGCTCCTGCGCTGACCCTGCCCGCCAGCGCGTCCTTCCGTTTCGGACACGTCCGGGGCACTTCGAGCGGTCGGACTGCCCCGGAACTGTCCGAAACGGAGGGACGTGAGGGCGGGCGGGCGGAAGGAGGGGTGGTCGGTCAGCGGCCGAGGGTGGCGCGGGCCAGCTCGCGCCGGCCCGACCACGGCATGTGGCGGAACATGGTCCACATGGCGCCGGCCACGGCCGACGGTGGCGCGTCGCGCGACATGAAGGCACGCTGCTGGTGGGCCGGGAGGCGGCCGAAGCCGTCGAAGAGGGCGAGGGTGCCGTCCACGTCGAGGCGCAGCAGGGCCCGCAGACCTGCCTCGCGGAGCCCGTCGACCGGACGCACCGGATCGACCTGGTCCGGCACGCGCCCGGCCGCCAGGTCGTCGGCGAGGGAGCGACCTCGCAGCAGCGCGTGCGCCACCGAGTAGCCGGTGACGAGGTGCCCGCCGCGGCCGGCGACGCCGAGCGCGAGCGTGCCCGGCACCGGTGGTCGACCGCGGCCCCGCATCGGGATCCGCACGACCTCGCGGGCCAGCGGAGCGTCGACCACGGAGGGGTCCACACCGCGGGCCACCAGCCGACGCCGCAGCCGGTCCTGCAGCTCCTCGACGGCCATGCCGGGCGCGGCGGCCAGGCAGGTCTCCTCCAGCAGCACGGTCCCGTCGCCCAGGTCGAAGGCGTACAGGAACGTGGGGATCGCACCCGCGGGCGGCGCCCCGCCCGGCGCCCAGTCGGTGCGCCAGTCCATCAGCAGCGACTCCGCACCCTGCAGCGCCGGAGCCGCGACGTCGGCGGGGACGACGACGCCGAACGCGGTCTGCGCCGGCGCCGGGTCGTGGGCCACCCGCCCGTCGGGACGCGCGCCGCGGGCGTCGACGACGACCCTGGCCTGCCCCGCCAGCGCCGCGACCCCGGCGTCGTCGAGCCGGTCGCGGCGCACGTCGACCCCGTCGAGCGGCAGCGCGGCCTGCACCGCCGCGTTGTCGAGCACCACGTACGTGCGCGGCAGCCGGTGGACGGCGGTGGCCCGCACCTGTGGCGCCGCCGACCGGGCCCGCACGACCGTCGGCGGCAACCCGGACAGCTCGTCCTCCCACACGCCGTACGTGGGCGTCCAGACCGCGTCGGGCCGCGAATCGACGGCCAGCACGCGCAGACCGAGCGCCGCGCAGCGCGACGCGAGCGTGCGGCCGGCCGGACCGAGCCCGACGACCGCGACGTCAGCGGGACCGGTTGTCATGCGGCCCATCCTCCCGCACCTCAGTAGGCTGGGCTGCACCATGGCACGCCCCCTGCACCCCGACCCGCGGCTGGCCGAGGGCTACGCGCGGTGCGCCGAGCTGACGAGGCGCCACGGCACCACCTACTACTGGGGTGCGCGGCTGCTCCCCCGCGAGCAGCGGATCGACGTCTACACCGTCTACGCGCTGTGCCGGCTCGCCGACGACATCGTCGACGAGCCCGAGCGCGTCGACCCGGCCGTCCCTGGCCACGGCGAGGTCGACCCCGGGGTGCGGCTGCGGATGTTCGAGCAGCACTTCTGGGACTGCGTGGCCGCCGGCCGGTCCGACGAGCCCGTCATGGCCGCCGTCGTCGACAGCCTGCAGCGCCGTGGCACCGACCCCGAGTGCTTCGACCGATTCTTCCGCGCCATGGAGCTGGACCTGACCCGCACCACGTGGGAGACGTGGGAGGACCTGCGCGACGGCTACATGGAGGGCTCGGCCGCTGTCATCGGCGAGATGATGCTGCCCGTGCTGCAGCCCCTCACCCCGGCGGCGAAGGAACCGGCCCGCGCGCTCGGGCACGCGTTCCAGCTGACGAACTTCCTGCGCGACGTCGGCGAGGACCTCGACCGCGGGCGGGTCTACCTCCCCCAGGAGGACCTGAGGCGACACGGCGCCGACCCGTGGACGCGCCGGGTCACCCCCGCGTGGCGCTCGATGATGGCCGAGCAGGTGGAGCGCAACCGCGCGCTGTACCGCGAGGCGGCTCCCGGCGTGGCCATGCTGCCGAGGCCCGGGGCACGCTGCGTGGCCACCGCGCTGCGCATGTACTCGCGCATCCTCGACCTGGTCGAGGAAGCCGACTACGACGTCTTCTCGGGCCGCCTCCGGGTGAGGCCACGCACCAAGGTCGCGATCCTGGCCGACGTGCTGGTGCGCGGTCCGGGCCGCGGTCTGCCGCCCTCCCCGAGGGCCAGCCTCGCCCCCCGGAGCCAGTAGCCGGCGATCAGGTGGTCCCAGCCCAGCTCGGGCTCGGCCTCCAGCCGCGGCTCGAGCGCCAGCAGCCGCAGCAGCAGGGCGTCGGACTCCAGCAGGGCCAGCGGCTGCCCGGGACACTTGTGCTCGCCGTCGCCGAACGCCAGCACCGGGTCACCCACGCCTGCGGGCAGGGAGCGGCCGGAGCACAGGTCGAGCGGGGCGTCGCCCACCGCGCGGGGGTCGGCGTTGCCGGGGCGCACGCACACGTCGACGAGGTCACCGGGCTCGATCGTCCACGCGTCGTCGCCGTCGGTCACCGCGATCTCCTGCTGGGCCCGCCGGTACAGGTGCCCGACGACGGGCTCGAGCCGGATGATCTCGCCCAGGATCGCCAGCCGCTCGGACTCGGGCGCCACCAGGTAGCGGGCGCGCAGGGCGTCGTCGTCGAGCAGGTGCAGCGCGGCCATGACGATGAACTCGCGCGTGGTGACCATGCCCGCCGTGCCGTACGTGACGCACTCGACGAGGATGCTCGCCGTCGAGTACTCCTCGGCCAGCAGGTGGCTGATGATGTCCTCGCGCGGCTCGCGTCGCCTCGCCCGGACGGCGGGGCGCACGTCGGCCAGGAACAGCCGACCCACCGGGAGCAGCCCGCGGTAGGCGGCCTGCATCCACTGCCGGCGGGACCTGCCGAGGTCTCGGCGGGTGATGTCGAACGGCGGCTGGCTGAACATCGCCTCCAGCCGTCGCGCCATGCGCGGCACGGACGACTCGGTGAGCCCGACGACCTCGGCCGTGACCTCGACCGTGTACAGCAGCGCCAGCTCGTCGAGGGTGCACCCGCCGTCGGCGACGGCCTCGGCGAGCAGCCGGTCGGCCACGGAGTGCATGAGGTCGGTGTACCGCTCCGCCACGACGGTCGGTGCGAGGAAGCGCGCCACCTTGCGGCGCTGCTCGTCGTGCTTCGGGCCGTCGGAGACCAGGATCGGGTGGTGCTCGAGGTAGCCCTGCGGGATCGCCTCGGCCGTGAAGCCCGCCTGGGTCGTGGCGTGCCGGGCGCGCAGCACCTGACGCGCGGCCTCGAGCGACCGGATCCGCCAGACGGTGCTGACGCCGGGGCGGCCGCCGGCGTCGACCCGCTCCACGCGCAGGTCGCCCGTCTCGTGCCCCGCCTCGTCGGGCAGGACGGCGCGACGTCGCGACCGGGTGGCGTCGCTCATCGCGAGAGCGAGGGCAGCCGTGGGCGTCGGCGCAGCAGGCCGTCGAGCGGGACGGTCCACACGTCCTCGCCCCGCACGCCCCACCCCGCGAGCAGCTGGTTGGCCGCGAGCACGCCGGTGGTGGCGGCCCGCTCCATGAGCGCGATCGGCCAGTCGACCCGCAGCCCGTCGCCGGCGAGCACGAGCCCGGCGTAGGGGGTGTCGACGGTCAGGCGGTCGCGCCACGGTCCTGTGCCCACCAGTCCGCAGTCGTCCTCCACGAGCAGCTCCTCGTGCACGATCCCGAGCGTGCGGGTCTCGGGGTAGACGTCGTGCAGGGCGGTCAGGAGCCGCTGCCGCACCAGGGCGACGTCGAGACCTCCGGGGCCGTCGCCGGCCAGGTCTGCGTCACGCACGGGGTCGGTGGCGTAGGCGTGCAGCTCCACCACCGAGCCGCCGTGCCGGGCGGACCACTCGGCGGCCCCGCGCTCGAAGCGCTCCAGCACCGTGACGTTGTCGAGCAGGTCGTACCCGCTCGTGCCGAGGAACGCCTCCCGCTCCGCCGCGACCGTGCCGTCGAGCCACAGCCGCAGCACCGCGAAGGGCGGGGCGTTGCGGCCGGCGGCAGCGCGGCGGTGCCAGTCGCGACGTTCGTCGTCGTCGGCGGGCAGGGGGGCCACGAGCGTGCGCGTGGTGCGGGGGTCGGTCGCCAGCACCACGGCGTCGGCCCGCAGGGCCTCCTCCCCTGTGTGCACGAGCCAGCCGCTCCCGTCGGGTGCGACCCGGTCGGCCCGCGCGGCGGTGCGCACTCGCGCGCCCAGTCCCTCGAGGTAGCGGCCGAGCGGCGCCCAGAGCACGGCGTCGTAGTCGTCGTCGGGCACGTCGAAGAGCAGGCCCTCGGAGCTGCCGGTGAAGTAGGTGTGGAACATGCCGACCAGCTCACCGGCCCCGAACTCGGTGGGGTGGGCGAAGAACGATCGGGCGAAGACCTCCAGCGCGAGGTGCCGCGCCCCCTCGGGGAAGCGCAGCCGGTCGAGGAAGTCCTGGGCGGACTCGCCGTCGTAGCGCTCGTGGCTGGCCGGGTAGGAGGCGTCGACCAGCTCGAGGGCGCTCGGCACGTGGACCGACGGCAGGGCCGAGACGGGGAACGTGGGGCTGCGCAGCACGAAGGTCAGCAGGTTGAACGGCGGTGTGGCCGGCAGGGCCGCGAAGGAGTCGGTGAGCCCGTCGCCGCGGCGCAGCGGGTAGTCGGGCACCGGCACCAGGTGCGACAACGTGGGATCGACGCGGCGCAGCAGCGAGCGCAGCGTGTAGTACTGGCGGAAGAACGCGTGGAACCCGCGGCTCATCGTGCGCGAGCCGTCGGTTCCGCCGGATCCGGTGTCGCCGTCGTCGGCCAGCGGCCAGGCGCGCACCCGGCCACCCAGCTGGTCGCACGCCTCGAGCAGGGTCACCCGGGCGCCGCGCTCGGCCAGCACCACTGCGGCGCCGAGGCCGGCGATGCCGCCCCCGACCACCACGACGTGTCGGTCGTCGCCCAGCCGCGAGGAGCCGGGGGCAGCGCGGTGGAGCACGGCGTTCCGGTCGCGACCGGGCGGGACAGGACGTGAGGCCATCACGCGCGGGTCAGAGCGGACGTCGGGCGAGGACGGTGTGCAGGATGCCCCGCTGCCAGCCGCCGGCCGTCGTCCAGGTGATGTCGGTGAGACCGGCACGCTCGAGCCGCGCCTGCAGCTCTGCGGTGGAGTCGTTGCGCAGCACGCTTCGCCACAGGTACCGGTAGATCGCGGGGTTGCCGCGCACCGCCACGGACAGCGGCGTGACGACGCCCCAGCAGACGGCGCTCCAGACGGCCTCGGCCGTCCGCGAGCCCTTCACGTGGTAGTCCTGCAGCGCGATCCAGCCGCCGGGGCGCACCTGGTCGGCGATGGCCGCGACCACGTCGTCACGCTGCTCCTGCGGCACGTTGCGCAGCAGGTAGGCCGCGAACGCACCGTCGGCCGGGCCGTCGAGCTGGACCGCGGCCACACCGGGCAGGTCCTGGGCCCGCGCCTGCACGAAGCTGACGTGGTCGGGCCAGTCCTTCTCCTGCGCCTGGGCGAGCATCCCGGCCGACGCGTCGAGGCCCACGATGCGGGCGCCCGGTCCGGCGGCGTCGACCAGGGCCCGGGTGGAGAGGCCCGAGCCACAGCCGAGGTCCCACAGCGTCGGCGCCGTGCCCGTGACCGGCAGGCTCAGCACCAGTCGGCGCGCGGCGTCGCGCAACGCGTCGACGTAGCCGGGGTTGAGCGAGGTGAGCAGGTCGTAGCGGGGCGCGGCGCGGTCGAACTCGTCCGCGAGCAAGGTCCCAGAGGTCGGCTCCACCCGCCCAGCCTACGGGGGTTCGCCCCTCAGGACCGGCGGGAGTACGCCCGCATGGTGAGCGGCCCGAACACGGCCACGAACACGCCCGAGATCACGAGGACCGTGACGATGGACCCGCCGTGCGGATCGCCGACCATGAGGCTGCGGACCGCGTCGACGAGGATCGAGACCGGGTTGTTCTCGACCGCCGGCTGCAGCCAGTCGGGCATCGTCTCGATGGGCACGAACACGTTCGACAGGAACGTCAGCGGGAACAGGACCATCATCGAGACCCCCATCACCGACTCCGGGCTGCGCAGCTTCATGCCGAGCAGCGTCCAGATCCAGCTGACGCTGAAGCAGAACACCAGCAGGAGCAGGACGGCCGCCACCACGCCCACGAGACCGCCGGGCGGCCGGTACCCGATGAGCATCGTGACCACCAGGATCACGACCGAGGCCATCGTGTAGCGCAGGGTGTCGCCGAGCAGGGCCCCGACCATGAGCGACGGACGCCAGACCGGGAGGGACCGGATGCGGTCGAAGACGCCCTTCTTGATGTCGTTGTTGATGGTCATGGCCGTGTACATGGTGATCATGACGACGGTCTGCACGAGGATGCCCGGCGCCAGGTACTCCAGGTACTCACCGGTGGACCCGGCGATCGCGCCGCCGAAGATGTAGGTGAACATCAGCGTGAACAGGATCGGGAACATCGTCACGTCGAACAGCTGCTCGGGCACGTGCTTGATCTTGAGCAGGGCCCGGTGCGTGAAGATCAGCGACGAGCCCAGCGGGCCCACCGGCTCGGGGCGCTCGCTGCTGCCGACCGCCTCGCGGACCTTGGCGTCCATGGTGGTGCTCATGCCGGGACCTCCGTCGTGTCGGGCTCGACGTCGGTGACGTGCTCGCCGGTGAGGGCGAGGAACACCTCGTCGAGGCTGGGCTGGCCGAGCGAGAACTCCGAGACCGCGATGCCCTGCTTGGCGACGCGCACGAGGGCATCGGGGACGCCCTGCGGCGACGGCACCGAGAACGACAGGGCGTAGGGGTCCTTCTCGAGCACGGCCTCGGCGTCGAGGGTCGCGGCCAGGACCGACGCGGCACGCTCGCGGTCGGCCTGGTCGGCCACCCGCACCTTGAGCGCCCCCGCTCCCACGGACGCCTTGAGCTCACCGGTCGTGCCCTCGGCGATCACCGTGCCGCGGTCGATCACGGCGATCCTGTCGGCCAGCTGGTCGGCCTCGTCGAGGTACTGGGTGGTGAGGAGCACCGTGGTGCCGGCGGACACGAGGGCCCGCACGATGTCCCACACCTGGTTGCGGCTGCGCGGGTCGAGACCGGTGGTGGGCTCGTCGAGGAACATCAGCTCGGGTCGCACCACGATGCTGCCGGCGATGTCGATGCGTCGACGCATGCCGCCGGAGTAGGCCTTGACCTGGCGCCCCGCGGCGTCGGTGAGGTCGAAGGCGTCGAGCAGCTGGTGGGCGCGGTCGCGGGCCGCAGCACCGCGGTACCCGTACAACCGGGCCAGCATGACCAGGTTCTCCAGACCCGTGAGGTCCTCGTCGAGCGAGGCGAACTGACCGGTCATGGCCACCTTCGATCGCACCGCGGCCGACTCGGCGACGACGTCGTGGCCGAGCACCTCGGCCCGACCGCCGTCGGGCTTGATGAGCGTGGCGAGCATGCGGATGGTGGTGGTCTTGCCGGCTCCGTTGGGCCCGAGCACGCCGTAGACGCCTCCGGCCGGGATCTGCAGGTCGACACCGTCGACCGCTCGGTTCTCGCCGAAGAGCTTGACGAGGCCCTCGGTACGGATCGCTGTGGTCATGGCGACATCGTGCCACGTGTTACTGACAGGAATACAGACCTGGACTCGTGAGGTGCCCGACGGCCAGGGGACAGCACGAGGCCCGGACCCCCTGGAGGAGGGTCCGGGCCTCGCGTCGATCAGTCGTCGGCGTGGTCGCTCACGTCGGGCTCACGACCGCGCCTCGATCACCTCGGGTGATCGGGACTCGATGATCAGGCCGGGGGCATGAGCACCGTGTCGATGAGGTACACCGTGGCGTTGGCGGTCTTGACGCCACCACAGATCACACCGGCCTGGTCGCCGACGCGGATGTTGTCGCCCTCGCCGGTGATGGTCAGCTCGGCGCCGTTGACGGTCTTGAAGGTGCCGTCGATGTCGGCGGGAGCGATCTGGTTGGGGATGACGTGGTAGGTCAGGACCGACTCGAGCGTCTTGGCGCCCTCGGGGGTGCCGAGCGTCTTGACGGTCTCCTCGGGCAGCTTGCCGAAGGCGTCGTCGACCGGCGCGAACACGGTGAACTCGCCACCGTTGAGGGTGTCGACCAGGTTCACGTCGGGGTTGAGCTCACCGGAGACGGCCGCGACGAGCGTCTTCAGCAGCGGGTTGTTGCTGGCGGCGGTGGCCACCGGGTCCTGGGCCATGCCCTCGACCGAGCCGGCGCCGTCCGGCACCTGCGCGGCGTAGTCGGCGCAGCCCGGGCCGACGAGGTCGGAACCGGCGTCGGACGCGTCCTCGGACGCGGGCGCCGAGGTCTCGTTGTCGGACGAGGAAGCGGCGTCGTCATCGCTCGAGCCGCAGGCCGCAGTGAACAGGGACAGCGAGGCCACGGCGGTGATCGCGAGGGTCTTGCTCTTGGTCGTCGTGCGCATGTTTCTTCTCCTTGGTTGGGTGTTTCCTGCTACTCGACGCGGAACCTGACGTTGTGCCAGCCGGTCGATCCGTCCGGTGCGATGGGCACCCGGTCGGAAGTCTGTGTGGTGCCGTCGGCGTCGGTCGCACGCACGGTCACCTGGTGGGTCCCCTCGGTGGCGTCCTCCCACGTCCAGGACCACTGTCGCCACGTGTCGACGCCGTCGCGGTCCGCGAGCTCGACGTCCTGCCAGTCGCCGTCGTCGATCTTGACCTCGACGCGCTCGATGCCCACGGTCTGCGCCCAGGCCACGCCGCCGATGCGGACGTTGTCGCGGGGCAGCGCCTGGAAGGCCTTGGGGACGTCGATGCGGGACGACAGCTTGATCGGCGCCTCCTCGGAGTAGCCGCGCGTCGACCAGTAGGCCTTGAAGTCCGAGAACTTCGTGACCTCGATGTCGACGAGCCACTTCGTGGCGGAGACGTAGCCGTAGAGGCCGGGGACGACCATGCGGACGGGGAAGCCGTGCTCGAGCGGCAGCGGCTCGCCGTTCATGCCGACCGCGATCAGCGCACCACGGTCGGTGTCGGTGAGCGCCTCGAGCGGGGTGCCGATGGTCATGTCGTCGGCGCTGGTGGTCTTGACGGCGTCGGCGCCGTCCTTGACCCCGGCGCGGGCCAGGAGCTCGGCCACGGGGATGCCCAGCCAGGCCGCGTTGCCCACGTAGGGGCCGCCGACCTCGTTGGAGACGCAGGTCAGGGTGATGCGGCGCTCCACGAGGCGCTCCTTGAGCAGGTCCTCGAAGGAGAGGTTGAGCTCCTGGTCGACCATGCCGTGGATGCGGAGGTTGAACGTGCTCGCGTCGACCTGCGGCACGCGCAGGGCGGTGTCGATGCGGTAGAAGTCCTTGTTCGGCGTCACGTAGGGGCTGATCCCCTTCAGCTCCACCTGGGCGCCGGCCGGCACCGCGCTGGCCGGTACGGCAGCCTTCGGGAGCTTGACCGAGGCACGGGACTCACGACCGGCACTGGAGCCGAGGAAGCGGGTGACGCCGCCGCCGATCGCCATGACGGCGCTGGCGGCCAGGACGACCTGCAGGAAGGCGCGGCGGTCGAAGCCGGCGGGCGTCTCGTCACCGACCTTCGGCGCGAGCTCGAGTGCGCTGAGGAAGCGCATCAGGAGGAACACGCTCACGACGAGGGTGACGGCGGAGGGGATGGCGGTGACGACGACGTTGGCCGTCGAGGTGCGGTCGAGGACCGCGGTCAGGAGAGCGACGATCCCCAGCAGCGCCGTGATGCCGAGGGCGAGCCGCGGCCGACGCAGGCCCAACCAGCCGGCGACGGCCGCGGCGACCAGGAGGGTCACGGCGACGCCGCCGATGAGCACGGGCTTGTCGTTCGTCCCGAACTGCTCGATGGCGAATTCCTTGAGCGGACGGGGCACCAGGTCGATCACCCGGTTGCCGACCGACTCGATCGGCGTCGGGACGCCCAGCAGAGTGGCGACGCCCGATCCGGCTGCGACGCCTGCGACCGCAGCGAGCAGGCCCGACACGGCACCGGTCCACCACGGAGCGGTGGCCCGCGTGGTCTGGGTGGCGATCGAGTGGCTCATGCACGTGATTCGGGACCGTGACGGGCCTGGATGGGTCCAGATACAAGAAAGTGTTCACGTCGGCGTGTCGTGAACAAGATCGCGTGTCACTCGCAGTTACCTTCGGCCGCCGGTTTCCCCTGCGCTCCCAGGGTTCCTAGGCTGTCGTCATGACCACGCGCGAGGGAGTGCAGTTCCGGTCCGAGAGCACGTCCGCCACGGCGAGGGAGGTCCTGGCCGATGCGCTGCGGCCCGCCGATCCGGTCGGTGCGCGCGCCGTCGAGCACGAGACGGCCTGGCGGCGGCAGTACCTCCAGCACTTCCGCCGGGCCGTGGAGGCCGGCGTCGGGGATGCGGCGGCTGCGCGATCGATCGCGGCCGAGGGGCTGCGCAGCGCGCATGCGGCCATGCGGTTCGACGACGTCGCCCTCGACGAGGCCCTGGCGGTGACGCCGCTGGACCAGGTGCTCAGCACGACCACCGTCCAGGGCGAGGCGGAGCCGGAGACCGAGCTGACCGTGCCCTACCGCGGCGAGAGGCTGGGGGGCGACGCCCTCCTTCGCCAGCTGGACGACTGGCTGGACCGTGGTGTGGTCACGCCGTCGTGCGCGGACGCGGTGCGCACCGTGCAGGCGAACCCCGACTGGCTGCGGCTCGAGGGCGACCTCGTCGTCGTGCTCGGGGCGGGGGCCGAGATGGGTCCGTACCGCGCGCTGCAGCGGTGGGGTGCCGAGGTGGCCGCCGTCGACCTGCCCCGCGCCGACGTGCAGGGCCGCATCGCCGAGGTCGCGACGGGCGGGGCGGGCCGCGTGCACGTGCCCAGTCGGATCGTGACCCACGGTCGACCCGACGGTGGGAGCGACGTCGGCGCGGACCTGGTGCGCGAGCTGCCGGCCCTCGCCCACTGGCTGGGCTCCTTCGAGTCCCGCGTCGTGCTGGGCAACTACTGCTACGCCGACGGCGGGCAGCACGTCCGGGTCTCGATGGCCGCGGACGCGCTCGCGGACCACCTGGTGCGAGAGCGCCCCGACACCGCGCTGGCCTTCCTGGCCACACCCACCGACGTGTTCGCCGTCGGTGCCGACGACGTGGCGAGGTCGGAGGCGGCGTACCGCGCCGGCCGGTTCGGTCGGATGGCTCGCCACGCCACACGCGTGGCGAGCGGCGGACGGCTCCTGCAGCGGAACTACCCGCCCGGCGCCGACCCGGGCATCTGCGACGCCCTCGTCCCGCAGCAGGGTCCCAACTACGCGTTCGCCAAGCGGCTGCAGCGCTGGCGTGCCACGACCGCTCGCGCCGCCGGCACCACGGTGTCGCTCAACGTGGCACCGGCCACCCGCACGCGGTCGGTCGTGAAGAACAAGGCCCTGGCGGCGGCCTACGCCGGCGCGCACCGCTTCGGCGTCGAGATCTTCGACCCCGCCACGTCGAACACCCTGATGGCCGCGCTCCTGGTCCACGACCTCCGCGCCGGCCTGCCCGCCGAGGCCGAGCCGTGGCAGGACGAGGCTCGCGGCGCCGCCCACGGCGGACTCTGGACGGCGGCCTACCACCCCCGCTCCGCCCTCGGCCTCGCCGCGGTGCTGGGCGTGGGGGCGCTGCGGGGGTGAGCCTGGGGTCGACCTGCGGCTGGGCTCGCTGGGTGGGGCTCGACCTGGGGTGCGCTGGCTCGGCTGGGTCTCGTCCTGCGGCTGCGCCTCCTCGGCTGGGTCTGGACTTGCGGCCGCGCTGCTCCGCCCGGGTCTCGGCTCGGTCTCCGAAAGGGGCCTTGACCGGCGGACGGGCTCCCGCTCGGCCGAGCCCCGGTGCCGCGGGCCGGTCCTGGGCCGTCGGAGGTAGGTCTCGCACCGAACCAGGCCGTCAGAGATAGGTCTCGCACCTCATCGGGCCGTCAGAGGTAGGTCTCGCACCTCAAACCGCCCGCATGCGGTGCGTCTCCTACCTCCCACTGCCCAAGACGGGTGAGAGGTAGGTAGCGCGCGGAATCGGAGCGTCAGAGGTAGAGGGCCCGCGGTATGGAGGTCTGTATCCGCGCGCCACCCACCTCCGCCCGGCGGATAACGCGTGCCACCTACCTCTCACGGCCCGCGCCCGGCGGATAACGCGCGCCACCTACCTCTGACGGCCCCAACCGACACACGACGAGGCAACGAGACGGTCAGGACGCCCCGAACGCACCATCGACGTCCCCGCGCCCCGAGAACCCAGGCCGAGCACGCACCCCACCGCCGGTCGAGGCCCCTTTCGGAGCGCAGGTCGACGAGGAGCCGAGGCAGCGCAGCCGCAGGACACGACCCAGCCGAGCAGTCGCAGCCGCACGACGAGACCCGCCCGAGCAGCGCAGCCGCACGACGAGACCCACCCGAGCAGTGGCGCCGCAGGACCAGACCCACCCGCCGAGGCGCAGCCGCAGGGCGGAGTCAGAGCCGCAGCTCGGCCGCCTCGTCCAGCGACGCGCGGGAGGTGCGGTAGGAGGCGGTGGGGTGGTCGAGGTCGGGGTGGCCGAAGGAGATGCCGCACACCACCTGACGGTCGTCGTCGAGGTCGAACCACTCCCGCAGCAGCTCCGAGCGCATGGCCAGGGCCGCCTGCGCGCAGGCGCCGAGACCGAGGGCCTGGGCCGCGAGCAGGAAGGACTGCACGTACAGACCGCAGTCGATCGCGCCGTACACGCCGAGCGAGCGGGTCGTGGTGACGATCGCGACGTGCGGGGCGCCGAAGAACTCGAAGTTGCGCATCGTCTGGGCGGCGGACCCGGCCCGGTCGCCCTTCACCACGCCGACCGCCTCGTACAGCTGCCAGCCCGACTCGCGCCGACGCTCGGCGTACACGCCCTCGTAGGACTCCGGGAAGGTCAGGTCGGGGCCGAAGCGCTCGTCGTCGGCCATGGCCTGCTTGAGCCGCTCGGTCTCGCCTCCGGCGGTCACCACCACGTGCCACGGCTGCGTGTTGCACCACGACGGGGTGCGCTGCGCGGCGGTCAGCAGCCGCTCGATGGTGGCCGCCTCGACCGGTTCGTCGGTGTATCCGCGGCAGCTCCAGCGCTCCTCCAGGAGCGCCTCGAGGGCCTCGATCCGGCTCTCGCTCATCGGCCCACGAACCCGGCGGCGCGCTTGTCCAGGAACGCCTGGATGCCTTCCTTCGAGTCCGCCGTGTCGGCGAGCTCCCGCTGCAGGCGCAGCTCGCGGTCCAACGTCTCGTCGAGGTGGCGCAGCGTGTTGGCGGCGATGGCCTGCTTGGTGGCGGCGTACGCGGCCGTGGGGCCGTTGGCCAGCTTCGCGACCAGCTCGGCCACCTGCTCGGCGTAGTCGTCGCCGCAGCACCGGTCGATGAGTCCCATCTGCGCCGCCTCGGCGGCCGGGAGCCGCTCGCCCAGCAGCGAGAGGCGGTTGGCCCGGGCCCGACCCACCGACGCGGCGAGCAGCTCGGTCGCCCCGCCGTCGGGCATGAGGCCGATGTTGACGAACGCCTGCAGGAAGTAGGCCGACTCGTGGGCGACGGTCACGTCGGCGGCCAGCGCCACTGACATCGCGATGCCGGCGGCGGGGCCGTTCACCGCGGCCACGACCGGGCGGTCCGTCGAGACCAGTGCGCGCACGAGCCGGTTGCCGTTCTCGTGCGTGCCGCCCCGCTCGAGCCGACGCAGGTCCGCGCCGGCGCTGAAGGCACGGCCCGCGCCGGTCACCACGACGACGCGGGCGTCGGTGGTCTCGACGGCCTCGGCGGCCCTCTCGAGCATGGCCCCGTCGAGCGCGTTCATGACGTCGGGACGGTTGAAGGTGATCGAGAGGATGCCCTCGGTGGTGTCGAGCAGCAGCTCGGTGCTGGTCGGGTCGCTCGTCACGGGCGTCTCCATTCTCCGATGATGGCCTGCACGGCGGCGGTGAGCGCCAGCGGCTGGTCGAGCATCACGTGGTGCCCGGAGTCTCGCACGACCGTCACCGGCACGTGCCCGCCGAGCCGTTCGGCGACGGCGTCGGTGATGTCCGACGTGGCCATCCCGCGGTCTCCGCGCAGGAGCGCCACCGGGCAGGCCGCCTCGGCGAGCTCCTCGGGCTCCATGCGCGACCGCAGGAAGATGCGTGGGTCGAACTTCCAGCGCCACCCCCCGGGCTCCCCGTCGGACGCCGGGACCTCGCGCACGGATCCCTCGGCGATGTGGCGGTGCACGAAGTCGAGCGTGGCGTCGTCGGCCGGGAGCGTGCGGAACCGGGCGAGGATCGCCTCACGATCGGGGTGCAGCTTGGGGGCGGGGATGACGCCGTGCGAGGCGATCCACGCTCGCGCCTCGCTCGACATCTCGCGGACCGGCGAGTCGATCGCGACGGCCCCGGCCAGTGCGGCGCCGTGGTCCCGGGCGGTGGTGAGGGCCACGAACCCGCCCATGCTGTGGCCGACGACGGCAGGGGGACGGGTGCTGCCCTGCGCCCGCGCGACGGCCATGACCTCGGCCGCCCAGGTCTCGAGCGCGTAGACGTCGCGGTGGTCGCTGTCCCCGTGCCCGCTCAGGTCCAGGGCGACGACGCGTCCGTCGAGCAGCGGCCCGACGTGGTCCCACCAGCCCGCGTGCGCGGCGCCGCCGTGCACGAGCACCGTGACGGGCTCGTCGACCGGGCCCCACGCCCGGTAGGTGATGCGCACGCCGTCGACGTCGACCGTGGCGTGCTCGGGCTGCTCCGCCAGGGCGGCCGTGAACCAGGCCGGTACGTCCTGCGCCATCGGTGCCGCCACCTCCAGAGAAACAATCAACCTTGACTGTTCTTGTCGTCCCCAGCACGATAGCGAGGACGCACGTCCACGACGAGAGGACCCCCGATGAGCCTGGCCGGAACGACGATGATCATGTCCGGAGGCAGCCGAGGCATCGGGGAGGCCATCGCGGTGCGCGCCGCCCGCGACGGCGCGAACGTGGTGCTGCTCGCGAAGACGTCCGAGCCGCACCCCAAGCTGCCCGGGACGATCCACACCGCTGCCGCCGCCATCGAGGAGGCCGGCGGCCGTGCGCTGCCGCTCGTGGGTGACATCCGCGACGACGCCTTCGTCGAGGAAGCCGTGGCCCGGGCCGTGGAGACGTTCGGCGGCATCGACCTGGTCGTCAACAACGCCAGCGCGATCGACCTGTCCCGCACCGAGGACATCTCGATGAAGAAGTACGACCTCATGACGCAGATCAACGCACGCGGCTCGTTCCTGCTGTCCAAGCTGTGCATCCCCCACCTGCGTGCGTCGGCGAACCCCCACGTGCTCACGCTCAGCCCGCCGATCAGCCTCGACCCGAAGTGGTTCGGCACGTTCACCGCCTACGCGATCGCCAAGTACGCCATGAGCCTCGTGACCCTGGGCCTGGCCGAGGAGCTGCGCGAGGACGGCGTCGCGTGCAACTCGCTGTGGCCACGCACGGCGATCGACACCGCCGCGGTGCGCAACGTGGTGGGCGCCGGGCTGGAGACCAGCTCCCGCACGCCGGCGATCATGGCCGACGCCGCCCACGCGATCCTCACGCGACCCAGCCGGGAGTGCACGGGGAACTTCTTCATCGACGACGAGGTCCTCGAGGCCGAGGGCGTCACCGACCTGTCGATCTACCTGAACGGCGGTCGCGAGGAGGACCTGGCGCTCGACTTCTGGGTGGAGCCGAAGGGCCCGCACGACCCCGCCAAGCGTCTGTAGCCCGTCGGCGGACGATCCGGTTCAGCAGCCGTCGCGCACGAGGCCGGGCTGCCCGCCCTTGGTGACCTCGACGAACGTCACGCGGTCGTCGTCGGCCAGCTGGTCGGGCGTCGTGTCGAACAGGAAGCCGATCCAGCTCGCGTCGTTGCTCTCGCGCACGAACACCCCGGTCTGGCCGTAGCCGGCATCCTGCGGGTCGCTCGCGACGGACCTCAGCTGGGCCCACGTGGTGCCGACACCGAAGCCGGACCGCGTGTGGGGGCCGGGCTGGCGGACGCCGACCGACAGGACGTCGCCGTTCTCGGCGGTCTGCAGGTCGACGGTGTTCACGTACTCGTCGCGCCACGTGAGGGGGCGCACGGGACAGCCGTCGACGGGCGCGGGGACGTCGGCCACGAAGTAGCCGGTGGCGAGCGCCTGCGCCTTCGTCATGCCCGCCCTCACCGGACCGACCGCACCGGGGGTGATGAGGAGGTCCGACGGCGGCAGCAGACCCGCACCTGCCTCGGGCACCCCCTGATCGCCCCCGCCTGACTCGACGGTCGGCGCTGCCGCGGCAGGCTCGGTCTCCTCCTTCTTCTCCTCCGCCGTCGGCAACGGAGTCGGGGAGGCCGACGCGCGTGGCGTGTCGCGGCCGGCGGTGTCGTCGCCACCGACGGCCGCGGCGACCGCCCCGGTGGCGACACCCAGCACCACGGCTCCGGCGAGCAGCGAGAGAGCGAGCTTGGTCTGCATCATGAGCGTGCGTCCTTCGGTGAGGGGATCTGCACCATCAGATGCCGTCCGGACCCGAAAGGTTGTCCGGACCGGGCGGTGGGTCCTGGCCGAGCCGCTCGCGCAGGTAGCGGCGGGCGGTGTGGATGCGTGCCTTGACCGTGCCGAGCGGCGCGTCGGTGAGGGCGGCGACCTCGTCGTAGGGGAGCGTCCCGAGGTCGCGCAGCACGAACGCATCGACGGCGGACGGGTGCTCGCGCTCGAGGTGCTCCAGGGCGTCGAGCAGGTCGAGCCGCGTGCCTGCGATGACGCTCGTCGTGCGAGGGTCGGGCGCGTCGGGCACGAGGTCGGTGGAGCCCTCGTCGAAGCGACGCCGCATGGAGCGGTAGGCCTGGCGCGCCGTGTTGGACGCGACGACGGTGACCCACCCGACGAACGAGCCGCGGCCGGCGAAGGTGTGGAGCTTCTGCGCCACCACGAGGAGCGCCTCCTGCGCGGCCTCCTCGGCGTCGCCGGAGTACGGCAGGAACTTCGAGCAGCGCCGGAGCACGAGCGGACGCAGGTGCGCGAGCAGGTCCTCCATGGCGTCGGCGTCGCCGGCCTGGGCCCGCGCCACGAGCTCGAGCAGCTGGTCGTCCTCCATGGATCCCCCTTGCTCGTCTGCCGTCCACGGCCCGGCACCCCCGCCGGGCTCACCGCCGGGGGCCACGCCAGCGACCATACTGTCCCGTGATGAGGCAGATCGGGAGGTACCGGCTCGACGCGGTCCAGGGGTCGGGCGCGTTCGCCACGGTGTGGCGGGGCTACGACACCGAGCTCGAGGTGCCGGTGGCGGTGAAGGTGCTGGCGGAGAACTGGGCCCACCACGCCGACGTGCGCGAACGCTTCCTGGCCGAGGCGCGTCTGCTGCGACGGCTCGAGAGCTCCCGCGTCGTGCGGGTGCACGACATCGGCACCGAGACGTTCGACGGGACCGACCGGCCCTACTTCGTCATGGACTTCGCCGGGGGCGGCTCGCTCGACGCGGTGGCCGACGGGTCGCTCGCGCCGGCTGAAGCGGTGCGCCTGGCCGTCGAGGGTTGCCGGGCGGTGCACGTGCTGCACGCGGCGGGTGTGGTGCATCGGGACGTGAAGCCGGGCAACCTCCTGGTCGCCGACGACGGCCGCGTGCTGGTGGCCGACCTCGGCAGCGTGAAGCGGCTGGCGGAGGCCACCGGGTTCACCGTGACCACCGGGACGCCGGCGTACATGGCGCCGGAGCAGGCGTCGGGCGGACGCATCGACGCCCGCACCGACGTGTACGCGCTCGCGGTCGTGACCTTCGTCCTCGTCACGGGTGCGCTCCCCTTCGACGTGCCCGACGCCGCCGCCGTCCTGCGACGCTCCGAGGGCGAACGGCCCCGTGGTCTCGCCCGGACCCGCGGCGCGGCCGCCTCCCCCTTGCTGTCGCGGCTCGACGCCGTGCTGGACCGCGCCCTGTCACGCGACCCGGACCACCGGCACGCGTCGGCCGAGGCGCTCGCCGTCGAGCTGGAGCGGGTGACGTCGGGGCACCGCCCGCGTCGTCGGCCGGGCTGGCCGACGTGGGTGGTGGTGCCGGCCGCGCTGCTGCTGTTCGCCGCTGCTGCCACCGCCACCTGGTACGGCCTGCGCTGACCTACTGCGTGTCGACGGGCGTGCCCAGCTCGACCGTGCGGCTCACCGTGCAGAGCCGGTCGTGGGACTTGGCGATCGCGTCGGAGAGCCGGCCGGCCGCCTTCGCGCCCTCCTCGTCCTCGCCGAACGCCACGTCGAAGCGCACCTGTAGATCGTCCATCCGGTTGCCGTCGTCGTCGCGGACCTTCTCGCCCGAGGCCGTCACCGCGAACCGCTCCGGCTCGGTCCGCTTGGTGGTGATGAGGTCGACGTCGATGGCCGTGCAGCCCGCGATCGCGGCCAGCAGCAGCTCGACGGGCGTGAAGTCGTCGCCGGAGCCGTCGCCGATCACCATCTGCCCGCCCCGGGCGTTGGTGACGCGGTAGCGGCCGCGGTCGAGTCGTTCCAGGCCCACCTGACGGTGCTGTTCGGTCGCGGACGCATCACTCATGGGACCATCCTGCAACAGGGGTGGGAGCCCCGGGAACGAGGACGTGATGCGCACGATCGGGATGCTCGGCGGGATGAGCTGGGAGTCGACGGCGGAGTACTACCGGCTCGCCAACGTGCTCGTCCGCGAGCGGCTCGGGGGCGTGCACTCCGCTCGCGTCCTGCTCGACTCGCTCGACTTCGCCGACGTCGAGACCCTCCAGTCCACGGACCGCTGGGAGGAGGCCGGCGCGCTCCTCGCCGACCGAGCGCAGCGGCTGGAGCAGGCGGGTGCAGAGCTGCTGCTGCTCTGCACCAACACGATGCACAAGGTCGTCGACGTCGTCGAGGCCGCCGTGACGGTGCCCGTGCTGCACATCGCCGACGCGGCCGCCGAACGGGTGCGGCACGCCGGACTGGGCCGGGTCGGCCTGCTCGGCACCGCCTTCACGATGGAGCAGGACTTCTACCGCGAGCGCCTCGCCCGGCACGGCATCGAGGTCCTGGTGCCCGGCGCCGACGACCGCGCGACCGTGCACCGGGTGATCTACGACGAGCTCGTGCGCGGGATCGTCAGCGAGACCTCACGTGCCGCGTACGCCGACGTGATCGGCCGACTGGTGGCCGACGGCGCGGAGGGGATCGTCCTCGGCTGCACCGAGATCGAGCTGCTCGTCTCGGCCGACGACAGTCCGGTGCCGGTCTTCGCGACCACCCGGATCCACGTCGAGACGGCCGTCGAGCGTGCGCTGGCCAGGACTGACTAGTCCATCGGGATCATCTTGGTGCGTTCTCACCGCGTCATCATCGTGTCGTCATACCGTCAAGGAGGGGAGAAGACCAGCACCATCTCGGGAGCCTGACCACATGAGCGTGTACCTGTACGACCTCGACGGAGACGTCATCGCGTTCCGACGCGCCTGGGACGACGAGCACGTGTTCGACACGGCCGGACGCTGGATCGGCTGGATGCCCTGGGAGGGCACCGACGTCGTCGACGCGCGCGGTCACTACCTCGGGTCGGTCGTGGGCGACCGGCTCGTGCGCCGCAACGACTGCGGCAACCGGGTGTGCAGCGCCGACGTCGAGCACCCCGAGCGTGCCGAGCCCTCCGGGCGGCCCACCACGCCGCTGGAGTTCCCCAACCGGTTCGCCTACGACGACGTGGAGCAGCTGCACCGGGCCGGCTGACACCACCGGATAGACCGGTGTGTGACCTCGACCCGCTCGGGATGCCCCGGCGCTCGGGGTCCCCGACGATGGGGACATGACGCTCTCCCTGGTCACCGGTGCCACCGGCTACGTCGGCGGCCGCCTCGTCCCCCAGCTCCTCGACGCCGGGCACGACGTGCGCGTCCTCGTCCGCGACGAGACCAAGGCGCGCGCCCACGCGTGGTCCGAGCGGGTCGACGTCGCCCAGGGCGACGCCACGGAGCCCGAGGACGTGCGCCGCGCCCTCGACGGCGTGGACGTCCTCTACTACCTGCTGCACTCCATCGGCTCGGGCGACGACTTCGCCGAGACCGAGCGCCGCATCGCCCAGAGCTTCGCCGACGAGGCCGCCGCCGCGGGCGTGAGCCGCATCGTCTACCTGGGCGGCATGGACCCCGAGGACGAGCAGCTGTCCGAGCACCTGGCGTCGCGCAAGAAGGTGGGCGAGGTGCTGCTCGCGTCGGGCGTGCCGACGACCGTGCTGCAGGCCGGCATCGTCATCGGCTCGGGCTCGGCGTCGTTCGAGATGCTCCGCTACCTCACCGAGCGGCTGCCCGTGATGGTGACGCCGAAGTGGGTGCACACCCGCATCCAGCCCATCGCCATCCGCGACGTGCTCCGCTACCTCGTCGGCAGCGCCGACATGCCCGCCGACGTGAACCGCGCCTTCGACATCGGTGGACCCGACGTCCTCACCTACTTCGAGATGATGCAGCGCTACGCCGCCGTCGCGGGGCTGCCGAAGCGGCGGGTGCTCCCCGTCCCGATCCTGTCGCCCGGCCTGTCGAGCCACTGGGTCGGCATCATCACCCCCGTGCCCGCGAGCATCGCCCGTCCGCTCGTCGAGTCGCTCAAGAACACCGTCGTCGCGAGCGAGAAGGACATCGAGCAGTACGTGCCCGACCCGCCCGAGGGTCTCATCGGCTTCGACCGTGCCGTCGAGCTCGCGCTCACCAAGATCCAGAACCTCGACGTCCCCACCCGCTGGTCATCGGCGGCGACCGCCGGTGCGCCGTCGGAGCCGTTGCCGTCCGACCCGGACTGGGCGGGCGGCTCCCTGTACAAGGACGAGCGCACGCGCGAGGTCGACGCCTCCCCCCAGTCGCTCTGGACGATCATCGAGGGCATCGGCGGACGCAACGGCTGGTACTCCTGGGCGCTCGCCTGGTGGGTGCGCGGCATCCTGGACCGTCTCGTCGGCGGGCCCGGGCTGCGTCGCGGCCGGCGCAACGACAAGGACCTCGTGGTCGGCGACGCCCTCGACTTCTGGCGCGTCGAGGCCACCGACGACCACGCCTTCCTGCGCCTACGGGCGGAGATGAGGGTGCCGGGGCTGGCCTGGCTGGAGCTGCAGGTGGGCTCGACCGAGGGTGGGAGCACGACGTTCCACCACCGCGCGCTCTTCCACCCCCGTGGTCTGCTCGGGCACGCCTACTGGTGGGCGATCCTGCCCTTCCACGGCATCATCTTCGGCTCCATGCAGCGCAACATCGCGAAGGCCGCGGAGCAGCTCGACGCGGCGAGGACCGCCTGACCCCACCGGCACGGTTGCGCGCCGCAATCGTCGGGTGCAGGATCACCCGGTGAGCCTCTTCCGCACCAAGTCCGTCGAGCGGTCCATCGCCGAGACCGACGAGCCCGACCATCGGCTGAGGAAGGACCTCTCCGCCTGGGACCTCACGGTCTTCGGCGTCGGGGTCATGATCGGCACCGGCATCTTCGTGCTGACCGGCCAGGAGGCCTACCGGAGTGCCGGTCCCGCGATCGTCATCTCCTTCGTCCTCGCCGGCATCGCCTGCGCTCTCGCGGCGGTCTGCTACGCCGAGTTCGCGTCGACCGTGCCCGTCGCGGGCAGCGCGTACACGTTCTCCTACGCGACGCTGGGCGAGCTGATCGCCTGGATCATCGGGTGGGACCTCGTGCTCGAGCTGGCGCTGGGCGCGGCGGTCGTGGCCCGCGGCTGGTCGGCCTACCTCCAGTCGCTCCTCGACCTGCCGACGTGGCTCGCCGGTGACGCGGCCCGTCCCGACTTCGGTGCCATCGCCATCGTCGTCGCCCTCACCGCGCTGGGCGTGCTCGGCACCAAGCTCTCCGGTCGGTTCACGAGCGTGCTCGTCGTGGTGAAGGTCGCCGTGGTGCTGTTCGTGGTCGTCGCCGGCCTGTTCTTCATCAAGGCCTCCAACCTCACGCCGTTCGTGCCGCCGTCGAAGCCCAGCTCGGGCGAGTCGGGGCTGGACTCCACGCTCCTGCAGACGATCTTCGGCGTCGAGCCGACCGTGTTCGGCATCTACGGCATCATCGCCGCCGCCTCCGTGGTGTTCTTCGCGTTCATCGGCTTCGACATCGTCGCGACGTCGGCCGAGGAGACCCGCAACCCGCAGCGCGACATGCCGCGCGGCATCCTGGGCTCGCTCGCGATCGTCACCGTGCTCTACGCGGCCGTCGCGTTCGTCGTCACCGGCATGCTCAAGTACAGCGACGACCGGATGAACACCGCCGCACCGCTGGCCGAGGCGTTCTCGGCCAACGGCCTGGAGTGGGCGAGCAAGATCATCTCCGTCGGCGCGGTGGCCGGGCTCACGACCGTGGTGCTGGTGCTCATGCTCGGCCAGGCCCGCGTGCTGTTCGCCATGTCGCGCGACGGTCTCCTGCCCCAGGGCCTCGCGAAGGTGCACCCGCGCTTCGGCACCCCCTACAAGATCACGATCATCACCGGCGCGTTCGTGGCCGTGCTGGCCGGCTTCGTCCCGCTGTCGGAGCTGAGCAAGCTGGTGAGCATCGGCACGCTGTTCGCGTTCGTGGTGGTCTCGGCGGGCGTCATCGTGCTGCGCCGCACCCGGCCCGACCTCGACCGCTCCTTCCGCGTCCCGGGCGTCCCGCTCGTGCCGATCCTCGCGATCGCCGCGTGCGTCTGGCTCATGGTGAACCTGTCGGTCGAGACCTGGCTGCGGTTCCTCGTGTGGATGGTGCTGGGCGTCGTCCTCTACTTCGTGTACGGCCGCACGCACTCACGCCTGGGTCGTGACGAGGCAGCCGGCAAGGCCGACTAGTCTCACCGGTCGACACGTCTGGAGGCAGCGGGTCGAACCACGCTCAGGGCGTGCGTGCGAGCCCCTGGATCAGCTCCAATGTCGCGCCGTCGCGGTCGTGCAGGTAGGCGAACCGTGTTCCGGCTCGAGGACCCGTCGTCATCGTCCCGATGGCTCCCGCCAGTCGCCACCCGTGCTCACCACACCGCGCGACGGTGCGGTCGAGATCAGTGACATCGAGCGCGAGGTGCCAGGAACCGAGATCGTTGGGCCTCGGCTCCAGGTGCTGTCGGCCCGCCGGCTCGAGGTACTCCAGCAGCTCGATCCGGTGACCGCCCAGCACGAGCACCGCTGCGCTGATTCGAGCTCCAGCCACACCGGTCACGTCGGCGGCGAAGGCACCGTCCAGGACGAACCGGCGCTCCACCTCGGCGCCCAGGGCCCCCACCCAGAACGCCGCAGCCGTCTCGAGCGAGCGAACAGTGATTCCGGTGTGGGCGACACTCACCACGGTGGTCATGGTGCAAGTGTCCTCGTCAGGGCTCGAGGCGCCGGCAGTGGTCAACGTGCTGACCGGTGACCACTAGGCCGGCCGGGGCCTCGGCTTCACCCCGGCGTGGAAGACGCGCACGTTCTCGCGCCAGCCGCCGAGCGCGTCGAAGGGCATCGGGTCCTCCGCGGCCTTCTTGCGCACGTCGCGACGTCGCTCGGTCGCGTCGAAGCCCTGGTCGATCGTGTCGGTGCCGCGCATCAGGAACGCGAGCGCCTCGGGCGTGTAGCGCCAGTAGTCGATCGGGCACGGGTGGTAGCGCCAGCTGAACAGCGTCGAGGTGTACACGAGGCCCCCGGGCCGGAGGATCCGCACGATCTCCTCGCCCGCGAGCCACGGCCGGTCGATGTGCTCGAAGACGTCGACGCTGAGCACCACGTCGAAGGTGGCGTCGGGGATCTCGGGGCAGTGCGTGATGTCGCCGATGATGACGCCCGGGCCGGTCTCGGCGAGGTCGAGGTTGAGGTACTCGAAGCGGTCGGCGTCGAACACCCGGTGACGCGGGTGCCCTCGGCCGCCGATCTCGAGCACGCGCCCGCCGGGGACGCCGGACTTGTCGAGCACGAGCGCGAGGTGCTCGTTGATCCGGTCGTCACGGACGGGCCCGTCCTTCCACGCGTCGCGCAGCCGGTCGAGCGCGACCAGCTCGGGGTCGCGCGGCGGCTTCGGTGGGGGCGGTGGCGTCCAGATCCGACGGGCGAGGCGTTCGCGTAGTCCGGCCATGGCTCGCACGCTAGGGCGCGGTCGTGAACGTGCCATGAGCCCTGGACGAACGTCGACCGACTCAGACGGCGGCCGGTGACTCCGCCTCGGACGTGAGCCCGCCGACGTGGTGACGGCTGCGCGGCACGACGAGCGGCGTGCCGCTCACGGGGTCGGGCACCACCTGGCAGGCGAGCCCGAACACGTCCTCCACCACGGCCGCGTCGATGACGTCGGACGGGCTGCCCTCCACGACGATCTCGCCGTGCTTCATGGCGATGATGTGGTCGGCGTAGCGGAACGCGAGGTTGAGGTCGTGCAGCACCATCGCGATGGTCTTGCCGTGCTCGCGGTTGAGGTCGGTGAGCAGGTCGAGCAGCTCCACCTGGTGGTTGATGTCGAGGTAGGTGGTGGGCTCGTCGAGGAGCAGCAGGTCGGTGTCCTGCGCGAGTGCCATGGCCACCCAGACGCGCTGGCGCTGTCCGCCCGACAGCCCCGTGATCGGGCGGTCGGCGAGGTCGGCGGTGCCGGTGGCCTCCAGCGCCTCGGCGACGGCTTTGTCGTCCTCCGGGCTCCAGCGGCGGAACCATCCCTGGTGCGGGTAGCGGCCACGACCCACCAGGTCGGCCACCGTGATGCCGTCGGGAGCGACGGGCGTCTGCGGCAGCAGGCCGACGATGCGGGCGACGTCGGCGGAGCGCTGCTCGTGCACCGACGTCCCGTCGAGCAGGACGGTGCCGTGGCGCGGCTTGAGCAGCCGGGCGAGGCCCCGCAGCAGCGTCGACTTGCCGCACGCGTTGGCGCCGACGATGACGGTGATCCGGCCGGGCGGGATCTCCACGTCCAGGCGGGACACGACGTCGGTCTCGGCGTACCCGAGCGTGAGGTCCTGCGCTCTCAGCTCATGGGTGCGGGGGTCATGGGTGCGGCCGGTGCTGGTGGTGGTCATCCTCCGCGTCCTTCCCGGTTGACGGTGGCGAGCAGCCAGATGAGGTAGGGGGCGCCGACGGCGCCGGTGATCACCCCGGTGGGCAGGGCGACGGGCAGGGCGTGCTGCGCGACGAGGTCGGCCAGGAGCACGATGACGGCACCGACGAAGGCGGCCGCCGGCAGGCTGGCGGCGTTGCCGACGAGCCGGATCGCGATCGGTCCGGAGATGAGCGCCACGAAGGCGACGGGGCCGGCCGCGGCGGTGGCGAGCGCCACGAGCACGACCGACAGCGCGAGGAGGACGAGCCTCGATCGCTCCACGCTCACGCCGAGCGCGGACGCCGCGTCGTCGCCGAGCTCGAGCGCGCCGAGCCGCCGCGACAGCACGAGCACGACCGGCAGCAGCACCGCGACGCCGATCAGCAGCGCGCGCAGCTCGAACGGGCCGGCCGAGCCGACCGAGCCCACGAGCCAGGTCATCGCCTCGCGCGCGTCGCTCAGCTCGGCCTTCGCGATCACGTAGCCGGTGAGCGCCACGAACAGCTCGGACAGGCCGATGCCGATGAGGATGAACCGGTAGCCGGTGATGCCGTCGCGCCAGGCCAGCAGGTACACCGCGACGGCGGCGAGCACGGCCCCGAGCAGTGCCATGCCCGACGTCGCGACCGCACCCCACGTGGAGAACAGGATCGTCGAGACGGCGAACAGGCTGGCGCCACCGGAGATGCCCACGAAGTCGGGCGAGGCCAGCGGGTTGGCGAGCAGCCGCTGGAAGACGAGGCCCGCGACACCGAGCGCGAGGCCCACGCCCACCGCCGTGGCGGCCGTGGGCAGGCGCAGGTCGAGCACGATGAAGTCGACGCTCGGGTCGTCCGTGAGCCGGAAGACGCTCCCGACCACCTCCCAGGCGGTGAGCCGGAAGGTGCCGATCATCATGGTCGCCACGAACAGCGCGAACGCCAGCGCCGCGAGACCTGCGGTGATGGCCGTCGTCCGGGCTCGGTGGCCGCGGCGCTGCGCGCGGACCGCGTCGCGCAGGGGCGTGGTCGCGGCGCTCACAGCTGGGCCAGGTTCTTGTAGCGGACGAGCGCGATGAACGCAGGCGCACCGAGCACCCCGAGCACCACGCCGACCTGGAGCTCGCTGGGGCTCACCAGCACCCGTCCGAGCACGTCGGCCGACAGCAGGATCACCGGGCTCAGCAGCAGGGTGTAGGGCAGGATCCAGCGGTAGTCGGGTCCGCAGATCGCGCGGGCCACGTGCGGGACGATCAGCCCGACGAACACGATCGGTCCGCACGCGGCGGTGGCGGCGCCGCCCAGCAGGGCGACCGTGACGAAGATGACCACCCGGGTCAGGCGCACCCGCTGGCCGAGGGCCACGGCCAGGTCGTCGCCGAGCGCCAGTCCGTTGAGGGCGCGACCCAGCAGCATCGCCACGACGATGCCGGCCACCAGGAACGGGTAGGTCTGCTCGAGCACCGGAAGGTACCGGCCGCTGAGCGAGCCGACCTGCCAGAAGCGCAGCTCGTTGAGCGCGCCGACGTCGGTCATGGTGATGCCGGTGGTGACGGAGTAGAGCGCGGCACTCACGGCGGCGCCGGAGAGCGCGAGCTTCACCGGCGTGGCTCCCTCGCGGCCGAACGACGCGACGCCGTAGACCACCACGGTGGCGATGCCGGCCCCCGCGAAGCCCACCCACACCGACGCGGACTGGCTGATGCCGTCGAGGACCATGACGGCCACGACGATGCCGGTGGCCGCACCCATGTTGATGCCCATGATCCCGGGGTCGGCGAGGGGGTTGCGCGTGACGCCCTGCAGCAGCGCACCCGCGAGGCCGAGGGCCGCCCCGACGAGCAGGCCGAGCAGGGTGCGCGGAACCCGCAGCTCCCGGATGACCGTCTGCTCGGCCGACGCCCGGTCGTAGTCGGTGAAGGCCGTCCAGATCGTGCCCAGACCCACGCCGCGTGCCCCGATGGTGATGCTGACGAACGTGACGACCGCGAGCACCCCGAGCAGCACGAGCACGCCCACGCCGAGGCCCGCCGCCGACCGGTGCCGGGGCGCGGGCGCCTCGGTCGACGTCGAGCGCTGGAGCGTGGTGCTCACGTGAGGTCCGGGTCGGCCTTCTCGACCACGTCGCTGAGGATGTCGAGCTGCTCGGCGTAGGCGCGGTACGTGCTGATCCAGAAGGCGGGCCACGGGGTGACCGCGCCGGCCTCGGCAGCCTTGACCTTCGTCCACGTGGGCTGCTTCGCGACGATCTTCATGGCCTGGTCGTAGGTGCGGTCGTCCATGAGGATGAGGTCGGGCTGGTACTTGTCGGCGTTCTCCCACGACAGGTTCTCCCAGTACGGGAAGTCCGGGTCCGGGGAGTCCGGCACGGTGATGTCGAGCCCGTAGCGGCTGAAGTCGGCCAGCTCGGCGGAGTGCTTCGGCACCGCGACGTACAGCAGGTCGTCGGCGGGCGAGACCCCGAGGACGGACAGCCCCTCGGCCTTCGCCACCGTGTCCTTGAACCGGTCGCGCGCCGTCTCGAACGCCGCCTTGTCGGCGGCGATCTGCTCGGACTCCAGGTCGGCGCCGAGGGACTCGGAGAGCTCCTCGAAGCCGTCGAGCATCTCCTCGACCGACTGGTCGGCGGTGGGCCCGACGACCTGGGCGAGCTTGCCGACCTTCTTGCTGCTCTCCTTGACCCCGTCCTCGAAGCCGCCGTATGCCTTCTCGGTGCTCCAGTAGGTGGTGACGATGAGGTCGGGCTTCAGCGCCGCGGCCTTCTCGGCGTCGATCGTGCCCCAGGTCTCGCCGAGGATCGGGATGCCCGACACGTCGACGCCCTCGAGCGCCTTCGTGTCCTCGAGCGGCTGGTTGATGAAGATGCCGACCGGCTCGATGCCGTGTGCGATGAGCGCGGCGGCGGCCTCACCCTGCGCGATGATCCGCTCGGGCATCTTCTCCGCGGTGTAGGTCTTGCCGTCGCCGGAGGTGTAGGTCCAGGCGTTCTCGCCCGACGCCTCCCCGCTCTCGGTGGTCATGCCGCAGCCGGCGAGCACGAGGGCGGCCGCGGCGGCCAGGACGATGGGGGGGCGCAGGGTCATCGGGAGTCCTTTCGGGGACGATTCCGAAGGACACACTAACTTAGGCAAGCCTCATCTCTGCAAGCGACGTGAGAGCCGTCACGTCCCGGGCCCCGTCCCGGAACGCGTCGACTCAGGAGTCGGCGCGCACCAGCCGGTCGGCCTTCTTGTCCGCCCAGTACTCGCGCACCTCCCGGCGCACCACCGGCAGGAGCAGGTAGAGGCCGAAGATGTTGACGAGTGCACAGAGGAACAGCATCGAGTCCGCGAGCGTGATCACGTCCCTGAGCGTGACGACGGAGCCGAGCACGGTGACCACGCAGGAGATCATCTGGAGGAGGCGCTCGGTGAGCTGGGCTCGGTGACGCACGTCCCACATCGGATCGTCACCTCATGACGAGGCCCCCACGACCGCAGGGTCGTGGGGGCCTCGTCGAGGTGTGGTCAGGCGAACTTCTCGCCGTTCTTCGCCTTCTCCAGCAGCAGCGCCGGGGGCTCGAAGCGGTCGCCGTAGGTGGCGGCCAGCTCCTGCGCGCGACGCGTGAACGCCTCGACGCCGATCGATCCGTCGGCAGCCTCGTAGCCGTTGACGTACTGGATCGCGCCACCCTGCAGGGCCGGGAAGCCGATGCCGAAGATGGAGCCGATGTTCGCGTCGGGCACCGTGCGCAGCACGCCCTCCTCGAGGCACTTGATCGTCTCGAGGCTCATGCGGAACGTCAGACGCTCCTTGAGGTCCTCGAAGTCGGGCTGCGTCTCGGCCGTCGGGAACTGCTCCCGCAGGCCCGACCAGAGGCCGACGCGCTTGCCGTCCTCGTAGTCGTAGAAGCCCGCACCCTTCAGGCGGCCCGGCCGGCCCAGCTCGATCATCGTGTCGATGATCTGCTCGCCCGGGTCGGAGACCCACGTGCCGCCCTCGGCCTCGACGGCCGCCTTGGACTCGTTGCGGATCTTCGTCATCAGCTCGAGGTTGAGCTCGTCGCTGAGCTGGAGCACCGGCGCGGGGAAGCCCGCGATGGTGGTGGCCCGCTCGATGGAGACCGGGTCGACGCCCTCGGACAGCATGCCGATGCCCTCGTTGACGAAGGTGCCGATGACGCGGCTGGTGAAGAAGCCGCGGCTGTCGTTGACGACGATCGGCGTCTTGCGGATCTGCTGCACGTAGTCCAGCGCGCCGGCGATCGCGGCGTCGTCGGTCTGCTCACCGGCGATGATCTCCACGAGCGGCATCTTGTCGACCGGGGAGAAGAAGTGGATGCCGATGAAGTCCTGCGGACGCTCCACCCCCTCGGCCAGGCCGGTGATGGGCAGCGTCGACGTGTTCGAGCCGAGCAGGGCGTCGGGCTTGACGACCTTCTGGATCTCGCCGAAGACCTCGTGCTTGAGCTTGACCGACTCGAAGACGGCCTCGACGACGAGGTCGCAGCCCTCCAGGTCGGCGTAGTCGTCGGTGGGCGTGATGCGCGCGAGGAAGGCGTCGACCTTCTCCTGCGTGGTGCGACCGCGCTCGAGCTTCTTGGCCAGCAGCTTCTCGCTGTAGGCCTTGCCCTTCTCGGCCGCCTCGCGCGAGACGTCCTTGAGCACGACCTCCATGCCCGCCTGCGCCGAGACGTAGGCGATGCCCGCGCCCATCATGCCGGCGCCGATGACGGCGACCTTGGTGAACTTCTTGGGCTCCACGCCCGCCGGACGCGAGCCACCGGCGTTGATCGAGCCGAGGTCGAAGAAGAACGCCTGCGTCATGTTCTTGAACTGCTGGCCGACGAGGAGCTCCACCAGGTAGCGGGACTCGATGCGGCTCGCGGTCTCGAAGTCGACCTGCGCACCCTCGACGGCAGCCGCGAGGATGTTGCGCGGCGCCTTGTAGGGCGCGCCCTTGGTCTGCTTGCGCAGCATGGCCGGGAACGCGGGCAGGTTGGCGGCCAGCTTCGGGTTCGACGGGGTCCCACCGGGCATGCGGTAGCCCTGGCGGTCCCACGGCTGCGTGGCCGCGTCGGCGTCGCCCTGGACCGACTCGATCCACGCCTTCGCTGCGGAGAGCAGCTCGTCGGCGGGGACGATCTCGTCGATGAGGCCGATCTCCTTGGCCTTGGCCGGCTGCATGCGCGGACCCTGGAGCAGGATGTTCATGAGCGCGTCCTGCAGGCCGAACATGCGCACGGTGCGGGTCACGCCTCCGCCGCCGGGCAGCAGGCCGAGGGTCACCTCGGGCAGGCCGACCTCGAGCCGGACGTCGGCCGCGATGCGGTGGTGGGCCGCGAGCGCGATCTCCAGGCCACCGCCGAGCGCGGCGCCGTTGATGGCGGCGACGACGGGCTTGCCGGAGGTCTCGAGCTTGCGGAGCGTGGCCTTGATGCCCTCCACGTTGTCGAACAGCTTCTGCGCGTCGGCCGGGGTGGCCTGCGTCATCAGCTTGAGGTCGCCACCGGCGAAGAAGGTCTTCTTCGCCGAGGAGATGATGACGCCCTTGACGGCGTCGGCGTCCTTGGCGATGTCGTCGACCAGACGGTCGACGGCCTTGGCCATGGACGACGCGTAGGCGTCGTTCATCGTGTTGGCGCTCTGGTCGGGGTCGTCGATGACGAGGTTGACGATGCCGCCCTCGACCTCGTAACGCACTGCTTCAGTCATGATCTGTCTCTCCTGGGGGTCAGACGCGCTCGACGATGGTGGCGATGCCCATGCCGCCGCCGATGCACAGCGTGGCCATGCCGTAGCGCTTCTCGCGGCGGTGCAGCTCGTCGACGAGCGTGCCGAGGATCATCGCGCCGGTGGCGCCGAGGGGGTGGCCCATGGCGATCGCGCCGCCGTTGACGTTGGTCTGCTCGTGGGGGTAGTCGCCGAGGTCGCGCATGAGCTTCATCGCGACCGCGGCGAAGGCCTCGTTGATCTCGATCAGGTCGATGTCCTCGATGGACAGGCCGGCCTTGTCGAGCGCCTTGCGGCAGGCGGGGCCGGGGCCCGTCAGCATGATCGTCGGCTCCGAGCCGATGACGGCGGTCGAGACGATGCGGGCGCGGGGCGTGAGCCCGTGACGCTCGCCGGCGTTCTCGTTGCCGATGAGCACGAGCGAGGCGCCGTCGACGATGCCGGAGCTGTTGCCGGCGTGGTGGACGTGGTTGATCTTCTCGACCGTCGTGTACTTCTCGAGCGCGACCGCGTCGAACCCGGCGAAGTCGCCGAGGTCCTTGAACGACGGCTTGAGGCCCGAGAGGGACTCGGCCGTCGTTCCCTCGCGCACGAACTCGTCGTGGTCGAGGATCGTCATGCCGTTGACGTCCTTGACGGGGATGACGGAGTTCGCGAAGTAGCCGTTGGCGATCGCCTTGGCGGCGCGCGCCTGCGACTCGGCGGCGAACTGGTCCACGTCGTCGCGGCTGAAGCCCTCGAGGGTCGCGATGAGGTCGGCGCCGATGCCCTGGGGCACGAAGTCGGTGTCGAGCGCGGTCCGGGGGTCCATCGCCCAGGCGCCACCGTCGGAGGCCATGGGCACGCGGCTCATGGACTCGACGCCGCCGGCGACGATGAGGTCCTCCCAGCCGGACTTGACCCGGGCCGAGGCCTGGTTGACCGACTCGAGGCCGGAGCCGCAGAAGCGGTTCAGCTGGACGCCGGCGACCTGCTCGCCGAAGCCGGCCGCCAGGACCGCGGTGCGGGAGATGTCGGCGCCCTGGTCGCCCACGGGCGAGACGACGCCCAGGACGACGTCGTCGACCTGGTTGGCGTCGAGGGCGGGGTTGCGGGTCTTGATCTCGTCGAGCAGCCCGTTGAGCAGCGAGATCGGCTTGACCTCGTGCAGGGAGCCGGTCTTCTTGCCGCGTCCGCGCGGGGTGCGGATCGCGTCGTAGATGAATGCCTCGGTCATGTCAGTGTCCTCAGTGTCCTTCGTGTAGAACCTTCGGTGCCGATTGTGACACCACAACTGTCAGAGTTGCTAGGGGCCTGCCGGATCGTGACGCGGGTCACGCTGTGCTCAGCGTCGCACGGCGTAGGTCTGCGTGACCGTGATCTGCCACAGGAGCGCCTGCCCACTGGCCTCGACCTCGCGGCGCACGTCGGACCCGAAGTCGTCCGTGTCCTTCTCCCCCACGGTGCCGCCGGTCAGGTCGCCCACCGAGACGATCGATCTCGGCCTCGACTGCTCGGGGCTCACGGTCGCGACGTCGACGCCGCGCGACCCGCAGCGGAAGCTCGACCCCGGGAGCGATCCCGGCTCCGACTGCACGCCCTCCCGCCAGTAGCGCGCGGCCACGCCGAGACCGCCGCGCATGGCGCTCTCGCAGCCGGCGTCGGCGAGGCGGTCGCTCAGGTCGTCGATCGCCCCGGCGACGTCGGAGCGGGACGCGGCAGCAGGCACGATCCAGGACCGGCCCAGCGTGCAGGCCGAGTCGACCTCACTCACCTTGGAGCTCTGCTGCCCCTCCTGGCAGATGTCCTGACGTGCCTCGGCGATCGGCGCGCCGAGGCCCCAGGCGTCCGGCGCCAGCTCCTCGACCTCGGCCTCGGCGTCGGCGCGCTGCTCGGGCGTCGGCGGGGTCGGCGCCGGGTCGCTGCACCCCGCGAGGAGGAGCAGCGCGAGGACCGCGCTCAGGACCCGCACGCGCCCCACAGTCCCGTCTTCGCCTTCTCGGCCTTGGCCTCCGCTGCGGTGACCTGCTTCTCGTACGGGGCGAAGGTGGCGTCGTCGCGCAGGGTCGCGGCACCGTCGGCCAGCTGGCTCTCCTGCAGGAGCTCGCCGTCCTTCGTCCACACCCAGGCCAGGGCGCGGCCTCGGCGGTCGTCACGACCGGGCTTGACCCAGATGCGCTGCGAGGACTCGGAGAGTCGCTTCTCGAGGGACTCCTTGGCCTCCTCGGCGTAGCACTCCTGGCGGTAGCTGGCGCCCGGCGTGTCGACCCCGTAGAGCCGCACCGTGACGCGGCCGTCGCCGTACGCGGCGAGCCCCTTGTCCGCGTAGCGGGACGTGGTGACGACCGTGGCGGTGAACGTGCCGCTGTCGGCCACGTTCCGGACGCGCATCTCGATCGCGTCGTACGGACGGTCCGCGCCCGAGGACGACTCGGACGACGATCCCTTCGTCGCCCCGGTGATCTTGTCGGTGAGCCCGGTTGCCCAGAGCACACCTCCCAGCACCAGGACGACCACCATGAGCAGTGCCGAGTTCTTCCCCGAGAGCTTGTCCATGTCAGGGACCGTAGTGGAACGAACGCCTCATTCGCATCCGTCGATCTCGCACACCGGGTACTACGCTCTGCCGGGTGAGTCCTCAGGCAACGGAGACGATGAGCGTGGAGCAGCTTGCCACGCGCGTCGACATGACGGTCCGCACGGTCCGGTTCTACGCCGGGCGCGGGCTGATCCCGCCGCCGCGCCGGGAGGGTCGCAACGGCTACTACGGCCCCGACCACCTGGCCCGCCTCGAGCTCGTGAAGGAGCTGCAGGCGCACGGCTTCACGCTCGCGGCGATCGAGGGCTACCTCGAGCAGATCCCGGCCGACGCGACGCCCGAGCAGGTGGCGCTGCACCGCACGCTGCTCGCGCCCTGGACGCCCGAGATGCCCGAGACGCTCGACCGGACGATGCTCGAGAAGCGCGCCGGACGCCAGCTGAGCGACGACGACCTCGAGGTCCTGGTGGCCATCGGCGTGGTCGAGCCCACCCCGACCGAGGACGTGTTCCGCCTCGCGCCGGCCCACCTGGCCGTCGGCATGGGGTTCCTCGACGCAGGCCTTCCCGTCGACGCCGCGCTCGCCGCGCGGCGCATGGTCACCGAGCACGGGCGCGCGCTCGCGATCGAGCTGACCGAGCTGTTCCGCACGTCCGTGTGGCCGCAGCTGGTGGCGTCGGGCCAGCCGCCCGAGCTGATGACCGCGATGATCGAGCGGTTCAAGCCCCTGACGGTGCAGGCCCTCGTCACCGCGTACGAGGAGGCCGTCGACGACGAGAAGCGGCGGACCGTGCGGCGCAAGGCCAACGACCGCGACTGACGTCACGTCCGCTCGTGCTGCGACGTTTCGCGGCACTCGGTAAACTCGTGCACATCGAAGGGAAGTATCCCGTCGACCTGGGTGCGTCAGCACGGTCCGGCCATCCGGATCCGCACCAGGTGGCCCTCCCGGGTGGAGAAACCTTCGCGATCCCTGTCAGACCTGACACTGCACCGCGAAGGACGTTCCCTCATGCCTCTCGGCACTCCTCTGGACTGGACCCTGCTGTTCGCCGCCCTGGCGATCCTGCTCGTCGTCGACCTGATCCTGGTGCGGGCCCGCGACGACATGCCGCCGCGCGTCGCCGCTATCTGGAGCATCGTCTGGATCGCGATCGCCCTGGCCTTCGGCGGCGTTCTCTACCTGTTCGGCACCACCGAGCAGTCCACGACCTACCTCGCCGGCTACCTCGTGGAGAAGTCGTTGTCGCTGGACAACGTGTTCGTCTTCCTCGTCGTCTTCGGCGCCTTCGCCATCCCGACACCGAAGCGGGTGCGCCTGCTGACGTACGGCATCGTGCTCGCCCTGGTGCTGCGGCTGATCTTCATCCTGGTCGGTGCCGCCGCGCTCGACGCCGCCTCCTGGCTGACGTACCCGTTCGCCGCGCTGCTCGCCTGGACGGGCCTGCGGCTGTGGCGTCACCGCAACGACCACGACGGTGACGAGAAGCTGATCGAGGGCGTCAAGAACCGCATGACGATCGCCGAGGGCGACCACGGCGACAAGCTCCTCGCGAAGGTCGACGGCAAGCGCATGCTGACCACGGCGGGCGCCGCGCTGGTGGCCATCGCCGTCGTCGACATCATCTTCGCCGTCGACTCGGTTCCCGCGATCCTCGGCATCACCACCGACACCTACGTCGTGTTCGCCGCCAACGCGTTCGCGCTGCTGGGCCTGCGGCCGCTGTTCTTCCTCGTGGCCGAGCTCGTGGCGCGACTGCGCCACCTCAAGGCCGCACTCGCCGCGCTGCTCGTGTTCATCGCCGCGAAGATGACCTACGGGGAGATCTTCGGCAAGGTCGGGCCCGAGTGGTCGCTCGGCGGCGTGGTGCTGATCCTCGGCGCCGGCGTGCTGGCCTCCCTCCCCTCCTACCGTCGGGAGAAGGCGAAGGAGCAGGAGTCCGAGCGCCAGGCGTGACCTAGGACGGACGGGCACCACGCGGCCGAGGCCGCGTGGTGCCCGTCGGCACGCCGAGGGTCACAGGCCCATGGAACGCCCGATGATCTCCTTCATGATCTCGGTGGTGCCGCCGTAGATCGTCTGGATGCGGGTGTCGAGGTACGCCTTGGAGATCGGGTACTCGCTCATGTACCCGTAGCCGCCGTGCAGCTGGAGGCACTTGTCGACGGTCTTCTTCTGCAGCTCGGTGGTCCACCACTTGCCCATGGCGGCGTCGGAGACGGTGAGGTCGCCGCGGTTGTGCTGCGTGATCGACTCGTCGACGAACACCTGCGCGATCCTCGCCTCGGTCTCCAGCTCGGCCAGCACGAAGCGGCTGTTCTGGAAGGAGCCGACGGGCTTGCCGAACGCCTTGCGCTCCTTGACGTAGTCGAGCGTCATGTCGATCGCGGCGCGGCACGCGGCGGCTGCGACCACGGAGATCGAGAGACGCTCCTGGGGCAGCTTCTCCATCAGGTAGATGAAGCCCTGGCCGGGCTCGCCGATGAGGTTCTCCTTGGGCACGCGCACGTTCTCGAAGTAGAGCTCGGCGGTGTCCTGGGCCTTCAGGCCGATCTTGTCGAGGTTGCGACCACGCTCGAAGCCGGGCGTGCCCCGCTCCACCGCGATGAGCGAGAAGCCCATCGCGCCGGCCTCGGGGTCGGTCTGGCAGACGACCAGCACGAGGTCGGCGTTGATGCCGTTGGTGATGAAGGTCTTGGAGCCGTTGATGACGTACTCGTCGCCCTCCAGCACCGCGCGGGTCTTGATGCCCTGCAGGTCCGAGCCGGTGCCCGGCTCGGTCATGGCGATGGCCGTGATCATCTCGCCGCTGCAGAACTTCGGGAACCAGCGCGCCTTCTGCTCGTCGGTGGCGTAGGAGAGCAGGTAGCCGGACACGAGGTCGGTCTGGATGACGAAGCCGATGCCGCTCGCCCCGACCCGGGTGATCTCCTCGGACAGGATCGCGTTGTAGCGGAAGTCGTCGATGCCGCCTCCGCCGTGCTCCTCCGGCATCATGAAGCCGAGCAGGCCCAGCTCGCCGGCCTTCTCCCAGACCTCGCGGGGGACGATGCCGTCCTTCTCCCACTGGTCGTGGTGCGGCGCGATCTCCTTCTCGCAGAACGTGCGGACGGTGTCGCGGAAGGATTCGTGGTCGGCGTCGAAGATGGTGCGCTTCATGGGGTCCTCTTTCGGTGCTTGCGAGATGGTCGGTCAGGCCTGGACGGCGACGCCGTCGGCGATGAGGGACTCGACGTCGTCGATGCCCCAGGCGGTCAGTGCGTCACGTGTGCTGGCGCCGGGCGCCTCGGGCGCGGAGCCGAGGCGGGCCTCGGTGCGCGAGAAGCGTGGGGCCGGCGCGGGCTGGGTGGTGCCGTGGTGCTCCACGTAGGTGCCCCGCGCGACGTTGTGCGGGTGCTCGTAGGCCTCGGCCAGCGGGAGCACCGGGTGCACGCAGGCGTCGCTGCCCTCGAAGACCTCCACCCACTCGGCCTGGCTGCGGGCGGCGAACCGATCCTCGATCCGGTCGCGCAGCTCGGGCCAGCGCTCGAGCTCGTACTGGCCGGGCAGGTCGCCTCCCAGGAGGTCGGTGAACGCGGCGAAGAACTGCGGCTCCAGGGGGCCGACGGACATCCAGCGCCCGTCGGAGGTCTCGAAGACGTCGTAGAAGGGCGCGGCCCCACCGAGCAGGTTGGTGCCGCGACGCCCGTCCCAGCTGCCCGACTGCTGCATCGTGACGGCCATGGTCATGAGGTGGGCGGTGCCGTCGGTGATGGCGGCGTCGACGACCTGGCCCTCGCCCGTGCTGCGCGCGTGCAGCACCGCGGCCAGCACGCCGGCGACCAGGTAGAGGGACCCGCCGCCGAAGTCGCCGAGCAGGTTCATCGGGAACGTGGGGGCGTCGCCGGGTCGGCGGCCGATCGGGTCGAGCGCACCGGCGACGGCGATGTAGTTCATGTCGTGGCCCGCGGTCTGGCTGAGCGGTCCGTCCTGGCCCCACCCGGTCATGCGGCCGTAGACGAGCGCGGGGTTGCGGGCCAGGCAGGCGTCGGGGCCGATGCCGAGGCGCTCGGTGACGCCGGGACGGAAGCCCTCGAGCAGCACGTCGGCGGACTCGACGAGCCGCAGCACGGTCTCGACGCCACGGGGGTCCTTGAGGTCCAGCGCGACGGAGGGGCGACCGCGGCCGAGCAGGTCCTGCTCGGGGGTCGTGAGCTGGAGGCCACCGCCGCCGGGGCGGTGCACCCGGACGACGTCGGCGCCGAGGTCGGCGAGCATCATGGCCGCGAAGGGACCGGGGCCGATGCCCACGATCTCGACGACGCGCACGCCCTGCAGGGGCCCTGAACCGGAGTTGATCGTCACAGCACCATTGTGACAGTCCTACTGTCACGATGTCGAGAGGGTGTCGAGATACCGTCGGTATGTGGCACCATGCTGCCGTGCATCCTGATCTCGCCTACACCCGACGCGGCACGCCCGGCGCTCCCCCGCTCGTCCTCCTGCACGGCATCGGCCACCGTCGCCAGGCCTGGGACCCGCTCCTGGACGACCTCGCCCGCGACTACGACGTGATCGCCCCCGACCTGTCCGGGTTCGGCGAGTCCCCCGCCTTCGCCGGCGGCGTCCGGTACTCGATGGAGAACGCGTGCGAGCACATGCTCGACCAGTTCGAGCGCTGGGGCGTCGCGAAGCCGCACGTCGTGGGCAACTCCCTCGGCGGCGCCATCGCGCTCGAGCTCGGCTCCCGCGGCCTCGTCTCGTCGGTGACGGCGCTCAGCCCCGCCGGGTTCTTCGGACCCGTCAACCGGTTCCAGGCGCTCGTGCCGCTGCTGCTCATGCGGCTGTCGGCGCTGCTCACCCCGGCGCGACTGCTCCAGCGCCTGGCCGCCGACCTGCGCGGACGGCGGGCCATCGGCGCGATCCTCTACGCCCGACCCGAGCGCCACGACGCCGACCACACCTACGGCGACTCGCTGGCCCTCAAGCACGCGACGGCCTTCGAGCGCACCGCTCGGGAAGGCGTCACGTACCGCTTCGCGAGCCAGGTGCCGGTCCCCACCACCGTCGCATGGGGCACGAAGGACCGCCTCCTGCCCTACGCCCAGGCAGCCGTCGCGAAGTCCCGCCTGCCGCAGGCCCGCCACGAGCCCCTGCCCGGCTGCGGTCACGTGCCGATGGCCGACGACCCCGAGCTCGTCCTGAGGCTGATCCGCCAGACCGCGGTCTAGACCGACCTGGCGAAGCGGGCGGGCGTGGTGCCGACGGTCCGACGGAAGTGCCGGGTGAGGTGCGCCTGGTCCCAGAACCCGGCTGCGGTGGCGGCGTCCGCGGCGGGGACGCCGTGCAACAGCAGCGCGCGAGCCCGGTCGACCCGTCGACCCACGACGTAGCGGTGCGGCGGCAGCCCGTAGGCCCGCTGGAACGACCGCGCCAGGTGCGCCGGTGAGCGGCCGAGCAGACCGGCGGCCTCCTCGAGCGTGATCCCGTCGACGACGTGGTCGTCGAGCACGTCGCGCAGCGCCCGCGCGGCCGGGACGTCGGCAGCAGGGGGGATCACCTGCCGGCCCGAGCCGAGCACGACGTCGCGCAGGCCCAGCAGCAGCGACTCCGCCTGCCAGGTGTCCTCGGGTCGGGCGAGCACCTCGTGGAGCTCCTCGGTGAGTGCCCGGGCCGCAGCACCGGGCAGCACCGGACGGTCGACGGCGTGGCCGGTCACCGACGCCGGCAACCAGGTGGCGTCGAGGTAGAGGACGCGCTTGCGGAAGCCGTGGTCCTGCGAGGCCGACCGACCGTCGTGGGTGACGTGCGGCGGCAGCAGGCTGACGTGCCGCTCGGGCGCCGTGCGCGCGTGCCGGTCGAGGTCGTACGCCACGCACCCCTCGTCGATCAGCAGCACCGTCCAGGTGTCATGGGTGTGCGCCGGGTACGCGTGCGAGGTCATCGTCGCGTGGAACACCTCGCGGACCAGGGGTGCCTGCGGCGCCCAGGCCCGCACCTGCTCGGCCATGTCAGGAACGTACAAGACCGCGCCCGGGCCGGGGGCGGATCGTGGTGGCCATGGAGGACATCCGCTTCGACACCAAGATCGCCGTCGTCCTGCGCGACGACCTGCTCCCCTGGCAGGAGCTCAACGTGACCGCCTTCCTCGTGAGCGGGGTCGCCGCGAACCCCGAGCTCCTCGGCGAGCCGTACGAGGACGCCGACGGGCAGCGCTACCTGCCACTGCTGCGCCAGCCCGTCGTCGTCCTGACCGCTGATGCCGCGACCCTCTCTCGAGCCCACGCGAAGGTCGTGTCCCGAGCGCTGCCCCTCGCGGTCTACACCCACGAGATGTTCTCGACCGGCCACGACGCCGCCAACCGCGCGGCCGTCGCGGCGGTGCCGACCGACGCGCTCGACCTCGTGGGGATCGCGGTGCACGGGCCGAAGAACGCGGTCGACAAGTCGCTCAAGGGTTCCCGGCTGCACGGCTGACGGGCATAGACCCGGGCCTCCAGGCGTTCCCGTGGACGTGGAGGTCCTCGAGAGCGTGGTGATCGGTGCAGGCCAGGCCGGCCTCTCCGCGTCGTACCACCTGGCCCGACGTGGGGTGCGGCACGTCGTGCTCGACGCCGACGACGCGCCGGGCGGTGCGTGGCAGCACCGCTGGGACGCGCTCACCATGTCCGACGTGCACGGCGTGGCCGACCTGCCCGACGCGCCCGTGCCCCCGGCCGAGGGTCACGAGCGGGCCAACGTCTTCGTGCCCGCCTACTTCGCCGCGTACGAGCGGGCGCACGACCTGCCGGTCGAACGACCGGTGGCGGTCGACCGGGTCGAGTCGGTGCCAGGAACGGGGGACGACCTCCTCGTCGTCCACGCCGGTGACCGCACCTGGCGCACCCGGACCCTGGTGAACGCCACCGGGACCTGGCGGCGGCCGTTCGTGCCGCGCTACCCCGGCCAGGAGGTCTTCGCAGGCGAGCAGCTGCACACCGTCGACTACCCCGGCCCGGAGCACTTCCGCGGCCGGCGCGTCATGGTGGTCGGCGGCGGCGCCTCGGCCGTCCAGTTCCTCGGCGCGCTGCGGCCGGTCACGGACACCCTGTGGGTGACCCGCCGCGAGCCCGTGTGGCGCACCGAGCCCTTCGACCCCGAGGCGGGCCGCGAGGCCGTGGCGATGGTCGAGGAGCGGGTCCGGGCCGGGCTCCCGCCGCGCAGCGTCGTGAGCGTGACCGGGCTGATGCTGCGCGAGCAGGAGGCCGAGGCCGAGCGGCTCGGCGCCTACGAGCGGCTGCCGGTGTTCGACCGGCTCGAGCCGGACGGCGCCGTGTGGGGCGACGACCCGGCGGGGGTGCCGGGCCGTGGGCGGCGGACGGAACAGGTCGACGTGATCCTCTGGGCCACCGGCTTCCGCCCCGACGTCGACCACCTGGCGCCGCTGCACCTGCGCTCACCGAGGGGTGGCATCCAGCTGGGCGCCACGCTCGCCACGTCCACGACGGCCACCGCCGACCCGCGGGTGCAGCTCGTCGGCTACGGACCGTCGGCCTCGACGATCGGGGCGAACCGGGCCGGGCGCGCTGCCGCCAACGCGGTGGCGCGGACGCTCAGCTCTCGCGTGGACGCTTGAGCGCCCACGGCTCGAGGTGCTCGTAGCCCTTCACCGAGACCCGCCGTGTGCGGCGCAGCCGGAAGTCGTCGTGGTCGAGCAGCTCGGCGAGGTCGTGGTCGACGAGGACGCGCGCCGGGCGCGCCACCGAGGTGAGCCGCGCAGCGATGTTGACCGTCGAGCCGAACACGTCGCCCAGGCGGGCGAGCACGGGACCGTGGGCGAGCCCGACGCGGACGTCGGGGAACTGCTCGTCGGCCTCGGCACGCTCGACCAGCTCGAGCGCGAGCAGCGCGGCCTCGGTCGGGTCGTCGACCGTGAACAGGGCCTCGTCACCGATGGTCTTGATCACCTGTCCGCCGTGCTGAACGACCAGCTCGGTGACGACGCGCTCGAACCACTCGACCATCGCACCGAGCGCGCGCGGACTCATCTGCCGGCTGCGCGAGGTGTACCCGACGATGTCGACGAACCCGACGACGAGATGGCGCTCGGACTCCGACCGCACGTCGCGCAGCGCGATCCGCGAGGCAGTGGCCAGCAGGTGCCGCCGCCACACGTAGCCCTGCACCTCCTCGACCATCGGGATCACCTCGGCGAGCACGTCGAGCGGCGGCTGGCCCCCGTCCTCGGTCTGCAGGACCCCGAGCAGGAGGCGCGTCTGCCAGTCGGCGAGCCGGGCGAAGGTCCGCCCGAGCGACCGGACGAACTGCGGCAGCCGGTCCTCCTCGAGCACCCCGAGGTCGATCAGCCGCTTCGTGACCTTCAGCGCCGCGACGTCGGCCTCGGTGAACGCGACCTTGTCGTCCTCGACCTCCGGGAAGCCGAGGTAGCGCCACAGGTCGTTCGCGAGGTCGAGGTCCATGCCGGAACGCTCCGCCACCTCGCGCTGCGTGAGGGTCGGTCCGCCGTCGAACAGGAAGTCGGCCGCGACGTCGATGAGCAGGCTCGGGTCGAACGCTGGCTGGTCGGACGTGCTCACGCCCGCATCGTAGGGGCTCAGGCGCTGTCGCGGGAGACCAACGCGGGAGGGAAGACGACCTGCTCGGCCTCGCGCTCCCCGACGTCGGCGAGCTGGTCGAGCAGCAGCCGGGTGGCCCGTTCCACCATCTCGCCGACCGGGTTGCGCACCGTGGTGAGGGTCGGCGAGGTCCGCTCGGCCACCTCGAGGTCGTCGTAGCCGACCACGGCGACGTCGCCGGGGACGCTGCGACCCGCCTCGGCGAGGGCGCGCAGGGCGCCCGCCGCCATCAGGTCCGAGGCGGCGAACAGGCCGTCGAGGTCGGGGTGCTCGGCGAGCAGCGCGCGACCCGCGGCAAGACCCCCGGACTCGGTGAAGTCGCCGCGCCGCACGGCCGAGGCCGACAGACCGGCGCCCTCCACGACCTCGCACCACCCGGCAAGCCGGTCGGCGCCCGCGGCCATGTCCGCCGGTCCGGCGATCGTCGCGAGCCGGCGCCGACCGCCGTCGAGCAGTCGCTGCGCCGCGAGCCGTCCACCCGCGACGTTGTCGGTGTCGACCCACGACAGGGTCTGCACCGCGGCCCAGGGCCGGCCCACGAAGACCGCCGGGAGGCCGAGGCCGCTGAGGTGCTCGGCCAGCCGGTCGTGCCGGTGGTGCGAGACGACGAGGGCGCCGTCGATGTTGCGTCGGCTCAGGTACCGCAGGAGGCGGCCCTCCTCACCGGGGCGGGCGAGCAGCAGCACGAGCTGCAGGTCGCGCTCGTCGAGCACGCGGTTCACGCTGCGCAGCGTGTGGCCGAAGAACGGGTCCGCGAACACGCGCTCGTCGGGCTCCGGCACCACGAGCGCGACCGAGTCCGTGCGACGCGTCACGAGGCTGCGCGCGGCCGGGTTGGGCCGGTAGCCCAGGGTGCGGACCGCCTCCTCGACGGCGGTCAGCGCCCGTGGCGACACCCGATGACCGCCGTTGATGGCGCGCGACGCGGTGGCGCGAGAGACGCCCGCGAGCCGGGCGACCTCGTCGAGCGTCGGGGCACCACCGGGTGCCGTCAGGTCCTCGCTCACCCGTCGCACGTTAGAGGATCCCCTGCGCCGCCACGCGGGAGTACCAGAGAGCGCTCGACTTGGGCGTGCGCTGCTGGGTCTCGTAGTCGACGTGGACGATGCCGAACCGCTGGTCGTAGCCGTAGGCCCACTCGAAGTTGTCGAGCAGCGACCACACGAAGTAGCCGCGCACGTCGACCCCCTTCTCGATCGCCGCGTGGACCGCCCGCAGGTGTCCGGCCACGAACGCCAGGCGCTCGGGGTCGTCGACCGTGCCGTCGTCGGCCACAACGTCGGGGTAGGCGGCGCCGTTCTCGGTCACGTACACGGCCGGCAGGTCGTAGTCGTCGTTCAGCGCGACGAGGAGGTCGGTGAGTCCCTCGGGCTGGACCTCCCAGTCCAGACCGGTCACGGGCAGTCCCCGCCGCGGGAAGGTGATCGCCTCGCCACCGGGGTAGGGCGACGTGGTCTCCCGGGAGGGGTGGCGGATGCGGGAGCCGAGGAGGTCGGCCTCGCGGTGAGGACGGCCGGACGCCGCGTCGCCGTGGTAGTAGTTCACGCCGAGCACGTCGATCGGTGCACCGATGAGCGCGAGGTCGCCGTCACGGATCGCCGACTGCCACGGGTGACCGCGCCAGCACAGCCCGTCGGTGAGCTGGTGGATCTCCTCGGCGTAGGACCCGCGCAGGATCGGGTCGAGGAACACCCGGTTGAACAGGTGCTCGACCCGGTGCGACGCGGCCACGTCGGCCGGCTCGGTCGGGTCGAAGGGCTCCGGCACGGTGAGGTTGAGCGTGATGCCCACCTGCCCGCCCTCGCGCCCGTCGACCCCGCGGCGGCGCAGCTCGTCGACGACCAGGCCGTGGCCGAGCATCAGGTGGTGCGCGGCCACGAGGCCCGCCACGCCCTCCTGTCGTCCGGGCGCGTGCTGGCCGCCGGTGTAGCCGAGGAAGGCCGAGCACCACGGCTCGTTCAGCGTGGTCCAGTAGGGCACGCGGTCGCCGAGGGCGTCGTGCAGCGTGAGGGCGTACTCGGCGAACCGGTGCGCGGTGTCGCGGTTCGTCCAGCCGCCGGCGTCCTCGAGCACCTGCGGCAGGTCCCAGTGGTAGAGCGTCACCCACGGGGTGATGCCCCGGTCGAGCAGCGTGTCCACGAGCCGGGCGTAGAATTCGACACCGCGCTGGTTCGGCTCCCTGCCGTCGGGCCGGACGCGTGCCCACGACGTGGAGAAGCGGTAGGCGTCGAGGTTGAGCGACGCCATGATGTCGACGTCCTCCTCGACCCGGTGGTAGTGGTCGCACGCGGCGTCACCGGTGTCGCCGTCGAGCACGGCTCCCGGGACCCGCGCGAAGGTGTCCCAGATCGACGGCGTCCGGCCGTCCTGGTCGTGGGCTCCCTCGATCTGGAAGGCGGCGGTGGCCGCGCCCCAGAGGAAGCTGGAGGGGAAAGATGTCTCGGTCATCCCTTGACGGCTCCTTGCATGATGCCGGCGACGAGCTGTCGGCCGGCGAGGACGAACAGGATCAGGAGGGGCACCGTCGACATGGCCGACCCCGCGAGCACCAGGGCGTAGTCGGTCGACTGCCCCTGCCCGGTCAGGGCCAGCCGGTCGAGCGCCAGCTGCAGGGTCTCGGTGCGCTGCAGCGCGACGAGCGGCCACAGGTAGTCGGTCCAGACCGTCATGAACGTGAAGACGAACAGGATCGCCATCGCGGGCCGCCCCGCCGGGACCGCCACCGTCCAGAAGGTGCGCAGCATCGAGCAGCCGTCCATGCGGGCGGCCTCGAGCAGCTCGTCGGGCACGGCGTCCACCAGGTACTGACGCATGAAGAACACGCCGAAGGCCGTCACCAAGGTGGGCAGCGCCACCGCGACGAGCGTGTCGAGCAGCGCGTAGTCGCGCATCAGGATGAACAGCGGGACCATGGCCAGCTGCGTCGGCACGGCCATCGTCAGCACCACGAAGCCCATGAGCGCGTTGCTGCCGCGGAACCGCAGCTTGGCGAAGGCGTAGCCGGCGAGCGTGGAGAAGAACACCACGGACGTCGCGCACGCCGTGGACACGACGAGGCTGTTCACCATGGCCTGCCAGAACTCGACGGTGTCGAGCACGCGTGCGGCGTTCTCGAGGAAGTGCCCGCCGGGCAGCAGGGGCGGCGGGAACGAGGTGGCGCGCTCCCGCGTGTGGGAGCCGATGACGACGGACCAGTAGAGCGGCAGGGCGGAGCCGATGACGAACGCGGCCAGCAGGCCGTAGGTGACGAAGCCCGGACGCCTGCTCATCGCTCGCTCCTTCGGGTGGCTGCTCGGACGACGAGGAAGTTGACCAGCGCGATCGCGACGATCACGAGGAACAGCACCCAGGCGGCCGCGGAGGCACGTCCGTAGAACTGGTCCTCGATCCCGCGGGCGTACACGTAGAGCGTCGTCGTCATGTACTGCTGGCTCGGGCCGCCCTCGCGTGCCGGGGTGTCGTCGAAGAGCCGCGGCTCGGTGAAGATCTGCAGCCCGCCGATCGTGCTGGTGACGATGACGAAGATCATCGTCGGGCGCAGCAGCGGAAGCGTGACGGAGAAGAACTGGCGGACCCGACCGGCGCCGTCGAGAGCGGCCGCCTCGTAGAGGTCGCGCGGGATGGCCTGCATGGCGGCCAGGAAGATGAGCGCGTTGTACCCGGTCCAGCGCCAGTTGACCATGCCGGCGATGGCCACGTGGCTCCACAGCCGCTCGACGTGCCAGCGGATCGGCTCGAGGCCCAGCTCGGTGAGGGCGGCGTTCACGAGGCCGTAGCGGTCGGCGAACAGGCTGCCGAAGATCAGGACCGCCGCGGTCGGGGCCACCACGAAGGGCAGCAGCACGCTCATGCGCCACAGCCCGCTCGCCCGCAGCCGGGTGCTCAGCAGGGCGGCCACCAGCACCGCGATGACGACCTGCGGGATCGTCGACAGCACGAAGATGCTGAAGGTGTTGACCATGGACTTGCGGAACACCGGGTCGGCGAGGACGAACCGGAAGTTGTCGAGGCCGACGAACTCACCGCGCGAGTACGCGAGCCGGTCCCAGTCGTGCACGGCGAGGAAGCCGGTGTAGACGAGGGGGAAGAGGCCGACGAGGCCGAACAGGACGAAGAAGGGCGAGACGTAGAGGTACGGCGCCAGGCGCACGTCCCACTGGGACCGCCGCGCCCGGCGGAGGAGACGTCGCTCCTCCACCGGGCGCTCGAGGGTCGTGGTCACTGGAGCGCCTTCACCTCCGAGACGAACGAGGCCCACGACTCGTCGGGGTCGGTGCCCTGGTCGACCCGGTTGATGGCGTCCTGGAACTTGGTCAGGATGTCGGAGTAGAGCGGTCCGTGGAACGGCTGCACGTCGATCGCGTCGGCGCGCGAGGAGAAGATCTCACCGACCGGCGCGTCGTTGAAGTACTCGTCGGTCACCGACAGCAGGTCGGGGCTCTCGAGCGCCTCCACCTGCGACGGGAAGTTGCCGAGGGTCTCGAAGATCGTCAGCTGCTGCTCCGGCGCCGTGATCCAGGCGGCGAACTCGCGGGCCGCGTCCTGCTTCTTCGACGTCTGCGGGACCGCGAGGTAGGAGCCGCCCCAGTTGCCGCCACCGCCGGGGAAGACGTCGGCGATGTCCCACACGACGCCGTCGGGGGCGGGGTCGCCGGTGTTGTCCTTGATGGGGTTGCGCATCCAGCCCGGGCACGGGATCGTCGCGAAGCCGTCGCGCGCGAAGCCGGCGTTCCAGTCGTCGCTCCACTGCGCCGTCTGCGTCGAGAGGGAGTCGGAGCGGCTCGTGACGGTCTCCCAGACCTCCTTGAGCTCGGCGTTGTCGACGTCGACCGTGCCGTCCTCCTGCTCGAACGGGAACTCGACCTGGTTGAGCATGGCCTGGGCGATCGAGCCGGAGGCGTCGTACCAGGCGACGTCGGGGCTGGCCTTCGTGAACTTCTCGCCGAGGGCGAAGTAGTCGTCCCAGGTGGACATCAGGGCGGCCACCTCCTCGCGGTCGCTCGGCAGGCCGGCCTTCTCGAACAGGTCGGCGCGGTAGCAGATGGCCTCGGGCCCGGCGTCGGTCGCGTAGCCCAGGAGGGCGCCGTCGGCGGTGGTGGCCTCCTTCTCCTTGAAGTCGAGCCAGCGGCCCTTCACGTCGTCGCTGGCGAGGTCGACCCAGCGATCGGGCGCGGCGACGATCGCGGGCATGAAGTCGCCCTCGACCGCCACGACGTCGGGCAGGCCGGTGCCGGCCTGGAGCATGGTGTTGAGCTCGTTCTTCCAGTCGTCCCACTTGGAGACCTTGGTCTGCTTGACCGGGGTGTCGGGGTTGTCCTCATTCCACTGCTTCACGAGGTCGTCGTAGCCGAACTCCCCGAACGTGGTGAGCTCGATGGTGCCGGTGGCGTCGTCGTCGCCGCCGCCACCACCGCAGGCGGCGGTCAGGCCGAGGGCGGCCGTGGCCAGCCCGAGGGCGAGTCGGTGGGTGGTCTTGCGCACGATGGTCTCCTGGGGGCGGGGTGGGGAAACACCCCTCGCCCAGCGGGGTGAGAGCGCTTCCATGATGTGATGGCCGTCACTGTGCCGCGCTCCACGGGGATTTGTCAACGCTCACCACAAAATAGATGGAAGCGCTTCCACTTCGGCCCACGATGTGATCCACTGTGAGCCATGACACAGGTGCGGTACGTCCAGGCCAGACACACGTATCCGGGTGCCGAGCGCCCGGCCGTGGCCGACCTCGACCTCACGGTCGACGACGGCGAGCTGCTCGTGCTCGTCGGTCCGTCGGGCTGCGGGAAGTCCACGTCGCTGCGGATGCTGGCCGGGCTCGAGGAGATCAGCGGCGGCAGCATCTGGATCGGCGACAGGGACGTGACCCACGTGGCGCCGAAGGACCGCGACATCGCCATGGTCTTCCAGACCTACGCCCTGTACCCCCACCTGAGCGTGGGCGAGAACATGGCGTTCGCCCTCAAGGTCGCCGGCGTCCCCAAGAGCGAGCGCGCCGCACGGGTGGCCGAGGCCGCCACCATGCTGGACCTGACGAAGGTCCTCGACCGCAAGCCCAAGGCCCTCTCCGGTGGCCAGCGCCAGAGGGTCGCGATGGGCCGGGCGATCGTGCGGCAGCCGCAGGTGTTCTGCATGGACGAGCCGCTCTCGAACCTCGACGCCAAGCTGCGGGTCTCGACCCGGACCCAGATCTCGGCCCTGCAGCGTCGCCTCGGCACCACGACCGTCTACGTCACCCACGACCAGGTCGAGGCGATGACCATGGGCGACCGGGTCGCCGTGCTGAACGACGGCGTGCTGCAGCAGGTCGACACCCCGCTCGCGCTGTTCGACCGGCCGGCGAACCTGTTCGTCGCCGGCTTCATCGGGTCGCCGTCGATGAACCTGCTCCCGCCCGACGTCCTCGACGTGCCCCTCGATCGCACGGCGGTCGCCCGCGCCGGTGCCGACGGCGTGACCCTCGGGCTCCGGCCCCAGGCGCTGCGGCTCGCCGGGCCGGAGGAGACCGGTCTCGACGTCGTGGTCGACCTCGTCGAGGAGCTGGGGTCCGAGGCCTACCTGTACGGCCGTCCGCCCGCCGGCGGTCAGCGCGTCGTGGCCCGGATCGACGGTCGTGCCGGGATCGCGCCCGGCGAGAAGGTCACCCTCGTCGCTGACCCAGACGCGGTGCACGTGTTCGACACCGCGTCGGGCGAGCGGCTCAGCGCCTGACGAGGAAGCTCAGCGCCTGACGAGGAACGACGCGTCGAGGTCCTCCGCACGCGGGCAGCCCAGCAGGGCCAGCGTCGAGTCGAGCTCGGCCACCAGCTGCTCCAGCACCGCCTGCGCCCCGGCGGCACCGTCACGCGCCAGGCCCCAGAGCACGGGCCGTCCGACCAGCGCGGCGTCGGCACCGAGGCACAACGCCTTGGCCACGTCCCAGCCCCGCCGGATGCCTCCGTCGACGAGCACCGCGGCCCGACCGTCGACGGTCTCGACGACCGGGGGCAGCGCCTCGGCCCCGGTCAGCACGGTGTCGAGCTGGCGTCCTCCGTGGTTGGACACGATCACACCCGCCGCCCCCACGTCGACCGCCCGAGCGGCGTCGTCCGGGCGCAGGATCCCCTTCAGCAGCAGCGGCATCCCGGCGGCCTCGGCGAAGGTGTGCACGTCGTCCCAGGTGAGCGTGGGGTCGTGCATGGCGAAGATCTGCTCGGTGGTGAGCGGAGCACCGCCGGGGTTGAGCGCGATCGGGTGCGTGACGCTGAACCCCGTGCGCCTGTCGCGCTCGCGCCACCCCGCCACGGGGAAGTCGACCGTGAGCACGAGCGCCTCGTAGCCGGACTCCTTCGCCTCGGCCACCAGGTCGAGCGAGACCTGCCGGTCCTTGAACACGTAGAGCTGGAACCAACGGTCCGGGCCCGCCACCCGCGCGACGTCGGCCGGCGACGTGGTGGTCTGCGACGACAGCACGAACGTGGAGCCGGTGGCGGCCGCGGCCCGGGCCGTGCCGCGCTCGGCGTCCTCGTGGGCGTGCCGCTGGTAGGCCATCGGCGCCACCACCACCGGGTGCGAGCGACGTCGGCCCAGCAGGTCGACCGACAGGTCCCGCTCACCGACGTCGACGAGCACCCGCGGCGCGAGCCGCACGTCGCTCCAGCTGGTCTCGTTGGCACGCAGCGTGATCTCGTCCCCCGCACCGCCCGCGAAGTAGCCGTGCGCGCCCGCGCCGAGCAGGTCCTCGAGGTCCATGGCTCGAGGCTAGGTCACGCGCGGAACCGCGCGAGGAACGCCGCGGTGCGCGGGTCCTGCGGGGCCTCGAACAGCTGTTCCGGCGGACCGATCTCGACGATCTCGCCGTCGGCCAGGAAGGCCACGACGTCGCTCGCCTCGCGTGCGAACGACATCTCGTGCGTGGCCATGACCACGGCGATGCCGTCGGCCCGCAGGCCGCGGACGACGTCGAGGACCTCACCGACCAGCAGGGGGTCGAGCGCCGACGTGATCTCGTCGAGCAGCAGCACCTCGGGATCCATCGCCAGGGCGCGGGCCAGCGCGACTCGCTGCTGCTGACCACCGGACAAGGAGTCCGGGTACGCCGACGCCTTGTCGGCCAGGCCCACCCGGTCGAGCAGCGCGAGGGCCCGCGTCCGGGCGTCGGCCGTCGACACGCCCGCCGCCTTCGTCGGCGCGAGCACGAGGTTCTGCAGCACGCTGAGGTGCGGGAAGAGGTTGTAGGCCTGGAAGACGATGCCGATGCGGCGTCGGATCGCGTCGATGTCGACGCGGGGATCGGTGATGTCCTGCTCGGACCCGGCGTCGTCGGCCAGCCAGACGGTCCCGTCGTCGACGGTCTCCAGCAGGTCGATGCACCGCAGCAACGTCGACTTCCCGCTGCCGGACGCACCGATGAGGCACACGACCTGGCCGGGCTCGACCACGAGGTCGATGCCCCTCAGCACCTCGGTGGAGCCGAACGACTTGCGCAGCTGCTCGATCCTCAGCATCAGGCACCCGCCTCCCTGCGCATGCTGCGTATCGACAGCCAGTCGGCGACCCGCGCGATGACGATGGTCGCCGCGATGAACAGCACGGCGGAGACCACGAGCGGCGTGAACACGAAGTCGCGGTTCGAGATGATGTTGGCCTGCCGCAGCGCCTCGACCAGGCCGATGGTCGACAGCAGGGCGGTGTCCTTCTGCAGCGACACGAAGTCGTTGAGCAGCGGCGGCACCTGGCGGCGCAGGGCCTGCGGCAGCACGACATGACGGAGCGTGCGCCCGTAGGACAGCCCGAGGGCGCGGCCGCTCGCCCACTGCGTCGGGTGGACCGACAGGATGCCGGCGCGGATCACCTCGGCCACGTAGGCGCCGTAGCTGAGCGTGAGCGCGACGACGCCGAGCCAGAACAGGCTGGTCGGCAGTCCCGTCAGGTTGAGCGCCGGGACGCCGAAGCCCACGAGCAGCACCACCAGCAGAGTCGGCGTGCCGCGGAAGACGTCGGTGTACACCGTGGCGATGAGCCGCAGCGGGGCCATGGCCGGCGACGGGACCACGCGCACCACCGCGACCACGAGGGCGACGACGAGGATCAGCACCTCGCACACGAGGAACAGCCGCACGTTGAGCCAGAAGGCCTCGGCGATCGGTCCGGCGGAGTCCTTCGCATCCTGCCAGTCGAAGAAGGTGCGCTGCACCCGCTCCCAGCCGGGGGCGTTCAGCACGACGAGGACCACCACGGCGAGGACCACGAGGGTGGACCCCGCCGCGACGCCCCCGCGACGCAGCGCCCGGGAGCGGCGGTACCGCTCCCGGGCCTGCTGGCGCTCGCTGGGCTGGTGGTGGGTGCTCAGGACTGGCTCAGCTCGGGCACGTCGACCTCGGTCGACAGCCACTGCGTCTGCAGCTTCTCGAGGGTGCCGTCGTCGGCGAGCGCGTCGACCGCGGCGCTCACGCACGGGGTCAGCGGCGAGTCCTTGTCGAGCAGCAGGCCGAACTCCTCGGACTCACCCGTGCGCGGCTCGAACTGGCCGACGAGCGTCGCACCGTCGAGCTCGGCGGACACGAGGTAGAACGCGGTGGGGACGTCGGCGATGATCGCGTCGACCTGGCCGTTCTGCAGCGCCTGCGCGGCCTTGGAGGTGTCGTCGTAGACGAGCGGGTCCGACGAGAGGCCGAGCTGCTCGGTGGCCTCGAGCGACGTGGTGCCGACCTGGGCACCGACCTTGGCGTCCTTCAGGTCCGCCAGCCTCGTGACGTCGGCGTACTCGGAGTCCTCGAGGGTGATCACGCCCTGCTGGGCCTTGTAGTACGGGCTGGAGAAGTCGACGACCTTCTCGCGCTCCTTCGTGATCGAGAACTGGTTGACGTCGAAGTCGAACGCCTTGTCGCCCGGCTTGACCGCCTCGTTGAAGCCCTGCGTGATCCACGTGATCTCGTCGGGCCCGAAGCCCAGCTTCTGGGCGACCGCGCGGGCGACGGCGCCCTCGTACCCCTTGCCGTTCGTCGGGTCGTCGTCGGTGAACCACGGCTCGTACGCGGGGGTGTCGGTGGCGATCGTCAGGGTTCCGGCCTCGTGCAGGTCGAGGTCGTCGCCCTGGCACTGGTCCAGCGAGACGGCGCCGGCGGAGTCGTCGGAGGAGTCCGACTCGTCGGCGGGGGCACAGGCGGTGGCGAGGGCGAGCGTGGCTGCAGCAGCGGCAGCAGCAACCATGGGGAGGGGGGTCAGGCGCATGGGCGAAATCGTACGGCGCGCCCGTCGTCAGGCCGTGAAGTGCCCGGCCAGTGAGCCGAGGATCGGCTTCCAGTCGCGCACCACGTGCTCACCGACGAATCCCGCAGCCACGAAGGGGTCGGCGGCCACGAGGGCCTCGACCTGCTCGCGCGAGTCGGCGCGGAACACCAGCACCGCCTCGCGACTGTCGGACGCCGGGCCGCTGATCAGCAGCTCGGGCAGGTTCGCGAGGTAGTCGCGGTGCTCGGTGCGCAGCGTCGCGAGCTGCTCCTCGGGCGCTCCGTAGGTGTAGGTCACGGCGAAGATCGACATGCACGTCACTCTAGGCGTCACTGTTGCTGTGCAACTGGTTGCATATGTACTCTCGGACCATGGCGCTCGAGCACGCGATCCTCGTGTCCCTCGCGGAACGCTCCGCCACGGGCTACGAGCTGGCGCGCCGCTTCGACGCCTCGATCGGCAACTTCTGGAAGGCCAGCCACCAGCAGATCTACAAGGTGCTGGGCCGCATGGACGCCGACGACCTCGTGACGTCGCAGGTCGTGGCCCAGGACGGACGGCCCGACAAGAAGGTCTACGCCATCACCGACGCCGGCCGTGCGGAGCTGGTCCGGTTCACCACCGAGCCGTCGACCATGGAGCCGCTGCGGTCGGCCTTCGCGGTCAAGCTGCGTGCCCTCGAGCACGGCGACCGCGACGCGATCCTGGCCGACGTGCACCGCAAGCGTGCCGAGCACGCCGAGAAGCTCGGCTACTACGAGGCCAGCGCCGAGCGCTTCTACCCCGACCCCGACGCCCTCGACGTCGCCGACGTCGGCCCGTGGCTCGTGCTGCGCGGCGGGATCCTCGGCGAGCAGACCGCGATCAGCTGGTGCGACGAGATCCTCGCCCGGCTCGAAGGGCCCGCACCCCGATGACGAGCACGCAGAGTCCGAGGGTCACGGCCGTGCCGATGAGCACCGCGTGCACCCAGAAGAACGCGGTGGGCGCACTGCTCCAGGCCTCGCCGGCCCACGCGCGCTCGTCGTCGACGATCGCCTTCGCGAACCGCGGCCAGATGACCACGTTGAAGACGCCTGCCACCACGAGCACCCACGCCGAGACTCTCGAGATCACAGGACCAGTATGAGCACCCCGACCCAGCCCCCGTCGTCGCAGCCCAGCCCGTTCACCCAGCCCGACCACCAGGACTACCCGCACCTGCTGAGCCCGCTCGACCTGGGCCACACGACGCTGCGCAACCGCGTGATCATGGGCTCGATCCACAGCAAGCTCGAGGACCGGCGCAAGGACCTGCCGAAGCTCGCCGCCTACTTCGCCGAGCGCGCGAAGGGTGGCGTGGCGCTGTCGGTCACGGGCGGCTTCTCGCCCAACCGCACGGGCTGGCTGCTGCCGTTCGGCGGCACCATGAACAACGGCTCGTTCGCCGACGCCCACCGCGTGGTCACCGACGCCGTGCACGAGCACGACGGCAAGATCGCGATGCAGATCCTGCACGCCGGTCGTTACGGCTACCACCCGCTGGTCAAGAGCGCGTCGCGTCGCAAGTCGCCCATCAGCCCCTTCCGGCCGCGTGCGTTCTCAGCCAAGGAGATCGACCGCACCGCCACCGACTTCGCCAAGGCGGCGGCGCTGGCCCAGCGCGGTGGGTACGACGGCGTCGAGATCATGGGCTCCGAGGGCTACCTGATCAACCAGATGATCACCGCCCGCACGAACACCCGCGACGACGCGTGGGGCGGCACGGCCGAGAAGCGCATGCGGTTCCCCGTCGAGATCGTGCGGCGCACCCGCGAGCTGGTCGGCGACGACTTCATCATCATGTACCGCCAGAGCCTGCTGGACCTCGTCGACGACGCCCAGTCGTGGGACGAGACGGTCGAGCTGGCGCTCAAGGTCCAGGAGGCCGGCGTCTCGATCATCAACACCGGCATCGGCTGGCACGAGGCCCGCGTGCCCACCATCGTCACGTCGGTGCCGCGCGCGGCCTTCGCGCCGCTCACCGGGCGGCTGCGCGAGGCCCTGGCCGAGAACGGCGCCGCCGTGCCGGTCGTCGCCTCGAACCGCATCAACACCCCCGAGGTCGCCGAGCAGGTGCTCGCGTCCGGCCAGGCCGACCTGGTCTCCATGGCCCGTCCGCTGCTCGCCGACCCCGACTTCGTGGCGAAGGCCGCCGAGCGCCGCAGCGACGAGATCATCACCTGCATCGCCTGCAACCAGGCCTGCCTGGACCACACGTTCAAGAACCAGCGCGCCACCTGCATGCTCAACCCGCGGGCCGGGCACGAGACCGAGCTGGTGCTGCTGCCCACGCGCGCGGCCAAGCGCGTGGCCGTCGTCGGTGCGGGTCCGGCCGGGCTCGCCGCCGCCGTCGAGCTGGCGGGTCGCGGCCACGCCGTGGAGCTGTTCGAGTCCGACGCGACGATCGGCGGGCAGTTCAAGCTCGCCGCGCGCATCCCCGGCAAGGAGGAGTTCGTCGAGACCCTCCGCTACTACACGCGCATGCTCGAGGTCCGCGGCGTGACCGTGCACCTCGGGCGTCGGGCCGACCTGGACGACCTGACCGGCGGGGGTTCCGGGCCACGGGCGGAGGAGGGCAGAGCGTTCGACGAGGTCGTCCTCGCCACGGGCGTCGAGCCTCGGATACCCACGATCCCGGGGATCGAGCACCCGAGCGTCCTGCGCTACGACGAGGTCGTGAACGGTGCACCCGTCGGCGACACGGTGGCCGTGCTCGGCGCCGGCGGCATCGGCTTCGACGTGTCGGAGTTCCTGCTGCACGACGTGCACGAGTCGCTCGAGCACTGGATGCAGCGCTGGGGCGTGACCGACCCCGCCCTGGAGCGCGGCGGACTCACGACCAAGGTGCAGGCGCCGCCGCGCCGGCAGGTGTTCCTGCTGCAGCGCAAGCACTCCGCGCACGGCAAGGGCCTGGCCAAGACCACCGGCTGGGTGCACCGCCAGACCCTGAAGGACTCCGGGGTCGAGTTCGTGGGTGGCGTCACCTACGACCGCATCGACGACGACGGCCTGCACGTGACCGTCCGTCGTGACGAGAAGGACGAGACCGGGGAGGCGCTCTTGCTCCGGGTGGACACCATCGTGGTGTGCACCGGTCAGGAGTCCGTGCGCGACCTCGTCGAGCCGCTCGAGGCCGCCGGCGTGACCACGCACGTGATCGGCGGCGCCGACGTCGCCGCCGAGCTGGACGCCAAGCGCGCCATCAAGCAGGCGACCGAGCTCGCTGCGCGCATCTGAACCATCCACATCGAGGGAGAACACATCATGGAGACCACCCAGATCCGCCTCGCGGCCTACCCCGTCGGCGAGCCGAAGGACAGCGACTTCGAGACCGTCACGGTCGACCTGCCCGAGCTGCAGGAGGGCCAGGTGCTGCTGCGCTCGGTGTACCTGTCGCTCGACCCGTACATGCGCGGCCGGATGAGCCAGGCGAAGTCGTACGCCGCCTCGCTCGCGCTCGGCGACGTCGTGCTCGGCGGGACCGTGTGCGAGGTCGTGGAGTCCCGCGCGGAGAACCGGAAGGTCGGCGACCTGGTGCTCGCGTTCATCGGCTGGCAGACGCACGCCGTCGTCGACGCGCGTCAGATGAAGGGCCTGGACCCGTCGGTCGCGCCCATCTCGACGGCGCTGGGCGTGCTGGGCATGCCGGGCTTCACGGCCTACGCGGGTCTGCTCGAGATCGGCAAGCCGGCCGAGGGCGAGACCGTGGTGGTGGCCGCGGCCGCCGGCCCGGTCGGCTCGGCCGTCGGCCAGATCGCCCGACTCAAGGGCGCCCGGTCCGTCGGCATCGCCGGCGGCGAGGAGAAGGTGCGGCTGCTGCGTGAGCACTTCGGCTTCGACGTCGCGCTCGACCACCGCTCGCCGACGTTCGCCGACGACCTCGAGGCCGCCACGCCCGACGGGGTGGACGTGTACTTCGAGAACGTCGCCGGGCCGGTCGGCGAGGCGGTGCTGCGCCGCACCAACACCTACGCGCGCGTGCCGGTGTGCGGGCTCGTGGCCAACTACAACGCCACGTCGGCCCCGGAGTCGTCGCTGAGCTTCCCCGGGTTCATGAACCTCGTGCTGTCGCGCAGCCTCACTGTCCGCGGCTTCATCCAGGACGAGTTCACGCAGAGCCACGGCGCCGACTTCGCCCGCGAGATGGGCCAGTGGGTCTCCGAGGGCAAGGTGGCCTACCTCGAGGACGTCGTGGACGGACTCGACAACGCGGTCGACGCCTTCCGTGGTCTGCTCACCGGCCGCAACGTCGGCAAGCTGCTGGTCAAGGTCGGGGAGGACCCGACCCTCTGACCCTCAGGCCGCGTCGTCGAGGCGGGCGGCGCGGCTTCCCCGGGGAACCGCCACGCGCACCGCGTTGCGCTCCACGGTGAACTCCGCCGGCGTGGTCGCGAGCAGCTCGCCGTCGAGGTTGATCGGCATCGGATCGTCGGTGACCACCCGCACGCGGCGGGTCGTCAGGTGGTGCACGCGCTCGTGCTCGACGAACCGGCCACTCCTCAGCAGCCGCGCGATCGAGACGTGGTCGGCGAGACGCCCCCTCTCGATCGCGTACACATCGAGCAGGTGGTCGTCGAGCGAGGCGTTCGGCGCCACCGTGTTCCCGCCGCCGTAGTGCCGGCCGTTGCCGACGGCGACCTGCAGCAGGTCGTCGAGCTCGAGCGACTCGTGGCCGTCGAGCTCGAGCCGGGCCGAGAATCCCCGGTGCCCACGGAACGCCGCGAGGGTCGCGACCGGGTAGGCCGCCGGCCCGAGCCGACGCTTGAGACCCGGCGTGAGCCGCTCGGTGACCGCGACCGAGAGCCCCAGGGACGCGACGTTGACGAAGGCGTGGCCGTTCACGCGTCCCAGGTCGACGTCGACGACCTCGCCGGTGAGGACGGCGCGGACCGCCGCCTCGACGTCGACGGGGATCTCGAGCGTGCGGGCGAAGTCGTTGGCCGTGCCGAGCGGCAGCACCACGAGCACGGTGCTCGTGCCGGCGACCCGCGCCGCCGCGCACGAGACCGTGCCGTCGCCGCCGCCGACGACGAGCACGTCGGGGGCGTCGGCCATGACGCGGTCGAGGGTGGCGACGAGCTCGGCACCCGAGTGCACCGCATGGCTGCGCAAGGAGGCGGGGGGATGCTCCAGCACCAGACGCTCGGCACGGTCGAGGGCGAGCGCGCCCTGCCGTGCGTTGGTGTTGACGACGAGGGCCACGGTGGATTCGGGTCGGTCGATCAGGGTACGGACGTCCATGACCACGACGCTAGGAACGCCTGATGAGGAGTGCGTGAGGGGACGATGTGGACCCCCTCAGAATTCTCTCGAGGTGCGATCTCGTCAGGAATCCCTAGCGTTGATCGTCGGACGTGATCCGTCCGTACCCAACCGAAAGGACCCCCATCATGGGCCTCATCTGGCTTCTCATCATCGGTCTCGTCGCCGGCCTCCTGGCCCGCGCCATCGTCCCCGGCAAGGACTCGATGGGCATCCTCGCCACCATCGTGCTCGGCGTCGTCGGCTCGTTCGTCGGTGGCCTCATCGGCGCGCTGTTCTCGTCCGACCGCAGTGTCACGGACCTCTCCACGAGCGGTCTCATCCTGTCGATCGTCGGCGCCATCGTCGCCCTGCTGATCTACCGCCAGGTGCGCGCTCGCGCCTGAGCGTCACCCGCACACGACGACGCCCCCGCACCGTTCGGTGCGGGGGCGTCGTCGTGCTCGTCGGGCCTAGAACCAATGGTTCCGGCCGCCGACCGCGCGGCCCGTGGCGCCGAGGATCCAGAGGATCACACCGACGACCAGCAGGATGCCGCCGATCGTGTACAGGATCGAGATGTCCAGGACTGCGCCCAGGATCAGCAGGATGACTCCGAGGATGATCATGCGGTTCCCTCCCTCTGCCCTGACGTATTTCGTCGTGGGGCGCCCTTCAACGTACGGGTTTCGCGGCGATCCGCATCTTGGCGCGATCAGGACGACCGTCGACATACTGGGTCCATGACACGGATCCACCTGCTGCGAGCGGTCAACGTCGGCGGCGCGAAGCTGCCCATGGCCGAGCTGCGGGACCTCGCGTCCGGCCTCGGCGCGGCCGACGTGAGCACCTACATCGCGTCCGGCAACCTGCTCTGCACGCCCCCGGGCGACCCGGCCACCTTCGACCGCGCCCTCGAGCAGGCGGTGCAGGAGAGGTTCGGGTTCTTCCGCGAGGTCGTCTCCCGCGACGTCGACGAGCTTCGCGCGGCGCTGCAGGCCCACCCGTTCGAGGTGATGGAGGCGAAGTTCTCGCACGTCTACTTCCTCCTCGCCGAACCCGCTCCCGACGCGGTCCAGGCCTTCGAGAGCACGGACTGGGGTGGCGACGAGGTGCGTGTGATCGGCCGCGACCTGCACATCCGCTACTCCGACGGCGTGGCCGGCACGAGGCTCACCCCGGCCCGCATCGCGAAGCTGCTCGGGCACCACGGCACGGGCCGCAACCTGCTCACCGTCGCGAAGCTGGTCGAGCTCGCGGACGCCTAGGGTTCGAGCATGCTCCCCTTCTCGCAGGTCGACGTCTTCACCGACACCCTCGGGCTCGGCAACCCGGTCGCCGTCGTGCACGACGCCGACGGCCTCGACGAGGACGCGATGGCCGCGTTCGCCCGGTGGACCAACCTGAGCGAGACCACCTTCCTGCTGACCCCCACCGTCCCGGACGCCGACTACCGGCTGCGGATCTTCACCCCCGGCGGTGAGCTCCCGTTCGCCGGTCATCCCACGCTCGGCTCGGCCCGCGCCTGGCTCGAGGCCGGCGGGCAGCCGCGGTCAGGCGACCGGCTCGTGCAGGAGTGCGGCGTCGGTCTGGTGGCCGTGCGCCCGGACGACGACCTGCTGGCCTTCGCTGCTCCGGAACGCATGCGCTCCGGTCCCGTCGATCCCGCCGAGGTCGAGGCCGTCACGTCGGCGCTCGGCCTGCACGCCCACGACGTGGTCGCGGCTCACTGGTGCGACAACGGCCCCGGCTGGATGGGACTGCTGCTCCGTGACGCGGCCACGGTTCTCGCCGTCGACGGCGACCGGGCCCACCTGCTCGGGGCGAGCGGCGCCCACGACAAGGTCGGTCTCGTCGGCCTGCACCCCGACGGCGACGTGGCGCTGGAGGTCCGTGCCTTCTTCCCCGGCGGGGTGGGCGAGGACCCGGTCACCGGGAGCCTCAACGCCGCGGTCGCCCAGTGGCTCGTCGCCGAGGGGACGCTGCCCGACCGCTACGTGGCCGCCCAGGGCACCGCACTCGGTCGACGCGGCCGCGTGCACGTGGAGCGCGACGGGGACACGACGTGGGTCGGCGGACGGACCGTCGTCGGGATCCGTGGGACCGTGGCGCTGTGACCCGACTCTGGCACGCCACCACCGCGGTCCTCGGCCTCGTCGCCCTGGTCGGCCAGACGATCCTGACGGCGGACGAGGGTCGCAGCCTCGTGAACCTGTTCAGCTACTTCACCATCGAGTCGAACATCCTGGTCGTCGTCACGTGCGCGCTGCTCGCGATCCGGCCCGACCGGGGCGGTCGCGTCTTCGGCATGCTCAGGCTGGCGAGCCTGACGGGCATCACCGTCACCGGCGTCGTCTACGCGACGGTGCTGGCCGGCAACGTCGACATGACGGGCGTGGAGTGGTGGCTCGACAAGATCTTCCACTACGTCGTCCCGATCCTCACGGTCGTGGGCTTCCTCGTGCTGCGACCCCGCACCCGCCTCGACTGGTCGGCGCTGGGTGGACTGGCGTTCCCGGTGCTGTGGCTCACCTACACGCTCGTCCGCGCGCAGGTGGCCGAGCCGACGTTCCTGCTCACGCCCACCCAGACCGCGCCGGTGCCCTACGGCTTCCTCGACGCAGCGGAGTCCAGCGCGGGGGCCGTCGCCGTCGTGTGCGTCGTGCTGACGGCGGTGTTCGTGGCGCTGGGATCGGCGGCGATCGCCTACAGCCGGCGCACGTCCGACTGATCGGAGGTCGCCAGCTCGCGCAGCGCGACCTTCCAGGCGTCGACGACGTCGGAGGTACCTGCCCGCGGACTCAGGATCCCGGCGAGGTGCGCACCGGTGAGCAGGTCGATCGTGAACTGCACCAGCATCGGGCTCCGGGGGTGGTCGGCGCCGACCAGCCGCGTGACGCCCCGGTGGACCGTCCGGTAGATGCGTTCCTGCAGCGGCAGCAGCGCGGCGCGGAGGTCGTCGTCGGTGCGAGCGGCCACCCACAGCTCCAGCGCGACGGCGAACGCCGGCGACTGCAGCTCGCGCCACACCAGGTCGACCACGTCGTCCCAGCTGGCGGGGGCGGGGTCGTCGTCGCGAGCGGTGGTGAGCAGCTCGAGCCGCCGCTCGACGACGTCCTCCACGACGGCGCCCATGAGCGCACTGCGGGTCGGGAAGTGGTGCAGCAGCGTGCCGCGCGCGACACCGGCCTGCTGCTGCACGTGACCGACCGTGGTCGCGCCGTACCCGCCCTCGAGCAGGCAGGTGAAGGCTGCCTCGAGCAGGCGCTCGCGCGTGGCGACGGACCGCTCCTGCTGAGGGCGCCGGGACGTCGACATGGCCGCGACCCTACCCGGCAGCGTGGGGCGGGCGCCTTGCGCGCGAGGGGGCGACCAGCGATGATCGACGAAACAGTCTGGTCGGACGGGATCAAGGAGTGACCATGGCACCGAGGTCCCGTGGGACGCGATGGATCGAAGGCGCACGCACGGTCGCGCCGGTCCTCGCGAGCACCGCGAAGGTGATGGCGACCGACCTGGTCGCGCGCGTGCGGCCGGCGTCGGCCCCACCGGCACCGACGGTCGACGTTCCCGCGCCCGCCGGCGCCCAGGGCTACGCGCGGCACGTGCACGCCCAGCGCGACGTGGCCGCCCCACCCGCCGACGTGGTCGCGCTCGCCACCGACCTCGACCGCGCCCACGAGTGGCTCACCCTCCACCTCAGCTGGCGCGGCGACCGACCGGACCGGATGGTCGAGGGCACGGAGTTCGTGCAGCAGATCTCGCTCATGGACATCCCGGCGCAGGCGCGCTGGCAGGTCGAGCGCGCCGACGCCGACGGCTTCGCCCTGCGCGGCACGGGCCCGATGGGCATCACCGTGGGGCTGTGGTGCACGGTCGTGGCGCACCACGTCGGCTCGGCCGTCCGGCTCGACGGAGCACTCGACGGACCGCCGGTGCGGGGGCCGGTGGGCCTCACCGCCGTGCGCAGCGTCGAGACCGCGCTGGCCACGTCGCTCGACGCGCTCGCCGGACTGCTGACCGGCAGCGGCGGGCCCGCGCGCATCCCCGACGAGCCCGTGCTGCACGAGTCGAGCGGGCGGCTGCTCGACCCGACGACGCCGGTCCTCGTCGGCGTCGGCCAGGTCGTGGTCCGCACGCCGGACCTGGCCGACCCGATCGAACCGGCGGCCATGGCGGCACAGGCACTGCGCGCCGCGGCCGAGGACAGCGGCATCGGCTCCGACCTGCTCGCCCGGGCCGACCTGGTCCACGCCGTGCCGAGCGCCTCCTGGACCTACCCCGACCAGGCCGGGCTCGTGGCTCGGCTCGCGGGAGCCGACGACGCCGGCACCGTCCAGACCTCGCCCTACGGCGGCGACGGTGGACAGCTCGCGCTGAACGACGCAGCCCACGAGGTGGCCGAAGGTCGCGCGCACGTCGTGCTGGTGAGCGGTGCCGAGGCCGGCGCCACGGTCGCCGCCCTGCAGGCGCAGGGCCGGGAGCCGGACTGGACCCGTCAGCCGGCCGACGCCGCACCGGACCGGGTCATCGGCACCGACCGTCCCGCGAACAACGAGGCCGAGACGAGCGTCGGCCTCGGGGCCCCGATCTACGCCTACGCCTTGCTGGAGTCGGCGCTGCGTGGTGCCGCCGGGACCGACGAGGCCGCGCACCGCGCCCGGATCGCCGACCTGTGGGCCCGGCACAGCGCCGTGGCCGTCGACAACCCCTACGCGTGGGACCGGACCGAGCGCACCGCCGACGAGATCGCGACCGCGACCCCGGACAACCGAGCGGTCAGCGACCCGTACACGAAGCTGATGTGCGCGAACCTGCAGGTCGACCTCGCCGCAGGGGTCGTCGTCACGAGCGTCGCCGCAGCGCACGCCCTCGGCATCGCCCAGGATCGGTGGGTCTTCCTGCACGCGGGGGCCAGCGCCACGGACGAGTGGTTCGTCTCCGAACGTGCCGACCTGGCCACGTCGCCGGCCATCGCAGCCGCAGGCGCTGCCGTGCTCGACCACTCCGGCATCACCGCCGACGACCTCGGACCGGTCGACCTGTACTCGTGCTTCCCCGCGGCGGTGCAGCTGGGCGCGCAGGCGCTCGGCCTGCCGTGGGACGACCCGACGCGTCCGCTCAGCGTCACCGGCGGGCTGACGTCAGCGGGCGGGCCGGGCAACGGATACGGGCTGCACGCGGTGGCGTCGCTCGTGCCGCTGCTCCGCGACCAGCCCGACGCGTACGGCCTGTCGAGCTCGCTCGGCTGGTACGCCACCAAGCACGCCCTGGGCGTCTACTCCGCCCGACCCCCGGAGCGGCGCTTCGCGCACCTGCGCCCGGCCTTCGACCGACCCTCGCCACGACCCGCCCTCACCGACCTCGACGGGGACGCGGTCGTCGAGGCGGTGACGGTCCTGCGTGACCGCGACGGCAGCGCGGAGGCCGCCATCGTCGCGGCACTCACCGCCGACGGCGCCCGGGTGCTGCTGCGTCGCGAGAGCGCCGACGACGTGGCCCTGCTCACCTCGGCCGATCCCCTGCGACGCGCGCTCCGGATCGACGGCGACCGACTGGTGCTCGTCGGCGACCGGCAGCCGCTGCCCGGCCCGCCGCCCGCCCCCGTGCGCACCGCGCGCGACGGCGACGACGTCTGGGTGGTCACGCTCGACCGCCCGCGGGTGCGCAACGCGATCGACCGGCTCACCGCCCAGCTCCTGGAGCGTGCCGTCGACGACGCCGAGGCCGACGACACGATCCGTTCCATCGTGCTCACCGGCGCAGGAGGCACGTTCTGCGCGGGCATGGACCTGGCCGGGGCGAACCGGGGCGAGGTCCCCGTGACGGACCGGCGCGGTCCGCTGGGGCTCACCGCCGAACCACCGACGAAGCCGACGGTCGCCGCCGTGGAGGGTGCCGCCCTGGCGGGCGGGTTCGAGCTGGCCCTGTGCGCCGACCTCGTGGTCGCGGCCGACGACGCCACCTTCGGCCTGCCCGAGGTGAAGCGGGGGCTGCTCGCGGCCGCGGGCGGGCTGTGGCGCGTGTCGACCCGGCTGCCCCGCGCCGTCGCGCTCGAGCTGGCCCTGGTCGGGGACGCGCTTCCGGCCGCCCGACTGGCCGAGGTCGGCCTCGTCAACGCCGTCGTCCCGCGCGGCCAGGCGCTGGAGCACGCCCTCGACCTCGCGCATCGGATCGCCGCCAACGCCCCGCTCTCGGTCGCCGTGGGCAAGCGGATGGTCGACGCGGCACCCGGGTGGTCGCCCGACGAAGGCTTCGCGCGCCAGAGCGAGCTGGCCAGCCCCGTGCTGCTGTCCGACGACGCCCGCGAAGGGGTGGCGGCGTTCGCGCAGAAGCGACCGCCCGTGTGGACCGGGCGCTGACGCCGGGCCGGACGTAGGCTCGACGGCGTGGACGTCGGCACGGATCGCGGTGGGGTGGAGCAGGCAGCCCGGATCGTGTCCGCAGGGCGCCTGCTGGTCCTGACCGGGGCCGGCGTGTCCACCGACTCCGGCATCCCCGACTACCGGGGGCCGGGCCGTCTCTCGACGCCCACGCCGATGACCATCCAGCAGCTGCGCTCGGGCCCCGAGGCGATGCAGCGGTACTGGGCGCGGGCGCACCTCGGGTGGTCACGGATGGGGCACGCGGAGCCGAACGCGACCCACCACACCCTCGTGGAGTGGGAGCGCGAGGGTCGGCTGGTCGGTCTCGTCACGCAGAACGTCGACGGCCTGCACGAGCGCGCCGGGCACCAGGACGTCGTGGACCTGCACGGTCGGGTGGACCGGGTGCTCTGCATGGACTGTGGCGACGTCACCCCGCGCGAGGAGGTGCAGCGGCGGCACGAGGAGCTCAACCCCGGCTGGAGCGACCAGACCGTCGTGCACGGACCCGACGGCGACGTGCAGCTCGACGACACGTCCGGCTTCGTCGTCGCCCCGTGCCGGGTGTGCGGTGGCCGGCTGCGACCCGACGTCGTGTTCTTCGGCGGCAGCGTGCCCAAGCCGGTGGTCGAGCACTGCTTCGACCTCGTGGCGCAGGCGTCGGCTGTGCTGGTGCTGGGCTCGAGCCTGCACGTGATGAGCGGGCTGCGCTTCGTGCGACGCGCCGCGGCCCTCGGCACCCCCGTGGTGGTCGTGAACCGCGGGCCCACGCGCGGCGACCCGCTCGCGACCGTGAAGATCGACGCCGGATGTGCCGAGACGCTCGGCGATCTGGCGATAGCCTTCGCGTGAACCGAGAGAAGGATCCAGCATGAGCGTGCAGCCGCCCCCTCCCCCGACCACACCGCCGACGTCGCCGGCGCCCGGCGGCTACCCGGTCACGATCACCTTCGACCTGCCGGATCACGTGGCACGCTGGCGTCCCCTCGTGCAGTGGATCCTGGCGATCCCGCACTTCGTGGTGCTGTGGGTCATCGGCATCGCTGCGAGCCTGGCCGTGATCGCCGCGTGGTTCTGCGGTGTGATCCTCGGACGGGTTCCGCGTGCCCTGCTCGACCTCATCGCGATGTACCTGCGCTACTCGGCGAGCGTCAGCGCCTACGCAGGATTCCTGCACGGGACGTACCCGAAGTTCGCGATCGACGCGTCGACCGCCGACCCCGGCACCGACCCGCACGTGCACGTCGACGTGGTGCCCCGGGTCGAGGGACGGAGCCGCCTGACGATCTTCTTCCGCATCCTGATGCTGATCCCTCAGATGTTCGTGCTGTACTTCGTCACCATCGCGGCGGCCGTGGTGCACGTCATCGGCTTCTTCGCGGTCATCGTCCTCGGCCGCTGGCCCGAGGGGATGCGTGACTTCGTCGTCGGGTGGCTGCGCTGGAACCAGCGCGTCTCGGCCTACGCCTACCTGCTGACCGACGACTACCCGCCGTTCAGCCTGCGCTGAGACGACGGGCTCGCCGGCGGCGGAAGCGGTGACGCCTCGCGGTCAGGCCGTGCCAGGACGCGCCACCAGCACGCGGGCCGAGCCGGTCACGTGCCAGTCGCCGGCCGCGGCGGGCACGGCGTAGGTCTGGCCCCTGGCGATCGCCAGGTCACCCCCGGCGCAGCGGAGCGTCCCCGATCCGTCGAGCACCACGAGGGCGGCGAAGCCGGCCGGGACGACCGCACCGTCGACGGCGAGGTCAAGGCGGAAGAACGGGTCGGCCTCCGTCGGCAGCAGCGACGTGAGCGGGTCCGCGGCGGCGTCGAGGTCGTGGTGCACCGACAGCTCGGCCAGACGCCCCCTCGACGTGGCGGCGTGCTCGAGGGCCTGCATGACCAGGTCGAAGCCGAGCCCCAGGTGCGACTCGTCGCGGGTGGACGTCGTGATCGACCACTCCAGCAGGATCGAGAAGTCGGTCGGCTCCTGCGCCTCGGCCACGAACACGCCCTCGCCGATGGCGTGCGGCATGCCGGCCGGCACCAGGATCCCGTCACCTCGGCGCACCTCGATGCGGTGCATGTGCCGCAGCATCCACGCGCCGTCCTGCTCGTCGCGGGCGCGGACCACGTCGCGCGGGTCCACGTCGTCGACCCAGCCCAGGTGGACGGCGGCGCCGGGCTCGGCGTCGAGCACCAGCCACGCCTCGGTCTTGCCGTACGGGCAGTCGAGGTGCCGGGCGGCGAAGGAACGGTCCGGATGGACGTGCACCGGCAGCCGCTGTCCGGCGTCGAGCAGCTTGAGCAACAGGCCGACGTCGCCGGGCCACGCGCCGACGCCTCCCGTCCACGTCTGCGGGTCGGCGACCACGAGGTCGCGCAGCAGCGTGCCGTCCTGCGTGGACGACAGGCCGAGGCGTGTGTCGCCCTCGCGGGAGACCGTGGCGGCGATCCACTCCTCGGGCTGGTGGTCCGACGTCGTCGTGATGCCGCGCAGCGCCGCGATCCGACCACCACCTCGGTAGAAGTGGTCGATCAGGTTGGGGCGCAGCGCCACCGGCAGCGGGCTCACCCGATCAGCTGAGCTGCCGCAGCCGGACGGTCTCGGGGAGAGCGGCGAGCTCGCCGAGCACGTCGGCCGTGACGGCCTCGGCCACGTCGGTCACGACGTAGCCCAGCTGGCCGCGGGTCGACAGCGACTGCGCCTCGATGTTGACGCCCCGCTCGCCGAGCAGGCCGTTGATGGTGGCCAGCACGCCGGGAGCGTTCTGGTGCACGAGCGCGATCCGCTGTCGGCTGTTGTCGGCCGGCAGGTTCATCTCCGGGAAGTTCACGCTCAGCGACGTGCTGCCGAACGCCGCGTAGGAGCGGAGCTTCGAGGCGACGAAGCGGCCGATGTCCTGCTGCGCCTCCTCGGTGGAGCCACCCACGTGCGGGGTGAGGATGACGTTCGGGATGCCGCGCAGCTCGGACTCGAACGGGTCTCCCTGGCGCTTGGGCTCGACCGGGAACACGTCGAGCGCGGCGCCGGCGATGTGACCGGACTCCAGATGCGCGCGCAGGGCCGTCGTGTCGACGGCGATGCCACGGCTGAGGTTGAGGAACAGCGCTCGCGGCTTCATGAGGCGCATCTGCTCGTCGCCGAACAGGCCCGCGTTGCCCGGGCGGCCGTCGACGTGCAGCGTCACGACGTCGGCCTGCTCGAGCAGCTCCTCCAGCGTGGAGCAGCGCTGGGCGTTGCCCAGGGCGAGCTTGTCGTCGATGTCGTAGAAGACGACCTTGAAGCCGAGCGCCTCGGCCACGACCGACAGCTGGCTGCCGATGTTGCCGTAGCCGACGATGCCGAGCGTGCGGCCGCGCACCTCGTGGCTGCCGGCGGCGGACTTGTTCCACACGCCGCGGTGCATGTCGGTGGACTTCTCGTGCAGGCGACGGGCGAGAGAGATGATCTCGGCGATGGCGAGCTCGACGACCGAGCGCGTGTTGGAGTAGGGCGCGTTGAAGACCGCCACCCCCTTGGCGCTCGTGGCCTCGAGGTCGATCTGGTTGGTGCCGATGCAGAAGGCACCGATGGCGATGAGGTCCTCGGCGGCCTCCAGCACCTTCGGCGTGATGTAGGTGGTGGAACGGATGCCGAGCAGGTGGACGCCCTGGATCGCCTCGATCAGCTCGTCCTCGCCGAGCGCACCGGCGTTGGTCTGCACGTCGTATCCCTTGCCGCGCAGGAAGTCGCGTCCGTCGGCGTGGATGTTCTCGAGCAGCAGGACCTTGACGTCGGCGTCGTCGATCGTCGTGGCCGGCTGGGTGGCGTGGGGGTTCACGGTCATCATCATGGGGGACGTCCTCGGGTCAGCGGTGTCGGGGCTGACGCGGGGCCCAGGCGAACGGTCCCTTGTCTGGTGCAGTCGTGCGGAGGTCGGGCTCCCTGGTGGTATCCACCTCAACGCCAGTCGCGCCGACCACCCCAGTCTACGGGGTGCGGTAGGAGCCCACGAACTTCTCGAGCACCTCGGGCGGGATGGGCTGGTCGAGGTTGGCCAGACGCACCTGGCCCTGCGCGATCAGCTTGCCGTCGGCCCCGGTCGAGTCGAGGTGCCAGAGCTGCTGGGTGCGGCCTCGGTGGATGGGGGTCGCGGTGACCGTGATCGTGTCGCCGACCTTGGCCTGACGGATGAAGTCGGTCGAGTTGTTGGTGCCGACCACGACACCCTTCTCGCCCAGCCACATCTGCCCGGCCACGCTCGCGGTCGACTCGTGGACCGCGCAGTAGATGCCGCCGTGCGGGATGCCGAAGGGCTGGAGGTGGTGCTCGGTGATCGTGAACCGCACGACCACCTTGTCGGGAGTCAGCTCGACGTGCTCCACGCCGAGCACGCCGTCGAGGCCGGGAACGTCGCTCATGGGGCGAGCGTAGGACCTCTGACGGATCGATCGACGAGCGGGCGACTTGAAACCCCTACCCCCTAGGGGTATACAGGAGGCATGCACCGACTCATCCTCGTCCTCCTCGCCGCCGTGGCGCTCGCGGGCTGCGGCTCGCCGAACACCGTCTCGGCCGACCCCGCCGACGTGACCTTCGCCCAGCAGATGATCCCGCACCACCAGCAGGCGGTGGAGATGTCCGAGCTGGCGCTCGACCCCGCCCGTGAGGCGTCCGAGCCGGTGCGCGACCTCGCCGGCCGCATCGGCGACGCCCAGCAGCCGGAGATCGAGACCATGCAGGGCTGGCTCGAGGACTGGGACGCGAAGGCCGAGGACCACGGCGACCACGACATGGGTGGCATGACCGGCATGATGAGCGACGACCAGATGAGTGCGCTCGCCGCGGCCACCGGCACCGACTTCGACCGGATGTGGCTGCAGATGATGATCGAGCACCACGAGGGCGCCGTGGAGATGGCCGAGACCGAGATCGCCGACGGTCAGGACTCCCGGGCCAAGGCCCTCGCGCGGGCGATCATCGACGCCCAGCGCGCCGAGATCACCGAGATGACGAGGCTGCTGGCATGACCGAGATCCACGATCCCACCGCCGAGGCCGGCGTCGTCCCCGGCTACTCCGACGACAAGAAGGCGGTGCTGGCCCGGCTGCGTCGTGTGGAGGGCCAGGTGCGCGGACTCACCCGCATGGTCGAGGACGACACCTACTGCATCGACGTGCTCACCCAGGTGAGCGCCACCACCAAGGCCCTCGAGGCCGTCGCGCTGAAGCTGCTCGACGAGCACCTCGCGCACTGCGTCGTCGACGCCGCCCGCAAGGGCGGACCCGAGGCCGACGCCAAGGTCGCCGAGGCCTCGGCCGCGATCGCCCGGCTCGTCCGGTCCTGATCAGCAGCCCACCGATTCCCCGCCCGAAGGAGGGCACACCATGAGCACCACCACCTACGCCGTCACCGGCATGACCTGCGAGCACTGCGTCGCCGCGGTCACCCAGGAGCTCTCGTCCGTCGAGGGCGTCACCGACGTCACCGTCGCGCTCGTCCCCGGCGGCACGTCCGACGTCACGGTCACCGGCCCCTCCGAGCCGTCGCTCGACGCCGTCGCGTCGGCCGTGGCCGAGGCGGGCTACACCCTGGAAGGACCCGCGTCGTGAACACCCAGGAGACCGTCCGCCTCGACGTGCACGGCATGAGCTGCACGTCGTGCGCGATGCGCGTCGAGAAGCGGCTCAACCAGCTCGACGGCGTGGAGGCGAGCGTCAACTACGCCACCGAGAAGGCCACCGTGCACGTGCCCGAGGGCACCGACCACCAGGTGCTGCTCGACGCCGTCGCGGCCACCGGCTACGAGGCCACGCTGCCCGACGCCCATCGCGGACACGGCGACCACGCCGGGCACGAAGGTCTCCACGGGGCCGCCTCGATGCGGCGGCGAGCCGTCGTGTCGGCGGTCCTGAGCCTGCCGGTCCTCGTGCTGTCGATGGTCCCGGCCACGCAGTTCACCGGGTGGCAGTGGGTGGCCCTGGCCCTCGCCACACCTGTCGTCACGTGGGGTGCCTGGCCCTTCCACCGCGCCACCGCGACGAACGCCAGGCACGGCGCCGCGACCATGGACACCCTCGTGTCCGTCGGCGTCGGCGCGGCCTACCTGTGGTCGCTGTGGGCGCTGTTCTTCGGCGGTGCCGGGATGCTCGGCATGCGGATGGAGTGGTCGTTGACCGGTGGCGGGTCCCACGAGATCTACCTCGAGGTCGCCGGCGTGGTCACCACCTTCGTGCTCGCCGGGCACTACCTCGAGGCCAACGCCAAGAAGCAGTCCAGCGCTGCGCTGCGGGCACTCATGGACCTCGGCGCGAAGACCGTCACGCTCCTGCGGGACGGCCGCGAGGAGCAGGTCCCCGTCGACGACGTCGCGGTCGGCAACGTGTTCGTGGTGCGGCCCGGCGAGACGATCGCCACCGACGGCGAGGTCGTCGACGGCGCGTCCGCGGTCGACGAGTCGATGCTCACGGGCGAGTCCGTGCCCGTCGAGGTCGGCGAGGGCGACGCCGTCACCGGCGCGACCGTGAACGTCGGTGGCCGGCTCGTAGTGCGCGCCACCGCCATCGGGTCCGACACCCGTCTGGCGCAGATGGCCCGGCTCGTCGAGGAGGCGCAGGAGGGCAAGGCCGAGGTGCAGCGCCTCGCCGATCGCGTGTCCGCCTGGTTCGTCCCCGGCGTCATCGCGCTGGCCCTGCTGACCTTCGCCGGGTGGCTCGTGATCGGCGGGACCCTCACGCAGGCGTTCGTCGCGTCGGTGGCCGTGCTCATCATCGCCTGCCCCTGCGCCCTCGGGCTGGCCACGCCCACCGCCCTCATGGTGGGCACCGGTCGCGGCGCGCAGCTGGGGATCCTCATCAAGGGCCCGCAGGTGCTGGAGTCGACCCGGCGCATCGACACCGTGGTGCTCGACAAGACCGGCACCGTCACGACGGGCGAGATGCGGGTCGTCGACGTCGCCCCGGCACCCGGCGTCGAGATCGGACGGCTCCGGGCGCTCGCCGCCGGCGTCGAGCACGCGTCGGAGCACCCGGTGGCGCGCGCCGTCGCCGCGCTCGTCGACCAGCCGCTTCCGGTCACCGACTTCGCCAACCACCCCGGCATGGGCGTGAGCGGTGTCGTGGACGGGGTGATGGTCCGGGCCGGTCGTCGGGGCTGGCTCGGCCACGACGTCGCGTCGTCGGCGCACGTGGGCACCACCATCGCCGTGGAGGCGGACGGTGCGCTGATCGGCACCGTGACGGTGGCCGACACGGTCAAGCCGACGTCGCGCCAGGCCGTGGCCGACCTGCGCGACCTGGGTCTGGAGCCCGTGCTCCTCACCGGTGACGCCCGGGTGGTCGCCGACGCGGTGGCGCAGGAGGTGGGCATCGAGCAGGTCGAGGCCGAGGTGACCCCCGACGACAAGCTCCGCACCGTGCAGCGGCTGCAGGCCGAGGGCCGCGCGGTGGCCATGATCGGCGACGGCGTGAACGACGCCGCCGCGCTCGCCGCCGCCGACCTCGGCATCGCTATGGGCACCGGCACCGACGTGGCCATCGCGGCGTCCGACCTGACGCTCGTCTCCGGCGACCTCGGTTCCGCGGTCGACGCGGTCCGGCTGGCCCGCGCGACCCTGCGCACGATCAAGACGAACCTGTTCTGGGCGTTCGCCTACAACGTGGCCGCGATCCCGCTCGCCGTCTCCGGCCTGCTCAACCCGATGATCGCCGGTCTGGCGATGGCCGCGAGCAGCGTCCTGGTCGTGACCAACAGCCTGCGCCTGCGTCGGTTCCGCGGCCAGGACAGGTGAGCCTGGGCTCCGTGAGGGGAGGCTGATCTTCGTTGCGCACGATGGAATTTCCCGCGAGGGTGGTGGTTGTAGAAGGAAGAACCTGACTGAGAAGGACGTGCACCACATGACCTCGACCACCCACACCGACGCCCCCTCGGCCCTCGCGACCACGTCGGAGATCGCGGCCGGCGTCGCCCAGTTCCTCACCCCCGTCGTCCACGACCTCGAGGCCCTCGTCGTCGATGGCAAGCAGGCCCACTGGCACGTGCGCGGCGGCAGCTTCGCCGGCGTCCACGCACTACTCGACGACCTCGTCGCCCACGCGCAGGACTTCGCCGACACGGCCGCCGAGCGCATCGTCGCCCTCGGCCTCCCGCTCGACTCGCGTCTGGCCACCGTGGCCGCCAAGTCGACGCTGCCGGCGCTGTCCGACGGCTTCCAGCCCTGGCAGACCACCGTCGCGCAGACCGTCGCGCAGATCGACGCGGCCCTCGTGACCGTGCGCGCGGCCGTCGCCGGCCTCGACGACATCGACCTGTCGAGCCAGGACGTCGCCATCGAGATCGAGCGTGGCCTCACCAAGGACCGCTGGCTGCTCCAGGCGCACATCGCCGCCTGAGCCTCGCCCGCTCGTCGAGCCCGATCCGCTGCTGCGGGTCGGGCTCGCTGCGTTCCAGGCCGGAGTCGCTGATCTGCGACGTCGAGCTGCGGAGGGGGTGGGGCTGCGTCGCCTCGGCTGGCTCTGGTCTCGATCTCCGAAAGGGCCTCGACGGAGCAGGGGCCCATGGCCTGCTCGAGCCTGCCGTCCGTGCCTGTCATCGGTGGATCCTCAACCTCAGGAGCACTCCTGCAGTTGAGGATCCACCGATGGGTGAGTCAGGGCCGCCCCATCGGTGGATCTGCAACCTCACGCGCCGCCCTGCGGTTGAGGATCCACCGATTGGGGGAAGGGGCCGGCGCGAGCGGTGCAGATTCCACCGATCGCCGGCCCGAGCGGTGCGAATTCCACCGTCCCAGCGCTGACACGGTGGAATCCGCACCGCTCCTCCCGCCCGCACCCGGCATTCGGTGGAGAAGTCACCGCTCGGGGTAGAGAAGGCGGTGGCCCGGGAGCTCGGCCGGGTCGCTGGGAGTCGCCCGGTCGAGGCCCTTTCGGAGACCGCACCCAGCACCAGCCGAGGCAGCGCAGCCCCGACCCCGACCCGACCCCACGAGCCCCACGCCGCGAATCGAAGTGACATAGGCCACCCTTGCCTCACACGAGGCAGGTAAGCCTATACTCACCTCATGAGGTCCCACCGCCGTCGCACCCCGCTGCAGCACGTGCTGCTGGCCGGCTGCGCCGACGACCTGGTGGTCCTGCAGTCGGTGCTCGCGATGCTTCCTTCCGACGTCTACGGACAGGTGGTCGTGGAGATCGAGCCCGACGTCGCGCTGCCCGAGCTCGACACGCCGGCGCGCGTGACCGTGCACCGGGTGTGGCCCGGCGCCGCCGACCGCGCCGTCGCCGCGTGGATCGCCGAGTGGATGCCCAGCGAGCCCGACGCCGCCCGCACCGTGGGCCTGTGGATCAGCGCCGGCTCGAGTGCCTGCGCCGTCCCGCTCGAGCTCGACGTCGTCGCCCAGACGATCTGACCCCGGCCCGCGCGCCTCACCTGTCGAGGTGGATGGCCATCCACACGTCGTCCACGGGTGAGCCGTCGATGACGAACTCGCCGACCAGCACGCCCTCGACGGCGAACCCGCACCGCTCGTAGAGACGACGCGCGGTCGGGTTGGTGCCCAGGACGCGCAGCGTCACCTTGGCCGCACCCTCGGCGCGGGCCCGCTCGACGGCGGCGCGCACGAGGGCCTCGCCCACGCCACGACCCTGCGCAGCCAGCAGCACGCCCAGTCCGTCGATGATCCGCACGTGGGAGTGGCTCGCCAGGTCGCCGGCAGGATGCAGGGCGACGTAGCCGACGACGACGCCGTCGAGCTCAGCCACCAGGAAGCCCTCGGGCCCGCCGTGCTGCTCACGGAAGAACGCGGGGTCCCGCTCCCGGTCCGGCGGGCTGCCGGGCGACCACCTCGGGCTCCACGTGACGTGGTCGATCTCGAGCAGCTCGGCGTCGTCGTCGATCGTGGCAGGACGGACGACGGGCTCGGCGTTCACGGCGCGATCGTGCCACGTCCACCGACCCGTGCACCCGTAGCGGGTGGATACTGACGCGATGACCCACCCGTGGCGTCCTGAGCGCGAGATCACCGTCGCCGAGGCCACCGCTGCCGTGCGCGAGCTGGGACTCGCCGGTGACGACGTCCGCCAGGTCGCGGCGGGGTGGGACAACTCGATCGTCGCCGTCGACCACACGTGGCTGTTCCGCTTCCCACGACGCTCGATCGCGCTGCCCGGGGTGGAGCGGGAGGCGCTCCACCTTCCGCGTCTGGCACCGCTGCTGCCGCTGCCGATCCCGATCCCCCGCCACCACGGCACCTACGGCGAGCCGCCCTGGCCGTTCTGGGGCGCCGAGGTGCTGCCCGGGACCGAGCTCGCCGTGACCCCGCACGCCGACGTCGAGTCCGTCGCCGGCGCACTCGGCCGCTTCGTGCGGGCCCTGCACGACGTGCCGCTCGACCCGACGCTCCCGGTCGACCCCATGGGGCGGGCCGACGCCGTCGACCGCGCCGCACGCACCCGGGTCATGCTCACGGACCTGCGGTCCGCCGAGGTCTGGCGCGACGACACCGCGCTCGACGCCCTGCTCGAGCGCGCGGACGGCGCACCACCGGCGCCGGACCAGGTGGTCACCAGCCACGGCGACCTCTACGCCAGGCACGTCCTCGTCGACGACGCCGGCCAGGCGTGCGGCGTGATCGACTGGGGCGACCTGTGCGTGGCGCACCCCGGCGTCGACCTCGCCTTCGTGTTCAGCGCCCTCGCGCCCCAGCACCGCGCGGCGTTCTGGGCCGAGTACGGCGACGTGGACGACGACACCGTCCTGCGGGCGCGCACGATGGCCGCGTTCTCGGCCGCCGCGGTCGCGTCCTACGCACGTGACACCCGGCTCGACGCGCTGCTGACGTCGGCGCTCGAACGGCTCGCGACGGTCGCCGTCGACTGACACCGCTGGGAACAGGCCACGCTCGCCGCTCGTTGAGCAGGGCATGACCACCATCGCCGTCACCGGAGCCACCGGCACCCTCGGTGGGCTCACCGCACGCCACCTCGCCGACGCGGCGTCGACCGGCGGTGCCGACGTGCGGCTTCTCGTGCGCGACCCGAGCCGCGCCCCCGACCTCGGGTTCAGCCTGTGGGAGTGCAGCTACTCCGACGGACCGAACCTGCGTGAGGCGCTCGCCGGCGTGGACACGCTCTTCTTCGTGTCGGCCCACGAGAGCGACGCTCGGGTCGACGAGCACCGGTCCGTCATCGAGGCCGCACAGGACGCCGGCGTCGGGCACGTGGTCTACACGTCGTTCGTCGGGGCGTCCGCCGACAGCACCTTCACGCTGGGCCGCGACCACGGCGCCACCGAGGACCTGCTGCGCGAGTCCGACCTCGGCTGGACGTTCCTGCGCGACAACTTCTACGCGGAGGTGTTCACCCACTTCGCCGACGCCGACGGCGTGATCCGAGGACCTGCCGGCGCCGGCCGGGTGGCCGCGGTGTCCCAGCGCGACGTCTCCGCCGTGGCCGCGCACGTGCTGCAGGACCCGGCGACCCACGCGGGCCGTGCCTACGACCTGACCGGTCCCGACGCCCTCACGCTCGACGAGGTGGCTGCCGCGCTCACGCAGGTGACCGGACGTCCGCACCGCTTCGAGGACGAGACCCTCGACGAGGCCCGCGCCAGCCGCGCCCACTACGGCGCGCCCGACTGGCAGCTCGACGCGTGGATCAGCACCTACACGGCGATCCGCGACGGTGAGCTCGCTGCCGTGAGCGGCGACGTCGAGCGTCTGCTGGGTCGCCCGGCGACGTCGTTCGCCGACGCGGTCGCCGCCGCAGCGCACTAGCGATGGCCTGAGGGACGGGAGCTAGAGGAGCGCGAGCAGCTCCCGCTCCTCGGCGCGGGTGAGGCCGGCCCTCCGCGGCCGGTCGATGCCGCGGGCCCGCTCGTCGGCGAGGGTGTCGACGGCGGTCTCCTCGAGGGAACGACGACGCAGACCGGCGTGCCCGGCGTGGCTCGTGTCCATGCGGACCATGCCGCCGTCCTCCTCCGGGAGCCACAGCGGCAGGGACCGCTCACCCGACCACGGCTGCACGCCGAGCTCCTCGAGACGCGCCGGGTGCACCGGCACGAGCCGGCCCCGGTGGCCCACCGCAGCGGCGATCCGCACGAGCGCGTCGCCCAGCGGCAACGACTCCCCGGCCAGGTTGAGCACGCCCGTGATCGAGCGCCCCGTGGCGTCGACCGCGAAGGCGGCGGCGTCGCGCACGTCGACCACCTGGCACCGACCGTCGGGCGGGTCGGGCACGAGCACGTCGTCCTCACCGGCCGAGCCGAGGCGCGCGGGCCAGTAGCCGAAGCGGTCCGACGGGTCGCCCGGTCCGGCGATCAGGCCGGCTCGCAGCACCAGCGCTCCGGGGTGGGCGCGTACCGCCTGCTCGCACGCGACCTTGCCCTCCCCGTACTGGTCGGGGTCGACCGTGTCCCCGACCGCGGGAGGGCGGAGCGGGTCGTCCTCGTGCATCGGGAGGGCGGGATCGGCGTAGACGTTGCCGGTCGAGACGAAGGTCCAGCGCCGCGCGTCGGCACCGAGCGCGGCGAGCGCCGACCGCACGTGGCCCGGCTGACGGGCGACGTCGACCACCGCGTCCCACGGGCCCTCGACGTCGTCGTACGCGTCGGCGTCGTCGCGGTCGGCCCGCACCCACTGCGCACCCTCGACCACACCGCCGCTCTCGCCACGCGCCAGGCAGGTCACCTCGTGGCCCCGCGCGAGCGCCTCACGCGCGATCTCGCGTCCGAGCCACGCCGTGCCGCCGAGGACCAGCCACCGTTCCATGCCCCACCCGACCACGCCGGGGCCGCCCGGCGCCAGGGATGTTCACCCAGGGCCAAAGGCCTAGGCTCGGTGCATGAGCTCCCTCGACGTCCTCTCCGTGACCGGAACCGCTGCGATCCGCGAGAAGATCGCCCTGCCCGGCGGTGGAGTCCTCTCGGTCAAGCTCGTCTCGCCCGACGGCGAGGTGCTGGCCGCCGTCGCCGTGAAGGCCACCGACGGACCGACCCCGTTCGAGCTCTCCGCCGACCCCGCGCTCGTGCCCGACCCCGACGCCGTGCGCCTGTGGGCCATGCTGCGCACCGACGTCGGCGTGTGGGGCACGCCCGAGCTGGTCTCCGTCCGCGAGGAGCTGATGTTGTCGCGGGTCGACGCCTGATGCCGCGGGGCGCACAGGTCACCCACCTGACGAAGGAGGAGATCGCCGCGGCCGATGCACCCGTGCTCGGCCGCATCGCGTCGCTCCTGCGCCCCTACCGTGGTCAGCTCGTGCTCGTGTGCGTGGCGGTGGTCGCCGCCGCCGCACTCACGTCGGTGATCCCGTTCCTCACCCGGGCGGTCTTCGACGACGCCCTGTTCCCGACCGACGGCAGCGCGGCCGACCTCGGCCTGCTCGGCAAGCTCGTCGCGTTCATGTGCCTCATCCCGGTCGTGACCGCGCTCATCTCGGTGGGCCAGAACTGGCTGACCGCCACGATCGGGAACTCGGCCATGGCCGACCTGCGCAGCCAGCTGTTCGCGCACCTGCAGACGATGGAGCTGGCGTTCTTCACGGCCACGAAGACCGGCGCGATCCAGTCACGGCTGGCCAACGACGTCGCGGGCGTGCGCACGGTGCTCACCGACACCGCCACGACGATCCTGCAGAACACCGTCACCGTGATCGCGGCCGTCGTGTCGATGGTGCTGCTCTCGTGGCAGCTGACCGTCCTGACGCTGATCCTCATGCCGGCGTTCATCGCCATCCAGCTGCGCGTCGGCCGACGCCGCCAGAAGCTGGCGCGACGCACGCAGGAGTCGCTGTCGGAGATGACCGCGATCACCGAGGAGTCGCTGAGCGTCTCGGGCATCCTGCTGTCGAAGGTGTTCGGGCGCGGCGAGTCCGAGACCGAGCGGTACCGCGAGGCGAACCGGGTGCAGGCGCGCCTCCAGGTGGCGCAGGCGATGACCGGCCGCACGTTCTTCGCGACGGTCCAGACGTTCTTCGCCATCACGCCCGCGCTCATCTACCTGCTCGCCGGGCTGATGATCACCGGCGGGCTGCCGGGAGGGTCGGAGGCGCTGACGGCCGGCACGCTCGTCGCGTTCACCACGCTTCAGGCCCGGCTGCAGATGCCGCTGCTGCAGCTCATGCGCGTCACGCTCGACGTGCAGACCTCGCTCGCGCTGTTCCGTCGCATCTTCGAGTACCTCGACCTCGAGCCCGCCGTGAAGGAGAAGCCCGGCGCCGTGGCGCTGCCCGCGGTGCGCGGCGACGTCGAGCTCCGTGACGTCTGGTTCCGCTACCCGGAGCCGAGGTCCCTCACCGGTGGCCGCGGAGGTGACCGGTTCGGTGAGTCGACGGTGCGGATCTCCCGTCCCGACGGGTCGACGGCGCCGTCCGTCGACGACACGTGGGCTCTGCGCGACGTGTCGCTGCGGATCCGACCCGGCCAGCTCGCGGCCATCGTCGGGCCGTCGGGGTCGGGCAAGACCACTGCCACCTACCTGGTGCCGCGGTTCTACGACGTCACCCGCGGTGCCGTGCTGATCGACGGCCACGACGTGCGCGACCTGACCCTGGACTCGGTGACCGGCTCCGTCGGCATGGTCACGCAGGAGCCGTACCTGTTCCACGGCACGATCCGAGACAACCTCGCCTACGCCCGTCCCGACGCCACCGCCGCCGAGATCGAGCAGGCGGCCCGCGACGCGAACATCCACGACCGCATCCTCAGCTTCGCCGAGGGCTACGAGACGATCACCGGCGAGCGCGGCTACCGGCTGTCCGGCGGTGAGAAGCAGCGGCTCGCGATCGCCCGCGTGCTCCTCGCCGACCCCCGCATCCTCATCCTCGACGAGGCCACGTCGGCGCTCGACACCGAGACCGAGCGGCTCGTGCAGCAGGCCCTGGAGCGGGCCCGCGCCAACCGCACCACCATCGCCATCGCGCACCGGCTCTCCACCATCCACGACGCCGACGTCATCTTCGGCATCGAGGACGGCGTCCTCGTCGAGCAGGGCACCCACGACGAGCTGCTGAGCGCCGGCGGGCTGTACGCCCGGCTCTACGTCGAGCAGTTCCAGTCCGGCCGGGGTCCGCAGCGTCCCGACGACCGCCGGGCCGACGTCAGCGTGTGACCGACCCCAGCCAGCGGGTCAGGTCGGCGGCGAGCGCCTCCGGTGCGTCGAGCTGGACCAGGTGACCCGCCCCGTCCAGCACGGTGAGGCCGGCGTGAGGCATGAGCTCCACGAGCCGGTGAGCACGGTCCACGGGGATCCAGGCGTCGGCCGACCCCCAGACCACGTGCACCGGTTCGTCGATGTCGCCGTAGCGCGGCTCGACCTCGTCGGTGTGCCGCTCGTCGGCCTGGGCGATCTGGCGGTAGAACGCCGGCTGTCCGAGGTCGCCGGTCCAGGGGTCGACGAGCATGGCGAGGTCGTCGTCGCGCAGTGACCGCGACGCGGCGCCGCGGACGTAGGCCTCCACCGCCCCTCGGTGGACCGCGGGAGGAAGCTGCTCGAGGACGTCCGCGTGCTGCTGCACGAGCGTGAAGAAGTCCGACCCCCACGGCGAGAGGGCGACCACGTCGACGAGGCACAACGACGCGTAGCGGACGTCGTGCAGGAGACGGGCGCGCAGGGCGACGGCGCCACCGATGTCGTGGGCCACGACGTGAGGTCGGTCCAGACCCCATTCCATGAGCAGGTCGGCGAACAGCTCACCCTGGGTGCCGAGGTCGACGGCGTCCTCCGGCCGCTTCGAGGAGTAACCAAAACCCGGCATGTCCCACAGGTGGACCGTGAAGTCGCGCGCCAGCGCGTTCGCGATCGGGCGCCACAGGGCCGACGACCACGGGGTCCCGTGCAGCAGGACGAGCGGCGGGCCGTCGCCGAACCGGTCCCACGCCACGGTGCGCCCGCGCCAGGTCAGCGACCGCCGGAGGACGCGGGCCGACGCAGACTCAGAGCCCACCGAGCCCCACGTACTTCGTCTCGAGGTACTCCTCGATGCCCTCGGCGCCGCCCTCGCGGCCGAAGCCGGAGGCCTTCACGCCGCCGAACGGGGCGGCGGGGTTGGAGACGATGCCCTGGTTGATGCCGACCATGCCGGTCTCCAGGCCCTCGTACACGCGGACCGCGCGGGCGTAGTCGGTGGTGAAGGCGTAGGCGACGAGCCCGTACTCGGTGTCGTTCGCCAGGCGCAGCGCCTCGTCCTCGTCGGTGAAGGTGAAGATCGGGGCGACCGGGCCGAAGATCTCCTCGGTGGTGACCTTCGCCGAGAGCGGGACGTCGGTGAGGACCGTCGGCGGGTAGAACCACCCCTGACCGTCGGGCACCTGGCCTCCGGTGAGCACGGTGGCGCCCTTCTCCACGGCGTCGTCGACGAGCTCGGCCACCTTGTCGCGCTGCTTCTCCTCGACGAGGGGGCCGACCTTGACGTCGTCCTCGAGGCCGTCGCCGACCTTGAGCGCGGCCATCTTGTCCGCGAGCTTGGTGGAGAACTCCTCGGCGACGTCGGCGTGGACGATGAACCGGTTGGCGGCGGTGCACGCCTCGCCGATGTTGCGCATCTTGGCGAGCATCGCGCCCTCGACGGCCGCGTCGACGTCGGCGTCGCCGAACACCAGGAACGGGGCGTTGCCGCCGAGCTCCATCGAGACGCGGAGCAGGCCCTCGGCGCTCTGCTCGACCAGCGACCGGCCGACCTCGGTGGAGCCGGTGAACGTGAGCTTGCGCAGACGCGGGTCGCGGATGATCGGCTCCATCACCTCGCCGGTGCTCTTCGTGGTGACGACGTTGAGCACGCCCTCGGGCACGCCCGACTCCTCGAGCACCTTGGCGAGCCACAGCATGGTGAGCGGCGTGAGGCCCGCGGGCTTGACCACCATCGTGCAGCCGGCGGCGATGGCCGGCGCGATCTTGCGGGTGCCCATCGCGAGCGGGAAGTTCCAGGGCGTGATCATCAGGCACGGGCCCACCGGCTGCTTCAGCGTGAGCAGACGCGTGGCGCCGTTGGGTGCCACCGAGTAGCGGCCCGAGATGCGCACCGCCTCCTCGGAGAACCAGCGCAGGAACTCCGCGCCGTACGTGATCTCGGCCTTGCTCTCGCTGAGCGGCTTGCCCATCTCGAGGGTCATGATCGTGGCCAGCTCGTCGGCGCGAGCCGTGACCGTCTCGAAGGCGGAGCGCAGGATCTCGCCGCGGTCGCGCGGCGGCACCTTCGCCCAGCCCGCCTGCGCGGCCACGGCGGCGTCGATCGCGGCCTTGCCGTCGTCGACCGTGGCGTCCGCGACCTGCACGAGCGTGGAGCCGTCGGCGGGGTTCTCCACCGCGAACGTCGAGCCGCCGCTCGCGTCGCGCCAGGAACCGCCGATGAACAGCTGGGTGGGGACGTCGGGGAGGGCTGAGGAGGTCATGGTTCGAGGCTAGACCTGCTGCCCTCGCGCGCACCTCATCACCGGTCGATCGCCGAACGGCGCGTCACCGCGGCAGGCGAGCACGCCGTCCTCGACCTCGACAGCTGGGAGGCGGGCGGTAGATGGCCCGCGCTACCGGAGCCCCCGGCGGTAGGTGGCGCGCGGATACGACGCCCGTATCCGCGCGCCACCTACCTGGACCGTTGGGCGAAACGCGCCGCAGGACCGGGACCGCCCTACGACACCCGCCGCACGTGCAGCGAGGGCTCGACGACGTCCGGGTGAAGCACCGAGGCCATCGCCTCGACGCCGTCGACCAGCCGAGGACCCGGTCGCACCACCACGGCGTTGCCGTCGATCGCCCACACCTGGGCGTCGGGCAGCTCCCGCACCACCACCGCGGCCTGCTCGGCCGCGCCGTCGAGCCCGTAGCCGCACGGCGCCACGAGGACGACGTCGGGCCGCTCCGCCCGCAGGCCGTCCCACGCCGACGGGCCGGACGGGGTCCCCGGGTGCATGCCCACCGGCTCGCCGCCGGCAGCCGCCACCTGGTCGGGGATCCAGTGGCCACCCGTGAACAGCGGGTCCACCCACTCGACCACGGCCACCCTCGGCCGTGGCCGGCCCTGCGCCGCGGCGGCGACCGCAGCGAGCCGCTCACGCAGTCCGGCCACGACGTCGCGCCCGCGACCGGGCACACCCGCCGCGGCGGCGACCCGCTCCACCGAGGCCAGCACGTCCTCGAGGGTGTGCGGGTCGAGCGTCAGCACGTCGGCGCTGCAGCCCAGGTGCGCCAGCGCCTCGTCGACCCGGTCGGTCGGCAGCGCGCACACGCGACACAGGTCCTGGGTGAGCACCAGGTCGGGCTCGACGTCGGCCAGTGCTCCCTCGTCGAGGGTGTACAGGTCCACACCGGCGGCTCGACGTTCCCGGACGTACGCGTCGATCTCACCGGGCGTCCAGCCGCTCGTGTCGGCGCCGGTCACCACCACCCGGTGGTCCAGCCGCGCCCGGGCCGGCTCGTCGCACTCGAAGGTCACGGCCGCGAGCCGGTCGCCGAGGCCGAGGGCGTAGACGATCTCGGTGGCCGACGGCAGCAGCGACGCGATCCGCGAGACGGCCACGACGTCGCCCACGGTCAGCGCTCCCGGTGGAAGCGCGGCAGCTGACGGACCCGCACCACGACGAAGACCGCGATGACGAGCAGCACGCCGAGGATGACGACCTTCTGGAACGTGTCGGCGTAGGGCTCCACCTGCTCCCAGTTCTCGCCCAGCCGGTAGCCGGCGATGACGAAGATGCTGTTCCAGATCAGGCTGCCGGCCGTCGTGAGAAGGAGGAACAGCGCGAACGGCATCTTCTCCACGCCCGCCGGCAACGAGATCAGGCTGCGGAAGATCGGCACCATCCGGCCGAAGAAGATCGCCTTCGTCCCGTGCCTCGCGAACCAGGCCTCGGTGCGCTCGAGGTCGCTGACCTTGAGCAGCGGGACCTTCTCGAACACCCACACGGTGCGGTCGCGTCCGTAGCCGCGACCCAACCAGTAGAGGATCGCGGCACCGATGACCGACCCTGCCGTCGTCGCGAACAACGCACCGGCCAGGGAGAACGTGCCCTGCGCGGCGGCGAAGCCGGCCAGGGGCAGGATGATCTCGCTCGGGATCGGTGGGAACAGGTTGTCGGCCCCCACGGCGATGGCCGCACCCACCAGCCCGAGCCGGTCCATCAGGTCGACGGTCCAGCCGGCGAGGCCGCTGTCGGGACCCGTGGAGGTGGCGGACTGCACGAGTGCGGTCGACAGGGCGCTGATCACGGTGCCGAGGGTACCTGCGTCGGCCCACCCGCCCCGGTCGCCTTCCTGCGCCGACGGCGTCGTTACGGTCGGAGCATGCGATCTGTGGGCGCGACCCTGACGGCTGCCCTCGTCGTGGTGGCTCTCGTGGCCGGTGGCTGCACCGGTGGACGGTCCGCCGGCGCCGAGGACGGTCCGGTGGTCACGCGCTCGCCCGCGAAGGGCGTCGACGTCATCGACGTCCCGACCCCGGCCAGCGCTGCCCTCGGGGTGAGTCGCCGCCTGTTCGACAGGTCCGAGGTGGTGGTCCTCTCGTCACCGGACCCGGAGGTCCAGCAGCTCGCCGAACGGGCCGCGCGGCGCCTGGGCGTGCCGATGCTGCTGCCCGGACCTGCCGTGCCGGCCGAGATCGAGCGCCTGGGCGCGCGCACCGTGCTCGGCATCGGCACGGCTCCCGACGTCGCCGGGCTCCAAGAGGTCGAGCCCACACCCGCCGCGGTCGGCGCGGCCGTGGACGACCTCCCCCGCGCGGACGTCGAGCCACGCGACGTCGTCGTGCTCACCCGCGCACCGGGTCCCAACCGCGCCGCCGTGACGACGGCGCGCATGGCCGGGGCCACCGTGCTGCGCGCACCCGACGCCGACCCGCGCTCCGCCCCCGACGTGGTGGCGGCCCTCCGCGACCGGCCGAAGGCGGCGGTGATCGGCCTCGGACGCCCGTTCCGCCACGGGCTCGGGTACCAGGTGATGGCCGTCCGGCGGAACCTGGAGCAGCCCGGCGGCGGGCTGCTCGCCTTCCCCGGTCGGCACGTCGTCGCGCTCTACGGCCACCCGGGGACCCCGTCGCTCGGCCTCCTCGGCGAGCAGGGGGTGGGTGCCACCGTGAAGCGTGCCGAACGGGTCGCCGACCGGTACCGCGCGCAGACGAAGGCGAAGATCGTGCCCGCGCTCGAGATCATCGCGACCGTCGCGTCGGCATCGAAGGGCAAGGACGGCGACTACTCCGCCGAGGCCGACGTGAAGGACCTGCTGCCGCTCGTGCGCGCCGCCGAGAAGGCCGGGCAGTACGTGGTGATCGACCTGCAGCCGGGTCGGACCGACTTCCTGACCCAGGCGAAGCGCTACCGGTCGCTGCTGCTCCGGCCGCACGTGGGCCTGGCGCTCGACCCGGAGTGGCGGCTGAAGAAGGGCCAGAAGCACCTGCGCCAGATCGGGTCCGTGAAGGCGGCCGAGGTCAACCGCGTCTCCGCGTGGCTCTCGAGGCTGACCCGCGAGCAGCGGCTGCCGCAGAAGCTCTTCGTGCTGCACCAGTTCTCGACGTCGATGATCAAGGACCGCGCGACGGTCGTGACCACCCACCCGGAGCTCGCCACCGTCATCCACGTCGACGGTCAGGGCACTCCGGCCGCCAAGAAGGGCACCTGGGCGACCATCCGCCGCGGAGCACCCGACGGCGTGCACTGGGGCTGGAAGAACTTCCACGACGAGGACGAGCCGATGCTCACGGCCCGGCAGACCTGGAACGTACGACCACGTCCGGACCTCGTGACGTACCAGTGACGGCCAGGGAGGCCACCACGCCCGCGGGCACCCCGTGCGCGGGACCGAGGTCGACCAGGTGGACCGGCCGCGGGTCGGCGACGTCGACGACCGACCACGAGACGAGCTCCGCAGGGTCGTGAGCCGCGGACACCGCCAGCTGGGACGGGTCCGCGGCGAGCCCCACACCGACCGCCTTCAGCACGGCCTCCTTGCGGGTCCACGTGCGCAGCAGTGCCGACGACGTCGGTGCAGGGGCGTCGTGCGGCCCGAGGGCGACGTCGGCCAGGTGCTCGACGTCGGTGTCGAGCGGCTCCATGTCGACCCCGACCCGGGCTCCTTGCACGACCGCGACGAGGGCGAGCCCACCGGCGTGCGCCAGTGACAGGCCGAGGGCGGGCTCGTCGGTGACGACCGGCTGCCCGTGGCCGCTCGAGCCGCACCCGGGGCACGTCCGCACGACCTCCACGTCGGCGCGGCCGAGACGCTCGGCCGCCGCGCGCTCCAGCAGCTGCTGACCGGGGCGCCGCTCGCCGGGGGCGACCGTGGCCCACCAGAGATCGACGCGCACGGCGTCAGCGTAGGGCGCTCAGCACGCCGGCGGGTCGGCCGAGCAGAGCGAGTGGTCCGCGGGTGCGTCGGCCGCGACACGCGCCAGCAGCGACCTGAAGACGTCGGCCTCGTCGGCGGACAGGCCGGCCAGCACGCTGCGCTCGACCTCCTGGATGCGATCGGTCGTCTCGCGCAGGACCGTCTCGCCGTCCGACCGCAGCACGACCTGACGGGCTCGCCGGTCAGCGGGGTCCGGCCGGCGCTCCACCAGGCCGGCGCGCTCGAGGTCGTCGACCAGGTAGGTCATGACGGTGCGGTCGATGCCCAGGCTCGCGGCGAGCGTGGCCTGGTTGCTGCACTCCCCCTGACCGGCGAGCGACAGCACCTGGAACCCCCGCGGTCCACCGGGCAGCTCGGCCACGGCGTCGTGGGCCGCGTCGAGGTAGCGCCGCAGCACCGCGCCGAGAGCCTGGCCGAGGTCGACCCGCGCGGCGGCGGGTTCCCGTGCGAGGGCAGGGGTCTCGGTCATGACCCCATCGTAGCGCGACCTGCGTCCGTGACGATCATCACGATTGACGATCATCGTCTGTGTATATGATCTGTGCGACAGACGATCTCTTCCGACTTCAGGAGCACCCCATGACCACCATCTTCCGGCTGGACTCCAGCATCCGCGTCGAGGGCTCGACGAGCCGCGCCGTCGCCGACACCCTCGAGGCCGCCATCGTCGAGGCCGAGGGCGACGGGGTCACCGTCACCCGACGCGACGTCGGCACGCAGCCCCTCGACGGCTCGCTCTGGGCCACCTCCGCGTTCGCGGGCTTCGTGCCCGAGGAGTCGTGGACGCCCGAGCAGCGCGCGGCCAAGGCGCAGGCCGCGCAGCTCGCCGACGAGGTCGTCGAGGCGGACGTCCTGATCATCGCCACACCGCTCTACAACTTCGGCGTCTCGGCCCACCTCAAGCTCTGGATCGACACCGTCATCTCCGACCCGCGCTTCGCGCCCGGCACCGAGACGGTGAAGGGCAAGCCCGCCTTCCTCGTCGTCGCGAAGGGTGGCGGCTACGGCGAGGGAACCCCCCGCGCCGGCTGGGACCACGCGACGGCCTACCTGCGCCGCATCCTCGAGGACGTGTGGGGCCTCGACCTCGACGTCATCGAGACCGAGCTGACGCTCGCCGAGGTGACGCCCCAGATGGCCGAGCTCCGCGACCTCGCCCGCGAGCAGCTGGCCGAGTCGCACGAAGCCGCTCGCGCGAGCGGCCGCTCGGTGACGCTGAAGCTCCGGTCGGCGGCCTGACCCTGCGAACGGGACCGGGCGACCCCCGCCCGGTCCTACGCTGACGCTCGTGGACCGATCGCGCGTCGCCGTCAGCACTGGATTCCTGCTCCAGGGCTTCGTCTTCGCCGCGATCGTCACCCAGACGCCCCGTCAGCAGGACCGGTTCGGCCTCGACGAGGCGGACGTGACGCTGATCCTCGTCGTCGTCGCGGCGATCGCCGGCCTCGGCAGCGTGCTCGCCGGGATCCTCGCGACGCGACGGTCCAGTGCCGCGGCGCTCACCACGTCGCTCGTGGGCATCGGCGTGGGTGCTGCGGCCATCGGCTGGGCGCCCAGCCACCCGCTGCTGCTCGCGGGGTTCGTGGTCTACGGGATCGCTCTGGGCGGGGTGGACGCCACGATGAACATGCAAGGGGTCCGCGTGGAGGGGCTGCGCGGCCGCAGCATGATGACGGGGTTCCACGCCTGCTGGAGCATCGGCGGCATCGTGGGCGCCGGCTACGCGGCCCTGGCCTCGCGACTCGACGTCTCGGTCGCCGCGAACCTGACGGTGGCGGCGGTCCTCGTCGTCGCAGCCGCGCTGGTCGTGCGTCGCGACCTGGTCTTCGACGCTCCGGGCAGCCACGTCGAGGACCTCGTCGCGGCCGCGACGGTCCGCGTGCCGTGGCGGCCGGTGCTGCTGTTCGGCCTGGTCATCTGCCTGTTCTACGCCGCCGACACCGGCACGGGGACGTGGAGCAGCGTGTACCTGGAGGACGCGATGGACGCCTCGGCCGGGCTCGTCCCGCTCGGCTACGCCGCCTACCAGGCGGGCGCCCTGGTCTCCCGTCTCTGCGGCGACCACCTGGTGCGTCGCGCGGGCGCGGCCTCGGTGGTCGCCGCCGGGACGGCGCTCGGACTGGTCGGCTACGTCGCCGTGCTCGTCGCACCGTCGGCGGTGGCCGCGGTGGTCGCCTTCTTCGTGGTCGGTCTCGGGCTCGCGGTCGTCGCGCCGCTCGGCTTCGCCGCGCTCGGTGCCGCCGTGCCGCCCGAGGCCGCCGACGCGGCGATCGCCCGGATGAACATCGCCAACTACGTGGGGGCGATCCTCGGCGGCGGTCTGATCGGAGCGGTGGCCGAGGGCGGTGGTCTGCGCTGGGCCTTCGTCGTGCCGCTGGTGCTGGTGGCACCGATCCTCCTGCTGGCGCGCTCCTTCGGCCGGGCCGATCCCGCGGCGCGACGACCGGCCGACCAGACCTCCCCCGACCCGGCTCCCACCGACCCCACCTAGCCCGACGCCGACCGCCACAACGTGGCCCACTGCTCGGGGCTGACGTCGCGCGGGAGCCCCCTCGGGTCCACCCCGGCACCGACGCACCACCGTCGGGTCGTCGCGACCGGTGTCGACGTGGCGCGCGCCAGCACCTCGGCGAGCCCGCGGCCACGGCCGGTGAACACGCGCCGCACCAGCTCGGCGTAGCGCCGCTGGTCCGTCGGGGGGACCAACGGCTCCGGTCGGCGCCGCACCACCAGCAGCCCACCGTCGACGCTCGGGCGGGGACGGAACGCAGCGGCCGGGACGCGGTCGTGCAGCGCGAAGGTGAACCACGGGGCCGTCTGGGCGGTCATCATGGTCGACCCACCCACACCGGCCCGCTTGCGAGCGACCTCCCACTGCACGAGCAGGACCGCATCGGTCCAGACGGGTGCTGCCAGGACCTTCCGCAGCAACGGGGTGGTGAGGTGGAAGGGCAGGTTGCCGACCACCACGCGGCTGCGGGGTCCGAACCGGTGCTGCGTGGCGTCGGCGTGCACCACCTCCACGCCCGGCAGCTCCCGACGGAGCGCGGCGACCCGGTGCTCGTCGAGCTCCACGGCGGTGAGGGGCCGGCCGAGATCGGCGAGGGGACGGGTCAGGGCGCCTCGTCCGGCGCCGATCTCGAGGATCGGCCCGCGGGTGCGGCGCACGAGTCGGATGATCGCCTCGACGGTGCGAGGGTCGTGCAGGTCGTTCTGGCCGAGCTCGGCTCGGCCACCGTGCTGGGAACGGTGAGTGGGCATGCGTGAACGCTCCGTGGCGTCGTCGGGTCAGGACGCTTGCGGCGGCGCGTACGTGCGACGGTGTCGAGCAGCGGCGCCGTCAGGCGCGGCGCTCGCGGACCGTGCGGGTGGCGGCCACCATGGCCGCTCCGATCAGGGTTCCCATGGCGACCATGGTGCCAGACCCGCCGGTCGGGCTGTTGTCGCCGCCCTGGCGCCCGGTGCCCTCCCACCCCGCGCCCCGTCGCCCTGCTCCGGTCACCACGCGCCCGGTAGCCTCGCAGGGTTGCGATCCGCAACCACTCCCGACGCCATCTGAAGACCCGGAGGACCCGCCCGTGACGACGCCGCGCCGACGTCAGCTCGTCACGTTCACCGTCCTCACCCTCGCCGTCGCGTCGTTCACGCTCCTGCAGTCGCTCATCATCCCGGTCCTGCCGCTGATCCAGGACCACTTCGACACCACCCAGAGCACCAGCACGTGGGTGCTCACCGCCTACCTGCTGTCCGCGTCGGTCTGCACGCCGCTGCTCGGCCGCATCGGCGACGCGTACGGCAAGAAGCGGATGATGGTCATCGTCCTCGTGGCGCTGGCGATCGGCTCGCTCATGGCGGCGCTCGCGCCCAGCATCGGCTGGCTGCTCGTGGCCCGCGTGGTGCAGGGACTCGGCGGCGGCGTGCTGCCGCTCTCGTTCGGCATCATCCGCGACGAGTTCGACGACCAGCGCCGCGGGCGCGCCCTCAGCGTCATCGCCTCCCTGGCCGCCGTGGGCTTCGGCGTCGGCATCGTGCTCGGCGGCCCGATCGTCGAGGTGCTCGGCTACGCCTGGCTGTTCTGGCTGCCGATGATCGCGACCGCGATCGCGGCGCTCGGGGCGGCGTTCCTCGTGCCGGAGTCGCCGGTCCTCACCCCCGGTGGCATCCCGGCGACGCCGGCCGTGCTGCTCGCCGCCTGGCTCGTCTGCCTGCTGCTGCCGGTCAGCCAGGGGAACGTGTGGGGCTGGACGTCGTGGCCCGTGCTCGTCCTCCCGGCGCTGGCCGTGGTCCTGCTCGTCGTCTGGGTCGTGGTCGAGCTGCGCGCCGACGTGCCGCTCATCGACATGGCGATGATGCGCCGGCGTGGTGTCTGGACCGCCAACCTGGTCGCGGCCGGCGTCGGCTTCGGCATGTTCGCGGCCTTCGGCTTCCTCCCGCAGCTGCTGCAGACCCCCACCGAGGCCGGGTACGGCTTCGGGGCCACGACCACCGAGTCGGGTCGGCTCATCGCACCGTCGGCGCTCGCGTCGTTCCTCGTCGGGTTCGTCACGGCCCAGCTCGTCGCCCGCCTCGGCGCCAGGACCGTGATCCTCACCGGCACGCTGCTCAACGGCCTCGCCTTCGCGTCCATCGCCCTGTTCCACGACCAGACCTGGCAGCTCTACGCGGCGATCACCGTGCAGGGCATCGGTGGTGGTCTGGTGTTCTCGAGCCTGGCCAACGTCGTGATCGCGTCGGTCCCGGCGCACCAGACCGGGGTGGCGAGCGGCATGAACGCCAACATCCGCACGATCGGCGGGTCCATCGGGTCCGCCGTCATGGCGGCCATCGTGACGAGCAGCACCGGCGTCGGCGGGTTCCCGCTCGAACGCGGCTACACCGTCGGCTTCCTGGTGCTCGCCGGTGCGATGTTCGTGGCCGCCCTGGCCTCGCTCCGCATCCCCGACATCCGCGCCGTCGACCAGGAGGCGGTCGAGGACTCCACCGACCTCGCCGACGAGCCGGCCGACGCGTCGCCGGCCGCCGTGCCCGTCACGTCACGCTGAGCTCGGCCAGCCGCTGCACGAGAACGGCGTACTGAGGCGCCACCCGCCCGGGATCGGCCGGGCGTGCGACCGTGGTGCCACCGGAGACGATCTCGTGGGGCGCGAACTGCTCGCGCGTGAGGTCGACCTCCGAGCCGTCGGGCAGACGGTTCCACCAGTGGAAGTCGACGCGCTCGCCGTCGACGTGCACCTCGCCCCTGACCAGCTCTCCGCCCAGGTGGTCGTGGACCACCAGGACCGTGGTGATGCACTGCCCCCGCGCGGGGTTGCCCGGGTGCCACACCGACCGGTCCTCCGGGGCGCAGGTGTCCGGCCCCCAGGCTCGACGCAGCGCGCCGGCCAGCTCCGCGACACCTGCCGGGGCCGTCACGTCAGCCGCCGTAGAACTCGCCTGCGGCAGCACCGGGCGACGGCTCGGCGTCGCGAGCCATGGGGGTGAAGCGCGAGTAGTGGCCCTGGAAGCTGACGGCGACCTTGTTGGTCGGTCCGGAACGGTTCTTGGCCACGATGATGTCGGCCTCGCCGGGCCGCTCGGACTCGCCCGCGCTCGTGGCGTCGGGCCGGTTGATGAGGAAGACCATGTCGGCGTCCTGCTCGATCGATCCGGACTCGCGCAGGTCGGAGATCTGCGGGGTCTTGTCGGTGCGCTGCTCCGAGCCACGGTTCAGCTGGCTGATGGCGATCACCGGGACGTTGATCTCCTTGGCCAGCAGCTTGATCTGGCGGCTGAACTCCGAGACCTCGACCTGGCGGTTCTCGACCTTCTTGCCCGACGTCATGAGCTGCAGGTAGTCGATGACGATGAGCCCCAGCTTGCCGTCGGCCGCCTTCTGGATGCGCCGGGCCTTCGACCGGATCTCGGGCATCGTCATGTTGGGCGAGTCGTCGATGGTGATCGGCGCACCCTGCACCCGCGGCATGACCCGGCTGACCGAGTCCCAGTCGCGGTCGGTCATGCCGCCGCCGCGCATGTGGTGGATGGCGACCTTGGCCTCGGCCGAGAGCAGACGCATGGCGATCTCGGCGCCCGACATCTCCAGGCTGAAGATGGCCGACGGGACGTTGTTCTTGATGGAGGCGGCGCGGCAGAAGTCGAGCCCGAGGGTGCTCTTGCCGACGCCGGGCCGGGCGGCGACGACGATCATCTGGCCGCCACGGAAGCCGGTGGTGAGCTTGTCGAGGTCGGGGAACCCCGACTCCAGGCCGGCCATGTCGCCGTCGCGGCTCTGGATGTCGTCGATCTCCTGGATGGTCTGCGCCATCAGCTCGGAGATGACCCGGTAGTCGTCGGTGCCGCTGCTGCCGTCGACGTCGAGCACCTCGGCCTGGGCGCGGTCGACGATCTCGGCGATCTCGCCGGTCTCGGCCCAGCCGAGGCCGGCGATCTTCTGGCCGACCTCGATGAGGCGGCGCAGGATGGCCTTCTCGCGGACGATCTCGGCGTAGTAGTCGACGTTGGAGGCGATGGGCACGCCGGCCACGAGCGTGTGCAGGTACGGGGCGCCGCCCACGCGGGTGAGGTCGCCGCGGCGCTGCAGCTCGGCGGAGACCGTGATGGCGTCGGCGGGCTCGCCGCGCTGGGCGAGGTCGACGATCGTCTCGAAGATGGCCTCGTGGGCGGGGCGGTAGAAGTCGCGGCCCTCGAGGAGGTCGGCCGCCGGGTCGATCGCCATCTTGCTGAGCAGCATGGCGCCCAGGACGCTCTGCTCGGCCGGGAGGTCCTGCGGCGGGACGCGTCCGGCGGGGACGTCGTCGGGCTCAGGCCCCATCGCGTGCAGATCGGCGACAGTCACCGGCATCCTTCCTCTCTTCGCCCACCCCACGGTAGGTCGGACCTCGGACACCGCCGCCCCTGGTGATGGCGCACAGCCTCACCGGCCGGGCGGGTCCCTCCCTCGGCACGTCTGCCGACGCGTCAGACTAGGTGCCCGACGGGGTCGGATCAAAGCGCGCGCTGCACAACGGCTGGGGACAACCCTGGGGAGAGTGTGGAAAACGCCGCACACGCTGTGCACAGCCAGTGGACGACACTGTGGAGAAGTGGGGGAAAAGCATGAGCATCAGGCCTCTGACCTGCGCAGACACGATGCACACAGTGTGGAGCCGGAATACTTTCCCGCCACGTTCTGTCCACCCGCCCGTCGCATCGACATGTCGACAGAACCCCGTCCTCCCCACGAAATCCACAGGCTGAGGACGCAGAGTGAACAAGTTTGGTGAACAAGATCGGCGCATCGTCGCGGTCGCCGTGCCCGCGTTCTTCGCGCTCGTCAGCGAACCCCTCATGCTGCTCGCCGACACGGCGATCGTCGGTCGGCTCGGCACCTCCGAGCTGGGTGGTCTGGCGGTCGCCTCCAGCGTGCTGCTCACCGTCGTCGGGCTCTGCGTCTTCCTCGCCTACGGCAGCACCGCCACCGTCGGTCGGCTGCACGGCGCGGGGCAGGAACGTGCAGCCTACGACGGTGCCGCCGGTGGGCTCTGGCTGGCCGTGGGACTCGGGGTGGTGCTCGGCGCCCTGGTCGCGGCGACGGCCGGACCCGTCGCCCGGGGTCTCGGCAGCTCGCCCGAGGTGGAGGGGCACGCCGTCACCTACCTGGTCGTGTCCGCGGCCGCGGTCCCGGCGATGCTGCTCGTGCTCGCGGCCACCGGCGCCCTGCGTGGCGTGCTCGACCTGCGCACGCCGCTCGTCGTGACGATCCTCGCCAACCTCCTGAACATCGCGCTGAACCTGCTGCTGGTGCACGGGTTCGACCTCGGCATCGGTGGCTCGGCCGCCGGCACCGCGATCGCCCAGTGGGCCGCGGCACTGTGTCTCGTCGCCGTGGTGCTGCGGCGCGCGCGGGCCGCCGGCTCCTCCGGACGCCCCGACGTCGCGGGCGTGGTCGCCGCGGCCCGTCAGGGGGTCCCGCTGCTCGCCCGCACGGCCACGCTGCGCGCGGCCCTGCTGCTCGGCACGGCCGTCGCGGCGACCTTCGGTGACGCACCCCTGGCCGCGCACCAGATCGCGACGTCCCTCGTGTCGTTCCTCGCCTTCGCGCTGGACGCCGTCGCGATCGCGGGGCAGACCCTCACCGGCCGCACCCTGGGCGCGGGTGACGCGGAGGGAACCCGTGCCCTGACCCGGCGCATGATCGTCTGGGGCCTCGGCACCGGCGTGGTCGCGGCGGTGCTGCTGCTCGTGCTCGCGCCGTTCGTCGGTGGCTGGTTCACCCCCGACGCCACCGTCCACGACGCGCTCGTGCCCGCCCTGGTCGTGGTCGCCCTGGTCCAGCCGATCTCCGGCGTGGTGTTCGTGCTCGACGGCGTGCTCATCGGCGCCGGCGACGGGGTCTACCTTGCCTGGGCGGGCCTCGCCGTGCTGGTCGCGTACGCCCCGCTCGCCCTGCTCGCCGGGTCGCTCGGCGCCGGGCTGGCCTGGCTGTGGGCGGCCTACGGCATGTTCCAGCTGGCCCGGCTCGTCACCCTGTGGCTCCGGCAGCGTGGTGACGCCTGGCTGGTCCTGGGGGCCTGAGTCCTCGCGCCGGGAGGTCTCAGCGGCGCCAGTAGCCGGAGACGTCGAGGCAGTCACGGGGGACGCGGCGGTCGGAGCGCCAGTGCGTGCGCACGTCGCGCGCGGCGGTGGACTCACCGGCCATCCAGGCGTACACGTCCCCGGCCGGCCACGGGAGGGCGCGCACGGTGTCGGCCAGGAGCGTCGTGGTGCCCGGCTCCACCCCCGCACCGCGGTGCAGCCACGTGACGTCGACGCCCTCCCGGACCATGAGATCCTGCTCGTCCTGCGGTCCCGCGACCTCCACCACCACCTGGGCGGGCACCCCCGGCGGCAGCTCCTCCAGGAACCGTCCGATCGCCGGCAGGGCGGTCTCGTCTCCGGCGACCACGAACGCGTCCACACCGTGCGGGAACGCCTGTCCGATCGTGGGCCCGGCGATCCACGCCAGGTCGCCCGGACGCACCCGCTCGGCCCAGCCGGCCGCCTGCCCGTGGCCGTGGCGCACGAAGTCGAGCTCGACCTCCTCAGGCGTCACCCGCCGGGGCGTGTAGTCCTTGCCGAGCGGACGCACGCCCTCGGTCGTGAAGTCGAGCCCGTCGGGCCGCTGCCGCGGGAGGACGGGACGCTCGGCACCCGACGGCGGCACGAACACCTTCACGTGGTCGTCGAAGCCGGGTGACGTGAACGCGGGCAGCGTCACCGGCTGCCCGTCCGGTCCCTCGACGACCCGCTCCCCGAGCGCCGGACCGGCCACCGTGAGCCGACGCATCCCCGGCGTCACGTCGTGGACGCGGACGACCTCCAGCTCGCGGAGCACCGCGAGGTGGGTGGTCGTGGTCCGTCTCAGCTTCGGCACGCCGACACCTTAGGCGGTGCGGGTCAGTCGCCGGCCCGGAAGCCCACGGTGGTCCACTGCGGCTGCTCGAAGGAGGTGGCGCCGACGTTCACCACGCCCTCGCGCACCGCGACCACCGACGGCGTGACCGCCAGCGGCACCACGACCGCGTCCTTGCGCAGGTCGGCCTCGAGGTCGCGCAGGGCGTCGACGAGCGCGTCCTCGTCTTCGGCGTCGCGGGCGACGTTCCACGGCTTCGCCGGCGACGAGACGCCCGTGAAGTTGGAGGTGGAGGTGATCGGGCGGAACCGGTCGCGGGCGGCCTCGGCGCCGAGCAGCGACGGGCCCCAGCTGAAGGTGAGCAGGTCGAAGTCGAGCGGCACGAGGACGTCGGCGGTGAAGGCGTCGGGCTCGACCGACCGCACCTCGACGGCGATGCCGACCTCGGCCAGCTGCGCGGCGATGCTCTTGGCCCGGGCGGCGATGGACGGTGAGCCACCCACCACGGGGAGGGTCAGCGTGAGCTGGTCGCCGTCCTTCGTGGCCTTCGGTGCTTCGCCGCCGGAGACCTCGTAGCCGGCCTCCTCGAGCAGCGACCGGGCCTCGGCGAGGTCGCGCTTCCGTGGCTCGGCGACCTCGTCGTAGCCGGCCTGTCCGGGCAGGACCAGCACGCTGTCGGCGGTGCTGGGCTCGGCCCCGACCGGGGTGGCCACGGCTGCGGCGAGGGCCTCGCGGTCGAGCGCGGCCGCCACGGCGCGACGCACCTCGACGTCGCGCAGCGCCCCGCGACCGGCGTTGACGGTCAGGTGCGACCACTGCGAGCCGCCGGCGTGCTGCACCCGGTCCTCGTCGACCTTGTCGTAGCCCTCGGCGTCGAGGGTCGCGACGTCGAGCTCGTCGGCGTCGAAGGCTGCCGCCTGCACCGCGGGCTGGGCCACCCGCCACACGACCTTCGACAGCCGAGGCTTCTCGCCCCACCACCGCGGGTTGCGCTCCTGCGTGATGGTGCCGGTGGACTCGTCGACCGAGGTGACCACGAACGGACCGTTGGACGAGGTCGGCCGGTCGACGAAGCCGGTGTTGAACGTCTTGGGCTTCGACGAGGCGTTGGCGGGCAGGCGCGGGTAGACGAACAGCGGCCAGTCGGGCCGGCGGTCCTCGAACTCGACCTCGTACTCGTACGGGTCGTCGTCGGTGGTGACGTCCTCGATGTCGTCCCAGCCGTCGCTGCTCGCGACCTGGTAGGCGTCGTCGCTGCCGCGCAGCGCCTTCCAGTAGGCCGTCATGTCGCGGGCCGTGATGGCGGTGCCGCCCTGCCACACGGCGTCGGGGTTGAGCCGCACCCGGACCGTGAAGGGGTCCTCGTCGACGACCTCGACGTCGCGCGCGTAGTCGGGGTCGACCTCCCAGCCGCCGTCGGCGGTGATGCGGACGGCGTTGCCGCTGGTGGGTCCCAGCAGGCGCTCGACCTCGCTGCCGGCGGCGTCGGCGTGGGCGGGGTTGAAGTTCGTGGGCTGCTCCGCGACGGCCAGCCGCAGGGTGCCGCCGGGCTCGACGTCGGCGACGTCGGCGCGCTCCCACGCCGTGCGGGTGTCGGCGGCCTGCTGCGTGGTCGCACCCTCGGGCTGCTCGGTGTCGCCGGAGAACCACGAGCAGCCGCCGACCAGCAGGATCGAACCTGCCACGGCGGCGACGGTGCGCGTGCGGCGCGGGTGCGCTCGGCGTTGCGACATGAGGAGAGGGCTCGTGGAACGAGGACGGGGTCCGGACCGGCGCTGCCGATCCGGACCCCGACGTCGAACTACTTGGAGGCCACCACGTTGAGACGGACCTCGGCGGTCACCTCGGGGTGGACGCGCACGGTGACCTGGTGGGCACCGAGCGACTTGATCGGGTTGCCGACCTCGATACGACGCTTGTCGACCGAGCCGCCGGCCGCCTCGAGGGCGGAGGCGATGTCGGAGACGGTGACGGCGCCGAACAGGCGACCGCTCTCGCCGGCGCGCACCGGGACGTTGACCGGCTCGGCCTCCAGGCGACCCTTGATCTGCTGGGCCTCCTCGAGGTCGTGCACGGCGCGCGAGTCGCGCGCGGCCTTGATGGACTCGACCTGCTTGGCTGCGCCCTTGCTCCACCGGATGGCGTAGTTGCGGGGGAGCAGGAAGTTGCGGCCGTAGCCGTCCTTGACCTCGACGATGTCGCCGGGCTCGCCGAGGTTGGTGACCTCGTGCGTGAGGATGAGCTTCATCGGATCAGCCCTCTCTCAGCGTCCGCTGGACGTGTAGGGCAGGAGCGCCATCTCGCGGGCGTTCTTGATCGCCTTGGCGATCTGACGCTGCTCCTGCACGGACACACCGGTCACCCGGCGCGCGCGGATCTTGCCGCGGTCCGAGATGAACTTGCGCAGCAGCGCCGTGTCCTTGTAGTCGATCGTGGTGACACCGGCGGCCGCGAGCGGGTTGCTCTTCTTCTTCGGCTTCCGGATGACTGGCTTCGCCATGGTTCTCCTTGAACTGTGAATCTAAGAACGGGGTGTGTGACTCAGAACGGGGGCTCTTCGGCAGCGGCGCCGCCGCCGCCCCAGGCGTCGTTCCCACCCTGCGGTGCAGCCTGCGGCGAGGACCAGGGGTTGGCGCTGCCGCCACCGGCGTTTCCGCCGCCCTGTCCGCCGCCGTAGCCACCGCCACCGCCGGAGCCGCCACCGAAGTCGCCGCCGCCACCGCCGCCACCGCCACGGGAGGCCTTGGTGACCTTGGCCGTGGCGAAGCGCAGGGATGCTCCGACCTCGTAGACGTTCATCTCCACGCTGGTGCCCCGGCCGCCGTCCTGCCGCTCGTACTGACGCACGTTCAGGGCGCCGTGCACGATGACGTGCTGGCCCTTCTGCAGCGACTCGGCGACGTTCTCGGCCATCTGCCGCCACACCGAGCAGCGGATGAACAGCGGGTTGCCGTCCTTCCACTCGTTCGACTGCCGGTCGAAGGACCGGGGCGTCGAGGCGACGGTGAAGTTCGCGACCGCCGCGCCGGACGGGGTGAACTTCAGCTCGGGATCGTCGGTGATGTTGCCGACGACGGTGATGACGGTCTCGCCTGCCATGGGACCAGCCTTTCGGTGTGGCTGTGGTTGCGGTGCTGGGTGGGGGTCGACGCCAGTCAACCCCAGGGCGCGGACAACGGCGGTGCCGTCGTCCACAGGGAGCTCGAGAGCCCTTACTTCACGTCGGGTCGGGTGACCTTCGTGCGGACGACGGACTCGTTGAGCCCGAGCTGACGGTCGAGCTCCTTGACCGTGTCGGGGGTGGCGGTCAAGTCGATGACGGCGTAGATGCCCTCGTTCTTCTTGTCGATCTCGTACGCGAGGCGGCGCTTGCCCCACACGTCGACGTTCTCCACGCTGCCTCCGTCGTTCTTCACGACGTTGAGGTAGGTGTCGAGGCTCGGAGCGACCGTGCGCTCGTCGAGATCGGGGTCGAGGATGACCATGACTTCGTAGTGACGCAACGACAAGGTGCGTCCTCCTTCGGTCTGAACGGCTACGGACGGTCCGCAGCAGGAGGTGTGCCCAGAACGGGCAACCACGGAAGTCTAGCCGTGCCGGTGATCGCAGGCCAAATCCGGCCCAGACCCGGTCGCACGTCCCCGTCGCACCCCCCGGTCGGTGGGGGTCGGCGCTAGCGTGGCGGGGTGCAGGACGCGCTACCCACCGGCTTCGAGCCGGTCGACCTCGAGATCGTCGGGCTCGTCGTCTCTCCACGGCACCGCTACGACGGGCGCCCCTCCGACGGACCGAGGCCGTCCGTCGCGGAGGCCACCGGCGGCACGGAGCGGGTGTCGTCGGTGCAGGTGCGAGCCGGCAAGGGTCTGGTGGGCGACCGCTACTTCGGCACCCGGCACCGCTTCGCCGCGGTCACGTTCCTCGCCGTGGAGGAGCTCGCCCGGGTGGGCGCCGACCTCGATGCCTCCGGGCTCGACCCGTTCCTCACGCGTCGCAACGTGCTCACCCGGGGGCTCGACGTCGAGTCGCTGGTGCACAGCGAGTTCACGCTCGAGGTCGGCGGGGCCCGCCTGACCTTCCGCTCGCTCACCCGGGCCAACCCCTGCGCGTGGATGGACGTCGTGCTGGCGCCGGGGGCCCACCAGGCCATGCGGGGGCACGCGGGCATCCGGTCCGAGCCGCTCGACGACGGCGAGCTGGCCGTCGGCCCGGCGCGGCTGGTGGCGGTGCGACACCTGAGCCCCGACGACGCGGCGCAGCTGCGGCGCGAGGCGCTGGCGGCGGCCCGACGCGGCTGACGTCGACCCCGGCTCAGCCGCGCGCCGGCCGGACCCGCCCCTCGTCGTCCACGCGATGCCCCTCCGCCTGCAGGAGCGAGGTGGCCGCCTCGCGGTGCTGGCGGTAGAGCCGGCCGTTCGTGGGCAGGACGCGCCACCAGGGCAGTCCCGGGACGCGACGCAGCACGTTCGCGACCGCCTGGCCCGCCCCGGGGTGACCAGCCTCCAGGGCCACCTCGCCGTAGGTCAGCAGCTCGCCGGGCGGCAGGGCGCCGACCACGTCGGCGACGCGCTGCTGGAACGGCGTGAGCCGGTCCGGCGGGTCGGCGTGCCCGCCACCGGGCAACGGCATGGTGGAGGCGTCGTCAGCCATGTCCCCAGTGAACCCCAGACCTGTCGTGGGTGCAGCCGCGTCAGCGGGGCCGACGTCGGGACGGACGGTCGTCGAGACCCCGGACCAGGGCGCCCAGGGCGGCGTCGAGCTCGCGGTCGCTCACGCCGCCGAAGCCGACCACCAGCCCGGTGAGCCCGGAGCTGCGCGCGTAGTCGGACAGCAGCGGTACGTCGAACCCGGCACGGGCCGCCGAGCGGACGGCGGCGTCGGCCCGGTCCGGTGGGAGCAGCCAGGTCGAGTACATGCCGGCGCTCGGACCCGCCGGCTCGGCGTGCGGTGCGAGCACGCCCGCGACGCGCGGCGCCCGGTCGGCGTAGACCCGTCGGGCCGAGCGGACCACCCGGTCGACGTACCCGTCGCGCAGCATCGACAGGAACGCGCGCTGGACCGGCCACGAGATGCCCTCGTGCCGCACCGCGCGAGCGGAGCGGACGGCGTCGAGCAGGTGCGGGGGAGGGACGAGCCAGCCGAGGCGCAGGCTCGGCGAGACCGACTTCGAGGCGGTGCCGAGATAGGCGACGCCGGTGCGGTCGAGCGACGCGAGCGCGGGGACGGGCGCTACGTCGTAGCGGAACTCGGAGTCGTAGTCGTCCTCGACGACCACGGCGCCCCGCTCCCTCGCCGCCGCGAGCAGCGCCACGCGGTCGGCGGCGGGCAGCACGTGGCCGAGCGGGTGCTGGTGCGCGGGGGTCACGTAGGTCGCGACGACGTCGGGTGGCACGGTCGGGGTCCCCCGGGCCGGCACGTCGACCACGGTCCGCCCCGTGGAACGGACCGTGGCGACCGCCGCCCGGTAGCCGGGGTCCTCGACCGCGACCGCACCGGCGGGCAGCACCTCGAGCAGGGCGCGCAGGCCGTCGGTGGTGCCCTGCGTGACGACGACGTCGTCGGCCCCGCACTCCACGCCGCGGAGCCGACCGAGCCGCTCGGCGATCGCGGCGCGCAGGTCGGGGATGCCGCAGGGGTCGTCGTAGCCGGCCGGTGGCGTGGCGGCGGCGACGTCGCGCCAGGCTCGGCTCCATCCCGCCCGGTGGCGCGGATCGATCCACGGCGTGCCGGTGTCGAGTCGTACGAGGCGCGGGTCCGTCGTCGCCGCCGCTGCCTGCTGAGCGACGGCGGGCGAGGGGTGGGCCGTCGCCGTCCCCGCGACGAAGGTGCCCGAGCCGTGGCTCGCGTCGAGCCAGCCCTCGGCGACCAGCTGCTCGTACGCCTGCGTGACCACGGAGCGGGAGACCCCGAGCTCGAGGGCGAGGGCGCGACTCGCCGGCAGCCGCACGCCCCGCCGCAGCGTGCCGGCCGCGACGAGCCGCCGCACGTCGGCGGCGAGCTGCGCCGGCAGGGGCGTGGCGGCGGTTCGGTCGAGGTGCACCGGCAGCGCGGGCGAGCGCGAAGTGGTCTGCACAACCCCGACGATAGTGGCCCTCGACGTCGGACCACTTGGTCGGCACGCTGAGGTCATGGCCGCGATCGACACGTCACCGCTCTCCCCCACCCCACGCACGACCCTGGGTCGCTCGCGCGAGCGCGGGCTCACCGACCGTGCCGCGCTGCACGCGATCCTCGACGAGGCGCTCGTCGCGCACCTGGGCGTCGACGTCGGCGACCATCCCGTGGTCCTGCCGGTCGCCATCGCCGTCGATCCCGAGGGCCCCGACGCCGACGGCACCCTCTACGTGCACGGCTCGGTCGCCGCGCGGTGGATGACCCGATCGCGCCGACGCACCGTCTGCGTCACGGCGACGCTGCTCGACGGGCTCGTCGTCGCGCGGTCGGGCTTCCACCACTCGATGAACTACCGCTCCGCGGTGGTGGTGGGGGAGGCGCGGATCGTGGACGACCCGGACGAGAAGGCGCGCGCGCTCGACCTGACCGTCGACCACGTCGTGCCGGGCCGGTCGGCCACCCTGCGCCGGCCCACCCGCAAGGAGGTCGCGGCCACCGCCGTGCTGGCCGTCCCGTTGCGCGAGGCGTCGGTGAAGGTGCGCGCCGGGGACCCGGTCGACGACGACGCCGACGTCGAGGTCGGCGCGTGGGCCGGCGTCGTGCCGCTGTCGGTCGTCGCGTCGAGCCCGGTGTCGGCGGCGGACTCGCACGACGTCGTGCCGACCGACGTCGCCGAGCGGGCCGCCCGGCTGGGGGCCTGACCCGCACTCACCACCGTTCACCCCCACTCACCACGGGATGCATCCGCAGGTGGGTGGGGGAGCACCATGGTGGGCTCGCGATTCCCATCAGCCGATGGGAATCACCAGGACGGGTCAGAGGTCGCTGGAGACGCTCCAGATGTTGACGCCGTCGACGCTGCCGGCGAGGTCGTCGATGCGCGACAGCTCCTCGTCGCTGAAGTCGACGTTCGCCGCGGCGGCGAGGTTCTCGTCGAGCTGCTCGGTCGACGAGGCGCCGATGAGCGCCGACGTGACGCCGCCGGGCCGGAGCACCCACGAGATCGCGAGCTGCGCGAGGGTCTGGCCGCGCTCCTCGGCGATCGCGTTCAGCCCGCGCAGACGCTCGACCATGTCGGGCGTGACGACGTCGTCGGTGAAGGAGCCACGCTCGCCCGAGCGCTCCGCCGGCTCGTCGCCCAGGTACTTCGACGTGAGCAGGCCCTGGGCGAGCGGGGTGAAGCCGATCGATCCCATGCCGTGCTCGTCGAGGACCGACAGCAGGCTCGACCCGCTCCCGGCGCCACCGGTCGCGCCGAACCCGGCGGGGCGCGCGTCGGTGCTGCCGGACTCGATCCAGCGGTTGAGCATCGAGTACGAGGGCTGGTGGATGACCAGGGGCGTGCCCAGGTCGCGGGCCACCGCCACCGCCTCGGCCGTCATCTCCGGCGAGTACGACGAGATGCCGACGTAGAGCGCCTTGCCCTGGCGCACCGCGGTGTCGAGCGCGCCGATCGTCTCCGCGACCGGCGTGCCGGGGTCGGTGCGGTGGGAGTAGAAGATGTCGACGTACTCGACGCTCATCCGCTCCAGCGACGCGTCGAGGCTGCTGAGCAGGTACTTGCGCGACCCGAGCTTGCCGTAGGGGCCCGGCCACATGTCCCAGCCGGCCTTGCTCGAGAGCACCAGCTCGTCGCGGTACGGCTTGAAGTCGGTGCGCATCATCCGCCCGAAGTTCTCCTCCGCCGAGCCGTACGGCGGGCCGTAGTTGTTGGCGAGGTCGAAGTGGGTGACGCCCTTGTCGAACGCGTGCCGCAGGATCTCGCGCTGCGTCGCGAACGGCCGGTCGTCACCGAAGTTCCACCACAGCCCCAGCGAGATCGGCGGCAGCAGCAGGCCGCTCGTGCCGACCCGGCGGTAGTCGAGGTGGGTGTACCGGTCCTCGGCGGCGACGTACGGACGGTGGGTCTCGGGCACGGCGTCGGCCCAGTAGCGCTCCTCGGTCATGGACCCGACGCTACCGAGGTACGCCACTCCTCACCCGTCGAGCCGACCGTGGGAGGGTGCGGGCATGGTCGTGGCGGTCGCGGTGCTCGGTGCGCTGACCTTCCTGGCGGTGGTGAAGGTGCTGCAGCCCACCCTGCTGGCCCGCCGCGCGCGCCGTCTCGACGACGAGGAGCTGCGACGAGCCGCACCGTTCCTGCGCCGACGCGACGCGGTGCTGCCCGCGAGCGCCTTCGCGGTGTGCGTGGTCGCCTGCGGGTCGGCGTTCGCGTCGCTCGACGGGTCCTGGACCCTCTGGGCCGCGGGTGCGGGTGCGGCGGTGGCGCTCGGTGCGGCCGGGCGTGGATCGGCACCACGGGTCGACGCGGCGCTGCGGGCCAGGGGTGTCCCGCTCGGGGACCGTCCTCGCTACGTCTGGCTCGACCTGACCACCGCGCTGTTCGCGGCGACCTGGATCGTGCGGCTGCTCGCCACCCACGCCGCGTTCCAGCCGCTCGCCGTCACCCAGCTGGCGCTCCTGCCGGCCCTCACGGTCTGCGCCGGTGTCGCCGCATGGGTGGCGCTCCGCGACCCGGTTCAGTGACCGCCGTCCCTGCGTCTCGGACACGTCCGGGGCACTCGGGGTGTCGCCCATGCCCCGCAACCGTCCGAAACGGAGGGACCGGCCGGGTGGAACGGGTTCCGACTCGACGTGACGTATCGTCCCCGACCCGTCACCCTGGACCCATGAAGACGGTGATCGGGGTGATGCTCGGCGTCTGCGCCGTCGCGCTCGTCGCCGCCGCGGCGCTGGGCAAGGCGCCGCTCCTGGTGCTGCCGACCCCGTGGGGCGTCGGCCTCATCGGCGTGGCCATGCTCGCCGTCCTCGCCCAGCCGTCGGCCGCCCGGTCGGCCCGCACGGCCGCCGTGGCCCTGACCACCGTCGGCTCCGCGGGTGCGATCGTCGCGTGGCTCGCCTGGCTGCGCGGGTTCGGGCACGACAACGCGGTCGGTGGCGCTCCCGACGCGATCGACTCGATGGTCGACCTCGGTTCGTCCACGGCTGCGCTCGCGCTCGCCGCGCTCCTGGTGGTCGCCGGCTCCGCCTCGTCGATGCCCGGCCGGGACCGGCCCGGAGCCGAGACCACCCCGCTCAACACCGGCGTCTGACCCCCGACGCCGACGAGCCCGGACCGAGGTCCCGGCCGGTCTGGCGGCAACGATCAGGCGGGACCGATCAGTGAGGGCGCAGCACCACGAGCGGGACCGGCTGCTCCACACCCGGCCACGTACCCTCGAGGACCGGTCCGCCCTCGGGCACCGCCTCGTCGAGCACTCGCCGCACGAGCAGGTCGCCGACGGAGGTGACCACGACGGTCACGTCACCCTCCTCGCGCACGTCGACCAGCCCCACCGACCCCGGGTGGGCCTCGTGGCCGGTCCCACGCACCCGGACCGACGGGTCGACGACGCTCGACGAGCCGTCCGGGAGCTCGCGCACCAGCTCGGCCTGGGTGCCACCGGCGAGGACGGACGCCGCGAGCGCCGCCACGTGGACGGGGTCGCCGCACCCGTCGTACACCCAGCGCGGGCCGAGCACCGAGTGCTCCATGGTGGCCACGAGATACGGGTCGGCACCGGCCAGCGGCGCACCCCGGTAGGTCAGCGGCACCTGCACGACCGTGCCGTCAGCGGTGCGGACGAGGTGCGTCTCGAGGCCGACCTCGCCGTCGGGATCCTCCAGCCGGTAGGCGCCGAGGACCTCGATCTCGCCATCGCTCGCCCAGGGTCGGTCCGCGAGGTAGGTCGCGAGGACCTCGGGCTTCGTCGGACGGATCTGCGCGCCGCCGTGCAGGAGTGCCATGGGCCGAACGTACGCCCGGGGCTCAACGCAGGCGCGTGATCTCGACCGAGACGAACAGCTCGGACTCCCCCTGCGTGGAGTAGATGCCGCGCAGCGGGGTGCTGTCGGAGTAGTCGCGTCCGCGGGCCACGAGCACGTGCCGCTCTCCGGGCACCACGGCGTTGGTCGGGTCGTAGCCGCGCCAGTCGCCGTCCCAGTACTCGATCCACGCGTGCGACTCGCCCTGCACCGTCTCGCCCACGACCGGCTCGGACGCGGGGTGCAGGTAGCCCGACACGTACCGGGCCGGGATGCCCGCCCGTCGCAGTGCGCCGACCGTCACGTGCGCGAGGTCCTGGCAGACGCCCGCACCGGCCTGCCACGCCTCGGCGGCCGTGGTGGACACGACGGTCGCACCCGGCAGGTAGCGCAGGTGGTCGTGCACGAGTCCGAAGACCGCGTCCGCGTACTCGCCCGGCGTGGCCGAGCCGGCCCGCAGGCCGTCGAGCTGTGACTCGAGGGCGACGTCGGGCCGGACCCAGTCGTCGAGCACCAGGAACTCGCACCACTCGTCGGCCACGGCCGGCAGGGCGTCCCACCCCACGGTCGGCTCGTCGACCGGGTGCGGGGTGCTCTCGACCGTCGACGTCGCGACCACCGTGAGCGCATCGTGCGGCTCGTGCACCTCGAACGCCGTGACCACGGTGCCCCAGTAGTCGCGGTACTCCTGCGACCACGCCGTGGGGGTGACCTCGATGCGGGAGCGCAGCACGAACTGGTCGGGCGTCGTCAGCGGCGTCAGGCGCGCCTCGTTGTAGGAGGCCGCCGCGCCCTCGTCGTACGTGAAGCCGGTGACGTGACGGATGCGCAGCTGCATGGGCCGACCCGAGCCACCGCCCTGCGTCTGGGACTGGAGCTGACCGTTCACAGCGCCACCCCTCCCGTCCACGCGTGGTTCTCCGAGTGCGAGAAGTACCGCGCCGAGACCGCCTCGCTGGCCGCTCCGCAGGTGCGCTGGAGCCGCTCCATCTCGATCGGCATCGCCTCGACGATCTCGGCCAGGGGCCGGTACTCCAGCTCGGTGCGCGCCCGACCGAGCAGACGTTGCGCCTCGTCGCCGAACCCGGACCGCTGGCCCCGCGCCTCGAGCCGGCTGAGCGCCCGTTCGGCCTCCATGAGCGCCGAGACCACCGACCGCGGGAACCAGCGGTCCAGCAGCAGGAACTCCGCCGCCTGGCGGTCGCCTTCGAGCCCGCGGTACGCCCGGATGAACGCCTCGTAGGCCCCGCACGCGCGCAACGTCGTCGGCCACGCGACCTGCGTGTCCGACGCGAGCGCCGCGGTCGAGAGCAGCCGAGCGGTCATGTCGACCCGCTCGATGCTGCGGCCGAGCACGAAGAAGTTCCAGCCCTCGTCGCGCGGCATGGTGCCGTCGGCGATGCCGTTGATCATGGCCGTGCGGTTGCGCACCCACGCGAACATGTCCGGCGGACGCTTCGTGCGTGCCGACGGCAGCCCGCGCCACATGGTGTTGATCGAGGCCCAGATGTCGGTCGACAACGTCTCGCGCGCACCTCGGGCGCCCTCGCGCGCGGCGGTGATCGCCGCGGCGATCGAGCTCGGCGAGTCGACGTTGTGCGCCAGCAGGTCGAGGATCGTCCACCGGTTGATCGACCCGGCGTAGTCCTCGACGCCCATGACGCTCAGCAGCTGCTCGCACGACGCGGCCTCGTCGATGGCCGGGTCCTCGACCAGCACCTGCAGCTGGACGTCGAGGATGCGCGCGGTGTCGTCGGCGCGCTCGAGGTAGCGGCCGATCCAGAACAACGACTCGGCGATGCGACTCAACATCCGCCCGCCACCTCTCGCTGGGGGTCGTCGGCGCGCTCGAGGTAGCGGCCGATACAGAACAACGACTCGGCGATGCGGCTCAGCATCAGGCACCTCCACCGATCTGGGACTGGCCACCCTGGGACTGGGACTGCCCGTCCTGGGTCTGCGTCTGGGCGGACCGCTTGGGCTTCTTGTCCGGCACGTCGTCGTCCTCGTCGACCGTGTCCTTCGGGTCGGCGGGCGTGAACGGGTCGGCCAGCACCCACGTGTCCTTGGAGCCGCCGCCGCGCGAGGAGTTCACGATCAGCTCGCCCTCGGGCAGGGCCACGCGCGTGAGGCCGCCGGGCAGCACGTACACGTCGTCGCCGTCGTTGACCGCGAACGGACGAAGGTCGACGTGCCGGGGCCGGATGCCCTGGTCCACGAGCGTCGGGACGGTGGACAGCGACACGACCGGCTGGGCGATCCACGCACGCGGGTCCGCGTGGATCTTGCCGCGCAGCTCGTCGAGCTCCTCGGCCGACGCCGCCGGACCGATGACGATGCCCTTGCCGCCGGACCCGTCCACCGGCTTGAGGACCAGCTCGTCGAGCCGGTCGAGGACCTCCTCGCGCTGGTCGACGTCGCCAAGGCGCCAGGTGTCGACGTTGGAGAGGATGGGGTCCTCGCCCAGGTAGTAGCGGATGAGGTCGGGGACGTACGTGTAGATCAGCTTGTCGTCGGCCACGCCGTTGCCCACGGCGTTGGCGATCGTCACGTTGCCCGCGCGGGCCGCGTTCACGAGACCGGGGACGCCGAGCACCGACTCGGGGACGAACTGCATGGGGTCGAGGTACTCGTCGTCGATGCGCCGGTAGATGACGTGCACCGGCTCCAGGCCGCGGGTGGTGCGCATGGACACGCGGCCCTGCTGGCAGACCAGGTCGCGACCCTCGACCAGCTCGACGCCCATCGTGCGCGCGAGCAGGGTGTGCTCGAAGTAGGCGGAGTTGTAGACGCCCGGGGTGAGCACCACGACGTTCGGGTCGCTCACGCCCGACGGTGCCGACGCCCGCAGCGCGGCGAGCAGGTTGCGCGAGTACTGCTGCACCGGGCGGATGCGGTGGTCGGCGAAGACCTCCGGCAGCGCGGCGGACATGGCCGGCCGGTTCGTCATCACGTACGAGACGCCCGACGGCACGCGGCAGTTGTCCTCCAGCACCCGGAACCGGCCGTCGCCGTCGCGGATGAGGTCGATGCCGGAGATGTGCACCCGCACCCCGTTGGGAGGCTCCAGCCCGGCCACGACGCGGTGGTAGTGCGGCGACGTCAGCACCGTCTCGCGCGGGACGACGCCGTCGGTGAACACCTCGCCGGGGCCGTAGACGTCGGCCAGGAACGCCTCGAGGGCCTTGACCCGCTGCCGCACGCCCGTGTCGACGTGCGCCCAGTCGGCCGCCTCGATGATCCGGGGGACGATGTCGAGCGGGAACGGCCGCTCCTCGCCCCCGACGCCGAACGTGACGCCCTGGTCGAGGTAGGCCGACGCGAGCGACTCCGCCCTCGAGCGGATCTCCTCGTTGCCCATCTGCGAGAAGGCGGAGTGCACCCGCGCGTACTCGTTGCGCAGGCTGTCGGCGTCGAACATCTCGTCGAACCCGGCCACGGGCCCGTAGCCGTCGAAGAGGTGCGCGTCGCTCACGTGGCCACCCTAGGCAGAGGAGGTGTCGGTCATGTTTCGTCTCCTGTCTAGCGGACCCCGGCGCCCCGTGCACCCCCGCAGGGGATCCGGCTCGCGCCCACCGAGTCGCACCGGACCTCCAGGACTCCTAGGGTCGGAGCATGAGCGACGACGGGGGCGGACCGCACGAGAAGCCCGGCATCAAGGAGCGCATCGCCGCGGCGAGCCCGTTCCTGGCCCACGTGATCCGGATGCTCGACCACTACGGCCAGCGCCGCGGGAACCTGGCCGCCGGTGGCGCCACCTACTTCGGGTTCCTCAGCTTCTTCCCGCTCCTGGCGGTCTCGTTCGCGGTCGTCGGCCAGCTCGCCGAGGTCTACCCCGACGCCCAGCAGGACTTCGTCGACGCCCTCAGCGGGGTGCTGCCGGGGATCGTGTCGGTCGATCCCGCGCCCGGGCGCATCGCCCTGTCCGACATCGCCTCCAACGCCCCGGCCATCTACACGATCGGTCTGGCCACGGCGCTCTACGCGGGGCTCAACTGGGTCAGCGGACTGCGCGACGGCCTCAACCAGATGCTCGACCTGCCCACCACCGAGGCCGGCAACATCGTCAAGGCCAAGGGAACCGACCTCGTGACCCTCGTGGTCCTGGGGCTCGTGCTCGTGGCGTCGGTGTCGATCGGTGGTCTGCCGGTCGCGCTCGGGTCGACGATCCTCGACGCGGTCGGGCTGCCCGGGCCGCTCGGCGCCGTGCTGCTCACTCTGCTGTCGGTCGCGGTCGGCGTGGCGGTCAGCACCCTGCTGTTCTGGGCCATCTTCCGCCTGCTGCCGAAGCCCGACCTCCTGGGCGCCGCCCTCTGGCGCGGGGCACTGTTCTCGGCGGTCGGCTTCGAGCTGATCAAGCAGTTCGCCAGCCTGATCCTCCGTGGCGCCAGCTCGGTGCCCGTCGCGTCGCTCGCGATCGCGCTGACCCTGGTCGTGTGGATCTACTACTTCTCCCGGCTCGTGATGTACGGCGTCTCGTGGGCCTGCACCGATGAGGAGACCTTGGCCGAGATCGCTGCGCTGGAAGGCGCGGGCCTCGGCGAGGACGGGCGCGACCGGGTCGCCGACGACGACGGGGCGTGGGTCGAGGACGACGTGGTCGAGGTCGAGCCGGCCGACGTCGGCTACGTGCGGCCCCTGGCCGTCGGGTTCGGCCTGGGCGCCCTGCTCGGAGGCCTCCTCGGCCGGTCCACGCGCGACGACTGAGCCGGGTCGTACCCTGGGCCTGTGAACGACCAGGCCGAGGGCGACGTCCGGCGCACGGTGTCCCGCACCATGAGTGCCGAGGAGACGGCCGCGCTGCAGAAGGTGCGCCGTCGTACGACCGCCATCTGCTTCTTCGTCGTGGCGATCCACGGCGTCATCGGCCTCGTGGTGGTGGCCGAGGTCATCGCCGGCCAGGACCGACGAAGCGGTGCGATCGTGCTGGTGGTCATGTCCGCCCTGCTCGCCGTCGGCATCAGCATCGCGACCCGCGCCATCCTCGCCGCGACGCCCTACCTCTCCTGGCCGTGGGCGCTCGTCTCGCTCGTGCCCTCGGCGGCCGGGCTGTTCTGGGTGCTCTGACCACCCACCCGACACGAAGTCTTCACCCCCCGGTGTCGGGCGCGGCGGCTACCCTGGTCGCGGAAAGGGTGCGCCCATGGCCGACCACGTGCTCGTCCTCAACGCCAGCTACGAGCCGCTGCAACGCGTCTCGCTGCGCCACGCCATCAAGATGCTCGTGCGCGAGGTGGCGGTCATCGAGGAGGAGGACGAGGGCACGTTCGGCCCGTTCCCCAAGCCCAAGGTGCTGCGGCTGGTGCGCTACGTGGTGGCCCGCTGGCGGCACCGTCGGGGTCACCTGTGCACCAAGTCGGCCGTCAAGGCGCGCGACAAGATGTGCGGCTACTGCGGTGGCCGGGCCGAGACCGTCGACCACATCGTCCCGCGCAGCCGTGGGGGCACGCTCACCTGGGAGAACGCCGTGGCCGCGTGCCTGCGGTGCAACCACCGCAAGGCCGACCGGACCCCTGCCGAGGCCGGCATGACGCTGCTCGTCACCCCCGCCGTCCCCCCACCGGGCTTCCTCGTCGGCTGACCGGTCGTCCCGTCGCTGCGTGGCGTCCACCGGGCCAGGTGCCGCGTCCTACGATGGGAGCGCACACGGAAGAGGTGGCGATGACCGAGCGGCGGGCCCTGGGGGCCGGTGACGAGCTCGACGGACGCTACGTGCTGCAGGACCTCGTCACCGAGAAGCTCGGCTCCACCACGTGGCGCGCTCACGACACCGTGCTGGCGCGCAACGTCGGCATCGAGATGCTCCCGAGCACCGACCCGCGAGCCGACAACTTCCTCGAGGCCGCCCGGCAGTCGACCACCGTCACCGACCCGCGGTTCCTGCGGGTGCTGGACCTCGTGGAGTCCGACCACGACCACCACGTCATCGTCCGGGAGTGGGCGCGGGCGTTCCCCCTCGACCAGCTGCTGCGGCAGTCGGCGCTGCCCAACCGTCGTGCTGCCACGGTCGTCGCCGAGGTCGCCGAGGCGCTGGCCCACGCGCACGAGAAGAACCTCTTCCACCGACGTCTGACCCCGCACCACGTGCTGCTCAAGCAGACCGGTGCCGTGCGGATCGTGGGTCTGGGGGTGGCCACCGCTCTCGCGCCCGCCGGCCACCGTGACACCTTCGACGACCTGCAGGCCTACGAGCAGATGGACGTCGAGGCCCTGGGCAAGCTGCTCTACGCCTGCCTGGTGAGCCGGTGGCCCGGGGTTCCCGTCGACGGCCTGAGGTCGGCGCCCGTCGAGCACGGACGGCTCCTGCGCCCCCGGCAGGTGAGGGCCGGCGTCTCGCGCGACGTCGACGCCGTGTGCGACCGGATCCTCGGCCGTCCACCGATGCACCACCGCACCCCGCTGCGCACGGCCGCGGACATCGCCCGGGCCCTGCGCCTGACCGGTGAGGACGAGTCGGAGGTCGACGACCCGAGCCCGCTGCACATCTCGTCGCCCGACCTGCTGCGGCTCGACCCGGTGATCGTGCCGGCCGGGCCACCCCCGGGCCTGGAGCCGCCGCGCCGACGGCCCAAGGCCTTCGAGCCTGCTCCGCCCACGACCTTCGAGCGGGGCGTCTCCCGCGCCCGGCGGGCGACGTCGACCGGTGACCGCAAGCTGGTGCTCGCCGGCATCGTCATGGTGCTCCTGATCGCTGCCGGCCTGGCCTTCGTGGTGGGTCGGTCCACCGACGAGGACGCCCCCGTCGCGGGCACCACCCCCGGTGGGGACCGCGCCGCGGTCGAGACGCTGCCCGTGGTCGACGTCCAGGACCTCGACCCCCAGGGAGAGGACGGCGAGGAGAACCCCGAGGAGGTGCCGCTGGCCGTCGACGGGGACCCCGACACCGCCTGGCGCACCACGACCTACTTCAACCGCGCCGACCTGGGCGGCCTCAAGGACGGCGTCGGGCTGGTGCTCGACCTCGGCGGCCCGCGCGAGGTCGAGTCGGTGCGCGTGCTCCTCGGTGGTGCCGGCACGTCGCTGTCGGTGTACGCCTCCAGCCCTGGCGGCGAGGTTCCCACCCGGCTCGCCGACCTGCAGCGCATCGCGGCGCTCGACGACCTCGGCAGCGACGTCACCGTGAGCTTCCCCGAGGGCACCTACACCCGGCGGATCGTCCTGTGGCTCACCCGGCTCCCCGAGGTCAGGCCCGGCGACTTCCAGGGCGAGGTGCGCGAGGTCACCGTGCAGGGCCGACGCTGACCCGTGCTGTCGGCGGTGCCTGGAATGTTCGGCACCTAGACTGCGTTGGAGCAGGGAGAGACCCGTCTACGAGAAGGCATCCATGAGTACTCAGTCGTCCACCGATGGCGTCCGCAACCTCATCATCATCGGCTCCGGCCCGTCCGGCTACACCGCAGCGGTGTACGCGGCGCGCGCCAACCTGGAGCCGCTCGTGTTCGAGGGCTCGGTCACTGCCGGCGGTGCCCTCATGAACACCACCGAGGTCGAGAACTTCCCCGGCTTCCCCGAGGGCATCATGGGCCCGGCGCTCATGGACAACTTCCGTGCTCAGGCCGAGCGCTTCGGTGCCGAGCTGATCTCCGACGACGTCACCGAGGTCGACCTCACCGGCGACGTCAAGACCGTGAGCCTGGCCGACGGCAGCACCTACCGCGCCCACGCGGTCGTGCTGGCCATGGGCTCGGGCTACCGCAAGCTCGGCGTCGACCGTGAGGACGAGCTGTCCGGCCACGGCGTCAGCTGGTGCGCCACGTGCGACGGCTTCTTCTTCCGCGAGCAGAACATCGTGGTCGTCGGCGGCGGCGACTCCGCCGTCGAGGAGGCCACCTTCCTCACCCGCTTCGCCTCCAAGGTCACGCTCGTGCACCGTCGCGACGAGCTGCGCGCGTCGAAGATCATGCAGGACCGCGCCATCGCCAACGACAAGATCGAGTTCGCCTGGAACTCCGAGGTCGCCGAGCTGCACGGCGAGGGCCGGCTCGAGAAGATCACCCTGCGCGACACGGTCACCGGCGAGACCCGCGACCTCGACGCCACGGGCCTGTTCATCGCCATCGGCCACGACCCGCGCTCGGAGCTGCTCACCGGCCAGGTCGACCTCGACGACGAGGGCTACGTGCTGGTGAAGCCCGGCAGCACCGCGACCAACCTGCCCGGTGTGTTCGCCGCGGGCGACCTCGTCGACCACACCTACCGCCAGGCCATCACCGCCGCCGGCACCGGCTGCTCGGCCGCGCTCGACGCCGAGCGGTTCCTCGCCGACATGGAGCAGGCCGGACTGCCCACTCCCGACGTCGCCATGGCCCAGTACGCCGAGTGACCTGCACGCCCACCGACCACCGACCCCACCTGCTGAAGGAGAACCCCATGCCTGACATCACCCCCGTCACCGACGCCGACTTCGACGAGAAGGTCCTCAAGGCCGACGGCCCCGTGCTCGTCGACTTCTGGGCCAGCTGGTGCGGCCCGTGCCGCCAGCTCGCCCCGATCCTCGAGGAGATCGCCGCCGAGAAGGGCGAGGCGCTCACCATCGTCAAGATGGACGCCGACGCGAACCCCGTCACCCCGTCGCAGTACCGGGTCACCGGCCTGCCGACGATGAACCTCTACTACAAGGGCGAGGTCGTGAAGTCGATCGTCGGCGTCCGCCCCAAGTCGGCCATCCTCGGCGAGCTGTCCGAGTACGCCTGACCCGTAGGCGCCTGTGCGCCTGACGTCACGAAGCCCCGGTGCACCGCGCCGGGGCTTCGTCGTTCCTCGAGGACGCGTGGGCCCGTACCTGGTGGGCGCTGGGCTGGGTCTCGCGTGGTGCTGCGTCTCTGCGGGTGGGTCTTCGCGTGCTGCTGCGCCGCTGTGACTGCGAGTGAGGGTGGTCTCCGAAAGGGCCTCGACCGGAGCAGCGGTCTCGTGCCGGCTGGGTCTGCGGGGCGCGGCCAGGGGCCCGTGCGGGCAGAGGTCCTCCCTTCGTGCGGAACGGTCCACGACGAAGAAGAATCACTGCCCACCCCCGCCCACCGGGACGCAGGATTCTGCCTTTGTGCGCAGAAGATCGAACGGTGCTGCGTTCGCGACGGGATCTCGTAGCGAACGCAGCATCCTTTGCTCCCTCACGCGCGAACGCAGAACGTTGCGTCACCCAGGCCGCGCTCCGCGAGCCCGCCCGAGCCTGCACCCCGCCGCCGGTCGAGGCCCCTCCGAGCGCGGGTCGAGGAGGAGCCACAGCGACGCAGCCGCAACTGAGAGCCCACCCCAGCGCCGTAGCGACTGGCGACGACGAACGCTGATCATCGAGTCAACGAAACGCTAAAACGATTTGTCGATTTGTCGATTTGTATGCTCTCTGATCTGCTGATCAGTGGTTCCGCGGCGGGTCCATCATGGCCACGATGCGCTCGAGGTCGTCGACCGTCGCGAACTCCACGGTGATCTTGCCCTTGGACTTGCCGAGGTCGACCTTCACCCGGGTGTCGTAGCGCTCGGACAGGCGCGAGGCCAGGTCGGCGAGGCGCGGTGCCGTCACCGTGCGGCCCTGCGTGCGCGAGCGTGACGTGGCCTGGTCCTCGGAGTCGCCGAACTTCACGATCTCCTCGAGCGCACGCACCGAGATGCCCTCGGCAACCACCCGGGCGGCCAGCCGGTCCTGCACCTCGGGGTTGCCCACCGAGAGCAGCGCACGAGCATGACCCGCCGAGAGCACACCGGCCGCCACGCGACGCTGGACCGCGGGCGGCAGCTTCATCAGACGCAGCGTGTTGGTGACCTGGGGACGTGAGCGACCGATCCGGTCGGCCAGCTCCTCCTGGGTGCAGCCGAAGTCCTCGAGGAGCTGCTGGTACGCGGCGGCCTCCTCCAACGGGTTCAGCTGCGAGCGGTGCAGGTTCTCCAGCAACGCGTCGCGCAGGAGGTCCTCGTCGGTCGTGTCCCGCACGATGGCGCCGATGGTGTCGAGGCCGGCGAGGCGGCTCGCCCTCCACCGGCGCTCGCCCATGATCAGCTCGAACGAGCCCGGGGACACCTCCCGCACGACCACGGGCTGGAGCAGGCCGACCTCCTTGATGGAGTGCACGAGCTCGGACATGTCTTGCTCGTCGAAGACCTGACGCGGCTGGCGGGGGTTCGCCACGATGGAGTCCAGGGGCAGCTCGGCGAACCGCGCCCCCGCGACCTCCTTCAGGCCCGACGCCTCTGCCTCAGCGGGGGTCGAGGGAATCAGCGACTCCAGACCTCGTCCGAGTCCACGGCGTGGTGCCATCATGCATCCCCTTCGCTGGTGTGCGCGGCCTGCGCGATCTCGCGGGCCGCCTCGAGGTACGACAACGCCCCGGACGAGCCGGGATCGTAGGTGAGGACCGTCTGCTGGTAGCTGGGCGCCTCGGAGATGCGCACCGAGCGCGGGATCGCCGTGGCCAGCACCTTCGGGCCGAAGTGCTCGCGCACCTGCTCGGCGACGCCGGCCGACAGGCGGGTGCGGGCGTCGTACATGGTCAGCAGGATGGTCGAGATCTCCAGCCGCTGGTTCAGGTGGGCGCGCACGAGCTCGATGTTGCGCACCAGCTGACCCAGACCCTCGAGCGCGTAGTACTCGCACTGGATCGGGATGAGCACCTCGCGTGCCGCCACCAGGGCGTTCACCGTGAGCAGACCCAGGGACGGCGGGCAGTCGATGATCACGTAGTCGATGCGGTCCCCCGCGCGCTCACGCTCCTCGAGATGGGTCTCGAGAGCCCGCTTCAGCCGCGTCTCGCGCGCCACGAGCGAGACGAGCTCGATCTCGGCGCCGGCGAGGTCGATGGTGGCCGGCAGGACGGTCAGTCCCTCGAGCTGGGGTGCGCGCTGCACCAGGTCGCTCATCGGCACGTCCTCCACGAGGGCCTCGTAGACCCCCGGTGTGCCCTCGCTGTGCGGGATGTCGAGAGCGGTCGAGGCGTTGCCCTGCGGATCGAGGTCGACCACGAGGATGCGCAGACCCTTCTGCGCCAGCGCCGCGGCCACGTTCACCGCGGTGGTCGTCTTGCCGACGCCACCCTTCTGGTTCGCGACGACGAAGACGCGGGTCGACGACGGGCGCGGCAGCTGACTCGTGCTGCGCGCCCGGCGCGCCAGGTCCACGTGGTCCTGGGCCTCACGGGCCAGAGGTGTCGAGTCGTCAGGCATCGGCGTCGCTGCGGCCGTCTCGGCTGCCGTGGTGGCGTAGCTCGATGCCGGGCTGGCCTGCTCAGAGATGCCGCGCAGGGGGTGTGTTTCACGTGAAACGCCGCCGAGGCCGCTTTCACCGTCATGGGCGTTCACTTCGTCACCTCCACCACCGTCGTCGGGACCTCGACCTCACCGTACGTCCGGATCAGCGTATCGGTGGCACCGAGGCGTCCGAGGGTGCGCTTCGCACTCTCCAGCTCATCGGGCGCCGACTGCCCCTTCAGTGCCAGAAGCACCCCTCCCGGCTTCACCAGGGGCATGCACCACTTCGCCAGCTTCTCCAGAGCGGCCACGGCGCGCGCGGTCACGACGTCGAAGGTCTCGTCGACGTCCTCCGCACGCGAGCGCACCACCCTCACGTTCGTCAGGTCGAGCTCCGCCACGACCTCGTCCAGGAAGGTCGTGCGACGCAGCAGCGGCTCGACCAGCGTGACCTGCAGGTCGGGTCGGCCGATGGCCCACACGAGACCCGGCAGCCCGGCGCCGGAGCCGACGTCGGCCACGGTGGCTCCCTGGGGGAGGCGAGGCAGCACGACGCCGCTGTTCACGAGGTGGCGGTCCCAGAGACGGGGCACCTCGCGGGGTCCGATCATCCCCCGCTCGACACCGTCGGACGCGAGGATGCCGGCGTACCGGGAGACCAACGGCAGCTGGTCATGGAACACCCCCGCAGCCACGGGCGGCGGCGGGGGTGTTTCACGTGAAACAGTCATCCGGAGATCAGTCGTCCGATGCTGGCAGGACCACGACGTGGCGCGAACGATCGGCGCCCTCGGACTCGCTGACCAGGCCGGCTGCCGCAACGGCGTCGTGGACGACCTTGCGCTCGAACGGGCTCATCGGGTCGAGAGCGACGCTCGGCTCGCCGGCGCGGACCCGCTCGATGGCACCGGCAGCCACGGACTCCAGAGCGGTACGACGCTGCGAGCGGAAACCGCCGATGTCGAGCATGAGTCGGCTGCGCTCGCCGGTCTCGCGGTACACCGCGAGACGCGTCAGCTCCTGCAGGGCCTCCAACACCTCGCCGTCACGGCCGACCAGCTGGTCCAGGTCGCCACCGACGATCGAGACCGACGCGCGGTCGTTCTCCACGTCCATGTCGATGTCGCCGTCCAGGTCCGCGATGTCCAGCAGCTCCTCCAGGAAGTCCGCAGCGATGTCGCCCTCGGCCTCGAGCTTGTCTGCATCCGTCATGCGCCGGTCACTTCCTCTTCTTCTTGTTCGGGCTGGGTCGCGATCCCGACACACGCTGGTTGCGGGTCTGCTTCTTGGGCTGGTTGCGCGTCACGCCGGGGTGCGGCTTCTCCAGCTCCTTCAGAGGATCCTCGGCCACGTTCTTGCCATGCTTCACGTCGCGCTCCTGCTTGGCCTTGAAGGCCGGGGTGCCAGGAGCGGGGTTGTTGCGGATGACGTAGAACTGCTGGCCCATGGTCCAGAAGTTCGACGTGGTCCAGTAGATGAGCACACCCACGGGGAACGCCACACCACCGATCGCGAAGACGAACGGCAGAACGTAGAGCAGCATCTTCTGCTGCTGGGCGTACGGGCCGGACAGAGCGTCGGGCGGCATGTTCTTGCTCATCAGCTGGCGCTGCGTCAGGAACTGCGTGGCGCACATCGTGATCACCATGACGATGGCGATGATGCGCGTCTCGACGTGCGTGGCGTTCACGAGCGTGTCGGCGATGCGCCCGCCGAGGAAGATCGCGTCCTGCAGCTGCTCGGCGAGCTTCTCGGTCATGAAGCCGCGGGCGCCCTCGGCACCGTTCTTCGCCGCCTGGTCGATCACCCGGAACAGGGCGAAGAAGACCGGCATCTGCAGCAGGAGCGGGAGGCACGAGGCGAACGGGTTGGTGTTGTGCTCCTTCCAGAGCTTCATCTGCTCCTGGGCGAGACGCTCCCGGTCGTGCCCGTACTTCTTCTGCAGCTCCTTGATGTGCGGCTGCAGCAGCTGCATGTTGCGGCTGCTCTTGATCTGCTTGACGAAGAGCGGGATCAGCAGGGCGCGGATCGTCACGGTGAGGCCGACGATCGCGAGTGCCCACGACCAGCCACCGGCGGGGTCGAGCCCGATCCGGGTGAACAGCTCGTGCCAGACCAGCAGGATGCCGGACACCGCGTAGTACAGCGGCGTCATGATGGCCGAGCCGATCGAGCCTAGGAAGTCGAACATGGTTCTCCAGGGGTGGGGGTGGTCGCCGTCGTGACGGCGAGAGAATCAGGGGTGCCCGACCCACGGTGCGGGGGGACCGGGTCGACGCCGCCGGCGGCCCACGGGTGGCAGCGTCCGACTCGACGTGCCGCCATCCAGGAACCGCGCAGCGCACCGTGCGTCTCGACGGCCTCGAGAGCATAGGCCGAGCAGGTCGGGTAGTACCGGCACACTTGGCCGTACAACGGGCTGATCGCGAAACGATACGCCTTCAGCAGGGCCACCAGCACGGTCCTCATCGACCGGCTCCGGCCGGCATCCGCTGCTCGGCCTTGCGCACGACCGTGGTCAGCGCGAGGTCGAGATCGGTACCGAGCCGCACGCTGTCGGCACGGGCCGACGCCGGCAGGGCACGCACGACCAGCTTGGAGCCCTGCGGCACCGACGCCGGCGTGCCACCGACCAGGTGAGGCGCCACCAGATGGCGCAGTCGACGCTTCACCCGGTTGCGCACCACGGCGGGACCGACGGCCTTGGACACGACGAAACCGACGGAGGTGTCTCCGTCGGTTCCGATCGAGAGATGCGCGACGAGGGTCGGCGTCGAGGCCTTCGCCCCGCGACGGACGGCGACCTTGAAGTCACCTGCCTCACGCATGCGGTGGGCCCGTCGGAGCACGGCTCAGGCAGACAGCTTCGCGCGGCCCTTGCGGCGGCGGTTGGCCAGGATGGAGCGCCCCGCGCGGGTGCGCATGCGGAGGCGGAAGCCATGCTTCTTGGCGCGACGGCGGTTGTTCGGCTGGTACGTACGCTTGCTCACGAGAATCAGGTCCTTCGACGTTTCGGGCCGGGGATCGACGGCCACCGCTCGCCCGCGGTGAGGATCTCGATCCGTGGGCATGCGGCAACGGTCGTGTTGCACGACTGCTCCACGGTACGGGGGCGCCGGACGACGGTCAAACTGACCCCATAGGGCACTACGCTGACGCTGGTCCAACCGACACGCCGCACGATCCACACGAATGTTCCGAAGTCGCTTGATCGAGCCTTGGCCGCGCTGCTAGCGTCGCCCGTCTGCGACTTTTCCACAGCGCGCGGCCATCGGGGAGCTGGATGCACACCGTGTGGAAAACCTTGTGGACCACACCACCATCCGGGAGAGATGCATGACCGAGGGCTCAGAGCCGAGCAATGAGGTCGGCGACCTCGCTGCCGCGTGGGAGCAGGCGGTGTCCACGCTCTCGATGGGCGCCAAGGTCTGGGTCTACAACGCCGAGCCGATCAGCCGGCACCCCGGGATCTTCATCGTCGGCGTGCCCGACGACCTGAGCCGGGCGCAGCTGGAGTCGCGGGTGCGGCCCGCTCTGGAGCACGCCCTCTCGGCAGAGCTCGGCGAGCAGGTCCGCCTCGTCGTCACGATCGAGCCGGCCCTGGGCGAGAAGTCGTCGGCTGCCACGGCACAGCCCGACGAGCAGCGAGCTCCCGTCGAGAGAAGTCCACAAGACGACAAGTCGACATATCCACTGACGTTGGTCAACCAGGCCCCTGACGAGGATGTCGAGGAGATCGACGCCGACGAGTTCAAGCCCAGCTGGGCCCAGGAGCCCGACCCCCACCAGCGACGCACGAGCGTCCACGAGGCACGACTCAACGCGCGCTACCTCTTCGAGAACTTCGTCATCGGCTCGTCCAACCGCTTCGCCCACGCCGCCGCCGTCGCCGCGGCCGAGGCGCCCGGCAAGGCCTACAACCCGCTCGTCATCCACGGTGACTCCGGCCTCGGCAAGACCCACCTGCTGCACGCCATCGGTCACTACGTCCTGAACCTCTACCCCTCCTCGCGCGTGCGCTACGTCAACAGCGAGGAGTTCACCAACGACGTGATCAACGCGATCCGCGAGAACCGCACGTCGGCGCTGCGCCAGAAGTACCGCGAGATCGACGTCCTCCTGGTCGACGACATCCAGTTCCTGGAGAACAAGGAGTCGACGCAGACCGAGTTCTTCCACACGTTCAACGCGCTGCACAACGCCAACAAGCAGATCGTCATGACGTCGGACCGCCCGCCCAAGAACCTGCGCACGCTCGAGGAGCGGCTGCGCAACCGGTTCGAGTGGGGCCTGCAGACCGAGATGCTGCCGCCGGACCTCGAGACGCGGATCGCGATCCTGCGCAAGAAGGCGGCCATCGAGAAGCTCACCGCCCCGGCCGACGTGCTGGAGTTCATCGCCAGCAAGGTCCAGACGAACATCCGCGAGCTCGAGGGCGCCCTCATCCGCGCCACGGCCTTCGCCAACCTGCAGGGCACCACGGTCGACCTCCAGCTGGCGCAGATCGTGCTCAAGGACCTGGTCGCCGAAGGTGAGGAGCCCGAGATCACCTCGGGCGTGATCCTCGCCCAGACCGCGGCCTACTCGGAGTTCTCCATCGAGGAGCTGTGCGGCACGAACCGCAGCCGCGACCTCGTGCTCGCCCGTCAGATCGCGATGTACCTGTGCCGCGAGCTCACCGACATGTCACTGCCCAAGATCGGCGCCGACTTCGGCGGCCGCGACCACACCACCGTGATGCACGCCGATCGCAAGATCCGCAAGCTCATGGCCGAGAAGCACGCCGTCTACAACCAGGTCACGGAGCTGACGAACCGCATCAAGCAGCAGGCTCGCCAGAACTGACCTGGTCGCCCCTCCACGGCCGCCGCCCCCACGGGCGTCGGTCTCGTCGTGCTGCGCCCGCATCGTTCATGCACACCTGGGGACGACTCTGTGGGAAAGTCTCGACTCGAGGTGGACACACACGACGTCCGTGTGAACGAGATGTGAACGGCGCCACGCGCTGCACAGGGCACCGGGGGCCGTCCACGGACCACGCACAGGCCTGTCCACCGGCTCGCAGACGATCTGACCTGCACGAACGGCAGTTGTCCACCGAATCCACACCGGCTACGACGACGACGAGAGAGTTACATGTCCGGATGCTCCGCAAGAGTGTCCTGCGGGGTGGGATGTGGACGACCGACCCGACGGCCGAACCCGTGCTCTCCCGACCTACCTGTCCCACCGCGTCCGTGGCAAGATGCAGTCCTAGTCTCTTCATGCCCGAAAGGCCTCGATCCTTGAGATTCCGCATCGATCGCGACACGTTCGCCGACGCCGTGGCGTGGACCGCGCGCAGCCTGCCCACCCGGCCGAGCGTGCCGGTCCTCGCCGGCCTGCTCGTGGAGACGTCCGGCGACGGCCTCACGCTGTCGGGCTTCGACTACGAGACCTCCACGCGAGCGACCCTGCCCGCCGAGGTCGCCGACGACGGGCGTGCGCTGGTCTCGGGGCGTCTGCTCGCCGAGATCGTGAAGTCGCTGCCGGCCAAGCCGATCGACGTCAGCCTCGACGGCACCAAGGTCCAGGTCTCCTGCGGCAGTGCCCGGTTCAGCCTGTCGACGATGCCGGTCGAGGAGTACCCGCAGCTGCCCCAGATGCCCAGCTCGTCCGGGACGATCAAGGCCGACGAGTTCGCCACCGCGGTCGCTCAGGCCAGTGCGGCGGCCGGCCGCGACGAGATGCTGCCGCTGCTGACCGGCGTTCGGCTCGAGATCGACGGCTCCACCATCTCGCTGATGGCGACCGACCGGTTCCGCGCGAGCCTGCGCGAGATGCAGTGGTTCCCCGAGGCGGGCGACGCCTCCGGCCACGCCCTGGTGCCGGCCCGCGTGCTCGGCGAGACCGCGCGGTCACTGGTGTCGGGCTCCGACATCACGATCGCGATCTCCTCGGGCGAGGCCGGCGACGGCCTCATCGGCTTCGAGGGCACCGTGGGCAACGGCACCCGCCGCACCACCACCCGCCTGCTCGAGGGTGACTTCCCGCGGGTGCGTCAGCTCTTCCAGGCGCAGGCCGAGACGGTCGCGTACGTACGCACGTCCGACCTGGTCGACGCCGTCAAGCGCGTGTCGCTGGTCGCCGAGCGCAACACCCCGGTCCGGCTCACCTTCTCCGAGGGCCAGGTGCTCCTCGAGGCAGGCAGCGGCGACGAGGCGCAGGCGTCGGAGTCGATCGAGGCCACCATCGACGGTGCCGACATCTCGATCGGGTTCAACCCCGGCTACCTGCTCGAGGGGCTCGGCGTCATGTCGGAGCCGGTCGTGCACCTCGCGTTCACCCAGCACACCAAGCCCGCCGCCATCTCGGGCGTCCGCGAGATCGGCGACTCACCCGACGGCGCCTTCCGCTACCTGATCATGCCGGTGCGTCTGCAGGGCTGACCTGCGCCACCACCTCGCACACCACGACTCCTGGGAGGGAGATCCATGCACCTCGGACTCGTCGGACTCGGCAAGATGGGCGGCAACATGCGGTCCCGGCTGCGCGACGGTGGTGTCACCGTCACGGGCTACGACCGCAACCCCGACGTCACCGACGTCGACTCGCTGGAGGCGCTCGTCGCCGAGCTCCCCTCGCCCAAGGTCGTCTGGGTGATGGTGCCCTCGGGCGAGATCACCCGCGCCACGGTCGAGGAGCTCATCGGGCTGCTCGGCGAGGGCGACGTCATCGTCGACGGCGGCAACTCCCGCTGGACCGACGACGAGAAGCACGCGGCCCTGGCCGCCGAGAAGGGCATCGGCTACGTCGACTGCGGCGTGAGCGGCGGCGTGTGGGGCCTGGAGAACGGCTACGCGCTCATGGCCGGTGGCGACGCGCACGACATCGCGAAGGTGCAGCCCGCGTTCGACGTGCTCAAGCCCGAGGGTGAGTCCGGCTTCGTCCACGCGGGAAGCGTCGGCGCGGGGCACTTCTCCAAGATGGTCCACAACGGCATCGAGTACGCCATGATGCAGGCCTACGCCGAGGGCTTCGAGCTGCTCGAGAAGGCCGAGCTGGTCGACAACGTCACCGACGTCTTCGACTCGTGGCGCGTGGGCACCGTGGTCCGTTCGTGGCTGCTCGACCTCCTGGTCAAGGCCCTGCAGGACGACCCCGGCCTGTCGAAGATCCGCGGCTACGCCGAGGACTCCGGTGAGGGACGGTGGACCGTCGAGGCGGCCATCGACCACGCGGTCCCGGCACCCACGATCGCGGCGTCGCTCTTCGCGCGGTTCGTGTCGCGCCAGGACGAGTCGCCGGCCATGCAGGCCGTCGCGGCCATGCGTCAGCAGTTCGGTGGTCACGCCGTGCAGGCTGCGTCCGAGGCCGGTCACGACCCGGCCGACATGGACGCACGCCCCTCCTGACGCATGCACGTCGCCCGTCTCTCGCTGCACGACTTCCGGTCCTACCCCGAGGTCGAGATCGTTCTGGAGCCGGGACCCACCGCGTTCATCGGGGCGAACGGCCAGGGCAAGACCAACCTCGTCGAGGCCGTGGACTACCTCTCGCGGCTCGACTCGCACCGGGTCTCGTCGGACACGCCCCTGGTGCGGGCCGGCACGGACCGCGCCGTGGTCCGGGCCGAGGTCGTGCGGGGTGATCGGACCGCGCTGCTGGAGCTGGAGATCACGCCGGGTCGGGCCAACCGGGCCCGGGTCAACCGCGCCGCACTGCCGCGCACCCGCGACCTGGTCGGCGTGCTGCGCACGGTGACCTTCTCCCCCGAGGACCTGGCGCTCGTCAAGGGCGACCCGTCGGACCGGCGCCGGTTCCTCGACGGACTGCTCGTGCTGCGCACCCCGCGGCTCGCCGGCGTGAAGGCCGACTACGAGCGGGTCCTGCGTCAGCGCAACGCGCTGCTGAAGTCCGCCCGCAGTGGACGGTTCTCGAATCGACAAGTCGACATGTCGACTCTTGATATCTGGGACGACAAGCTGGCGACCCTGGGTGGTGAGCTGGTGGCCGCGCGCATCGCGCTGCTGCACGACCTGGCACCGTTCCTCGTCGACTCGTACCGGACGGTGGCCACCGAGGCGGCGGCCGACCGGCGCGACGTCACCGCCCTCTACCGTGCGTCGACCCCGGCCGACGACGAGTCGCCCGCCGGGGTCCGGGAGGCGTTGCTCGCCGGCATCGAGGAGCGTCGACGCGACGAGCTCGACCGAGCGGTCACGCTCGTCGGTCCGCACCGCGACGAGGTGGAGCTGGCCATCGGCACCCTGCCCGCCAAGGGCTACGCCAGCCATGGCGAGTCGTGGTCGCTCGCCCTGGCCCTGCGGCTCGCGTCGTTCACGCTCCTGCGCGACGACGACGGCGACGACCCCGTGCTGATCCTCGACGACGTCTTCGCCGAGCTGGACCAGGGTCGGCGCGAGCAGCTCGCCGAGCTGGTCGGCGACGCCGAGCAGGTGCTCGTGACCGCGGCCGTGGCCGAGGACGTTCCCAAGGCGCTCGCCGGGCAGCGGTTCGACGTCCACGGCGGACAGGTCACCGGAGCATGACGTGAGCGGTCCGGACGACGACGCCCCCGGTGACGACACCTCCGGCGAGGACGCACCCGACAGGGCCACCCTAGGCTCGGACGGTCCTGCCGACCACGCCCCCACGGACCCGCCCGATCGGCCGGACACCGGGGCGGTCGAGCCGGACCCGCTCGGCCTGGCGCGCGAGATCGCCGACTCCTACCGCGGCACGGGCGCACCGGTTCGACCACGGCGGCGTCGGGTCCACGGCTCCACCCCGGCTCGGCGCAAGGGTCGCGAGGACCCGTCGTCGGTGGCCGACGCCCTGGGCGACCTGGTGCGCCAGCAGGGCTGGGACGGACGTCTCTCGGCTCAACGCGTCTTCACCGACTGGGCCTCGATCGTCGGTCCGGAGATCGCCACGCACTCGGCCGTCGACGGGTACGCCGACGGCATCGTGCACGTGAAGACGGACTCCACGGCTTGGGCCACCCAGCTGCGTCTGCTCGCCCCGCGCCTCGTGGCACGCCTGAACGAGGAGCTCGGCGACGGCTCGGTCCTGCGCATCGAGGTGCGCGGTCCCCAGGCCCCGTCGTGGAAGCGTGGCCTCCGCTCGGTCAAGGGTCGCGGCCCGCGCGACACCTACGGGTGAGGTCACCGACCTCCGCTGGCCAGCCCCTACGACGTCGGCGTGACCCGGTTGGCCGCGGCGACGCCGAGGCCGAGGGCCACACCCAGGGCGCCGAGCACGAGCGCGGCGTCGGTGAAGCCGTCCCACCCGTACGACGGGCGCACACCGATGGCGACGAGTGCGACGATCGCACCGATCGATCCGACGAGGGCGAGCAGCCAGGTGCCGGGGACCCGTTCGTGGTCGCTGCCCAGCAGCACGGAGACGGCGGCCGTCCACGCGGTGGTGACCAGCACGGCGCCCACGACGTCGGACGGACGGTGCCAGCCGGCGACCACGGTCGAGGCTCCGGTCAGGGCGACGGCGAACGCGCCGACGGGGACCACGAGCGGGCGCATCCACCGCGGGGAGACCAGGCACAGCGCTCCGACGCCCGAGGCGATGACGGTGGTGTGGCCGCTCGGGAAGCTGTTGGACGCCACGACGCCGTCGACGAGGTCGGCACGCTGGAGCAGCACGTGCTTGAGCACCTGCGTCGTGACGTTCGCCCCGGCGATGATCGTCAGGGCCCCCACCGCCAGGGGAACCCGTCCACGCGACAGCGCCAGCGCAACGCAGACGATCGACACGATCCCGATGGCACCGATCGAGACGTAGCCGAGCACGCTCAGCACCTGCAGCTGGGTCTCGCGCCCGGCGACCACGGTGTTCATGGCGCGCTCGTCGAGGCGCTGGCCGAGCGGCGTCAGCAGGACGAACCAGACGAGGACGCCCCCGAGGGCCACGGCGGCGACCGCCGTGAGAGCGGCCGGACCCCGCACCGCGGAGCCGCGGACCGGACGCTGCGGCGTCGGTACCGTGGTCGGGTCGGGTTCGGTGAGCGCCATGGCTCAACGATGACGCATGGCTGCAACCTCCGTCGAACGACGCCAGAGTGGCCGCAGACGCTCGAACAGGACCGGCGGGCGATCGGGCCATGGGTGACCACCCTGCGCGAGGCTCCCAGGCATGCTCTGTGGCCTCCCAGTGGCATCTGAGCGGGAAAAGTCCGCGGCTGACACTGGGGACAGTGCGCTGGGAGCCACAGAATCGCCCGTATACTGATTCGGTGACCACAACTCCAGACGACGCCGTGACTCCCGAGAACTCAGCGCCGACGAACGAGGACATCGTGACCGATGGCACCGTGACGGACGAGGGTGGAGCTGCTGACGGCGGAACCGCCCTGCAGCGCGGCGGCCCGGTGGCCGGCTCCTACGACGCCAGCAACATCCAGGTGCTCGAGGGCCTCGAGGCGGTCCGCAAGCGCCCCGGCATGTACATCGGCTCCACCGGTGAGCGCGGCCTGCACCACCTGGTCTACGAGGTCGTCGACAACTCCGTCGACGAGGCCCTGGCCGGTCACGCCTCCCACATCGAGGTCACGCTGCAGGCCGACGGCGGCGTCAAGGTCGTCGACGACGGTCGTGGCATCCCGGTCGACATCCACCCCACCGAGGGCATCCCCGCGGTCACGCTCGTGCTCACGTCGCTGCACGCCGGCGGCAAGTTCGGCGGCGGCGGCTACAAGGTGTCCGGCGGTCTGCACGGTGTCGGCATCTCCGTGGTCAACGCGCTGAGCACGACCATGCACACGGTGGTCAAGCGCGACGGCTTCGTCTGGCGGCAGACGTTCGACAACGGCGTGCCCACGGCCGAGCTCGAGAAGGGCGAGGCCACCGACGAGACGGGCACGGCGCAGACCTTCTACGCGAACGCCGAGATCTTCGACTCCGTCGAGTACAGCTTCGACACCCTCAAGACGCGGTTCCGCGAGATGGCCTTCCTCAACAAGGGCCTCGAGATCCGGCTGCGCGACGACCGCGACGCAGCCGTCGAGGCCGCCGCCGACGACTCGGTCGTCGACGAGATCGAGCGCGAGGTGCAGTTCCGCTACGACCGCGGACTCGTCGACTACGTCGAGCACATCAACGTCGGCAGCAAGTCGCCGATCCATCGCGAGGTCATCTCCATCGAGGCCGAGGACGAGGCCAAGGGCCTGTCGCTGGAGATCGCGATGCAGTGGAACGACTCCTTCACCGAGTCGGTGCACACCTTCGCCAACACGATCAACACCCACGAGGGCGGCACGCACGAGGAGGGGTTCCGGGCAGCGCTGACCACCACGGTCAACAAGTTCGCCACCGCGCAGGGCCTCATCAAGAAGGCCAGCGACAACCTCTCGGGCGAGGACATCCGCGAGGGCCTCACCGCGATCGTCTCCATCAAGCTGGAGGAGCCGCAGTTCGAGGGCCAGACCAAGACCAAGCTGGGCAACAGCGAGGCCCGCTCCTACGTGCAGTCGGTCGTCAACGACTACATCGGCGCCTGGTTCGAGCAGAACCCCGCCGAGGGCAAGGTCATCGTGCGCAAGTCGATCGACGCCGCCACGGCACGTCTCGCCGCGCGCAAGGCGCGCGACCTCGCCCGCAACCGCAAGGGCCTCATGGGCGGCGGTGGTCTGCCGGGCAAGCTGGCCGACTGCCAGTCGCGCAACCCCGAGGAGTGCGAGATCTTCATCGTCGAGGGCAACTCGGCCGGCGGTTCGGCCAAGGGTGGTCGCGACCCGTACGCGCAGGCGATCCTCCCGCTGCGCGGCAAGATCCTCAACGTCGAGAAGGCCCGGATCGACAAGATCCTGCAAAACGCCGAGGTCCAGGCGATCATCAGCGCGCTCGGCACCGGCGTCCACGACGACTTCGACATGGCCAAGCTGAGGTACCACAAGATCGTGCTGATGGCCGACGCCGACGTCGACGGCCAGCACATCTCCACCCTGCTGCTCACGCTGCTGTTCCGGTTCATGAAGCCGCTCATCGACGGCGGCCACGTGTACCTGGCACAGCCGCCGCTGTACAGGATCAAGTGGACGAACTCGCCCCACGAGCTGGCCTACACCGACAGCGAGCGAGACGGTCTGCTCGCGGCCGGCGCCGAGGCGGGCAAGCGTCTGCCCAAGGAGGCCCCGGTGCAGCGCTACAAGGGTCTGGGCGAGATGAACGACTCCGAGCTGTGGGACACCACGATGGACCCGGCGCAGCGCGTGCTGCGCCAGGTGACGCTCGAGGACGGTGCCATGGCCGACGAGATGTTCACGATCCTCATGGGCGAGGACGTGGAGCAGCGTCGTTCCTTCATCCAGCGCAACGCCAAGGACGTCCGCTTCCTCGACATCTAGGCCGGCCGCCAGCGTGGCCCCAGCCCCTCACCGTGACCTCTCCGAAATGAGCACCGACCGATGACGCAGACCCCTCCCGAGCACGACCGCACCGAGCCCGTCGAGCTGCAGGTCGAGATGCAGCGCTCCTACATCGACTACGCCATGAGCGTGATCGTGTCGCGCGCGCTGCCCGACGTGCGCGACGGCCTCAAGCCCGTGCACCGTCGCGTGCTCTACGCGATGTACGACGGCGGCTACCGCCCGGACCGCGGGTTCTCCAAGTGCTCGCGCATCGTCGGTGACGTGATGGGTCAGTACCACCCGCACGGCGACACGGCGATCTACGACACCCTCGTGCGCCTCGCGCAGCACTGGGTCATGCGTGCGCCGATGATCTCGGGCCAGGGCAACTTCGGCTCGCCAGGCAACGACGGCGCCGCGGCCATGCGGTACACCGAGTGCAAGCTCGCGCCCATCGCCATGGAGATGGTGCGCGACATCGACAAGAACACCGTCGACTTCCGGCCCAACTACGACGGCCGCTCCCAGGAGCCCACGGTCCTGCCGGCCCGGTTCCCGAACCTGCTCGTCAACGGCTCGGCCGGCATCGCCGTCGGCATGGCCACCAACATCCCGCCGCACAACCTGCGCGAGGTCGCCGACGGCGCCCAGTGGGCGCTGGCCCACCCCGAGGCCGGTCGCGAGGAGCTCCTCGAGGCGCTCATGGAGCGGATCAAGGGTCCGGACTTCCCCACCCACGGCCTCATCGTCGGCACCCAGGGCATCGACACGATGTACCGCACGGGTCGCGGATCGATCACGATGCGCGGAATCGTCGACATCGAGGAGGACGTCAAGGGCGGCCTGAGCCTGGTCATCAAGGAGCTGCCGTACCAGGTCAACCCCGACAACCTCGCCGAGAAGATCGCCGACCTCGCCCTCACGGGCCGGGTGCAGGGCATCGCCGACGTCAACGACGAGTCGTCCTCGCGCGTCGGCCGTCGCCTGGTGGTCAAGCTCCGCCGCGACGCGGTCGCCCGCGTGGTGCTCAACAACCTCTACAAGCACACCGAGCTGCAGTCGAACTTCAGCGCCAACATGCTGGCGATCGTCGACGACGTGCCCCGCACGCTCACCCTCGACGGCTTCATCACGCACTGGATCAGCCACCAGATCGAGGTCATCCAGCGACGCACCCAGTACCTGCTCGACGACGCCGAGGCGCGCGCCCACATCCTGCGCGGCCTGGTCAAGGCGCTCGACGCACTCGACGACGTCATCGCGCTCATCCGTCGCAGCCCCACCGTCGAGGAGGCCCGCGACGGCCTGATCGGGCTGCTCGACATCGACGAGCTGCAGGCCCGCGCCATCCTCGAGATGCAGCTGCGGCGCCTGGCGGCCCTCGAGCGGCAGAAGATCATCGACGACCTCGCCGCGCTCGAGCGCGAGATCGCCGACTACAAGGACATCCTCGCCAAGCCGGAGCGCCAGCGGACCATCGTGTCCGAGGAGCTGGCCGAGATCGCCGACAAGTACGGCGACGACCGCCGGTCGCCCATCGTGGCCGCAGACGGCGACCTCTCGATGGAGGACCTCATCCCCGACGAGGACGTCGTCGTCACGATCACGCGCGGCGGCTACGCCAAGCGCACCCGCACCGACCTGTACCGGGTGCAGGGTCGCGGCGGCAAGGGCGTGCGCGGGGCCCAGCTGCGCGACGGCGACTTCGTCGAGCACCTGTTCCCGACCACGGCGCACCACTGGATCCTGTTCTTCACCACGGCGGGCCGCGTGTACCGCACCAAGGCCTACCAGCTGCCCGAGGCCGGACGTGACGCCAAGGGCGGGCACGTGGCCGGTCTGCTGAGCTTCCAGCCCGACGAGGAGATCGCGCAGGTGCTGGCGATCCGCGACTACGAGCAGGCGCCGTACCTGGTGCTCGCGACGCGCAAGGGCCTGGTCAAGAAGACCCGCCTGGCCGACTACAACAGCCCGCGCCAGGCCGGCGTCATCGCGATCAACTTCCGCGACGACGACGACGCGCTCATCGGTGCCGACGTGGCCGGCCCCGACGACGACCTGCTGCTGATCAGCAAGAAGGCCCAGGCCATCCGCTTCCGGGCCGACGACGACCAGCTGCGCCCCATGGGTCGCGCCACGTCGGGCGTCACGGGCATGAAGTTCCGCGGCGACGACGCTCTGCTGTCGATGACGGTCATCCGTCACGAGCACGCCGACGTCGCCGTCGAGGACGTGCCCGAGGAGGACCGGCTCTACGTCTTCACCGTCACCGACGGTGGCTACGCCAAGAAGACGTCGATCGACGAGTACCGCCTGCAGGGCCGCGGTGGTCTGGGCATCAAGGCCATGCAGATCACCGAGAACCGTGGTGAGCTGGTCGGCGGCCTCGTGCTCAAGGACACCGACGACGTCATCTCGGTGACGGCCAGCGGCCAGGTCACGCGCAGCCAGGTGGCCGGGGTCCCGGCCAAGGGTCGCGGCACGATGGGCGTGACGTTCGTGAAGTTCAAGGGCTCCGACCAGGTGGTCACGATCGCCCGCAACACCGATCTGAGCGGCGCGGCGGAGCCCGACGCAGATGCCGAGGCGGCTGCTCCCGGTACGGTGGAATCCGTGACGCCCGAGGCCGACGCCGCTGGGCCCGACACGACCGACGAGGGGCAGGACGAGTGAGCGATCCGCAGAAGCCTGAGGACCGGGCTCCGCGCCCGGGCGCCGGCGACGCCGCGCGCACCCAGCAGATCCCCCGACTCGGTCGCGACGGCAAGCCCGTCCGCTCGCAGAAGACGGTGGCCGACGCGCTGAGAGAGGCGCGCCAGTCCCCGGAGGAGTCGACCAGGAACGAGTCCAACGGCACGTCCCGCCGACCGGCGGGCCCGGCACGTCCGGCCGCGAGCGGTCGGCCGTCGTCCTCGAGCTCGTCGGAGAGCAGCGCCGCGAAGCCTGCACCGAGGACGCCCGCGGCGAAGTCGACCGAGAAGCCCACCGACAAGGCCGCGCCGCGCGACAAGGCCGCACCCGGCGCACCGCGATCGAGTGCTGCGTCGGCGGCCACGAAGCGCGCCGAGGCCAAGAAGGCCGCCGAGGCCAAGAAGACCTCGCAGTCGCCGAGGACCCCGGAGTCCACGCCGGCGAAGTCTCCTGCTTCGGGCTCGTCCACCACGACGTCGTCCAGCTCGTCCCGTTCATCGACGCCGACGGCGGGCGACTACGCCCGCACCACGCGCCAGAGCCCGGACTCCACCGCCGTCATCCCGGCGGTCAAGGACGATGCTCCCGCAGCGACCAACCCTGCTCCGGCCGCCTCCGCCGCGTCCACGTCGGGTCGCCAGGCCCGTCTTCGGCTCACGCACGTCGAGCCGTGGTCGGTCACCCGTCTGGCCTTCGTCGTGTCGGTCGCGCTGATGATCGTCTCGGTCGTCGCGGTCACGATCTTCTGGGTCGTGCTCGACCTCACGGGCATCTGGGACCAGCTGAACGGCACGGTCACCAACGTGCTGTCCGACAGCGAGGGCAGCTTCGACCTCACCGACTACCTGGGCCTCGGCCGACTCGTGGGCCTGACACTGGTGTTCAGCGCCATCAACGTGGTGCTCATGACGGCGATCGCCACGGTCGCCGCCCACCTGTACAACCTCGCCGCCCAGCTCCTCGGCGGCATCGAGGTCACCTTCACCGACAGCTGATCTGCCTGTCGCCCCCATCGGTGGATCGTCAACCGCAGCCACGCGTCTGCGGTTGACGATCCACCGATGGTGGGGAACGACGGTGCCGCTGACCCGATTGGTCCGGCACGAGGGCGGTGGGGTAGAGTTCATCGCTGTTGCGGGCCCATAGCTCAGCTCGGTTAGAGCGCTTCCCTGATAAGGAAGAGGTCGCTGGTTCAAGTCCAGCTGGGCCCACCACCGGACGCACGAGGAGGACACGATGAAGAAGCTTCTCGCCCTCGTCCTCGCGGCGCTCGGGGTGCTGTGGGTCCGGTCCCGTCGTGACGACGGAGCCGCGACCACGCGCACCACCTGGGAGCAGGCGACCGACCCGGTCTGATCCCGTGAGGGGCTGTGGCGCAATTGGTAGCGCACCTGCTTTGCAAGCAGGGGGTTAGGGGTTCGAGTCCCCTCAGCTCCACCCTGGTCGCCATGCATCGCTGCGGAGGTGGACCGCCCCACCACCCCTGACATCCGTCACGGTCAGGTCGTGACGTGCGGACGGGGCACGGCGGTCGGCGCCGGACGATGCTCGGAGCATGAACCAGACCAGCACCGTCTCCCAGCAGGGGACGCCCGGGCACGACGCCCGGCCCGACGCGGTCCACCTCGAGCAGGTGCGCCGCTCGTTCGGCGACGTCGAGGCCGTCCGCGGCATCGACCTGACCGTCCGGCCCGGCGAGGTCGTCGCCTTCCTCGGCCCGAACGGGGCCGGCAAGACCACCACGATCGACATGATCCTCGGCCTCAGCAGGCCCACGTCCGGCTCGGTCCAGGTCCTGGGCCGGGACCCGCGCGACGCCGTCGCCAACGGGCTGGTGGCCGCCGTCATGCAGAGCGGTGGGCTGCTGAAGGACCTCACCGTCGTCGAGACCGTCCGGTACGTGAAGAGTCTCTTCACCCACACCCGTCCGGTCGACGACGTGCTCGAGCGAGCTGGGATCGCCGATCTCGCCGATCGCACGGTCGGCCTCTGCTCCGGCGGCGAGCAGCAGCGCCTGCGGTTCGCGCTGGCGCTCCTGAGCGACCCCGAGCTGCTGCTGCTCGACGAGCCGACCACCGGCATGGACGTGGAGGGCCGCCGCGCCTTCTGGAGCGCGATCCGTGACGACGCCCGCCAGGGCCGGACCGTCATGTTCGCCACGCACTACCTCGAGGAGGCCGACGCCTACGCCGACCGGATCGTGCTCGTGAGCCGCGGCCGGATCGTCGCCGACGGCACCGCCGCACAGGTCAAGGCACGGGCAGCCGGCCGCACCGTGCGCGCCACCTGCTCCGGTCTCGACGACGCCGCGGTCGCGCAGATCACCGCGCTCGCCGGTGTCGAGGGCGTCGACGTACGCGGCGAGACGCTCATGGTCCACGGGACCGACACCGACGCCGTGGCGCGACACCTGCTCACCCGCACCGACGCGCACGACCTCGAGATCGTCGCGCGCGGCCTGGAGGACGCGTTCGTCGCCCTCACCGCCGATCCCACGGGCGAGCCCCTCGCCACCTCGTCCGACAGGAGCCTCGCATGAGCACCGTCCCCGCCACCCTCGACCAGCGTCGCGTCCCGCGCCTCGGCGGCTTCAACCGCACGTTGTTCGGCCTCGAGCTGCGCAGGATGCTGCGCAACAAGCGCACCCTCTTCTTCACGCTGCTGTTCCCGCCGGCCCTGCTCTTCGCCTTCGGCAACGGCAGCGACATGAACGAGAGCGTGGGCCACGGCAACGTCTCGGCGTACGTCATGGTCTCGATGGCGCTGTACGGCGCGGCCATCACGACGGCCGTGGCCGGCTCGTCGGTCGCCCTCGAGCGCGCGGTGGGCTGGTCGCGCCAGCTGCGCCTGACTCCGCTGCACCCCATGGCCTACATCGCCACGAAGGCGCTCTGCGCGCTCGCGCTGGGTGCGCTCGCGGTCGGCGCGGTCAACGTGGCCGGCATCGCCCAGGGCAACGCCGACATGCCGGTCGTCCGATGGGTGGCCTGCGCGGTCCTCGCCCTGCTGTGCTCGTCGGTGTTCGCCGCGCTGGGTCTGTTCGTCGGCTACGTGGTCCCGGGCGAGAACGCGATGCAGGTCCTCGGCCCCGGCCTGGCCGTGCTGGCCTTCCTCGGCAACGTCTTCATCCCGATCTCCGAGGGGTCCGTCATGTGGCACGTGGCGTCCCTGACCCCGATGTTCGGGGTGGCCGAGATCAGCCGTGCCCCGCTGACCGGTGAGCTGCCCTGGTACGCCGTCGTCAACGCCCTCGTCTGGGTCAGCGTCTTCGTCGCCGGCGCGGCGTGGCGCATGAGCAAGGACACGGGACGCGTGTGAGTCGTACGCTGCCCGACGTGAGCACCACCGAGACCCGGCAGTCCTCCCCAGGACGCCTGGGTCCGTGGTTCGCGCTGGTGTGGTTGTTCTTCCTGGGCGACCCGCTGCTCGCCGCGTGGGACCGACGCGACGAGCTGGCAGGCGTGCTCGGGCTGGTCGTCACCGTCGCCTTCGCCGCGTTGTACATGCTCACGTGGGTGCGGGTGCGGCGTGAGCGCTGGCTGACCCGCGGTTCGTCGGAGGGCGTCGGACGGTCGGCCCTCGTCCTGTTCGCGGGGCTGGTCGTGCTCGCCGGTCTCGACATCGCGCTGCTCGGCGAGGTCGGCCTCACCTGCGTGGTCTACGTCGCCATCTCCTCCGTCGTGCTCTTCCCCGGACGGATCGCCCTCGGCGTCGTCCTGGTCTGCGTCGTCGGGTCCCTCGGCCTGGGTGCCGTCGAGGACTGGGGCAGCCAGGCCGGCGTCGCGTTCGGCACCCTGGCCGGCTCGGTGGCCATCTTCGGCCTGCGGGCCCTGCTCGCCCGCAACGCCGACCTGCTCGTCGCGCAGCAGGAGAACGCCGAGCTGGCGGTGGAGAACGAGCGCAGCCGCTTCGCCCGCGACCTGCACGACATCCTCGGCCACTCGCTCACCGTGATCACCGTGAAGGCCGAGCTGGCCCGACGTCTGCTCGAGTCCGGCGACGCGGACGATCGCGACCGGGCCCGGGCCGAGGTGGCCGACCTGGAACGGCTCGGCCGCGACGCCCTGGCGGACGTGCGCCGCGCCGTGGAGGGGTACCGCGAGATCACGCTGCCCGGCGAGATCTCCCGCGCCCGCGAGGCGCTCCGGGCCGCCGGTGTCGAGGCAGACCTGCCCGGCACGGTCGACGAGGTGCCGGGCGACCTGCGCGACCTCTTCGCCTGGACCGTGCGCGAAGGGGTCACCAACGTGGTGCGTCACGCCGACGCCCGCGCGTGCGTGGTCACGGTGGACGCCACCTCGGTCGAGGTGCGCGACGACGGCCAGGGACTCCGGTCCGCGTCTCCCGGCGACGGCCACGGGCTCGCCGGCCTGCGCGAGCGCGCCGCAGAGGCCGGGGCCGCCGTGGTGCTGCGCGACCTCGAGCCCGGGCTCAGCCTGCGTGTGGTCTCGGGAGGCGAGTGATGATCAGGATCCTGCTGGCCGACGACCAGGCCCTCGTGCGCGGAGCCCTCGCGGCGCTGCTCGACCTCGAGAAGGACCTGGAGGTCGTCGCGCAGGTCGGCTCGGGTGCCGACGTGCTGGCCGCCGTCCGCGATCACGCCCCCGACGTCGCTCTCCTCGACATCGAGATGCCGGGACTCGACGGCATCGAGGCCACCCGCGGCGTCGTCGCCGAGACCGCGACGCGGGTGCTGGTGGTCACGACCTTCGGACGGCCGGGCTACCTGCGCCGGGCGCTGCAGGCCGGCGCGTCCGGGTTCGTCGTGAAGGACGTCCCCGCGACGCAGCTGGCCGACGCCGTGCGCCGTGTGCACGCCGGGCTGCGGGTCGTGGACCCGACGCTGGCCGCCAACAGCCTGGTCAGCGGGGACTCACCCCTCACCGAGCGCGAGACGGAGGTGCTGAGAGAGGCGAGCGACGGCGCCAGTGTGGCGGCGATCGCCTCGCGCCTGCACCTCTCGCAGGGCACGGTGCGCAACCACCTGTCCGCGGCGATCGGCAAGACCGGGGCCGCCAACCGCGCCGAGGCGGTGCGCGAGGCGGAGCGGCAGGGTTGGCTCTGACGGCCCTCACCCGCGCTACCGTGTCCTGATCCGACGAGCAGGGGGTCAGTCGTGCAGGTCCGCAACGCCACGCCCGAGGACCGGACGTGGATCCACGAGCTCCGTCACCGGGTCTACGCCGAGGAGCTGGGCCAGCACCCGGTCAACGCCGACGGCTTGCTCGTCGACGCGCTCGACGGCCGCAACGTCTACCTGGTGGCCGCCGACGCCGACGGTCCCGTCGGGTTCGTCAGCCTGACGCCGCCCTGGGCGGGCAGCTTCGGTCTCGACAAGTACCTGGGCCGGGAGGAGCTGCCCCTGCTCGACGAGCCCGACGTGTTCGAGGTCCGCATCCTCACCGTCGAGCCCGCGCGTCGCTCGGCCGGCGTGGCCACGTTGCTCATGTACGCCGCGATGCGGTGGATCGCCGGGCGGGCCGGGCGCACCATCGTCGCGATGGGTCGCGACGACCTGCTCGACCTGTACCGCGGGGTGGGTCTGGTGCCGACCGGGCGCGTCATCACGAGCGGGACGGTGCGCTTCGAGGTGATGACCGCGTCCGTGGCCGACCTCACGGCGCTCGCACTCGGTCCGTTCGCGTCGCTGGTGCAGCAGTGGAGGGACGAGGTCGACTGGCAGGTGGACACGCCGCTCGCGCCGCGAGCCGACGGGTGCGAGCACGGTGGTGCCTCGTTCGGCGCCATCGGCACCGACTTCCGCACGCTGGAGCGACGTCGGGAGGTGGTGGTGGCCGACGTCCTCGACGCGTGGTTCCCGCCGTCGCCCCACGCCCAGGCCGCGCTCACCGAGGACGTCGCCTGGATGACCCGTAGCTCGCCGCCCACCGACGCCGGCGGGCTGCTGGACGCGATCGCCGAGGCACGCGACCTCCCGGTCGACTCGCTCGCCGTCGGGGCGGGCTCGTCGGACCTGGTCTTCCGCGCGTTCGGCCACTGGCTGACGCGCGAGAGCCGGGTGCTCCTGGTCGACCCCGGCTACGGCGAGTACGCCCACGTGACGGAGCGGGTGATCGGCTGCCAGGTCGACCGGTTCCGGCTGCGCCATGCCGAGGGGTGGCGTCTGGACACCGAGCGGCTCGCCGAAGCGGTGGGCGACGGGGCGTACGACCTCGTCGTCGTGGTGAACCCGAACAACCCGACCGGCCGGCACGCCCCGGCCGCCGAGCTGCGGGCCGCCGTCGAGGCGTCCCCTGCTGGCACCCGCTGGTGGGTCGACGAGGCCTACGTCGGCTACGTGGGCCTGCACGAGTCGCTGGCCCCGTTCGCGGCCACCGACCCGCGACTGGTGGTGTGCACGTCGATGTCGAAGATGTACGCGCTGTCGGGCGTCCGCGCGGCGTACCTCGTCGCCGAGCCCACCGTCGCTGCGACGATGCGCCGGCTCACACCGCCCTGGCAGCTGGGTCTTCCCGCCCAGCTCGCTGCGGTGGCTGCCCTGCGCGACGTCGACCACTACCCGCCGCTGTGGCAGCGCACCCATGACCTGCGCGAGGCGCTGGTGGCCGACCTGGCCGTCCTCGACGAGGTGCAGGTCGAGTCGTCGGTGGCCAACTTCGTGTGCCTGCGCCTGCCGGCCGACGGTCCCAGCGCCACCCGCTTCGTCGAGCAGTGTCGCCAGGACGACGTGTACGTGCGTGACCTGTCTCCGCTCTCCCCGTCGTACGAGGGGCGCACCGTGCGCATCGCCGTGCGCGAGGAGGCCGAGAACGCGCGGATCGTCGCGGCCTGCCTGCGGGCCATGGAGGTGCTGCGTCCGTCGGTGCGGGCGGGCGCCTCCTGATGGTCGACGTCGTCGAGGTCGCCCCGTGGATCGGGGGCCTCATCGCGGTGGCCGGGGTCGCGATCGCGGTGTCGGGTCGGCGGGACCTGCTGCGCCGGTGGTGCCTGTGGGCGGTGGCGGTGCCGATCGTGCTGGCGCTCTTCTGGTGGGGCGAGCCCGGCCTGGCGCTGCTCGCCGTGGTGGTCGTGGTGGTGGCCGCGCTGGAGCTGGGCGCCATGCTCGACGTCCCGCGGCCCGACCGGCTGGTGCTCGCGGCCGCGCTCGTCGCCGTCGTGCTGACCGCGTGGCTCGCGCCCGAGCACGTCGTCCAGGTGGCGGGTGGTGGCGCCCTCGCCGTCGTCGCCGTGCCCGTCCTGACCGGCGATGCCGAGCACGGGCTGCGCAGGGTCCTGGCCGGGTTGCTCGGTCTGGCGTGGCTGGTCCCCCTGGCCGGGCTCGGCTCGCTCGGCACCACGGCGCTCGCCCTGTTCGTGGCGGTGTCGGTGGCCGACGTCGTCGCCTACTTCGCCGGCCCTCTGCTGAAGGGTCCACACCTCTCTCCCCTCTCCCCGGGGAAGCGGTGGAGCGGGACCCTCGCAGGGTCGCTCGCGGCGGTGGCAGCCCTGGCCGCGCTGGGTGCCCTCACCTGGCCGACCGCGGCCGCGGCCGCCGTGGGCGGGCCGGTGGGTGACCTGTTCGAGTCGATGGTCAAGCGCGGCGCGAAGGTGAAGGACTCCGGCACGATGATGGCCGGCGCCGGCGGGCTGCTCGACCGCATCGACTCGCTGCTGATGGCCCTGGCCGTCGTCCTGGTGCTGGGCTGACCTGGTGCTGGGCTGACCCTTGGGCACACTGGACCGACCCCGACGAGAGGACCACCCATGGCCGTCGACCCCACCGGCTCCGACCTCAAGGCCTTCCTCGCGGCCGACGACGAGGGACCGGTCGTGATGCTCAACCTGCTGCGCTTCGCCCCGGGCGGACGCGAGCTGTACGCCGAGTACTCCCGGGCCGTCGTCTCGACGTTCCTGCCGCGGGTGGGCGGCGAGGTCGTGTACGCCGGCCGGGGCCACGCCGCACTCGTCGCCGAGGACGGTCAGGCCTGGGACGCCGTCCTCCTGGTCCGCTACCCCTCGCGCGCGGCCTTCGCCCGCATGGTCGCGGACCCGGAGTACCAGCAGGTCACCCACCTGCGGACCGAGGCGCTCAGCGAGGCCGTGCTGCAGCCGACCTCGGCGTGGGGCTGACGGACCGGCTCAGGCCTCGTCCTCGCCGTCGGCCGACGTGAGGCCGGCCTTGACGATGTAGACGATCAGGGCCGACGAGATCACGAGGAAGCCCAGGACCCACAGCGGCGCCCACTTCTGCGTGGGCTCGTCCTCGACCTCGGTGATGGTCACGTCGTCCTGGGAGCTGCCGGAGGTGCCGGCCGACGCCGACGGCTCCGAGGCGCTCGCGCCGGCACTCACCGTGAATCCGACCTGGCCGCTCACGGCGTGGCCGTCGGCCGAGACGACGCGGTAGACGAGCCGGTAGGCGCCGGGCTCGGCGTCGGCGGTGCGCACGCCCACGAGGACCCGACGTCCGGCCACCGTCACCTCGTCGTCGTCGAGCCGGGTGCCCGAGGAGTCGAGCACGCGCAGCACCGCGCCACTGCCGATCTCCTCGTTCAACGTCACCGAGACGGTCTGCGGCAGCGCGCTGAGGATGGCGCCCTCGGCGGGGTCGGACGACTCGACGGACGCGTGCGCGAGGGCCGGCGTCGGCACGGCGAGCAACGCAAGGGTCGCGACGAGACCGAGGACGAACGAGCGCACGGGCTACCTCCAGGAGCGGCGGCGGGAACAGGTCGGCTACGACGCACTGTAGTAGCGCTCGCCTGAGCGACGGGACGCAGTACGGCTCGTGGCAGGTGGGTCGAGGGTGGCGCATCAGCGCCGGACGGCGCTATCATCGTCGTATGGCGATGAAGCATCACCCGTCCGACGGCCACGTCACCCGGCGGACCGGAGCGGGCGCGCGGACCCACGAGCAGCACCGGCACGCCGACCTCGACGGCGGGACCGACGGCACCGACCTCGTCGCCCGGCTGCTCCACGGGTTCGCCGACCCCGGCCGGCTGCGGATCCTCGAGCACCTCCGGCTCGGTGAGCACCGCGTGGTCGAGCTGACCGCCCACCTGGGGCTCGCCCAGTCCACGGTCTCGGCCCACCTGGCGTGCCTGCGCGACTGCGGCCTGCTCGACGTGCGCCACGAGGGCCGCTCGTCCTACTACCGACTGGCCCACCCGGAGGCCACCGAGGCGCTGCTGCGCGCGAGCAGCCTGCTGCTCGACCGCACCACCGGCCCCGACGCGACCGAGCCGACCGGAGCGGCCTGATGGGTCACGGCCATGCGCACGGTCACGCCGGGGGACCCGCCAGCGGTCGGCACCGCGGGCGGCTGACCGTGGTGTTCGTCATCATCGCCGCGTTCTTCGTCGTCGAGCTCGTCTACGGCATCCTCGCGTCATCCCTCGCCCTGCTGTCCGACGCCGGTCACATGGCCGCCGACGTCGTCACGCTCGGTGCCGCGCTCGCCGCCACCAAGGTGGCCACCCGGCCCGACACCACCGGACGACGGACGTTCGGCTCCTACCGCGCGGAGGTGTTCGCGTCGGGTTTCGCCGTGCTCGTCATGCTCGGGGTGTCCGTCTACGTCGTGGTCGAGGCGCTGGCCCGGGTCGGCTCCACGGTCGAGGTCCAGACCCGGCCGATGATCGTCGTCGGCACGCTCGGGCTGGTGGTGAACGTCGTCGCCCTCGTGATGCTTCGCGCGGGCGCCGGTGAGTCGCTCGTGATGCGCGGCGCCTACCTCGAGGTCGTCGCCGACACCGCCGGGTCCGTCGGCGTGGTCGTCGCCGGTGTCCTCGTGGCCACCACGGGGCAGACCGGGTGGGACGCCGGCGTCGCCCTGGCCATCGGGGCCTTCGTGGCCGTGCGGGGGGTGATGCTCGGACGACAGGTCCTCGCCGTGCTCGGCCAGCACGCCCCCGAGGGCCTCGACGTGGACGAGGTGGTCGCCGACCTGCGGGCGATCGAGGGCGTCGGCGACGTGCACGACCTGCACGTCTGGGTTCTCACCTCCGGCATGAACGTGGCCACCGCCCACCTCGTCGCCGACGGCAGCGCCGACGTCGACGTGATCCTCGCCGACGCCAGGGCGGCGCTGCGCGACCGCCACGACGTCGAGCACGCGACCCTGCAGGTCGAGGGCGCCCGCGCACCGGAGTGCCACAGCGTCGACTGGTGACGCCGACTGTCACTCGTCCTCAGGCGTTGCCGGCGGTCTTCACGTAAGGTTCCCGGGTCCGTTCGGGTCTTCATGACGCCGGCGTCGTCGTACCCGATCGCCGAGCGTCCCACCGACGAAGGCGATGCCCATGAAGGCGACGACCTGAAGAACTCGGTCGTCGACACCCATGACGTGGTCGAGCGTCGCGACGACGACGATCGCTACGAGCGCGCTGATGAGGATCTTGAGATTCATGGCCGTGGATCATTTCCGGAGTGGTCGTCCTGCAGCGCTGGGGGCGATGAGCCGTCGAGCGCGATGCTCCGCCTGATCACGATTCGGCGCATGCGCACGACGCTAGGCGAGCACGGGACCTGACGCACGGGGACCGGCGGTCGGCGACTACGGCCAGGGGTTCTTCACGCAGCCCTGCAGGCCCTTGGTCTGCTGCAGCATGACGGGCGCCTTCGCCCCGGGTGCCGGGCAGCCGACGTGGTACTTGCCGAGGGCGTGCCCGACCTCGTGGTTCACGAGGTAGGTGCGGTAGCCGCTGAGGTCGTCGCCGTAGTACTGGACGCCCAGCGCCCAGCGCTTGACGTTGAGCACGACCCGCGAGCCGCTGCGGCACGACACCTCGCCCCGGGTCAGCAGCGGGGCGCACAGCCGGTCGACGGTGTCGGGGCTCGCCAGCATCACCTGGAAGTCGCCCCCGCCCTCGACCTGCTCGAACGACCAGCCGTCGGAGCGCCAGCCGCGCTCGTCGCCGAGCACCTGTGCGACCTGGCGGGCGAAGCGGTCGGGGTCCTGGGGCAGGCCTGCCTCGACCTCCACCGAGTAGCGTCGGTTACGACCGGAGCCGGCCCCCGCCACGTCGGCGACCGCGGCCGTGGCGAACGTGCCCTCGCCGCTCTGCGGGAAGTCGGTCGGCTCCGGAGCGGGTGTGGTCCTCGTGGGGGTGGGCTTCGGCGCCGGTGTCAGCGTCGGCATGACGGCGTCGTCGGCCCACGACACGTTCGTGGCGGCCGAGGCGGCGGGCTCGTCCGACGACGGACGGACGGCGGCCAGCACCACCACGACGAGCGTGACGAGCACCGATCCGCCGAGCGCTGCCGCACGGCGGCGACGTCGACGCATGGCACGCTGCCTCGCCGCGCGGTGGCGACCCACGGCGGTGGAGCTCGCGCGGCGCGAGGGGTCGGGCTCGCGCTCTGTCACCTGCACAGACTACGCGGAGCTACTCTGGCGACGACCGGTGACGCGACACCGCACCGTCACGACGAAGGGGTGGAGCAGCCCATGAGCAACACCGAGACATCGCCCGACGAGCTGGTGTGCGGCGAGGACTCCGCCGCCGAGCTGCAGGTCCTCACCCCGCGCGACGTGCCGCTCGGCGGGCCGCGCGCGATGACCGTGCGCCGCACGCTGCCCCAGCGTCAGCGCTCCCTCATCGGCGCCTGGTGCTTCCTCGACCACTACGGACCGGACGACGTGTCCGAGTCCGGCGGCATGGACGTGCCGCCCCACCCGCACACCGGGCTGCAGACCGTCAGCTGGCTGTTCTCGGGGACCATCGAGCACCGCGACAGCGCCGGGTTCCACGCCGACGTGCGACCCGGGGAGCTCAACCTCATGACGTCGGGCCGCGGCATCAGCCACTCCGAGCGCTCCACGCACGACACGACGGTGCTGCACGGTGCCCAGCTCTGGGTGGCGCTGCCGCAGGAGGCGCGCTTCGTCGACAAGACCTTCGAGCACTACGCCCCACCGACCCTCGAGGGCAGCTCCGACGGAGGTTCCTGGCGCGCGCAGGTGTTCCTCGGCAGCCTGCTGGGCTCCACGTCCCCGATCTCCACCCACACCCCGCTGCTGGGCGCCGAGCTGCGCCTCGACGCCGGCACGGTGCTGCAGCTCGACGTCGACCCGACGTTCGAGCACGGCGTGCTCGTCGACACCGGCGCCGTCCTCGCCGACGCCGACCCGATCGCGAAGGACGAGCTGGGCTACCTCGCCCCCGGCCGTGACCGCATCACGCTGCGCGCGAGCGAGGACAGCCGGGTGCTGCTCATCGGCGGGCCGCCGTTCGGCGAGCAGATCGTCATGTGGTGGAACTTCGTCGGCCGCAGCCACGACGACGTCGTGGAGTACCGCGCCGCGTGGATGGACGAGATCGACGGCAAGGCGGCCGGCGCCTCGTCCGACGGTCCGTACGGCCTGCCCGAGGGCGACCCCGAGCGTGCCCTCCCCGCCCCCGAGCTGCCCAACGCCCGCATCCGACCCCGCAGCTGACCCACCGAGCGAGAGCGAGCATCCATGAGCCTCCCTGTCGAGCACGACGGCATCGTCGTCCGCCACGCCCCGGAGCGGCACCGCTACGAGCTCGTCGACGGCGAGGACGTGATCGGCCACACCGACTACCGCGAGCTGGAGCCGCACGGAACCATCACCCATCGGGACTTCGTGCACACCGAGGTCGACGACGCCTACGGCGGGCGTGGGCTCGCGTCGGTGCTGGTGCAGTTCGCCCTCGACGACGTGCGCGCCGCGGGCCTGCGCATCGTGCCGCACTGCCCCTACGTCGCGGGGTGGCTGCGCAAGCACGAGGGCCGGTTCGACGACCTCGTCGACTGGCCCGCCTGAGGCTCGGTCCGGCTTAGGTCTCGGCGATCTCGCGCTCGACGTCGGCCATCGGGCGGCCGCGGAAGCGGCGGAAGCTGTAGACGATCGTGGCGAGCGCGATGGCGGCGGAGAAGATGAGCGTGGCGCCGGTGCCCCAGCCGCCGAGCAGCCACCAGGACTCGCGCAGCGGCCACCAGTCGGGGGCCGGCGGACGCAGCCCCCACACGACGCCGAGCCCCGCGAGCCACACGACGCCGAGCAACGACAGCGCGACCCGTGGCCAGGTCTGCACGCCCTGCGCAGCGGTGCGCAGGGCCGCGTCCTTGACGGGCTCGACGCGTCGGCGCGCCCACTCGTAGCGCTGCGACAGCAGGGCCAGGCCGCCGAACAGCAGCAGCAGGCCGGGCCCGGGGAGGAAGATCGCGGCGAGGCCGAGCAGGACCATGATCCAGCCGAGCACCTCGAGCGCGAGGGTCTTGCCGTGGTCGATGACGCCCATGTGGTCCTTCCGTCGTCGCTGGCCGGAGCGTAGCGGGTGGATCTGAACAGGTGGCTCAGCGCTTGGCCATCAGCATCCGGACGAGGTAGATGACGGCGACGACCACGAGGATGAGCAGGACGATGCGCATGGGACGCTCCTTCGACCGCACGCGCCGGTCGCGTGGGTGCCTGAACGGTAGGCCCGTTCGGGCCGTCCCGCACGGCAGACCTCGACTCCCGCCCAGCGGGACCGAGCGAGCCGCCCACGCCTCCGCTAGCGTCGGCGGTGAGCCACGCCACCCCCAGGAGGAACCCGATGCCGCAGACCGTCAAGGCCGTCGTCGCCCGCAGCAAGGGCGCACCCGTCACCGTCGAGAACATCGTCGTGCCCGACCCGGGGCCCGGTGAGGCGGTCGTGGCCGTCCAGGCCTGCGGGGTCTGCCACACCGACCTGCACTACCGCGAGGGCGGAATCAACGACGAGTTCCCGTTCCTGCTCGGCCACGAGGCCGCGGGTGTCGTGGAGTCCGTCGGCGAGGGTGTCACCGAGGTGGCCCCGGGCGACTTCGTGGTGCTCAACTGGCGTGCCGTGTGCGGTGACTGCCGGGCCTGCAAGCGGGGCCGCCCGCAGTACTGCTTCTCCACCTTCAACGCCGAGCAGAAGATGACGCTGGAGGACGGCACCGAGCTCTCTCCGGCGCTCGGGATCGGCGCCTTCGCCGAGAAGACCCTCGTGGCTGCCGGCCAGTGCACCAAGGTCGATCCCGAGGCCGACCCGGCCGCCGTCGGGCTGCTCGGCTGCGGCGTGATGGCCGGCATCGGCGCGGCGATCAACACCGGCAACGTGGGTCGCGGTGACTCCGTGGCCGTCATCGGCTGCGGCGGCGTGGGCATCGCCGCGGTCGCCGGAGCACGTCTGGCCGGAGCGGCCAAGATCATCGCCGTGGACCTCGACCCGCGCAAGCTCGAGCAGGCCACGGCCCTCGGTGCCACGCACACGATCGACGCGTCCAAGGACGACGTGGTCACCAAGGTGCAGGAGCTCACCGACACGTTCGGCGCCGACGTCGTGATCGAGGCGGTCGGCCGCCCCGAGACCTGGGAGCAGGCCTTCTACGCCCGTGACCTCGCCGGCACCGTGGTCCTGGTCGGCGTGCCCACGCCGGACATGAAGGTCCCCGAGCTGCCGCTCATCGACGTGTTCGGCCGTGGCGGCTCGCTCAAGTCCAGCTGGTACGGCGACTGCCTGCCGAGCCGCGACTTCCCGATGCTCGTCGACCTGTACCGCCAGGGCCGGCTCGACCTCGACGCCTTCGTCACCGAGCGCATCGGCATCGACGACGTCGAGGCCGCGTTCGACAAGATGCACGGCGGCGACGTCCTGCGTTCGGTGGTGATGATCTGATGTCGGCACGGGTCACGAAGGTCGTCACGTCGGGGCAGTTCGCGCTCGACGGCGGCAGCTGGGACGTCGACAACAACGTGTGGATCGTCGGTGACGACAGCGAGGTGGTCGTCGTCGACGCACCGCACGACGCCGAGGCCATCGCCGCGGCGGTCGACGGTCGCACGGTGCGGGCCATCGTGCTCACGCACGGTCACAACGACCACCTGAACGCCTCGGTGCAGCTGCGCGAGCTCACCGGCGCCCCCATCTGGTTCCCGTCGGCCGACACGATGCTGTGGGAGGCCGAGCACGGCACCGACGTGCGACCGGACCACGACCTCACCGACGGCACGACGTTCGAGGTGGCCGGCAGCACGCTGCGGGCCGTCGCCACCCCGGGCCACTCCCCCGGCAGCACCTGCCTCTACAGCGAGGACCTCGGCGTCCTGTTCAGCGGTGACACGTTGTTCAACGGCGGGCCCGGTGCCACGGGACGCAGCTACTCCAGCTTCGACACGATCGTCGCGTCCATCCGTGAACACCTGCTGACGCTGCCCGACGACACCGTCGTGCACACCGGCCACGGCGACGACACGCGGATCGGTGACGAGGCGCCCCAGCTGCAGGACTGGATCGACCGAGGCCACTGAGCCTGTCGCGGGCTCAGACGGCGGGCCAGGCGTCGAGTGCGCCATGCAGAACGTCGACCACTCGGTCCCAGCTGACGTCGGTCTCGGGGTCGCTGTGGTCGAAGGACCCGGCGGCCTCGAGGGCGATGAACCCGTGGACGGTGCTGCCGATCAGCCGCACGGCGTGCACGTGGTCCTCCTCCGGCAGGCCGTAGCCCCGCAGCACCGAGGCGAGCAGCTCGGTGTGGCGTCGCCCCGCCTCGACGCCGTCGTGGCCGGGGGCCAGCCGGCGTCGGGTCGCTGCGTACCGGCCGGGGTGGACGCGCGCGTAGTCGCGGTAGGCGTCGGCCAGGGCGCGCAGCGCCGACCCCCTGGAGCGGCCGGCGACGTTCCTCGACGCCGCGTCGGCCATCTCGTCGAGCGCCCTCACCGTGATGCCGTCGCGCAGGGCCCCGGCGCCGTCGACGTGCGCGTACAGGCTCGGCGTGCGGATGCCCACGGCGCGCGCGACGGCGGACGGCGTCACCCCCTCGAAGCCGACCTGGTCGGCGAGGTCGGCGGCGGCATCGAGGACGAGCGAGCGAGTGAGTCCGGCACGGGGCACGCGACCAACCTATCACCGCTAGGTGTATACCTAAGGGTGTTAGGAAGCAATGAAGGGACGCACCATGCAACCGCTCTCCGTCGACCAGGTCCGCGCCTGCTTCGTGAACAGCTCGCGCAGCAAGGTCGCCTCCATGACGCTGCCCGCGCCGTGGCCGCCCGACCGCCTCGAGGAGCGCGACTACCTCGGCTGGGTCGACGCCAAGGCCCCGCAGCGCGCCTACGTGGTGCTGGGTGAGGACATCAGTGACGAGCCCGTGGGCATCGAGCTGCGGGTCGGCACGTCCGCCGGGCCGGCGCGGACGACCTTGTGCGACTGGTGCCGCACCGACGACGGCACGTCCACGGCGCGGCTGCTGGTCGCCCGACGGGCGGGCGCACGGGGCCGGGCCGGTGACACGGTCGGGCAGTACGTGTGCGGCGACCTCGCCTGCTGGAAGCGCGTACGCCGACCGCTCAAGCCGCACGAGAAGTCGGTCACGGGCGCGCCCGACCTGCGGGTGGACGACCTGCGCTCGCGGGTGCTCGAGTTCGTCGAGCGGGTGCGTGCGACCTGAGCGAGGTGGCTCAGCCGCGACGCAGCAGCACGATGCCGACCACCGCGGCCACGGCGGCCCCGGCCAGCACCGCGACACGGCCCTTGTCGGCCTCGGCCACGGCGTCCTGCGCGCGCGACTTCACGTCGAGCTTGTCGCCCAGGGCGTCGACCGTCTCGGCCAGGTGCTCTCGGGTGGCCGCGATCTCGGCCTCCAGCTGGTCGCGCTCGCTCATGACGGGTTCCCCTTCGCTGCGGCGACGTCGGCCTGCACGCTCTCGACGCGCGCGGCAGGAGCCTGCGCGACCTTCGAGACGTTGCTCTTGCCCAGCAGGGCGGCCGCGCCGGCCACCACGAATAGGGCGACCGCCACGATGAGCGCGGCGAGCCACGGGTCGGTCACGTTGGCCAGACCCAGCACGGCGGCGCTGAGCAGCACGCCGAGGCCGTAGAGCGCGATCACGCCGGCGGCGCCGAACAGGCCGGCACCCACGCCGACCCGCTTGCCGGCCTGCGCGAGGTCGTCCTTGGCCAAGGCCATCTCGGCGCGGATGAGGGTCGAGATGTCCTCGGTGGCCTGCGCGATCAGGCGGCCGGTGGACTCGTCCTGCGGCGCCGCGGTCACGGGCGACCCAGGCGGTCTTCGGCGAGGTCGGCCGCCGTGGGCGGCGTGGTCACCGAGGGCGAGCTCGGGACCTCGGTGTCGGCCTCGGCCAGGTCGGCGTCGAGCTGGGGGTCGGCGACCTCGTCGATCGCGAACGAGGGGTCGGCCGGGTCGGCCGAGACGCCGTCGGAGGACGCGTCGTCGGACCGGTGGCTCTTGACCGCGTCGACGACCTTGGAGCCGGCCGCGCTCGCGGCGCTGGACGCGGCGTCGGCGGCAGCGCTGCCGGCAGCACCGGCGGCGCTCTTGGCGGCGTCGGCGGCATGGTCCACGCCGCTCTGGACGGTGGGAGAGTTCCAGACCTTCTGGGACTGGGTACGGATCTGGTCGTAGCGCTCGCGGCCGGCCTTCGTGCCGAGCACGTAGCCGGCGACGCCAGCAGCCGCGATGAGCAGCTTGTTCACGTCGGACCCTCCTTCGGTGGTGGTCCGTCCATCTTGCTCCACTCCGCCGTGGCCAGCCAGTCGGACCACCCCACGCCGCTCCCCGAGCTCGTCGAGGGGGCCTCAGGACAGACGTCGTCCGAGCGATCGCCCCGCCGCACGGCCGGAGAAGATGCACCCGCCGAGGAAGGTGCCCTCCAGGGCGTTGTGTCCGTGGACCCCGCCACCGCCGAAGCCCGCGACCTCGCCGGCCGCGTAGAGGCCGGGCACGGGCATGCCGCTGTCGTCGAGCACGCGGGACTCGAGGTCGGTCTGCAGCCCGCCCAGCGTCTTGCGCGACAGGATGTTCAGCCGGACGGCGATCAGCGGACCGTGCTCGGGGTCGAGGATCTTGTGCGGCTTGGCCACGCGCACGATCTTGTCGGTGCGCGAGCGCCGCGCGTTGTGCACGGCCATGAGCTGCAAGTCCTTGCTGAACGCGTTGTCGATCTCACGGTCCCGCTCCACCACCTGCTGCTCCAGCGTGGCGAGGTCGATCGTGGCCCCGCCGCGGCTCCTCGCGTTCATCCCCTCGACCAGCTCGGCCAGCGTGTGCGCGACGACGAAGTCCTCGCCGTGCTGCTTGAACTTCTCGACCGGCTCCGGTGCGCCCTTCGCGAGCCGCGTCTGGGCGAGGAACTTCAGGTCCTTGCCGGTGATGTCGGGGTTCTGCTCCGAGCCCGACAGCGCGAACTCCTTCTCGATGATCGACTGGGTGAGCACGAGCCAGGAGTAGTCGTGGCCCGTCGCCAGGATCTCCTTCATCGTGCCCATCGTGTCGAACCCCGGGAAGTTCGGCGCCGGGAGACGGTGCCCGGTCGCGTCGAACCAGAGCGACGACGGGCCGGGGATGATGCGGATGGCGTGGTCGGGCCAGATCGGGTCCCAGTTGTGCACGCCCTCGGTGTAGGCCCACATGCGGTCGCGGTTGACCACGCGTCCGCCGGCGGACTCGGTGATGGCGAGCATGCGGCCGTCCACGTGGGCGGGCACGCCGAGGATCATGTGCTCCGGCGCGGGCCCGAGGCGGTGGGTGGGCCAGGACTCCCGCATCAGGTCGCGGTTGTGGCCGATGCCGCCGGACGTGACCACCACGGCGGCGGCGCGCTCCTCGAACGTGCCGACCGGGGTGCGCGACGACGCGACGCCACGGTCGGACTCGTCCGGCTCCAGCTCGGTGCCGCGCACGCCGACCACCGATCCGCCCTCGACGACCAGGTCGTCGACCTGGCGGCGGAAGGCGAACCGCACCCGCCCGGCGCGCTCGGCTGCCAGCACGGGCTCGGCGAACACGCGCACGACCTCGGGACCGGTGCCCCACGTGAGGTGGAACCGCGGGACGGAGTTCCCGTGCCCGCTCGCGCTGCCGCTGCCGCGCTCGGCCCAGCCCACGATCGGCAGGACCTTGAGGCCGAGGTCGCGCAGGTACTGGCGCTTCTCGGTGGCCGCGAAGTGCACGTACGCCTCCGCCCAGCGTCGGCCCCAGGCGTCGTGCCCGGTCGCGTCGTCGGCCGGGCTCTCGAACGCTGCGGAGCCGAACCAGTCCTGCAGGGCGAGCTCGGGCGAGTCCTTGATGCCCATGCGCCGCTGCTCCGGGGAGTCGACGAGGAACAGCCCGCCGAGCGACCAGAAGGCCTGCCCGCCGAGGTTCGACCGGTTCTCCTGCTCGACGACCAGCACGCTGCGGCCGGCCAGCACCAGCTCGTGCGTCGCCACCAGCCCCGCCAGTCCGGCACCCACCACGATCACGTCAGGTTCGAAGCTCTTCTGGTCCACCCTCCGATCCTGCCAGGCCCCCCGATCACCGCACGTCCCGGCGATTCCCAGGTCGACCTGGGAATCTCCCGGTCCGCCCGGTTTCCCCACGTCTGCACGGGTTGCTTTCCGTGCAGACGTGGGAAAGCCGTGCAGCAGACCGGGGTCAGGCCTCGACCGGGTGCTCGGGCGGCGTCATGGCCCAGCGGATGGACCGGGTCACCACCTCGCCGCCCAGCCGGACGGCACTCGCCTCGGCCACCGGGAGCCAGGGCAGGCGAAGCGGCCAGCGCGACCAGCGCGGCATCAGCCCGACGCCGGCCGCGGCGAGCACGCCGTACGGGACGCGGATGGCCAGCGGCACGGGCGGGTGGACGAGCAGGTACCGCACGGTTCGTCGGGCCGCCTCGGTGCTCTCGAGCTCCGGCCGGAACGCCTCGAGGGCGGCCTCCAGCTCGGCGACCGACTCCGGGACGTCGCTCGCCCCGAGCTCGCGTGCCACCACGGCGGCCTCGCGGACGTAGGCGTCGCGCCCCTCGGCGTCCAGCGGCTGGTGTCCGTACCGGTCGTGGGCGCGCAGGAAGCTGTCGACCTCGGCCACGTGCACCCAGCGCAGCAGGTGCGGGTCCGAGGCCCGGTACGGCCGGCCGTCGGGTGCGACGCCCTCGATCGTGTCGTGCACGGCGCGCACCGCGCGGATGGCCCGCGCTGCGTCGGCGTCGGTGCCGAAGGTCGTGACCGCGAGGAAGCCGCTCGTGCGCTGGAGCCGGCCCCAAGGGTCGCCGCGGAAGCCGGAGTGCTGGTCGACCGCTGCCATCGCGAGCGGGTGCAGCGACTGCAGCAGCAGCGCACGGATGCCACCCACGAACATCGACGCGTCGCCGTGGACCGTCGCGATCGCGGAGTCGGGAGCGAATCGGCGCGGTCCGGGCGCGAACATGATCCGCTCGCGTCGGGCCGGCCCCTCGTCGCCCGCGACTCGCGCGAAGATCGTCGCTCCGAGGGTCGAGCGTGCAGAGGTCAGCGGCTTCATCGCTCCAGTGTCACCCGGGGTGCGGCGTTGCACCCGCCGACCGGAACGGCGGACCACTCGCGCGCGGCTTCCTCACGAAGACACGGAAAGCAATCCGAGCAGACGTGAGGAAGCCGTGCGTGGTCGGAGATTCCCAGGTCGACCTGGGAATCTCTCACCCGGTCAGGGGGTGGGGGTCGCGCGGCGGGCCCGCTGCTCGACGGGGTCTGGAACGGGGACGGCCGCGATGAGGCGGCGGGTGTAGTCCTGCTGCGGACGACGCAGCACGTCCTCGCGCGGGCCGACCTCGACGAGACGGCCGTGCTGGAGCACTGCCACGCGGTTCGCGAGGGAGTCGACCACGGCCAGGTCGTGGCTGATGAACAGGCACGCGAAGCCCACCCGCTGCTGCAGCTCGGCGAACAGCTCGAGCACCCGCGCCTGCACCGACACGTCCAGCGCCGACGTCGGCTCGTCCGCGATCAGCAGGTCGGGATCCAACGCGATGGCGCGGGCCAGGCTGATGCGCTGGCGCTGGCCACCGGACAGCTCGTGGCCGAACCGCGTCGCGTACGACGCGGGCAGCTCGACCGACTCCAGCAGCGACGCGACCTTCGCATCCACGTCGGCGGAGGACAGGTCGGTCTGCACCCGCAGCGGCTCGGCGATGCAGTCGCCGATGCTCATCCGGGGGTTGAGCGAGGCCGCCGGGTCCTGGAACACGAAGCCGAAGCGCGACCGCAGGGGCCGCAGCCGCGCGTCGGACAGTCCCGACACCGTGGTGCCCGACACCGAGATCGTCCCGCTCGTGGGCTGCTGCAGCCCGACCGCGGTGCGTCCGATCGTCGACTTCCCGGAACCCGACTCGCCCACCAGCCCGAGCACCTCGCCCCGACGCACCTGCAGCGACACGTGGTCGACCGCGGTGAACGCCGGTTGCCCGAGACGCCCGGGGAACTCGACGACCAGGTCGTCGACGTCGAGCACGGCGTCGGCCTCCTCGGACACGAGCGACGGACCGTCCTCGCGGCCGAGGTGCGGCACCGCGTCGAGCAGGGCCCGGGTGTAGGGGTGCCGCGGGGCCGCGAACAGCCGGTCGACAGGTGCGGTCTCGACCAGCCGACCGCGGTACATGACCACCACGCGGTCGGCCACGTCGGCGACGACTCCCATGTTGTGGGTGATGAGCACGATCGCGGTGCCCAGCCGGTCGCGCAGGCTGAGCAGCAGGTCGAGGATCTGCGCCTGCACGGTCACGTCGAGCGCGGTCGTGGGCTCGTCGGCCACGATCACGTCGGGGTCGCACGAGATGGCCATCGCGATGACGACGCGCTGCTTCTGCCCGCCCGAGAGCTGGTGCGGGTAGTAGTCGACACGCTGCTCGGGGTCGGGCAGGCCCACCATCTCGAGCAGCTCGACGGCCCGCGCGCGGGCGGCCTTGGCGCTGACGTCGCGGTGGGCGCGGATGCCCTGGACGATCTGCCAGCCGACGGTGCGCACGGGGTCGAGGGCGGTGGACGGCTCCTGGAACACCATGGACACCTCGTCACCGCGGATGGGCCGCAGCTCCTTGGCGCTGCGCCCGACCAGCTCCCGCTCCGTGCCCACAGGGGCCGTCCCGCCACGCGACGGGTCCTGCCCCGACCGCAGGATCGCCGATCCCGAGACCGTCGCCGTCGACGGCAGCAGTCCCAGCACCGCACGCGCGGTGACGGACTTGCCCGACCCGGACTCGCCGACCACGGCCAGCACCTCGCCCGGCGCGACGTCGAACGACAGGCCGCGCACGGCACGCACGGCTCCACCGTCGGTCGCGAACGAGACGGTGAGGTCCCCCAGCGAGAGGACCGCTGCCCTGCGGACGTCGTCGGGCACCTCCTCGACGCCGCCGCTGGCGTCGAGCTCGGCCAAGGCCTGCTCGTCCAGCTCGATCTCGGACTCGGTGGCTCCGGATCCGCCGTCACCACCGCGCGTGCGCAGCAGCGGGTTGAGCACGTCGTTGAGGCTCTCGCCCACGAGCGTCACGCCCAGCACGACCAGCACGATCGCCAGGCCGGGGAACACGCCCGTCCACCAGATGCCATTCGTGGCGTCGGGCAGCGCCTTGTTGAGGTCGTAGCCCCACTCCGCGGCAGCGGACGGCTCGATGCCGAAGCCCAGGAACCCCAGGCCGGCGAGGGTGAGGATCGCCTCGGAGGCGTTGAGGGTGCCGATGATCGGCAGGTTCTGCGCGACGTTGCTGAACACGTGCTTGAACATGATGCGCGGCGTCCGCACGCCCACCACGCGCGCGGCGTCGACGTACGGCTCGGTCTTCACCGACAACGTGGCGTTGCGGATCACCCGGAAGTACTGGGGCACGAAGATCACGGTGATCGAGATGGCGGCCGACATGATGCCGCCGAACGCCCCGCTCGACCCGCCCGACAGCACGATCGAGACGACGATCGCGAGCAGCAGCGACGGGAAGGCGTAGAGCGCGTCCATCACGAGCACGAGCACGCGGTCGAGCCAGCCACCGAGGTAGCCCGAGACCAGACCGAGCGGCACGCCGACGAGGCTCGACAGCACCACGGCCAGCGCGATGACGATGACCGCGGTGCGGGTGCCGTAGACGACGCGCGAGAACACGTCGGTGCCGCCGACGTTGGTGCCGAACCAGTGCGCGGCCGACGGTGCCTGCTGCGTGCCGAACACGACGCCGTCGGCACCGCGGTCGTCGTTGAAGCCGTACGGCGCGATCCACGGCGCGAGCACGGCGACGACGATGAACGCGATCACGATCGCGAAGCCGAGGAGCAGCATGAAGCGCTGCAGGCCGTGGCTCTGCCGCACCACACCGGGCACGAGGTTCCTCGCCCGCGCCATCAGAACCGCACCCTCGGGTCGACGAGCGCCACGATGACGTCGATGAGGAAGCTGGCCAGGCAGACCACGAGCGCGATGAGCGTGACGATGCCCTGCACGGCCAGGAAGTCTCGCGCCTTCAGGTACTCGGCGAGCATGTAGCCGATGCCCTTCCACTCGAAGGTGGTCTCGGTGAGCACGGCGCCGGCCAGCAGCATGGCGATCTGCATGCCCATGACGGTGACGACGGGCACGAGGGCGTTGCGGAACGCGACCTTGCGCACCACACGACCCTCGGAGATCCCTCGGGCGCGGGCCGCGGTCACGTACTCGGCGCGCAGCGTCTGCAGCAGGTTGATGCGCACGAGACGCAGGAACACGCCTCCGGTCAGCAGACCCAGGGCCAGCGCCGGCAGCAGCGCGTACTGGAGGACCTCGAGCACGTAGCCCGGGTCACCCCACAAGATGGCGTCGACGAGCAGGATGTTCGTCCGGGGCCTCACGTCCTGCAGGGTGAGCAGCGTGGTCGTGGAGGCCCGACCGGACGACGGCCAGCCGAACGGCGTGAACGCCAGCTTGAGCAGCAGGCCGACGAAGAACACCGGCGCCGCGTAGGCGACGATCGCGAACAGCCGCAGGGTCACGTCGGGCAGGCGGTCGCGGTACCGGGCGGCGAGCCGGCCGAGCGGGATGCCGATCGCGAAGGCCACCACCAGGGCGTAGAGGGTGAGCTCGAGGGTCGCCGCGCCGTTGACCTTGAGGATCTGCGAGATCGGCTGGTTGTCGGTGAGCGTGGTGCCGAAGTCGCCGCGCACCAGACCCGACACGTACTCCCAGTACTGCACGAGCATGGGTCGGTCGAGGCCGGCGTCGGCCTTGCGCTGGGCGATCTGGTCGGGGGTCAGGCGTCCGCCCTGGGCTGCGGTGATCGGGTCGCCGATCACCCGCAGCAGCACGAACACGAGGGTGACGAGCACCCAGATCATCGGCACCACGAGGGCCAGACGCACCAGCAGGTAGCGCGCCAGGGGCGGCAGCCCCCGGCGGCGAGCGGGCGCGGGCCCCGATGACGGGGTGGCGGGCGGCTCGCCTGCGGCGAGCACCTCGGCGGAAGACATGGGACTCCTCGGGGAGTGGGGTCGTGCAGGGACGTGCGGTGTCACAGGGTCGGCGTCACGGTGCTCGTGTCACCGGGGAGGGGCACGCGGAAGGGGGTGGGCCCGACCGAGGTCACGGTCCGGCCCACCCCTCCGTCTGCGTCAGCCCTTCGAGAGCGACGAGAACCGGAACTTGAACGCCGCGTCGAGCGTGTCGTCCACGCCCTCGACGTCGTCGCCGGCCACGGCCACCTGGGCACCCGTCAGCAGCGGCAGGATCGGCACCTGCTGGGCGACCCGCTCCTGGACCTGCGCGAGCGTCTTCTCACGCTCGGCCTCGTCGGCCTGGGTCCGCTCGGTGTCGAGCAGCTTGGTCGTCGTGTCGTCCTCGTAGTGGGACTGCAGGAAGTTGTTCGGCGCGAAGAACGGCGTCAGGTAGTTGTCCGGGTCCGGGAAGTCCGGGAACCAGCCCAGCTGGTACATCGGGTAGGCGTCCTTCACCCGCTCCTCGGAGTAGGTGTTCCACTCGGTGGACTGCAGGTCCACCGTGAAGAGCTTCGTGGCCTCCAGCTGCCGCTTGACCATGGCGTACTCCTGGTCGGAGTTGGAGCCGTAGTGGTCCGGGTTGTACTGCAGCTTGAGGTCGACGGGCGTGTCCACGCCGGCGTCGTCGAGGAACTTCTTGGCCTTGGCCGCGTCGGGCTTCTCGCCGTAGAGTTCCTTGAACGGCTCCGTGGCGCCGGGCTGACCGTCGGGGACGGCCGAGTAGGCCGGCGTGAACGTGCCCTTGTAGACCTGCTCCGACAGCTCGGCGCGGTCGATCGAGCTGGCCATGGCCTGGCGGATCGCCGTCTTCTGCTCGTCGTCGTCGCCGGGCATCGTCTTGAGGTTGAACACGATGTAGCGCAGCTCGCCACCGTCGCCCTGGTGCACCTCCACGCCGTCGGCCTTCTCCAGGCTGGCGATGTCGGTGGGGGTGAGCGAGCGCCACGCCACGTCGATCTTGCCGTTCTGGACGTCGAGCTTGAGGTTGTTGGAGTCCGAGTAGTAGGTCAGGGTGACCGCGTCGTTCTCGGGCTCGCCGTAGGCGCCGTCGTACTTCTCGTTCTTGGTGAACTCGGCGAGCTCGTTCTTCGTGTACGACCCGATCGTGTACGGACCGGAGAAGCCCTGGGCCTTCACGGCGGCGTCGTCGTCGAGCACCTTGTCGGCGGGGTAGGTCTCCTCGTCGACGATCGGTCCGGCCGAGGTCACGAGCACCTGCGGGAACGTCACGTCGTTGGGGGCCGCGAGGGTGAACACGACGGTCTTGTCGTCGCGCGCCTCCACGCCCTTCATGGCCCCCAGCAGCGACGCCGGACCGTTCGGGTCGTTGATGTCGACGATCCGCTTGAACGAGAACGCCACGTCGGAGGCGGTCAGCTCGTTGCCGTTGGCGAACGTCAGTCCGTCCTTCATGGTGCAGACGTACTCGGTCGGCGTCTCGAAGTCGCAGCTCTCGGCGGCGTCGGGCGTGAGCTCGGTGCTGCCCGCCGGGAAGTTCAGCAGGTACTGGTAGGCCTGGGTCTGGATCTGCGTCGAGCCGTTGTCGTAGGCACCGGCCGGGTCGATCGAGACGACCTTGTCGGTGGTGCCGACGAGGATGCCGGCCTTCGTGTCGCCTGAGTTGCCTGCGCCGCAGGCGGCCAGGGTGACCCCGGCCAGTGTCGTCGCAGCGAGGACCGCTGCCCCCCGATGGATGTGCATGCGCTGCCTTCCTGAGCAGGTGTGCCACGCGCGATGGTTGCGCGGATCATGGACTTCTCGGCACGCTAGTGGTGGCTCGCGCCCGCTGGAAGGGCGCGCAGGTTGCGTTTCGATGACGACGCGGTCGGTGCGCGCGGCCTCGCGTCATGACCGGGCGGCTGGGGACTCTCGCAGACATGTGTCCATCAGGTTCGGCTCAACCCCCTCCGTGGGAGCGGCCACAGCACTATCCTCCCTCGGGAGGGAGTCGTCGATGAAGAAGAGCGGAGTGGGGTCGGAGCGTCAGAGCAGTCTGCTCGACGCTGTCGTCGCGCTGTCCCAGGACCTCTCCCTCGACAACGTCCTCCAGCGCATCGTCGACTCTGCCAGCGAGCTCGTCGGCGCAACCTACGGCTTCCTCGGCGTGCTCGACGGTCGCTCCTCGCACCGCCTCGGCACGTTCGCCGTGCACGGGCTCGACGCCGAGCACCAGGACATGATCGGCCGCCTCCCGCAGGGCCAGGGCCTGCTCGGGCTGGTGATCGACCGGCCCGAGCCGCTGCGGGTCAACGACCTCAAGAACCATCCCGAGAGCGCGGGGTTCCCGCGACTCCACCCCGACATGACGTCGTTCCTCGGCGTGCCGATCCGCGTCCACGACCAGGTGTTCGGCAACCTCTACCTCACCGACAAGCAGGGTGACGGCGGGTTCACGCCGGAGGACGAGGAGGTCGCGGTCGCGATCGCGTCGGCCGCGGGCGTCGTCATCGAGAACGCCCGGCTGTTCGAGCAGAGCGAGCAGCAGCGTCGGTGGCTGCGCGCCACCTCCGAGGTCGCCACGGCGTTGCTGCGCCCCATCTCCCGCCAGGCCGCCAGCCAGCTCATCGTCGAGCGGGTCCGCGACGTCGCCGGCGCCGGGGCTGCTGCCCTCGTCGTGCCCGACGACGACGGGCCGTTCGTAGTCACGGCCGCGGTGGGCATCGAGCCCGACCCGGTGGGAATCCGTCCCGACATCCCGTTCCTGCGCGAGGTCGTCCGGTCGGGGCAGGCGGTGGTCATCACCGACGCCCTCCACGACGAGCGCATCGACGACGACACGCTGGCCGCGCTCCCGGGGCTGCAGACGGTGCAGGCGCACCCGTTGCACTTCGAGGAGGGCACGGCGGTCCTCGTCATCGGGTGGTTCTCCGAGCAGATGTCGTCCACGTGGGCCCTCGACCCCGAGCTGCCGAACGGCTTCACCCAGCAGGCGGCCCTGGTCATGCAGGTGGTGCGGGCCCGCGAGACCCAGGCCAAGCTGGCGATCTTCGAGGACCGCGACCGCATCGGCCGCGACCTGCACGACCTGGTGATCCAGCGCCTGTTCGCCATCGGCCTCTCGCTCGACAGCGCCTCGGCCTCGGTCCCGCCGGCGGTCGGGGCTCGACTGTCCGACGCCGTCGACGGGCTCGACCAGACCATCAAGGAGATCCGTCGCACGATCTTCGACCTCAGCTCTCCCACGGTGCCGGCCAACCTGCGGCTCGAGATCGACGCCATCGTCGGCGAGGCCGAGCGGATGCTCGGCTACCGCCCGACGGTGGAGACCATCGGACCGGTCGAGAGCGTGGTGCCCGACATGGCGGCCGAGCAGCTGGCGGCCGTGCTCAAGGAGATCCTGTCGAACGTCGTGCGGCACTCCCACGCCGGTGAGGTCGCCATCGAGCTCGACGTCACCGACGACATCGTGCTCACCGTGACCGATGATGGACTCGGGCTCGATCCCGACCAGCCGTTCGGCAACGGACTGCGCAACATGAGGCACCGCGCCCAGAACCTGGGCGGCAGCTGCGAGTTCCTGGAGCCGTCGCACGGCGGCCTCCAGGTCCGCTGGAGCGTCCCGAAGTCGATGCCGTGATCCCCGCCAACGAAGGAACCCCCACATGAGCGAGTCCGTACGGATCTTCCTGCTCGACGACCACGAGATCGTCCGACGCGGCATCCGCGACCTCCTGGAGGCGCAGGACGGCCTGTCGGTCGTCGGCGAGGCCGGCACCGTCGGCGAGGCGCTCGAGCTCATCCCGACGCTGCTGCCCGACGTGGCGGTGCTCGACGCGCGCCTTCCCGACGGGTCGGGCATCGAGGTGTGCCGCGACGTCCGGGCCGCGCACCCGGAGGTCAACGTCATCATCCTGACGTCGTTCGACGACGACGAGGCGCTGTTCTCCGCCATCATGGCCGGCGCCGCCGGCTACGCGCTCAAGCAGATCCGCGGCAACGACCTCGTCGACGCCGTCCGCCGGGTGGCCGACGGCCAGTCGCTGCTCGACCCCGCGGTCACCGCCCAGGTCCTCGACCGGATCCGCAACGCGCCCGCGCCGAAGGACCCGCTCGCCGAGCTGACGGCACAGGAGCGCCGTATCCTCAGCCTCATCGGCCAGGGCATGACCAACCGCCAGATCGCCACCGAGATGTACCTCGCCGAGAAGACGGTCAAGAACTACGTCTCCCAGCTGCTCTCCAAGCTGGGCCTGCAGCGCCGCACCCAGGCCGCGGTGCTCGCCGAGAAGCACCGCCTCTCCGGGGACTGACCCCTCCCTTCGGCCGGCTGGGCTTCCTCCTGGCCTGCGGCTGCGGTCGCTGGCTGGGTCTCGTCCTGCGGCCGCGTCTCCTGGCGGGGCTTCGGCTCGCTGCTGCGCTGCTCCGGCCGGGTCTCGGCTCGGTCTCCGAAAGGGGCCTCGACCGGCGGATGGGCTCCCTCTCGGCCGAGCTCCGGTGCCGCGGGCTGGTCCTGGGCCGTCGGAGGTAGGTCTCGCACCGAACCAGGTCGTCAGAGGTAGGTGACGCACCGAACCGGGCCGTCAGAGGTAGGTGACGCACCCCAAACGACTCGGATGCGGTGCGTCACCTACCTCCCACTGCCCAAGACGGGTGAGAGGTAGGTAGCGCGCGGAATCGGAGCGTCAGAGGTAGGTGGCCCGCGGAATCGGAGCGTCAAAGGCAGGTGGCCCGCGGTATGGAGGTCTGTATCCGCGCGCCACCTACCTTCGCCCGGCGAATAACGCGCGCCACCTACCTCCCACTGCCTCAACCGACGCACGACGAGGCAACGAGACGGTGAGCACGCCCCGAAAGCATCATTGACGTCCCCGCGCCCCGAGAACCCAGGCCGAGCACGCACCCCACCGCCGGTCGAGGCCCTTTCGGAGCGCAGGTCGACGCGGAGCCGCGGCAGCGCAGCCGCAGGACGAGACCCAGTCGAGCCAGCGCAGTCGCAGGACATGACGAACGCACGCCACCCACCCCCCGCCCACGTCACACCCGGACTCCCCCGCCCTTCGAGGACGCCCACTACCCTGGGGGCATGGACCTGAACCAGTCGCTCGCCGCGTTCGACCCCGACGTCGCGCGTCTCCTCGACGCCGAGCTGGAGCGCCAGCAGACGACGCTCGAGATGATCGCCTCGGAGAACTTCGCCCCCGTCGCCGCCCTGCAGGCGCAGGGCAGCGTGCTCACCAACAAGTACGCCGAGGGCTACCCGGGCAAGCGGTACTACGGCGGCTGCGAGGTCGTCGACGAGGTCGAGCAGATCGCGATCGACCGGCTGAAGCAGCTGTTCGACGCGGACTACGCGAACGTCCAGCCGCACTCGGGCGCCAGCGCCAATGCCGCCGTGCTGCACGCGATCGCCCGCGCGGGCGACACGATCATGGGTCTGGACCTCGCCAACGGCGGCCACCTGACGCACGGCATGAAGATCAACTTCTCCGGCCGGCTGTACGAGGTCGTCCCGTACCACGTCGACGACGCCGGTCTGGTCGACATGGACGAGGTCCGCAGCCTCGCCCGCGAGCACTCGCCCAAGGTCATCATCGCCGGCTGGTCGGCCTACCCCCGTCAGCTCGACTTCGCCGCGTTCCGCGAGATCGCCGACGAGGTGGGTGCCTACCTGTGGGTCGACATGGCGCACTTCGCGGGCCTGGTCGCGGCCGGCCTGCACCCGTCGCCGCTGCCGCACGCGCACGTCGTCTCGAGCACCACGCACAAGACGCTCGGTGGTCCCCGCGGCGGCGTGATCCTGTCCAACGACCCCGAGCTGGTCAAGAAGCTCCAGTCCGCGGTGTTCCCCGGCCAGCAGGGCGGCCCGCTCGAGCACGTCATCGCCGCCAAGGCCGTCGCCTTCAAGATGGCGCTCGAGCCCGACTTCAAGGATCGCCAGCAGCGCACCATCGAGGGCGCACAGATCCTGGCCGAGCGGCTGCTCGCCGACGACGCCCGTGAGGCCGGCGTGCAGGTGCTGTCCGGCGGCACCGACGTCCACCTCGTGCTGGTGGACCTGCGCGACAGCGAGCTCGACGGCCAGCAGGCCGAGGACCGGCTCCACGAGGTCGGTATCACGGTCAACCGCAATGCGGTCCCGAACGACCCGCGGCCGCCGATGATCACGTCGGGACTGCGCATCGGCACGCCCGCACTCGCCACCCGCGGGTTCGGTGCCGAGGAGTTCCGTGAGGTCGCCGACGTCATCGCCGAGGCGCTCAAGCCGGGCGACATCGACGTCGAGGGTCTGCGCAAGCGGGTCACGACGCTTGCGGAGCGGTTCCCGCTCTACCCGCACCTCACGCCCTTCACCTCCTGATCGTGACGTCCGCGGCCAGGCCGTCCACCGCGCGGCTGTGGCTGCGGCTCACGCCGTTGCACCTGTTCGCGCTGGTGGCGCTGGCGGCGTGCGTGGCGGGCGGGTTCTGGCAGCTCGGCGCGTACGAGTCGCGCCAGGGTGAGGCGGCGCGCGAGTCCGCCGCTGCGGCGCCGGCTCCCATCGTCGACGTATGGGGGCTGGGCCAGCCGTTCCGGACCAACCTGCAGGACCGGCGCGTGACCGTCGAAGGACGGTTCGGGCCGGTGGACGAGCAGTTCTGGGTGCGGGGCGAGATGACGCGAGGCGACGTGTGGCTCGTCGCCCCCTTCGTCGTCGACGGCTCCGACGGCGCGCTCCTGGTGGTGCGCGGACGCGCCGATCCGTCGGCCGAGCGGGACGCCGCCATCCCGGCGGTCCCCGAGGGTCGCCAGCAGCTGTCGGTGGTGCTGCAGCCCAGCCAGGGCGGCGGGTCGCCCCTCGGTCGCGAACGCACGACGACGGCGATCACCACGCCCTCGTTGCTGAACGAGCTGCCCTACCGGCTCTGGTCCGGCTACGGGCTCCTGGACACGCCCGCGCCCGACGGTGCGCTGGCGCAGGGTTGGACCCCCGTGGAACCGCCCGACCCCGACGTCTCCTGGACGGTGGGCCTGAAGAACCTCGCCTACGCCCTCCAGTGGTGGGTGTTCGGCCTGTTCGCCGTGGTCATGTGGTGGCGGATGTGTCGCGACCAGGTCGACGAGGCACGCGCCCGCCACGGCGCCGCACCACCGGAGCGACCCGCCGACCGACCCGACGACCAGCCCGCCGATAACCTGGCCCCGTGAGTCGCATCGCTGTCGCCTACCGCATCCTCGCCTGGGTCGTGGGCGTGAACCTGCTCGTCGTGTTCGCCGGATTCTTCGGCAAGATCCTCACCGAGCCCGGCTCGTGGTGGCGCCGCAACCAGGACGTCTTCCTGGTCATCGACCAGGTCCACGGGTTCCTCTTCATGGTGCTTCTCGTGCTCATCGCCCTGCTGTCGAGCCGTCACCGCTGGAAGCCGGTGTTCACCGTCACGACGATGCTCCTGGCCACGGTGCCCTTCGTGAGCTTCTGGGCCGAGCGTCGCACCACGCGGGTGCTGCGCGCGGAGGCCGACGCCCCCGGCGCCGCCTGACGCGACGGCTCAGCGACCGGAGAAGGTCGCCTTGCCGGGCCCGTTCTCCAGGAACGAGGCCATCCCGTGCTGCAGGTCCTCGGTCTCGAACAGCTCCGACGCGATGCGCGTGGTGGCCGCGACGGCACCGGGCACGCCCGACGACTCGTGCACCCGCAGGATCCGCTTGGCGGCGCCGAAGGCCCGCGTGGGGCCGACGGCCACCTGCCGCACGACGTCGAGGACCGCGTCGTCGAAGCCCTCGACGGGCAGCACCCGGTTGACCACGTTCCAGCGCTCGAAGGTGGCGGCGTCGAAGAGCTCGCCCGTGAAGACGACCTCCTTCGCCCGGGCCACGCCGGCCCGCTGGGCCAGGCGCTGCGTGCCGCCCATCGTGGGGGTCAGGCCGATCACGCGCTCGACGAGCCCGAACTTCGCCTTCTCGCTCGCGAGGACGATGTCGCAGGCCAGCGCCACCTCGAGGGCCCACGTGAGGGTGAGGGCGTGCGCCGCGAAGAAGGTGGGCACGTCGAGGGCGGCGATCCGCTCGGGCAGCTCGAGCATCCGGTCGTAGAGCGCCTTGGTGTCGGCCTGCGAGGTGCGGGCGTGGAACTGGGCCACGTCGACGCCGCCGGAGACGAGCTTGCCCTCGGCGCGCACCAGCAGCGCGCGCGGCGGGTCCGCCTCGACCTCGTCGAGCGCCACGTCGAACGCGTCGTGCAGCTCCAGGGAGTACAGGTTGACCGGCGGCGCGCTGAAGGTCAGGACGGCTATCCCGTCGACCCGGGTCACCGCGACCCGCAGGTCGGAGCCCGCGGCGGCGCTCATCGGGCGTCGCCGGCCGGGTCGTAGACCCCACCCCGGTCGGCCGTCAGGTTGCGGGCGACCACGACGCCCGCCGCCAGGGCGAGCAGGGCCAGGACCAGGCGCAGGGGGTGCTCTCGCATGGGCTCACCGTAGCGGGCGTACCGACGGCATGCGGTGCGGAGCGTCGCCGCGCCTCTCTTGAGGCCGCGTGGAAGGATGGAAGGGTCCCGCCCCGCACGACCAGAAGAGGAACGACGTGTCTTCCCCCCTGAGCGCCACCTTCAAGACCAACCACGGCGACGTGGTCATCCGTCTGTTCCCCGACCACGCCCCCAAGACGGTGGAGAACTTCGTCGGTCTGGCCGAGGGCACCAAGGAGTGGCTCGACCCGGCCACCGGCCAGGTCGCCACCCGCCCGTTCTTCGACGGACTCACCTTCCACCGGATCATCAGCAACTTCATGATCCAGGGCGGCGACCCGCTCGGCACCGGCACCGGCGGTCCCGGCTACACGTTCGAGGACGAGTTCCACCCCGACCTGCGCTTCGACAAGCCGTACCTGCTCGCCATGGCCAACGCCGGGCCCGGCACCAACGGCTCGCAGTTCTTCATCACCGTGGTGCCCACCGACTGGCTCAACCGCAAGCACACGATCTTCGGCGAGGTCGACGGCGAGGCGAGCCAGAAGGTCATCGACGCCATCGTGGCCGTGCCGACCGACGGCTTCGACCGTCCGGTCGACCCCGTGGTCATCGAGAAGGTCACGATCGACCGCGGCTGACCCGTGGACGAACCGCGCGCCGACGGCGCGCAGCGGTGCTACCGGCATCCTGACCGCGAGGCGTACATCTCGTGCCAGCGGTGCGAGCGGCCGATCTGCCCCGACGACATGCGCGACGCGTCGGTCGGCTTCCAGTGCCCGGAGTGCGTGAACAAGGGCGCCAAGGCCGTCCGCGCTCCGCGCACGGTCGCCGGCGGCGCGGTGCAGACGCGCGAGGGCATCGTGTCGATGACGCTCATCGTCGTCAACGTCACCCTGTACGTGCTGCAGATGGCCACCGGTGACCTGCGCAGCGAGCTGTACCAGCAGGGCACCATGTGGCCGTTCGGCGTGGCCGAGGGGCAGTACTGGCGGCTCCTGACCTCGGCGTTCCTGCACCTGTCGGTGCTGCACATCGCCTTCAACATGTACGCGCTGTACCTGTTCGGGCCGTTCGTGGAGCGCGCCCTCGGCACAGTGCGGTTCATCGCCGCGTACGTGACGACGGCGGTCGTCTCGGGCGTGTTCGTCATGTGGCTGTCGAACCCGCTCGGCGGCACCGCCGGCGCCTCGGGAGCGGTCTTCGGCCTCTTCGGCATGGCCCTGGTGCTGCTGCTCAAGGCCCGTCAGGACGTGCGCGGCCTGCTCGTGCTGCTGGCGATCAACGGGGCGATCAGCTTCACCGGCAACATCAGCTGGCAGGGCCACCTCGGTGGTCTCGTGGCGGGCTGCCTGCTCGGTCTCGTCTTCGCGTACGCCCCGCGCGAGCGCCGCACCCTCGTGCAGGTGCTCGCCTTCTCCGGGCTGTGGATCGCGGTCGTGGTGGGCGTGGTCGTCCGCTCCGCAGCGCTCACCGGGTAGTCGAATCACACCCGTGTAGTTCTCCCCAGGTTTGCCCACAGCTGTGAACAACACCGGTGTCATTCGTGCACAGGGCCGTCCACACCTGTGCACGAAGCCGGTTCGCTCCCCGAGCCTGTCGAGGGGCAGGCCCGGTCCGCTCCCGACGTCGTCGAGGGGCACGGCCTGTCCCACGATTTCGGATACCGTTAGTATCTGACCATGACGATCTTCGCTCCGGGCACTCGTGTGCTCGTCACCGGTGCCGCCTCCGGTCTCGGCCTCGCCCTCGTGACCCAGCTGGCCGAACGTGGCTGCCGGGTGCTCGCGACCGACGTGCACGACGACGTCCCAGCTCCCGTGCAGTCCATCGCCGAGGCCGGACCCGGCACGGTGGAGTACCGGCGGCTCGACGTCACCTCCGACGTCGACTGGCAGACGGTCCGCGACCACGTCGTCGAGACCTGGGACGGCCTCGACGTGCTGTTCAACAACGCCGGCGTCGCGGCAGGTGGCCGCATCGAGCTGTCCGAGATGGACCAGTGGCAGTGGATCGTCGACATCAACCTGCTCGGCGTCGTGCGGGGCTGCCGCACCTTCGTGCCGGTCTTCAAGCAGCAGGGTGGCACCGCGGCCATCGTCAACACCGCCTCGGCCGCCGGACTGATCCACCCGCCGCGCATGAGCGAGTACAACGCCGTCAAGGCGGGGGTCGTGGCCCTCAGCGAGACGCTGTTCCACGAGCTCAAGCCGTACGGGATCGCCGTGAGCGTCGTCTGCCCGACCTTCTTCAAGACCAACCTGACCGCCTCCATGCGCGGCAAGGACGAGTCGGCGCAGGCCTCTGCGGCCAAGCTGATCGACGGATCGAAGCGCACCGCGGCCGACATCGCCACGGTCGTCCTCGCCGACGTGGAGAAGGGTCGCCACATCGTGCTGACCGACCGGGAGGGCAGGATCGCCTACACCGCGAAGCGCTTCCTGCGTCCGCTGTACTACCGCGAGATGGCCAAGGCGGCCACCCGCATGGCCCGGAAGGACTGACGTGCGCACCAACGTCCTCATCACCGGGGCCAGCTCGGGCCTCGGCGCCGAGATGGCCCGCCAGCTCGCCGCCCAGGGCCACCACCTCGCCCTGACCGCGCGGCGCGTGGACCGCCTCGAGGCCCTCGCCGCCGAGATCACTGCGGCGCACCCGGAGGTGCGGGTGGTCGTGCACGCGCTCGACGTGAACGACCACGACCAGGTCTTCGCCGTCTTCAAGTCCGCCATCGGCGACCTGGGCGGGCTCGACCGCGTGATCGTCAACGCCGGCCTCGGCAAGGGCGGACGCATCGGCACCGGGATGTTCGCGGCCAACAAGGAGACCGCCGAGACGAACTTCATCGCCGCGATGGCCCAGTGCGAGGCCGCGATGGAGCACTTCTACGAGCGCAAGGCCGGCCACCTGGTGGTCATCTCGTCGATGTCGGCCATGCGCGGCATGCCGTCGTCGATGACCTCCTACGCCGCCACGAAGGCCGGCATCGCCCACCTGGCCGAGGGGATCCGCATGGACCTCGTCGGGCGCAAGGGTGTCGACATCGCCGTGACCACGCTGTTCCCCGGCTACATCGCCTCGGAGATGAACGAGCAGGTCGAGCAGGAGCAGAAGCTCATGGTCGACACCGAGACGGGCGTGCGCTCGATGGTCAAGGCCATCCAGAAGGAGGTCGACACCGCGGCCACGCCGGGCTGGCCCTGGGCGGCGGTCGGCCAGGTCATGAAGCACGCCCCGCGCGGGATCGTGCGCAAGCTCGTCTGACGGGGTTGGGGCCATGACCGTTAATGTGATATCACTTTCATAGCACTCCGGACGACCCGGGGAGCTGGGAGGAGAGCATCATGAGCGCACCCGTCGTCCCCGAGCCCGCCTCGGCCGTCGAGACGCCGCTGGCCGACGAGAAGCCGACCATCGCCGAGCGCGAGGCCTGGAGCACCGGAGGAGCCACGATCGCCATCGCGTCGATCGTCGGGTTCCTCGTCGGCGTCGGCCTGGTGGTGCTCGCTGCGGTCCAGGAGTCGATCCCCCTGATCGTCGTCGGCGTGCTGCTCGCCCTCGTCGCGTTCGCGGCGTCCTGCGGGCTCACGCTCGTGGCGCCCAACGAGGCGCGCGTGCTGCAGATCCTCGGCGGCTCCTACACCGGCACCGTCCGCACGGAGGGTCTGCGCTGGGTGAACCCGCTGACCGGCCGCACGAAGATCTCCACCCGCATCCGCAACCACGAGACCGGCACGGCCAAGGTGAACGACGCCGACGGCAACCCGATCGAGATCTCGGCGATCGTCGTGTGGCGGGTCGAGGACACCGCGCGCGCCAGCTTCGAGGTCGACGACTTCGTGGAGTTCGTGGCCATCCAGACCGAGGCGGCCGTGCGCCACATCGCCGGCAGCTACCCCTACGACGCCGCCGGCAGGCTCTCGCTGCGCGAGAACGCCGACGAGATCACCGGCCGGCTGTCCGAGGAGGTCGACGAGCGGGTCCGGTCCGCCGGCGTCCGGATCGTGGAATCACGGATCAACCGTCTGTCCTACGCCCCCGAGATCGCCCAGGCGATGCTGCGTCGTCAGCAGGCCGGCGCCATCGTGGCCGCGCGCCAGGAGATCGTCGAGGGTGCCGTGGGCATGGTCGAGTCCGCGCTGGAGCGGCTCGAGTCCAAGGACTTCGTGCAGCTCGACGAGGAGCGCAAGGCCGCCATGGTGAGCAACCTGCTCGTCGTGCTGTGCGGCGACCGCGACGCCCAGCCCGTGGTCAACACCGGTTCGTTGTACTCCTGAGAGGGTGACCTCGACCATGTCCGCGACCCTGTGAGCCCGACACCGTGAACCCGTCCCGATGAGCACCGAGCGCAAGAAGCTGCTGCTGCGGCTGGACCCGCAGGTCCACGACGCCCTCGCCCGCTGGGCGTCGGACGACCTGCGGAGCACGAATGCGCAGATCGAGTACCTGCTGCGCGGGGCGCTGAAGGACGCCGGGCGGATGCCGAAGGGTGCCGCGGCCCCGCGCCGTCCCGGCCGTCCGCCGAAGGACGACTGACGTCCTTCCGACACGGGGTCACGGCACAGCGACGGACGCGCCCACGGCGGCCTCGAGGGGAGTCGCGGCGATGCCGAGCCGCTCGACGCTCGCCTGCTCGTCGACGAGCAGCGGCTCGGTGAAGAGGTAGGACATCGCGGCCATGGCCCGCATGTCCGCGCTGACCGGGGCGAGCGACCTCAGCACCCAGGCGGGTACAGGACGCACGCGGGCCGACGTGTGCCCGGCCGCCACGGCGTACGCCGTGGCCAGCTCGCGCTGGGTGGCGTGGACGACGGGGGCGAGGACGACCCGGTCGGGCGTGGCCGGCAGCTCGGCGGCGGCGATCATCGCCGACGCCAGGTCGGGCAGGTAGGTCCACGCGTGGGGGAGGTCGACCCGACCGAGCGGGCGGACCGTGCGTCCTTCCGCCGCCGGCCTCCTCACGCGGTCGCCGCCGTGCGCCATGGACGCCCCCGGACCGTAGAAGTCCGACGCCACCACGCTCGTGGTCCGCGCCGAGGACGCTGCTCGACGCGCGAGCAGCTCGGCACGGATGCGTCCCATCGAGGATCGGGGAGCGACGCGGGGATCGTCGCCGAGGACGGCCGACGTGTTGAAGGCGTACACGCTCTCCGGATAGACGACGTGCACGTCGTGCCGCGCCGCTGCCGCGAGGACCCCGGCCTCCAGGGGGTACAGCTCGCGCTCCCACACGTCGGGCCGGTAGGCCGAGGCGTGCAGGCACAGGTGCACGACGTCGACGTCGGCGAACGCGCGGTCGAGGTCCGCGGGATCGGTGGCGTCGAGCCGGACGCGCTCGACGAGCGGGTGCTCGGGGCCGGAGCCGGAACGGGTGCCGACACGGACGGACTCGCCGCGACGGGCGAGCTGAAGAGCGACGTGGGGGCCGACCTGGCCGGCTCCGATGACGAGGGTGCGCATGATGTCTCCTGGTTGTCCGAAACGAGAGCAGTGCTCTCTGTTGTGTTCAGAGTGCGCCTCGCGCGCCGGGATGTCAAGAGCACTGCTCGCGTTGTCGACATAGCGCTGCTGACGCCCTAGGGTGAGTGGGTGCCCACTCCCCGCGAGCTCGCCCGCGAGCAGACCCTGCGCGACATCGTCCGGATCGGCCGCGAGCAGCTCGCGCACGTCACCCCGGCCGAGCTCTCGCTGCGGGCCGTTGCCCGCGAGCTCGGCATGGTGTCGTCGGCGGTCTACCGCTACGTGAAGGACCGCGACGCGCTGCTCACGCTGCTCATCGTCGACGCCTACGACGAGCTCGGGTCCGAGGTGGAGGACGCGGTCTCCGCGGCCGCGCGCCGCACCGGGACCGGTCAGCTGCAGGCGGCGGCCCAGGCCATGCGCACCTGGGGTCGGCGTGAGCCCTCCCGTTTCGCGCTGCTCTACGGCACGCCGGTCCCCGGCTACGCAGCCCCGGCGACCGTGACGAACGAGCCGGGCACCCGCGTCGTGGTCGCCCTGGCGGGCGTCCTCGAGCGGGCGCACCTCGCCGGACGACTTCGTGAGGTTCCGGGACCGTTGCCGCGATCGGTCCGCACCGACCTGGAGTCGATCAGGGCCGAGTACGGGCTGACGCTGCCCGCGACCAACCTGGCGCGGGGGATGGGGCTGTGGTCAGCCGTCGTCGGAGCCGTGGCGTTCGACGTCTTCGGCCAGTACGGCCCCGACACCCTCACCGACACCGCCGCCTTCCTCGACGTCCACGTGGCGGCGCTCGCCGAGACCGTCGGCCTCTAGCTCAGTCGACGAGCAGGGCTGCGGCGAGGGCGCCGACCTGGTCGAACTCCACCAGGAAGCCGTCGTGTCCGTGCAGCGACGTGACGACGTCGAGTCCGTCGGCACCGGGGATCAGGTCGGCCAGCTCCTGCTGCTGGTGGATCGGGTACAGCCGGTCGGTGTCGATGCCGGCCACCACCGTGCGGGCGGTGATGCGCGCCAGGGCGGCAGCCACCCCGCCACGGTCACGGCCGACGTCGTGGCTGTCCATCGCGCGGGTGAGCACCAGGTAGGAGTTGGCGTCGAAGCGACGGACGAGCTTGACGCCGTGGTGCTCCAGGTACGACGCGACGGCGAACCGGCCGTCGTCCTGGATCGTCCGTCCGAACCGCTGCTGCAGCTCGGTCTCGCTGCGGTAGGCGACGTGAGCGATGCGGCGGGCCACGTCGAGGCCGGCGGTCGGACCCAGGGGAGCGCCGTAGTAGTCGCCGTCGTGGAAGTGCGCGTCGGCGGTGATGGCTGCCTGCTGCGTCGACGACAGGGCGATCTGCTCCGCCGACGCCTGCGCCGACGTGGCCAGCAGGAACAGCCGCTCCACGCGGTCCGGGTGCGTGACGGCCCACTCCAGGGCTCGCATGCCCCCGGCGGAGCCGCCGATGACCGCGTACCAGCGGTCGATCCCGAGTCGGTCGGCGAACGCGACCTCGGCCGCGACCTGGTCGCGGACGGCGAGGTCGGGGAAGCTCCCGCCCCACGGCTCGCCGTCGGCGGGCGACGTCGAGGACGGGCCGGTCGACCCTTGGCAACCGCCCAGGATGTTCGCGGCCACCACGTAGTAGCGGTCGGTGTCGATCGGGCGGCCAGGGCCCACGAGCGTGTCCCACCAGCCCGGGCTCGCGTGCCCGTTCCCGACCGGGCCGACCACGTGGCTGTCGCCGGTCAGGGCGTGCAGCACCAGCACGGCGTTGTCGCCCGTGAACGTGCCCCACGACTCGTAGGCGAGCCGCACGTCGGGCAGCACGGCGCCCGACTCGAGCGTCAGGTCGCCGACGTCGGCGAACTGTCGGGAACCGACAGGATCTCCCTCACGCCACGCGCCGGTGACGGAAGGGAGATCCTGGTCGGTCAGGTGAGGTGAGGTCACTTGGCCGCGCGCAGTCCCGCCTCGAGGTCGGCGAGGATGTCGTCGATCCCCTCGATGCCGACGGCCAGACGCACCAGGCCCGGGGTGACGCCGGTGGCCGCGTGCTCCTCCGGGGTGCCCTGCGAGTGCGTGGTGCTGGCCGGGTGGATGGCGAGCGAGCGGACGTCGCCGATGTTCGCCACGTGGCTGAACAGCTCGAGCGAGTCGATGAACCGGCGCCCGGCGTCCACGCCGCCCGGCAGCTCGAACGTCAGCACCGCGCCGGAGCCGCGGGGCGTGTACTTGTCGGCCAGCTCCTTGTAGGGGTTGCCGTCGAGCGAGGCCCAGGTGACCTTCGAGACGTCCTCGCGGGCGGTCAGCCACTCGGCGACCTTGCGGGTGTTCTCGATGTGGCGCTCCATCCGCAGGCTCAGGGTCTCGAGGCCCTGGGCGATGAGGAAGGCGTTGAACGGCGAGAGGGCAGGGCCGACGTTGCGCAGGTACTGCACGCGCAGCTTGGCGATGTAGGCCGCCGGCCCGAGGGCCTCGGCGAACACGAGCCCGTGGTAGCTGGGATCGGCGGTCGTGAAGCCGGGGAACTTGTCGCCGTGGGCGGCGTAGTCGAACGTGCCGCCGTCGATGACGACGCCGGCGATCGTGGTGCCGTGGCCGCCGATGTACTTGGTGGCCGAGTGCACGACCGTGTCGACGCCGTGCTTCAGCGGGTTGAGCAGGAACGGCGTGGCCACGGTGTTGTCGACGATGAACGGGACGCCGACCTCCTTGGCGACCGCGCTGATCGCCTCGAGGTCGAGGATGTCGCCCTTCGGGTTGCCGATGGTCTCGCCGAAGAACGCCTTGGTGTTCTCCTGCGCGGCGGCCCGCCACGCGGCGGGGTCGTTGTTGTCCTCGACGAAGGTCACCTGGATGCCGAGCTTCGGGAAGGTGTGGCGCAGAAGCGAGTCGGTTCCGCCGTAGAGGCTGGCGGAGGCCACGATGTGGTCACCGGCCTCGGCCACGTTGGTGAGGGCGCCGGTGGTGGCGGCCTGGCCCGAGGCGAACAGCAGGGCGCCGACGCCGCCCTCCAGGGCCGCGAGACGCTCCTCGACGACGCCCTGGGTGGGGTTCATGATTCGCGTGTAGATGTTGCCCGGCTCGGCCAGCGCGAAAAGGTCGGCAGCGTGCTGGGTGTCACGGAACTGGTACGACGTCGTCTGGTAGATCGGCAGGGCCCGCGCACCGGTGGTGGGGTCGGGCGTCTGGCCTGCGTGGATCTGCTTGGTCTCGAACGACCACTGATCGCTCATGGGATCTCCTGAGGTGGGGCGCGGGGTGTCGATGGACCTCCACGGTGACAGGTACTCCAAGGGATGAGAAGAGGTCTCACCATCCGGACCATGCGACGATCGCAGCATGGAGCTGCGCCGCGCCGTCCCCGGCGACGAGGGTCTGTTGGCCTCGGTCGAGCAGGCGGCGAACACCGACGCCCTGGCCCACGTGTTCGACGGCCCGTACCCGTGGACCGAAGTGCGCGACCGCTGGGTCGAGGTGCTCGCCGACCCTGCCGTGCGCGCATGGCTCGTGGTGGTCGACCAGGTGGCGGTGGGCTACCTGGCGCACGACGCGACCACGCTGCGCCACATCGGCGTCGTGGCCCGCCACCGCGGCACCGGCCTGGCCACCGAGGTGCTCGCGTCGGTGCCGACGTCGGTGGACCGGCTCTGGGTCCTGGAGGCCAACACCCGAGCCCGCCGCTTCTACGAGCGGCACGGCTGGCGCCCCGACGGCCGCTCGCAGCCCTGCGAGTTCGAGCCGTTCCCCGTCGAGGTCGGGTACGCACGAGGCTAGGCACCGTCGTCCGAGGAGGGACCTCGCCGCGACCCCAGCGCTGCACGAGCGCAGCCAGCACGACGTCGCGCCCCGAGCCCAGCGCCGTGGCCTCGAGGACCTCGGGCGGAAGCTTCTGGACCGGCCCACCCCGGGCGCCCGACGTCAGTAGACCTTGATGTCAGCCTTCAAGAGGCGGTCGTTCCCGAAGCAGCCCGTGAGCGAGGTCTGGCCCACCCCGGCGATCCTGGACTCCTTGTAGGCGATGACTCCCGTGTTGGTCCGGCACACCGCGAGTGTCTTGTGCCTGTTGGACGGGCAGACGCCCTGGACCGTCGTGGATGTGCCACTGGGTGTGAGCGTGACCTTGCAGCCCGCGGGCCACGCGGCCGCTGACGCCGGACCGCTGAACGAACCCAGTGCGGGAAGGCTCAGCACGCTCACCGCAAACGCTGTCAACCATCGCTTCTTCATGGCAATGCCCCCATGTCTCGCCTCACGCGTGTTACCTGACGTTGGTCAACGGTAGGTGACTCGGGCGCTGCGGGCGATGAGCAGTCAGCGCATGTCGAAGGGCTGGGCGGTGGACTCGAGCACGCTCAGCCACAGGTCGCCGTCGGGCGAGACGTGGTGGGGGCGGTGCGTCACGTAGGGGATGGGCACGTGCACGAACCGGTGCCGACGTCGCCCGACGACCATGTCGGTGCGACCGGCCATCGCCGCGTGCACGGCGGTCTGCGCCAGGCGCGAGCAGTACACGGAGTCGGCCGGCTCGGCCGGGACCGAGCGGATGAAGTAGCCGGGGTCGAAGTAGCGGAACAGCACCTCGGCGCCCCGCGAGGAGAAGTCGTCGGTGATCCGCTCGCGCAGCAGACGACCGATGTCGGCCAGGCGGGCGTTGCCCGACGCGTCGGTCTCGTCGTGGCTGGGCAGGTGCTCCTGGCCGGCACCCTCGGCCACCACCAGCACGGCGTGCCCCTGGGCCTGCACCTTGCGTCGCACGTGCTCGAGCAGCCCGTTCTCACCCTCGAGCTCGAACGGCACCTCGGGGATGAGGACGAAGTCGGCGTCGTGGCCGGCGAGCGCCGAGTAGCACGCGATGAAGCCGGCGTGGCGACCCATCACCTTCACCAGGCCGACGCCGTTGAGCGAGGCCTCGGCCTCGATCTTGGCGGCCTTGATCGACTGCGCGGCCCGCGAGTAGGCGGTCTGGAAGCCGAAGCTCTGGCCGATGTGCGGGATGTCGTTGTCGATCGTCTTGGGGACCCCGACGACTGCGATCTGCGCGCCGCGCGCGAGGGCCTCCTCGGCGATGCGGTGGGCGCCGCGCATCGAGCCGTCGCCCCCGATGACGAACAGGATGTCGATGTCGCGCAGCTGGAGCGTGTCGACGACGGTCTTCACGTCCTGTGCACCGCGCGACGAGCCGAGCACCGTGCCACCACGCTCGTGGATGTTGGCGACGAACCCGGGGGTGAGCTGCACCGGCTCGAGCAGGTTCTCGGGCACGAGGCCGGCGTAGCCGTTGCGGAAGCCGATCACGTCGTTGACGCCGTAGTGCTCGTGCAGCTCCATGACGAGGGCCCGGATCACGTCGTTGAGCCCTGGGCACAGGCCACCGCAGGTGACGATGCCGACCCGCACGGTGGCGGGGTCGAAGAAGAGCTTGTCCCGGGGGCCGCCGGTCTCGAAGGAGGGCAGCTCCTCGAGCGGGAGGCCGCGTTGCTGGATCAACGAGATGGTGTCGTCGAAGAGGATCCGGTCGTCCTCGCCCACGTAGTACTCGTTGGTCGCGCGCCCGCCCACGTACTGGGCGAGCGGGGACGGGACGGTGGTCGGGCCGAGGGTTCGGACCTGCAGCTCGGCGAGGGTCACCATGGCTCCATCCTAGGGTGAGGGAACCCTCGGGTTCGCCACGGCGGCCCCGCGAGGACGGGCCGATCGTCCTGCACGACGCGGCCCGCGTCAGAGTTTTGGCGATCGTGCCTCTTCCGAAGGAGAAGGCCGCCGTCCGGTCTCGGCGAAAGGACGCGCAGGCACCACGAGAACGGCACGATGGGGGAATGGGTGTGCAGATCACGGTCCGAGGCTCCGCCGAGGGGCGATTCCCGGCCGAGCGCGCCCTCGTGCGGCTCGAGGTCGTGGTCGAGGGCGCCGAGCGTCAGGACGTGCGCGACCGCGCCGTGGCGCTGCAGGAGCCGTTGCGCTCCCAGCTCGGCGAGCTCGTGAGCCTCGGCGCCGTGCGGACGTGGTCGAGCGACCAGGTCCGAGTCTTCAGCCGGCACCCGTGGGTCGACGACCGTCGCTCCGACGACCTGGTGCACAGCGCCCAGGTGCAGGTGCTCGCCGAGTTCGTCGACTTCGAGCGGCTCAGCGGCTTCGTCGACCACTGGTCGGGCCAGGCCGGGGTCGAGGTCCAGGGCCTCGAGTGGGACCTCGGAGTCAAGAGCCGACGGGTCCACGAGGCCGAGGTGCGCAAGGCGGCGGTCGACGACGCCGTCACCAAGGCCCAGTCCTACGCCGACGCGGTGCGACGGGGCCGGGTGACCGCGCTCGAGCTGGCCGACCCCGGCATGCTCGACCGGCCCGGTGATCCCGGGCACGGCGAGCCCCGTGCCTTCGCCCTGGCCTCGGCCGACGCAGGCGGTGCCGGACTCGACCTCGTGCCGGCCGACATCGTGATCCGCGTGGAGGTCGACGCCCGCTTCCAGGCGGAGTGATCTCCCCGCTCGGCTCGGCGTGCACGTGCGCTGACCTGCGCAAACATCCCGTCCGGGTGTGACGACGCTCCTGGCCCCGAACCCATACCGGGAGTACGGTGGAGGCATGTCCCTACGTTCGTTGGCACGTCGCCTGCGCGACCTGCTCCTGCCCGGCGGCTCGTCGCCGACCGCTGACGAGACCACCCGGACCCGTCCGCTGCCGCCGGTCGTGGCGGTCGCCGAACGAGCGAGGAACGTGCTTCCGCTCGGCTCCCGTCCCATGCGCGTGGTCTACGACGAGGCTGTGGTGCACGAGTCGGTCAGCCTCAAGAGCCGGTTCCTGGGCCGCACCGCACGGCTCGTCTTCAAGCCGCTCCTGCGGCTGGCACCCCTCAACGACCGCACCCTCACCACTCTGCGCTCCCTCGACCGGTTGTCGGCCCGCGGCCCGCGCTCGCGCTACGTGGAGCCCGTCTCGTTCGAGCTCGGTGGCGTGCACGTGGAGTCCATGACGCACCGCTACGGCCCCGAGAGCGAGATGACCGTGCTCTACCTGCACGGTGGCGGGTTCTTCTCGTGCGGCATCGAGACCCACCGGCGGATCTGCGAGCGGCTCGCGCTCTACACCGGCGCCACGGTGATCTCCGTCGAGTACGTGCAGCTGCCCGAGGGATCGGTCGCCGACTCGGTGAACGACGCCATCACCGCCTACGAGGCGCTCGTGGAGATGAGCGACCGCCCCGACAAGATCGTCGTCGCGGGCGACTCCGCCGGTGGCTACCTGACCATGAAGATCGCCGAGCTGGCCCACCGTCGTGGTTTACCGGCTCCCGCGGCGCTGCTCACCTTCTCGCCGCTGCTGAGCCTCGACCCCGACCGCATCGACAAGGAGGGCGTCGCCCGGGTCTCCCGCGTGCGTGACGCCTACCTGCCGATCGGGCGCGTGGCACTCATCCGCAAGCGGTGGGTCCCCGAGGGCGCGGTCATCGAGGGCGAGGTGTCGCCGCTCGACGCCGTCGACCACATCAGCTCGCCCGCCTTCTTCGTGGCGGTCGAGGACGAGATGCTGCGGCCCGAGGTGGAGGCCATGGCGCTGATGCTCTCCGAGCGCGGCGTCGAGGTCGAGACGCACCTGTGGCGTGGCCAGGTGCACGCGTTCCCGGTCCTGGCCGACACCCTGCCGGAGAGCCGGCAGGCCCTGCGACTCGCCGCCGACTTCGCCCGGCGCGCGGTCGGGGAGGCCTCGACCACCGAGCACGAGGCCGATCCGACCCAGCACGACGACCCGCAGCACGAGGAGTCCATCTCCGGCGAGGTCGTCGAGGAGCAGTCGGCACCGCAGGTCGACGTGATCGAGGGTGAGCTCGTGGGGGAGGGTCGGCGTCGCTGGTTCTTCCAGGCCGGCTGACGGGTCGTCTTGGGGCACCACGTCTGGGACGATGGCGCCGTGAGACCCCGATGGCTGCAGGCGGCGATCATGCTGCTGCCGCTCGTGTCGCTGGCGCGGGGCATCGACCTGCTGAGCCTCGTGGTGCTGCTGGCCGTGGCGGCCTATCTCGGCACCCGCCGGCAGGCGTCGTGGACCGACGCGGTGGGCCGCGCGATCGACCTCTCCCTGGCGGGGCTCGTCGTCGTGGCGCTGGTCGTCCTGACGATCAACGTGCTGCCGCGTGACCTGCACGAGGCCGTCACGGTGACGTTGACCGGCGCGTGGGCCGCGACGGTGGTGGTGTGCGCGGGTCTCGCCCTCACCACGGCGGACCGTCCGCGCTGGACCCCGCTCCTGCACCGCGTGACCGTGCTGAAGGACCGACCCGGCACCTAGGACACGCGCCGAGGAAGCTCAGTCCTCGTCGCGCGCGGCATTCTCCGCCTCCGAGCGCAGGATGCAGAACTCGTTGCCCTCCGGGTCGGCCAGCACCACCCAGCCCGTCCCAGGGCCGTACTTGCCCCGCAGGTCGGCGACCTGGGTCGCGCCGATCGAGACCAGCCGGGCGACCTCGTCGGCCTGCGTCCCCGACCGGGGTCGCAGGTCGAGGTGGATCCGGTTCTTCACGGCCTTGGCCTCGGGCACCTCGATGAACAGCAGGTGGTGGCCTGATCCCGGGTCGAGGATCATGCACTCCTCGTGGCCGGGCTCGTTGGGGTCGCCCTCGACGTCGACGTAGCCGAGGACCTGCTTCCAGAACTCGCTGAGCGCATAGGCGTCGGCGCAGTCGACGGAGGTGTGGGAGACGAACGACGTCATGTCGTCAGCCTCGCCGCACCCCCGTCTCCTGTCCAGCCCGTGCGTGCCGGTGCTACTTCTTCTCGGTGAACGCGACGGCGAGCGAGAAGCCGCGGTACCCGTCGTCGGGGCGCGTGCCGCTGATGCCGACCGCCTCGATGTTGCGCAGGCCCGTGAACACCTCGTCCTCGGCCAGGTCGGGCTCGGCGTTCTCGACGGTGTCGAGGATGGTGCTCACGTCGACGAACAGGCCGCCGCCCTTCGCGTCCTCGTCGATGACCGAGGAGAACCGGTCGGAGCCGCCGAGGCCACCGTCCTTCACGAGCGACTCGGCGACCTCGGGCGACGTGGCCAGCGAGACCGCGTCGTCGCCGTCGGCCGTGGCGATCTCGACGCCGGCCAGCTTCTGGACGGTCGCCACGAGGCGCCCGGCCAGGTCGGAGGCCTTGGCCTCGTCGCCCTCCATGACCAGCCCGGTGCTCACCTCGGACGGGTCGGACGGACCCTGGGCGCTCGCGAGGGTCTCCAGACCCTCGGACCCGACGTACACGGTGAACGCGTCACCGAGCAGGGTCACGAGGTCCTCGGGCAGCGTCACGTCGAGCGTCTGCTCGATCTCGGCCAGCGTGTCCTCGACGTCGGGGGCCTGCGAGCCTCCGAGGCCGCCGCCGGACGACTGCTGCTCGAGCTGGTCGAGGTACTCCTGCTGGTAGCCCTCGGGGTCGGCCGCATAGGCGTCCGCGTCGAACTCCACCGGCGGTCCGACCGGTCCGGCGGCGGCACCGCCGGACAGGCCGGGCACGAAGCCGAGCGCCGGGCCGAGCTCGAGCAGGTCCTGCACGCCCGACTTCAGCTCGTCCCAGTTCTCCTCCACGGCCTTGCCGCCGCCGGGGACGGTCAGACCCACCACGGTGTCCTCGGGCAGGGCGCCCAGACCGCGGATCTCGGGGACCTCGCTAGGCTCGTCGCCCTGTCGGGCGACGGCGTCGAAGTGCAGCGAGGTGGACGACGCGCTCAGCGCGAACGCCACGCTGCTCACCTCGTCGGTGATCTGGTCGAGCTCGGCCGCGTCGCCGCCGAGCTCCTTGTCGATGCCCGCCTTCTTCGCGGCCTCGACACCACTCTTCACGTCGACCCAGCCGGACATCACGCCCTGTTCGTCGAGCGCGTCCTGCGCGGCGGTGAACTGCTCGACGTCGGCGAGCGGCTTCTTCTCCGCGGCCTTCACGGCGGCGGTGGCGCTCTTCTGGGAGGGCGTGACGATCGCGTAGCCGTCGAGGAAGCCGATGCCGTAATCCTCGTCGTTGCACGCGAAGAGCTTGGCGATGCCCTTCTTCGCAGCGTCCTCGTCGCTGACCTGCACGGCGATGCGGATGACCTCCTCCTCGTCCTCGAAGTTGGAGCCGATGCCGAGGCCGATGCGCTCACCGAGCCACGGCTCGACGTCGCGGTCGTAGTCGACGTCCTTGCAGTCGCCGAGCGCGTCCTCGAGCACCAGCTTGCGCAGGTCGTCGTCCTCGTCCTCGATGCCCAGCTCCTTCGACAGGTCCGGCACGCGCTTGGCCAGGCGGAAGAGGTCCACCTTCTGGCTGGCGGACGGGTCGAGGTCGAGCCGCACGTAGGCGACGGTGTCGGCGGGCAGCACGTCGTGGGGCTGGGTGCCGCCGCCGGAGAGCTGCGTGAAGGCGTAGGCGCCGCCACCGATCGCGGCCACGGCCAGGGCACCGGCGATGCCGAACCCGATCTTCTTGCCGGCGCCGCCGGACCCGTCTGCCGCGCCCTCGGTCCCGGTCGCCGCGGGCTGCACGACGGTGGCGTCGGCGGCACCGTCCCCAGGCGGTGTGGGCTGCGCCGTGGGCTGGGGGCTGGTGGGGGTGTCGTCGCTCATGGGGGTCCTCCAGGGGGATGTGTGCCGTCGAAGGCTATCGACGGCGCGCCGCCCGGGTCCTGGGCCCTTGGACCTGTTCCTGGGCGTGCGTCCCAGGACTGCGTCACACCCGAGGAACTAACAAACAGACTTGACTGTTTGTTGTGGTGCGGCGCAGGATGTCCGGGTGACCACGACCCGCACCCCGCAGGCCGAGCGGACCGCTGCCATGCGGCTGCGGCTCATGGAGGCCACGGTCGACTCCCTGGTGGAGCTCGGCTGGGCCGGCACCTCGACGACGGTCGTCTCCCAGCGCGCCGGGGTGAGCCGGGGTGCGCAGCTGCACCACTTCCCGAGCAAGCAGGCCCTCGTGGTCGGCGCCGTGGAGCACCTGACCGAGCGCCGCCGGCACGCCATGGCCGACGCGGTGCGTGCCCTGCCCGACGTCGGCCGCACCCGGGCCGTGCTCGACGTGCTGGCCGAGCAGTTCACGTCGCCGGTGTTCTTCGCCGCGCTCGAGCTGTGGGTGGCCGCCCGCACCGACGCCGAGCTGCGCGGAGCCGTCGGCCCGCTGGAGCGCCGCGTCGGCCGCGAGACCCACGCCTACGCCGTCGACCTGCTCGGCGTCGACGAGGACCGCGGCAGCAACCGGGCCCTCGTCCAGGCCACGCTCGACCTGCTGCGCGGCCTCGGCCTCGCCGGGACCCTCACCGACGACAGCCGACGTCGAGCCGCCGTGCTCGACGCCTGGGCCGTCACCCTCGACGCCGGACTGGAGCGCTGACATGCCGCCGACCGAACCCGACGACCGGCTCGCCGCCGTCCTGACCGACCTCGCGGCCGAGAGCGACCAGCTCGACGGCTGGGTCGCCGACCTGCCGGTCCAGGAGTGGGGCGCCGTCACCACGCCCGAGGGATGGACGGTGGCGCACCAGGTGGGACACCTGGCCTGGACGGACCAGGCCTCGCTCGCGGCCCTCACCGACCCCGAGGCCTTCGGTGCGGGGATGAAGGCCGCGGCCGAGAGCCCCAGCGGCTTCGTCGACGACGGCGCGAACAGCTGGGCCGCCAAGCCCGTCCCGACGCTGATCGACGAGTGGCGCGACGGTCGGCGCCGTCTGGCCGAGGCACTGCGCGCCGTGCCCGCCGGCGAGAAGGTGCCGTGGTTCGGCCCGCCCATGAGCCCCACGTCGATGGCCACGGCTCGCGTGATGGAGACGTGGGCCCACGCGCACGACGTGGCCGAGGCGCTCGGCGTCGACGTCCCGCGCACCGACCGCGTGCGTCACGTGTGCCACATCGGCGTGCGCACCCGCGGCTTCGCCCACCTGATGCGGGGCGAGGAGCTGCCGACGTCGGACGTGCGGGTGGAGCTGGTCGCGCCCGGCGGCGACACCTGGACCTGGGGTCCCGAGGACGCCGAGCAGCGCGTGACCGGCGACGCGTGGGACTTCGCGCTGCTCGCCACCCGTCGTCGGCACCGCGACGACGTGGACGTGCGTGCCGAGGGCGCGGACGCCGACCACTGGCTCGACATCGTGCAGGCGTTCGCCGGGCTGCCCGGCAACGACCCCCGACCCCTGGCCGAGCGGGGCACCGACGGCGGGGACGCATGACCCTCGACCGGCCGGCCCGGATCGGCAACTGCTCCGGCTACTACGGCGACCGGCTGTCGGCCTTCCGCGAGATGCTCGAGGGAGGCGACCTGGACTACCTCACCGGCGACTACCTGGCCGAGCTGACGATGCTGATCCTCGGCAAGGACCAGATGAAGGACCCGTCCACCGGGTACGCCAAGACCTTCGTGCGCCAGCTCGAGGACGGTCTCGCGCTCGCGCTCGAGAAGGGCGTCAAGGTCGTCACGAACGCGGGCGGGCTCAACCCGGCCGGGCTCGCCGAGCGGATCCGCGAGATCGCGACGGCCCAGGGGCTCGACGTGCGCGTGGCCCACGTGGAGGGCGACGACCTCAAGGCCCGCGCGGCCGAGCTGGACCTGCCCGGTGACGCGCTCACCGTCAACGCCTACCTGGGCGCGTTCGGCATCGCCGCCGCGCTCGAGGCCGGCGCCGACGTCGTGGTCACCGGTCGCGTCACCGACGCCTCGGTGGTGATGGGCCCGGCGATCCACGCCCACGGGTGGGGCCGCGACGACCTCGACGCCCTCGCGGGCGCGCTCGTGGCGGGTCACGTCATCGAGTGCGGCACGCAGGCCACGGGTGGCAACTTCAGCGGGTTCCGCAGCCTCGACACGTCCGCGCCGCTGGGGTTCCCGATCGCGGAGGTCGCCGCCGACGGCAGCAGCGTCGTCACCAAGCACGCCGGCGTCGAGGGGCGGGGGGGCGAGGGGCGCGAGGTCGGTGGTGCGGTCACCGTCGACACCGTCACCGCCCAGCTGGTCTACGAGATCCAGGGCCCGGCGTACCTCAACCCCGACGTCGTCGCGCACCTCGACACCGTCGAGCTGACGCAGGACGGCCCCGACCGCGTGCGCATCGCGGGCGTGCGCGGCACGCCCCCGCCGGCCATCACCAAGGTCTGCCTCAACCTGATCGGTGGCTTCCGCAACAGCGTGGAGCTGCTGCTCACCGGGCTCGACATCGAGGCGAAGGCCGCCTGGGTGCGCCGCCAGGTCACCGACGCGCTGCAGTCCGACCCGCCCGACGCGCTGGTGTGGACGCTCGACCGCACCGACGTGTTCGACCCGCCCACCCAGGCCGCGGCCACCTCGTTGCTGCGCTGCGTGGCCAAGAGCACCCGGCCCGAGCCGGTGGGTCGCACGTTCAGCGACGCGTTCGTGAACGTGGCCCTGGCGTCGTACCCCGGCTTCACCCTGACCGCCCCGCCCGGCCGCGGCGCGCCCTTCGGCGTCTACCGCCCGGCCTACGTGCCGCAGTCCGAGGTGCCCCACGTGGTCGTGCACCCGGACGGGACGCGTGAGGAGATCGCCCCGCCGACCGGCACGGCCGATCCCGAGCAGGGCTCGTCCACCCGACCCGCTCCGGCGCCCGACCTCGGCGACACCCGCGCCGTCCCGCTCGGCGAGCTCGTGCACGCGCGCTCGGGTGACAAGGGTGGCGACGCGAACGTCGGGCTGTGGGTCCCCGCGGAGCACCCCCGACGTGACGACGCCGTGGCGTGGCTGCTCGGCGTCGTGAACCCCGGCTGGGTCCAGGCGATGCTGCCCGAGGCCGCCGACCTCGACGTCGACGTGCACCCGCTGCCGAACCTCGGCGGCGTGAACATCGTGATCCACGGGCTGCTGGGGGAGGGCGTGTCGTCGTCGACCCGGCTCGACCCCCAGGCGAAGGCCCTCGGCGAGTGGTTGCGCGCCCGCGTGACCGCCGTCCCCCTGACCCTCCTCGAAGGAGCCCGACCATGACGGACCTGTGGACGACCCCCGAGCGCGAGGCGCTGCGCACGGCCGTCGAGCAGTTCACCCGGCGCGAGATCGTGCCGCACCTGCCCCAGTGGGAGGACGACGGGCAGCTCCCGCGCGAGCTGCACGCCGCCGCCGCGAAGGCCGGCTTCCTCGCGGTCGGCTACGCCGAGGAGGTCGGTGGCGCGGGCGGCGACTCGCTCGACGCGTGCGTCGTCACCGAGGCCATGCTGGCCGCGGGCGGCTCGACCGGTCTGCAGGCCAGCCTGTTCACCCACTCCATCGCGGTGCCGCACATCATCGACGCCGGTGACCCAGCGCTGATCGACGCCTACGTCCGGCCGACGCTGGCCGGCGAGAAGATCGGCTCGCTCGGGGTGACCGAGCCGAGCGGCGGGTCCGACGTCGCGAACATCCGCACCCGCGCCGTGCGCGACGGCGACCACTACGTCGTCAACGGCGCCAAGACGTTCATCACGTCGGGCGTCCGGGCCGACTTCGTCACCACCGCGGTCCGCACCGGTGGTGAGGGGCATGCCGGGATCTCGCTGCTCGTCATCGACAAGGACACGCCCGGCTTCACCGTGAGCAAGAGCCTGCGGAAGATGGGCTGGCACTGCTCCGACACCGCCGAGCTGGCCTTCGAGGACGTGCGCGTCCCCGTCGAGAACCTGGTCGGCGAGGAGAACGGCGGCTTCTACCTCGTCATGCAGCAGTTCGTGGGCGAGCGGCTCGGGCTGGCCGTGCAGGCGTACGGCACGGCGCAGCGCGCGCTCGACCTCGCCGTGGCGTACGCCCGCGAGCGCGACACGTTCGGCAAGCCGCTCATCGCCCGGCAGGTGATCCGCCACAAGCTCGTCGAGATGCACGCCCGCACCGCGGCCGCGCGCGCCCTCACCCGGCAGGCGCTCGAGCGCTCGCTCGAGACGCCGAAGACCGACCCGTCGCTCATCCTCGACGCCGTCACCGCCAAGAACGTCTCGGTGGCCGCCGTCGAGCACGTGGTGCACGAGGCCGTGCAGATCTTCGGCGGCATGGGCTACATGCGTGAGTCCGAGATCGACCGCCACTACCGCGACGCCCGCATCCTCGGCATCGGCGGCGGCGCCACCGAGGTCATGAAGGACCTGTCCGCGAAGCTCCTGGGCTACTGAGAGGCCTGCTGTGAAGACCACGATCGACCCGACGACGGCGACGTTCGCCGACAACCGCGCCCAGATGCTGGAGCGTGTCGCCGACCTGGGCGAGCAGCACGCCAAGGCGCTCGCCGGTGGCGGCGAGAAGTACGTCGAGCGCCACCACACCCGCGGCAAGCTCACCGCCCGCGAGCGCATCGAGCTGCTGCTCGACGCCGACACCCCGTTCCTGGAGCTCGGCGCACTCGCCGGCTGGGGCACCGACTTCACCGTGGGCGGCTCGATCGTCACCGGCATCGGCGTCGTCGAGGGCGTCGAGTGCATGATCGTCGCCAACGACCCGACCGTGAAGGGCGGTTCGTCGAACCCCGTCACCGTCAAGAAGGGGTTCCGCGCGGCGCAGGTCGCCGAGGAGAACGGCCTCCCGACGATCAACCTGGTCGAGTCCGGTGGCGCCGACCTGCCGACGCAGAAGGACATCTTCATCCCCGGCGGCGCGAGCTTCCGCAACATCACCCGCGCCAGCGAGGACCGACGGCCCACCGTGGCCCTCGTGTTCGGCAACTCGACCGCCGGTGGCGCCTACATCCCCGGCATGAGCGACTACGTGGTCATGGTCGACGGTGGAGCGAAGGTGTTCCTCGGCGGTCCGCCGCTGGTGAAGATGGCCACGGGCGAGGAGTCCGACGACGAGTCCCTCGGCGGCGCCTCGATGCACGCGAAGACGTCGGGGCTGGCCGACTACCTGGCCGTCGACGAGCACGACGCGATCCGCCTCGGCCGCCAGATCGTGCGGCGGCTCAACTGGCGCAAGAAGGGCTCGGACCCCCGCACCGACTACGCCGAGCCCGTGCTCGACGCCGAGGAGCTGCTGGGCATCGTGCCGACCGACCTCAAGGTCCCGTTCGACCCGCGCGAGGTCATCGCCCGCCTCGTCGACGGAAGCGAGTTCGACGAGTTCAAGCCGCTGTACGGCTCGAGCCTGGTCACCGGGTACGCACAGCTGCACGGCTACCCGATCGGCATCCTGGCCAACGCCCAGGGCGTGCTCTTCAGCGCCGAGGCGCAGAAGGCCGCGCAGTTCATCCAGCTGGCGAACCAGACCGACACGCCGCTGCTCTTCCTGCACAACACCACCGGGTACATGGTGGGCGCGGAGTACGAGCAGGGCGGCATCATCAAGCACGGCGCCCAGATGATCAACGCCGTCTCCAACTCCAAGGTTCCGCACCTGTCGGTCGTCATGGGCGCCTCGTACGGCGCCGGCCACTACGGCATGAGCGGCCGCGCCTACGACCCGCGGTTCATGTTCAGCTGGGTCGGTGCGAAGTCGGCCGTCATGGGTCCGGCGCAGCTGGCCGGCGTCATGGAGATCGTGGCGCGCCAGTCGGCCGAGTCCAAGGGCCAGGTGTTCGACGCCGAGGGGTTCCAGGGCGTCAAGGACTACGTCGAGCAGCAGATCGAGGAGCAGTCCCTCGCCTACTTCACGTCGGGCATGGGCTACGACGACGGCGTGATCGACCCCCGCGACACCCGCGCGATCCTCGGCATCTGCCTCTCCGCGATCCACACCGCACCCGTCGAGGGCGCCCGCGGCTACGGGGTGTTCAGGCTTTGAGCACGAGCGAGCAGCACAGGAGTCCTTCCATGATCCGTTCCGTCCTGGTGGCCAACCGAGGGGAGATCGCGCGCCGGGTGTTCCGCACCTGCCGTGACCTCGGCATCCGCACCGTCGCCGTGCACTCCGACGCCGACGCCTCCGCGCCGTTCGTGGCCGAGGCCGACGTGGCGGTGCACCTGGTGGGCAACAGCCCGACGGAGACGTACCTGCGCGCCGACCTCGTGATCGACGCCGCGCGTCGGGCCGGCGCCGACGCGATCCACCCCGGCTACGGCTTCCTGTCCGAGAACGCCGACTTCGCGCGCGCCGTCGCCGAGGCCGGCCTGGTCTGGATCGGCCCCACGCCGGAGTCCATCGACGCGATGGGCAGCAAGATCCGCGCCAAGGAGATCATGGCCCAGGCGGGCGTGCCGATCCTCAGCATCGAGCCCGAGACCGCCCAGCCCGGCGACTTCCCGCTGCTGGTGAAGGCGTCGGCTGGCGGCGGTGGACGCGGCATGCGCGTGGTCGAGCGCGCCGAGGACCTCGAGGGCGAGTTGACGGCCGCCGCGGCCGAGGCGGCGTCGGCATTCGGCGACGACACCGTGTTCGTCGAGCCGTACCTGCCGACGGCGCGCCACGTGGAGGTGCAGGTGCTGGCCGACACGCACGGCACCACCTGGATCCTCGGCGACCGCGACTGCTCGATCCAGCGTCGGCACCAGAAGGTCGTGGAGGAGGCGCCCGCGCCGAACCTCAGCGACGCCGTCCGTCGCACCCTGCACACCGCGGCTCGCAACGCCGCCGAGGCGGTGGGCTACGTCGGCGCCGGCACCGTGGAGTTCCTCGTGTCCGACGGTCACGCCGACGACGGTCGCGTCTTCTTCCTGGAGATGAACACCCGCCTGCAGGTCGAGCACCCCGTCACCGAGGAGGTGTTCGGCATCGACCTCGTCGCGCTGCAGGTGTCGGTCGCCGAGGGTCACGCGCTGCCGGCCGACGAGCCGACCGGACCCACCGGCCACGCGATCGAGGTGCGCCTCTACGCCGAGGACGCCGGCGACGACTGGGCTCCCCAGACCGGCACCCTGCGCACCTTCGAGGTGCCCAGCGGGCCGGGTCTGCGCACGGACTCGGCGGTGGAGTCCGGCTCGGTCGTCACGCACTTCTACGACGCGATGATCGCCAAGGTGGTCGCCTACGCCGACGACCGTACCCAGGCGGTCCGACGTCTCGACGACGCCCTGCGCCGCACGCGCGTGCACGGGCTCACCACCAACGTGGGTCTGCTGCGCGGCGTCCTGGCCGACGAGGAGTTCGTCGCCGGCCGGGTGCACACCGCCCTGCTCGCCGAGCGGATCGCCGACTGGACGAAGCCCCTCCTCGACGACGCCGCGGTGCAGCGCTCGGCCCTGGCCGCCGTGCTCGCGCAGGCGCGCGCCGCGTCGACGTCGTCGCCCGTGCTGGGCCGCATCCCCACCGCGTTCCGCAACGTGCCGAGCCAGCCGCGGCGCCGCTCGCTGCTGCTCGGGACCGAGGAGCTCACGATCGAGTACCGCGCCGAGGGTCGGCGGCTCGTCAGCGACGTCGCCGACGTCGTGGACGTGTCCACGGCCCCGGCGGGGGTGCCGGGCCGTGGGCGGCAGGCGGTACACGTCGTGCTCGAGGCGGACGGCGTCGTGGAGACCTACCGCGTGACCGTGGCCGACGAGACCGTCGACGTGGACGGGCCCGCCGGGTCGCTGTCGTTCGACGTCGTGCCCACGTTCGTCGACCCGGCCGACGTCGTCGCCGAGGGCTCGCTCCTCGCTCCCATGCCGGCCAGCGTCGTGCAGGTCGGCGTCGAGGCCGGCCAGCAGGTCACGAAGGGCGACGTCGTGGTCGTCCTCGAGGCCATGAAGATGCAGCACACCATCACCGCGCCCGTCGACGGCGTGGTGACCGAGCTCGCCGTCACGGCGGGCCAGCAGGTCGAGTCCGGTGCGGTCCTCGCCGTCATCGAAACCATCGAAGGGAACCTCTCATGAGCCAGTTCACCGAGACCCAGGAGCGCCAGGAGCTGCGCAAGGCCGTCGCGTCCCTGGGCGCCAAGTACGGCGAGAAGTACTTCCACGAGACCGCGGCGGAGGGACGCAAGACGACCGAGCTGTGGGCCGAGGCCGGCAGGAACGGCTACCTCGGCGTCTCGATCCCCGAGGAGTTCGGCGGTGGTGGCGGCGACATCGGCGACCTCGCGGCCGTGTGCGAGGAGCTGGCCACGGCGGGCTGCCCGCTGCTGCTCATGGTGGTCAGCCCGGCGATCGTCGGCACGACCATCGCGCAGTACGGCACGCAGGAGCAGAAGGAGCGCTGGCTGCCCGGCCTGGCCGACGGCACCGCCACGTACGCCTTCTCCATCACCGAGCCCGACGCCGGCTCCAACTCCCACAACATCGTCACGAACGCCCGGAAGGACGACGACGGCACGTGGGTGCTCAACGGCACCAAGACCTACATCTCCGGCGTCGACGAGGCCAGCCACCTGCTGGTCGTCGCGCGCTACTCCGACGCCCGCACCGGCAAGCTCAAGCCCGCGCTGTTCATGGTGCCCACGGACGCCGAGGGCTTCACGAAGCAGCAGATCGAGATGGGCGTCGTGAGCCCGGAGAAGCAGTTCACGCTGTTCTTCGACGACGTGCGCGTGCCCGCCGATGCCTTGGTCGGCGACGAGGACGCCGGTCTGGAGCAGCTCTTCGCGGGTCTCAACCCCGAGCGGATCATGGCGGCGTCGATGGCCACCGGCACGGCCCGCTGGGCGATCCGCAAGGCCGTGGCCTACGCCAAGGAGCGCGAGGTGTGGGGCAAGCCGATCGGCGCCCATCAGGCCATCAGCCACCCGCTCGCCCGCCTGCACATCGACGTCGAGATGGCGCGTCTGCTCACCCAGAAGGCTGCCGCGCTCTACGCGGCCGGCGACCTGATGGGTGCGGGCGAGGCCGCCAACATGGCGAAGGTGGCCGCCGGCGAGGCCGCGGCGAAGGCCGTCGACCAGGCCATCCAGACGCACGGAGGCAACGGCCTGGCGCTCGAGTACGGCCTCGTGCAGGCCGTCGCCTCGTCGCGGCTCAGCAACATCGCCCCCGTGTCCAAGGAGATGGCGCTCAACTTCGTGGCCCAGTTCTCCCTGGGCCTGCCCAAGTCCTACTGAGAGGAGCGGTCATGGCAGAGCTGGTGCACCTGGAGGTGGCCGACGCGGTCGCCACGGTCACGCTCGACAGCGAGCACAACCGCAACGCGCTCAGCCGGCAGCTGGTCACCGAGCTGGCCGACCGGCTCGAGCGCGCCGACGCCGACCCGGCGGTCCGGGCGATCCGGGTCCGGTCCGCGCACCGTGTGTTCTGCTCGGGGGCCGACCTCTCGGAGGCCGCGAGCGGCGGCATGGAGGAGGGCGCGCGGGCCATCGTCGCCCTGCAGCGCCAGATCGCGACCGCCGGGACGCCGGTCGTGGTCGAGCTGGCCGGCCCGGTGCGGGCCGGGGGCCTCGGCATCGTGGGAGCAGCCGACGTGGTCGTCGCGGCGGAGTCGGTCACCTTCGCCCTCACGGAGGTCCGGCTGGCGCTGGCGCCCGCGGTCATCTCGCTCACGCTGCTCGAGCGCTTCTCCGACCGGGCCGCGGCCGAGCTGTTCCTCACCGGCCGCACCTTCGACGCCCAGGAGGCGCAGGCCGCCGGCCTGGTCACCCGGGCCGTGCCCGACGCCGACCTCGCCGACGCGGTCGGGTCAGTGCTGGCCGACCTGGTGCAGGGCTATCCGCAGGGGCTGCGCGAGACCAAGCGACTGCTGAACCACGACCTCGTGGCCCGCATCGACGCGCTCGGCGCCGACGTGGCCGAGCAGTCCGCGCGCCTGTTCGGCAGCGACGAGGCCCGGGAGGCGATGACGGCCTTCCTGCAGCGCAAGCGCTGAGCCTGCGCCGCGGTGGGTGACGTTTCGGCCAACACCTGCGGGCTGAGGGAATGCCTGGGCGCCCAGGTCGTTAGGATGGGTAGTTCGCAGAAAGACCCACGAGAGCCGAGGAAAGCGTGTCCTCCGAGCAGCAGGCCGCCGCCGAGATCGCGGCGGAGCAGGCGTACGTCGACGTCGTGTACGGCCGTCTCGACGAGTCGACGAAGGTGGCCCAGTCACTCGTCACCGAGGGCTTCGCGCGGGGCCACGTCGGCAACGAGGGCGGCCTCGTCGAGCGTGACGCGATGGTCTTCCAGGCCACGCGCAGGCTGACGGCGCTCAACGCCGCCCACGACGGTCTCGTGTTCGGCCGGCTCGACCTGCTCGAGGGGGAGGCGCGCTACATCGGCCGCATCGGCGTGCGCGACGCCGACCGCGAGATCCTGCTCATCGACTGGCGCGCCCCTGCGGCGGCGCTGTTCTACCAGGCCACCGCGCAGGAGCCGTCCGGCGTCGTGCGTCGCCGGGTGCTCCGCAGCTCGGGCAAGACCGTGGTGGGGGTCGAGGACGACCTGCTCGACGGCGACAACGCCCCCGACGACATGGTCGTGGTGGGCGAGGGCGCGCTGCTGGCCAGCCTCTCGCGCGCCCGCGACAGCACCATGCACTCCGTGGTCGCGACCATCCAGAAGGAGCAGGACGAGGCCATCCGGGCGCCCAGCCGCGGCGCCACGATCATCGGCGGCGGCCCGGGCACCGGCAAGACCGTCGTCGCGCTGCACCGCGCCGCCTACCTGCTGTACACCGACCGGCGACGCTTCGAGTCCGGCGGCGTGCTCGTCGTCGGGCCCTCGTCGGTGTTCATGAACTACATCGAGCGGGTGCTGCCGAGCCTCGGCGAGACGGCCGTCACGCTGCGCTCGCTCGGCGAGGTCGTCGACGGGCTTCGGGCGCTGCAGCACGACGAGCCCAAGGCCGCCGCCGCGAAGGGCTCGTCGCGCATGCTGCCGGTGCTGCGCCGGCTCGCCACGTCGCCCCAGCCGAGCGAGCCCACGTCGTTCCGCTACTTCTACAAGGACGACGTGCTCGTCCTCGACGCCAAGAAGCTGGCGAACATCCGGCGCGGGCTGCTGGCCAACCTGCCGCGCAACCGCGCCTACGCGAAGGCCCCGGCCGCCGTGGCGCGCGCCCTGTGGCAGCAGGTCGAGGGCGAGCGGGCGCTCGAGAAGGGCGAGGAGGGCTTCCTCGACACGCTCACGACCGACTACCGCTACGTCGACTTCGTGGAGGCCTGGTGGCCGCCCGTCGAGGCCGTCGAGCTGTGGCGCACGCTGCCCCGACGGGTGCGCGAGCTGGCCAACGGCGCCTTCTCGGCCGAGGAGCTCGACGCCATGGTCGCGTCGTGGCAGGCGGGCGTGCCGGCCATCGAGGACGTGCCGCTCATCGACGAGCTGCGCTACCTCGTGGGCGAGGTCCCGCCGGAGGACGACGACGACCATGACGTCCCGCGCCAGCTGATGAGCTTCGAGCGACGTGAGCGCGAGGTCGAGAACGAGCTGCGCTCCACCACCAGCATCGACGACGACGGGTACGCCCACGTGCTCGTCGACGAGGCCCAGGACCTGTCGCCCCTCCAGTGGCGCATGCTCGGACGTCGCGGTCGGTACGCCAGCTGGACGATCGTCGGCGACCCCGCCCAGTCGTCGTGGCCGCACCCCGAGGAAGCCGCGGCCGCCCGGTCCACCGCGCTGGAGGGCAAGCCCGAGCACCGGTTCCGGCTGTCGACCAACTACCGCAACTCCGCGGAGATCTACGAGCTCGCGGCCGACGTGGCCCAGGTCGCGATCCCCGGCGCCGACCTCGCCGAGGCGGTGCGCAAGACGGGGGAGGCGCCGCGTCACGAGTGGGTGGCCGACGCAGTGCTGCTCGACGCGACCGCCGCGGAGGTCGCCACGATGCTCGAGCGGGTCGAGGGCACGGTGGCGGTCGTGGCCGCCCGCGCCGACCTGCCCCGTCTGCGGGAGCGGCTCGCCGGCGAGCTCGCCGCACACGACCGGCTGCGGGTGCTCGACGGGCTCGACACCAAGGGCCTGGAGTTCGACGCCGTGGTGGTGGTCGAGCCCGACGCGATCGTCGCCGAGTCCGAGGCCGGCTGGCGCACCTTCTACGTCGTCCTGACTCGCGCCACCCAGCTGCTCACCACCGTCGGCACGACGCAGACCTGGCTCTCCCGCGTCTCCTGAGTCCCTCCGTCTCGGACACTTCCGGGGCGGTCCGGACCCCGACAGTGCCCCGGAACTGTCCGAAACGGATGGCCTAGGCCCGTGGGACCGGCACGTCCCTCCTAGGGTGGTGCCGTGCGAAGGATCCTGGTCGGAGTGGCCCTGCTGGCGGTGGCCGTGCTGGCCGGTCTCCCCGTCGCGTCCTCGACGTTCGTGCACAGCGAGCGGCACCTCACGATCGGCGCGCACCAGGCGGTGGTCAGCCCGGCGTTCGACGGGCACGCGACCCTCGACTTCGGGCCGCTGCTGCCGAAGGCCCGGGTCGACGTCGATGCACCCGTCGGCCTCGGTGTCGACATCCGCCTGGGCGACTCCGACGCCGTCGGCCTGGAGGAGCTGCTGCAGCGCGACGCCGCGATCGCGGCGCAGCCCCAGGGTGAGATCCGCGAGGTCACGGCAGCCGTGACCGACATGGCTGCCGAGGCGGCGCTGCGTGGCGTCGGTGTCGGCGTGCTGGCCGTCACCGTGGTGGTGCTGGCGTGGCGGGCGGTCGGCGAGGACCGACGTCGCCGGATCCGCCGCGACGCCGTGCAGCCGTCGCGCGGCCAGGTGGCGGGTGCGGTCGCGACGTCGGTCGTGGTGGTCGGTTCCCTGGTGCTGGTGACCCTTCCCGAGCGCCAGGACGACGCTCCCGAGCAGACGTGGTCGAGCGTGCGCGAGATCTTCCCCCAGCTGCCGGCCGACCCGGTGCTCGACCGGCTCGAGCTGGCGCAGGGCAGCGCCACGACGAGCAGCCGGGCCCTCGTGGAGGGCGCGCTCTACCTCTACCAGGACTCCGTCAGCTTCTACGGCGCGCTGGAGGAGCAGGCCCAGCAGGTGAGCGTGCGCCGGCCCGAGGAGGGCGAGAAGACGGCCCTGGTCGTCACCGACCGGCACGACAACATCGGCATGGACCCGGTCGCGCGCCGCATCGCCGACCAGGCGCAGGCGGAGCTCCTCATCGACCTCGGCGACGACACGTCGCAGGGCGGGGAGTGGGAGAACTTCAGCATCAACTCCCTCGCCCGCGAGTTCGACGGCTTCGACGTCGTGGCCGTCGGCGGCAACCACGACGCCGACCCCACCGTCGAGCAGATGCGCAAGAACGGCTTCACCGTGCTCGACGCCGAGCCCGTCGAGGTCGGCGGGGTGCGCTTCCTGGGCGAGACCGACCCGCGCGGCACGAAGATCACCGGCTACACCGAGGACGCGGCCACCCGCGACTCCGCGCTGTCGGACCAGGACACCGCCCTGCGCGACGTGGCGTGCGAGGCCGACGAACGAGGCGAGCGGGTGGGCGTGCTCGCGGTGCACTCGTGGGCGTCGGCGAAGGAGGTGGCCGGCAGCGGCTGCGTCGACCTGGTGCTCACCGGTCACCTGCACTACCAGGTGGGGCCGAAGGCGATCGCCGGTCCGGACGGTGCCACGACCACACGCCTCACCACCGGCTCGACCGGCGGCGCGGTGCTGCCGATCGCGCTGGGCAGCAGCCTGCGCCGCGACGCCCAGGTCACGCTCGTCACCTTCGACGCCGACGGTGCGCCGGTCGGTCTGCAGGTCGTCACCTTCACGCCCGCCGGCGTGATCGACGTCGGCGACTACACGCCGCTGCCGCTCACGTCGGCTCCGACGCCGGCCGAGCCGGATCCCACGGAGGACCCGACCGCCGACGAGGAGGACCCGGAGGCGCCCGTCCAGCCGTGACCCGCGGTGGGCGCCGGGTGGTTGTCTGGAGGCGTGATCGCGCTCCCGCCGGACGTCCTGGCCTTCGCCGACCGCGGGCCGGAGTGGGCCACGTTCGTGGAGGCCCTGCCCCGGACCGTCGAGACGCTGCTCGAGGAGTGGACGGTGCGGCGCGACGGCGAGGCGATGCACGGTGAGTGCGCGCTCGTGCTGCCGGTGCGGACCGCCGACGGGGTCGAGGCCGTGCTCAAGGTCGGGTTCGTCGACGAGGAGACCCGGCACGAGCACCTGACGCTGTCGACCTGGGACGGCCGCGGTGCGGTGCGGATGCTCCGTGCCGACCCGGCCCGCGGGGCGCTCCTGCTGGAGCGCGCCGGCCCCGCCGCACTGTCGTCGCTCCCGGTGCTGGAGGCGTGCGAGGTGGTCGCCGGGCTCTACGGCACGTTGCACCGGCCCGCGCCGCGTCGGCTCGTCGCGCTGTCGTCGCTGGTCGCCCGCTGGACCGACGAGCTCGCCGCGGCGGAGGCCACGGTCCCGGCGCCGCGACGTCTCGTGCAGCAGGCCGTCTCGCTCGGGCGTGACCTCGCGGCCGACCCGGACACCGACGGCGTGGCGGTGCACACCGACCTGCACGACGCGAACGTCCTCGCCTCGCGTCGTGGAGCGCCGGCTGAGGCGGACCTGCGTGAACCATGGCTGGCGATCGACCCGAAGGGCATCAGCGGCGACCCGCACTACGAGCCGGCCCCATTGCTGTGGAACCGCTGGGACGAGGTGCTCGCGGCTCGCGACGTCCGGTTCGCGGTCCGTCGACGCTTCCACACCGTGGTCGACGCGGCGGGCCTCGACGAGGACCGGGCGCGCGACTGGGTCGTCGTCCGCATGATGCACAACGCACTCTGGGCGGTCCAGGACGCGCAGCGCCTCGGCCGACCGCTCACGACGGGGGACCGCGACTGGTCGACGACCTGCGTCACCGTGGCCAAGGCCGTCCAGGACTGACGGCTCGGCGCTGGCCTGGGTTCGCCGTCGCGTTGCCTCGGCTCGCGTAGGTGCCGGTCTCCAAGAGGCCTCGACCGGGCGGCCGGCGCCATGGTCGGCTGGGTTCTCGGACTGCGGCGGGTCGTGGGCGGTGGAGGTAGGTGGCGCGCGCTTCCTGCGTCGGGAAGGTAGGTGGCGCGCGGATACACGCTCGCTTTCCGCGCCACACCTACCGCCGAGGCCCGGGAAGTGCGTGCCACCTACCGCCGCCCCTCCGTTCCTCTCGTCACCTACCGCCCACCCAGGCCGCAGGGCGAGGGCTCGAGCGACCGCGCCGCCAGCCGCCAGGTCGAGGCCCTCCGGGGCCGCACCCGGCGCGAGCCGCGGCTGCGCACCAGCAAGGTCGAGCCTCGCGCGGCCGCGCACCGGCAGGTCGAGACCTCCCGCAGGTCAGCTGCAGTGCTGCAGGAGCAGGTGCGCGTAGGCCCGGGCGCTGAGCACGACCTCGTCGATCGGCACGTACTCGTCGACCGCATGGGCGTGCTCGATGTGGCCGGGGCCGAACTGGACGGTGGGGATGCCGGCGGCGGCGTACTGGCGCAGGTCGGAGCCGTACGGGGCGCCCACGAACGGCGGCGCCTCGGCCCCGGCGGCCACCACGGCGTCACGCACCGAGTCGCCGAACGGATGGGCGTCGGGCAGCGAGCCGGCTGCGAACCGACCGCCGGGCCACGTGACCTGCGGCGGGTGCTCGCGCAGCCACGGGTCGTCCACGGAGGCGACTGCCGCCTCGAACGTGGCCATGGCGTCGACGAAGGACTCGCCGGGCATGACCCCGAACCGGCCCTCCGCGACGAGCAGGTCGGGCACGGTGCTGGCCCAGTCGCCGGCCTGCACGATGCCGACCGACAGAGGCCACGGGCGGTCGGTGAACGGTGCCGGCGGGTCGACGTTGCGCTCGGCATCGAGTCGGCGCAGCGCCGCGTGAACGCGCTCGAAGAGGTCGACGGCGCTGACGCCGTGCCCAGCGCGCGACCCGTGCGTGGCCCGGCCGCGCAGCTCGATCCGGAACGTGAGCGACCCGGCGTTGGCCGAGACGATCTGACCCGCCGTCGGCTCGGCGATGAGGCAGGCCAGACCCGTGTGGCCGCGGCGCAGCGTGGCGAAGGTGCCGATGCCGCCGTCCTCCTCGCCGACCACGACGTGCACGGCGAAGGGCTTGGTCAGGCGGTCGCCGACGGCACGCACGGCCGCGAGGATGGCGACCACGCCGCCCTTCATGTCGCAGGTGCCGCGCCCGTACCAGCGGCCGTCGGCCTCCTGCAGGTACCAGGGATCGTGCGCGGTCCACCAGTCCGGGTCGCCCGGCGGCACGACGTCGACGTGGCCGTTGAGCACGAGGTTCGGGACGCCGGCGCCGTCAGTGCCGTCCGCCGCCCGGGGCCCGGCACCCGCGCCGAGGCCCACGCAGCCCCAGGCCTCGTCGCGCTCGACCTCCTCGCCCGGGTAGTCGGGGTCGGCGCGCAGCGCGGCCAGGTCGATCGGCCAGAGGTCGACGTCGAGCCCCAGTCCCTGCAGGGTCGCGGCGCACCAGCGCTGCACCGACGCCTCGGACTCGCTGCCGCCCACGCTGGGGTAGCTGACGAGCTGCGCGAGGTCGCGGCGGATCAGGTCGACGTCGATCTCGAAGGGCTCCACGTCGCACAGTCTGGCAAGGGTGACAGCCGTCCCCGCAGCCGAGGCACTACGCTGGCGCCATGATCGTCGTTCCCACCCCCTGGTGGCGCCTCCTCTAGAGGAGGCCTCGACGCGACCCACGCCCAGACCCCTCAGCCGAGCGGTCTGGGCGTTCTCCGTCCCGGCGTCGGCCGAGGCGACCCGAAGGACACACCATGACCCACCCGCTCGTCGGCGAGCTCCAGCAGCAGGCCGCGTTCGCGCTGATCCGTGTGCGCGACAGCGACACGGTGACCCTCCTCGGTGGCGCCTTCGAGGACGTCGAGGACCTGGCCGACGTGCCCCTGTCGGCCGGTGTCCCCGACCGGCTCGGCGGGGGTGCCGGGCCGCGGGCGGCTGGTGGCGGAGTGTGGGACCACCTGGTGCTGGTGCCGTTCCGACAGGCCCGTGAGCGCGGGTTCGCCGCGCACGACGACGGCACCCCCCTGCGCGTGGTGAGCGCCGACGTCCTCCACGAGGTCCCGCTGGCCGACCTGCTGCCGACGCTGCCAGACGGCGGCGTGCAGCTGGCCGACCGCGGCGGCTTCGAGACGTCCGACGCCGACTACGCCTCGATGGTGCGCCAGATCATCGACGACGAGATCGGCCGCGGCGAGGGTGCCAACCTGGTGATCGGGCGGCACTACCGGGCGAAGGTCGCCGACTGGGGCCACGACGCCGCGCTGGCCGTGTTCCGTCGGCTGCTCGAGCGCGAGCGCGGTGCGTTCTGGACGTTCTGCATCTTCACCGGCGACCGCTACCTCATCGGCGCGAGCCCCGAGCGGCACGTGAGCGTCGAGGCCGGCCAGGTGCGGATGAACCCGATCAGCGGCACGTTCCGCACCAAGGGGCTCACGACCCACGCCGAGAAGACGTCGGCCCTGCTGGAGTTCCTGCGCGACGAGAAGGAGATCTACGAGCTCTTCATGGTCGTCGACGAGGAGCTCAAGATGATGTGCGACATCTGCCACGAGGGGGGTCTCGTGCTGGGGCCGTACCTCAAGCCGATGAGCCACCTCGTGCACACCGAGTACCTGCTCGCCGGTCGCACGGACCGCGACGTGCGCGCCGTGCTGCGCGACTCGATGTTCGCCGCCACGGTCACGGGCAGCCCCGTGGAGAACGCCTGCCGGCTCATCGAGCAGTACGAGGCGCACGGCCGCGGCTACTACGCGTCGGTGGCCGCCCTCGTGGGCCGCGACGCCGACGGGCTGCAGCGCGCCGACGCGCCCATCCTCATCCGCACGGCCGACGTCGACCTCGAGGGCAACCTGAAGGTCACCGCCGGGGCCACGCTCGTGCGCGACTCCGACCCCGACTACGAGACCGCCGAGACGTGGGCCAAGGCCTCGGGCGTGCTGAGCGCGTTCGGCCTGGTCGACGCGCCGGCCCCCGCCACGGGCGGCGCGCCCGACACGTTCGACGCGTTCACCCGGGAGGACGACGTGCTCATCGCCCTCGGCGAGCGCAACGCCCGGCTCAGCCAGTTCTGGCTGTCGGACCAGTCCGGTGCCGCGCCCGAGCCGTCGCTGCAGGGCCGCAGGGTCGTGGTGGTCGACGGCGAGGACGACTTCGTCAACATGCTGTCGCACGTGTTCGGCGTGCTGGGCATGAGCACCGACGTCGTGCGCCACGACGCCTACCGCGCCTGGGTCGAGGGCGGGCGTGCGCTCGACGAGTACGACCTCGTGGTCGTCGGTCCGGGCCCGGGCGACCCGCGCGACGTCGGCGACGCCAAGATCGCGGTCCTCGACGACGTGGTGGTCGACCTGCTCGCCTCGGAGCAGCCGTTCCTCGCGGTGTGCCTGGGTCACCAGGTGCTGAGCCGCAACCTCGGCCTCGACGTCGACTTCAAGGACATCGTCTTCCAGGGCACGCAGTCGCGGCTCGACGTGCTGGGCAGACCGGAGACGGTGGGCTTCTACAACACGTTCGTGGCCCGCGTCGGTGCGACGGGCCTGCCCGCAGGCGTCTCCGTGGAGCGAGAAGAGGCGACCGGCGACATCCACCACGTGGCCGGTCCGCACTTCCACGGCATCCAGTTCCACGCCGAGTCGGTGCTGACCCAGCGCGGGTTCGCCATCCTCCGCGACCTGGTCCTCGACCTGCTCGGCTGAGCTGTCGGCGCGGGCGGGGCGGGGGTCGCGCGGCTAGCTCTTCAGCTTGTTCAGCGCCGACGGCTCGTGGGCCGCCTTCGCGCCGGTCTTCTCGCTCTCGACGACGAGCTTCGGCTCGTCATCGCTCGCCTTCCACTGCCGGCCGTCGAGCTGGAAGTCCTTGGTCTTGCGCTCCACGACCTTGCCCTGCGTGCGGCCCTGCGGGCTGTCCCAGCTGACCCGATCACCGACCTGGATGTTCTTCGTCATGACCTCAGGGTGCGATGATCAGCCCACGTGCGCACGTCGAGGACGCAGGCGGGTGACGGCCACGCCGGCCAGGCACAACGCGCCGCCCACGAACGCGAGGGGCGCCGGCACCTCGCCCAGGAGCGCCCACGAGATGAGCGTCGCGACGGCCGGCACGAGGTAGGTCGTCGACGCGACCGAGCCGGCACTGAGCCGGCGCAGCGCGTACGACCACGTCGTGAACCCGATGGCGGTGGGGAAGACCCCCAGGTAGACGAGCCACGCCACGTCACCGCTCGACGCCGACCCCAGCTGGTCCACGAGGCCCGGCGCGAACGGCACGCAGACCACGGCGCCGATGGTGCACGCCATCCACACCGACATGGCCGGAGCGACGGTCCGCAGCGTCGGCTTCTGGGTGAGGGCGCCGACGGCGTAGAGCACCGCGGCGGCGACGCACAGCAGCACACCGGTGGCGCTGGCCGTCTCGACCGCCGTGTCGTGACGCGTGCTGGTGGCGATGAGCACCACGCCGGCGAAGGCGATCGCCGTGCCGATCACGAGCGGACGTGGGAATCCCTCCTTGAGCACGATCCCGGCGAGCAGCGCGATGAGGATCGGCCCGATGTTCACGACGAGCGCGGCGGTGCCGGCGTCGAGGTAGGTCTCCCCTGCGTTGAGGGCCACGTTGTAGGCACCGAACCACAGCACGCCGTAGACGACGACCAGTCCGAGGGTGCGTCCGCGCGGCAGGCGGTGACGCCACGGACGGGCGATCACCACGAGCGCGAGCGCTCCCACGAGCAACCGACCGAGGCTCAGCGGACCGGGCTCGAAGACGTCGGCCACGGCGCGGATGCCGACGAACGCCGACGCCCACAGCACCACGGTGACGGCGAGCGCGGCCACCGACCAGTCCCGCTCGGTCACGCGTTCGGTCACGGGGGAGACGGTCATGCCTCCACGCTAGGGCTGGCAGGACCTTGACGTCGCGCGGTTTTCGGACACGTAGGCCTGAGATGCCGCCAGACATGGCTCCTCCCCGGACGCAGGTGCCGCGTTCCGGGGAGGAGTAGGGCGGCGCAGTGCTCGGGGGGAGGGGCGCGCCGCCGATCGGGGGAGCGTCAGTCGCTCGTCTCGCCACCGTCGGAGGCGAGGGTCACCTCCGCCTCGGCCTTCTTGCCGTCGCGCAGGTAGGTCAGCGTGACCTTCTCGCCGGGGCGGTAGCCGCGGATGCCGGCCACGAGCGCGTCGGAGCTGCCGACGGGCTGGCCGTTGATGGCGGTCACGATGTCGCCCTGCTCCAGACCGGCCTCGGCGCCGGCGCTGTCGGGGTTGACCTCGGTGATCTCGGCACCGATGCCGGTGATGTCGTCGCTGTCGACGGCAGGACGGACGGTGACGCCGATGAGGGCGTGCTCGACCTTCTCACCCTTGACCAGCTGGTCGGCCACGCTCTTGGCGAGATCGATCGGGATGGCGAAGCCCAGGCCGATGGAACCGGCGCTCGCGGCGGTCGTGCCACCCGAGCGGATGGCGGAGTTGATGCCCACCACGCGACCCTCGAGGTCGACGAGCGGTCCGCCGGAGTTGCCCGGGTTGATCGCGGCGTCGGTCTGCACGGCGGGGAACACGGTGGTGTTCTGGCCCGAGCCGTCTGAGGAGGAGACGGGACGGTTGAGCGCGCTCACGATGCCGCTCGTGACGGTGCTCTCGAGCCCGAAGGGCGAACCGATCGCCACGACCTCCTCGCCCACCGCGAGGTCGGACGACTTGCCGAACGTGGCCGGGGTGAGGCCGTCGCGCTCGACCTTCACCACGGCGAGGTCGGTCTTCGGGTCGCGGCCCACGATCGTGCCCTTGGACGTGGTGCCGTCGCTGAAGGCCACCGTGATGGTGCCCTGCTCGGCGGCCGCCTCCACGACGTGGTTGTTGGTCAGGATGTTGCCGTCGCTGCTGATGACGATGCCCGTGCCGGACCCGGCCTCCGACCCACCGGAGACGTTGATCTGGACCACGGACGGCAGCACGGCCTTCGCGACCTTCTCGACCTGGCCACTCGTGGCCTGGTCGCTCCCGCTGGTCGAGTCGAGCGAGCTGACCACCGGGCTCGTGCCGGAGTCGCCGGCACCGAGCTGGTCGTAGAGGGCGGCTCCACCGGCTCCGGCGGCTGCGGCCAGCAGCGCGATGGCGGCGACGCCGGCCACGGCCCGGCGGGGTCGACGTCGGGGCTTGTCCGCCGGCGCGGTGTGCTCGGCGAAGGGCGGCTGCTGGCCGCCACCGGCGCCGGCCGGGAGCACGACGGTGGGCTCGGCGCCGGGGTGGCCGGCCGCGGGCGCGGCGGGTGCCTCGTAGCGGTGCGCGTACTCCGGGGGGACCGGGGTGCCGGTGCGGTCGGGGGTCGAGGCCGCGGGCTGCTCGGTCGTGGGCTGCCCGGTGGTGGGCTGCTCAGTGGTGCGGTCCGGGGTCGAGCCGTGCTCGACGGGGGTCTGCACCGTCGGCTCGTGGTCGGCCGGGTGGCCACCGGCCTGCGGCTCACCGGTCGCCTGCTCGGGCGTGATCTGAGCGTCGGCGGGCTGCTGGGGAAGGTGCTGCTCGGGGGCAGCGCCAGGGGTGCCCTCCGCGCCCGAGGAGGGCGCATCGCCGGCCCCGCGCTGCGTCGGGGGGGAGTAGGGGCGATCGGCGAAGGGATCGTTCTGGTCGGTCATGGAACAACATTCTCCCCGATCACTGAGAGCGCGCTGAGCGGCGCGTGTGAGCGGCGGAAGAAGATCGCGGTTCCTGTGGCCCGACGCCGCAGGTCAGAGCGGCGTGTCGTCGCCGCGCTCGGCCGCCGACGGCAGCGAGAACGTGACGACCGTGCCGCCACTCTCGGGCGACTCAGCGTGCACGGCACCGCCGTGGCGCACCGCCGCCTGCTGCACGATCGACAGACCCAGCCCCGACCCCGGCATGGTGCGCGCCTCGGTGGAGCGGAAGAACCGGTCGAACACGTGCGGCAGGTCCTCCGCGGCGATGCCCGGACCCTCGTCGCGGACGGTCAGCACGCCCTCGTGCAGGGCCACGGTGACCCTGCCGCCGTCCGGGCTCCACTTGACCGCGTTGTCGAGGAGGTTGGTCACGGCGCGCTCGAGCACGTGGGCCTCGCCGATCACGTCCCACTGCTCCAGGCGGACGTCGAAGGTCAGCCCGGTCGAGCGGGGTCGCACCCGCTCCAGCGCCTGCTCCACCACGTCGACCAGGTCGAGCGGCTCGGGGGCGCGGTGCAGGGGCTCGTCGCGCGCCAGCTCGACCAGGTCGCCGACCAAGGTGGTCAGCTCGCCCAGCTGGGCCCGCACGTCGTCCATGATCTCGCGACGCTGCTCCAGGCTCAGGGTGCGGTCCTGCCGCTCGGTGGCCTGGCCCAGCAGCTCGATGTTGGTGCGCAGGCTGGTCAGCGGGGTGCGCAGCTCGTGGCCCGCGTCGGCGACGAGCTGGCGCTGGCGCTGCTGCGAGGCGTCGAGCGCCATGAGCATCTGGTTGAACGACGACGTGAGCCGGGCCAGCTCGTCGTGCTCGGACCCGGTGACCTCGATCGGCTTCAGCTCCGCGGTGCGGGCCACGCGCTCGGTGGCGGCGGTGAGCCGGCGGACCGGCCGCAGCCCGTTGGTGGCCACCACCCAGCCCGCCACGCCGGCCACGAGGATGCCGACGGCGCTCGTGAGCAGCAGGATCAGCTGCAGCCGGTCGAGCGAGCGCTGGGTGGACTCCATCGACTGCGCCAGCACCAGGGCCTGCCCGGGTCCGGCCTGGACGGCCACGATGCGGTACGGCACGCCACCGATGCGGGCCGTGCGCTGCGACGTCGTCTCCTCGCCCAGCGACACGGCGATCTCGCGCTGGTCGTAGGGCACGTTCGAGCGGGTCTGCGCCGTGAAGATCTTGCCGCCCTCGACGGAGATGAACCGGATCCCGAACACCGAGAGCAGGTCGACGTCGGCCGCCGACATCGACGACGGGGAGTAGCCGGCCGACACGGCCGCGTCGGCCCGCTTCACCAGCGAGGCGTCGAGCGAGCCCTCCAGCTCGGCCCGCACCGTGATGTAGACCGTGGCGCTCGCGACGGCCAGCACCGCGGCGACCGCGCCCGTGGTGAGAAGAGCGACGCGCAGGGCCAGCGAGGCCCGCGCGGTGTACGGGTGGATCCGCCGCCTGGCCGCGTCGACCACGCCGGTCGTCCGCGAGGTCTCCTCGGCGGGCGAGGTGTCACCGCTCGCCGCGCCGGCCCCCGAGGGACGGACGCTCGTCGTGGCGGGACGGGAGGCGTCGGGGGACGAGGCCGTCATCAGGGCGGCGTCTCGCGCAGCACGTAGCCCACGCCGCGCACGGTGTGCAGGAGCCGCGCCTCGCCCTCGGCCTCGAGCTTGCGGCGCACGTAGCCGACGTAGACCTCGAGCGAGTTGGCGGTGGTGGGGAAGTCGAAGCCCCACACCTCCTCGAGGATGTACGACCGCTCCAGCACGCGCTTCGGGCGCTGCATGAACAGCTCGAGCAGGGCGAACTCGGTGCGGGTCAGGGAGATGGCGCGCTCGCCGCGGGTCACGTCGCGGGTGACCGGGTCGAGGGTCAGGTCGGCGAACTCCAGCGGCTGCTCGTCGGCCTCGAGCTCGGCCTGGCGGGCCGAGCGACGCAGCAGGGCGCGCACGCGGGCCAGCAGCTCGTCGAGGGCGAACGGCTTGGTCAGGTAGTCGTCGGCGCCGGCGTCGAGACCGTCGACGCGGTCGCTCACGGCGTCACGCGCGGTGAGCACGAGGATCGGCACGTCGTTGCCCGCGCTGCGCAGCGCACGGGTGGCCTCGAGCCCGTCGAGCCGCGGCATCATGACGTCCATGACGATGATGTCGGGGTCGGTGCGGGGGACCACGGCGAGCGCCTCGGCGCCGTCGGAGGCGAGCTCGACGGTGTAGCCGTTGAACTCCAGCGAGCGTCGCAGCGAGTCACGGACGGCGCGGTCGTCGTCGACCACCAGGATGCGCATGGGTCCAGTGTGCCCAACCCTGGTGAGAATCGGCTGAGTTCGCCGTCGAGTCCTGCGGCGGACCGCGGGTGCGGTCAGTCGGTGGGCGGGTGGAGCGCGGCCTGCGCGGCGGCGGTGGCGCGGGCGCCGTAGGTGCCGCCGAACAGCACGGCGTGCACGAGCAGCGGGTGCAGCTGGTGCAGCGGGACGCGGGCCTGCCACCCGTCGGCGAGCGGGGCCTGCTCCTCGTAGGACTCGAGCACCCGCTGAAGGTGAGGCAGCCCGAACAGCGACAGCATGGCCAGGTCGGTCTCGCGGTGCCCGCCGTGCGCGGCCGGGTCGATGACCCAGGCCTGTCCGTCGGTGCCCCACACGACGTTGCCCGACCACAGGTCGCCGTGGATGCGGGCGGGGGGCTCGGCCGGCCCGGCGATCTCACGGATGCGGCCCATCGTGCGCTCGATGGTGCCGGCCTGCTCCTTCGTGAGCGCCTTGCGCTGCACCGCGGCACGTACGTAGGGCATGACCCGGCGCGACGCGTAGAACTCCGGCCACGTCTCGAGCGGACGGTTGGGCAGCGGGGCGAGCCCGATGAAGCCGTCGACGTCGGCACCGAACGTGGGCGCCCCGGCGGCGTGGGTGCGGGCCAGGGCGCGGCCGAACCGCTCGGCCGCCTCGACGGTCGGCTTGCCGGGCTCGACCCAGGCCAGCACCACGCACTCGTCGTCGGCACCCAGGAGCTCGGGCACCTTCACCCCGTCGGACACCTCGGCCAGCCAGCGCAGCCCGGCGGCCTCCCGGGCGAAGAACCCGGCGGGGGCCTGCGGGCGGGTCTTGATGACCGCGGTGCGGCCGTCGCTCAGCCGGAGCCGGGTGGTCGTGCAGATGTCGCCACCCGCCACGGGGGTCGTGGCGACCACCCCGTGCCCGATGAGCGCCTCCGCGCGCGCTGCCGTCCCCGTCATCCGTGCCATGGCGGCGAGGTTACCCGGTGAGGTCGGCACGGAGCCGCGGTACGGCGGCCACGACGGCGTCGCTGGTCCGCTCGACCATGGCGAGCACCTGCTGGAAGCCCTCGGCCCCGCCGTACCAGGGGTCCTCGACCTCGTCGTCGCCCGGCGCGGCCTCCGGGTCGAACGAGCGGAACATCCGCACGCGCTCGGCGTCGGCCACGGTGGGGGCGAGCTCGGTCATGTCGGCGTGGTTGCGGGCGTCCATCGCGAGCATGAGGTCGGCCTCGGCGTACGTGTCGGTGGTGAACGTGCGGGCGCGGTGACGGGTCGGGTCGTACCCGGCGGCGCTCAGTGCGGTGGCGGCGCGCTCGTCCATCGGCTCGCCCTCGTGCCACCCGCCGGTGCCGGACGACGTGACCACGACGTCGTCGGCCAGGCCGGCGTCGGCGAGCCGCTGCTCGAGCACCACGTGCGCCATGGGGGAGCGGCAGATGTTGCCCAGGCAGGTGACCTCGACGCGCAGGGGTCGCTCGCTCATGCGCTCAGTCACCCGCGAAGGCGCCGAGGACGGCGTTGACGATCGAGATCACGATCGACGCCAGCACCGCCCACCAGAAGCCGTCGATGAAGAACGGGGCGTCGAGGGAGTCGGCGATGCGCGACGTCAGCAGCAGCAGGCCGGCGTTGATGACGACCAGCGCCAGCCCCAGCGTGAGGATGATGAACGGCAGCGACAGCACCTTGATGATCGGCGCGACGAACGTGTTCACCACGGCGAAGATGGCCGCGACGACCGCGAGGGTGACGAGCCGGTCCGACGTCGTGTCGCTCGCCGTGCCGATGCTCATGTGCGTGCCGAGCAGCCACGCGGCCGTGGCCAGCGCCGCCGCGCCGAGCACCCAGGAGGTGAGAAGTCGAGAGAGCATGCGTCGATCATGGCAGTCGCCCCGCTCCCGGCGCGATTCGCCGCGGAACGTGTTCCGCCCCTCCCGTCCCGCAGATTCCCAGGTCGACCTGGGAATCTGCCGCCGCGCACGGGAAACCCCCGTCTGCAGGGGTTGCTTCCCGTGCGCGAGCGGGGAGAACCGTGCGGCTAGGTCAGAGGTGGCAGCTCGTCCGGGTGGTCGCGCCGGGCAGTCTGCGCCAGCACGATGCCGACCAGCACCAGCACGACGCCGCCCAGCTGCACGGCGGTGAGCGACTCGGCGTACCAGCCCCAGCCGACGACGCTCGCGACGACGGGCTCGAGCATGGCCACCACGCTCACGACGGTGGCCGGCAGGGCGCGCAGCGCGAGCAGCAGCAGGAAGAACGGCGTGACGGTGCCGAGCACCACGACCCAGCCCATCGCCAGCCACGCCGGGACCGTGAGGTCGGAGAGTCGGCCGAGCATCGACGCGTCCGCGCCCAGTGCGTCGGCCTCCCAGACGGGTGCGACGACGTTCAAGAGGACCGCGGCCATCGCGAACGCCCACAGGATGTGGTGCAGCGGCTCGGCCGAGACACCACCGTCCTCCCCGAGCAGGAAGTAGGCGGCGAAGCAGCCCGCCGCCAGCAGCGCCATGACCACGCCCAGCCCGTCGAACACCAGGCCCGACCAGACCTGGCTCACGACCGCCAGCCCGACCAGGGTGAGCGCCAGAGCCGGCCACATCCGGGCGTGCACGGGTTCGCGTCGGGCGAAGCGCACCCACAGCACCACGAGCACCGGGCCGGTGTACTCCAGCAGCAGGGCGATGCCGAGCGGCAGCCGGTTGATCGCGACGTTGTAGAACCCCTGCAGCCCGGCGATGCCGACGACACCGAGGCCGATCAGCAGCGGCAGGCGGCGCACGGCGGGCAGGCGGAGGGCGGACCGGTCGACGACGAGGGCGACGACGACGAGCACGAGCAGCGCCCCGGTGATGCGCACCGTCGTGAACGTGGCCTCGTCGGTGCCCGAGCGCAGGGGGATGCGGGAGGCGCCGGCGTTGAGCCCGAACAGGACGGCCGCGGTGAGGACCAGCGCGTAGCCGACGACGGGCGACCGCACGGGCTGCGGGAGGTGGGCGCTGGTCACGACAGCATCATCGCGGTCCAGCGGCGCGCGGCTACCCTCGGCCCATGACCGTCCCGCTGCCGCGCTCCGTCGTCGACGCCATCCCCGGCTACAAGGCCGGCCGCGCCGCCGAGCTCGACGAGCTGAAGCTCTCGAGCAACGAGAACCCCTTCCCGCCGCTGCCGGGCGTCGTCGAGCGCGCCGCGGCCGAGCTGGCTCGCGTCAACCGCTACCCCGACGCCGGCGTCACGCTCCTGCACGACGCGCTGGCCGCCCACCTGGACCGACCGACCGAGGCGTTCGCCGCGGGCACCGGCTCGGTGGCCGTGCTGTTCTCGCTCCTCGACGCCTACTGCGGTCCGGGTGACGAGGTGGTGACGGCGTGGCGCTCGTTCGAGGCGTACCCGATCGCCGTCACGGTCACGGGGGCCACGCACGTGCGCGTGCCGCTGCGCGCGGACGCCACGCACGACCTCGACGCCATGGCCGCAGCGGTCACCGAGCGGACGAAGGTCGTCGTCGTCTGCACGCCGAACAACCCGACCGGCCCGGTCGTCGGCCATGTCGAGCTGGAGCGCTTCGTCGAGTCCCTGCCGCCGTCGGTGCTGGTGGTCGTGGACGAGGCGTACGTGGAGTTCGTGCGCGACCCGGCCGCCGCACGTGGTCTGGAGCTGCAGGCGCGGTTCGACAACGTGGTGGTCCTGCGCACCTTCTCGAAGGCGTACGGGCTCGCCGGCCTGCGTGTCGGCTACCTCGTGGGCCATGCCGACGTGGCCTCGGCGACGCGCAAGGCGACGCCCCCGTTCAGCGTCACGGACGTCGCCCAGGCGGCCGCGGTCGCGTCGCTCGAGGCGCGCGACGAGCTGGCCGAGCGCGTCGAGTCGGTCGTCGCCGGGCGTGCGACGCTGCTCGAGGGCCTGCGCGGCCAGGGCTGGACCGTCCCCGACAGCGAGGCGAACTTCGTGTGGCTGCCCACCGACGACGGCCCCGCCCTCGCCGAGGCACTGTGGCCCGTCTCGGTCCGTCCCTTCCCCGGCCCGGTGCCCGACGGCGGCGGCGTGCGGATCAGCGTCGGCACCGACGCGGCCAACGAGCGCCTGCTCGACGCCGCGGCGCGGCACCTGACGGGGCGGTAGCCGGGTCCCGTCCTGCTGCTGCGCTGCTCTGGCTGGGTCTGGACTGCGGCTGCGCTGCGTCGGCTGGGTCTCGTCCTGCGGCTGCGCTGCGTCGGCTCGGCGTCGTCCTGGGTCTAAAGAGCGGCCTCGACCGGCGGTGGGGTGCGCGCTCGGCGGAGGTTCTCGCGAATCGGTCGGGGCCGGTCGCACCGCTGCGCTGCTGCGGGGCGAGTGGTCCTGCGCTCCGAAGGGGCCTCGACCGGCAGCGGGGTGGGTGCTCGGTCCGGGTTGTCGGGCCGTGGGTCGCATGATGCGTTCGGGTCGTCCTGACCGTCTCGTTGCCTCGTCGTGTGTCGGTCGGGGCCGTCAGAGGTAGGTAGCGCGCGTTATCCGCAGGGCGGAGGTAGGTGGCACGCGGATACGGACCTCCATACCGCGGCTCACCTACCTCTGACGCTCCGATTCCGCGGGCCACCTACCTCTGACGAGCCGGTTCGGCGAGCCACCTACCTCTCACTCGGCCTGGGCAGTGGGAGGTAGGTGACGCACCGCATCCGGGCGGTTTGAGGTGCGAGATCTACCTCTGACGGCCCGGTTCGGTACGAGACCTACCTCTGACGGCCCGATGAGGTGCGAGACCTACCTCTGACGACCCAGGACCGGCCGCGGCACCGGGGCTCGGCCGAGCGGGAGCCCATCCGCCGGTCGAGGCCCCTTTCGGAGACCGAGCCGAGACCCAGCCGGAGCAGCGCAGCCGCAGGACCAGACCCAGCCGAGGCAGCGCAGCCGCAGGACCAGACGCAGCCGAAGGACCAGACCCAGCCGCAGGACGACGACCGGACCTACGGCGCCAGCCAGCGGTGGATGAGCGGGACGACCGACGAGCCCTCGCCGCTGGCCGCCGCGACGCGCTTCATCGACCCGGCGCGGATGTCGCCGACGGCGAAGACGCCGGGGGCGGTGGTGGCGAGGGTCTCGGGCGGGACGATCGCCTCGGCCGACCAGGGGCCGGGCACGCCGCCGGGGCCGAGCCAGGCCTCCTTCGGCACGTCGCGACCGGTGAGCACGAAGCCGTTGGGGTCGCGCGTGACCTCGGCGGGCAGCCAGCTGCACGTCGGGCGCGCGCCGAGCAGCAGGAACAGCCCGGCCGCGACGACCCGCTCGACCTCACCCGTGGCGTTGGTGCGCAGGTCGAGCCACTCCAGCTGCCCCGCGCCGCCGCCGTCGACGACCTCCACGCCGACCCGGACCGAGACGCGCTCGTTCCAGCGGAGCTCGTCGACGAGGTACTGCGACATCGTCTCGGCGAGGTCGCGGCGCACGACGATCGTCACCGACGACGCGAAGCGGGCCAGGTGGATGGCCGCCTGCCCGGCGGAGTTGCCGCCACCGACCACGACCACCGGCTGGCCCTCGACCTCCTGCGCCGCGGTCATCGCCGACCCGTAGTGCACGCCGCGACCCACGAGCTCCTCCACGGACTCGACGTCGAGGTGGCGGTAGGCCACGCCCGTCGCGATCACGACCGACCGCGCGCGCACCTGCCCGCCGCCCACCGTGGTGATGACGTGCTCACGCTCGGCGTGCGGGGCCGACGGGACGCACGGCCGGAGCGCGTCGACCTCCCACCCGGTGAGGAACCGTGCCCCGAACCGGATCGCCTGCGACCGCGCGCGCTGCGCCAGTCGCATGCCGGAGACGCCGCGCGGGAAGCCGAGGTAGTTGCGGATCATCGAGCTGGTGCCGGCCTGCCCGCCGATGGCCTCGCTCTCGAGCACGACGGTGCTGAGCCCCTCGCTCGCCGCGTACACGGCGGCGGCCAGTCCTGCCGGTCCGGCGCCGACCACCGCGACGTCGACGACGTCGTCGACCACCGTCTCGCCGGGTCCGCCGTACATGACCTGGGCCACCTCGCGCACCGACGTCGGCACGAAGGGCGGTCGGTACACGCTGGCGACCACCGGCTCCCCGGGCTCGCCGCCGTTCTCGACGAGCTCGGCCAGCACCGCGCGGCCGACGTCGCTGTCGGGGTGGTGCACTCCCGTGGGGATGCCCATGCGTTGGGCGAAGTCGCGCACGGCGGCCGTGAGCGGGTTGGACGGGCCCGAGACGATCCGCATCGTCTCGACCTCCGGTGCGGCCACGGTGGACCCCCAGTCCGACAGCAGCTCCCCGACGGCGCCGTGGAACTCCTCGTCGCGCAGGCCCCGTGGCATGAGCAGGTAGCCGTCGAACTTGCCGTGCGCGAGGCCGGGGCGGAGTCGGTCGCCCTCGTCGAGGAAGCGGTCCCAGGGAACGGTCACGAGCCGACGCGCGGTGGGCACCACCCGACGCCAGGTGGCGAACGACGTCCACACGTCGGCGTCGGGGAGGGCGGCGTCCTGCACCACGAGCGCGACCTGGCGGCCGTCGGCGCACAGCCGCTCGAGCAGGGCGGTGGCGTCGGCGCACGTGCGAGCGACCCGCACGTCGTAGTCGCGGTGGTAGCGGCAGAACTCGTCGTCGAGCAGCGACGCGTGGTCGTTGCTCGCGAGGAGGATCACGGGGTGGTCCACCCTCGAAGTCTAGGAAGGCCCCGGTCGCCTCCGGTGACGATCCGGTGAACGTGCGCCCCACGGGGGCCGCGGGGCTTGGCCGACGTGGGCCCGACGCGTTACCGTGGCGTCGTGATGTGACTGCGGTCACGCCACGACCGACCGCCACGCCCGCGCCACCACTGCGGGTCAGCGGTCCCGTACCGCCCCACCGACGTGGAGACCCCGCGCCGGCAGCGAGAGGAACAGCGCATGACCGTACCCCTGCACACCCCGACCACGTCCACGGACGCCGGGTCGCGGCGAGTGACCACGCCCTCGACCGTCGACACCGAGCTCGTCCAGCTGCTCACACCCGAGGGTCGTCGGGTCGAGCACGAGCGCTACGCCTTCGAGGGCGACGACGAGAGCATCCGCGCGATGTACCGCGACCTCCTCCTCGTCCGCCGCATCGACCACGAGGCGCACGCCCTGCAGCGTCACGGCGAGCTCGGCCTGTGGGCGCAGTGCCTCGGGCAGGAGGCCGCGCAGGTCGGCTCCGGCCGCGCGCTCGCGGCGCAGGACTTCGCGTTCCCCACCTACCGCGAGCACGGCGTGGCGTGGTGCCGCGGCATCGACCCGGCCAAGCTGCTCGGCCTGTTCCGCGGTGTCGAGCTCGGCGGCTGGGACCCCGCCGAGACCGGCATGGCGCTCTACAGCATCATCATCGGCGCGCAGACCATGCACGCCACGGGCTACGCGATGGGCCTGCAGCGCGACGGCGTCGTCGGCACGGGCGACCAGACCCGCGACGCCGCTGCCCTCGCCTACTTCGGCGACGGCGCGAGCAGCCAGGGCGACGTGCACGAGGCGTTCGTCTGGGCGTCGTCGTTCAACGCACCGGTCGTCTTCTTCTGCCAGAACAACCACTGGGCCATCTCGGTGCCGATGGCCCGCCAGAGCCGCGTGCCGCTGGTGCAGCGCGCCGCCGGCTACGGCTTCGGTGGCGTGCGGGTCGACGGCAATGACGTGCTGGCCGTCCACGCCGTCACCCAGGCGGCGCTCCAGCGAGCACGCGACGGCGAGGGACCGACGCTCGTCGAGGCGGTCACCTACCGGATGGGCGCGCACACGACGTCGGACGACCCCACCCGCTACCGCGACACCGCCGAGGTGGAGGCGTGGAAGCACCGCGACCCGCTGGCCCGCGTGGAGACGTACCTGCGCGAGGTCGACACCCCCGAGTCGTTCTTCACCGACCTGCAGACGGAGGCCGAGGACCTCGGTGCGCACCTGCGCGAGGCCTGCCGCTCCCTGCCCGAGCCCGACCTCGGCGCGCTGTTCGACGGCGTCTACGCCGACGCGCACCCCGAGCTGGCCGAGCAGAAGGCCGAGTACCTCACCTACCGGGCGTCGTTCGAGACCGAGGGCGGTGCGGCATGAGCACCAGCACGAGCACGAGCCAGAGGACGTCGGCCGTCGGTCAGCGGCTCAGCCTCGGCAAGGCCATCAACGCCGGCCTGCGGGCCGCCATGGAGTCCGACCCCAAGGTCGTCGTCATGGGTGAGGACGTCGGCCCGCTCGGCGGCGTCTTCCGCGTGACCGAGGGCCTGCAGAAGGACTTCGGCGAGGGCCGCGTGATCGACACCCCGCTCGGGGAGTCCGGGATCGTCGGCGCCGCGGTGGGCATGATGCTGCGCGGCTACCGCCCGGTGGTGGAGATCCAGTTCGACGGCTTCGTGTACCCCGCCTACGACCAGATCGTCAGCCAGGTCGCCAAGCTGCACGCCCGCAGCCAGGGCGTCGTGACGATGCCGGCCGTCATCCGCATCCCGTTCGGCGGCGGGATCGGCGCGGTCGAGCACCACTCCGAGAGCCCCGAGGCGCAGTTCTGCCTGACCGCCGGGCTGCGCGTGGTGAGCCCGTCGAACGCCCACGACGCCTACTGGATGATCCAGCAGGCGATCGCCAGCGACGATCCCGTCGTCTTCATGGAGCCCAAGCGTCGCTACTGGGACGCCGGGCCGGTCGGCCAGGAGAGCACCCCGCTGCACGCCTCGCAGGTGGTGCGCGACGGCCGCCACGCCACGCTGCTGGCCTACGGACCCATGGTGCGCACGTGCCTGGAGTCGGCCGAGGCCGCCGCCGAGGACGGGGTGGACCTGGAGGTCATCGACCTGCGCACCCTCAGCCCCCTCGACCTGGGCCCGGTGCACGAGTCGGTCCGTCGCACGGGCCGCGCCGTCGTGGTGCACGAGGCGTCGCGCACGCTCGGCCTCGGTGCCGAGATCGCCGCCCGCGTGCAGGAGGAGTGCTTCTACTCCCTCGAGGCACCCGTGCTGCGCGTCACCGGCTACGACATGCCCTACCCACCCAGTCGGGTGGAGGAGGAGTTCCTGCCCGACCTCGACCGTGTGCTCGACGCCGTCGACCGCGCGATGGCGTTCTGAGAGCGGGAGACATCTGATGAGTGAGTTCAGGCTGCCCGACGTGGGCGAGGGACTGACCGAGGCCGAGGTGCTCACCTGGCACGTCGCCGTGGGCGACGTCGTCGAGGTGAACCAGGTGATCGTCGACATCGAGACCGCCAAGTCGGTCGTGGAGCTGCCCAGCCCGTTCGCGGGCGAGGTGACGGCCCTGCTGGTGCGCGAGGGGACGACCGTGCCCGTGGGCACGCCGATCATCGCGATCGGGGGTCCGACGGGAGCCGTCGTGCCCGACGACGCCCGCGACCTCACCGACGAGCGCCCGGTCGAGGACGACGCCGAGGAGCCGGCGGCGCGGGACAAGCGCGAGCCCGTGCTCGTCGGCTACGGGGTGCGCACCGCGTCCACGCGCCGACGTCGGCGCAAGGGCGACGAGCAGGTGAGCGCTCCCCTGGCCGCCCCGAACGCCGGCGTGGCGAGGGTCGAGCGTCCGGCCCGGTCCGGCTCGGCGACGGGTGACGTGCGTGCGCTGGCCAAGCCGCCCGTGCGCAAGCTGGCCAAGGACCACGGCGTGGACCTCACCACGGTCCCGTGCGACGGCCCCGTGGTCACCCGCGCGGACGTGGAGGCGTTCATCGCCGGACGCAGGTCGGAGCCGGTCACCGTGCCGACGTCGACCTCACCTGCCGCGCCGGCACCCGTCAGGTCGGCCGAGGGCGACACCCGCATCCCCGTGAAGGGGGTCCGCAAGGCCACGGCCCAGGCCATGGTCAGCTCGGCGTTCACCGCACCGCACGTCACCGAGTGGGTCACGCTCGACGTCACCGCCACGATGGAGCTGGTCGAGCGGCTCAAGGCCGACCGGCGCTTCCGCGAGGTCAAGGTCTCGCCGACGCTGGTCGTGGCCAAGGCCGTCTGCCTGGCGCTCGCCCGCACGCCCGAGCTGAACGCCAGCTGGGACGAGCAGGCGCAGGAGATCGTGCTCAAGGGCTCGGTCAACCTCGGCGTCGCGGCCGCCACCGACCGCGGTCTCGTGGTGCCCAACATCCCGGGCGCCGACCGGATGAGCCTGGTCGAGCTGGCGCAGGCGCTGGGCGACCTCACTGCCACGGCCCGGGCCGGCCGCACCCAGCCCGCGCAGATGAGCGGTGGCACGTTCACGATCACCAACGTCGGCGTGTTCGGCGTCGACGCGGGCACGCCCATCCTCAACCCGGGCGAGACCGGCATCCTGTGCGTGGGCCAGATCGATCGACGTCCCTGGATCGTCGGCGCCGGACCGCAGGAGCGCGTCGAGGCCCGCTGGGTGACCACCCTGGCCGTCAGCTTCGACCACCGCGTCGTCGACGGCCAGCAGGGCTCGCAGTTCCTGGCCGACGTCGCCGCGCTCCTGCGCGACCCCGCCCTCGCCCTCACGTTCTGACCCACCGAGCGGTGACTTCTCCACCGATGGGCGGGCGGAGTGGCCGAGCGGTGCGGATTCCACCGGCTCAGGGCTGAGACGGTGGAATCCACACCTCCCTGCGCGATGCGCACCGTTTCGGTGGAGAACTCACCGATCGGGGGGAGTCAGGAGAGGCGCTCGCCCGCCTCGACGACGTCGGTGACCATGTTGCCCGGCGACGCGAGGGGGCAGCGCCAGCGGTCGTCGTAGCGGCACGACGGGTGGTAGGCGAAGTTCAGGTCCAGGACCAGCGTGCTGCCGTCGGCACCCTCGCCCAGCCAGGAGCCCTTGGCGGTGTCGAGCAGGTAGCGCCCCGCACCGTACGACCCGCCGGCCTCCGACTCCCGGCCCGACGTGCCGTCCCGCAGGGGCACGAAGATGCCGCCGGCGTACTGCTGCAGCGTCCACACGTCGAGCGTCGAGCCCGAGGGCAGGGCCAGCTGCCCGGTGCGCTGCATCGTCACGTCGCCGTCGCCCCCGCCGTCGACGACCCGCTCGTCGGGGTCCACGGCATCGGTCGGCGCGGGCAGCAGCGGCAGCTCGAACCGCCAGGCGGGGTCGTAGGGCCAGTAGGGCAGCCCGGTCTCGCGCAGCGGGTCGCGTGCCGGCAGTGGTGACTGGGGGTGGCTGCGGAACAGGTCGTCGCGACCGCTCCGCCACGTCGCATGACCCCGTTCGGGGTCGGGATCGGCGCGCACCTGCTCGTAGAGCGCGGCCACGCGCACCCGCCAGTCCACCAAGGTCAGCACACCGGCCACGCTAGAGACCCCCGGCGGATCCGCAACCCCCGAGGCGACCTGGGCACGGCCCGACACCCGGCGCATACTGGGGCGAGTGAGCGGAGCGACGAGCAGGAGAGGGCCGGTGGCGGTCTGGCTCGTCGGGCTCTCGCTCTACTTCCTCGCCGTCTTCCACCGCTCGTCGCTCGCGGTGGCGGGACTCGCCGCGAGCGAGCGGTTCGGCATCTCGGCCGCCCAGCTGTCGACGTTCGTCATGCTGCAGCTGGTGGTCTACGCCGGCATGCAGATCCCGGTGGGTCTGCTGCTCGACCGGTTCGGTCCCCGCCGGATCCTCACCATCGGCGTCCTCGTGCTCACCGCGGCGCAGGTGACCTTCGCCCTGGCCGACACGTTCGCCGTGGCGCTCGTCGCCCGCGTGTTCGTGGGGCTGGGCGACGCGATGACCTTCGTGTGCGTGCTCCGGCTCGTGACCACGTGGTTCCCGTCGCGCAGGATCCCGCTCGTCACCCAGCTCACGGGCGTGCTCGGCCAGATGGGAGCCCTCGTGGCCGCCGCTCCCATGACGTGGGCGCTGCGCGAGCTCGGCTGGACCACCACCTACCTGTCGGCGGCGTCGCTGGGCATCGTCCTGCTCGCCGCCCTCCTGCTCGTGGTGCACGACGAGCCCGGCTCGCCGCGGGTGCTCGGCGCCCCGTTGTCGTGGACGACGGTCCGCTCCAGCCTCGCGGCGTCGTGGCGTCACCCGGGGACCCGACTGGGCTTCTGGGTGCACTTCACGACCCAGTTCAGCGCCACCACGCTGGGCCTGCTGTGGGGCTACCCCTTCTTCGTGCGCGGCGAGGGTCGCACGCCCGCCGAGGCAGGCGCCCTGCTGACGATCCTGGTGCTCGCCGTCATGGTGGCCGGGCCGACGCTGGCCTGGGCCATCACCCGCGACCCGTGGCAGCGCTCGAGCATCGTGCTCGGCATCGTGTGGGCGGTCGTCGCGGTGTGGACGGTCGTGCTGGTGTGGCCGGGCGACGCGCCGGCCTGGCTGCTCGTGGTGCTCGTGGTCGTGGTGGGCGTGGGCGGACCCGCGTCGATGATCGGCTTCGACCTCGGCCGATCGTTCAATCCTCCCAACCGGCTGGGCGCCGCGACGGGCATCATCAACCAGGGTGGCTTCGTCGCCTCGTTGCTGCTCGTCGTGGCCATCGGCCTGGTCCTCGACTGGCGCACGCCCGGTACCAGCACGACCTACTCGGCGGAGTCGTTCCGCTGGGCGATGTCGGTGCAGTACGTGCTGTGGGCCGTCGGCATCGTGCAGATCTGGCGCTACCGTCGGCGCACGCGCGCAGAGCTCATCGCCGAGGACCCCGACGCCCGCGAGCGCTGGCGCGACGGCCTCGCCTAGCCGAACCGGTCAGGCGACGTCGAAGGTGACGCCCGTGGCCAGCTCGGACGCGGTCCACAGGTTGTCGGCCAGCTCCTCGTCGCGCGCGGCGCGGGTCATGCCCACGAGCACGGGCTTGCCGCGCATCTGACCGAGCAGGTTCGGGCCGACGTACTCGCCGCCGGTGAAGCTCTCGTCGGTCGCCGCCCTCAGCGAGGGCAGGGCACCGGCGGCGGCCGACTGGCCGACCACGCGACTGATCTGGTGCAGCCCGAAGCCGAGCATCGGGTTGCCCATCTTGAGGCCGGTCTGCTGGAGCTCGGTGTTGGCGTAGCCGGGGTGCGCCGCCACGCTGACGACGCCGAGGCCGGCGGCCTTCGCGCGCCGGTCGAGCTCGAGGGCGAACGACAGGTTCGCCAGCTTGGACTCCGCGTAGGTCTGCCAGCGGCGGTAGCGCCGCGGCGAGCCCTCGGGCGTGAGGGCTCGCAGGTCGACGCCCTTGGCACCGGTGTGGGCGAGGGAGGAGACTGTGACCACGCGCGCGTCACTGGCCTTCAGCACGGGCCACAGCCGCGCGGACCAGGCGAAGTGCCCGAGGTGGTTGGTGCCCATCTGCAGCTCGAAGCCGTCGGCGGTGGCGCTCTTCGGGGGGATCATGATGCCGGCGTTGTTGACCAGCAGGTCGATCCGGTCGTGGCGCGACGTGAGCTCGTCGGCGGCGCGCTCGACGTCGGCCAGGTCGGCCAGGTCGAGGGCGAGCGTCTCGAGGTCGACGTCGGGGAGCTCGGCCCGCAGCCGTGCGACGGTGGCGTCGGCCTTCTTCGGGTTGCGTGCGGTGACCACGAGCGCGGCGCCCTTGCGCCCCAGCTCGAGGGCCGTGTGGAAGCCGAGCCCGCCCGTGACGCCGGTGACGACCGCTCGGGTGCCGGTGAGGTCGGGGATGTCCTGCGCGCTCCAGCTCATGGGATGAACGGTAGCGGCCCCCGGCGAGCCGCGCCGGACCTATGATCCGCTCGTGAGCAGGGTCCTCGTCGTCGTGTCCGTGGTCGTCGCAGCCGTCGCAGGGTTCGTCCTCGGGTCCTCCTCGGTCGAGGAGGTGTCGTCGGTCCCGGTGGGCGACGCGGGGGCCGGCGCGAAGGTCGTCGTCACCTATCCCGGCGTGCCCGAGGCGTGGCGCGGCTGGCAGGACGACGTGCGCGAGAGCGGTGTGCTCGAGGAGGCCGCGAAGGACCTGCGGTCCGTCGTGGCCCTCCCGCGGGAGCTCACCGTCGAGGTGACGACCTGCAAGGACGGCACCGGCTACCTGCAGGGCGAGGCGCTCGTCGAGCTCTGCCTGCAGGACGTGAAGTCGAGTCGCGACGAGCTGGAGGACGCGGACGCCGACGACGTGGACGAGACGCTCCGGGGCATCTGGCGCGAGACGTTCTTCCACGAGGCCGGGCACGCCCTGATCGACCTGCTCGACCTGCCCTTCACGGGGCGTGAGGAGGACGTGGCCGACCAGTTCGCCGCCTGGCGGCTCGCCGAGTCCGGCGACGAGGCGTCGACCGACGCACTCCTGTCGTCGGCCTTCGAGTACGAGGTCCTCGCGTCGGCCTACGAGGCCGACCCCGACGACGAGCACTCCTCCGACGCCGCGCGGGCGGTCAACTACCTCTGCTACCTGTACGGGTCCGACCCGGCCACCTGGGAGGACCTGGTCGACGACGAGCCGCTCACCCAGGACCGGGCGGACCTCTGCGAGGACGAGTGGGACCGGCTGCGCCTGGGCTGGCGCGAGCTCCTCGACGACGTCGACGCGCTGCGCGGCTGACGCCGCAGGGTCGTCAGAAGGTGACGGCCATCTGCTCCAGCACGCGGTGGGCCAGGTCGGTGTCGCCGGCGATCCCGACGTCGACCGCTCCCGGGCCCCGTCGGCCCGCCGCCAGGACGGCGAAGGCGTCCGACGACAGGGTCAGGGTGGCCGACGGCGATCCGGGGACGCCGGGACGGGCTCGACCGTCGTCGCCGACCGTGGCGCCCACCTGCATGGCGAGGGGGCCGGTGAGGTCCCACAGCACCGACGTGCCCGCGGTGGCACCGACCTTCTTGCCCAGCACGTACGGCATCGCGAAGGAGAAGGTGTGCGTGGTGACGACCGCGGCCGGCGAGTCGAGGTTGCCCGGCCGGCCCACGGCGCGGCGGACGTCCTGCTCGTGGCACCAGATGTCGACGGTGCGGTTGCGCAGCATCGTGTCCCACGTCCAGCCGACGCCGGCGGGCGTGTGGTCGGCGCGGGCCGCGGGGTCGGTCGGCGGCGCGTCGGCCAGGCGGTCGGCCCGCGCGTCGATGCCGGCACGGAGCTCGGTCAGCACCTGCTCGCGGGAGAGTCCGCGGCGTGCCTCGACGCCGGCCTCGGTGTAGGCCGACGCGAGACCTCCTGGCGAGGCGGTGGTCGGTGCCTCGTCGACCACGTGCCCGGCCGTCACCGCCTCGAGGTGCGCCAGGTGGGACGCGACGTCGGCGACCGTCCAGCCCGGCAGGTCGGTGGGCGTCGACCACTGCGCGTCGTCGAGGTCCTCGAGCAGGGCGAGGGTGTCGCGGGCGCTGGCGAGCCAGGCGTCGATGTAGGTCTGCAGCATTCAGCTCTCCTGATGGCTCTTGCGTCGGGTCCACCACGTGGCGATGGCGAGCACGACGCCCACCGCGGTGGCGATCCAGGTGAGGCCCGCGCCCAGCCGGGCCCGGTCGAGAACGCCCTCGGCGACGGCCACCCGATAGGTGGCGGCGTCGGCGGCGCGGTCGCGCGGGGTGCACCGGACGGCCACCTCGTCACGACCCTCGGGCTCGAACGCGATGAGGTACCAGGTGGAGCCGTCGCGCGCGACGGTCAGGTCGATCGGCGCCTTCTCGAGCTCGACCGGCTTCGCGCTCTTGCCCGGCGGGGTGGCCGTGCAGGTCACGTCGCGCTCGGGCTGGCGGACGTCGGTGAACACCGCGAGCGACCCCCCGCCGGCGTCGACGCGCTCGGTGACGGACTCCAGCGTCGCGTCGCGCACGTGGTCCCACGAGCCGGCCGCGACGATCGTGCCGACCATCCACCCGCCGAGGACCACGAAGAGCGCCGCGAGGTACCAGAGCGGGTTGGTCAGACGCACGCGCTCACTCTGGCACACCTCGGGCGAGGTGCCGGTGTGACCACGCGCGTCGGTGCTTGACCGCGGCACGTCGAACGAGGACGATGGTTGAACATTCACCTTCTTTAGGAGTCCGCCATGGACGAGGTCTTCCTCATCTCCCGCATCCTGTTCGCCTACCTCGTCATCGGGTCCGGCATCGGCCACCTGACGGCCACCGGCGCGATGGCCGGCTACGCCGAGTCGCGCGGCCTCTCCAACGCCAAGCTGCTCGTGCAGATCAGCGGCGTCGCGCTGCTCGCCGGCGGCCTGTCGGTGCTGCTCGGCATCTGGGGCGACATCGGCGCGCTCGGGCTGGCCGTGCTGCTCCTCGTGACCGCCGTGCTGATGCACGCGTTCTGGAAGGAGAGCGACGGCCAGGCCAAGCAGATGGAGATGGTCGCGTTCAACAAGAACGTCGCGCTCGCCGGCGGCGCGCTCGCGCTGTTCGTCCTGCTGTCGACGGACTTCGCGCCGTACACGATCACCGGGGCGCTCGTCAGCTGGTGACGACTCCCGGGGCGCCCGCGAGGCGCTCCAGCACGAGGGCGAGCGGCGGCCACGTCGCTCGCCCTCGGCGCGTCCAGACGTAGGTGCGCATCGTGACGCCCGGGTCGTGGAAGGGGACCACGGTCACGCCGTCGCGCGGCGCACGCCAGAGCGGCAGCATCCCGACGCCGAGCCCGGCCACGACCAGGTCCTCCACGAGGTCGAGGCTGTCGGAGAGGTGCTCGACCCGCGGCTCGAACCCGGCCATCGACGCCAGGACCCGCAGCACCTCCTCGTCGGCCGTGTTGCGGGAGTTCCCGATCCACCGATCATCGGCGTGGCGGCGCAGCAGGTCGGGCGCTGCGAGGTCGACCGACGGCGCGTCGGACGTCGGCACTCCCAGGCCCCACGGTGCCCGCCACAGGGGCTCGGCATCGATCGCCCGGTCGAGGGTCACGGGCGCCAGGTCGTAGTCGTAGACGAGTGCGAGGTCGATCCGGTCGGCGAGGAGCGCCTCGCGGGCCTCCCCGGGCTCCAGCTCGTGCACCACGACGTGGACGTCGGGGTGGCTTCCGGCCAGAGACTCGACGACGGGCAGCAGGGTGGACCGGATGGCCGTGGCGAAGCCGGCGACACGGACCGTGCCGGCCGGCTCGGCGTCGGGGTCGAGGTCGGTGCGTGCGGCCTCGACGGCGGCGAGGATCGAGACGGCGTGGTCGGCCAGCCGACGTCCTGCGGGGGTGAGTCGGACGCCGCGGCCGTCGGGCTCGACGAGCGGCGTGCCCACCTCGTGGGCCAGGGCAGCCACCTGCTGCGAGACGGTGGAGGTGCTCGTCATGAGCACGTCGGCCACGGCGCGCATCGACCCGTGGCGGGCCAGCTCCAGCAGCACGACGAGGCGGTCGGTGTTCACCTCATGATCGTCCATGATCGACGGACGATCTGTCCATCAATGTCGCGTGGACACGGATGGCGCGGTGGCGTTCGATGGCGGGGTGCAGAAGAACCCGACGCCCGCCTCACGTGGCGCCCTCATGGCGCTCGGCTCCATGACCTCCGTGCAGATCGGCCTCGCTGCGTCCGTCGGCCTGTTCGACCGCATCGGCTCGGAGGGCGCGGCGTGGCTGCGGCTCTCGTGGGCGGGCGTCATCATGCTGCTGCTCGTCCGACCCTGGCGTCGACGCCTGAGTCCGGCCGCGCTGCGAGCCTGCGTGGTGCTGGGCGTGGTGACGGCCGGCGTGACCATGCTGTTCATGGCCGCCCTCGCTCGGCTGCCGCTCGGTACGGCCAGCGCCCTGGAGTTCCTGGGGCCGTTGTCCGTCGCGGTGCTCCGCGGTCGGCGCGGCACGTGGGCGTGGCCCGCGCTGGCCGCGGCGGGCGTGCTCCTGCTGACCCAGCCGTGGAGCGGCGAGACCGACGGTCGGGGTGTCCTGTACGCGCTCGGCGCGGCCTGCTGCTGGGCGGCCTACATCGTCTACACGCAGAAGGTGGGCGACGCCGTGGACGGCGTGGTCGGGCTGGGCGTCTCGATGCCGGTCGCCGGTCTGGTCGCCACGCTGGTGGCGGGGCCGGCCACGATCGGCCATCTCGACCTGGAGCTGCTCGTCGTCGGCATCGGACTGGCCCTGCTCGTGCCGGTGGTCCCGTTCGCGCTCGAGATGCTGGCGCTGCGCCGCCTCACGACCGCCGCGTTCGGGACGCTCATGTGCCTGGAGCCGGCCATCGCCCTCGTGGTCGGGCTCGTCGTGCTCGACCAGGTGCCCGACGTCGCTGCCGTGCTCGGTCTCGTCTGCGTCGTGGCGGCCGGCGTGGGTGCCACGCGCTCGGGCGGCCGCGAGACCGTGCCCGCGGCACCCACCCCGTCCGCCTGACTCCAGACGCACGACGACGCCCCACCCGCGACCGGGTGGGGCGTCGTCGTGGAGGTCAGGCGATCAGAACGCGGCCTCGTCGAGCTCCATGATGCTCGCGTCGACGTTCTCGGCCATCGCGCGCTCCGCCGTCAGGCGGGGCAGCACGGTGCGAGCGAAGAACGACGCCGCGGCGACCTTGCCCTCGTAGAAGGCCTTGTCGGAGCCGGTGACGCCCTCGTCGAGCCGGGCCAGCGCCACCTCGGCGCCGCGCAGCAGCAGCCACGACACGACGAGGTCGCCGAGCACGTACACGAGGCGCGTCGTGTTCAGGCCGACCTTGTAGAGGTTCTTGACGTCACCCTTCTCGTCGGCCGGGTTGCTGGCCATGAGGTCGGTGAACGCGGCACCCAGGATGGCCTGGGCGTCGTCGAGGGCCGTCGCGAGCAGCTCGCGCTCGACCTTGAGGCGACCGTTGCCGGCCTCGCTCTTGACGAACTCGCCGACCTGCTCGGCCAGGTAGCCGATCGCACGACCCTTGTCCTTCACGATCTTGCGGAAGAACAGGTCCTGTCCCTGGATCGCCGTGGTGCCCTCGTAGAGGGTGTCGATCTTGGCGTCGCGGACGTACTGCTCGATCGGGTAGTCCTGCAGGAAGCCCGAGCCGCCGAACGTCTGCAGCGACTCGGTGCCGAGCAGCACCCAGGAGCGCTCCGAGCCGTAGCCCTTGACGATCGGGAGCAGCAGGTCGTTGACCGACTCCTCGAGGGAGGCGTCCTCGCCAGACTCCTCCTTCTGCATGATCGCGTCCTGCCACGTGGTCGTGTAGAACACGAGCGAGCGCAGGCCCTCGGCGAACGCCTTCTGCGTCATGAGCGAGCGGCGCACGTCGGGGTGGTGGGTGATCGTCACGCGCGGGGCCGTCTTGTCGGAGGCCTGCGTGAGGTCGGCGCCCTGGACGCGCTCCTTGGCGTACTCGAGCGCGTTGAGGTAGCCCGACGACAGCGTGGCGATGGCCTTCGCGCCGACCATCATGCGCGCGTTCTCGATGACGCGGAACATCTGGCTGATGCCGTTGTGAACCTCGCCGAGCAGCCAGCCCTTCGCCGGCTCGCCGCCACCGGTGGACGGGTCGCCGAAGGTGACCTCGCAGGTGGTGGAGACCTTGATGCCCATCTTCTTCTCGACGTTCGTGACGTAGACGCCGTTGCGCTCGCCGGTCAGGTCGCCGGTCTCGTGGTCGAAGTGGATCTTGGGCACGAGGAACAGGCTCAGACCCTTGGTGCCGGGGCCGCCGGCACCCTCGACGCCCTGGGGGCGCGCGAGCACGAGGTGCATGATGTTCTCGCTCATGTCGTGCTCGCCCGAGGTGATGAAGCGCTTGACGCCCTCGATGTTCCAGGAGCCGTCCTCGTTCGGGAAGGCCTTGGTGCGGCCGGCGCCGACGTCGGAGCCCGCGTCGGGCTCGGTGAGCACCATGGTGGCGCCCCACTGACGCTCGACCATGTGGCCGGCGATCTTCTTGTCCCGCTCGGTGCCGTTCTCGAACACGATCCGCGCGAAGGCGGGGCCGGCGGCGTACATCCAGATGGGCGGGTTGGCGCCCAGCACGAACTCGGCGGTGGCCCAGATGATGGAGGCGGGGGTGCGCTGGCCACCGAGCTCCTCGGGGACCTGCAGGCGCCACCACTCGGCATCCATCCAGGCCTGGTAGCTCTTGACGAACGCGGGGTTCATCGCCACCGTCATGGCGCTGGGGTCGTAGACCGGGGGGTTGCGGTCGGCGTCGTCGAAGGATGCGGCGAGGTCCTCGCGGGCGAGGCGGTCGACCTCGCCGAGGATGCTCTTGGCGGTGTCGAAGTCGATCTCCTCGAACGGGCCGGCGCCGAGGACGTCCTGGCGGTCGAACAGCTCGAAGAGGTTGAACTCGACGTCACGCAGGTTGCTCTTGTAGTGGCTCATGACTGCCTGTTCCTGGGTCGGGGGCGCGTGCGGTGCACGCATTCAGGGGTCCGGTGCGCGAGGATTACTCGTGAGTGCTACCGGCTGGTAACTTAAGTATCCGCAGATCAGGGGCTCGACACAAGTCATTCGGCCCACCTCGCACGATGTTCTTGGACACGCCCCCGGGGGACGGACGTGCGCTGCTGTGCGGATCAGGACGTGAGCGACGGAACCAGGTCCACGACGCCGAGCAGGTCGGGCACGACGTGGGTGGCGCCGGCGGCACGCAGCTCGTCGGCGGTGCAGGGGCCGGTGGGCACGGCGATGCCGACGACGTCGGCCGAGCGGCAGGCGTCCATGTCGTGCACGTGGTCGCCGACGTAGGCCGCGACGCCCCGCTCGCGGAAGACGTCGGCCTTGCCCTCGCGCCACACGTCGCCCACGACGTCGAGCTCGACGTCGAGGCGCTGCAGGTGCAGACGGGCGTTGTGGGTGTTCTTGCCGGTGACGACGAACGCCTCGCCGCCGGCGTCGAGCACGGCCTGCACCGCCTCGCGCGCGCCGGGGAGCAGCTCGACGCGGGGGATCGCCAGCTTTGGGTAGAGGGCGCGGTAGCGGTCGGCGGCGGCCGGGACGTCCTCGGCCGCGAACCAGTTCGCCAGCTCGTGCTCGAGCGGCGGACCCAGGCGGGACGTCACGAGGTCGACGTCGATGGGGGTGCCGGTCTCGGCGGACAGCGCCCGGTAGGTGGCGCCGATGCCGGGACGGGAGTCGACGAGCGTCATGTCGAGGTCGAACCCGACGACGAGGCGGCTCACGTCGTGAAGACTACGCAGCCACCGTCCCGGGGGTGGACGGTGGCTGCGAGTGCTGCTGACCTGCAGGCCGCGGGGCCGGGGCGTCGGGACCCGGCCGCGGACGTCGTGCGGTCAGACGTGGGTGGGGGGGGTTGCCGGGCCGCGGGCCGGCGGACCGGCGCCGCGTCAGAAGCGACGGATGGTCGGGATGCGGCCGTAGCCGTCGGTCGCGACGAGGTAGGCGGTCTTGGTGACACCGATGGTGACGACGATCGCGCCGAGCACGGAGAGAGCGAGCATGGTGGGGGCCTCCTCGGGAGGGTCGGGGGGTGGTTCTTCCCTCTCAGGATGACCCTGCTCATCGTCAAGGACAAGCGAAGAGAACTACATGTAACGTGTAGCATCTCTACATGGAAGTGCGCCGCCTCATGGTTCTCAGGGAATTGTCGGAACGCGGCTCCGTCGGGGCCGTCGCCGACGCGATGAGGGTCACACCGTCGGCGGTCTCCCAGCAGCTGAAGGCGCTCGAGAAGGAGGCCGGCTACCCGCTCGTGGAGGCCGCCGGCCGCGGCGTCTCCCTGACCGAGGCGGGGCGGGCGCTGGCCCGAGCGGCCACCGACATCGCCGTGGCCATCGAGCGCGCCGAGGGGGACTGGCGCGCCTTCATGGAGCAGCCGGCCGGCCGCGTCACCCTCGTGACCTTCCCGACAGGTGGCGAGATGCTGCTGCCGGGCCTGCTGACCCGCATGGCCGAGCGGCCCGACGTCGAGCTGGTGTGCACCGACCTGGAGGACCCCGAGGCGGCCGGTGACCTGACCGCCGACCACGACGTGGTGCTGTCGGACGCGCCGACGACGTCGGCCACGTGGCACGAGCGCGGACTGCAGGTGGTGCCGCTCATGAGCGAGCCGCTCGACGTGGCCCTGCCCGAGGACCACCCGCTCGCGCGGAAGGCGAGCCTGTCGCCCCGCGACGTGGTGGACGAGACGTGGATCGGGGTCCCGCCCGGCTATCCCTTCGACCGGGTGCTGGAGCAGGTGGTGGTCGCCACCGGCCAGCCGGTGCGGGTGGCGCAGCGCTTCGCCGACAACGGGGTGGTGGAGGCGATGGTGGCCGGCGGCCACGGCCTGGCGATCCTCCCGCGCTTCACCACCCGCGAGCACAGCAACGGCCTGGTCACCCGCCCGCTCATCGGCGTCCGCGCCCGCCGCGACATCTCCGCCGTGCTGCGTCCCGACCGCTTCGAGCGCCCCTCCGTCCGCCTCGTCGTCCAGGCCCTGCGCGAGGAGGCGCGGCTCGTCGCCGACGCCCACGGCGCCGCCTGACCGCAGATTCCCAGGTCGACCTGGGTATCTTCCGGTCCGCACGGTTTCCCCTACGTCTGCACGGGTTGCTTCCCGTGCAGACGTAGGCAAACCGTGCAGGTGTCAGGACTTCGAGAATCGGGCTGCGAAGCGCTCGAACTCCGGGCTCGAGAGCGACTCGGCCTGGAACTGCGCCTCGACGTCGAGCGACGCGACGAAGTCCGACGTCGACGCGACGCGCACGGACTCCTTCACGTGCGCCATCAGGGTGGGGTTGCGCTCGCACCAGCCCAGGGCCAGCTCCCGGGCGCGGGTCGGCGCGTCGTCCACGAGCTCCTGGGCGATGCCGAGCCGCAGCGCGTGGTCGGCCCCGATCACGTCGCCGGCGTAGAGCGCGGCGGCCGTGTTGGCCGAGCCGATGCGCTGCGTGAGCATCCAGGTGCAGCCGCCGCCGGGGTGCAGGCCGATCTGGGTGAAGGTCGGTCCGAACCCCGCCTTGGGCCCGGCGACGATCACGTCGCACGCGAGCGCGATGTTGAGGCCGGCGCCCACCGCGGGCCCGTGGACCGCGGCGATCGTCGGGATCGCCAGGTCGCGGATGGGCAGGAACGAGGCGTAGACCTTCATGAGGTGGTCGCGCAGCTCGTCGACGGGCCGGGTGCGGTCGCCGAACAGGTTGCCCACGTTGGCGCCCGAGCAGAACGCCCGGCCGGCGCCGGTCACCACGAGGGCGCGGGCATCCTCGTCGGCGGCCACGGTGACCACCGCCTCACGCAGCTCGTCGAGCAGCGGCCAGTCGAGCGCGTTGAGCCGCTCCGGGTCGTTCAGCGTGATGGTCCGCAGTGGACCGTCGGACTCCAGCAGCACGTAGGACATGCGGCGACCGTACCGGCGGGACGCCTCAGAGGGCGTGCCGGATGACGTCGGCCATGCCGGCGTAGCCGCTGTCGTTGGGGTGGAACCGGTCCTCGGCGAGGCGCCCGCGCCAGTCGCGCATGTGGGGGACCCGGAAGTCGGCGATCACGATCTCCCCGGCCCGTTCGTGGGCGTCGACGGCCCGGTTGAAGCGAGCGGCGGAGCGCTGCAGACCGGGCTGGGTCGCGACGACGGTGCCGTGCGGCACGGCGTCGAGCAGCGTCTCGATCGCCGAGGGCAGCAGCCTGCTCCACTTGGGGCTCATGAGGTCGTTGTTGCCGATGAGCAGGGTGACGAGCGCGATCTCGTGGCCCTGCTCGCGGACCTGGTCCAGCGCCGGGAGCTGCCGCTCGAGCACGTCGAGCACGCGTGCACCGTTGAACGCCAGGTTGAGCACGGCCGCGTCGCGGATCCTCGTGGGCGGGTCGGCCGCGATCTGGCCGACCCAGCCGCGGTCCGGAGCACTGGCGCCGATGCCCTGGGTCATGGAGTCGCCGAGCGCGACCCACAACGGCCGGCCCGAGCCGAGTGCGCGACGGTTGCTGTCCTCCCACCACCGCGCGTAGGGCTCCACCTGGCCCATGACGCTGCGCACGCCGGGGAGCACCAGCGCGAGCTTCGAGACCACCGGCCCCGGCGGCCGATCGCTCAGGTTGGAGTAGTCGAACGTCGTCACGATCACCAAGTGAAGCAACGGTCGGGTGATCGCGCAGGTCAGGTGAGCGGTCTCACGCGTCAGCCGCGGGGGTCGCGCAGGTCGGCGCCGTCGCCCACGAGGAGGAGTCCGCCGGGCGCGAGGGCGGCCGTGACACGAGGAAGAGCCCGCGACGCGAGAGTGGGGTGACGGCCGTCGAGGGCGCCCACCCGCAGCGCGAACGCGAGGTCGTACGGCGCCTCGTCGGGTTCGAGCAGGAGGTCCTCGACGGCGACCTGCCGGACGTCGAGCCGCCCGGCCGCGATCTCCGCGGCAGCGTGACGTCGGCACTGGTCGACGGCGGTCGCGGAGCGGTCGGTGGCCAGGACGAAGCCATCGGGTCCGAGGCGTCGGACGACCTCGCGGGCGGCCGCGCCGGGACCGCACCCGATCTCGAGCACCCGCATCCCGGGCTCGAGCGGGAGCGCGTCGACCGCGGCCAGGATGCGGGCTGACGGTGGGGCGGGCACGCTCCCATCGTCGCCGCTCGCCCGCCGGTTGGGTACTGTGACGTCACCGGCCGATGTAGCTCAATGGCAGAGCGCTTGCTTCCCAAGCAAGACACGCGGGTTCGATTCCCGTCATCGGCTCCATGGGGTCTTCGCAGAATTCAGTGCAGATCTTCGCAGAATGAACGACCATCGCAACGACAGCTGGGGTCGGTCCTCCCGTTCTCAGGTGAATGTGCCACTAAGCATCGTCCGGCGCAGATAGCCTCGGGTCCGTGAAAGCCACCGATCTCGCCAAGGTCCGATCGACCCTGTGGGCGGCCGCCGACGAACTGCGGGCCAACTCCAAGCTGACGCCCGTTCAGTACCGCGATCCCGTGCTGGGTCTGGTGTTCTTGGCGTACGCCGAGAACCGTTTCGAGACCGTCCGTGGCGAGGTCGAGGCGAAGGCGACCGCTCGCAATCCCGCCACGATCGCCGACTACAAGGCCAAGGCGGTGCTATACCTCCCCGACGAGTCGCGGCTGTCGCACCTCAATGACCTGCCAGAGGGTGACGACATCGGCAAGGCGGTCGACGAGGCGATCAAGGCCATCGAGTCCGCCAACCCGGAGCTCAAGGACATCCTCCCGCGCGGCTACCAAAAGCTGGAGCGCTCGACCCTCATCGAGCTGCTGCGGCTGTTCGCACCGCTGCCGACTCAGCTCGAGGGTGACGCGTTCGGCTTCATCTACGAGGACTTCCTGTCCAACTTCGCCGCCCAGGAGGGCAAGGGCGGCGGCGAGTACTTCACCCCGTACTCGATCGTGCGGCTGATCGTGGAGATCCTGCAGCCGTTCGAGGGGCGCGTTTTCGACCCCGCCTGCGGCTCGGGCGGCATGTTCGTGCAGTGCGCCAAGTTCGTCGAGCGGCACCACGAGTCGGCCACCCGCAAGCTGTCAGTCTTCGGTGCAGAGAAGACCGACGATACTGTCCCGCTGGCGAAGATGAACCTCGCGCTGCATGGGCTGTCAGGCGACATCTGTCAGGCCAACAGCTACTACGAGGATCCGCACGCTGCCGTCGGCGCCTTCGACTTTGTGATGGCGAACCCGCCGTTCAACGTCGACAAGATCAAAAAGGACCAACTCGCCGGCGACAAGCGCTTCCCGTTCGGACTGCCCAAGGCCGACAACGGCAACTACCTGTGGATCCAGGAGTTCTACGCCGCGCTCAACGAGAAAGGGCGCGCCGGCTTCGTCATGGCCAACTCCGCCGGCGACGCGGCCCACTCCGAGAAGGAGATCCGTCGCCAGATCGTCGAGTCGGGCGCGGTCGACGTGATGGTCGCGATCAGCTCCAACTTCTTCTACACCGTGACGCTGCCGGTGACATTGTGGTTCCTCGAAAAGGCTAAGGCCGGTACGCCGCGCGAGGACCAGGTGCTGTTCCTCGACGCTCGGCACCTCTACCAGCAGATCGACCGCGCTCACCGCGACTTCCGGCCCGAGCAGGTCGAGTTTCTCGCCAACGTCGTGCGGCTCTACCGCGGTGAGGAAGTCGAGACGACCGATGGCAGCGACGTCCTGCTCAAGGAGAACTTTCCCGACGGCAAGTACGTCGACGTCGGCGGTCTCTGCAAGGTCGCGACACGCGCAGAGATCGAGGCCCAGGGCTGGAGCCTCAACCCTGGCCGCTACACCGGCACAGCAGCGGTCGACGAAAGCGACGCCGACTTCATGGGCGACCTCGAAAAACTGTACGAGCAGTTCACGATGTTAAGCGACGAGGCCGATGTGCTCCGCGCCAAGGTCGACGCCGCCGTCCAAGGGATTCTCGGCACATGAGCGATTGGACTGAGGTGCCGCTCGGCGAGCTCGTTGACATCTTCGATAGTCAGCGAGTACCCCTCTCAAGCGCGCAACGCGCCGGACGAAAGGGGCCTTATCCCTACTACGGGGCCCAGGGAGTCATTGACCACATTGACGACTTCATTTTTGAGGGCCGATACATCCTCGTCCCAGAGGATGGAGAGAACCTGCGAAGCAGGAAGCTGCCAATCGCTTACTTCGCCGAGGGTCAGTTCTGGGTGAACAACCATGCGCACATCATCAAGGCTAAGCCGGGCAAGGCGGTCGACCGCTTCGTCCAAAGCGCGTTGCAAGCGACTCACATAGGCAGTTGGCTGACGGGGGCTGCGCAGCCGAAACTCTCCCAAGCGCACCTGAAGCGGATTCCGCTCCTGGTGCCTAGTTTCGATGCGCAGCAAATGCTTGGTTCGGTGCTTGACGCGTTTGACGATCTGATCGAGAACAATCGGCGGCGAGTGAAGGTGCTGGAAGAGATGGCGCGGGCCATCTACCGCGAGTGGTTCGTGGAGTTCCGCTACCCCGGCCACGAGGACGTCTCCTTCGTCGACTCCGCACTCGGCCCCGTCCCGGAGGGATGGGAGATCTCGGCGCTTGGCGCTACGGCGCGGTGGCTTTCGGGTGGCACGCCGAGTACGACAGTCGCCGCTTACTGGGATGGCGAGATTCCCTGGATTACCAGCGGCACCCTGACTTCGATGCTGCTCGATCGCTCGGACCGAATGCTGACTGAGTTGGGGGCGGCCAACGGGACACGACTCGTTGAACGCGACGCGTTGCTGTTCGTCGTGCGTGGAATGAGCTTGGCGAAGGAGTTTCGAGTCGGCATCGCTGAGAGCCGCCTCGCCTTCGGTCAGGACGTAAAGGCCTTGATCGCTTCGCCAGGGGTAGAACCGCTGTTCCTCGCGTTCAGTGTCATCTCACGTGCGGACGAGATTCAGCGCATGGTGGAGTTCGCGGGGCACGGAACAGGGAAGCTCTCAACTGATCGCTTGCAGGCGATTAAACTCGCGTTGCCACCACAGCATCTGCAGGAAGCGTTCGGTCGCGCAATGCGCCCGCTTCGTGAGTCCATGTCGTCTCTCCGGCTCGGCGCTGATCGCCTCGCCGCGAGCCGTGACCTGCTCCTGCCGAAGCTGGTCACGGGCCAGATCGATGTGTCGATGCTCAATCTCGACGCACTCGTTGAGGGCGCGGTGGCGTGATGTCGCCGACGGGTCCGGAGCTGCGCTACGTCGAGCGGCCGAGCATGGAGTTGCTGACGCAGCTCGGCTGGACTCCGGTTGACGCGTACGGCGAGATCCTCGGTCATCAGGGGACGCTCGGTCGGGACTCGCAGCACGACGTGGTGCTGATCCACCGGCTGCGGTCCGCGATGCGCGAGCTCAACCCGGCGGACGTCCCGGAAACGTCGGTCGATGAAGCGATCGAGATGCTCACCAAGGACCGCTCGGTCATGGACCGGGTGCGGGCCAACCGTGAGGTCTACGACCTGCTGCGTGACGGCTACCGCGCCGAGTGGACCGACAGCGATGGGACGAAGCGGATCGAGACGCTGCGCTTCCTCGACCTCAAGGACGCGAGCAACAACGACCTACTGGCCGTGCAGCAGATGTGGGTCAAGGGCCACCTGCACAGCCGTCGCCTCGACGTCGCGTTGTTCGTCAACGGCGTGCCGCTGGTGCTGATGGAGTTCAAAGAACCGGGCGCTTCGCTGAAGTCTGCGTACGACGCCAACCTCACGGACTACCGCGACACGATCCCGCAGCTGTTCATCCCCAACTGCTTCGTGCTGCTGTCCAACGGCAGCGAAGCGAAGAGCGGTTCGACATACTCGCCGTGGGAGTTCTTCGGCGACTGGAACGTCATTGACGCCTCCGGCGCTCGTGGTGCCGTTGCGCTCGAGACCGCGCTGCGCGGTACCTGCGACCCGGCCGTCCTGCTCGACCTGTTCGAGAACTTCGTCGCCTACCTCGAACGGCCCGGCGGACTGGTCAAGACCGTCGCCCGCTGCCACCAGTACCTCGGCGTCAACGCCGCCATCGACAACCTGCACCGTGCCCGCGCCGAGCAGGACAAGCGGCTCGGCGTCTTCTGGCACACCCAGGGCTCGGGCAAGTCGCTGTCGATGCTGTGGTTCACCCAGAAGGTCCTGCGCCAGGTGCCGGGCAGCTGGACGTTCGTCATGGTCACCGACCGAACCGAGCTCGACACTCAGTTGCACGGCGAGTTCGCCGACGCCGGCGTCATTCCACCCGAGGCCAAGGTGCACGCCGGCTCGATCGCGCACCTGCGGCAGCTTCTGGCTGCGGACCACAGGTACGTGTTCACGCTGATCCAGAAGTTCCAGCCGTCCAAGGCCGCGGGGGAGCGGGAGATGCCGGTGCTGTCGGACCGCGCCGACGTCATCGTCATCACCGACGAGGCGCACCGCAGCCAGTACGACACCCTCGCGCTCAACATGCGACGCGCCCTGCCCAACGCCTCGATGATGGGGTTCACCGGCACGCCACTGATAGCTGGCGAGGAACAGGCCACCCGGCAGCAGTTCGGCGAGTACGTCAGCATCTACAACTTCCGCGACGCCATCGAGGACGGCGCCACGGTGCCGTTGTACTACGAAAACCGAATCCCCGAGCTGCAACTGGTCAACGAGAACTTCTCCGACGAGCTCGACTCGCTCCTCGAGGCCGCCGAGCTCGACGAGGACGCCGAGGGCGCGTTGGCGCGCGCGTTCGGCACGCAGTACACGCTGCTGATGCGTCCTGAGCGGCTGCGCACCATCGCGTCGGACCTGGTGCGGCACTTCGTCGGTCGCGGTTTCTCCGGCAAGGCGATGTACGTCGGCCTCGACAAGGCCGCTGCGGTGCGGATGCACGACCTGGTCAAGGCCGCCTGGGCCGAGCACCTCGCCGAGCTGAGGCTCGAGCACGGCGCGCTGCCGGAGCTGGAGCGTCCGTGGCTGGCGTCGCGGATCGAGCTGATGGAGACCACCGACATGGCGGTCGTCGTCTCGCAGAGCCAGAACGAGCTGAAGTTCCTCGACGACCAGGGACTGGACATCCGCCCGCACCGGGAGCGGATGAACCGCGAGGACCTGGCCGAGAAGTTCAAGGACGCCGACGACCCGCTGCGGATGGTGTTCGTTTGCGGCATGTGGATGACCGGCTTCGACGCTCCGAGCGTGTCGACGGTCTACTTGGATCGGCCGATGAAGAACCACACGCTGATGCAGACCATTGCACGCGCCAACCGGGTCTTCCCCGAGAAGGACAACGGCCTGATCGTCGACTATGTCGGCGTCTTCAGGAACCTGGAGAAGGCGCTCGCGGTCTACGGGGCCGCCAGTACCACCGAGTCGCCCATCGAGATCATCGACGCCCTGGCCGGCGAGCTCGACGCCGCGGTCGACGACCTGATGACGTTCTGTACGGCCGTGGGCGTCGACCTGGCGGCCGTGCGCGACGCCGAGGGGTTCGACCACATCGCCCGCCGCGACGAGGCCGTCGAGGCGCTGCTGGTCGACGAGGAGACCCGCAACGACTTCATCGTCAAGGCGCGGCAGATCCGCAAGCTGTTCAAGGCGCTGTTGCCCAACCCCCAGGCAGCCGCCCAGCAGCGGACGGTTGCCGCGGTGCGCGTGCTGCACGAGCGCATCATCGAGGTCACCCGGCCGCCCGAGGCCGACATCACGGCAGTCTCCGACGCCGTCGACGCACTGCTCGACCGGTCGGTCGGAGCCGAGGAGTACGTCATCCGGGCGGCCGCGGAAGGCGCACACCCGGATCCACTGATCGACCTCTCACAGATCGACTTCGAGGGACTCGCGGCCACGTTCGCAGGACGCGAACGCGCTGAGACCGACCGGCTCGCCCAGCTGCTGCGCCAGCAGGCGATCGGTGCCGCACAACGCAACCCCACGCGCTACGAGCTCGTCGAGCGCATCGAGCAGCTGATCGCCGACTACAACGCCGGCAGCCTCAACATCGACGAGTACCTCCGTCGCCTCATCGAGCTTTCCAAGACGTTGACCGCCGAAGAAGAGCGCGCAGTTCGCGAAGGCATGAGCGAGGAAGAGCTCGCGATCTTCGACCTGCTCACCCAACCGAACCCCGTTCTCACCGACGAGGAACGCGACACGGTCAAGGCCAGCGCGAGAACGCTTCTCACTCACCTGCACGAGAAGCTCGTCCAGGACTGGCGCATCAAGGTCGCGGCCACCAACGAGGTGAACAGCACCATCCGTCGGATTCTCGACGCTGGTCTACCCCAGGACCCCTACACGCCCGAGATCTTCGGAGAGAAGGTCCAGCTCGTCTTCGACCACGTGCTCACCGCCTACGGCGACGACGGCGAGAGCGCCTACAGCGGGACCGTCGACCACCAGTTCACGCAACCGGTCCCCATCGAGTACGACGGACCGGTGAACGTCGACAAGATCGCCGACGACGTCGTGGCGCGCATTCACGCCGACCCGGAGTTCGCTCGACACGTTGCCGAACAGCTTGGGCGCCTCCCAGAGCAGGACCCTATCTGACCGAAATTGCCCGACGAAAGTGTTCTCGCGACGCCTAGCTGACCCACCTCTCGTAGACATCGGTGAGAGTGCGCGGGCCGGCTGGTGTGGTCGATCCCAACTCCTTGGAAGCCAGCACGGCGCAGGTCTGCATGGGGCTCACGGGATCTGCTGTGACGCCGACGATCACCGGTTGGTTCTGGAACATGTAGCCCTTCATGCGCTCGTTGCCAGGCGCCCAGTGGCCCGCTGTGGACCGGATGACCGTTTCGCCGAGGTAGCGCGCGGCACCGTCGATCAGCCAGAGGCTTTCTGACGAGAACCGTGCGTACCCGGCACCGCTGGGGTGGTGGAACCACGAGGGAAGCTCCTGCGCAGGCTCGATCTCGTCTGTCCCAATTCGTGGCCCAGGTTGGCCGCGGCTCGGTGGTGCGTAGCCGACTCGCCACGAGAGACGCGTGACCGTCGACGCCCACGCTTCTCTCAGTGAGGCCGGCTCGAAGGTCAGAAGTACCTCCACGGAGCTAGCGAACCTCTCGAGGGCCGGCTCCATGTCGTCGAGGAACTCGACGAGGTAGTCGGCCGCTTCGGGCTTGGTCATCGAGACGAAGTTCGTGTACTCGGACATCGTGCTCCTCCTAGGCGAGGAGGTGGATCGTGTAGGGGATGTTGAGCTCGTCGAGTCGGTCGAGCAGTCGCTTGGATGAACCGAGGGTGTTCGATGCCGAGCTGGCGAAGAAGTGCCAGTGGGCGCCTTCGATCGCGCCGGTCTCGATGAGGTAGGCGTCACTTCTGAGCTGCTTCTCCACGGATGCGGTCAGAGAGACCTTGCCGACCTTGGACTCGTGAGCGATGCCGTCGGCGACGACGTCGAACCTTCGGCGAACAGAGTTGCAGACCACCTCGCAGCCCCTCGTGGAGGCGGAGACCTGCGTGTCCGCGCCCTTCGCATTGACTCCATAGAGCGATGCGAGGAATCGTTCGCCCGCGGATCCGGTGGAGAAGAACTTCCCGAGCCCACCGTCGATGTGGCCGGGTCGTTCGCGAGCTTCGGCCACCCGGCGGAGGTTGGTCTTGCCTCTGGTCAGCTGCAGCAGAGCCTTGTTGCTCGCGCCTGCGCTCTTGAGGTCCTCCCAGCTCTGACCCCACATCGCCCTCGCGGCCTTGAGCTTGATGTCTGCTGGAACCTTGGCCGCCGTGGCGACGATGGCGGCTGCCGCTGGTGTCAGCTCGGGGTTGCGGGAGACGAACTTTGCGGCCTTGCCGGGGAGAGCGACGAGATCTCCGCCGGGTACGGCGCCGACCGCGCTGAAGCCCGAACCGACCCAGTCCGCGCGGATCGCGGAGCCGACCACGTCGCGAAGATCGAACACCGCGCCAACCGCCGAGCCGATGACGGGGATGGAGCTGGCACCGCCGGACGTCAGGTTCCCCGCCAGCCAGGCGAGTGAGTCCTCCCGCCACAGGTCCCCTGTGATGGAACCCTTCGCGAAGTCGAAGGCGTAGGACAACTTGCCGACCTTGACGTCGACTACGAGGGGGTCGAGACCCCGTTCTTCCCGGTTGGCGTCCTCGAAGCCGTCGTCGAACCCATCGCCGTCGGTGTCGACCACGTCTGGTGCCGTGCCGATGGCCTCGACTTCTCGGCCGTCGGGGATGCCGTCGCCGTCGGTATCGCGCTCGTAGGGGTCGATGCTTAGGTCCGCTTCGTCGGCGTCGCTGAGTCCGTCGCCGTCGGAGTCGATCGAGGTCGGGTCGGAGAACCCGAGGTAGACGGCCTTCTCTGCACGTTGTCCGGCGACGAGCTCGCCGGCTTCTTCGCCGTCGCTGAGTCCATCGCCGTCGGTGTCGGCGACCTCAGGATCGGTTCGGAAGGTGCCGCTGCGGGTGATCCAGGTGGCTGCTTCAACCTCGTTCGACAGGCCGTCCCTGTCGGAGTCGAGCGGTGCAGTCGGTGATGGGGCCGGGCTGCTCGAGCGCCCCGGTGGGCCGTCGTTCAGTTCGATGACCGTGTAGCTGCACGCGACGACGATGGCCAGGAGAGCCGCAAGCATCCAGAACCGGCGCCGGGGCTTGCGCCTCAGTTCGGTTGCGGGGTCGTCTGCGACCGCATCGCTGGAGTTCGGTTCTCCACGATGGGGCGGCCCCCCGCGTTCACTCACTTGCTGACTATGTCGCATCTCGACGCGGCGGGTGGTCGCATCGGTCGGATGCGTTGGCCTCGTGGACCGCCGCCTCGTACGACAGTGTGCTCCCACCCGACGGGGTGGGAGCGCACTGTGCTGCTGGATCAGGCGGCCGCTCTGTTGGCATAACTGATGAGGCGACGCTTGCCCTCCCAGTAGCGGTAGGTCGTCTCGGCACCGGACCCGTCGAGCGGTGTGGTGATGACGGTGAGCCTCAGCCCGAACAGGTGCTTGGTGAGGTCGCGCCACTCGTCGGCGCAGTCGTCCGGTGCCTCCAGAACGAGCGAGGGTGTGTTGTCGTCACCCAGGACCGGCGACCTCCACAGCCGGACGAGAACCTTGGTGTGGCCGGGCGCGAGAACTCGCAACATCTTCCCGGCCTCGCCGATCTCCCTCTCGCAGTGCACGGCGCGTGCCGTTTCAGCCACGGCAGCCAGGTCCATGGTCGACGCGATGGCCGCGTGCCACCTGAAGTGGCTCACGAAGGCGAGGACGCGGGACCCGGAGTGGTCCGGGTAGACGAAGAGGATGTGTCGGTTGGTCATGGGGTGTCCCTTTCGGTTGTGCCGCTACACACCGGCCGGGTTGGCCGGCACGTCATCGCGGCTTTCGTTCCCTGACCGTTGGCCGACGACCCGCGGGCGCCAATCGCGCACGGGCGATGTTGTGGACCAAGAAGTCGCTCCCACGGTGCGTGCACGAGTGCTCCGGCACTCCGCGCACGGTCCGGGACATCCAGGTCCGGGACAGCGCCTCACGCCCCTGGAGGGCACAGATGATCACAAACAAGGAGAGTCGGGACGGCCTCGCCGGGGTCGTCAGGTTGAGCGACGCGAAGGCCCGCCGACGCAGGGACACCCTGCTGATGACGCGGCGCAGCATCGCCATCGCGACGGCCGAGCACCGGTCGCACGCACTCGAGGACGCCGCAGCGCTGTGGGCATTGCAGCTCCAGCTCGAGCAGACGATCCAGGACGAGTTCCCGGTCGTCTACGAGCAGCAGTTCGCCCTCTGGGCGCTGGAGGAGTGCTCCTACGAGCACCCTGTGGGCATGCTGACGTTCGGCTGCAGCCTCTGCGAGGCCATCGCGGCCGAGGCGCAGATCAACCTGGAGCCGCCGTACGCGGCCTGAGACACGTAATCGCGGGTGGGGTGAGCAGAAGCTCACCCCACCCGTTCTGTTCGTGAGCCGTCGAACTCAGTCGTCAGACGTCGTGGCGCCCGGTCTCGCTCTCCTCGACCAGCTCAGCCTCAAGGACTTCCAGGACATCAACAGTGTTGCTGTCGTCGACGGGCGCAGCCGCACCGTGGGGTGCGGGGGCTTTCATCCATTCCGTTGGATCGATCCCGTAGGTCTCGCTCAGAGCCCGGAGACGATAGACGGCCTGCGCTCGGCGGAAGGTGGCTTCGGTGATCTGGGCGCTCAGCGAAGCGTTGATGGCCACGCCTACGACCGGGATGGTCTGCGCGAGCTTGCGGTGGGTGAGCCGCAGACCGAGCTGGCGGTAGACCTTGTCGGTGACCTTCACCAGAACGTGCGACTGGAGCTCCTTCCACGTGGCTCGACGCATCATGCGCTGGGAGAGACGCGAGAGGCTGGCGAGGGCTTGTGTCTTGGCTCCCACGGTGCCGGCCAGCCCGACCGAGAGGACGCCCATGGCGAAGAGCTCTTCCTCAGGGATACGCGGGTCGTAGCCGTACCGACTGGCGATCACTCCGACCGTTCGGCCCATCATGGCGAGCGAGGACACGGCGTCGGCGGCCACGGCCGCGATCACGACGCCTCCCGCGACGCCTCCGCTCACGGTCGTGGCGACTTCGGCGCCGGTCACCGCGATCGCGGTGGCACCACCTTGGCCGGCCGACGCGAGGGTGTAGCCGGCCTTCGCCGGCACCATCTGGTCTCGGGTCCTCAGCGGCAGACCTTGGACGTCTTCGAGGCTCCGGACCTCCGGGTGCCGCTTCGCGTACTTGGCCACCGTTCTCGTTGCACTGGCACTCTGCAGCGCCGGCAGGAAGGTCACGTTGAGCGTTCCGTGGAACACGGCGTCGACCGTCTCCTTGACTCCATCTGCTCCAGGAAGCTCGCTCGCCTTGCGGCTTACGAGCGCAGTCGTGGCCGCAGTGCGTCCCCTGATGGCGGCAGGAATGATCTGACGCGGCGGAGCATGCAGGATCTTCATGGACTCCCGCCAAGCCGCCTGGTCGTACGAGGTCATCTGTCCGATGTCCACCCTGCCCCCTTCGTCCCGAGTCCGGCTCCCGCCGATGGTCCCACGGGCCAGGTCCGCAGCGAGGTTCGAGCGCTCTCATCGTCCGACGGTGTCCTAGTGGCAAGGCAGGATGGCGTCATGGACACCCACGTCAGGACGCCGCAAGACATCTTCCTGCAGCCCCAGCACCTGGTCGTACCACCGTTCCAGCGCCCGTACGTGTGGGACAAGGAAGAGCAGTGGGCGCCCCTCTGGCAAGACGTCCGCCGCCTGACGGAATCCCGGCTCGCGGACCGCTACTCCACCCCGACCCACTTCCTCGGTGCGGTGGTCATCCAGGCCCAGGAGCCTGTGGCTGGAGCACTGCAGGCGCACAACATCATCGACGGCCAGCAGCGGCTGACCACACTGCAGCTGCTCATGGATGCCGCCGCCGCCGTCCTCGACGCCTCCGGAAGCCAAGCCCTCGCCGCACAGCTCGACGTGCTCACTCACAACCAGGCCATCTACGTGACCGAAGGTGTACGGCTCAAGATCCGTCACACCAACCGTGACCAGGCCGCGTTCGACGAGGTGATGCAGGCCGACCCGCCGGTCGTGCACCCCGAGCTGCGTCACGCCGGGTCACTCATCGCACGGGCCCACGAGTACTTCGCCAGCGCGGTCCAGGAGTGGCTGGGTGATGCCGCCGAACCCGAGTTCGTGCTTCGGGCCAGCACGCTGGTCGACGTCCTGACCCGCGGGCTCCAGCTGGTGGCCATCAACCTCGGCGTCAACGAGAACTCCCAGGAGATCTTCGAAACCCTCAACGCCCGAGGCACGCCTCTGACCGCAGCCGACCTCATCAAGAACTTCGTCTTCCAGAAGCTCGCTGCCGAGGGCGCGGACACCAAGAAGGTGTACGCCGAGCAGTGGTCCTTCGACACGAAGTTCTGGGAGGGCGAAGTCAGCGTTGGGCGCTACGCCATCAGCCGCAGCTCCTTGTTCTTCAACCAGTGGTTGGCATCGCGGGTGGGCGAGGAGATCAGCCCGAAGTCGACATTCACCCGCTTCAAGCACTACGTCGAGCGCGAGAGCGGCCGCAAGGTCACGGACCTGCTTCCCATCCTCAAGGAACAAGCAGCCCTCTACGAGGCCTGGACGCGTGCCGCCGAAGATCCCGACAAGCAGCTCACCCGCGTCGAGCTGTCGATCTACCGGATGAAGTCCTCGGAGGTGGAGCTGCTCAAGCCCCTGCTCATCTGGTTGCACGAGCCCGGACGCGCCATCCCGCCCCACGTCATCGACGACGTGGTCTCCTCGGCCGAAAGCTGGCTGGTCCGCCGTCAACTCCTGCGTCTCACCACGAGCGACCTCGGCCGCATCGTGGCGGACGTGATCCGCGTACACCGAGACGCGCCAGCGAGCGAGCTGGCCGACCGCGTCCGCGCCCACCTGACCCGACTGAACGTCTCCAGCACCTACTGGCCAGGGGATGAGGAGATCAGGGTCGCCCTTCGCACCGAACAGACCTACCGACGTTTCAAGCGCGGCCGGCTCCGGATGCTGCTCGAGGCCGTCGAGGACCACCATCGGGCAACGACGAACCAGCCACGTGTCCCTCGCCGCGGATACCCGATCGAGCACATCCTGCCGCAGAAGTGGTCCGACAACTGGGCCGTCGAGAGCCTGGAGGCCGAGCAGGAACGCGGCAACCACGTCCATCGCCTCGGCAACCTCACGCTCCTGACCTCCTCGCTGAACTCCAAGGTCTCCAACGGCGCATGGCCCACCAAGAGGGCAGCGCTGGCGCAGCACGACACCCTGCTCATGAACAGTCGACTCCTGGCCGAGGTCGGTGGGGACGACTGGGATGAGGATCAGATCGACCTCCGAACGGAGAGCGTCGTCGACATCCTGCTCCAGGTGTGGCCGGTGCCCGCCGGACACGAGGGCGACATCGTTGACCCCCAGGCCAAGACGCAAGAGGGAGTGGAGATCAAGGACCTCGTTCGTGCCGGTCTGCTCCAGCCCGGCACCGTGCTTACCCCCCGTCCTAGCGAGCACGAACTCCACACGGCCGTCGTGGTCCCAGACGGAACACTCGAGGTGAAGGGCCGAAGGTTCGAGACCCCGTCGGGCGCCGGCAAGGAAGTCCTCGGCAGGGCGGTGAACGGATGGTTCTTCTGGCGTCTCGACGACGGACGGAAGCTCTCCGACGTCCGCGCCGAGTTCCGAGGCGACACGACGACCCAAGAGGGTCGATTCGACTGGACTGCCCTGCACGCCATCTTGGAAGCGTTGCCGGCCGGCAGCTGGACCACCTACGGAAGCCTGGCCGACGCAGTCGGAACAGCCGCGCAGCCGCTGGGCGGACACATCACCAAATGTCTGCAGTGCACCAATGCTCACCGCATCCTCGCCAAGCACGGACGCGTGGCGCCCGCGTTCACTTGGAGCGACCCCAACGACCAGCGCGACCCGAAGGATCTTCTCCTCGGCGAGGGGCTCGCCTTCATCGAAGACCGAGCGGACCCCACGAGGGAGCTGGCCAATGACGACTTGGTCGCGCTGATCAGCGAATAGCAATCGGTTCCAAGCCTTGGCAGAACAACTCTCTCGCTTCCAAGACCACGGACCGCGACTTCGCCGGTCCGTTGCCATTTGTAGTTCGTGTCGTATCAGGTGCTGTCGGCTCGGGCTTCGTCGTTAGCCGCTCGACCTCTTGAGGCTCCTGCGACAGTTCGCTCGACTCGAACCGGCACCATTCGGATTCTCGAGAGCTGGCGAAGCGCGCCAGCGCCGAAGATGACGAGATCCGCTGCGACGGACGCGGGTCAGACGGCCAAGCTGCCTGAACACTCTCCGCAGCAATAACCACCGCTCACGGTAATGACCGTGGGCAGTGGTTGCCGTGCTGCTCGTGTCGCCGTCCGCTGGCACCCAGACCGCCTTCCATAGTAGTCCAGGCAGTCGGGTAGACAATGGACCACAAAGGGGCTACTGTGTGTTTACGCGATCCAAACCTACGGAGGATGATGAAGATGACCCAGTGGATTCCGGTTCTGGTGCGGTTGGAGGACCTCGAGAAGGTCACCGCACTGCTCGCCGAGTTGGAGGCAGGGCGCGACGGCAGCGGGCTCGAGAACGTCTACGAGATCGCCGAGGCCCGTCCCACGTCGACGGACTCCCCCGGCACCGATGCGACCGAGCCGTGGAGCGTCGAGCAGCTCGCTCGTCTCGCGTCGAGCTCGACCGCAACCGGTCAGCGGTGGGCCAAGGCGTTGGACGTGTGCTGCGACCAGCCCGGCACCTACCTGCCTACGTCGAAGGTCGCCGAGCTGTCCGGCATGAGCATCACCGAGTGGCGAGACGCGCCCCGCAAGATCAGCCGGCACCTGAAGGCGCACTTCGCCGACGTTCCGCGGGAGGCGGACGGCGACCTGTCCTGGCCGCTCAGCGCCAAGAGCATGCCCAACCACCCGGGTGAGGTCTCCTGGATGGCGACCACCGAGACCGCCAGTCGGTGGAGCGAGGTGCGCCATGCCCAGGCGTGAGCGGACCCGCGCACAGGCTGTGGCGTGGAACCCGGAGTGGTCCTACGCCGACCGGCAGATCATCGAGGAGCACCTGGATCGGCTCGAGACGGTGACGTACTACCGGCCGGACAGTGGTGGCTACATCGGCTGCGAGAACGCCGCGGGCAAGAAGGTCATGTCGCTCCACCCCGGCTACATCACGTTCGCCCGTGGGCTCGGGCCCGAGGTCCTGGCCGACCCGAACTGGGAGGGCATCGACCTTTCCACCATCAAGCACCGAGCTGGGTCGAAGAAGCCGGCCAGGAGGGAGCCGGCGGCGTGCCCGGTGCACGGCATGCCGGTACTGGCCAACATCGGGTGCGAGGACTGCGACTGAGCGTGGGGTGCAGGGGTGCTGAATTTTTCCCTGATGGGTGCAAGCGGCTTTAACGCTTCGCGAATAGATCCGCGTTCTGCCCGTGGTTCCAGGCCCTAGTGTCAAAGTGCGAAAACCCCTCTCTGCGCCGAAGGCGCCTCGCCCGTTGACGGGAATCGAGTTGGGCCCCCCTCCGCGCCGAAGGCGCCTCTCGAGGGAGCCCGTCATCGGCATCACGCAGCGATCCCTGTCGAACAGTCAGCCGGCGACCAGGCCGCTCCGCCGCTCGACCAGCACCGTGTCGCGCCACCGTCCCGCGTGGGGGCCGACCGTAGCCCGGCCGATGCGTTCGCGGGTGCCGACGACGCGGAAGCCGTGGGCGGCGTGCAGCCGGAGGCTCGCCTCGTTCTCGGGGAACACGTTGGACTGGATGGTCCAGATGCCGGCCACCTCGGTCGAGGTGACGAGGGCGCCGAGCAGCAGGCCGCCGACGCCGAGGCCCCGCGCCGACGCGGCGACGTACACCGAGTGCTCCACCACGCCGGCGTAGACGGCGCGGGTGGAGACGGGGGAGCAGGCGACCCAACCCACCACGTCACCGTCGCCGCGCAGGGCCACGTGCCGATGGCCGGGCAGGCGGGAGGCGTCGAAGTCCCGCCACGACGGCGGCTCGGTCTCGAACGTCGCGCTGCCCGCGGCGATGCCCTCGGCGTAGATCCTCTCGACCTGCGGCCAGTGGCGCTCCGTCAGGGGGACCAGCGTGATCTCCGAGCGCTGCACGGGGGAAGCGGGTCAGACGGTCGCGTCGACGTCGGCGTCGGCGAGCACGCCGGCCACGCGCGCGAGCGCACCCGGCACGAGCGAGTAGTAGGCCCACGTGCCGCGCTGCTCGCGCGCCAGCAGGCCCGCCTCCACCAGCACCTTGAGGTGGTGCGAGACGGTGGGCTGGCTCAGCCCGACCGGCTCGGTGATGTCGCAGACGCAGGCCTCGCCGCCCTCGTGCGCGGCCACGAGCGACAGCAGTCGCACCCGCGTCGGGTCGCCGAGCGCCTTGAACGTGCGGGCCAGCTCGACGGCCTCGTCACGCTCGATGGGTGCCGACGTCAGCGGCGTTCCACAGCCGCTCGGCGGCGCGGGGACGGTCTGGGCCATGAGGCGAGTATGCCCCAGTCACGGTGACCCCGGGCCGGCCCGAGCGGACCCCCGGGCGCGTTCACCCGATGTTCACCGCCGTGGTCCGCCCCGAGCCTGACAAGGCCGCGGATCGACCGCTACGGTGAGCTGTACATAGACCGACGTCGATGCAGTTCGCCTGCGTCGGACGGCGACCCGAGGAGCAACGAGTGGACCGCACGGCGATGGAGAACGCGTCGACCGACGAGGACGTGATCGCGAGGCTGTCGAGGCTCGACCGCTTCCTGCCGGTGTGGATCGTCCTGGCGATGGTCGTCGGCCTGGTGCTCGGCCGCACGATCGACGGTCTCGACGAGGCCCTCGAGTCGGTCTCGATCGGCTCGGTCTCGCTGCCAATCGCGATCGGCCTGCTCGTGATGATGTACCCGGTGCTGGCGAAGGTCCGCTACGACGAGACGTCGCGCGTGACCGGCGACAAGCGGCTCCTGCTGGCCTCCCTCGTCCTCAACTGGCTCGTCGGCCCGGCCCTCATGTTCGCCCTCGCGTGGCTGATGCTCCCCGACCTGCCCGAGTTCCGGACGGGCCTCATCATCGTCGGCCTCGCCCGGTGCATCGCGATGGTGCTGATCTGGAACGACCTGGCCTGCGGCGACCGCGAGGCGGCGGCCGTGCTGGTCGCGGTCAACTCCGTCTTCCAGGTGTTCGCCTTCGCCGCCCTCGGCTGGTTCTACCTGCAGACGCTGCCGGGATGGCTCGGCCTCGAGACCACGTCGGCGGAGTTCTCCATCTGGTCGATCACCGTCAGCGTGCTCGTCTTCCTCGGCATCCCGCTCGTCGCGGGCTGGGCCACCCGCACGATCGGCGAACGGACGAAGGGCCGCGACTGGTACGAGTCGACCTTCCTGCCGCGGATCGGCCCCTGGGCGCTCTACGGCCTGCTGTTCACGATCGTCGTGCTGTTCGCCCTCCAGGGCGACGCCATCACGAGCCGTCCGCTCGACGTCGTGCGCATCGCCCTGCCGCTGCTGGCGTACTTCGCGATCACCTTCGCCCTCGGCATGGTGCTGGGCCACGCGCTGCGCCTCGGCTACGCCAAGACCGCGACCCTCGCCTTCACTGCAGCCGGCAACAACTTCGAGCTCGCGATCGCCGTGGCCATCGGCACCTTCGGGGTCACGTCGGGCCAGGCCCTCGCCGGTGTCGTCGGTCCCCTCATCGAGGTCCCGGTGCTCGTCGGCCTCGTCTACGTCGCCCTCTGGGCGCGCCGCTTCTTCGCCACCCAGGAGACCTCGTGAACCCTTCCGCCCGTCCCAGCGTCCTGTTCGTCTGCGTGCACAACGCCGGACGCTCCCAGATGGCTGCCGGCTTCCTGAACCATCTCGCCGGTGACCGCATCGACGTGCTGTCGGCCGGCTCCATGCCCGGCGACGCGATCAACCCGGTGGCCGTGCAGGCTATGGCCGAGGTCGGCATCGACATCGCGGGCGAGCAGCCGAAGAAGCTGACCGACTCGGCCGTCGAGGCCTCCGACGTCGTCATCACGATGGGCTGCGGCGACGAGTGCCCCTACTTCCCGGGCAAGCGCTACGAGGACTGGGTGCTCGAGGACCCCGCCGGCCAGGGCATCGACGCCGTGCGACCCATCCGCGACGAGATCCGCGGCCGGGTCGAGACGCTGATCGCCTCGCTCTCCTGACCATCCATTGACATCCATCGATGGAGGGCTAGGCTCAACACATCGATAGTCGTCGATGTCCTGACCGAGGAGTCCGCATGAGCCCCACGTCGTCCAGTGCCACGTCGATCAGCCCCGGCCCGGCCGACCTGCCCGTCGTCGTCGTGGGAGCGGGGCCCATCGGCCTGGCCGCCGCGGCGCACCTCAGGAGTCGTGGCGTGGCGCACCTCGTGCTCGAGGCCGGCGAGGGCCCCGGGGCCGCGGTCGCCGAGTGGGGCCACGTGCGGCTGTTCTCGCCCTGGCGCGAGCTGGTCGACCCGGTCGCCCGGGAGCTCCTGCTCGAGCAGGGCTGGGAGCCGCCGCATCCCGACCGCTACCCGACGGGCGCCCGCTGGGTGGACGACTACCTCCGCCCGCTGGCCGAGGTGCTCGCTCCGGCCGTGCGCTACGGGACCCGGGTCACGGCCGTCGCCCGCCACGGTCGCGACCGCCTCGTCAGCTCGGGCCGGGACCGGTCGGCGTTCACCCTCCACCTGCGCACCTCCGCCGGCACCGAGCACCTGGCGGCCCGAGCCGTCGTCGACGCCACGGGGACCTGGGGCACGCCGAACCCACTGGGCGGCGACGGCGTGGTCGCTCTCGGCGAGCGCGAGAGCGCCGACCGCATCGGCTACCGGGTGCCCGACCTCGACCAGGCGGTCCAGCGCTCCCGGTTCGCCGGGAGGCACGTGGTGGTCGCCGGTACCGGAGCCTCCGCGAAGGGCGCCCTGCTGGCGCTCACGGCACTGGCCGAGAGCGAGCCCGGCACGACAATCACCTGGCTCGTGCGCCGCAGCCGCGTGGGTGCGGCCTTCGCCGGGTCGGGCCAGGACGAGCTGCCCCAGCGCGGCGCCCTCGGGCAGCTGGCCCGGGCCGCCGTCGACCGTGGCCCCGTCACGACCCGCACCGGCTTCCGCACCGCCGAGGTCCGGCGACGCGACGACGACCGCCTCGACCTCGTCTCGTTCGACGGTCAGGTCGTCGAGGGGGTCGACGAGGTCCTCGCCCTCACCGGGTTCCGCCCCGACCTCGGGTGGACCGACGAGCTGCGCCTCGACCTCGACCCCGTGCTGCAGGCACCGCGCGCCCTCGCCCCGCTCATCGACCCCAACGAGCACTCGTGCGGCACCGTCTACCCGCACGGCGTGGCCGAGCTGGCCCAGCCCGAGGTCGGGTACTACCCGGTCGGCATGAAGTCCTACGGACGCGCCACGTCGTTCCTCGCGCTCACCGGCTTCGAGCAGACCCGGTCGGTCGCGGCGGCCCTCGCCGGCGACCACGAGGCGGCGGCGCGCGTCGAGCTGACGCTCCCGGACACCGGGGTGTGCGGGGGCGCGGGCACGTTCGACGACGAGACGGCCACGGACGGCGGGTGCTGCGGAGCACCTGCGGTCGAGGTGCTGAGCATCGGCGGCGTCGGGACGCGCTGAGACGACAGCCCGCCGGGGTCAGTGGATCCGGTCGCGCCAGTCGTCGGGCACGCGGTCGGCCGGACCGGGTGCGGTCTGGTCGCCCGGGTGCGACTGCGGGTCGGCCAGCCGGGGACCTCTCGCGGCGGTCTCGGAGGCGTAGTCCCAGAACCAGTCCTCACCGGGCTCGAAGCTCTGCACGATCGGGTGCCCGGACTCGCGGAAGTGCGCCGTGGCGTGCTGGGCGGGGGAGCTGTCGCAGCAGCCCACGTGGCCGCACTGCGCGCAGCGCCGCAGGTGCACCCACCACCCGTCGGGCTCCGCGAGGCACTCCACGCACCCCGCGCCCGAGGGCTTGACCGTGACGTCGATCGACGAGTTCTCGGGGCCGGGAGTCTCTGACATGTCGCCACGGTAGTCCGGTCCGGCGCGACCCGCGAGGGTCCGACGACCCCTCCTCGACCCCACCGCGTGCGTGCGCCGCCGCGCGCTGGGAGGGTGGGGTCATGACCACACCCGACGTCGCCGTCATCGGCGGTTCCGGCTTCTACACCTTCCTCGACGACCCCGAGCAGGTCGAGGTCGACACCCCCTACGGCGCGCCGTCGGCGCCGATCTCGGTCGGCCAGGTGGGGGACCGGACGGTCGCCTTCCTGCCGCGGCACGGTGCCGACCACCGCTTCCCCGCCCACCAGGTCCCGTACCGAGCGAACCTCTGGGCGCTGCGTTCGCTGGGCGTCCGCCAGGTGCTCGCCCCCTGCGCCGTGGGCGGTCTGCGACCCGAGCTGGGTCCGGGCAGCTTCGTGGTCCCCGACCAGCTGGTCGACCGCACGACCGCGCGCACCCAGACGTACTACGACACCGGCGCGGTGCACGTCTCCTTCGCCGACCCCTACTGCGACCGCCTGCGTGGCCACCTGCTCGAGGGTCTCGCCGACCACGACCCGACCGACGGCGGCGCCATGGTCGTCATCGAGGGCCCGCGGTTCTCCACGCGCGCCGAGTCGCGCTGGTACGCCGAGAACGGCTGGGCCGTCATCAACATGACCGGCCACCCCGAGGCGATCCTGGCTCGCGAGCTGGCGCTCTGCTACGCCACCGTGGCACTGGTCACCGACCACGACGCCGGGGTCGACGCCAGCGACTCCGTGAGCATGGAGGCGGTGTTCCAGGTGTTCCGGGAGCACACCGACACCCTCAAGTCGACGCTGGCCGGGGTCGTCGGCTCGATCGGCGAGCGTGACTGCGCCTGTGCATCGGCCGTGGACGGCATGACCCTGCCCTTCGAGCTGCCGTGAAGGTCCTGCTGACCGGTGCGGCCGGGTTCATCGGGTCGCGGATCGCGCTGCGGCTGGACGAGCGCGGCCACGACGTCGTCGCGCTCGACGCGTACCTGCCGATGGCGCACGGACCGAACGCCCGGGACGACGCGCCCGCCGACGTGCACCTGCTCGACCTGCGCACCGACGACCTCGACGACGTCCTGGCCGACGTCGACGTCGTGTGCCACCAGGCGGCCATGGTCGGCAACGGCGTGGACGCCCAGGACCTGCCCGGCTACGCCGAGCACAACGACCTCGGCACGGCACGCCTGCTCGCCGCCATGGCCCGCGCAGGGGTCCAGGACCTCGTGCTCGCCTCGTCGATGGTCGTCTACGGCGACGGTCGCTACGACTGCCCCGACCACGGCGACGTGCCGCCCGCGGTGCGCCGCGAGGACGACCTGGCGGCCGGCCGCTTCGACCCGCGCTGCCCCGTGTGCGGTGGTGACGTGACGTGGCGCCGGGTCACCGAGGACGCGCCCATCCGACCGCGCACGTCGTACGCGGCGTCCAAGATCGCGCAGGAGTACTTCGCCGACGCGTGGTGCACGCTGCAGTCCGGTCACGCCGTCGCCCTGCGGTACCACAACGTGTACGGGCCGGGGATGCCCGCGGACACCCCCTACTCGGGCGTGGCCGCGATCTTCCGGTCGGCGCTCGAGCGGGGCGAGGCGCCGCGCGTCTTCGAGGACGGCGCCCAGGTGCGCGACTTCGTGCACGTCGACGACGTGGCGCTGGCCAACGCGCTGGCCGTGGAGCAGGTGGCGCAGCACCCGGTGGGCGTGACGGCCTACAACGTGGCGTCGGGGCGACCGTTCACGATCGGCGAGATGGCGCAGGTGCTGTCGCGCGCCGTCGACGGACCCGAGCCGGAGGTGACGGGCGACGCGCGGGTCTTCGACGTCCGGCACGTGCTCGCCTCGCCCGACAAGGCCGCCGAGGGTCTCGGCTTCCGCGCCGAGATCGCGCCCGAGGACGGCATCGCCCGCCTGGCCACCGACCCGCTCCGTCGCCGCTGAGGGTCTACGCCCCCCGATTCGGACACCTGCGGGGCGTCCGCGGGCTCCGAACCGCCCCGCAACGGTCCGAGACGAGGGCCGGCTCGGCCGTCACCAGCGGGTGATGAGCAGGGTCTGGGCGAGGAGGCCGAGGACGAGCTGGGAGGCGAGGAGAGGGCGCTGCCAGCGGTCCGGCAGGAGGGCGGGGATCGCGACGACCCAGATCGTGAACGGCAGCCAGATGCGCTCGACCTCGGCCTTGCTCATGCCCGACAGGGTGGCCGCGACGATCGTGGCCACGCCCGCGCCGGCCAGCACGGCGAGCGGGACGCGACGGCGAGCGGCGTCGGCGGCGGCAGGGAACGCGGCCCACACGGCGAGACCTGCGGTGAAGGTCCAGGCCGCGATGTTGGCCCAGACCCAGTAGCCGTAGGCGCGCTCGGACGCGATGCCCTCGTAGTAGCGCTCGCGCAGCACCGGGTAGGCCTCCCACCAGTGGAACCCGTACGCCGAGAAGGTCGCCGTCACCACCAGGGCCCCGCCGACGGCCCACGGCAGCACCCGCCAGCCCGCACCCGGTCGCTCAGCGTCGCGGCCGTGCGCCAGCCAGAGGACGGCCAGGGCGAGGATGCCGAGCAGCACGAGCCCGTACGACAGGAACACGCACCACCCGAGCAGCAGCCCCGCCCCGACGCCGAGCGCCCACGACCGGGGTCCGACCGCGACCGCGGCCCGGGCGAGCAGGTACAGGCCCCAGGCCGCCACCGCGGCGAAGTAGTAGTCGGCGCTGACCCCCGCCCACACGACCAGCGGCGCCAGGGCGAGCCAGGGAGCAGCGCGCCTGGCCAGGTCGCGGCTGCCGAGCAGGTCGAGGGTCAGCAGCACCGCCGCCACCGACGTGGCGCCGATCGTCACGACGACCATGGCGACCCAGAAGGGGTCGTCGATCCCGACGCGGTCGAGCGCGACGAACGACAGCAGCGCTCCCGGAGGATGACCGGCCACGTGCGTGTGCCAGTTGTCGACCGCGGCCGACGGGATGCGCTCGACGAAGTCGTGCAGCGCGGCGGGGACGTCGCGGACCTCCGTCGCGTCGTGCAGGTACTCGCTCTTGCGTCCGTATACGCGGCTGAAGCCGTAGCGCCCGTCGCTGAGCCCGAGCGCGCACGTCCAGAGCCACGACGAGACGGTCGCGAGCACCACGACGACGCGCCACGGGAGATCGCGGCACGCCCGGGGCAGCGCCGACCAGAGCAGCACGGCCGTCGCGACGGCGACCAGGAGGACGGGATCGAACCGCGGGCCCCAGAAGGCGTGGAGCGGGGGCCAGTGCACGCGCACGTCGTCGGAGAGGACGGCCGGGACCGCCATCGCGGCGATCACCAGCACGAGGCCGACCAGTGCCGAGAGCACGGCCGTGCGGGGGCGGGCCAGCATGGCGCCACGCTATCCGGCGAACCCAGGGGACGCATGGCCGTCCCGGGGGAACGTGGTCGAGCGCCTGTCGCAGGACCCCTTGACGTGCGAGCGGGCCCTGCGCGGCTTAGGTTCGGGGGATGCAGGATCACCTCGGGGCGTGCGACGTCGTGATCCCGTGCCGTGACGAGGCCGCGGCGCTGCCCCTCGTGCTGCGTGACCTCCCCGCCGGGCTCCGCCCGATCGTGGTCGACAACGGCTCGACCGACGGAACCGCCGACGTGGCTCGCGAGCTCGGCGCGCGCGTCGTGCACGAGCCCCGACCCGGGTACGGGGCCGCTGTCCACGCGGGCATCGAGGCCGCCACCGCCGAGTACGTCGGCGTGATCGACGGCGACGACTCCATGCGGCTCGTCGACCTGCTCCCCATGCTCGACGCCGTGCGTGACGGCGGCGTGACGATGGCGGTGGGCCGACGTCGGCCCGTCGCCCGCGGCGTGTGGCCGTGGCACGCCCGTGCCGGCACGCTGGCCCTGGCCACGTGGATCCGCCGATCCAGTGGCTTCGGCATCCACGACCTCGCGCCCATGCGGGTGTGCCGCCGCCAGGACCTGCTCGACCTCGACGTGCGCGACCGACGCTTCGGGTACCCGCTCGAGCTGATGGTCAAGGCCTCGCGCGCCGGCTGGACCGTCCGTGAGCTCGACATCGACTACCGCCCGCGCGCCGCCGGGACCCGCTCGAAGGTCTCGGGCTCCGTCAAGGGCACCGCGCGCGTGGTGCAGGACTTCGCGAAGGTGCTGCGATGAACAGCGGAACGATCGTCCCCGTGCTGCTCGTCGTGGCCAAGGCGCCCGTGCCGGGTCTGGCCAAGACGCGGCTCGGTCGCGTGGCCGGCCCGCAGCGGGCCGCCGACGTGGCCGCCGCCGCACTGCTCGACACCCTCGACGCCGTCTCGTCCGCCCACGACGTGACCGGCTGGCCGGTCGTGGTCGCGATGACCGGCGACCTCGAGCAGGCCGCACGGTCGCGTGCCGTCCAGGACGCACTGGCCCGGGTGACCGTGGTGCCCCAGCGCGGCGACGACTTCGGTGCCCGCCTGGCGCACGCCCACGTCGACGCCGGCGGCGTGCTGTCGGCGTCCGGTCCCGCGTGGGGCACCGTGCAGATCGGCATGGACACCCCCCAGGTCACCTCCGACGACCTGGTCACAGCGGGCGAGCTCGTCCGCGACGGCACGCAGGTGCTGGGCCCGGCCGAGGACGGTGGCTGGTGGCTCCTCGGGCTGCCTGATCCCACGCACGCCGACGCGCTGCGTGCGGTGCCGATGTCGCGCGGCGACACGGGCACCCGGACGGTCGAGGCGCTGGGCGGCGACGTGCACCTGCTCCGCCCCCTGCTCGACGTCGACGAGTGGCCCGACGCCCAGCGCGTCGCCGCCGACGTGCCCGGCTCGCGGTTCGCCGCGGCCGTCGCCCGATGCGCGGAGGCGGTGGCATGACGCTCGACGACTCGCTGTTCGACCCGGTCTTCACGTCCGGTGACTCGCACTTCGTCGACGACCACGGCGCCGAGGAGCGTCTGGCGGTCCACCGCTGGGCCGCCGACGCCGACGCTGCCGACCTGACGCTGTTCGTGGACCCGTGCGTCGGACCCACGCTCGACCTGGGCTGCGGTCCGGGTCGGCTCGTGCAGGCGTTGCTGGCGCGGGGCCTCGACGCGCTCGGGGTCGACAGCTCGCGCTCGGCGATCGGGCTGGCCCGCGCCCGGGGCTCCCTCGTGCTGCGGCGCGACCTGTTCGAGCGGCTGCCCGGGGAGGGCGGCTGGCAGCACGCGCTGCTGGCCGACGGCAACATCGGCATCGGCGGCCGTCCCGACCGTCTGCTGCGCCGCGTCGGAGAGCTCGTCGTGCCGGGCGGCACCGTGCTGGTCGAGGTCGAGGAGCACGGGGCGATCCTGCAGGAGTCGCGCCGCCTGCGCGTCGACGGCACCCTCGGAGAGCCGTTCCCGTGGGCCGTGGTCGGTCTGGACGCGGTCCCCTGGCTCGCCCAGCGGGCGCACCTGCAGCACACCCGCACGCTGTCTGCCGACGGCCGCTGGGTCGCCGAGCTCCAACGACCCCTCGCGTCCTGACGACGCCGCTCGTCGCCCCGCCCCGTCCGGGACCGGGCGCCTTGGTCGCTCGCGCTCCCGCGATGGGTTACGTTGCTGCCGTGCTGCTGAGCGACCGCGACATCCTGGCCGAGATCGATGCGGGACGCGTGGGTCTGGACCCGCTCGAGCGCTCGATGATCCAGCCGTCGAGCATCGACGTGCGGCTCGACAAGTTCTTCCGGGTGTTCGACAACCACAAGTACCCGCACATCGACCCGGCAGCCGACCAGTCCGACCTCACGCGCCCCGTCGAGGTCGAGGGCGACGAGACGTTCGTGCTGCACCCGGGCGAGTTCGTCCTCGGGTCCACCTACGAGCTCGTGACGCTGCCCGACGACGTCGCGGCCCGCCTCGAGGGCAAGTCGTCGCTCGGTCGGCTCGGCCTGCTGACCCACTCCACGGCGGGCTTCATCGACCCCGGCTTCTCGGGCCACGTGACGCTCGAGCTGGCCAACGTCGCCACGCTGCCGATCAAGCTCTACCCGGGCATGAAGATCGGCCAGCTCTGCTTCTTCCGGCTGTCCTCGGCGGCCGAGAACCCGTACGGATCGGCCAAGTACGGGTCCCGCTACCAGGGGCAGCGCGGACCGACGGCGTCGCGGTCCCACGCCAACTTCCACCAGACACGCATCTAGAGCCGAGGGCGATCCCCCATGTCCCTACCCCTCTCGATCAGCACCGAGGTCTCCGAGGCACTGTCGGCCGGGCGTCCGGTCGTGGCCCTGGAGTCGACGATCATCTCCCACGGCCTGCCCCGCCCCGACAACCTCGTGGCCGCGCGGCACTTCGAGCAGATGCTGCGCGATCGCGGCGTGGTCCCGGCCACGATCGCGGTGCTCGACGGCCAGCTGAAGGCCGGGCTGACCGACGCCGAGCTGGAGCGGGTCGCGTCCGAGGACGTCGCCAAGCTGAGCATGCGCGACCTGCCCGTGGTGCTGGCTCGCGGTGGCAGCGGTGCCACGACGGTGGCGGCCACGTCGTTCATCGCCGACCACGCGGGCATCCGGGTCTTCGCCACCGGCGGCCTGGGAGGGGTGCACCGAGGAGCGGGCAGCACCTTCGACGAGTCCAACGACCTGAAGGCGCTCTCGGAGGTGCCGATCACGGTCGTCTCCGCGGGCGTGAAGTCGGTCCTCGACATCGGCGCGACGCTGGAGCGCATGGAGTCCCTCGGCATCACGGTGCTCGGCTACGGCACGCAGGAGTTCCCGAGCTTCTGGCTGCGGTCGTCCGGCGAGCCGCTGGACTGGACGGTGCCCGACGGCGGCGCCGTCGCCGCGGTCATGGAGTCGCGCGAGCAGCTGGAGCTGTGCAGCGCGATCGTCGTGGCCAACCCGCTCCCCGTCGACGAGCAGCTCGACCCCGACCTGCACGACCGGGTGCTCGCCGAGGCGTTGCGCCGCTGCGAGGAGAAGGGCATCGAGGGCAAGGAGGTCACCCCCTTCCTGCTCTCGACCATCGTCGAGCTCACCGACGGGGAGAGCCTGTCCGTGAACCTGCGGATCGTCGAGAACAACATCAGGGTGGCGGCCGACATCGCGTCGGCCTGGGCCGCGCTGTAGCCGATGACGATCCTGGTCGTCGGCGACGTGGTCGACGACATCAGCGTGCAGCCGCTCGCCGAGGTCACCCCGGCGAGCGACACGCCGGCGACCATCCGGATGGCACCCGGTGGCTCGGCGGCCAACGTGGCGGCGTGGTTGGGCAGCCTCGGCGTCCCGACCCGGTTCGTGGGCCGGGTCGGCGCCGACGCGGTCGAGCGCCACGCGGCGGCCCTGCAGGCGCACGGCGTGGACGTCCGCCTGGCGGCCGACCCCGAGCTGCCGACCGCCACCATCCTGCTGCAGCTCGACGAGGTCGGGGAGCGGACGATGTTCGTCGACAGGGGTGCGAACACGCGGCTGGGGGCGGCCGACGTCCCGCCCGAGGCCTGGGACGGCGTGACCTGGCTGCACCTCACCGGCTACTCGTTCTTCGACGAGGGCACCCGGTCGATGGCCCTCGGGCTCGTGGCGCAGGCGAGGGCACGAGGCGCCGGGGTCAGCATCGACCCCAGCACGGTGTCGTTCCTGCGGGCGTGCGGCGGGGCGACGTTCCTCGACTGGGTCGACGGCGCCGACCTCGCGTTCCCCAACATCGACGAGGCGCGCGTCCTCGTCGACGCGCGCGGGCCGCAGATCGACCTCGACGCCCTGGCGGGTCGCTTCGGGGCGGTGGTGGTGACGCTCGGCTCGATGGGCGCGGCCTTCATCGGCTCCGTCGACGGTGCACCCGTGCGCGAGCAGCTGACCGCGCCCCGCACGTCGGTCGTGGACACGACGGGAGCCGGCGACGCCTTCGCGGCCGGGTTCCTGTCGGTGTGGGTGCGTCGGCACGACCCCGTGCCGGCCCTGGAGGCCGGCCGGTCGGCCGCGGAGCGGTGCATCGCCGCGCTCGGCGCGCGACCCCCGCGGTGAGCATCCGGCGCGAACTTGCCCGGAAGTTGCGGAATCAGTAGTCCTATCGGGCCATTTATTGCGGTTCCGTGACAGTTCTTCGAGAATCGCTGGCCAGAACGCGGGTGGTTGAGGTTTCATCGATCCGTGGGACCGCCCAGGGATCGGCCTCACGAGGGAGGGGATCATGTCGCTCGCGCTGCCGGCTCGACGCCGCCACGTCCGGGGACCGCGCTCGGCGCCGGTTCGGCGGCGGGTGATCGTCGAGGGGACCGAGCACGTGGCCGCCACCGGTCACCGCGTGTACGTGGTGGCCTACTACCGCTCGCCCGAGGACGCCCGCGACTTCCGGGGCGGCGTCGTCACCACGTACGCCGACCACGACGCTGCTCCGGACCGGGTGACCGTGGCGGCGCCGGGGCCCGGTGACTGGTTCGTCAGCATCCTCGAGCGTTCCCCCGGGGCCTCCGGCTACACCTTCGTCGCCGGCGCCGACGGCGTGCCGCTGGTCCCGCTGAGCGTCGCTCGCCACCACTCGCCCTGACCCGTGGGCCATGCGGTGTCATCCTGTCCGGGTGACAGGACAGGGCGTCTCGTGGCGGCGCGACCCGCGCTCGCGTGCCGTCCTCGCGGTGAGCGTGCTGGTGGGAATGCTCGGCGTGCTCATGGCGTGGATCGTGATCGCCCCGGAGTCCACCGGCACGGTCTTCCCCGACCGGGGTTCCGCCACGTCCGGCGAGACCCGCGCGGCTCCCGGGGGCGGGTCGTACGCGTTCCTGCAGACGCAGGCCGACGGTGAGACGCCGGTGGCCTACGACCCGTGCACGCCCGTGCGGATCGTCGTCAACGAGCGACGCGCCCCCGACGACGCCGACGCGGTGCTCCGGAGAGCCGTGGCGGAGGTGGAGGACGCCAGCGGGCTCGACCTGCGGGTCGTCGGCACGACCACCGACGCGCCGCTCGCGCATGAGGACGACCCCGAGGACGGGGAGGGTTGGCGTCCGGTGCAGATCAGCTGGACCGACGCCGACGAGGTCGCCGAGCTGGAGGGTCGCGTGGGTGGTCTCGGCGGCAGCACCTGGGTCGAGCGCGACGACCGCCGCACCTACGTGACCGGCGAGATCATGCTCGACGCCCCCGACCTGGTGCGCCGCGGGAACGGTGGCGACGTCGCGACCGGGGTGCTCATGCACGAGCTGGCCCACGTGCTCGGCCTCGACCACGTCGACGACCTCGGAGAGCTCATGCACCCGAGCAGCCCGCGGGACGCGTGGGGCCCGGGCGACCGGGTGGGACTCGCCGCGCTCGGTGCCGTCGGCTGCGCCTGACCTGCTCAGACGAGCGGCAGCGTGAGCACCTGGTTCGCCGATCCGGTCGTGATCGTCACCGGCGCCGAGACGAGGCCGCCGCGGTAGTTGACCGAACCGCCGGCGACCACGAGGCGCAGGGCGTGACCCTTCTCGAAGCGGTGCGCGATGCCGGGGAGGGTCACGGTGAACGGCTGCCCGGCGTCGGGCACCCGCACCGGCGCGACGAGGTCGCGCACGACGGTGCCCTTGCCGTCGGGGCCCACGTCGAGGACCTTCACGAAGACCACGACCTTGCCGGCGTCGAGGGCCTGTGTGAGAGCCGCGGTGGGTGCGGTGACGGACAGGTCGAGCGTGGGGGAGCCCACGACCGTCAGCGGTGCCGTGAGGGCGGGGGTGGTCCAGCTCGCGGACGTCCCGGGCAGGTCCAGCTCCGGCAGCGCGATCGGCACCTGCGAGCCGACGACGTCGATCGTGCCGAGGGAGGTGGGTGCGCCGGCGGGTCCCGTGAGCAGGGTCTGCGACCCCTTCGCCACGGCACCCTTCGAGCGCGTGAGTGCCGTGCCGGAGAGGTAGAACGGCGTGCGTGAGCCGATGGGGAACGTCGAGCTCGTCGCGTACGCCGGACGGGCGTTGCCGGTGTAGGGGACCCAGTCGCGGAAGTAGGAGAACAGCGGCCCGGTGTCGGTCTTCTGCCCCTTGAGGTAGTGGTCGAACCAGGCGCTGAGGCGCGCGGTGAGGTGCTGGCCGGAGATGCTCGGGGCGTCGAAGTCGATCTCGCCGGGTGCGTTGGGGCCGGAGTGGCCACCGTTGATCCACACGAGCTTGGTGGGCACCTTCTGCTTCCGGAGCGCCTGGAAGGTGGCGGTGCCCTCGTTGAGGTTGAACAGCGTGTCCGACTGACCCTGCAGCAGGAGGGTGGGGATGCGCACCTGCTTCACGTAGCTGGCCACGGAGCGCCTGCGCAGCTCCTGCACGGTGCCCTGGTCGAGCGTCCCGGTGACGCCGGCGGTGACCACGGCCGGGCACACGAACGCCACGAAGTTCGGGCAGCCCGCGATGCGAGAGGGGTCCTGCGGCGCTCCGGTGAAGCCGTCGAGAGCGCCCTTGCCGACGAAGCCGAGCGCCCAGACGAGCTTGGCGGCACCGGGGGTGGCCGAGCTGACCCCGGTCTGGGAGGTGTTGTTGGGCGCGAGGGAGTAGCTGAGGTCGTTCCACGTGGCGCCGGGGACGATCGTGTCGAGGCGCGGGTCGATGGCGGCGGTGGCGAACTGGATGCCACCGCCGTAGGAGATGCCGACCATGCCCACGCGTGGGTCGTTCCGCGAGACCGTCCCGAGCTGGTTCCTCGCGTCGCGCTTCACGACCGTCAGGGCGGGCGCCTTCTTCGTGAGGCCGGCGTCGAGGTAGGCCGTGCCGGTGGCGCCGCCGAGGTAGCCGATGATCTGGCTGGCGGCCTTGCCGTCGACCGCGGGGTCGTCGAGGGAGATCGGGCAGCCCGAGCCGCCGAAGCCGAGCCCGGAGTAGCTGATGACGGCGTAGCCGCGGGAGGCGAAGAGGCGTCCGAGACCGGCCTGGTCGTCCTTGGAGCCGCCGAAGCCGTTGGTCGTGAGGATGGCCGGCACCGGCTTCCTCGCCGTGGCCGTGCGGGGCAGGTACTGGTCGGCCACGATGGTGCACTTCTGGTCGTTCTTCTCCCCGACGGTCACGCGGAACCACAGCGAGGTGACGGTGTACGGCGCGGCAGCAGCCGTGGCGGTGGGTGCGGCGGCGAGCCCGGCCAGGACGAGGACGGCGGACAGGGCGGTCAGGACGGCTCGACGCACGGTGGCTCCTCGACTGGTACGCGGGTACAGGTTGCAACGAGCAACCGTGAGGTGGGTCACGGGGACGAAGGTCCCGACTCGGGGCTGCCAACGCTGACGCCTGCGGGGGTAGCGTCGACGCATGCTCACGCAGATCGGTGACGGGGTGCACCTGTCCGGCGGCACGGACGTCAACTGGGTGCTGGTGCAGGACGGCGACGCCCTGACGGTCGTCGACACCGGCTATCCCGGGGACGCAGAGCGGCTGGACGCGTCGGTGCGGGAGCTCGGTCTCGTGCCCGGCGACGTCTCGGCCGTGCTGGTGACGCACGCGCACGTCGACCACGTCGGCAGCGTGGCGCGCTGGTGGGAGCACCACGGGGTGCCGGTGCTGATGCACGCCGACGAGGTGCCCAACGCGACGGGGGAGCGGGTCGAGTCGGCCACCACCCTCGACGTCGCGCGTCGGGCCTGGCGCCCGCGGACGGCGCTGTGGGCTGCCCGGATCTCCCGGCTGGGCGCGACGTCGCACCAGACCTTCGCCCACGCCCGCGCGTGGACCGACGGTGCGCCGCTCGACGTGCCGGGCGCCCCGGTCCCGGTGCACACGCCGGGCCACACCAGCGGACACGCGGCGTACCTGTTCCCCGCGGCCGGCGTGCTCGTCACCGGCGACGCCCTGGTGACGGGCCACGCGATCTCGCGTCGGCGCGGCCCCCAGCAGCTGCCCGGCTTCTTCACGGCCGACGGCGTGCAGGCGGAGCGCTCGCTGGAGCGGCTGCGCGCCCTCGACGCCGACACCATCGCCCCCGGTCATGGCCCGGCCTGGCGCGGCCCCCTGGGCGACGCCGTCGACCAGGCCCTCTCCCCCCGGCCTTGACTCGTCAGAGGTAGGTGGCGCGCGGAATCGACTCGTCAGAGGTAGGTGGCGCGCGGAATCGACTCGTCAGAGGTAGGTGGCGCGCGGATAGGAGGCGCGTATCCGCGTGGCACCTACCTCGGGGTGCCGGGGTTGCGCGGGCCACCTACCTCCCGCGGCCGGCACCGTGCGACGGCTCCCGTGCGCCTGTCGGGGCGTGGCACGGGGACGAAGACGACGAGAGGGCGCCCGCGTGGTGCGGGCGCCCTCTCGGCTGGGATCGGTCGTGCGTCAGGCCTTGGGCTCGTCCTCGCCCTGGGGCTCCTCGTCCTTGGCCGCGTCGGTGGCCGCGGTCGAGACGTCCGTGCCCGACGGGTTCGCGTCGCTCAGCGGCGCGACGTCGTCGGACTCCGGGTCGGCGTTCGGCGCGTCCTCGACGGCGACGACCTCCGACGGTGCCTCGTTCTTGGCCGCGCCGGTTCCGTCGGTGTCGGCCTTGGCCTCCACGTCGGTGGCGTCGGCCTCCTCCTCGCGCGCGCCGCCGTCGACGGGCTCGTCCTCGGCGGGTGCGGGCTCGTCGTCGGTGGCCGGGCTGGCCTCGTCGTCGCCCCCAGCACCATCGCTCGGGACGGTCTCGACCTCGGGGTCGGTGGTGTCGCCGGGCTCGGGCTCCGGGTCGGGCTCGGGGGCACCGTCGGAGGAGGTGGTGGACTCGGCCTTTGGCTCGTCCCCACCCTCCTCGGCCTTGTCGTCGGTGGCCGGGCTGGCCTCGTCGTCGCCCCCAGCACCATCGCTCGGGACGGTCTCGACCTCGGGGTCGGTGGTGTCGCCGGGCTCGGGCTCCGGGTCGGGCTCGGGGGCACCGTCGGAGGAGGTGGTGGACTCGGCCTTTGGCTCGTCCCCACCCTCCTCGGCCTTGTCGTCGGTGGCGGGCTTGGCCGGCTGCGGCGGGGCGTCGACCTGGACGGGCTCGTCCTTCTCGGTCTCGGACTCCTCACCGTCGGTGTCGGCCTTGGCCTGGACGTCGCCTGCGGCGTCGGCCTCCTCCTCGCGGGCCCCCTGCTCGACCACACCGCCGTCGACGGGCTCGTCCTCGGCGGGTGCGGGCTCGTCGTCGGTGGCCGGGCTGGCCTCGTCGTCGCCCCCAGCACCATCGCTCGGGACGGTCTCGACCTCGGGGTCGGTGGTGTCGCCGGGCTCGGGCTCCGGGTCGGGCTCGGGGGCACCGTCGGACGAGGTGGTGGACTCGGCCTTCGGCTCGTCCCCACCCTCCTCGGCCTTGCCGTCGGTGGCGGGCTTGGCCGGCTGCGGCGGGGCGTCGACCTGGACGGGCTCGTCCTTCTCGGTCTCGGCCTCGTCACCGTCGGCGCCGGTCTCGTCGGCCTTCGACGTCTCGGCGGCGGGCGCCTCGTCGGGCGTCGCGTCCCCGGACTCGTCGCTCTCGGTCGAGGCCTTCGCGTCGTCCGCCTCGGCCTCGTCCGCCTCGACCTCGTCCGCACCGGGCGCCTGGCCGGCGTCGCCGGAGGTGTCGGCGGCTCGACCCTGGTCGTCGACGTCCATGTTGTGCTTGGCGGCGACCTCGGCGTCCTCCTCGCGCGACGTCGTGGCGGGCTCGTCCTGCGGCTCGTCGTCGGGGACGTCGGTCCCCTCGGGCTCCTCGTGGGCGTCCGCGGCCGGCGCGGCGTCTTCGGTGTCGCTGATCGAGGCGTCGTCGGCCTGGTCGGTCGCGTCGGGCTCGGCGTCCGTGGCCTGGTCGGAGGACCCGGCCGCCGCGGCCGCGGCGGTGGCCGCCTCGGCCTCGTCGACGACGTCGGCGGACTCCTCGGCCGTCGGCTCGGGAGCCCGCTTCACGGCGGCGAGCAGCATCTGCGCGACGTCGAGGACCTCGACCTCCTCGCGGGCCTCGCCGGCCGCCTGCTGGGCGGTCAGGCCGTCCGACAGCATGACGCGGCAGAACGGGCAGCCCACGGCGATCTGGTCGGCACCGGTGGCCACGGCCTCCTGCGTGCGGTTCACGTTGATCCGCGACCCGAGGTTCTCCTCCATCCACATGCGCGCGCCACCGGCGCCGCAGCAGAAGGAGCGCTCGGAGTTGCGCGGCATCTCGGCGAACTTCGCGCCGGGGATGACGCTGAGCAGCTCGCGCGGCGCCTCGTAGACCTGGTTGTGACGGCCGAGGAAGCAGGGGTCGTGGTAGGTGATCGTCTTCTCGGGCTCGGCCGCGGCGGCACCGGCCTTGCCGGCCACCGGCGTCAACCTGCCCTCGCGCACGAGGCGGTTGAGCAGCTGCGTGTGGTGCACGACCTCGAGCTCGACGCCGAACTCGGCGTACTCGTTCTTGAGCGAGTTGAAGCAGTGGGCGCAGGTGGAGACGACCTTCTTGGCCTTGGTCTCCTTGAGCACCTCGGCGTTCTCCATGGCCAGCTGCATGAAGACGATCTCGTTGCCGGCTCGACGCGCGGGGTCGCCGGTGCAGGTCTCGCCGTCACCGAGGACGGCGAAGTCGACGCCGGCGGTGTTCAGCAGCTCGGCCACGGCCTGCGTGGTCTTCTTGGCGCGGTCCTCGAAGGCGCCGGCGCAGCCGACCCAGAACAGCCACTCGACCTCGTCGAGGCTCTCCACGTCCACGCCGACCTGCTTGACCTCGAAGTCGAGGTCCTTGGCCCAGTCCATGCGGTGCTTGGGGTTCATGCCCCACGGGTTCCCCTTGCGCTCCAGGCCCTTGAAGATGTTGTTGAGCTCGGCGGGGAAGTTGGACTCCACGAGCACCTGGAAGCGGCGCATGTCGTCGATGTGGTCGACGTGCTCGATGTCGACGGGGCACTGCTGCACGCACGCGCCGCAGTTGGTGCACGACCACAGGACGTCGGGGTCGATGACGCCGTACATCTCCTCGTCGCCGATGAGCGGACGCTCGACCTCCTTCTGCTGCTCCTCGGTGCGCTCGTCCTCGGGGATCGCCAGGGCGGGGATCTTGGCGTAGGCGTGCTCGCGCAGGCCCATGACCAGGAGCTTGGGGCTGAGCGGCTTCTCGGTGTTCCAGGCGGGGCACTGGCTCTGGCAGCGACCGCACTCGGTGCAGGTCGTGAAGTCGAGCAGGCCCTTCCAGGAGAAGTCCTCGACCTTGCCGACGCCGAGCTTCTCGAAGTCCTCCTCCTCGAGGTCCTCCATGGCCTCCATGTCGAGGGCCTTGCCGTTGATGCGGATGGGCTCGAGGCCGCCGAGGGCCGTGCCACCGTCGGACTCGCGCTTGAACCAGATGTTCGGCCAGGCGGTGAAGCGGTGCCAGGCGATGCCCATCGTCAGGTTGGTGGAGATGACGAGCAGCCAGATCATCGCCGAGGTCACCTTGATCATCGCGATGACGACGATGATGTTCTCGAGGGTGTCGATGTTCTCGGCGCCGGTCGGGTAGAGGTTGCCGAAGAACTGGGCGATCGGGAAGTGGAAGCCGGTGGCGTACTCGGCGTCCTCGCCGCCGCGGGCCTGCAGCAGGTTGTACTCGGCGCCGCGGATGAACAGGATCGCGGCGCTCTCGAGGAACACCATGAACTCGACGAAGTAGGCCTGACCCATCCGCGAGCCGAAGAACCGGCTCTGGCGCTGGAGGCGCTTGGGGTGCTTGACCTGGCGGTAGACCGCCAGCGGGATGATCGCGAGCGCGCCGAGCAGGCCGATGGCCTCGCTGATCCACTCGTAGAGGAAGAAGTGGCCGATGATCGGCCAGACGAACTCCGGGTCGAACAGCTGGAAGAACGCCTGGGCGACGGCCGTCGCGAGCACCAGGAACGCGAGGTAGACGAACCAGTGCAGGGCACCGATCCAGCTCCACTGGAGCATGCGCGTGTGGAGGAACGTCTCCTTGAGCATGTTCACCGTGCGCGCGGCGGGGTCGTCCGTGCGGCCTGGTGCCGGGCCACCGGCACGGATGACGGCGGTCATCCGGCGCACGGCGACGACCGTGACGGGGATCGTGATGGCCGTGACGGCCAACGAGACGATGATCGCGACGAGCTGCATGGAGCCTCAATCCTTGGGGCGACGACCGTGACAGTTGGGCTGACAGTAGCCCCTCGCGAGCGGGTCCGCGGGGTAAGGCCACCCAAAGGTCGTGCAGGTCAGCGGTCGGTTACCGGTGGGTAGGTAAAGGCTATCCCGGGCGGCGCCGCCTTGTCCTGTCGGCGTGGTGTGAGTCGTTCGTCATCGATCGCGCGGGACGAGCGGGATCGCGACGAGTGGGAAGAGGGCCACGAGCGCGAACGCCCACCCGTAGCCCAGCCCGGCCACGGTGAGCCCGACGACCGGCGGGACGGCCGCGCTGACCAGGTACTGGCCGGTGTTCTGGACGCCCAGCGCCTTGCCCGACCACCACGGCCCGGCCCGCTCGGCCACGGCGGTGAAGGCCAGGCCGTTGTCGGCGACGGTCACGACCGTGGCCACGACGATGAGAACGACGGCCAGGGGCGTCGGCTCGAGCACGCCGAGCGCCAGCATCGTCAGCGCCGCCCCGACCGCGACGATCCGCATGGGTCCCATGCGACTGCCCACCCGGTCGGACCACCAGCCCACCCCGATGCGGCCGGCAGAGCCGAGCAGCTGGGTGGACGCCACGAGCACACCGGCTGCGCCGGCGGCCCAGCCGCGCTCGTCGATGAGCCAGACGAGCATGTAGGTCCACACGGTGAACTGCGGGACGACCAGCAGGGCCGACGCGGCGTGGATGCGCACGAGCGTGACGTCGCCCCGGTAGGGGCTGCCCGTCTCGCCTGCGTCGTCGGCGTCGGCGCGGGACCCTCGTGGTGGATCGACCACCAGCAGGGCGCAGGCCACGAGGACCACCGCGTTGAGAGCGGCGATGCACAGCAGCGTCGTGCGCAGGTCGGTGGCCTGCACCGTCGTCGGAACGAAGACCGCCGCGGCCCCGACCCCGAGCGGGAGCGCGGTCTGGCGCACCCCCATGGCGGTGCCGCGGCGCTCGGCCGGGAACCAGCCCACCACGAGTCGACCGCTGGCGGCGTTGGAGCTGGCCACGCCCACGCCGGCGACGAACCAGCACGCCGCCAGGGCGGGGTAGCCGTCCACGAACGCGGCGGCGACGGTGCCGCCGGTCGTGACCACCAGACCGAGCGTGAGGGTCAGTCGCTCACCCCACCGGTCGACGACGACGCCCCACGCCACGAGCGAGACGGTGGTGCCGAGCAGCGAGGCGGACGCCAGCGCGCCGGCCTGCGGGAGGGGGAGTCCCCGCTCGAGGTGCAGGTAGGGGATGAGGAAGACGGCGGCGTTCGCGGCCACCGTCCCCGACGCCTGCGCGAGCATGCCGACCGCGAGCATCAACCAGCGGTTCGGGGTGGTCACCGGACCATGGTCCGCCCGCGCCGACCGGTGCCGGCAGGGGGGTCAGGCCAGGGCGCCGACGTGGGCGAGGGCCTGCCGGACGAGCATCCCGCGCCCGCCCTCCATCTCGTCGAGGACGGCCGGGTCGAGGGCCTGCTCGGGCGTCATCCAGCTGAGCTCGAGGGCGTCCTGGCGCGGGTTGCACTCACCCGTGACCGGCACGACGTACACGAGCGCCACCGCGTGCTGGCGGGGGTCGTGCAGGGGCGTGACACCCGGCAGCGGGAAGTACTCGGCCACCGTGAACGGCACGATCGACGCCGACAGCTGCGGGAAGGCGGTGGGGCCGAGGTCCTTCTCGAGGTTGCGCAGCAGCGCGTCGCGCACCGACTCGCCGTGGGTGACGCGTCCGGAGACGAAGGTGCGCGTCATGGCCCCGGTGGTGGGTGAACCACGCAGCAGCAGACCCAGGTGCTCGACCTGGCCGTGGGCGTCCACCCGGACGGGGATCCCCTCGACGTAGAGGATCGGCACGCGCGAGCGGGTCTCGTCGAGCGCGATCTCGGAGAGCCAGCCGGGATTGGGGTCAGGGGTGCGGACGGACGCCATGGCCTCATCCTCCCCCACGCGTGGGCGTCAGCCGTGCCGCCCCGGCGGGACGGCCCCTCGTCAGGAGCTCGACGCGGTGGTGGAGGCCGCGATGCTGGCCGTCATCGCGGCGGTCATGGCGGCCTGGGCGTCCTGGATCGCCTTGCGGACGCCCTCGCTGGCCCAGTCGCCGTCGGCGACGACCTTGGCCCGCGTCTTCGCGGCCTTCCTCTCCCGCTTCTCCACCACGAGCCCGAGCTGGTCGGCGGCCAGGAGCAGGCCGACGAGCGGACCCGTGACCTGGTCGGCCGGCTGGTCGTGCAGGAGCACCTGCCGCATCGCGCCGACGAGCTGGTCGCGTCGTGCGACGTCGACGAGCTCGTACCGCTCCAGCCGGATGCCCAGCACGCGGCGCTGCTCGTCCCGCACGAGCCCGTCGGCCTCCAGGGACGCGAGCACGGCCTTGCGCTGCTTCTTGCCCAGGCGGGTCACGATCGCCTTCGGCGCCTGGTGGCCCTTCTGCCAGACGCGCTCGAAGGCGGCCTGCAGGTCGGGATCGTCCACGGGCGTGCGGTCGGCGACGGCCACGCGGGCCTTCCGTCCCGTGCCCACGAGCTCGAGGCGACCGAGCAGCACGAGGTCGATGAGTGCCGCGCCACCGAGCGCGGGCTCGGCGGCCATCGACGGCAGCCGCACCTTGCCCGACTCCGGGTCGAGCGCCACGAGCAGGAGGTCGCGAGCCACGGTCATGCCTCGAGCGTAGGCCGACCTGCGACCGACGTCACCCCGCCCTACGGTCGAGGGATGGACCCGTCGGACGACGCCACCACCCCTGACCACACGGCCCTCGACCCGCGGGCCGTGGAGCTGGCGCAGGACCTGCTGGACGACGCCCGCGAGGGTCGCACCGAGCGGTTGGTGCAGCACCTCGACGCGGGCGTCCCGGTCGAGCTCACCGATGCCTCGGGCAACACGCTGCTCATGCTCGCGGCCTACCACGGGCATGCGGTGACGGTGGCCGCGCTCACCGCCCGCGGCGCCGTCGTCGACGCGCTGAACGACCGCGGCCAGAGCCCGCTGGCCGGTGCGGTGTTCAAGGGCGAGGACGCGGTGGTGCGGGTCCTGCTCGAGGCCGGCGCCGACCCGGACGCCGGTCACCCGACGGCCCGCGAGACCGCGGCGATGTTCGGACGCGAGGACCTCCTGGCCTGACCCCGGCTCGCGGCCCGGACGGGCTGGGCGCGGTGGCCCGTGGGCGGCTAGGCTGGCACCACCACGACAGGGGAGCGCCGCCGCAGAGGGCGCTGAGAGTGCGGATCAGCCGCAGACCCTTGAACCTGCTCCGGTTAGCACCGGCGAAGGGAGTCACGATGAGTTCTGCATCCACGCGTACACCGACCGAGGGTCGGGCACGTCTGTCCTATCGCACCATCGACCTCGTCACGATCGCGTCGCTCGGTGTCGCGTTCGGGGTCATCTTCTGGGCCTGGGGGAAGCTCTACGGCCTCCTCGACCTGGCCGCGACGATCGGCTACCCGCCGGCCGGCGCGCTGCTCGGCGGCGGCTGGCTCCTCGCCGGGGTCGTCGGCGGGCTGGTCATCCGCAGGCCGGGTGCCGCGTTCGGCACCGAGGTGGTGGCCGCCGCGATCTCGATGTTCGTGCTCGGCGGCACCGAGTGGGGCTTCACCGTCCTGCTCTCGGGCCTCGTGCAGGGCGCCGGCGCCGAGCTGGGCTTCGCCCTCGGTCGCTACCGCCGGTGGGGTCTCGGCGTGGCCGTCCTCGCGGGCGTGCTGTCGGCCGTGTTCGCCTCCGTCTACGAGTGGAACTTCTACTACGTCGACTGGGGCCTCGCCTACAAGGTCGCCCACCTCGGCTTCTTCGCCGTGTCGGGAGCGGTCGTCGCCGGTCTGCTCGGCTGGATGCTCGTCCGCTCGCTCGCGGGCACCGGGGCGCTCGACTCCTTCGGCGCCGGTCGCGACGCCGCCGGAGAGGGCGTGCAGGCCTGACCGCCCTGACCACCACCCGACCCGTCGAGGTCCGCCTCGACGGGTTCGGGTGGCGGCCGGTGGGTCACGCCCGACCCGTCGTGGCCGACCTCGACCTGCACGTCCCAGCGGGCCAGCGGGTGCTGCTCGCGGGCCCGAGCGGCGCCGGGAAGTCGACCCTCCTGCTGGCGCTTGCCGGTGCGCTGGGCGAGTCCGTGCCCGGGGACCTCTCGGGATCGGTCCGCGCCGAGGGCGTGCGGGGGCTCGTGACGCAGCAGCCCGGCGACGCCGTGGTGTCGGCCCGCGTGGGCCGCGACGTCGCCTTCGGGCCCGAGAACCTCGGTCTCGACCACGACGAGACGTGGCGCCGGGTCGACGCGGCGCTCGACGCGGTCGGACTGGCCTACGGTCGTGAGCACCCCACCGACGCGCTCTCCGGGGGAGAGACCCAACGTCTGGCCCTGGCCGGCGCCCTCGCCCTGCGCCCCGGTCTGCTGCTGCTCGACGAGCCGACCTCGATGCTCGACGAGGTCTCGGCCGCCGAGGTCCGACGGGCGGTCACCGACGCCGTGGCGTCGACGGGTGCGACGCTCGTGGTGGTGGAGCACCGCATCGGGCCCTGGCTCGACCTCGTGGACCGGGTGGTCGTCCTCGGCCGTGACGGTGGCGTGCTCGCCGACACGGATCCGACCACCTTCGTGGCCGCGCACCGTGAGTCCCTCGGCGCGGTCGGGGTCTGGATGCCCGGGCTCGCGGCTCCAGTCCCGGTGCTCCCGGACCGGGGGCTGGTGGCGCCGGACGACGACGCGGTGCCGCTCGACGTCGAGCGGCTCACGGTCGAGCTGGTGCGTCGCTCGTGGCGCGGCACCACCCGCACCCGCGCCCTCGACGACGTCGGCCTGCGCCTGGTCGACGGCGCCGCGCACGCCGTCGTCGGTCCGTCGGGGGCGGGCAAGTCCACGCTGCTCGCGGCGTGCGCCGGTCTGCAGGCCCCCACCTCGGGAGCGGTCGAGCGCGCGGGGGAGCCACTGCACCGGATGCGGTCGTCGGCACTGGCCGCCGTCTCGGGCTGGGTGCCGCAGGTCCCCGAGCACGGCCTGCTCACCACCACGGTGCGCGAGGAGGTCGCCTTCACGGCGGGTCGTCTCGGCCGATCCGTCGACGTCGACGCCGTGCTGGAGCACCTCGGGCTCGGTGCCCATGCGGACCGGAACCCCTACCGGCTCTCCGGTGGTGAGCAGCGACGGCTCGCCCTCGCCGCCGCGCTGGCGCACCGGCCAGGCTCGGTGCTGCTCGACGAGCCGACCGTCGGCCAGGACCGGCTCACCTGGGCGACCGTGGCCGGCTGGTGGCGTGCCGCCGCGGACGCCGGGGCCGTCGCGGCAGCCGCCAGCCACGACGCCGACCTCGTGGCGCTCGCCGACCGGGTCCACCGGCTCGACGGAGGGCGGCTCGCATGACGACCCGGCACACCGTTCCCACCGGTCGACGGTCGCTCCTGCTGCACGTGAACCCGCTGGCGCTTGCCGTGGTGGGCGTCGCTGCCGTGCCCGGGTCGCTCGCCGTGCGGACGCTGCCGATCGCCCTGGTGACCGTGGCGGTCTACGCCGTCGTGCTCCTGCTGGTGGTCCCGTCGGTGCGGTACACGCTGCTGTGCCTGGCGCTCGCGGCCTTCGCGGGCCTCACGGTCGCCTACTCCACGTGGCGTCTCGGCGGGCACGACGAGACGCTGGCCCTCACCGCGGGCCTGCGCATCGTGGTGCTCGCCTGGCCGGGCGCCGTGGTGGCGGTGTTCGTCGACCCGGCCCGGCTCGGCGACCACCTGGCGCAGAACCTCCGGCTGCCGGCGCGGCCCGTGGTGGCGGTGACGTCGGCGCTGCAGCAGGCCGCCGGTCTGCTGGTCACCTGGCAGCAGCTCGTGCGAGCGCGCCGGGCCCGGGGCGCGGGACCGGCCGGTGGCCCGGTCGCCCGCTCCCGATACGGCGGCGGCCTGGTCTTCGCCCTGCTCGTCTCCTCGTTGCGCGGTGCGTCGCGCCAGTCCATCGCCCTGGACGCGCGCGGCTTCGCGTCGGCCCACGGCCGGTCGTGGGCCGAGCCGGCGCCGTGGACCCGGCTCGACGTGGCCGTCGCGGTCGGGGGAGCCATGCTCGCGGCCGTCCCGGTGGTGCTCCTGGTGGCGGTCTAGCCAGGACCTGGGTCACGCACTAGGGTGCGAACTAAGCAAGCGCTTAGCCCGACGTCACTTCCGGAGGTACCCCCATGGTCCGCGTGTTCGACAGTCTCGACGCCTTCAAGGCAGCCGCTGGGGAGGAGCTCGGCACCAGCGACTGGGTCACCGTCACCCAGGAGCAGATCAACACGTTCGCCGACGCCACCGGCGACCACCAGTGGATCCACGTCGACCCCGAGCGTGCCGCATCGGGCCCGTTCGGCGGCACCATCGCGCACGGCTACCTCACGCTCTCGTTGCTGCCGGTCTTCGTCGAGCAGATCTACTCGATCCAGGGCCTGGCGTTCGGCATGAACTACGGCGCCAACAAGGTGCGCTTCCCCGCCCCGGTCCCGGTCGACTCACGGCTGCGGGCCACCGCCACCCTCGTCGAGACCCGCGACATCCCGATCGGCACCCAGGGCATCGTCAACGTGGTCGTCGAGCGCGAGGGCTCCGACAAGCCGGTGTGCATCGCCGAGGTCATCTACGTGATGGCCGGTGCCTGAGATGCACTTCGCCTTCGACGAGACCACCACCGAGCTCATCCAGAAGCTCGAGACCTTCATGGACGAGAAGGTCTACCCCGCCGAGCACGAGGCCGAGCAGCAGATCAAGGCCCTGTACGACGAGGACCGCTGGGACCCGCCGGCCGTGCTCGACGGCCTCAAGGCCGAGGCGCGCGAGCGCGGTCTGTGGAACTTCTTCCTCGCCGGCCACCCGGAGGAGGGCGGTCTGACGAACCTGCAGTACGCCCCGCTCGCGGAGATCACCGGCCGGTCCATCCAGCTGGCTCCGGCGGCCATCAACTGCGCCGCGCCCGACACGGGCAACATGGAGGTGCTGACGATGTTCGGCACCGCCGAGCAGAAGGAGCAGTGGCTGAAGCCGCTGCTCGCCGGCGAGATCCGGTCCGCGTTCGCCATGACCGAGCCCGACGTGGCCTCGTCGGACGCCACCAACATCGAGCTGTCGATCGTGCGTGACGGCGACGAGTACGTCATCAACGGCCGCAAGTGGTGGATCACCGGCGCGATGAACCCGAACTGCCAGGTCTTCATCGTCATGGGCAAGACCGACACGTCGGCCGAGCGCCACCGCCAGCAGTCGATGATCCTCGTCCCTCGCGACACCCCCGGGCTCGAGGTCGTGCGCGGCATGCACGTGTTCGGCTTCCACGACCGCGACCACGGCGGCCACGCCGAGCTGAGGTTCACCGACGTCCGCGTGCCCGCCACGAACCTCATCGGCGGCGAGGGCGAGGGCTTCGCCATCGCCCAGGCGCGCCTGGGGCCCGGCCGCATCCACCACTGCATGCGCTCGATCGGCCTGGCCGAGCGTGCGGTCGAGCTCATGTGCGAGCGTGCGCTCAGCCGCACGACCTTCGGCAAGCCGATCGCCCAGCAGGGTGTGGTCCAGGACTGGATCGCCGAGTCGCGCGTCAAGCTGGAGCAGCTGCGTCTGCTGACCCTCAAGACCGCCTGGCTCATGGACACCGTGGGCAACCGCGGCGCCCACAAGGAGATCCAGGCGATCAAGATCGCCACCCCGCAGACGGTGGAGTGGATCCTCGACAAGGCCATCCAGGTGCACGGCGCCGGTGGGCTGAGCCAGGACTTCCCGCTCGCGGAGATGTTCGCCGGGATCCGCACCCTGCGCTTCGCCGACGGACCCGACGAGGTGCACAAGGCCTCGCTCGCCCGCGCCGAGCTGAAGAAGTACGCGGCACGATGAGGACTGCTCGATGAGGATCGAGGGAGCGTCGGCGGTCGTCACGGGCGCGGCCGGCGGCATCGGCCTGGCCGTCGCGCGGGCCCTGCTCGAGCGTGGTGCGGGTTCGGTCGTGCTGGCCGACCTCGACGGCGACCGGCTCGACGCCGCCGCCGACGCCCTGGCCGACGAGCTCGGTGACCGGGTCCACCGCCGCGCTGCCGATGTGACGAGCGAGATCGGTGTCGACGCGGTGCTGCAGAGCGCCCCGACGCCGGTCGACCTCTACGTCGCCAACGCGGGCGTGTTCCGCGGCTTCGGCCTCGAGGCCTCCCCGGAGGACTGGGCCGCGTCGTGGGACGTCAACGTCATGGGCCACGTCGCCGCCGCCCGGGCACTGGTGCCCGGGTGGGTCGAGGGCGCGACCGCCGAGAGCGGACCGGCGGGGTGCTTCGTGAGCGTCGCGTCGGCCGCGGGCCTGCTCACCCAGCTGGGCTCGCCGACCTACTCGGTGACCAAGCACGCGGCCGTCGGCTTCGCCGAGTGGCTCGCCGCCACCTACGGCGACCGCGGCGTGCAGGTCACCTGCGCGTGCCCCATGGGAGTCCGCACGGCCATGCTCGAGTCGGGCGAGACGAGCGACGACCCCGACGCAACCCTCGGGATGCGCGCGGTCACGTCGGCCGGCAACGCGCTCGAGCCGGCCGAGGTCGCGGCGACGATCCTCGACGCCGTCGAGGCAGGTCGCTTCCAGGCCCTGCCCCACCCCGACGTCGCCACCATGTGGGCGCAGAAGGCCGCCGACCCCGACCGCTGGATCTCCGGCATGCAGCGCTACCGCCGCCACCTCGAGGCCTGACCCGTCCCAGCGATTCCCATCAGGTGATGGGAATCGCGAGCACACCATGGTTCTCTGCCACTCACCTCGGCGTGCCCGCCGGGGTGAGTGGGTGAGAACCATGGTGGGTGCGTGGCCAGTACCCGCCACAGGTCGAGCCGGAGAGTCGCTCGGTAGGGTCGCGGCCATGAAGATCGGACCCGGCCTCGTGGTGCCCGCCCTCGCCGAGCTCGTGCTGCTCGCCCTCTACGTGACCGACGTGCTGGGCGACGCCGCATGGCCCGACGGCTTCGTCGTGCCCGGTCGCGTGGTCGTGGTCGTCGCCGCCGTCGTCATCGCCGGGATCTGCTACCAGGCGTGGGCGAGCGTGACCTCGCAACAGCGGACCCCCCTCGTGCACGCCTCGGCCGGCGCGTCGCTGATCGGCGGCGCGGCCCTCGCCTCCGCGGTCACCGCTGCCGAGGCCGGTCGGATCTTCGGCGCCCCCGCCCTGGCCACGCTCGGGACGGCCGCGCTCGTGGCCGCCGTGGTGTGCCACCAGCTGTCGTCGGCACGCCGCTCCCTGTCCTGAGCCACGCACGCACGACGACGGGCCCCGACCGCCATGGTCGGGGCCCGTCGTGGTGCGTGTGTCGTGCCGTGCGTCAGACGCCGATCTCGCGGCCGTCCTTGCGCCACACCACGGCCACCGAGGGACGCGGGACCGACGAGCCGCCGTCGGGCCAGTGCGACGCCGGGGCGTCCGCCGACGCGCCGTCCTTCTCGCCCGGGTGCTGGACGCAGACGAGCACGCGGTGCCTCTGCACCACCGGCCCGCAGGTCTCGGCGCCGAGCGGGACGGTGAGGAACTGGCGGGTCAGGCCACGGTCGCGACCCTCCACCGCCACGCCGAACAGCCCGTCGTTCGAGCCGAGCGCGTTGCCGTCCGTGGAGACCCAGAGGTTGCCGTGCCGGTCGAACGTCACGTTGTCCGGGCAGGAGATCGGCGAGACCTGGCTCTTGTCGTAGCCGCCGAAGTACGTGGCCGGGTCGTTCGGGTCGCCGCAGACCAGCAGCAGGCTCCACGCGAACCGGGTGGCACCGCTGTCGTTGCGGTGCTCCGTCAGCTCGAGCACGTGGCCGTTCTTGTTGGCGTTGCGCGGGTTTGCCTCGTCGGCACCGGCCTTGCCCGCGGCACCCCGGTTCGAGTTGTTGGTCAGGGCCACGTAGACCTTGCCGCTCACGGGGCTCGGCTCCACGTCCTCGGGGCGATCCATCTTGGTGGCGCCCGCGACGTCGGCGGCCTGCCGGGTGAACAGCAGCACCTCCTCGGCCGTGAAGCCCTTCACGAACGACTTCGTGCCGCTCACGAGCGGGATCCAGGTGCCGGAGCCGTCGAACTCGCCGTCCTTCGGGAGCGTGCCCGTGCCGTCGATCTGCGACGTGGGGGAGTCGCCGGTCAGCTTCGCGACGTAGAGGGTGCCGTGGTCGAGCAGCGTGTCGTTGTGTCGCTTGGCCGACGCGGACCGCCCCTTCTTCATGCGGTCGCGCGAGACGAACTTGTACAGGTAGTCGAAGCGCTCGTCGTCGCCCATGTAGACGGCGACCCGTCCGTCCTTCGTGATGCGGGGCTGGGCGGCCTCGTGCTTGAACCGGCCCAGGGCGGTGCGCTTGCGCGGGACGGCGCGGGGGTCGTACGGGTCGACCTCGACGATCCAGCCGAAGCGGTTGACCTCGTTGGGCTCCTTCGCGAGGTCGAAGCGGTCGTCGAACTTCTCCCACTGGCGCTCGCTCGCGGTGCCGGCGACGCCGTAGCGGGCGAGCCGCGCCGCGGTCGTCGGGTCGGTCACCGTGGCGGCGTTGGCGAAGTACTGGTTGAAGTTCTCCTCGGCCGTCAGCCACGTGCCCCAAGGCGTGGTGCCGCCGGCGCAGTTGTTGAGGGTGCCGAGCACGGTGCGACCACGCGGGTCGGCCTTCGTGCGGACGAGCGGGTGGCCGGCCACGGGACCGGTGAGCCGGAACTCGGTCTGGGTGTGGAAGCGGCGGTTGAGCTGGTGCCCGACGACCGGCTCCAGCGACCCGTTGCGGGTCTCCCGGACCGCCACCACGGACAGCCCGTGGGCGGCCCACGACGTCTCGACCTGCTCGCGCGTCGGGTTGGCCGGGTCGTAGCCGGGGTACATGAGCTCCTCGCTCGTGTACTCGTGGTTGGCGACCAGCAGCTGCGTGCCGCGCGACAGCGGCAGGAGCGCGAGGAAGTCGTTGTTGAAGCCGAACTGGCGACGCTGAGCGGCGGCGCTCTGCCGGTCGACCGACCAGCGCGGGGAGTCCTTGAACAGCGGGTCGCCCCAGCGGATCACGACGTCCTGGCGGTAGCCGGAGGGGATGGTGATCGCGTCGGCGGTGTTGGGGGCGACGGGGTCGAAGCGCAGGCCGTACGGACCCTTGCCCTTGGGGGCGGGGCCGGGCTTGCCCTTGGGGCCCTTGGTGGCGGGGGCCGTGGGCACGGCGGCGGCCGGCCCTGCGAACGCCGCCGTGGCGGCCGTGGCGGCGCCGATCACGGCACCGGCGCGCAGCACGCCGCGGCGGCTGGCCGCACGAGCCATCACGTCGGCGAACGTCTCGTTGTCCGACGTGTTGGGCGCGTCGTGGGCGCAGGCGTCGCCGCAGCGGTAGCGGCAGGTGAGGGCGGCGCGTCCGGACGCGCAGGGCGCCTCGGGCGGGCAGGTTCCGGCGGCACCCTCGGTGGGGAGGGTCACGACGGGGAGCAAGGGGCGTTCGGGCGTGATCGTCACGGAAGTCCTCCAGAGCGGGGGAGCGTCGGGCCGCCCCCCTTCGACGCCATGACGGTAGGAGCGCCGCCGGACGTCGACGTGGACCCTGGGTGAACAGGAGGTGACGGTACTCAGGGCCCGGGCCCGTGGCCGGGCGGACTACGCTCGATCCCATGGCGATCGAGCTCCGCACCCCCGACCAGGTCGACGAGATGCGTGCGGCCGGGCGCTTCGTCGGCGAGGTCCTCACGGCCCTCGTGGACGCCGCCGACGTGGGGGTCGACCTGCTCGACCTCGACGCGCTCGCGCACCGCATGATCCGCGAGCGTGGAGCCGAGTCCTGCTACATCGACTACGCGCCCTCGTTCGGTCGCGGGCCCTTCGGCAAGGTCGTGTGCACGTCGGTCAACGACGCGGTCCTGCACGGGCTGCCGCACCGCTACCGGCTGCGCGACGGCGACCTGGTCACGTTCGACTTCGCGGTCTCGGTCGACGGCTGGGTCGGTGACTCCGCCGTGAGCGTCGTGGTCGGCACCCCGCGCGAGGAGGACCTGGCGCTCATCGCCGCCACCGAGGAGGCCCTCGAGGCGGGCATCGGGGCCGCGCGCGCCGGCAACCGGCTGGGTGACATCAGCGCCGCCATCGGCGACGTCGCGCGTTCCCACGGACTCAAGGTCAACACCCAGTTCGGCGGCCACAGCGTCGGCCGCACCATGCACGGCGACCTCCACCTGCCCAACGACGGCCGGGCGGGGCGCGGCGTGAGGCTCGACCCGGGGCTGGTCATCGCGATCGAGCCGTGGTTCCTGCAGACCACCGACGAGATCGTCATGGACCCCGACGGCTGGACCATCCGCAGCGCCGACGGCTCCCGCGGAGCCCACAGCGAGCACACCATCGCGGTCACCGAGGGCGACCCGATCATCCTCACCGCACGCGACTGACGAGGCGCGTCCGGGCTCGCACCGGGGACTGGTGCGTTCGCCCCAGTGCGCCACAAGGCCCTCCGAGCATGTGACTTTGGTCCTACGCTAACGGCGGGAGTGTAGGTCGAGGGAGCTTGGGAGGGCCCCGCGATGCGTCGTGTCGCCATGTCTGTGGGAGCGCTGTTGGTCGCCGCCGTGCTGGTGGCCGTACCGAGGAGCGTGTCGGCGCAGGAGCCGACGATCAGCTCGAGCGGTGACGAGGTCAAGTACACCGACCCCGCGCTGGAGGGGGAGCCCACCGCGACGGTCGAGGGTGTGCTGCGCGAGGTCGTGGTCGAGCGGGCGGAGTCCGACGGCCACGGGGAGGGTGGCCACGTGGGCGCCGAGGTCGGCGAGCCGGTGCTGGTGACCGACGACGGGTCGGTCGTCCCGGTCGACCTCGCGGCCCTCGCGGGCGGTGAGGAGGCGCTGGAGGAGCTGGACCTCGCCGGCGCCCCGGTCGTCGCCGAGCTGGTCGAGAGCGCCTCGCTGGAGTCCGCGCTCGACGGCACCGTCACGCAGGCGGTCGACGTGGCCACCGCGGTGTTCGACCGGAGCGAGACCACCGCGACGACCGGCGCCCACCGCGCCTACGTCGCGATCGTGGCCAACAGCGGCAGCGTCGACGCCACGAGCACGATCGAGTCGAGGATCGCCGCGGGACTCACCTGGTGGTCGCAGGAGACCGGGGCGACCTTCTCCCGGGCGGGCACGGTGCGGTACTCCTCCGGCCGCGCCGACCGGTGCGGGTTCGGCGACGTCAGCGGCCTGTGGAGCGAGGCCATGCAGCGGTTCCCGACGGTCGACTTCTCCGCGGCGGGCAACCACCTGGTGGTGGTCGTCGACGACCAGTGCGACGGCACCGGTGTGGGCACGATCGGCGGATCGGTGGCCGACGGCGGACTGGTGACCCTCACGGAGTCCTCGCGCGTCTTCACGCCGACCCTCGTGCACGAGGTCGGTCACAACCTGGGCCTGCGCCACGCCAACCTCGAGTCCGTGGAGTACTGGGACCTCTACAGCCCCATGGGGCTCGCCGTGTCCGGCTCGGGCACGACCGCGCTCGACACCGAGTACCGCGCCCAGCTCGGACTGGCGCGCTCCGGCGAGGTCGAGGTCGTTCCGTCCGGCACGGCGGTCACCCGCACCCTCGCTGCGCGCGGGTCGACCTCCGGCCTGCGAGGTCTGGAGGTCCGCTCCGGCGGCACGAGCCACTGGGTGGAGTGGCGGCCGGCGACGGGCCGCGACGCGTCGAGCTACTACGCCCGCGAGGCGACCGGCTCGGTGTGGGTCAGCGGCACGAGGAAGTACCCCACCGGGGTCACGGTGAGCATCCGGGCCACCGACGGGACCGGCGTGACGTCCTTGCGACCGCGTCTGGACGGGTCGGTGCGCCAGGGCGCGTGGAAGGCCGGACAGTCGTACGTGTCGGGCTCGGTGACGGTCCGCGTCGACGCGATCTCCTCGAGCGCCGCCACCGTCACGGTGGCGAACGGCGTCGCGGCTCCTCCTGCGACCGTCGTGGCCGCGACGCCGCTCGTCTCGGGTGTTGCCAAGGTCGGGTCCCGGCTCACGGGACGGACGGGGACCTGGACGCCGGGCGTCACCTTCGCCTACCAGTGGCGGCTCGACGGTGCGACGGTGACCGGAGCGACGGCGTCGACGTTTGTCCCGGCCGCGTCGCACCGCGGCAAGCGCGTGTCGGTCCGGGTGACCGGGTCGCTCCTCGGGCTGCTCCCGATCTCGCGGACGTCGGCCTCGACGGCTGCGGTGGTCCCGGGGACGCTCACCCACTCGACGCCGAGGATCTCCGGCACCGTGAAGGTGGGCCGCCGACTGTCCGCCCTCCGCGGGACCTGGACGAGCGGAACCACGTTCTCCTACCGCTGGTACGCCAACGGCAAGGCGATCTACCGGGCGACGAGGTCGACCTACGTCCCGACGAGGGGCGTGAAGGGCAAGCGGCTCACCGTCAAGGTGACCGGACGGAAGTCCGGCTACACGACGGTCACGAGGACGTCGGCGCGGACGACCACCGTGAAGTGACGGGGCCGGCGCACCCCGGTGGGCAGGCAGGCGAGGACGTCGTCGTCCGGTCTCTCGCTCAGTCGTGGACGGGAGGACGTGGCGGACGACGCCGGTTCCACGGGTCGGCCTCCTCGACCTGTGCACACAGGGAGAAGAGCGGTCCGTCCCCGCCGGGGCGTCCCGCGAGCATGACGCCGACGGGCAGACCGTCGACCTCGACGAGCGGCAGGCTCGCCGCGGGGACCCCGGCCATGTTGTAGACCGCGGTGTAGGGCGTGAAGGCCAGCTCGCGGCGGTGGTCCTCCGCGGGGTCGCCGGACTCGGTGAACCACGCGACCGGCTGGGGCGGCAGGGCCAGGGTGGGCGTGAGCCAGGCGTCGAACCCGGACATCGACGTGACGACGTCGCGCGTGGTGGCCTCCAGGAACTGCATCGCGCGAGCCAGGTCGGCGGCGCTGTGCGTGCGACCGCGCTCCAGCCAGTAGCGGGTGGTGCCGCGCAGCAGGTCGAGGCCCTCCTCCGGGATCGGGGCCGCCGCCATGCCGCTCGACCACACCACGTTGAACTGCGGCTCCAGCTCGGGCGGGAACGGGTTCTCGACGTCGACCACCTCGTGGCCAAGCCCGCGCAGCACCTCGGTGGCGTGCTCCCAGGCCGCCACCGACCCCGCCGAGGCCTCGAGCTCGGGCAGGTAGGGGTCGACCCAGCGAGCGATGCGCAGCCGACCCGGCCGTCGACCGGCCCAGGCGGCGAACGGCTCGACGGGGTCGGGGAGCGGTCTCAGGTCGCCGGGCATCGGGTGGGCCATGGCGTCGAGCAGGGCCGCCGCGTCGCGCACCGTGCGGGCGATCGGGCCGTCGCCGGCGAGTCCGCTCCAGTCCGAGCCGACGGGTCCGGCGCTCACGCGTCCGCGGCTCGGCTTGAACCCGAACACCCCGCAGCAGCTCGACGGGATGCGGATGGATCCACCGCCGTCGCTGCCCTGGGCCAGCGGGACGAGCCCGGCGGCGACCGCCGCTGCCGCCCCACCGGAGGATCCGCCGGCCGTCCGGTCGAGGTCCCACGGCGTGCGCGCCGGCCCGACCACGTCGTTGTCGGTGTAGGAGGAGAGCCCCAGCTCGGGGGTGTTCGTCTTGCCCAGGCTGACGAACCCGGCCCGCTCCACGAGCGTGACCACGTGGGCGTCGACGTCGGGGACGTGGTCGGCCATGAGCCGCGAGCCGAGCGTGGTGCGCACGCCGGCCGTCGACGTCAGGTCCTTGAACGCCGTCGGCACGCCGAGGAACGGCGGCAGGGCCTCGGGCGACGCCGCACGTCGGGTGGCGTCGGCGTCGCGTGCCGCCTGGAGGGAGCGCTCGTGGGTCACGGTCACGAAGGCACCGAGCGCGGGCCCGCGGTCGTCGATGCGGCGCAGGTGGTGCTCCACCAGCTCGAGCGACGTGGTCTCGCCGCGTGCGAGGGCGTCGGCCATGGCGTGGGCGTCGAGCTCGTGCAGCGCGGTCACCCGTCCAGCGTGCCACGCGTCGATCGGCTCGGGGACAATCGACGGCGTGGCCGTGCCGAAGGTGATCCTGTTCTACGTCTTCACGCCGCTGCCCGACCCCGAGGCGATCCAGGTGTGGCAGCGCCAGCTCGCGGGCTCGCTCGGTCTGCGCGGCCGGGTGATCGTGTCGCCGCACGGCATCAACGCGACGCTCGGTGGCGACCTCGACGTGCTCAAGAGGTACGTGCGGGGCCTGCGCGACTACGCGCCGTTCCGTGGAGCCGACGTCAAGTGGTCGGCCGGACGCGCGCTCGACGACGGCGTGACCACGGCGCTCTTCCCGCGGCTGTCGGTCAAGGTGCGCGACGAGGTCGTCACCTTCGGAACCCCCGACGAGGTCCAGGTCGACGTGCAGGGCGTGGTCGGCGGCGGCACGCACCTGACCCCCGCCCAGCTGCACGACCTCGTGGCCGAGCGCGACGACGTCGTGCTGTTCGACGGACGCAACAGGATCGAGTCGGAGGTGGGCCGGTTCGCCGGTGCCGTCCGGCCCGACGTCGAGACCACCCGCGAGTTCGTGGAGCTGCTCGACTCCGGCGCCTACGACGACCTGAAGGACCGCCCGGTCGTCACGTACTGCACGGGCGGCATCCGGTGCGAGGTCCTCACCCCGCTCATGCGCAGCCGCGGGTTCGGCGAGGTGTACCAGCTCGACGGCGGCATCCACCGCTACGGCGAGACCTTCGGGGACGGGGGTCTGTGGGAGGGGTCGATGTACGTGTTCGACGCGCGCACCACGGTCGAGTTCAGCCCCGACGCGACCGTGGTCGGACGCTGCGACACGTGCGGCACCGCCAGCCGCGACGTCGTCGACTGCTCGGACCTGGCCTGCGTGCGGCAGATGGTGCGTTGCCCGTCGTGCGCGGCGGCCTCGTCACGGTGCGCCGCGCACGCCTGAGGGTCAGGCCCAGGACCAGGACGCCAGGATGGAGTGGTCGACGTCGTCGCGCTCGGACTCGGACTGGTCCGCGTTGTGCGAGAACGTGATCACGTAGCCCGTCCCGTCGACGGTGAGCGTGTACTGGTCGACCCGGTACTCGTTGCCGTTGAGGTTGAACAGGCCCGTCGTGTGCACGGCCTCCTGGCCGTCGACGACGAACGGTTCGCGCACGGAGATCTCCGTGACGTCGGCCTGCTCCAGCGCGTTCGTGATGGCGTCCGCCAGGTCGTCGCCCTCGAGGCTCGTGATGGTGGGGTCGGTGACCACGTTGACGTTGTCGGCGAAGCCGTCCTTGTCGGTGGAGTCGAGCGCGAGGGTGATCGCCGTGCCCTGCAGGTCGGTGTTCTTCTCCCAGCCCTCCGGCACCGTGTAGCTGAAGCCGTCGGCCTCGATCGTGTCGCCCGAGGCGGGCTCGACGTCGGACGCGGCGGCCGAGGAGCTGCTCGACGCCGAGCTCGAGGCGTCGGGGTCGTCGGAGCCGCCGTCACCACCGCCGCAGGCGGCGAGCACCAGAGCGGCCACCGAGGCGACGAGGGCGGACCGGACGGGACGGTGTCGGACGAGGTGGGGCTGGAGGCGGCGCATGCCCGGAAACCTAGCCGCGCCCGCAGGGCGTCGCACGTCCAGCCCCGGGCGGGCCTCAGCCGAGCTCGCCACCGTCCCAGTCGGGGTTGGCCAGGCGTCGCTGCATCGCGATGTTGAGGTCGCTCACCACGAGCGCCACCTGGCGGGCGACGAAGTCGTTCACCCGGCGCTGCAGCGCCTCGGTGGGCTCGGGGTGGATCTCGTCGATGCGTACCTCGAGCCGGTGCCCCTCGGCCGGGCCCTCCATGGACTCGACGCCCTCGCGGACGACGAGGAGGTCCACGACGTCGGCACCGCCGAGCGCGGGCCACACGGTCACCCGCAGGCCGAGGCGCGCAGCCGTGGAGGTGCGTGACTGCACGACCACGCGCACGGTGACCGCGCCCGCTGCCGGTCGGCGGTAGCCGTCGGGCGGGCTCAGCTGCAGCGCGCCGTCGGTGTCGACGCCGATCTCGAACTCGTGCAGGAGCGGGCGACCGATCTGGCGCTCGGCAGTGGCGACCAGCAGGCCGCGGAGGCGGCGGGCGCAGTCGTCGAGCTCTGCGTAGGAGAGACCACCGCGACCGGCGAGGAGGGGATCGACGTCGTCGGGGCTCATGCAGGCAGTATCGCGCACCCGAGATCAACCGGATGGTTGACAAGGCGAGGGAAGCTTGCCTAGGTTGTGATCAACCACATGGTTGAGAAAGGATCTCCGATGGCCGACCAGCTCTCGCAGGTGTTCGCGGCGCTCGCCGACCCGACCCGACGCGACATCGTCGCCCGGCTCGCCGTCGCCGACGCCACCGTGGGTGAGCTCGCCGAGCCCTACGACGTCAGCCTCCAGGCGGTCTCCAAGCACCTCAAGGTGCTCGAGGGCGCCGGGCTCGTCACCAAGGGCCGCGCGGCCCAGACCCGACCGGTCCGACTGGAGGCGGGGGTGTTCGACCTCATGGAGAAGTGGATCGAGCGCTACCGGCGCCAGGCCGAGCAGCGCTACCAGCGGCTCGACGCCGTGCTCGCCGACCTGAACGGGACCACCGAGGACGGGGCCACCGACGCCACCACCACCGAAGGAGCAGCATCATGACCAGCACGCACCAGCAGCAGGCCGAGGCCGCCATCGAGGCCGACCCCACGGTCCCGGCCATCCACATCACCCGCGACTTCGCCGCGACCGCGGCCCAGCTCGTCAGGGCGCACACCGACCCGGAGCTGTTCGTCCGGTGGATCGGGCCGAACGGCTACGTGACCACGATCGATCACTGGGACGGGCGCACCGGCGGCAGCTACCGCTACGAGCACGCCGGCCAGGGCTTTCACGGCTGCTTCCACCACGTGTCCGACGACCGGCTCGTCCAGACGTTCACCTGGGAGGGCATGCCCGAGGGCGTCTCCCTCGACACCATGACGTTCGAGGACCTGGGCGACGGCCGCACGCGCATGCACGCCACCAGCCTCGTCGGCTCCTTCGAGGCCCGCGACGGCATGCTCAGCAGCGGCATGGACGTCGGCGTGAACGACGGCTACGCCAAGCTCGACGCACTGCTCGCCGACAGGGCCCTGGGGTGAGCGGTTCCCGGGTGGGTGGACCCGCCGACGACCACCGCCGGGTCGCAGCCGACTTCACGACCGTCGTCGAGGGCGTGACCGACTGGGACGCACCCGCACCGGTGGAGGGGTGGGCGGCGCGCGACGTCGTCGACCACCTCGTCACCTGGTTCCCGGCCTTCCTCGCCGGCGGCGGCGTCGCGCTCGACGTCGACCTGCCGAGCGACGACCCCGGTGATGCTTCCAGCCGCCCACGGCCCGGCACCCGCGCCGGAGCCGTCCGCCGCCCACGGCCCGGCACCCCCGCCGGTGCTGTCCGCCGCCCACGGCCCGGCACCCCCGCCAGGGCCTGGCGCGCCCACGCCGACGCCGTGCAGCACCTGCTGGACGGTCCCGACGCCGACCGCCCGTTCACCCACCCGCACGCCGGCACCCATCCGCTCGACCAGGCGGTCGCGCAGTTCTACACCGCCGACGTCTTCATGCACACCTGGGACCTCGCGCGGGCGAGCGGGCAGGACGTCGACCTCGACGCGGACCGCTGCGCCGCCATGCTCGCCGGCATGCAGCCGATCGAGGAGATGCTGCGCGCGTCCGGTCAGTACGGTCCGGCCGTGCCGGTGCCCGACGACGCGTCGGTGCAGGACCGGTTCGTCGCCTTCATCGGACGCGACCCCGCCTGGGCGCCCCCGGCGCGAGCCTGACCGCGACGCTGGATTTCCGTCGGCGCGCCGGTGCACGATGACAGCAGGACGATCCAGGAGCGCCCCATGGCCCAGCACACCACCAACAACACCGACACCTTCACCGCCGTCGCGCCCGACTGCCCGGCATCCGTCGCCGAGGTCCCGCCGGTGCGCAAGGAGCCGAGCGTCGCGCGTCTGCAGTACGACATGCTGGTCGACGCGCCCTACCGCTACACGTCCGACGACGTCGTCCACCGCTCGCAGGGCGAGCGGCGCGGCATCGACCGCGACACGTTCTTCTCCAAGGGCCAGCCGTGCCTGCGCGCGTCCCCGTTGGTCAAGCGGTACGGCTGGGGCGTCCACCACGACGCCGAGGGTCGCGTCGCGCTCGTGCCCGTGGAGTCCGCGGAGTACGCCGCTTTCGCGGCCGACCCCGACCTGACGCAGACCTCCGGCATGAGGTCGTCCCGCGCCTGAGCGCGCGATCGTCCCGAGGTGCAACCTTGTGCGGGCGGAGTTGACTGGGGTCATGACCACGACGCACACCACGCTCGGCACCACCTCGCCCCTGGACGTCTCCCCGCTCGGACTCGGCTGCATGGGGATGAGCGAGTTCTACGGCACGCGCGACGAGGCCGAGGCCACGCGCACGATCCACCGCGCGCTCGACCTCGGCGTCACCTTCCTCGACACGGCCGACATGTACGGCCCGTTCGTCAACGAGGAGCTGGTCGGAGCGGCCATCGCCTCCAGCGCCCAGGGACGCGACGCCGTCCAGCTCGCCACCAAGTTCGGCAACGAGCGGCTGCCCGACGGCACCCGGCTCGGCGTCAACGGCAAGCCCGACTACGTGCGCTCCGCCTGCGACGCCTCGCTCCAGCGCCTCGGCGTCGACACGATCGACCTCTACTACCAGCACCGCGTCGACAAGACCGTGCCCATCGAGGAGACCGTCGGTGCCATGGCCGAGCTCGTGCAGGCCGGCAAGGTGCGCCACCTGGGCCTCTCCGAGGCGTCGGCCGAGACGATCCGTCGGGCCCACGCCGTGCACCCCATCACCGCGCTGCAGACCGAGTACTCCCTGTTCACGCGTCACCTCGAGGACGAGATCTGGGGCGTCCTCAGCGAGCTCGGCATCGGCCTGGTGCCGTACTCGCCGCTCGGGCGTGGCCTGCTCACCGGCGCCATCACCGCCGAGTCCGACCTCGAGGAGGCCGACTCGCGCACCACGTCGTACTTCCCGCGGTTCCAGGGCGAGGCCCTCGAGGCCAACCTGAGGCTCGTCGCCAGGATCCGCGAGATCGCCGAGGGGCTGGGCTGCACGCCGGGCCAGCTGGCGCTCGCCTGGGTGCTGAGCCGCTCGGGCCGCGACGGCGTGGGCGTGGCGCCCATCCCCGGCACCAAGCGCGTGGCCTACCTCGAGGAGAACGCCGGCGCGCTCGAGGTCGAGCTCACCCCCGACCTCGTGGCCGACCTGGAGTCCGCGGTCCCGCGCGACGCCGTCCAGGGCGACCGCTACGGCGACCTGTCCAGCATCGACGCGTGAGGACCCCATGACTGCCACCACCCCCGCCCCCGACATCACCACCGTGGGGGCGCTTCGCGCCTCCGGCCACGTGCACCGGCCGCTGCGCGTGGAGATCCGCGACAACCTGCTCGCGGCCCTCGCCGAGGGTCGTGACCCGTGGCCGGGCCTGCACGGCTTCGAGGACACCGTCATCCCCCAGCTGGAGCGCGCCCTCATCGCCGGCCACGACGTCGTGCTCCTCGGCGAGCGCGGCCAGGGCAAGACCCGCATCCTGCGCACGCTCGTCGGTCTGCTCGACGAGTGGACGCCGGTCATCGACGGCTCCGAGCTGGGCGAGCACCCCTACGAGCCGATCACCGTCGCCAGCCTCCGGCGTGCCGAGGAGCTGGGCGACGACCTGCCCGTCCGGTGGCGCCACCGCGACGACCGCTACGCCGAGAAGCTGGCCACGCCCGACACGAGCGTGGCCGACCTCATCGGCGACGTCGACCCGATGAAGGTGGCCGAGGGTCGCAGCCTCGGTGACCCCGAGACCATCCACTTCGGGCTCATCCCGCGCAGCCACGGCGGCATCGTGGCCATCAACGAGCTGCCCGACCTCTCCGAGCGCATCCAGGTGGCCATGCTCAACGTCATGGAGGAGCGGGACATCCAGATCCGCGGCTACGTGCTGCGGCTCCCGCTCGACGTCCTGGTGGTGGCCAGCGCCAACCCCGAGGACTACACCAACCGCGGCCGCATCATCACGCCGCTGAAGGACCGGTTCGGCGCCGAGATCCGCACCCACTACCCCACGCAGCTGGTCGACGAGATCGCCGTGATCAAGCAGGAGGCCGACCTCGTCGCCACCGTCCCCGACCAGCTGGTCGAGGTGCTGGCCCGCTTCACGAGGGCCCTGCGCGAGTCGTCGGCGGTCGACCAGCGCAGCGGCGTGAGCGCCCGGTTCGCCATCGCCGGGGCCGAGACCATCGCGGCCGCGGCGCTGCACCGCGCCACCCGGCAGGGCGAGCCGGACGCCGTGGCCCGTCCGGTGGACCTCGAGACCGCCGTCGACGTGCTCGGCGGCAAGATCGAGTTCGAGTCCGGCGAGGAGGGTCGCGAGGACCTCGTCCTCGACCACCTCCTGCGCACCGCCACCGCGGAGACCGTCCGCGGGTTGTTCACGGGCATCGACTTCGGGCTGCTGGTCGAGGCGCTCGAGGGCGGCTCCCTGGTGGCCACCGGCGAGCAGGTGAGCGCCCGCGACTTCCTCGCCGGGTTGCCGGCACTGGGCGAGTCCGACCTCTACGACCAGGTCTGCGAGCGGGTCGGCGCAGGGCTCGAGGGCGGGGGCAACGACGGTGAGCGCGCCGGCGCGATCGAGCTGGCCCTCGAGGGACTCTTCCTGGCCCGCCGCATCAGCAAGGACACCGCCGGCGGCGAGACGGTCTACGGGTGACGGCGTGAGTCGCCAGAACCGTCGACTGTCCCGTGCCTCCCGGTACGGGGCGTACGTCGACGGCCCCGACCCGCTGGCCCCGCCGGTCGACCTCAGCGAGGCGCTCGAGGCCATCGGCGAGGACGTCATGGCCGGGTACTCGCCCGACCACGCCCTGCAGGAGTTCCTGCGCCGTGGAGGCGCCGACCAGCGCGGCCTCGACGACCTGGCCCGCCGGGTGGCCGAGAAGCGGCGCGAGCTCATGCAGAAGCACAACCTCGACGGCACCCTGGCCGAGGTCAAGGAGCTCCTCGACCGCGCGGTCCTCGAGGAGCGCAAGCAGCTGGCCCGCGACGTCGACCTCGACGACGGCGACCGGGCGCTCGCCGAGCTGACGCTCGACAACCTCCCGCCCTCACCTGCGGCTGCGGTCAGCGAGCTGAACGGCTACGACTGGCAGTCCTCGCAGGCCCGCGAGGACTACGAACGCATCAAGGACCTGCTCGGGCGTGAGCTGCTTGACCAGCGCTTCGCGGGCATGAAGAACGCCCTCGAGAACGCCACCGACGCCGACCGCGAGGCCGTCAACGAGATGCTCGACGACCTCAACGGGCTGCTCGAGAAGCGTCAGCAGGGCGTGGACACCCAGCAGGACTTCGACGACTTCATGGCGCGCCACGGCGAGCACTTCCCGGAGAACCCGTCGAACCTCGACGAGCTGCTCGACACCATGGCCCAGCGGTCCGCTGCGGCCCAGCGCATGCTCAACTCCATGACGCCCGAGCAGCGCCAGGAGCTCATGCAGATGTCGGCGCAGGCGTTCGGCTCGCCCCAGCTGATGGAGGCGCTCGACCGGCTCGACGGCAATCTCCAGTCCCTGCGGCCGGGTGAGGACTGGGGTGGCTCCACCCCTATGGACGGCGAGCAGGGGGTGGGCCTCGGCGACGGCACGGGCGTCTTCCAGGACCTCGCCGACCTCGACGCCCTGGCCGAGCAGCTGGCCCAGTCCTACCGGGGCTCGAACCTCGACGACGTCGACCTCGACGCGCTCTCGCGCCAGCTCGGCGACGAGGCGTCGGTCGACCTGCGCACGCTGAAGGAGCTGGAGAAGGCGCTGCGCGACTCCGGTGTGGTGCAGCGCGGCACCGACGGTGCCCTGCGGCTGACCCCCAAGGCCATGCGGCAGCTGGGCAAGGCGCTGCTGCGCGACGTCGCGGAGTCGATGTCGGGTCGCCAGGGCCAGCGCGACACCCGCCATGCCGGTGCGGCCGGCGAGCGGTCGGGCGCCACCCGCGAGTGGGCCTTCGGCGACACGGAGCCGTGGGACGTCACCCGCACGGTCACGAACGCCGTGGTGCGCACGGTCGGCGAGGGTGGGACCGCGGCGTCCATGGCCCGCGACGGTGTGCGGCTGCAGATCGGCGACGTCGAGGTGCAGGAGACCGAGGACCGCACGCAGGCCTGCGTGGCGCTGCTCGTGGACACGTCGTTCTCGATGGCCATGGACGGCCGCTGGGTGCCCATGAAGCGCACGGCGCTGGCGCTGCACACCCTCATCAGCACCCGGTTCCGCGGCGACGCGCTCGAGCTGATCGCGTTCGGCCGGCATGCCGAGTCGATGCAGATCGAGGAGCTGACCGCGCTCGACGCGCAGTACGCCAAGGGCACGAACCTGCACCACGCCCTGCTGCTCGCCAACCGGCACTTCCGCAAGCACCCGAACGCCCAGCCGGTGCTGCTGATCGTCACCGACGGCGAGCCGACGTCGCACCTGGAGTCGTCGGGCGAGGTGTTCTTCAGCTACCCGCCCCACCCGGTCACGATCGCCCTGAGCGTCCGCGAGCTGGAGGCGTCGATGCGCCTGGGCGCGAAGACCACCTTCTTCAGGCTGGGGGAGGACCCGGGCCTGGCCCGCTTCATCGACCAGATGGCGCGCAAGGTCGACGGCACCGTCGTGGCCCCGGAGCTCGACGACCTCGGCGTCGCGGTCGTCGAGTCCTACCTCGGCTCCCGCCGCGGTGGCACTGGCGGTGGCGCTGGGTTCGACGGCGGCTTCGGCGGCTGGCCCGGCCGCGGCTTCTGGGCCGGCTGAACTACGGTCGGCCCGGAGAGGACGGGACCGTGCCACAGACCATCGAGCTGACGCTCGACGAGGACCTCGACGCCGCCGTGCGCGGGGAGTGGGACCTGCTGTCGGCGGCTGGGCTGCCGAGCCAGGCGCTGCACCTGGGGCTCACCAACGCCCCGCACGTCACGCTGGGTGTCGCGTCGGCGCTGAGCCAGGCGACGATCGAGCGCCTTGCCGACGTCGAGCTGCCCGACGAGATCCGGCTCGGGGGGCTGCTGGTGTTCAGGGGACGACGGTCCGCCGTGGTCTCGCGTGCGGTGATCCCGAGCGCGGCTCTGCTCGCCACCCACGCGGCCGTCGACGCGGCGATGGTCGACGCGCCCGATCGGCCCGACCTCACGCTGCCCGGGCGCTGGACGCCGCACGTCACGCTCGCCCGTCGTCTCGGCGACGAGCAGCTCGCGCACGCGCTCGACCTCCTGGCCGGGATCCCGTCCGAGCTCGCGGGCGCTCCTGCCGCCCTGCGCCACTGGGACTCCGACGCGAAGGCGGTCCACGTCCTACGAGCACGCGGCGACGCGTGAGGGCGGGGCCGGCACGACGCCTCTCCAGGGGATGACGACACGTCGCGCCGGCGATCGTGGGCCCGGTCGACCGTGCGACGCCGGCCCGGGCCGCGCTGCCTACTGGGCGGCGTACCCGCCGTCGACCAGGTGGTAGCTGCCCGTCACGAACGTGGCCGCGTCCGAGGCGAGGAACGCCACGAGCGACGCGACCTCCTCGGGGGTGCCGAGGCGGCCTGTCGCGTGCTTGGCGGCGAGGGCGGCCTGCGCATCGTCGTCGAGGTTGGCCTCGAGCAGCGGGGTGCTGATGAAGCCGGGGCCGACGACCGTCACGCGGACCCCGTCGGCGCTGTGCTCGAGTGCTGCGTTCTTCGTCAGGCCGACGAGTGCGTGCTTCGTGGTGACGTAGGCCGAGGAGCCGGCGATGCCGACTGAGCCGAGCACCGATCCCATGTTGACGATCGCGCCGCCGCCGGCGTCCGTGATGGCGGGGACCTGTGCGCGCATGCCGTAGAAGACGCCGTTGAGGTTGACGCCGACGACCTTCTCCCAGCTGTCGACGGGGTAGCTGCCGACGGGCTCGGCGGCACCGCCGATGCCGGCGTTGTTGACGGCGATCCGCAGCGGTGCCATCTCCTGGGCTGCCGCGACGGCGGCCTGGGCGACCGCGGGGTCGGCGGCGTCGCCGACGAAGGCGCGCGCGGTGCCGCCGGTGGTCTCGATCTCCTTCACGACCTGGTCGGCCGAGTCCTGTCGCAGGTCGTGGACGAGCACCGAGGCTCCGTTCGCGGCGAGCAGCAGGGCCACGGACCGGCCGATGCCGGAGCCGGCGCCGGTCACGATCGCGGAACGGTCCGCGACGTCGTAGGTGGCCATGATGTCCTCACTTTCTGTCCGACACCTGTCGGACAAATTTCATCCTACAACTGTCGGATAGACTTGCCCAGCGATGTGACGAACGAGACCGGGGCAGTCCCGGCGACGTCGGTGAGGAGGGGTTCCATGGACGCGAGAGCCCGACGTAGCCGTGACCGGTTGTTCGCTGCCGTCCTTGCCCTCGCGGCCGAGACGCCCGTCGAGCAGCTGAGCGTCACCGAGGTGGCCCGCCGTGCCGACGTGCATCGCTCGACGTTCTACGAGCACGCGTCCACGCCGGACGGACTGCTGCGTGCCGCGCTCCTGGCCGAGCTCGACGGCCTGCGCGCCGATCTCCTCCACGACCCCGGCCGAGGCACCGACGCGGCCGTGGTGGAGACGACACGACGGGTCCTGGAGCACGTCCTGAGGCACCTGCCCGTGTACCGACGTGGCCTGGCCGACGACGCGGGAGCCGGAGGTCTGCACGCCATGCTCGGCGAGCACTTCCTCGGATCCTCGCGGCAGCTGCTCGAGGAGGGCCGCCTCTCGCTGCCCACCGACGTCCCCGGTGCCGACCCGGACGTCGTCGCCGACGCGGCCCTGCGCCTCATCGCGCTCGGGACGGTCGGCGTCATCCGGTCGTGGATCGACCTGCCCGACCCGGACGCGGCGGCGTTCACGGCGATCTACGATCGGCTCGTGCCGGACTGGTGGTCGCAGCTCGACCGATGACCGGGCCGTCCGATCCTGCCGGCTGTCGATGGCCGAGTGCCTCCACGAGCGCCGGCGAGGGGAGGGGTGTCGAGACCACTCCGGGCGGTTCAGTGGTGGCTGGGCAGCACGCCTGCCCCGACCGATGGGTCGGGGTGTGGTGGTGGGTGTGGGTTCAGGGTCGCCAGCGGGTGTTGCGTTGCCAGGTCTCGGATCCTGGTGTCTTCCACTCGACGTGGCCGTCGTCGGGGTTGATCCGTCCGATCCAGCCTTGTTCGTGTGCTCGGTGGTGGTGGAACGGACAGAGCAGTGCCCCGTCGCGGATGTCGGTGGTCTTGGAGATCGCGTACGGATTCAGGTGATGAGCCTCGGTCCACCTGGCGTCACGGTCGCAACCGGGTGTGGTGCATCCGCCGTCTCTCTTCTCCATCGCCCGGCGGGACGACCGATTGAAGTACCGGTTGGCGGAGCCAAGGTCGAGGGGGAGCGGCTTGCCGTTGAGGACCATCGGGACGATCTGGGCGCTGCAGGCGAGCCGGCGGGCTTCGCCGGCGCTGATGCGGGTGCCGTCCGACAGCCCGGCGGCCTTGACGCCGCCCATCAAAGTGTCGAGATCGAGATTCACGGTCACCACGGCGGACACGCCGCCGTTGGACGGGAGCTGGTCGGCGGGAAGGTGCTCGACGAGGGTGGCGAAGGCGTGCCCGAGGCGCTGGGGGTAGGTCTGCCCGAACCCCACCTCGTCGTGCTCGCCGGTGGCGGCGTTGACCGTTCCGACCTTCTGGTGGGGTGCGGCCAACGCGTCGAGCGCGGTCTTGAGCATCGCGCCCTGGGCCTCGGGGAGGGTGAACCGTCCGGTGACGGTGCCGTCGTTGTTGTCCCACATCGAGAAGCTGGTCTTGGCTCGCGCGGCTTCTTCCTTCTTGCGGAGGAGCTCGTCCTCGTCGGCGTCGACCTCGTCGACGGTCTTGCGGTAGGTCTCGGTGATCCGGGCGGCCCTGCGGCGCAGGTCCTTGAGGGTGAGCTTCTGCGCGTCCTTGAGCAGGGTCTTCTCACACATCAGGCGTTGCTCGCTGGTGACGTCCTCGGGCAGCTTCGCGAGGGCGCGGGAGAGGATGTCGGCCTGCTTCATCGTGATCTCGCCTGCCGCGAGGGCGGCTTCGGTGAGGGTGGTCTGCTCCTCGATCCGTTCGGCGGTGTTCACCAACGCGTCGGCGCCACTGCGGTCACCACCGAAGTCGATCGAGATCGTGGCTCCGGTGGAGGTGCCCGTTCCCGGTCGCGGTCCGTCACCGTTGGCTGCGGCCTTGCGGGCCTTCTCGAGCACACGTGCGGCGGCCATCTTGTGCGCGGCGACCTGGGACTCCAACCGGGACAGCTCACCGATCAACCGTCGGACCTCGCCGGTCTCCAGTCCGTCCCACGCACTCGTGGGGACCGCGGAGAACGACTCACGCGCGGAACGCACGCACGACGGCACCGGGTGGGTGTCGAGTGCGGCGACGCTCATGCTTCCTCCTGCTGGTCTACCCCCATTCTAGAGGGTAGATCAGACAGGAAACAAGCACACGTTCGAATACGTGGCGGAGGTCCCGGACCTCCGGGACCTCCGTCACGCCGATGCCTCAGTCGAGCGTCAGGCCCTCGGCCGGAGCCACCCGCGACGCACGTCGGGCGGGCAGGACGCAGGCCACGAGACCCGCCAGAGCGGCCACGACCACCACGGCCAGCAGCTGGTCCCACGGCGTGACGAGGGAGACGTCGGCGACAGCCGTCCGCACGACCGCGAGCGTCCCGAGCCAGCCGTAGGTCACGCCGACCGCCGTGCCCAGGACCGCGGCGACGAGCGCCAGCAACAAGCCCTCGGCGGCGAGCATGCGGCGCAGCTGGCGCCGGGTCAGGCCAAGGGCCCGCAGCAACGCGTGCTCACGGCCGCGCTCCAGGACCGACAGGCCGACGGTGTTGGCGATGCCCACCAGGGCGATGCCGACCGAGACGGCCAGCAGACCGAGGACCGACCACACCAGCACGTCGAGCTGCTTCTCGACCCATCCCCGCTGGGCGAGGGTGGACGTGAGCTCCAGGTCGGCGTCGCGGGCGACGGCGCCCAGGCTGCCGCTCAGCTCGTCGACGTCCACGCCGTCGTCGGCTCGCACCCAGACGGCCTGCGGCTCGATGCTGCCGCCGAGGGCCTCCAGCACGCCGGGCCCGGCCACGACGGACCGCCCCCACTCGCTGCCCACGAGCACCCGCTCGACGTCCACGGTGCGGCCGGCGCGCTCGAGCGTCATCGTCTCGGGGAACCCGGTCTCGGTGTCGGCCGAGACGTCCGGCGGGATGAACACCTCCAGGCGACCGGGTTCGACCAACCCACGACCTCGCGCCACCGACGAGGCGGCGGCGTCGGGCGCGAGCACGGGAACCTCGCCAACGCCCTCGAGCGTCGCGCGGACGCCGGGCACGGCCTCGGCGTCCTGGACGCCGCGAGTCGCTCGCACCGACTCGAGCGTGCCGGCCGAGACGGGTCCGTCACCGGTGAGCGCGACGTCGACCGGGTACTGCACCTTCAGCTCGTCGTCCATGGCTCCGCGGGCGCTGGCCATGCCGGTGAGCACCGCCGTGGTCAGGGTGACGCCGACGAGCAACGACGCCGTGGTGGCGGCGCTGCGGCGCGGGTTGCGCACCGCGTTGGCCGTGGCGAGGCGGGCGGCGAGACCGGTGCGGCCCAGGAGACGTCCGGCCACTCCCAGCATCGCCGGCACGAGCACGGGTCCGAGCGGCAGCACGCCGACGAACGACAGCATGCCGCCGGCCAGGAGGGGTGGCATGGACGTCTGCTGCACGGCGAGGGCGAGAGCCGCCGAGCCGGCGAGCACGGCCGCGACACCCAGGGCGACGCGGCCCTTGCCCGCACGGGTGCGCACGTCCGCGTCCATCGGCCGGAGCGCGGCGAGCGGGCTGACCCGCACCACGCGTCGGGTCGGCAGCCAGGCCGCCGTGACCGTCACGACGATGCCGCCGACGAAGGCCGCGACCATCCAGGTGGGGGACAACGACACGGTCCCCAGCAGACGACCTCCGGTCACCCCGCGCACCGCGGCGACGATGCCGTAGCCCGCCCCGGCGCCGGCGAGCACGCCGACCGTCGACGCGACCAGCGCCACGGCGAGGGACTCGACGCGGACCGAGCGGACGACCTGGCGCCGGGTCGCGCCGACGCAGCGCAGCAGGGCGAGGTCGCGGGTGCGCTGCGCGAAGAGGATGGTGAAGGTGTTCGCGATGACCAGGACCGCCACGAAGCCGGCGATGGCGGCGAACAGCAGCAGCACGTAGCTGATGACGTCGACTCCCTGGTTGACGGCGATCACGCGCGCGTCCACGTACGCGGCGCGGTCGCGCACCTCCGCGTCCACCGCTCGGGAGAGCGCGGACGTGGCGGCTGCGGTGTCACCGCCGCGCACGTCGTAGACGACGGCGTCGGGGTAGGCCGACGGGAGCTTCGACAGGGTGCCCCATGGGACGTAGACGTCGGCCGCGAGGTACGACGACGGCTTCGCGATGCCGACGACCGTCACGGTGCTCGCCTCCTCACCCTTGCCCACGACCAGCTCGTCGCCCACGCCGAGTCGCGCCGCCGTGGCGGTGCGCTCGTCCACGAGCGCCTGGTCGTCGCTGGTCGGGGCCCGACCGCTGACGATGCGCTGGCGCAGCAGTCGTTCGTCGGTGCTCACCGTGCCGATGGACGTGTCCGAGCCGAGGCCGATGCCGTCGTGGGTGACGGGCTCGAACGACGACCCGATGACCGCCGCGGCGTCCCCCTGGCGCGCCGCGGTCTCCAGGACGGGGGCGACGTCGTCGGTGCCGATCCCGTAGTCGTCGCCGACGACCAGGTCGGCGCCGCGGTAGGCCTCGTCGATCCCGGCGGAGAGGCCGGACTTGGCCGCCGAGGCGATCGCGTTGGTGGCCACCACGAACCCCACGGCGATGGTCACGGCGAGCAGCGCGGCGACGTAGCGGCGCGTGTGGGTGCGCAGCGACGCGAGCATCACGGTCCTCATCGGGCGCCTCCCTCGGCCCGCGTCAGGTCGGCGTCGGGGCGGGCGGCCAGCACCGAGGCGAGCTCGGCCCGCGACGGGTCCACGAGGTGCGAGCGGATCCGACCGTCGGCCAGCACCACGACGTCGTCGGCGTAGGCGGCGGCGTCGAGCTCGTGGGTGACCATCACGACGGTGCGGCCCAGCTCGCGCACCGAACGCCGCAGGTAGGCGAGCACCTCGGCCGAGGCGGTGCTGTCGAGGTTGCCGGTGGGCTCGTCGGCGAACACGATCGACGCCTGGCTCACGAGCGCGCGGGCGATCGCGACGCGCTGCTGCTGTCCGCCGGACAGCTCGCTCGGACGGTGGTCGAGCCGGTCGCCGAGCCCGAGGACCGCGACGACGGTGTCGATGTCGTCCTGCACGTTCGCGTCGATGCGTCGGCCGGCCAGCTCGAACGGCAGCACGATGTTCTGCCGGGCGGTCAGCATCGGCAGCAGGTTGAACGCCTGGAACACGAAGCCGAGGTGGTCGCGCCGGAACCGGGTGAGTCGGTCGTCGTCGAGGCTGGTCAGCTCGACGCCGTCGACCGAGACGGTCCCGTCCGTCGGCCGGTCGAGCCCGGCGAGGCAGTGCATGAGCGTCGACTTGCCCGAGCCCGAGGGCCCCATGATCGCGGTGAAGCGTCCGGGGGCGAGGTCGAGGGAGACGCCGTCGAGGGCGTGCACGGCCGCTGGGCCGGTGCCGTAGGTCTTGGTCAGGTCGCGCGCCGACGCGGCGGTCGCGACGGCTGCCTGTGCTGTGATCGTCATGCCGACGACGCTATGGATCCGACACACCCCGAGTCGTCGGAGCGAGGGATGGTCCTGGCGTCATCCCCAGGGTGGACTCCCGCCCGCGCCCGAGCCGTCGGAGGTAGGTGTCGCACCGCATCGCGGGGTCGGCGGTAGGTCTCGCACCTCATCGGGTCCGTATGGGGTGCGAGGCCTACCTCCCTACCCGAGGAGGACGCAGGATTCTGCCTTCGCGTGAGGGAAGGCGAAGGATGCTGCGTTCACGACGGGATCCGGACGCGAACGCAGCATCGTTCGGGTCGCCGCACTCGAACGCAGAATCTTGCGTCCCCCGGCGGCCCCGGCCTACCCCAGCCCCGCCTCGAGGGCGAGCAGGACGAGCTGGACGCGGTCGCGGGAGCCGGTCTTGGCGAGCAGTCGGCCGACGTGGGTCTTCACGGTGGGCTCGGAGAGGACGAGGGTCGCGGCGATCTCGGGGTTGGTCAGGCCGCGGGCGATGAGGCCCAGCACCTCGCGCTCGCGGTCGGTCACCTCCGCGAGCCGCCGGGTGGTCGCCTCGCTCACCACGCTGCGCGAGCCCGACGGCTGCACGAAGTGGTCGAGCAGACGTCGGGTGGTCGACGGCGCCACGACCGCGTCACCGGCCTGCACGGCTCGGATCGCGGCCAGCAGGTCCGGTGGCGCGGCATCCTTGAGCAGGAACGCCGACGCGCCCGCCTGCAGGGCCGCGAACGCGTACTCGTCGAGGTCGAAGGTGGTCAGCACGATCACCCGGGGCGCGGTCTCGCGGTCGTCCTGCAGGATCCGACGTGTCGCCTCCACGCCGTCCATCACCGGCATGCGCACGTCCATGAGCACGACGTCGGCGCGGGTCGCGCCGAGGAGGTCCAGCGCCGCCTGGCCGTCGCCCGCCTCGCCCACGACCTCGAGGTCGGGCTGGCTGTCGACCAGCATCCGGAACCCGGCACGCACCATCTGCTGGTCGTCGACGAGCAGCACGCGGGTGGGTGCGGTCGCGTCGCTCACCGGGGGATCCTCGCACGCACCTGCCAGCCTCCACCGGGCGCCGGACCGACGTCGAGGGAGCCACCGTGCACCGCCACGCGCTCACGCATGCCGACCAGCCCCAGGCCGCCCGACGTCGGCGAACCGGCTGCGCCGTGGCCGTCGTCGGCGACCGTCACGACGAGGTCGGCCCCGTCCTCGCGGACCTCGACCTCCGCGGTCGCGTCGGGGCCGGCGTGCTTGCGCACGTTGGTGAGCGACTCCTGCACCACGCGGAAGACCGTCAGCGCCACGCCGTCGGGGACGGTGGGGGTCGGGTCCGGCAGCGTGGCCCGCACGCGGCCGGCCTCGACGTCGGCGGCCAGGAGGGCCGGCAGCTCGCCCAGTCCGGGCTGAGGGACCAGCTCGGGGTCCGACGTGCCGCGCAGCAGGCCGAGGAGGCGACGCATCTCGGTGAGCGCCTCGCGGCCGGTGGTCGCCACCGTCCCGAGCGTGCGCACCGCGACGGCCGGGTCCTGCTCCGCCGCGTAGCGCGCACCGTCGGCCTGCACGATCATGCCGGTGATGCCGTGCGCCACGACGTCGTGCATCTCCCGCGCCACACGGGTGCGTTCCTCGGCGGCTGCGGCGCGCGTGCGTTCCTCCGCCTCGGCCGCCATCCGCTCGCCGCGCTCCATCAGCGCCGCCTCGTACGCGCGTCGCAGGCGAGCCTGGGTGCCGAGCGCCCACGCGGCGACCACGATCGCCCCGATGCTCAGGGCGTACGGCGCGAAGAGCTGCAGGCTCAGGGGCTCCTGCTCGACCGTGGGCGGCAGGCCGTCGTAGCGCCCGGCCATGACCCAGACGTAGGTGGCGACCCCCGTCGCGACGGCGCTGAGCCCCAGCCCGACCCAGGCGTCGCAGGGGCGCCCGAAGCGAGCGAGCGAGTACATCGCCACGGGGTAGGCGAGCTGGCCGATCGCAGGGTAGTCGTGCACCAGGGCCTGCACGCCACTGAACACCCAGACCAGCGCGAAGGCCATGGCCGGGCGGTGTCGACGCCAGACGAGCGGCAGCACCTGCAGCCCGCTGAGCGCGGTGACGTACAGCGGCTGGTCGATCCCGAGCGTCGCGGCCACGAGCAGGAGGAGCCCGGCCACGAGGGCGGCGTCGAACCACTGGGTGGCGCGCGGACCCAGCCGCCACGGTCGACGACCGCCCGGACGGTCCGCTGGCGTGCTCACCCGCCCGACCCTAGGTGCTCCTGCAGCGCCACGCCTCCACCCACGGTCTGATCTGCATCCGGCGTCCCGAAACGTCGTCCCGCGGGTCTAGCGTCGGGACATGAGCCAGTTCCCCGACAGGTCACGCACCGCCCTCCTCGTCGTCGACGTGCAGAACGACGTCGTCGAGAACGCCCACGAGCGTGATGCCGTGGTCGGCCGGATCGCCGAGCTCGTGCAGCGAGCCAGGTCCGCCGACGTGCCGGTCGTGTGGGTGCAGGACTCCCTCGCCGACGACGACGGTCCTGCCACCGGCACCATGGGGTGGAAGATCGTCCCCGAGCTCGAGCCACGTGCCGGCGAGCCGGTGGTGCACAAGGACTACGGCGACGCCTTCGAGGCCACCGAGCTCGAGACGGTCCTGGCCGAACGCGGCGCGGGGCGAGTCGTCGTCACCGGCGCCCAGACCGATGCGTGCATCCGCGCCACGTTGCACGGGGCGTTCGTGCGCGGCTACGACGTCACGCTCGTCTGCGACGCCCACACCACCGAGGACCTCACCGCGTACGGAGCGCCCTCTCCCGCCGAGGTCGTGGCGCACACGAACCTCTACTGGCAGTTCCAAGGGGGCCCCGACCGCGTCGCCGACGTCGTGGCGGCGGTCGACGTCGAGCTCTGACCTTCGTCCTCCTCTCGAGCCCCGGACAGGCTCGGGGCCCGGATATCGGCGGTCGGGGGACGGAATACTGCGGGCTCCACCAAGGTTGATACGATCAGACTCAAGTCAGTTGCCAGCACTTCGGCAACGGCTCCCCGAGCTCACGAACCCCGCAGCAGCACCCGATCAGCAGGAGGAACCCCCATGGCACGAGCCGTCGGAATCGACCTCGGAACGACGAACTCCGTCGTCGCCGTCCTGGAGGGCGGAGAGCCCACCGTCATCGCGAACGCCGAGGGCGCTCGCACCACCCCGTCCGTCGTCGCGTTCGCGAAGGACGGCGAGGTCCTGGCCGGCGAGGTCGCCAAGCGCCAGGGCGTCACGAACGTCGACCGCACGATCCGCTCGGTCAAGCGCCACGTCGGCACCGACTGGAAGACCGAGGTCGACGGCAAGTCGTTCAACCCCCAGCAGATCAGCGCCTTCATCCTGCAGAAGCTGAAGCGCGACGCCGAGGCCTACCTGGGCGAGACGGTCACCGACGCGGTCATCACCGTGCCCGCGTACTTCAACGACCACCAGCGCCAGGCCACGAAGGAGGCCGGTGAGATCGCCGGCCTCAACGTCAGCCGCATCATCAACGAGCCCACCGCGGCCGCGCTCGCGTACGGCCTCGACAAGGGCGACGAGCAGACCATCCTGGTCTTCGACCTCGGCGGCGGCACGTTCGACGTGTCCCTGCTGGAGATCGGCGACGGCGTCATCGAGGTCAAGGCCACGAGCGGCGACAACAACCTCGGTGGTGACGACTGGGACAACGCGGTCGTCGACTGGATCGTCAGCACCTTCAAGTCCAAGACGGGCATCGACCTGACCAAGGACAAGATGGCCATGCCGCGCATCCGCGAGGCCGCCGAGCGCGCGAAGATCGAGCTGTCCAGCTCGTCCTCGACGTCGATCAACCTGCCCTACATCACCGTGCAGGACGGCAGCCCCGTCTTCCTCGACGAGACGCTGTCCCGCAGCGAGTTCGAGAAGATCACGGCCGACCTGCTCGAGCGCACCAAGGCGCCGTTCAACAACGTCGTCAAGGACGCGGGCATCTCGGTGAACCAGATCGACCACGTCGTCCTCGTGGGTGGCTCCACCCGCATGCCCGCCGTGAGCGAGCTGGTCAAGACGCTCACCGGCGGCAAGGAGCCCAACAAGGGCGTCAACCCCGACGAGGTCGTCGCCGTGGGCGCCGCGCTCCAGGCCGGCGTGCTCAAGGGCGAGGTCAAGGACGTGCTCCTGCTCGACGTCACCCCCCTGAGCCTCGGCATCGAGACCAAGGGCGGCGTCATGACCAAGCTCATCGAGCGCAACACGACGATCCCGACCAAGCGCAGCGAGGTCTTCACGACGGCCGACGACAACCAGCCGTCCGTGGCGATCCAGGTGTACCAGGGCGAGCGCGAGATGGCGGCGGGCAACCAGCTGCTGGCCACGTTCGAGCTCACCGGCCTGCCCCCGGCGCCGCGTGGCGTCCCGCAGATCGAGGTCACGTTCGACATCGACGCCAACGGCATCGTGAACGTGTCGGCCAAGGACCGCGGCACCGGCAAGGAGCAGTCCATGACCATCACGGGCGGCAGCGCGCTGTCCAAGGACGACATCGACAAGATGGTCAAGGACGCCGAGCAGTACGCCGAGGAGGACCGCAAGCGTCGCGAGTCCGTCGAGACGCGCAACCAGGCCGAGGCGCTCGTGCACACCACCGAGAAGTTCCTCGCCGAGAACGGCGACAAGGTGGGCGACGACGTCAAGGGCGAGGTCCAGGCCGACGTCGACGCGCTCAAGGCGGCGCTCGAGGGTGACGACAACGACGCCGTCCAGGCCGCCGTCACCAAGCTCGGCGAGTCCAGCTCCAAGATGGGCGAGGCGATGTACGCCGCGGCCGCCGCGGAGCAGCAGGCCGCCGGCACCGACGCACCCACGGGTGACGCCGACGCCGACTCCGACGACGACGTCGTCGACGCCGAGATCGTCGACGACGAGGAGAAGAAGTGACGGCTGGGCCCGACGGCTCCACCGAGGGCGCTGACCCGGAGGTCTCGCAGGAGACCTCCGGGGAGGCCCCCGTCGACGAGGCCGTCGAGGTCCCCGCGGACGAGGAGGAGGTCGTGGACGAGGCAGCAGCCGAGGAGTCGACCGAGCCCGAGCAGGCTGCGGAGCCCACGCCGGAGCAGCAGCTGGCCGAGCGCACCGCCGACCTGCAGCGTCTGCAGGCCGAGTACGTCAACTACCGCCGGCGGGTCGAGCGCGATCGCGCGCAGTCGCGCCAGCAGGGCGAGGCCGCGGTGCTCCGCTCGCTGCTCACGGTGCTCGACGACATCGGTCGGGCCGAGCAGCACGGTGAGCTGACGGGCGGCTTCAAGGCCGTCGCCGACGCGCTCCACCAGGCGCTCAAGGCGCACAAGCTGGAGGGCTTCGGTGCCGAGGGCGACGTGTTCGACCCCCGTCTGCACGAGGCGCTCTTCGCAGCCGGCGAGTCGCCCGACGTGCAGGTCACGTCGGTCGGTCCCGTGGTCCGCACGGGCTACCGGATGGGCGACGAGGTCCTGCGCCACGCGCAGGTCGGAGTCATCGAGCCCGCCTCGGGCGAGGCGTCGGCGGGCGACGAGGACGAGTGAAGGGCGGTCGGGCAGCAGCCGTGTGCTGCTGCCCGACCGGACCACCGATCGATCAGGAGAGGAAGGGGTGAGCCGTGAGCAACCCGAGTGACTGGGCGAGCAAGGACTTCTACAAGGCGCTGGGCGTGTCGAAGGACGCGTCGACCGCCGACGTGAAGAAGGCCTACCGCAAGCTCGCGCGCGAGAACCACCCCGACTCCAACCCCGGCAACAAGGCCGCCGAGGAGCGCTTCAAGGAGGTCTCCGAGGCCTACGCCGTGCTGTCCAACGCCGAGAAGCGCAAGCAGTACGACGAGCAGCGCACCCTGTTCGGCCAGTTCAAGGGTGGCTTCGGTGGCGGTGGCTTCGGCCAGCCCGGAGGCACCTACGGCGGCGGCGGGACCACCGCCGACTTCGACCTGAGCGACCTGCTGGGCGGCATCTTCGGCGGTGGCGGGTCGCGCGGCGGCCGACGTCGTCAGCCGCAGGGCCGCCGGGGCGACGACCTCGAGACCGAGGCCACCATCACCTTCGCCCAGGCGGTCGAGGGCGCCACGCTCCCGCTGCGCATGACCAGCGACGAGGCGTGCCCCACGTGCCACGGCACGGGCGCCAAGCCCGGCACCGTGCCCAAGGTGTGCACCAAGTGCCAGGGCAGCGGCATGCAGACCGGCGCGTCGGGCGGCGTGTTCGCCATGACCGAGCCGTGCTCGCAGTGCCGCGGCCGTGGTCTCGTCGTGGAGCACGAGTGCTCCACCTGTCGCGGCAGCGGTCGCGCGCCGTCGAGCCGCACCCTGCAGGTGCGGGTGCCGGCCGGCGTGAAGGACGGCCAGAAGATCCGCCTGAAGGGCAAGGGCGGTCGCGGCGAGGGCGGCGCCCCCGACGGCGACCTGTTCCTCGTCGTGCACGTGGAGCCGCACACCATGTTCGGCCGCAAGGGCGACAACCTGACGATCACGGTCCCGGTCGCGTTCGACGAGGCCGTGCTCGGCGCGCAGATCGGCGTGCCGACGCTCGACGGCCCGCCCGTGCGTCTGAAGGTGCCCGCGGGCACCCCGTCCGGTCGCACGTTCCGCGCCAAGGGCAAGGGCGCGACCACCAAGGCCGGCACCCGCGGCGACCTCCTGGTCACCGTCGAGGTGCAGGTCCCCACCGACCTCGACGACGCCCAGCGCGCGGCGGTCGAGGCTCTGCGTGAGGCGCGCGGCGCCGCCACCCCGCGTGACGGCCTGTTCGAGGAGGTGCCCAGCTCATGACGGGAAGCCCGTTCGTCCCACCCGGCCCCGAGGCGAAGGTCTTCGTCATCAGCGTCGCGGCCGAGCTCTCGGGCCTGCACCCGCAGACCCTCCGCACCTACGACCGGCTCGGCATCGTCGAGGCCGGCCGCACCGGCGGCGGCGGCCGCCGCTACTCGCTGCGCGACATCGAGCTGCTGCGCACCGTCGCCCAGCTGAGCGCCGAGGGCCTCGGCCTCGAGGGCGTCAAGCGGGTCATCGCCCTGGAGAACCAGGTGATGGCGCTCCAGCAGAAGGTGGCCGAGCTGCAGACCGAGCTCGCCGCGGCGCACCACGCGCTCGGCACCGTGCAGAACCTGCCGGTGCTGGCGCAGCAGGCGCAGATCTCGATCTGGCGCCGCCCCGCTCGCTGAGCGGTCGGGTCAGCGGGTCTCGAGCTCCCACCGGGGGACGGCCGCACGGAGCGCGATCAGCAGCTCGAGGCGGACGTCGGGGTCGGTGAGCGGGTCGCCGAGCAGACGCTTGGCGGTGCCCAGCCGCGTGTGCACCGTCTGGGCCGGCACGCCCATGAGGCGGGCGACCTCGTTGGCCGGGCGGCCGTGCTCCAGCCAGGTGAGCAGCGTGCTCGCGAGGGAGATCCGACGCGACGCGGGCAGGTCCGCCAGCGCGGCCAGCCGCCGGTCGACGAGCAGGTCGACGAGCACCGGCGACGACGTCACGACGAGCCGGGCGAGCACGTCGACCGACGCAGTGACTGGCCTCCCGGGCTCGGCGACGGCGGCCGTGGCGCGGGCCAGCCGGACCGCCTCGGGCAGCGAGACGAGGTCGACCGACGGTCCCCGGGCGATGTCGGAGCCGGCGAGCGTGCGGACCCGGTCGTCGGACCACGCCGCCGGCACGGCCGCCTCCTCGGGTCGAGGGGCGGGGAGGACGTCGCCGTGTCCGCGTAGCTCGGCGTCGAGGACCGCGCCCGAGGCCGTCGCGACGACGGGAGTCAGGCGGGCGTTCGGGTCGATCCCGCAGGCGATGGCCAGGCCGCGCAGGCCCGGTCCGTCGGACCCGCCGAAGAGCGCCGAGGTGAGGGCTCGCCGACGGTGGGCCGGGCTGAGGGCGTGGAGGCGCAGCACCGCCTGCATGCCCCGGCGGACGTGGCCGACGATGCGCAGCAGCAGCTCCTGCACGGCACGCGACAACGTCTCGACGTCGGGAAGGTCCTGCTCGCGGACCACGGCCGGGATGACGTGTCGCCGCAGGCCGCGTCCGACGGCCTGGACGACGGCGGTCAGCTCGTCGTCGGTCATCCCGGCCTGGGCCTGGGTCTCGCCGAAGTGGAGGCAGCGAGCCGCGACGCTGCGCCCGGCGGTCACCGGGTCGCCGCCATGGGTGACGAAGGCGTCGGCGCAGGCGAGAGCGAGGTCCACCCAGGCGTCGGGCGCGCGCGGGACGGAGCTGCGCACCAGCTTCTCGAGCCGGCCGCGCAACCCCGCCCCGTCAGGGAGGCCACTCGACGGGTGGTGCGGGAGGGAGGGTCGCACCGCTCCCGTCGACGCCATGGCTGCACCGTCACAGCGGCAGATGCACCGCGTCAACGCACGACGGCACCGGTGCCGCCAACGCGGCCGATTCTTGTCACGCGCATGACAAGACCCGTCGAGATTCAGCTGCCTGCCACGACCACGGTGGCGGCGACGCCGACTCCGGCGGCGATGCCGGCCAGACCGGGACCGAGCAGCCCTGCGGCCGCGACCGCGCCGGCCAGCACGCTCCAGGCCAGGGCGATGGACTGACCACGACGAGCCGACCCGACCGCGCCGCGGGCGGCCCGCACGGCCCGCGCCACCCGGCGGACGTCGAGGTCGGCCAGACCCAGGTCGGACGTGAGGGTCGAGCCGGTGCTCACGTGCAGCACCCGTCGACCGTCGTCCGTCCACGCGGCGACCGTGGCGCGCTGGCCGTCGGCGTCCAGATCGCCGGCCGCGTCGTCGATGCCCACCTGCGCGGCCACCTCGCGCGTCCGCGCGTCGGTGTCGCAGGAACGGAGGACGACCTCGAGGCCGAGGTCGCGCAGGGCCTGGACGCCCTCGGTGGCGTCGGCCCGGACGTCGTCACCCACGGTCAGCGTGCCGAGGACGCGTGCGTCGACCTCGACGCCCACGGTGGTCCAGACGCCCTCCCGGGCCGGCAGGCCGAGCCAGGTGAGGTCACCGACGCGCACGGGGTGCCGGTCGACCCGACCTGACACGCCGACGTCGCCGTGGCGCTGCAGCTCGGTGACCCGACCGCGACCGGAGAGTCGCGAGACGGCGCGTGCCACACGCCCCTCCTGCTCGTGCTCGAGGGCGCCGGCGAACCAGCGCAGGTTGCGCTCGTGGTCGGGCTCCACGGGATCGATCGAGGTCACCCGCAGGGCACCGGTGGTCACGGTGCCGTCCTTGTCGAGGAGGGCGACGTCGGCGGCCGCCACCTGGGGAAGCGCCGCCGGGTGAGGGAAGGTGACGTCGTGCGGGGCCATGCGGCGGCGCGCGACCCGCAGGGCCGCCGGCCCGGCAGCGAGCAGACCGGCCGGTCCGGCGGACACGAGCACGAGGGCGGCGACCTGGAGACCACGACCGGGCGTCTCGACCACCGCCCAGACCGCGGCGGCCACCGTGGCCGCGGTGACGACGGACAGGACGAACCAGGCGGGTGCGTCCACGATGCTCTCGTCACCTCGCCACAGCGACACGAGGCTGAGCAGCGCTGCGGAGGCGACGACGGCGATCGCCGTGGTGGGCCGCTCCTCGGCCAGCGCCTCGTACAGGGTGACGACGAGCGCGACGACCAGGCCGAGGCTGCCGAGCGTGGCAGCCCCGGGTCGCCGCCTCGCCAGCTCGGCCAGGGACCGCTGGTGCACGGGCGCGGCCAGGACGAAGGCGAGGGCGGCGACCCCGACGAGCGTCCACGGCCAGCCCTGGAAGCGCAGGTCAGGGACCGTGGAGACGCCGACCGTGCCTGCGGTCAGCACCAGGCCGACGGCGAACGTGAGCACCAGGCAACGACGTGACGCCTGCGCGGAGAACGAGGCGGCTGCCGCGTGCGCGGTCACGACGCGTCCTCCGCCCGGAACCGCTCGAAGTCGCTCTGGTCGCCGGCCTTCCACAGCGGCACGCTGGCCTTGAGGAGCATGGTCAGCTGCACGAGGAACTCGGTGTCGTGCATGGCCTCGCCGAACAGCTCGTTGATGCGCTTCCAGCGGTAGCGGACGGTCTGGGGGTGGACGCCGAGGCGGGCGGCGATCGCAGGCGCGCTGTCGCGGGTCTCGAGCCAGACGAGCAGGGTCTCGGAGAGGATCTCGCGGGAGTTGGGGGTCTCCGCGAAGAGGGGACGGAGCAGCTCCTGGCCCAGCTGCTGGCGCAGGGTCGGCTCGGCGTGCAGCCAGATCTGGGTGCGATGCTCCCGGCAGTCGACCACCTGCGCGTCGGGGACGACGCCGCGGCGCACGAGGTCGAGCGCACGCCGAGCCCACCGGAACGCCGACGGGACCTCCAAGGGATCGACCTCCCAGCCCACGGCCACGCGCGTGACGCCGGCGTCCACCAGGGCGCTGGTCATGCAGGCGCGGTCGGCGGAGTCGACCATCGCCACGACGGTCTCGTCGTGACGCACCAGGAGGGCGCGCTGCGCCAGGACCGTCAGGTCGGGACGCTCGCCACCGAGCTCGGCGACGGCGAGCACGATGGAGGCCGGGATCGGCCAGACCTCGTCGGTCCCGGGCTGGACGGTCCCGGTGAGCAGCTGCTCGGCCAGCGCCGCTCGGGCGCGGTTCGGGTCGGCGGCCCGCTGTCGACGTGCCTCCTCGTGCCCGGCCTCGACCTGCCGCTGCAGGTGGCCGACGAACGCCAGCAGCCCGTCGGAGACGAGGGCCGACGTCGTCCCGTCCTCGGCCAGCTCCTGGAAGCGTGCCCAGCCGATGCGCACGGCGACGGCCAGCCCGACCTGGAACTCGTCGAGCGTCCGCTCCGCCCGGGCCTCCCGCCGCCCGAGGGAGCGGAAGACGTCGTCCACGCCCCGGTCGCGGTGGGGGGCGCCGTCGAGCTCGTCGAGGAAGCGGTGCAGTGCCGTTGAGACCGCCTCGGCGGCCACGGCGCGGCTGGTCGGGCGCGCGAACTGCGGCACGCGCTCGCACACGGCGTCGATGATCTCGGTGGTGAGGGTCGGGACGACGCGACGCACGCGGCGCGCGTGGGCGGCGACGAGGTCGGACGTGGAACGGTCCGCGAACAGCGTCATCGCGCGGACCCGTGCGGTCCAGGTTCCATCGCCGGCTCCCCGATCCGATGACTCGTGTGGCTGCACCGAGTTCTACCCCGCTGCCGGGTCGGCGTCAACGACGGGACCGCCGGGCACCCCGGATCCGTCGTGGTGCGTGGTGGTGCTCAGGGCCCTGTCCTCCCGTCGTGCCTGCACGGTCCGCGCCGGACCGAGCCCCCGAGGCGACTGTGCCGCAGACGAGCGGGGCCGACGAGGGTGTCGGTGGCGTGCGGCCCTGAACTTGTCACGTGCGTGACAATCACGGGTGACGAAGGCCGACTGTCGAACGTGTTCTCGGTGCTGATCGTGCCCGGCATTCGCTGCGGCGAGGCACGGCCGCCGACTCTGGGCGTGTCGTTCACTCCACTTGCCGTGGCGCCTCGTCGGGGAAGTCGAGAGGGCGTGGGACTGTGCGGACACGTGGATTCGTGACGGACTCGTCGGGTGTCTCGTAGTAGTTCTGGGCACACCCGATCTCCTCGGGCGTCGTGGCTCCAGGCTGTGGCGGCAGCGCCATCGAGAAGTCGTCGGTGTACTTCACGCAGTTGAAGGATCCGACCTGGAGCGTCACCGGGTTGCCCGGCCCCGAGAGCGCCGCGGTGAGTACCGGCGAGACGTCGTCGCCGCTGTGCGTCGAGCAGCCCTCGAGCGAAGCGATGTCGATGGAACCCTCGAGAGTGCCTCCGTACAGCCCGTAGAACGCTTCGGCAGGGTCGAAGGTGTCGAACGACTTGCCGTAGAAGCTGGGTCCGACGTAGCCGGGTTCCTCGAGGACGTCGAGAGGCTTGGACGTGACCGACAGGCGGGAACGTGTTCCCGTCCCGCAGGAGTCGTCGAGGCCGACGTCGTTCCCGTCGACCTTCAGGGACCGAATCTGGACGTCGACGTCGGCGGCCAGCGCGGCGGGCTCGACCTTGGTGCGGCGGCCCCCGTCCTCGGCCGTGACGTTCTCGACCGACCGCAAGTAGAACGGAACCGGGTAGCCGTCCGCATCCAGTCGCTGCTGCAGCTGGAGGGTCACCTCGACCGGGATGGAGCCGAAGGCGACGGTCCGAACAGGGATGAGAGGCGAGCGACCGTAGTTCCGGTCCGAGCCCTTGGGAGAGACCAGGAAGGTCCGGATGTCGATCGTGTACTCCCTGTCCTCGCCATCCACCCTGTTCCCGATGAGGATGTTGTTGCCCATGGTCATGAGAGGGATGCGTGCCCACTGCTTCGCCTTCGGCGAACCAGTTCTCCCGAGACTGACGCCGTTGATCCAGCCGTATCGGTTGGCGAAGTCGGGCGTCGAGCAGGGGTCGTAGTCGCTCGGCGGCAGTTCGTCGGGGCACTCGATGAACGGAAGTCCTGGGTAGATCCCTGTCCTCTCGTCGGCGGAGGCGACACCGACGATCGAGGCGACGAGAGCGAGAGCGACCGTGAGCAGGGCGGTCAGCTCGCGACGTCGGCGCAGAGGGGTCTTCATGCGAGCACCGTCACAAGCCGAGCCCCGAAAAGCAACGTCGATCGCGCGGGAGAGCGATGTTGAGGTCAAATTTGTCACTTGCGTGACAACGGCCACGGGCCCTGCCCTGCCGCGACTGGGTGGTGGCACGTGCCTCCCCCGTCGTCACTCGGGTCGGGAAATTGTCACGTGGGTGACAATCGCGGCCAGCATCTCGGCTCGGGCGGGCTTCCCCGCTTGTCTGGAGGGTGACTTCCGTGGGCCTACTTGGACGGTGACCGCGGTCACACATCCATCGGCAGATCGGAAGGAACCATCATGAAGATCAAGCACGCAGCACTCGGCGGAGCAGTCGTCGCCCTCGCGGGTGTCGTCGCCGCCGGCCCGGCCCTCGCCACCGGCAGCTCCTACACGGTCGGTGTCGGCGGCAGCTCCGCGGCCGGCACGCACACCATCACGGCAGCGTCGTCCGGGAGCCTCAGCTTCGCGGTCCCGACGCTGTCCATGGGCTGCACGAGCGCGAACGTGCCGACCTCGCCGGTCTCGACCGTCGCGAGCGGCACCGGCATCGTCGACATCGCCGCGATCAACAAGATCAACTTCGTCGGCTGCACGGGCCCGGGTGGCTCGCTCGCGGTCACGACGGTGGGCTCGTGGAAGCTGCACGGGACGGGCGCGGCCACGTCCGGCACCTCCGACGTCGTCGCCGGCCACGTGGACAACATCACGGCCAACGTCGCCAACGCCGTCTGCCGCTTCACGGTGACCGGCAAGGCCAACGGCACGTTCAGCGAGTCGACGCAGCGTCTGCAGGTCAGCGAGACGGGCTTCACCGGCAACCTCCGCGTGTCGAACGTGGTCGGCTGCCTCGGGCAGGTCCAGAACGGCCAGGCGGCCAACTTCACGGGCACGTTCGACGTGACGTCGCCCGACGGCGCGATCAACGTCAGCTGACGCGTCCCGGCCTGCTGCACCACACGGCGGGCCATCACGGGTGGGGCCGAGCCCACGTTCGGCCCCACCCGTCCCTGACCTCACCCGAACGACCACCCCTCGCACCACCAGCCCTCAAGGAGCACCCATGTCCATCACCCTCGCGCCCCGCTGGCGCAAGCGCGCCGCCGTGGCCGCTGCCGGCGCCGCCGTCGCGCTCGTCCCCGTCGCGGCCCACGCGGCCACCATCGTCACCATCACCTACGACGCCCAGGGCACCTCCCACATCGCCAAGACGAACTCCGACGTCGCCCTCGGCCCCACCACCCTGCGCACGGACCTCGACATCGACACCGGTGACTTCACCGGGTCGCTTCCGCTGCCGGGCACGTCGACGGAGTTCAAGATCGCCGGCTTCCTCCCGGTGAAGGCCAAGGTCGACTTCATCGAGGCGGCCCCGCTCACCGGTCACATCAACCTGACCCAGACGCAGGCCCAGGTGAGCTCCACGGCGACCTACTACGTGAAGCTGTCGGACATCAAGGTCGCGGGGTTCCCGACCTTCGCGGGCAGCAAGTGCAAGACGAAGGCGCCCGTGTCCATCCCGGTCGGCACGCGTCCGGACGAGGGCTTCGACCTCATCAACGGCGGTGAGCTCGTCGGCACCTACACGATCGGCAAGTTCGAGAACTGCGGCATCAACACGCCGCTGATCAACAGCCTCGTGCCCGGTTCCGGCAACACCGTCGACATCACCGTGACGAACGGCGTCGTCGCGGAGTGACGCCCTGACCTCGTCGGCCCCGCGTCCCCCTGGGCGCGGGGCCGACGTGCATCGTCAACGCATCGAAGGAGAACCATGAGGAACACCACTGTGCGCCGGCTCCTCGCCGGCACCGCCGCAGCCCTGTGCCTGGCCGTCGGCGTCGGCCCGGCCGGAGCGACGGGGAACAGCGTGACGGTCGCCGTCGGAGGCACCAGTGCTCCCAGTGCTCACCCGTTCAGCGCGACGACTCAGGGGTCCGTCTCGTGGGCGGCGCCTGCGCTCGCGTGGGGCTGTACCAGTGCGAAGATCCCGTCGAGTCCGGTCTCCGAGGTGCATGGCGGGACGGGCGTCACCGATGTCCTCACCGTTCGAGCCATGTCGTTCCAGGGATGCACGTGGCCCCTCGGCGCCATGAACACGAGGCTGACGGCACCAGCGACACTCCACGTCACCGGACCAGCCACGTCCGGCTCCACCGACCAGGTGCGCGGCCGCCTCGACGACGTCACGATCGTGTCGTCGTACGCGGTCTGCGAGTACACCGTGACCGGTTCGGCACGGTTCACGTTCGACGAGGGAACGCAGCGCCTCGCCATCGAGGAGACCGGGTTCACCGGCAACCTCACGGTGTCGAAGGTCCGAGGGTGCCTCGGGTGGGTGCAGAACGGCCAGGCGATGAACCTGACCATGAACCTCCAGCTCACCTCACCCGACGGTGCGATCAACATCAGCTGACGAGGACGCGGGGCGGCCTGGGGACGAAGCCCTTCCCAGGCCGCTACCGATCGGTATCATGAAGGTGGCGCGAGCCCGGGAACGCCATCCGATCTGCCGAGACGACAGCCTCCGGGGCTCGCGCCACCTCGCGCGCTGGAGATGCACTCGGCAGCTACACCGCGCGCCGCCACGCCACGATGCTCGACTCCAGGGCCGACAGCAGGGCGAGGGTCTGGGTCGGCTCGTCCAGGCGCGAGCCGAAGAGCGCGTGCAGCCGGCGCAGGCGGTGCCGGACCGTCTGGTCGTGCACGCCGAGCCGCGCCGCGAGGGCGGGAGCGCTGTCGCGGGTCTGCAGCCACAGCAGCATCGTCTCGGCCAGGGCCACCCGGCGCTTGGGCGACTGGGCCAGCAGGGGCGCCAGCACCTTCTCGTCCGCGAGCCGACGCAGCGCCGGGTCGGCGTGCTCGCACAGCCGGGACTGGTGCAGCTCGCAGTCGAGCACGTGGTCCTCCGGGGCCTCGATCACGCCGTCCTGCAGCAGCGACAGCCCGCGGCTGGTCCACCGCACCGCGCGGTGCACCTCGCTCGGGTCGACCGGCCACGACAGGGCGACGTCGGTGCCCGTGCGTCCCGCGAGGTGACGGGCCAGACGGGTGGCCGTCTCGGGGTCGGCCACCACGATCAGGCGGTCCTGGTGGACGCCGGACAGCGCCTCCTGGCAGGCCGAGACCATCGACGTCGAGGCCTGGTCGTGCGTGGTCACGGCGACGACGATCCGCTCGGGCAGCACCCACGAACATCGGTCGGCGACCTCGCGGAGCCCCTCCGGTCCCGTGCCGTCCAGCAGGGCCACCAGCATGGCCGCGCGGCCCTGCTCCCGGACTTGCGTCGCACGGGCCCTCGTCTCCACGAAGCCGGTGAACGCGTGCTCGAACAGCGCCGTCTGGTACGCGATGAGGCCGTCGCCGAGCGCCCCCACGACCTCGGCCGACTGGCCGAGCGCGGTCGCGGCGAGGCGCACGTCCGTCCACGACTCCTGCGTGGCGATGTGGTGCGCGGCCCGCATGGCGTCGAGGTTGAGGCCGGCCGCGGCCTGGTAGCTGCCGAGCCAGCGGTAGAAGGTGTAGATCTCGGTGCCGTAGGTGGGCGCTCCGGCGACGGTGTCGACGAAGACGGCCACCGCGCGGGTGATCGCCTCGTCGATGCCCTTGTGGATCACGGGATCGGCGTCGGCCGAGAACCCCGCGACCTCCTCCCGGATGCGGGTGACGATGCGTCGGGTCAGCTCCACCGAGCGCGGTCGGTAGCCGGCCACGACCGCGGCGTCGATCTGCGGAAGGCCCAGGACCTCCCGCAGCAGCTGGCGCTCCCGGCCGGACTCCGTCGGACGGGCGTCGCGCTCGTGTGCCACTGCAGTCATGTGTCTCCCCCTTGCTCGTGCCGCGAGCCCGAGGCCGCGCGGACGTTCCCTCGAGCACAGTCAAGGAGCAGGCGTCGCGTGGAGTCCAGGCTCGACGGACCGCCGCCATGGAATCGATCGGGAACTTGTGACGCGGGTAACAACTTCCTGCGCAGGTCGGAGAGTCAGGTCAGGGGCGCAGCAGGTCCAACGGGTCGACGTCGAGGCGCGCGGCCAGGTGCTCGAGGCTGACGAGCGTCAGGTTCCGCTCGCCGCGCTCGACCGATCCGAGGTAGGTGCGGTGGTAGCCGAGCTGCTCGGCGAACTTCTCCTGGCTCAGGCCGAGGGACTCACGGTGCCGGCGCAGGCGCTGGCCGAGGATCTGCTGCAGTGGCTGGCTCACGCGTGCAGCGTGGCGCAGTGCGACTCATCGGTCGACAGACCGATGAGTAGCATCCGGCGGTCCCTCCGGTCACCGGTCGAGCTGGGCCTGGAGCGCCGTCGCGACCCGTCGCGCACTGTCCGGGGCGAGCACCAGGTGCTGACGCTGCTGGTCGGGCTCGCCGACGAAGACCCACTCCTCGGGCTCCCCGCAGCGACGGGTGCGCACGACCAGCAGGTCGGTGGTCTGCGGACGCGGTCGGGCACTGCCCTGCTCCCGCACGCCGATCACGACGGGCAGGTAGTGGGGCGTGCCCTCGTGGTGACGATCCTCCGGTGCGTCGTCCTCCCGGTGCGTCGAGGTGCACCAGGACGGGCACGGCTCGTGCAGCCAGCGGGGTCGGGCGTGGTCACCGTCCATGCAGGGTCCCTTCGTCGTTGCGCCCGGAAAGGGGTGTCCAGCCCACGCTAGGGCGCGCTCCGGACACGGGTCGTGCGCTCGTGCCCGGCTCCAGGGTGCGACTCATCGGTAGCGGTGCGACGTCTCGCGGGCCGCCGCGGCGCGGGCCCGCCGAAAGTTGTCACGCGGCTGACAAGAAATGACCGGCAGGCACGCTCTGTGGCCCTGGGCCTGGCGGCGTGGCCTGCGACACACCTACGGTCGGCCACGGTCGTGACGCACCCAGGATGCGTCGGGCCTGCAGGACGACGGAGGGGCGAAGAGCATGGGCGGAAGCGTCGAGGTGCGGGGACTGACGAAGTCCTTCGGGCGCCAGAACATCTGGCACGACGTCACCCTCACGTTGCCGCCGGGGGAGATCACCGCGCTGCTCGGCCCCTCGGGAACCGGCAAGTCCGTCTTCCTCAAGTCCCTCATGGGCATCGTGGACCCCGAGCGCGGCGAGGTGCTGATCGACGGCGTCGACATGGTGTCGGTCAAGGAGGCCCACCGCCTCGAGCTGCGCAAGAAGTTCGGCGTGCTGTTCCAGGACGGTGCGCTCTTCGGCTCGATGAACGTGTACGACAACGTCGCCTTCCCGCTGCGCGAGCACACCCGCATGAGCGAGGAGGAGATCCGCCAGGTCGTCCTCGACCGGCTCGACATGGTGGGCCTGCTCGGTACCGAGCACAAGGTGCCCGGCGAGATCTCCGGCGGCATGAAGAAGCGGGCCGGCCTGGCCCGCGCGCTCGTGACCGACCCCGAGATCATCCTCATCGACGAGCCCGACTCCGGCCTCGACCCGGTGCGCACCTCCAACCTCGCCCAGCTGCTCGTCGACGTGAACACCGCAACCGACGCCACGATGCTCGTGGTCACCCACAACATCGAGCTGGCGCGCACGCTGCCCGACAACCTCGGCATGCTCTACCGCCGCGAGCTCGTCATGTTCGGTCCGCGCGAGGAGTTCCTGCTCACCGACCACCCGGTCGTCAGCCAGTTCATGAGCGGCGACCCAGAGGGTCCGATCGGCATGAGCGAGGAGAACGACCACCGCACGATCGACCTCTTCGACGAGCCCGTGGACTACGGCGCGGGTGGCCCCCTGCGCCACGGCGGAGCCCGCGCGATCGAGGTGCTGCCCCGCCAGCTCGAGCCCCGCTCGGGGGGTGCTCGACCCAGCTCCGTACGCCACCGTGAGCGGGTCAGCGCGGGCAACGCACCGCTCTACGTGGCCGACGACGACGACACCCACCGAGTCCCGCCGAACCCGACGTCAGGTGCCGTCGCGCGGTCGCTGACCGCCACCGGCGACGTCTTCGCCCTCGCCCTCGACACCACCCGCGCCACGTTCCGCCGGCCCTTCGCCGCGCGCGAGGCGCTCGAGCAGTTCTGGTTCGTCGTGAGCGTCTCGTGGATCCCCGCGATCCTCGTCGCCATCCCGTTCGGGGCGGTCATCGCCCTCCAGCTCGGCACGCTCACGGTGCAGGTCGGTGCCCAGTCGTTCACGGGTGCGGCGAGCGTGCTCGCGGTCGTCCAGCAGGCGGCTCCGATCGTCACGAGCCTCGTGATCGCCGGGGCGGGTGGTGCAGCCATCTGCGCCGACCTCGGCTCGCGCCGCATCCGCGACGAGATCGACGCGATGCGGGTGATCGGCGTGAACCCCGTGCAACGCCTCGTGGTGCCGCGCGTGCTCGCTTGCATCGGCGCCGCGATCCTGCTCAACGGCCTGGTGTCGGTCGTCGGCGTCGTCGGCGGCTACGTCTTCAACGTCATGGTGCAGGGCGGCACGCCCGGCGCCTACCTGTCCAGCTTCACCGCGCTGGCGCAGATCTCCGACCTGTGGGTCGGCGAGCTCAAGGCCGTGGTGTTCGGCTTCATCGCCGGCATCGTGGCCTGCCACCGGGGGCTCAACACCGCTCCCGGCCCGAAGGGCGTGGGCGACTCGGTGAACCAGTCGGTGGTCATCACGTTCCTGCTGCTGTTCTTCGTCAACTTCGTGATCACCACGCTGTACCTGCAGCTCGTCCCGGGCAAGGGAGCCTGACATGACGGTCGCACCGCCCCAGGGGCCCGGAGCCGGAGGGCGCACGCCCCGGCCCGAGCCGACGCCCGAGGAGCTCGGCATCGACGACCGACCCGCCCGCTGGTGGGACCGGCCGATCGACGCCGTCGCCGCGGCCGGCGCCGAGCTGCGCTTCTACGGTCGCGTGCTGGCCTGGATCCCGGCCACCGTCCGGCGCTACCCGCGCGACATCCTCCGGCTGCTGTCGGAGGTCAGCTTCGGCTCGGGGGCCCTCGCGGTCATCGGCGGCACCATCGGTGTGATGCTCGGCATGACGCTCTTCGTCGGCAGCGTGGTCGGCATGCAGGGCTACGCGGCCCTCGACCAGATCGGCACGTCGGCCCTGAACGGCTTCATCTCCGCCTACTTCAACACCCGCGAGATCGCGCCGCTCGTGGCCGCGCTCGCGCTGTCGGCCACGGTCGGCTCGGGCTTCACGGCGCAGCTGGGTGCCATGAAGATCAACGAGGAGGTCGACGCCCTCACGGTCATGGCGGTGCCGAGCGTGCCCTACCTCGTCACCACCCGCGTGGTCGCCGGCTTCGTCGCGATCATCCCGCTGTACGTGATCGGCCTGCTCACGTCGTACTTCGGCGCCCGGATGGTCACCGTCCACCTGTACGGGCAGTCGGCCGGCACGTACGACCACTACTTCTCGCTGTTCCTGCCGCCGATCGACATCCTGCTGTCGTTCGCCAAGGTGCTGGTCTTCGCCGTCCTCATCATCCTCATCCACTGCCGGCTCGGGTTCATGGCGCAGGGCGGGCCCGCCGGCGTCGGCATCGCGGTCGGCACGGCGGTGCGCCGCAGCATCGTCACCGTCGCGGTGCTCGACCTCGTGCTGTCGATGGCCCTGTGGGGCACCACCACGACCGTGCGGATCGCTGGATGAGCGCGCGCCGAGGCGCCCCGCGCTGGGTCGACGTGCTGCTCGGCCTGGGCTACGGGCTCGTCGTCGTGGCGCTCGTCGGGGGCGCGGTGCTCGCCTACAACAGGGCGTTCGTGCCGCGCTCCGACGTCGAGCTGCGCACCGACGCGATCGGCAACGCCCTGCAGAAGGGATCGGACGTGAAGCTGCACGGCGTCCCGGTGGGCGAGGTCTCGAAGATCACCACGGCCGACGACGGAGCCGTCCTCACGCTCGCGCTCCAGCCCGAGGTCCTGGAGCGGCTGGCGCCCGACACCACCGGCCGGCTGCTGCCCAAGACGTTGTTCGGCGAGCGCTACGTCGAGCTGCAGACCACGGCCCCGGCAGGCGGCCACCTGCAGGCGGGTGCGGTCATCGAGCAGGACGCGTCGGCGGAGGCGATCGAGCTGCAGAAGGTGCTCGACGAGCTGCTCCCGCTGCTGCAGTCCATCCAGCCCGAGAAGCTGCAGTCCACCCTCAACGAGCTCGCGACGATGCTGCGCGGCCGCGGTGGCGAGCTGGGCGACACGCTCCAGGCGTGGGGCGAGTACGTGCAGCGGCTCCAGCCCAGCGTGCCGCTGCTGGCCGAGGACCTCGACCGGCTCGGCACCGTGGCCGAGACCTATGCCGACGCCGCTCCCGACCTGCTCACGGCACTCGACGACCTCACGACCACGTCGGGCACCCTGGTGGCCAAGGGCCAGGCGCTCACCGAGGTGTACGAGCGGGTCATCGCGTCGGCCGACGAGAGCCGGGGCTGGGTGGCCGGCAACGCGAGCACCATCGAGATCCTGGCCGAGGACAGTCGCAAGGCGCTCGAGGCCGCGGCGCCCTACGCGCGCACGTTCCCGTGCCTGCTGCGGTCGGCCCGGCAGTTCATCCCGCGGATGGACCGGGTGCTCGGCAAGGGCACGGACCAGCCCGGTCTGAAGGTGGTGCTCAACGTCAGCCCGCCGCGCAGCGGCTACCGGCCCGGGCGCGACACCCCGTCGTTCAGCGGCGGTGGCAAGCCGTCGTGCCCCTACGTCCCCACCGGAGCCACCGCGCGGGCGTCGTCCGCGACCACGAGGTCCGAGCCCGAGGCGATCCAGCCGCCCGCCTACGACCCGCGCGGGTCCGCGGTGGCGTCGGCGGGCCTGGGCGAGGCGAACTCGCCGGCCGAGAACCAGCTGATCGCCGAGCTGGTCGCGCCGAGCCAGGGCATGAGCCCCCAGGACTACCCGCGCTGGGCGAGCCTGCTCGTCGGTCCGACGCTGCGCGGCACGAAGGTGGAGCTGCGATGAAGACGCTCGTCCTCAAGAGCCTGGTGTTCACGGTCGTCACCGTGCTCGCGACCGTGGCGCTGGCCGGGACCATCCGCAACTCGACGCCCGGCTCGTCGAGCAGCTACACGGCGCTGTTCTCCGACGCCACGAGCCTGAACCGCGGCGACGACATCCGCATGGCCGGGGTGAAGGTCGGCACGGTGACCGAGGTGGCCGTGCACGACAACCGCGTGGCCGGGGTCGAGTTCACCGTGCAGGACGCCGTGCGGCTGCCCCGTGGGACCACCGCCCAGCTGCGCTTCCGCAACCTCGTCGGCCAGCGGTACATCTCGCTCGAGCCGCCGGAGGTCGCGGACACCGACACGCTGCCGACCGGTCACACGTTCGGCCTGGAGGAGACGCGGCCGGCCCTCGACCTGACCATGCTGTTCAACGGCTTCCAGCCGCTCATGCAGTTCCTCGACCCGAAGGACGTCAACGCCCTCAGCGGGCAGATCATCGCCGTGTTCCAGGGCGAGGGCGCCACCGTCGAGGGGCTGCTCTCCAGCACGGCCAGCCTCACGTCGACCCTGGCCGAGAAGGACCAGGTCATCGGCGAGCTGATCGACAACCTCACGTCGGTGCTCACCACGGTGAACGGGCGGTCCGACGAGCTCGACCGGACCATCATCACGCTGCAGCAGCTCGTCTCGGGTCTCGCCGAGGACCGCGAGACCATCGGCGACACCCTCGACGGCATGGGCCGGCTCACGAGCAGCGTCGCCGACCTCCTGGAGGAGGGGCGCCGACCGCTCAAGGACTCCATCGCCTCGCTCGGCTCGCTGTCCGGAGAGCTGGCGGACGCCGAGGACGTGCTGAACCGCTTCTTCGACACCCTGCCGGGCAAGCTCGACCGCATCGGACGCACGGCGTCCTACGGGTCCTGGATCAACTTCTACGAGTGCGAGATCACGGGTGTCATCCCGCGTCCCGAGGGCTACTTCGGCGACCTCGGTGCCCAGCCCGTCGCGAAGAGGTGCACCGCATGACCCGGACACGCAAGGCTCCCCGCTTCCCGACGGCGTTCGCGGAGCGCAACCGCGTCGTGATCGCCGTCGTCGGGCTGCTGACCATGGCGATCGTCTTCCTGCTCGCCTTCAACGCCCAGGCCCTGCCGATCATCGGCGGCGGAAGCACCTACCAGGCGCAGTTCGCCGAGGCCGGTGGGCTCAAGCCGGGCAACGAGGTCCGCGTGGCCGGGGTCAAGGTCGGCGAGGTGACGGGGCTGGAGCTCGACGGCGACACGGTGGTCGTGACCTTCCGGGCCAAGGACGTTCGGGTCGGACCGCAGTCGCGGGCGGCCATCAAGGTCAAGACCACGCTGGGCCAGAAGTTCCTGGCCGTCGACCCGCTCGGGGCCGGCGAGATCGACGGGCCCATCCCGTTGCAGCGCACGAGCACGCCGTACGACGTCAACGCGGCGTTCTCCGACCTCTCCGACACGATCGGCGAGATCGACACCGCCCAGCTCGAGACCAGCCTCGACGTCCTGTCCGACACCTTCGAGGACACGCCGAAGGCGGTGCGCGAGTCCGTCGCCGGGCTGACCGACCTCTCGCGCGTCGTGGCCAAGCGCGACGACGAGCTCGCCGCGCTGCTGGCCTCCACGCGTGAGGTCAGCGGCACCCTCAAGGACCGCAACGCCGAGTTCGCGAAGCTCCTGCAGGACGGCAGCAGCCTGCTCGAGGAGCTCGCGTCCCGTCGCGAGACGGTGCAGGCGCTGCTCGACGGCACCGAGCGGCTGGGCACCCAGCTCACCGGCCTGGTGCGCGACAACGAGGAGCAGCTGCGGCCGGCCCTCGCCAAGCTCGACGACGTGGCCGAGATCCTCCAGGCCAACCAGAGCAAGCTCGAGGCCTCCTTGCGGCGCCTCGGTCCGTACTACCGCACGCTCGCGTCGGCGACCGGCAACGGTCCGTGGGTCGACGCCTACATCTGCGGACTGTTCGATGCCAGCGGCGCACCCGAGCTGCGCAACGACGTGGCCCGTGACTGCGCACCGAAGAAGGGAGGGGGCCAGTGAGACGCCGGAGCCTCGTCATCGCCCTCGTGGCCGCGCTCGCCGTCGTGGCGGTCGTCGGCTGGCGTGCGACCGCTGCGCGCGACCGCACGACCGTGCAGGCCGTGTTCGAGTCCAGCGTGGGTCTCTACGCCGGCTCCGACGTGCAGATGCTCGGCGTGCCGGTCGGCACGGTCACCGACGTCGCGCCCGGGCCCGCCGGCGTGACCGTGACCATGCGCCTCGACCCGGGCCAGGCCGCGGCCGCCGACACGGCCGCGGTCATCGTGGCGCCGACGCTGGTGTCCGACCGCTTCGTGCAGCTGACGAAGCCGCACACGAGCGGCCCGACGCTGGAGGACGGCGCCGTGCTGCCGATGGAGCGCACCGCGGTGCCGGTCGAGATCGACGACCTCTACGCGAGCCTCACCGACGTGAGCGAGAAGCTCGGTCCCGACGGCGCCAACCGCGACGGCGCGCTGTCGCGCTTCCTCGACGTGGCCGACCGCAACCTGCGGGGCCAGGGCGTCAAGATCAACCAGCTGATCGGCGACTTCGGCGACGCCTCGGGAACCCTCGCGGACTCCAGCGACGACCTGTTCGCCACGATCTCGAACGTCAGGGAGTTCAACGACATGCTCGTGGAGAACGACGACGCCGTGGCCGACGTGAACCGGCAGTTCGCCGAGGTCAACGACTACCTGGCCGACAGCAGCGGGGACCTGGCAGGAGCGATCGACAACCTCGGTGAGGCGCTCGCCCTGGTCGACGACTTCATCCGCGACAACCGCGGCGCGCTGAGGACCAGCGTCGAGAACCTGCAGGGTCCGACCCGGGTGCTCGTCAACCAGCGCGAGGCGTTGGAGGAGACCGTCCGGCTGGTCCCGCTCGTCCTGCAGAACTTCCTGCGGGCGTACGACCCGGACCTCAAGGCGCTCACCGGTCGCGGCAACCTCAACGAGGCCTCGATCTGGAAGGACGGCGGCGACGCGCCCGCCCTGCTCCCGGAGGTGAACCGATGAGGGGCGGGCCGATGAGGCGCCTGCTGGTGGCCGCAGTGGTGGCCGGTCTCGCCGCGCTGTCCGGCTGTGGCGTGCTCGGCGGCGGGGTCTACGACACGCCCCTGCCCGGCGGCGCCGACGTCGGCTCCAAGCCGATCCGCATCACGGCCGACTTCGACGACGTGCTCGACCTCGTGCCCCAGTCCAGCGTCAAGGTCGACGACGTGGCCGTCGGCCGCGTCGACCGCATCCGGCTCAACCCGGACGGACGCAGCGCGCGGGTGACCCTGCTCGTCAACCGGGACGCGCAGCTGCCGGCCGGCACGGTCGCCCGTCTGCAGCAGACGTCGCTGCTCGGCGAGAAGTACGTCGCCCTGGTCCGGCCGCAGACGCCGCAGGCCGGTCGGCCGATCGCCGACGGAACCCGGCTCGGTCTGGCCGACACGTCCCAGGCGGCGGAGGTCGAGCAGGTGCTCGGGTCGCTGTCGATGGTGCTCAACGGTGGCGGCATCGGCCAGTTCCAGGAGATCTCTCGCGAGCTGCAGGAGGTGTCGACGGGTCGTCCGGAGGAGATCAGGGGGTTCCTCCGGGAGATGGACACGTTCGTCACCACGCTCGACGACCGCAAGGAGTCGATCACCGCGGCCATCGACGGGCTCGCCCGGTTGTCGGAGAACCTGGAGGCCGACCAGGACAAGATCGTCTCGGCCCTCGAAGGACTGTCACCCGGCATGCAGGTGCTCGTCGACCAGCGCGAGGACCTCGTGGCCATGCTGTCGGCCCTCGACCGGCTCTCGACGGTGACGGTCAAGACGCTGGACGCCTCCCAGGACGACATCGTCGCCGACCTGAAGGCGCTCGACCCGATCCTCGAGAACCTGGCGCGTGCCGGGCGCGACCTCCCGGAGTCGCTCGAGATCCTGCTGACGTACCCCTTCCCGGACTCGGTCATGGGGGCCATCGAGGGCGACTACGTGAACGCCTTCATCGAGACGAACTTCCGGACCCTGCCCGCGGGCTGCGAGGCGGCGGGGTGCGCCTGGGCGCAGGTCCAGGACCCGAACTACCCGGACGACCCGATGAGCGGCGCGCGTCGCAAGGGACTCGATCCGAAGGCGTTGCTGGAGGAGCGGCTCGAGGCGGCCGAGGACGAGCAGGACGTGCCGCCGAGCCTGCTGCCGCCCACGTCCTCCCCGGCCCCGGGGTCACCCGCACCGACGATCCCCGTGCCGAGCGCCACGGTGCCCACCCCCGACGGCTCGCCGAGCCCGTCGCCCTCCCCGTCGCCCTCGGTCGAACCGACCACGACTCCTCGAGAGGGTGAGCAGTGATGCTGACCGGACGCATCAGAGCCCAGATCGTGGCCTTCGTGGTCCTCGGGCTGGTCGCCACCTCCTACCTCGGCGCCACGTACGTGGGCATCAACCCGTTCTCCACCGGCTTCACCGTGACGGCGGCCCTGCCCTCCGCCGGAGGCGCCTTCGAGAACGGCCAGGTCACCTACCGAGGAGTGCCCGTCGGCCGCGTCGACAGCCTTGAGGCCACCGACGAGGGCGTGCGCATCACGATGTCCTTCGACGGCGACGCCCCGCGCATCCCGGCCGACGCCGCGCCCAAGGTCGTCAACCGCTCCGCCATCGGCGAGCAGTACGTGGACCTGCAGGGCGGGACCACCGGGGGAGCCGCCCTGGCGGACGGCGACCGGCTGTCGGCGGGCGAGGAGTCCCAGCCTCCGGGCATCGACCGGGTGCTGCGGTCCGGGGAGAAGTTCGTGTCCTCCGTGCCCGAGGAGGCGCTCACGTCGGTGATCGACGAGGGCTACGAGGCCTCCCAGGGCGTCGCGCTCGACTTCGGCTCGCTGCTGGAGAGCTCGCAGGAGTTCCAGGCGGCGGCCGACCGGAACTTCGTCGCCACGCGGGGCCTGATCGAGAACTCCGACCGGGTGCTCCGCACGCAGGAGGCGTCGTCGCAGAGCATCCGCTCGTTCAGCGCGGACCTCGCCACCATCGCCTCCACGCTCGAGTCCTCCGACGGGGACCTGCGTCGGCTCATCGACAACACGCCCGCCGCGGCTCGCGAGATCGACGTGCTGTTCCAGGAGGTCGGCCGACCGCTCGGAGTCGTGCTCGCCAACCTGGTGACCCCCGCGCAGGTGTTCGGCATCAACGCCGGGGGCGTCCAGGACGCGCTGGTGACCGCGCCCAAGGCGTTCAGCATCGGATGGACCGTCACCGGCTCGCGGGGGATCAACCTCGCGCTCTCGCAGTCGTACTTCTCGCCGCTGCCGTGCACCACCGGCTACGGGGGCACCACGCCGCGGCCCGGGTCGCAGACGTCGGGTGGCTCCTCGTTCAACCTGCAGGCCGGGTGCCGCTCGTCGGCGAAGGCCTCCAACGTCCGCGGACCGAAGGGCGCGCCCCGACGCCAGGCGTCGGTGGCGACCGCACCCGACGGCCCGGCCGTCACGGCCGACGTCCGCATGGCCGACTCGCTGTCCGACCTGATGGGTGGTGCACGATGAGCACGAAGGACGCGCTCGCCGAGCGCGAGGACGTGGGGGAGCAGTCGATGACGGACGACGCCGTGCCACCGGACGAGGCCGGCCCGCCGGCACCGGGGGCGCAGAAGCGGGAGCCGTGGGTCCTCGGCTGGGTGCTGGTGGCGCTGGGCCTGGTCGTCGCGCTGAGCGGGTCGGTGGCGTGGTGGACCGCCGCGCACAGCGAGGACCTGCAGCTGGCGCGCACGCGGGACGCGGTGCTGATCGCGACCACGAGCGACGTCGCCACCCTCAACAGCCTCGACTACCGCGACGTCCAGGCCGGCCTCGACGGCTGGAAGGCCGTCACCACCGGCACGCTCCACGACCAGTTCGCCGGGCTGGACGCCAAGGACCGCGAGCTGCTCGCCGACCAGCGCAAGATCTCGAAGGGTCGCGTGGTGGAGGCAGCGGTGCTCGACGTCGACGGTGCCACCGCCGAGGTCATCGCGTCGGTCGAGACCACCGTCCGCGACGGCGCGGACGTCGACGCCGAGCCGGTCGTCAAGCGCAACCGCTTCACCGCCACGCTCCAGCGCTCCGGCGGCACGTGGAAGGTCAGCGACCTCCAGCAGCTCGCGGTGGACGTCTCATGAGGGGCGCACAGCGGATCGTCGTGGTCGCCGTGGCCGTCCTCGCGCTCGTGGCGGGCGGTGTCGGGTGGTGGCAGTACGTCGACCTGACGTCGGGCCCGGCGGGGGACAACGCCGCCCTCGTCGACGAGAAGGGCACGACGGAGGTCCAGTCGCAGGTCGCGGTCGCGCTCGAGCGGGTGCTCACCTACGACCACGCCGACCCGACGCCGACGGAGGAGTCGGCGAGGACCATGCTCGCGGGCAAGGCGCGCAGCGAGTACGCGACGCTCTTCGCCGCCCTGCAGGAGCAGGCGCCGGGGCAGAAGCTGGTGCTCACCGCCAAGGTCAGCGCCGCCGGGGTCACCGAGCTCGAGGGGGACCGGGCGAGCCTGCTCGTCTACGTCGACCAGTCGAGCCGTCGGGCCGGCGAGGACCAGGCGAACGTGTCGGCCGCCCAGCTCGCCGTCACGGCGAAGAGGTCGGACTCCGGGTCCTGGCAGGTCACCAGCCTGCGCCCCCTCTGAACCGGGAGCATCGCCCAGGACCGGGTGCGGCAGACTGAGCGGGCCGAGTCGAGCCGACAGCGAGGGGCACCCATGGCCGACATCACCCGACGTCCGTTCCTGAACCACCTGAGGTCGGACCCGACGTCGTTCGTGCTCAAGCTGAGCGGGGGACGACCGACGAAGTCCGGAGCCGGCATCTCCTTCTGGTTCCGTCCGAGCACCGCCGCGCTCGCCGAGGTGCCGCTCGACGACCGCGAGCAGGCGCTGCAGTTCACCGCCCGGACCAATGACTTCCAGGTGGTCTCGGTGCAGGCGACGGTGACCTACCGCGTGGTCGACCCGGCCGTGGCCGCGACCCGCATCGACTTCGGCATCGATCCGCGCACCGGCGCATGGAACGCGCGACCCCTCGAGCGCCTGGGCGGTCTGCTCACCGAGCTGGCGCAGCAGCCGGCGCTCGACCACCTCGCGAGCACCTCGCTGACCGACGCGCTCTCGCACGGCATCTCCCCGGTGCGTCAGCGCGTGGCCGACGAGCTGGCCGGCGACCAGCGCCTCGTCGAGCGCGGCCTGGCGGTCACCGACGTCCGCGTCGTCGCCATCCGTGCGGAGGCCGACCTGGAGCGCGCCCTCCAGACGCCCACCCGCGAGGCGGTGCAGCAGCAGGCCGACCGAGCCACCTTCGAGCGGCGCGCCATGGCGGTGGAGAAGGAGCGCGCGATCGCCGAGAACGAGCTGACCAACCAGATCGAGCTGGCCCGCCGCGAGGAGGAGCTCGTGGCCCAGCGCGGGCAGAACGAGCGCAGGCGCGCCACCGAGCAGGCCGAGTCCGACCGCATCACGGCGGCCGCCCAGGCCGAGCGCCAGGGCGTCCTCGCCCGTGCCGAGGCCGACCAGGAGCGCACGGTGGGCGAGGCGCGGGCCGAGGCGGAGTCCGCCGCGTTCGCGTCGTACGCGCAGATCGACCAGGGTCGGATCCTCGCGATCGCCGCGCGTGAGCTCGCGGGCAACCTGCCGCCGCTCACCCACCTGACCGTCACGCCCGAGCTGCTCGCGCCGCTGCTGGACCGGCTCGGTGACCGCGACGACCGGGTGGTGGCCGAGGAGCCCGGTCCGGCGTGACGCTGCGGCCCAGGGCCGTCGTCGTCCACCGGCGGTCCGAGCTCGACGAGCTCGTGGCACGTCACGCCACACGTGAGCAGGCGGCCTTCTTCCTGGCCTCCCGCGACCGCGACATCGTCGAGGTGGAGCACCGTCACGAGGCCCTCGCCCGGGCGCGCTCGGCCGTCTCGGCCGCCATCCCGCTGCACTGGCGGCGTGCGGAGGTGGAGCGCAGCGAGCTCGACCGCTTCGTGTTCGGTCCCGAGGACGTCGTGGTCGCCGTCGGCCAGGACGGGCTCGTGGCGAACGCGGCCAAGTACCTCGACGGGCAGCCGGTCGTGGGCGTCAACCCCGAACCCGCCTGGAACCCTGGTGTCCTCGTCCCGCACCGGCCCGAGGACGTCGTGACCGTGCTGGCGGCCCTGGCGCGCGCGGACCGGCAGGTCCAGGAGCGCACGATGGTGCAGGCCCGGACCGACGACGGACAGATGATCTCGGCCCTCAACGAGGTGTTCGTCGGGCACGCCGGCCACCAGTCGGCGCGCTACGTGCTGCAGTGCGGCGACCAGGTGGAGCGGCAGTCGTCGTCGGGCATCCTCGTCGGCACCGGGACGGGGGCCACCGGCTGGCTGCGCTCGGCGTGGGAGGAGCGCCGCAGCCCGCTCGACCTGCCGGCGGCGACCGACGCCAGGCTGTGCTGGTTCGTCCGGGAGGCGTGGCCGTCGCCGGCCACGGGGGTCACGGTGACCGAGGGTGTCCTCGAGGCGGAGGGATCGCTCGTCGTCACGGTCGAGTCGGACGCGCTGGTGTGCTTCGGCGACGGCATCGAGGCCGATGCGGTGACGCTGTCGTTCGGCCAGCGGCTCACGGTCGGCCGGTCGTCGCGACGGCTGCGTCTCGTCGTCTGAGCGCGGCCGACCACAGGACCCTCGCGCAGGAGGATGTGCGACCGCTGTCGTCAGCGTTCGTCGAACGGGGTCATCGGCGGCATCAGGTGGGTGAGATCGTCCGTCCGGTCGGTCCAGCGCGAGGCGGCCCGCATCCGGTCGCCGTCCGCCGTCCGCTGGCCGTCGCTCCACATGCGCGGCAACTCGCGTGCGAGCACCACGCTCGAGGCGGCGGCGACGAGAGCCGTCCCGATGCTGCGACGTCGCCACCGAGGCGTCACGTAGATCTGGTCGACGAAGCCCGACGACGGGTACCAGCGGTAGGCGCCGAGCTGGTCCTCGCTCGTCACGTCGACCTGGCGGAGAGCCTGTCGGTCGAGGAGGCTGCCGGGTGCGACGCCGTGGCCGGTGAAGGCGAGCAGGACCGTGGCGGGCGGCTCGCTGCTCGGCTCACGGAGCTCGGCGAACCACAGCGGAGGTGCCTTGGGTGCGGCCTCCGCGGTGACCTCGATGGCTACGACCGTCCCGGCGGGACCGTGCTGGGCCCTCGCGACGAGCGGCTCACCCTCGATCTCGGCGAGCGCCTCGTCCTCCGGCAGCGCGAGGCGCGTCCCGTCGCCGTGCCGCCCCGACTGCAGCACGGCGGACCACAGCGGCGCAGAGCCCGGTCCGAGTGCACGGACGTACCAGTACGGCCATGCCGGCTCACCCGGTGGCGGCCCCTCAGCGGCCACGCGAGGCGGCAGGTCGGCGGCGGGCCCGGGTCAGTGCGGCGGCACCGGCAGCGACCAGCAGGGCACCCAGGGGCGCGAGGGCCGCATCAGGACCACCGGTGGCCGGGAGCGTCCTGACCTGTGCGGCGGTGCTGCCTCGCGTGCCGCTCGAGGCGGAGGCCGGCGCGACGTCGGAGTCGCCATCGCCGGTGTCACCGGAGTCACCGTCGTCGGTGCCGGGATCGCCGGGATCGACCGGGTCCACGGGGTCTGCCGCCTCGACCGTGATCGTCAACGTCCCCGTCGTCGATCCGTTGGAGTTCGTCACCGTGTACTGCACGGGGACGGTGCCGCTGAAGCCGGTGGGCGGGGTGTAGCGCAGGCGCAGCGTGCCGGCGGAGGGGACGGCCAGGGTGCCGACCCCCTCGGTCGGCTCGGGCACGGGCGTCTCGGCCGCGCCCACGACCTCGACCGTGCCGCGGCCCTCGGTCAGCGGGGTGACCTCGAGACCGGTGTCCGGGTCCTCGCTGTCGTCGTTGGCCAGGACGTCCACCTCGATGGCGGGGCCGCCCTGCTCGGCGGTGGCCGTGTCGGGGCGCGTGACCGGAAGGATGGAGCCGGTCGCCGTGAGGGTGACTTCCTCGGTGTCGCACCCGGGCGTCAGGTTCAGGTCGCACGGCTCGATGACGACCGTGCGCGGGTCGGGCAGCAGCGCCTGGCCGTCGGGGACGGCCGACTGCGTGATCTCGACGCGGGCGCCGGGAGGGGCGGTGTAGAGGCGCAGGAACGACCCGATCCCGGTGATGTCGCCAGGGCACGAGCTGAGGCCGGTGGGGCCCTCGGCCGCCGCGGCGAGCCCGAGCGGCGGGAAGAACGGCCCGTCGGGCGGGAAGATCGGCCCGGTCGACCCGGTCGAGGTCGTGCACGTCTCGACCTCGGGTGAGCCACCGCCGGCGGGGTAGGTGGTGATGGTGATCGTGCTGCCCGCGGTGGTGGTGCCCTCGGGGACGAAGGCGCCGCTCGCCACCTGGGTGCCGATGCGGTACTTGCGGCTCCCGAAGCTCGGGGTCACGGCGTCCTCGGCGACGGTCATGTTGACCGTGCCGGTCGAGCTGCCGTTGCTGTTCGTCAGGGTGTAGGTGAGGGTGTCGGTTCCCGCGTAGTCCTCGGCCGCCGTGTAGACCAGCCGCTGGAGGCCGTCGTCGGTGACCCGCACGGTGCCGTGCAGGGGCGCAGAGGCGATGGACACGGTCGTGTCGGGGTCGTCGATGGGGTCGAAGGCGAGCACGTCGAACGTGACGGGCTCTCCCGGACGGGCGGAGAAGGACCGGTTCGGCGCGGACGGTGCGGGTCCCTCGCGCACGAGGTCCACGGCCACGGGATCGGCGGAGCACTCCGACGCGAGGCACGGATCGACGTAGACGTTCCGGTACTGGGTCCCGTCGTAGTACTCGATCACGGCCCGTTCGCCGGGGCCGAGCTCGACGGTGGGTGATGCGTCCGACTCGTTCAGGCAGGCGACCTCGGTGCCGGCCTCGACGGTCTCGACAGGAGCGCTGCAGTTGGCGGAGCGCAGGTACTCGTCGCCCTGGTAGATGGCGACGTACACGTACTGGCTGCCCACGTCGTCGGGGTAGAAGTCGCCCGCCTTCAGGGCCATCGTGATGGCGATCTGCTGGGAGCCGAGCTCGTCGGCGGCCTCGATGTCGGCCTCGCCCTCCGCCTCACCCTCCGCAGCGGCGCTCGGCGCGGGATCGGCCTCGGTCCCGTCCGTGTCCTGCTCGCTCGGGGCGGGCTCGGCCGGGGCGTCCGGGGTCTCGTCGGGGGTCTCGTCCGCCGGGGGCGGGGTCGACTCGGTGTCGCCGGCGGGTTCGGTGCTCTCCGGCGCGGTCGAGTCGGAGGTCGGCGCCGCGTCGGCCGGCTCGGACGTCGACGTCGGCTCCGAGGTCTCCGGGGCCAGGTCGCCCTCGGCGGCCAGAGCCGCAGGCGCGGAGGTGGCGACCGTGGCGAACGCGGCGACCGCGGTCACCCCGATGCGGCCGAACAGGTGCAGGGCAGGACGCGGCGAGCTGGACAAGGGGGCCCCTGGATGTCGAGAGGTGCCCGACGATCGGCGGGCGTGAGGAGCCTATGCGCAAGTTTGGCCCCAGTCCGGCGAACGAGAAGAATTCACCGGACCGGCCGGCGCGCGACTCGCCCCTGGACTCGAGTCGCACGCCACGCACGTCGGGGCGAACTCTTGGTACGCTTGCGTACCCAGGATGGTACGCGTGTGTACCGATGTCAAGCGGACTTCCAGGAAGAGCGGGTGGGGGAACGGTGCAGGACCAGGACGCGAGCCTCGCGAGGACGGCCGACATCGCGCAACGGATCCTCGCCGGTCTCGAGGACGTGCTCGCCCGGCGTCCCTTCGGCGAGATCGCCGTGGCCGACATCGTTGCCTCGGCGGGCATGTCCAAGCGAGCCTTCTACGAGGTCTACCCGCACAAGGCGGCGTGCCTCATGGATCACGCCGACCGCTTCCACGCGAGCTGGGTGGAGGAGCTCGAGGCGCGGGTGCTCGACGCCCCGGACCGGTTGGCCGGCGCGGAGGTAGCGGTCCGCGCGTTCCTCACGCAGACCCACGAGCGGCCGTTCCTCGCCCGAGCCCACCTCGTCGACCTCTACAACCTCGGCCCCGAGGCGATCGCGCTGCGTCGGCAGGTGAAGGGTCGCTACGCCACCATGCTGCAGCGTCTCTCTGCCGCCGACGACGGCACCGAGAAGGTCGAGCTCGACGGGGAGACCGCCCTGCGGATCATCGGTGCCATCGACGACGTGCTCATCGCCCTGGCCTTCGACGACGTGGACGACGCGGAGTTCGAGCGTCGCGCCCAGTCAGCCGTCGCCCTCGTCCGCGCCGTGTTCGTCGGCCTCTGGGTCGAGCAGGAGTGGGGCCCGATCGACCTCAACCGACTCGCCTCGGGCGCGGCGCCGGACGCTAGTTGACCTGGCGCTCCTGACCCTCCCAGAACTCGGCTCGCAGCTTGAACTTCTGCAGCTTGCCGGTGGCGGTGCGGGCCAGCTCCTCGCGGAACTCGATGCGCTTGGGGCACTTGTATCCGGCCAGGTGCTCGCGCGTGTGGGCGATGAGGGCGGCCTCGTCGACGCCGGCGTCGGGATCGACCACGACGAGTGCGGTCACCAGCTCGCCCCACTTCTCGTCGGGGATGCCGATCACGGCCACCTCGCGCACGGCGGGGTGGGAGGCGAGGGCGTCCTCGACCTCGATCGAGGAGACGTTCTCGCCGCCGGAGATGATGACGTCCTTCTTGCGGTCGGCGATCGTCACGTAGCCGTCCTCGAACGCGCCGCCGTCACCGGTGTGGAACCACCCGCCGGCGAGTGACTCCGCGGAGGCGTCGGGATTCTCCCAGTAGCCCTCCAGCACGGTGTTGCTGCGGGCGAGCAGCTCGCCGGAGTCGTCGACGCGGATCGACGTCGACAGCGCGGGGGCGCCGGCGCGGCCGAGGTTGCGGGCCTGCTCGGTGGGATCGAGGTCGTCCCACTCCTCGCGCATCCGGCTCATCGTGAGCAGCGGCGCGGTCTCGGTGAGGCCGTAGATCTGGATGAACTCCCAGCCCAGCTCCTCGCGCACGCGCTCGATCGTGCGGGTGGGCGGCGGGGCCCCGGCCACGACGCAGCGCACGCGGTCGCGACCGGTGGGGCCGTCCCAGTCCTTCAGTGCGTCGAGCACGGCGGACAGCACCGCGGGGGCGCAGCACAGGTACGTGACCTGGTGGTCCTCGATGCGGCGCAGGATCTCGGCGCCGTCGACCTGGCGCAGCACGACGTGCTTGGCGCCCATGCCGGTGACGCCGTAGACCTGGCCCCAGCCGTTGCAGTGGAACATCGGCAGCGTGTGGAGGTAGACGTCGCGGTCGCTGACGGAGGCCTGCCAGCCGAACACGGTGGCGTTCGTCCAGAGGGCGCGGTGCGTCTGCTGCACGCCCTTGGGTCGTGCCGTGGTGCCCGACGTGTAGTTGATCGTGGCGGTGGCGTTCTCGTCGGGCTCCCACGCGCGAGGCTCGGCGCCGTGCTCCGGCCGCTGGCCGGTACCTTCCGCCGCCCGCTGCCCGGCACCCCCGCCGGGGGCGGGGCTCCAGCCCCACACCGCCTCGTCGTCCTCGCCGACGACGAACACGTGCTTGGCGCCCGAGCAGGCGTCGCGCAGGTGCTCCAGGCCCGGGTCGAGGATCACGACCTCCGCGCCGCTGTGCTGCACGATGTACTCCACCTCGGCCGGCGCGAGCCGGAAGTTCACCGGCACGAACACGCGCCCCCAGCCGGAGACGCCGAAGAACGACGTGTACAGCCGGGCGGCGTTCTGCGACACCATCGCCACGCGACCACCCACCGGGACGTCGAGCTCGTCGAGGCGCGCGGCCTGCGCCTGAGCGAGCCGCATCACCTCGGCGTACGTCAGCTCACCCCATGACGCCGCAGGCTGGTCCGGCTCGTCGACGACCGCCACCCGGTCGGGGTAGACCGTGACGGCGCGGTCGAGGAAGTCGCGGATGCTGAACGGGACGATCACGAGGGCCTCCAGAGCGTATGACGCGGGTCACGCCCATCATGCAACGCTCGGTGTTGCACCGCCGTCGCAGGTCACCGGACCCGCGTCCTGGACACTTCCGGGTCACGGACCCGGGTCGGAACGCCCCGGACGTGTCCGAACCGTTCAGCGGGCCGCGCGCCACTCGTCGGCGAGGAGGGCGTAGCCGAGGGTGTCGACCCAGCCGAGGTCGCGGTGGAGACTGTCACGGACGCCGTGCAGCTCGCGGCGCATGCCGACGCGCTGCATGAGGCGCCACGACGGTTCGTTGAGGGCGAAGCACTCCGCCCTGACCCGGCGCACGCCGAGGTCCTCGAAGCAGATCCGCAGCAGCTCCTCCACCGCCTCCGTCATGAGGCCGCGACCGTGGTGGACCGGCGACAGCACCCAGGCGAGCACCGCGACGGAACCCCGAGCCTGCTCACGGACGTCGCGCTGGGCCCAGGCGTCCTCCACCACCAGCATCATGTCGCCGACGACGGCGCCCTCGATCTCGACGGCCAGCGAGTGCGGGAGGTCCTGCTCGGTGAAGTGGGAGGCCATCACCTCCTCCCGCGAGCGGGCCGGACGCCCGAGCCAGCGACCGACGTCGGGGTCGGACCGGTACGCGAGCACCGCGTCGACGTCGTCGACGGTGAGCGGACGCAGCGTCAGGCGCGACGTGCGCCGCGGCCAGGCGAGGTCAGCCAGGCGCGGACGGATGATCTCGTCGTCGGGCACTCAGCGATCGTAGGGGTAGAACCCGTGGCCGGACTTCTTGCCGAGCAGGCCCGCGTCGACCATGCGGTCGAGGACCGGGGGCGGCGAGTACAGGGGCTCCTTGAACTCGTCGTACATCGAGACGCCGATGGCGCGCACGGTGTCGAGACCGATCAGGTCGGCCAGCGCCAGCGGGCCCATCGGGTGCCCGCACCCGAGCACCATGCCGGAGTCGATGTCGGCCGCCGAGGCGTACCCCGCCTCGTACATGCGGATCGCCGACAGCAGGTACGGCACGAGCAGGCTGTTGACCACGAAGCCGGCCCGGTCGGTGGCCTCGATCGGCTCCTTGCCGAGCGTCTCGGAGACGAACGACTGCATGCGCTGCAGCGTCTCGGGGCTCGTGGTGAGCGACGGGATGAGCTCGACCAGCTTCATGACCGGTGCCGGGTTGAAGAAGTGCACCCCCATCACGCGGTCGGCGCGACCCGACACGGCGCCGAGCTTGACGATCGGGATGGACGACGTGTTCGACGCGAGGACGGCGTCGTCGGACTCCAGGAGCGAGCCGAGGGTGCGGAACAGCTCGAGCTTCGTCTGCTCGTCCTCGCTGGCCGCCTCGACCACCAGGTCGCGGTCGGCCAGCGCCTCCAGGTCGGCCGTGAACGTGACCCGCTCGAGCGTCTCCGCGACGTCCTCGGGCGTCATCTTGCCGCGCTTCTCGGCCCGGCGCAGCGAACCCTCGACCCGCTCCGCGGCACGCTTGGCGGCGTCGTCGTCGACCTCCACCGTGACCACGGACAGGCCCGCGCGGGCGCCGACCTCCGTGATGCCGGACCCCATGAGTCCGCCCCCGACGACACCCAGTCGCGCGATCGTCATCGTCTCTTCCTCACCCTCGATTGCTCGGACGTCCAACGATCTCCAGCGTACGGGACGCCGACGTGCGAACGTGAGGCGACCCTCAGGTGTGATGCAGGCGCGTGGTGCGGCCGGACGAGCGGGGTCGACGTGGTGGGATGGGGCCATGCGTGCACGTCGTCCGGCCCTGCTGGCCCCGATCCTGGCCGTCGCGGTGCTGACGGCGGGCTGCAGCGGCGACGACCCCCAGCCCGCCACGAAGCCCACGGCGACCGCCTCGCCCACGGCCAGCGGCCTGCCGGCGGGAACGCCCGTGCCCGAGCTGCTCTCCGGGGTCCGGTGCAACCCCGACGACGACGGCGTCTGGGCTGCGGTCGGCGTCGTCTCGAACCCCACCAAGAACCCGGTCAGCTACCAGGTGAGCGCCCAGGTGGGGCCGGCCGACGGCGCGGGACCGGCCACCACCCGCCGGCTGGTCGACGTCGCCGCCGGGACGAAGGTGCGGTTCAGGCTCGACGAGATCCCCACGTCCTCGCCGGACGGCCCGTGCCACCTGCAGCTGCTCGCCCTCCAGCCCGACTGACCCCGGACACGGCACGAGGGGCCGACCGCGTGCGGCCGACCCCTCGTGCTCGGGGCTGCGTCAGGAGCGGGCGATGCTGACCATGTCCTCACGGGGCACGACCTTCACGCGCTCGCGCTCGTGCTCGTGGGCCTCGCCGAGGCCCATCTCGTGGGCGTCGAGCTTCTCCCAGCCCTCCCACGTCGTGTACTCCAGGCCGCGCGAGTCGAGGTAGGCGTCGACGGACTGGGGCTCCGGCTGCGCCGCCTGGGCGAGCGTGGGAGCGTCCTCGAGCAGCATCGAGATCGTCTGGGCCGCGTCGGACTTGGTGTGGCCGATGAGGCCGACCGGTCCGCGCTTGATCCAGCCGGTGACGTAGGCACCCGGCAGGGCGGAGCCGTCGATCTCCACGACCCGGCCGCCGTCGTTGGGCACGACGCCGGCGGTGATGTCGAAGGGCAGGCCGGGCAGGTTGTCGGAGTAGTAGCCGACGGCCCGGTAGACGGCCTGGACCGGCCAGTCCACGAGCTCGCCCGTGCCGCGGACGTTGCCCGTGCCGTCGAGCTCGGTGACCTCGGTGCGCAGACCCACGACCTTGCCGTCCTCGCCGAGGATCTCCACGGGGTTCTGGCAGAAGTGGATGTGGATGCGGTGCGGGGCGCCCGTGGGCTCCTTGGCCAGGTAGTTCTGCAGCACGTCGACGACGAGCTTCTGGCTCTTCGCGGCCCGGATGGCTTCGAGGGAGCCCTCGTCGAGCTCGAAGCCCTCGGGGTGGACGATGACGTCGATGGTCGGGGAGTGGCTGAGCTCGCGCAGCTCCATGGGCGTGAACTTGACCTGCGCGGGACCGCGGCGCGCGAACACGTGCACGTCCTTCGTCACGTTCTTCTTCAGGCCCTCGTAGACGTTGTCGGGGATCTCGGTGACCAGCAGCTCCTCGGCCGTCTTGGCCAGGATGCGCGAGACGTCGAGGCCGACGTTGCCCACGCCGAGCACCGCGACGGACTCCTGGTGCGGCTGGAAGGGCCACTCGCGGTCGACGTCGGGGTGCCCGTCGTACCAGTACACGAAGTCGGCGGCACCGTGCGAGCCGTCGAGGTCGATGCCGGGGATGTCGAGGTCGCGGTCGCGGCGCGCGCCGGTGGCGAACACGACGGCGTCGTAGAACTGACGCAGGTCGTCGAGCTTCAGGTCGTCGCCGAACGCGACGTTGCCGAAGAAGCGGATGTCGTCGTTGGCCATGACGCGCTTGAGCGCCTTGACGATCTCCTTGATGCGCGGGTGGTCCGGCGCGACGCCGTAGCGGATCAGCCCGAAGGGCGTGGGGTCGCGCTCGAGGAGGTCGACGCTCGCGCCCTCGAAGGGTGCGGGGACCTCGGACTTGGTGAGGATGTCGGCGGCGTAGACGCCGGCGGGGCCGGCGCCGACGATCGCGACCCTGAGCTTCCTGCTCATCAGTGTGACTCCTGGGGGCTTGCGGGCACACCGACCGGATCATGCGGTGTGCATGAGGCCATCCTAAGTTCTCCGCACCAACCCTGCGCAGTCGTCCGCGGTGCGAGATCGCCCACGTCGAGCGCGGCCGAGCCCGGCGAGTCGTCCGGTGATCGGGGGCTCGGCTCGCCCGGTCAGCGGAAGCGACGACCCTCGTCGCGGCGGAACGCCCAGACGGTGACCGCGCCGGCGGCCAGCGTCCAGCCGAGCAGGACCAGCAGCTGGGTGGCCTCGCCGCCCGACCCCGTCATCGACGAGACGACGAGGTCGCGCGCCGCTCGGGTGGGCGTGGCCTGCGAGGCGGCGTCGAGCCACGACGGGAAGGTCTCGGGCGGGACGAACAACCCACCCAGGAAGGCGAGCGGGAACAGCACGATCTGGGCCACGGCCAGCGCGGCCTTCGGGCGCAGCGAGTACCCGATGGCGAAGCCGATCACGAGGAACGGGACGCCGCAGGTCAGCAGCGTCAGCCCCACCCATGGCAGGCGAAGGAGGGGGACGTCCGCGTCGGTGAGCAACGTCGAGATCACGGCGACCGGCAGCAGGCCCAGGGCGCTCAGCACCACGCCGGTGACGATCCGGGCCACCAACGGCGCCACGGAGCCGGCGGGGAGCGACCGGATGAACGTGTCGAAGGGTCGCTGCCGGTCCTCGGCGATGCCGGCGCCGTAGGTGAACAGGCAGACCGACACGATCGAGAAGAGCGCGATCTGGCCGGTGGCGGCGGTCGCTGCGGACGGGTCGCCCGCGACCGCGCGCTGCGGCACGACGAAGCACAGCAGCACGAGGGCCGGGAAGGCCACGGTGCTCACGATGACGATCGGCTCGCGCAGCGCCTCGAGGACGGACAGCCGGGTGTGGGCGAGGGTGATGCGCAGCGCGGGTGCGGTGCGTCGTGGTGCGGTGGTGGTCGTGGTCATGGGGTCCCCCGTGGACGCTGGATGGGCTGGGTGGGTCAGGCGGCGGTGAGGTGGGTGAAGGCGTCCTCGAGCGAGGCGCCGCGGACACGCAGTCGGGCGAAGTCGGCGGCGCCGTCGACGAGGGCCCGGACGACGAGGTCGGCGTCGCGGGCGAGGACGACCACCTGGTCACCGTCGACCTGGACGTCCACCACGCCGTCGAGCTCGGCCACGCGGCCCGTGGTGCCGGACCAGGAGAGCCGGTCCACGTCGACCCGGCCGAGCACACGCTCGAGGGTGTCGTCGACGAGCACCCGCCCCTCGGCCATGACGGCCACGCGGTCGGACAGCTCCTCGACCTCCTCGAGGTGGTGGCTGGTCAGCAGGACGGCCACGCCGTCGTCGCGGTGGGCGCGGATGCCCCGCCAGAGAGCGTGCCGGGCGTCGACGTCGAGCCCGGTCGTCGGCTCGTCGAGCAGGACCAGGGCGGGGCGTCCCACGAGGGCGAGCGCGCAGGCGAGGCGTCGCTTCTGCCCACCGGACAGGCCCCCGCACCGCCGGTCGGCGAGCTCGGCGATGCCGAACCGGTCCAGCGCCTCCAGGGTCGGGAGCGGGTCCGCGTGGTGGTCGGCCACGAAGCGCACGACCTCCGCGGCGGTGAGGGACTCGGGCAGTCCGGTCTCCTGGGGCGTCACGCCGATCACGGCACGGTGTGCCGGCCGACGGGGGTCGAGCCCGAGCACGCGGACCGTGCCGGTGTCGGGCGTGCGCAGCCCGGAGACCATCGACAGCAGCGTGGTCTTGCCCGCACCGTTGGGTCCGAGCAGGCCGACGACCTGCCCGGCACGGACCTCCAGGCTGACGTCGTCGACGGCGGGTCGGTCGCCGAACGAGCGGCTGACGTGGTCGATGGTCAGGACGGGTGTGCTGGTCATGAGTCCCCCTGGATGAGCTGACGGAGCGTGCGGGTGTAGGTCTCGAAGGCCGTGCGGCCCGTGTCGGTGAGGCCGACGTAGGTGACGGGGCTGCGTCCGTTGATGGTCTTGGTCTGCTCGACGTAGCCGGCGTCCTCGAGCTTGCGCAGGTGCGTGGAGAGGTTGCCGGCGGTCATGCCGAGCTCCTTCTGCAGGCGGGGGAAGGTGAGCGTCTCGCCGGGCTCGAGCACGGCCAGGAAGGCCGTGACCCGGAGGCGGGCCTGCGCGTGGATGACGGGGTCGAGCTCGCTCACGGGCGCCCCGCCCGGTCGCGTGCCGCCGCCACGGTCGCGACGGCGAACCCGCCGCCGCCGAGCACCGCCATGGCCAGGTACAGGTGTGCGCCGCCGACGAAGGAGGCGATCCCCACGGTGACCGCGATCCAGCCGCCGAGGACGAGCTGGCGTCGGTCGCGCAGGGCCGCGCCGGTGCCCATGTAGAGGCACGCGACGACGAGGCACGGCAGGCCGTTGTAGACGATGGCCGCGGCGTCGCCCTCGATGCCGGCGCGTCCGATCGCGCCCGCCGTGAGGCTGCTGCCGATGAAGCCGAGGGGCCACGCCCAGCCGAGCATCGCGTTGGTCTCGGCGTCGGGCCCGCCGGTACCGCGCGTCCGGCCCTCGATGTGCGCGACCGTGACCACGATGGCGGCCACGATGAGCACGCCGAAGACGATCGGTCCGGGCAGTCCCGGCTGCCCCTCCGGGCCGGCCCACACGAACAGGGCCAGGTAGCCGACGCCCCAGGCCAGCGCCCAGACGCCGTAGACCACCCGTTCGTCGACGCGCACCGAACGTCGGGCGCGCTCGCGCTCGGACTCGATCAGCGCCCAGCTCTCAGCGAGGTCGGGGGTGCGGTCGTCGTCGGTCATGATGCGTCCGCAAAGCAGTTTGTCATGCAAAGTAGTTTGCACGGACCCGCGGAGAAGGTCAAGACCGTGCGGGGTCCCGGGTGCTGTGCTCCCGCTGTGGAGTGCGCGAGGATGGAACCTCGCGGAGGTCGGGTCCGTTGGGCTGGTTGACGACGCAACCACATCCGCGTCCCAGCCCGACTGACTGGAGAGACCCATGACCCTGCGCCGCCACCAGAAGGCCCTCCTGGCCCTGACGGCCACCTCGACCCTGCTCTTCACCGCCGCGTGCGGGAGCGACGCCGACTCCGACGCCGGCTCGTCCTCCTCGAGCTCGGCCACCAGCGCGGCCGCCGACGACAGCGGGTCGTCCGAGGCTTCGGGCGACTACACGGCCGGCACCTACGAGGGCTCCGGCAGCTACTCCAACCCCGGCGGCACCTCCGAGGTCGACGTCGAGATCACCCTCGGCGACGGCGGCGTCATCGACGACGTGACGGTCACGCCCAAGGCGTCCGGCACCTCGAAGCAGTACCAGGAGAAGTTCGCCGGCGGCATCGCCGACGAGATCGTCGGCAAGAACATCGACGACATCGACGTCTCCAAGGTCGCAGGCTCGTCCCTCACGTCGGGCGGCTTCAACGAGGCCGTCGACCAGATCAAGTCCGAAGCCCAGGCCTGAGCCCCACCGGGGTCCGACGCATGGCGACCTGGACGTTCGAGGCCATCGGGACGCGGTGGGCGGTCGACACCGCGCAGCCGCTGGCTCCGGGCGTCCAGGTCGACGTGCTCGCCGTCATCGAGCGGTTCGACCGGGCGTGGTCGCGGTTCCGCGGCGACTCCGTGGTCACGGCCATGTCGCAGCAGGCGGGGACCTGGCGCGACGTCGAGTCCGCCGCGCTCCTGCTCGACCTCTACGACGGCCTGCACGCCGCGACCGACGGTGCGGTGACGCCCCTGGTGGGCCGCTCGCTCGTGGCGCTCGGCTACGACGCCGACTACTCCCTCAGGCCCACCGGTGCCGACGCGGTGCCCGAGGACTGGGCGGCGCTTCGGCGTGACGGCGCCGTCGTGGCCGACGTCGACGGGACCGTCCGCACCGACCGTCCGCTGCTGCTCGACGTCGGGGCGGCAGGCAAGGGCCTGCTCGTCGACCTCGTGGCGGTCGTCCTGGAGAACCGTGGGCTGAACGCGTTCGCCGTCGATGCCAGCGGCGACCTCTACCACCGCGGCTCGGCGCCGATCAGGGTCGCGCTGGAGCACCCGGCCGACCCGACGAAGGCCATCGGTGTCCTGGAGCTGGAGCCCGAGCAGGCCCTCTGCGCATCTGCGGTGAACCGTCGGACCTGGGGCGACGGCCTGCACCACGTGGTCGACGGTCGCACCGGTCTCCCGACGGACGACGTGGTGGCCACGTGGACCCTCGTCGAGCACTCGTGCATGCAGGCCGACGGCCTGGCCACCGCGCACTTCTTCGCCGATCCCGAGGTCCTGATGGACCTGCACCCGCACCACTTCGTCCGCATCCACGCCGACGGTCGCGTCCTGCGGTCGCCCGACCTCCCTGGGGAGCTGTTCACATGACTCGAAGCACGACGACGCGGTCTCGTCCGAGCATCGACGGGCTCCTCGGCCGCGTCACGATGTACCGGCTCGTCACGATCGTGCTGGCCGTGGTCGCGGCGGTGTACGTGGTGTTCACGGCGACCGGCGTGATCGAGGGGCTCTCCACCGTCGGCAACCTGGTGGCGCTCGCGGTGCTGCTGGTCGCCTCGGTCGGGTCGAACCGCCTGCTCGGCCTCGTGTGGCGCCTGAAGCCGCACGACGAGTCGGCGGTGATCACGGCACTCCTGCTGTTCTTCCTGTTCGCCCCGCTCCCCGAGGCGGCCGGGGGCGACGGTGCGGGTGTCGGCGCCGCGAACCTCGCCTGGCTCGCAGTCGCGGCGGTGCTGGCGAACGCGTCGAAGTACCTCCTGGCCTGGCGGGGGCGGCACGTGCTCAACCCGGCCGCCGCCGGCGCGCTGCTCGTCGTCGTCGTGCAGTGGGCGGTGGGTCGGGAGTCCAGCATCAACGCGTTGTGGCAGACCGCGGCCACCGAGGCGCTGGCCCCGTTCGTCGCCGTCGGCGCCCTGCTGGTGCTCTGGCGGACACGTCGGCTCGACGTCGGTCTGGTGTTCGCGGTGGTCGCGTTCGCCATGGTGCTGACCGGCCTCACGGCGGGCTTCGGCACGCCGTTGTCCCAGGCGTGGCAGACGGCGCTGTACTCCTACCCGATCCTGTTCATGGCGGGCTTCATGGTGAGCGAGCCGCTCACCCTGCCGCCGCGGCGCGGGCAGCAGCTGGTCGTGGCCGCCGTCATGGGCGTCCTCCTCGGATTCCCGACGTTCGCGTCGGTCCTCGACGTCACCCCGCCCACGTGGGGGCCGCTCTCGATGACGCCGGAGCTCGCGATCGTGCTGGGCAACGTGGTGGCGTTCGCCTTCGCCCGGCGGACCGGCGTGGTGCTGGAGTCCGCGGGCGCGCGTCGGCTGGCCGGCGACACGTGGGAGGTCACCTTCCGCCCCCGCCGCCGGGTGCGCTTCGAGCCCGGCCAGTACCTCGAGCTGCACCTCCCGCACGCCGGTGCCGACCGCCGCGGCGTGCGGCGGGTGTTCAGCATCAGCTCGCCCCCGCAGTCCGACGACCTGCGCATCGCGATCCGGGTGCCCGAGCCCGCGTCCTCGTTCAAGCGGGCGCTGGTGGACCTCGACGCGGGACAGCGGGTGCGCGCGACGGGGGTCCACGGAGACTTCGTGTGGCCGCGCGACGCGAGCCGACGCGGCGGGAAGTCGCTCCTGCTCGTGGCCGGCGGCATCGGGGTGACACCGTTCCTGAGCCAGCTGCGCTCGGGCGAGGCCCGCGACGTGGTGCTCGTCTACGGCGTGCCCGACGGCGACGCGGTCCCGTACCGCGACGAGCTGGTGGCCACCGGCGTGCGGGTGGTGCTGGTCTCGCCGGAGCCCCCGGGCGACCTGCCCGACGGCTGGGTCCACGTGGCGGCCCCGTTCGTCACCGGCGAGACGATCGACGAGGCGGTGCCCGACGCGGCCTCGCGCACGGCGTACGTGTCCGGTCCGCCCGCGATGGTCGCCGGCGTCCGGTCCGCCCTGCGTTCCCGCTGCGCGGGTGTGCGGACGGACTACTTCTCGGGGTACTGACCTGCGGCTGCGCCGACGTCGGCTCCGGGTGGACCTGCGGCTGCGTCGGCGCGGTGGGTGTGGCCCTGCGGCTGCGTCGGCGCGGCTCCGTGGGGACGTGCTGCTGCGTCGGCGCGGCTCCGTGGGGAGGCGGTCCCCGAAAGGGCCTCGACGGGACGGCGGCGCGGCGCTCGGCCGAGCACCCCGGCCCCGGCCGTGCGTCTTGACGCCTTCCGGTCGGTCTCTGCCGCAGGAACCGACGTCACCGCGTCAGATCGCGTTTCGGACAGTTCCGGGGCGGTCGAGGGTCCCCGAATGCCCCGGAACTGTCCGAAACGGAAGCCGCAGTCCGAGGACTCGCCCGCGTCGCTGGTGCCGTCCGGTCGAGGCCTTTTCGGAGGCCGCCGCGACGACGACCGCAGCCGACGCAGCCGAAGGCCGAGGCTCGGGCAGGCCTTCGAGACCTGGCTGCGGCGTTCCGGACAGTTGTGTGGCGGTCGAGGGGTCCCGAATGCCCCGGAAGTGTCCGAAACGGATGGACTCCAAAGTTGAGTGGAATGGACTCAACTCTCATGATGTTGTACCTGATGTACGGCGAACCGCGCCGACGGAAGGACGCACCAGGAGCAGCCCATGGACCTCTCGAACCTCACCACCCGCAGCCAGCAGGCGCTGGCCGCCGCGATGCAGCAGGCCGCAGCCGCCGGGAACCCGGCCATCGAGCCGGCTCACGTGCTCACGGCCCTGCTCGCCCAGGACGGCGGCACCGCCGCACCCCTGCTGCAGGCCGCCGGCGTCGACGTCGCGGTCGTGAGGTCCGAGCTCAAGGCAGCGGTCGACGCGCTGCCGTCCGCATCGGGCACCAGCGTCCAGAACCCCGGGCTGTCCCGCAGCACGCACGAGGTGCTGCAGCGCGCCGCCGACCTCGCCGGCGAGCTGGGTGACGAGTACATCTCGACCGAGCACCTCGCCGTGGGCGTCGCCACCGTCGCCTCGTCCGCCAAGGACGTGCTCGCCAAGCACGGCGCCACGCCCGACGCCCTCGGTGCCGCGTTCGAGACCGTCCGGGGCGGGGCCCGTGTCACCAGCGCCGACGCCGAGGACACGTACCAGGCGCTCGAGAAGTACGGCGTGGACCTGACGGCCGTGGCCCGCGAGGGCAAGCTCGACCCCGTCATCGGCCGCGACGCCGAGATCCGTCGGGTCGTGCAGGTGCTGAGCCGTCGCACCAAGAACAACCCGGTGCTCATCGGCGAGCCCGGTGTCGGCAAGACGGCCGTCGTCGAGGGTCTGGCCCAGCGCATCGTCGACGGCGACGTGCCGGAGTCGCTGCGCGGCCGTCGGCTCATCAGCCTCGACCTCGGCGCGATGGTGGCCGGCGCCAAGTACCGCGGTGAGTTCGAGGAGCGGCTCAAGGCCGTGCTCGAGGAGATCAAGGCCTCCGACGGCCAGGTCATCACCTTCATCGACGAGCTGCACACCGTCGTGGGCGCCGGCGCCACCGGCGACTCCGCCATGGACGCCGGCAACATGCTGAAGCCGATGCTGGCGCGCGGCGAGCTGCGCATGATCGGCGCGACCACGCTCGACGAGTACCGCGAGAACGTCGAGAAGGACCCGGCGCTGGAGCGCCGCTTCCAGCAGGTGCTCGTCGGCGAGCCGTCCGTCGAGGACACCATCGCGATCCTGCGTGGTCTGAAGGAGCGGTACGAGGCCCACCACAAGGTCGCCATCGCCGACGCCGCGCTCGTCGCGGCCGCGGCCCTCTCCGACCGGTACATCCCCGGTCGCCAGCTGCCAGACAAGGCCATCGACCTGGTCGACGAGGCCGGGTCGCGCCTGCGCATGGAGATCGACTCCAGCCCGGTCGAGATCGACGAGCTGCGCCGCGCGGTGGACCGCCTGCGCATGGAGGAGCTGCACCTGCAGAACGAGAGCGACGACGCGAGCCGCGACCGCCTCGACAAGCTGCGTGGCGAGCTGGCCGACAAGCAGGAGACCCTGCGGGCGCTCGAGCAGCGGTGGGAGAGCGAGAAGCAGAGCCTGAACGCCGTCGGCGAGATCAAGGAGCGCATCGACGAGGTGCGCATCGCCGCCGACCGCGCCCAGCGCGACGGCGACCTCGAGACGGCCGCGCGGCTGCTCTACAGCGAGATCCCCACCATGGAGGCGCAGCTGGCCGCGGCCCAGGAGGCCGAGTCGGCGCGCGAGTCCGGCGACGGCGAGGACCGGCTGGTGAACGAGGAGGTCACGGCCGACGAGATCGCCGAGGTGGTCGCGGCGTGGACCGGCATCCCCACGGGCCGTCTGCTCGAGGGCGAGACGGGCAAGCTCCTGCGCATGGAGGACGAGCTGGGCAAGCGGCTCATCGGCCAGCGCGAGGCGGTCACCGCCGTCTCCGACGCGGTGCGACGCAGCCGGGCCGGCATCGCCGACCCCGACCGCCCGACCGGGTCGTTCCTGTTCCTCGGTCCCACCGGCGTCGGCAAGACCGAGCTGGCCAAGACGCTGGCCGAGTTCCTGTTCGACGACGAGCGCGCGATGGTGCGCATCGACATGAGCGAGTACGCCGAGAAGCACGCCGTCTCGCGGCTCGTCGGTGCCCCTCCCGGCTACGTCGGCTACGACGAGGGCGGCCAGCTGACCGAGGCGGTCCGACGTCGGCCCTACTCGGTGGTGCTGCTCGACGAGGTCGAGAAGGCGCACCCGGAGGTCTTCGACATCCTCCTGCAGGTGCTCGACGACGGCCGGCTCACCGACGGGCAGGGCCGGACGGTCGACTTCCGCAACGTCATCCTCATCCTCACCTCGAACCTGGGCTCGGCGTTCCTGGCCGACCCGGCGCTGGACGACGCGGCGAAGAGGAGCGCGGTGATGGACGTGGTCAAGGCCTCGTTCAAGCCGGAGTTCCTGAACCGACTCGACGAGATCGTGACGTTCGAGCCGCTGGGCACGGCGGAGCTGACGCACATCGTGGACCTGCAGCTGGCCTCGCTCGGTCGACGCCTGGAGGCGCGGCGCATCACGCTCGACGTGACCGACGCCGCCAAGGAGTGGCTGGCGCTCACCGGCTGGGACCCGGCGTACGGGGCCCGTCCGCTGCGCCGGCTCGTGCAGCAGGCCATCGGCGACCGGCTCGCGAAGGCGCTGCTGGCCGGCGAGGTCCGCGACGGCGACACGGTGCGGGTCGACCGCGAGGTGGGCGCCGACGGGCTCCCCGTCGACGCGCTCTCGGTGCGGGCCGGCTGAGGCACTCGACCCCCGCCGCGGCCTGGCCGCGGCGGGGTCTGCCGTGGGGGCCGCCTCGTTAGGGTGGGGCCCATGGCAGACCGCCCGCCGAGACCTCAGGCCCTGACCCTCACCTGCATCTTCGTGGGCGTGGGGTCGGCGCTCCTGCTCGTGAACCTGGTCTCGACGTTGTCGTCCTGGGGCTCCATCGAGCTGCAGGACGCGGTGCGCGAGGCGCTGGCCACCGAGCCGCTCAAGGAGGCCGGGATCGGCCTCGACCAGGCTCTCGACGCCCTTCGGTACGCCGCCTACGTGGGCGTCGTGCTCACGGCCTCCGGAGCCGTCTTCGCGCTCTACGCCGCCCGAGGTCATCGGACGTCGCGGATCATGCTGACCATCCTGTGCGGCCTGGCGTTCCTGGTCTTCGCGGCGATCGGGCTCCCGGGACTGCTCCCGGCCGCCTTCGCCGGCGTGTGCGGATGGTCGCTGTGGACGGCCGAGTCGCGGCGCTGGTTCGACCAGGTGAACGGGCGGGCCGTGCCCGCTCTCGCGACGGCCACCCGCACCGGCGCAGCGGATCCCTTCGCCGCCGTGCCGCCGTCGTCGACGCCCGAGGCAGGGGCTCCTGCGGCCTTCCCGTCCGACGGCGAGCAGTCCGCGACCCCCGCCCCGACGCACCCCGTGCCGTCGCGCCCGGCCTCCGCCGCTCGACCGCGATCGGTCACCGTCGCCGTGGTCACCACCGTCGTCTCGTGCGCCGTGGTCGGCTTCTTCGGCCTGATCGCCCTGCTGGTGTCGACGATCGGAGCCGACGCCTACCGGTCCGCGCTCTCCGAGCCCGGGATGGCGCAGGACTGGCTCCGCTCCGCCGGGGTCGACGCCGACCAGGTCATCGGGCTGCTGCGTCTGTCGTCGACGGTCTGGCTCGTGCTCAGCGCCGTCGGCCTGGCCGCCGCGATCGCCACCGCCAAGCGGATGTCTGCCGGCGTCGTCGCCCTGAGGATCGTCGCGGCCCTGACGGTCGGCGTGTCCGTCTTCTTCCTCCCGCTCGGCATCGTCACGGCTGCGGCGGCCGTCGTCGTGGTCGTGCAGCTACGCCGTCCCGACGCGCGCGCCTGGCTCGCGCGGGCGTGACCGGGCTCACTGACCCCCTCGTCGGGAGGCGGCCCCCGGAGCGGCGCGAGTAGAGTCTGAGGCATGAGCAGCAACGTCGTTCCCGCCCGCAAGCGCCCCCACGTCGTCGTGGTCGGAGGCGGATTCGGAGGCCTGTCGCTCGTCCGCAAGCTCAAGCGCGCCGACGTCGACATCACCCTCATCGACCGGCACACGTACAACACCTTCCAGCCGCTGCTGTACCAGGTCGCGACCGCGTCGCTGAACCCCGGCGACATCACCTGGTTCCTGCGTGCGGTGCGCGCCGACCAGAAGAACGTGCGCTTCGTGAAGGGCATCGTCACGAACATCGACCACCAGGCCAAGGTGCTGAGCCTGCACGGCGAGGTCTCGGTGACGTACGACTACCTGGTGCTCGCCAACGGCGTCACCACCAACTTCTTCGGCACCCCCGGTGCGGAGGAGTTCTCGCTCCCGCTCTACAAGCGCTCGCAGGCGCTGCAGGTGCGCGACCGGTTGTTCGAGAACCTCGAGGAGTTCGCGATCAACGGCCAGGACGAGGACCTGCGCATCATCGTCGTGGGCGGCGGTGCCACGGGCGTCGAGACCGCCGGTGCGTTCGCGGAGTTCCGCAACAACGACATGCCGACCACCTACCCCGAGCTGGACCGCGCGCGGATCCACGTCACGCTGCTCGAGATGGCCCCGAACGTCCTGGGCCCGTTCGACGAGAAGCTCCGTGCCTACGCCGAGAAGTCGCTGCTCAAGCGTGACGTCGACCTGCGGCTGAACACGGCCGTCAAGGAGGTCCGCGAGGACGGTGTGGTCGTCGAGACGGACGGCCACAGCGAGTTCCTCTCGGCGGGCATCGTCGTGTGGGCCACGGGCGTCACTGCGCACCCGACGGTGCTCGACTGGGACGTGCCGCAGGGCCGCGGCGGCCGGATCGAGGTCGACGAGCACCTGCGCGTCAAGGATCGCGCCGACACGTTCGCCATCGGTGACATCGCGATCGGCCCCGACCCGCTCCCGCAGCTCGCGCAGCCCGCGATCCAGGGCGGCAAGCACGTGGCCAAGCTGATCAAGGCCGAGCTCAAGGGCAAGGCCGACCGGGTGAAGCCGTTCAAGTACTCCGACAAGGGCACCATGGCCACGATCGGCAAGTCGTCGGCCGTCGCGGAGATCACCTACATGCCCAAGCTCACGGGCTTCCCGGCCTGGATCATCTGGGTGGCCCTGCACATCGCGACCCTGCTGGGCAACCGCAACCGGTTCGCCACCTTGATCAACCTGTCCAGCAAGTACCTGTTCTCGGGCAGCCACAACGCGATCGTCGGCGAGACGCCGTACGTCGTGTCCAAGCACAAGCTCGAGATCACCCCCCTGGAGAAGCAGAAGGCCGAGCGCCGCGTGCTCGAGCGCAAGGCCGCGTCGCAGCGCCAGTCCTGACCCGCCCCGTCTCGCAGATTCCCAGGTCGACCTGGGAAACTTCCACGGCGCATGGGATTCTCACGCCTGCTCGGGTAGCAACCCGTGCAGGCGTGAGATTTCCGTGACTCAGAGGTCGAGGGCGGTCCGCGCCTCGACCAGCGACGGTCCGTACCAGGTGAGCAGCCGGCCCGACACGAGCCGCGTCGGCGCCGACGTGAACGCCTCGGGACCGTCGTCGGGTCCGAACACGTAGGGCTCGTCGGGCAGCAGCACCAGGTCGACGTCCGGGCTGTCGACGTCGGCCAGCTCGACGTGCGGGTACCGCGAGGTCGGGTCCGGCGCCGCGCCGACCGACACCGTCCACCCGAGCCGACGCAGCAGGTCGGCGGTGAAGGTGCGGGGGCCGACGACCATCCACGGGTCGCGCCAGATCGGTACCACCACGGTGCCGCGCGTCGCCGGGGCCGGCGCCTCCCACGCAGCCGACGCCGCGCCGAGCCAGTCGGGCACACCCCACCCGAGCGCGTCGTCGAACAGACGTCGCAGCGACCCGAGCGCCTCGTCGACGGTCTCGATCCGGGTGACCCACACGGGCACGCCGGCCTCACGCAGACGTCGGACGTCGAGCTCGCGGTTCTCCTCCTGGTTCGCCACCACCAGGTCCGGTCGCAGCCGTTCGATCGCGGCGCGGTCGGGGTTCTTGGTGCCTCGCACACGCGTGACGTCGAGGTCGGTGGGGTGGGTGCACCAGTCGGTGGCGCCCACGAGCGCCTCGGGGCGGGCAGCGGCCAGACCTTCGGTGACGGACGGCACGAGGCTCACCACGCGGCGCGCCTCGCGGGGCACGTCGACGTCGTGGCCGAGGTCGTCCCTCATCGGCGGATGCCGAGCCCTCCGCTGAGGGGGAGCGCCCAGTCGGTGCGGTCGGTGGCGATCGCTGCGTCGAGCAGGGCGGCGATGTCGTCGGGGAAGGGCGTCGGTCGACGGGTCGCGAAGTCGACGTGGACCGAGACCGCCTCCATCACGCAGGACAGCTCCTGCCGGGTGTGGTTGGTCATCAACGCCGCGGCGTGCAGCACCTTGTCGCTGCGGTCGACGATGACCACGCTCACGCCGATCCGGTCGCCCTCGAGGGACTCGCCGAGGTAGCGCAGGTGCTGCTCCGCGGTGAACGTGGTGAGGCCCCGCTCGGTGATGTAGGTGTCCGGCATGCCCAGCTCGTCCTGGTGGCGGGCCCAGAGCGCGTGCCCGCCGAACGTGAAGTAGTGGCCGATGTTCATGTGGCGGTTCTCGTCGAGGTGCTCCGGCCCCACCACGTGCTCGTGCACCGTCGGGAGGGCTGCGACCTGGGCGTAGGTGGGGTGCGTCGTCACCTGACCGACCGTATCGGGCGCCGGGCGCGACGAACCCCGGGGCCGCAACGTCGGTCGCGGCACCCGGGGTCGGTCCGGCTCAGCGGCCGAGGCCCTCGCGGTCGACCTTGCGGTGGAAGTGCATGCCGGCCAGTCCACCGAGCATGGCGCCGACGAGGGCGGCCGCGACCACGCCGACGAGGAGCACGACGGCGGCGAGGCTCAGGTCGGACAGGTCGCTCGGGATGCGCGGGAAGGCGTTGAGCTGGTCGAGGACGTCGTAGCGGGTCCCGGCCACGGCTCCGAGGACCGCGACGACGATCGCGGCGACGACGGCCCACGCGAAGACCGCGATGCCCTGTCGGATGCCGTCGAAGCGCGCCATGCGGCCGGCCACGTAGCCGCCGCTGTAGTAGGACACGAGGACGGCCACGAGGACCAGCGCGACGCCGGCCCAGCCGATCTCCTCGGCCGAGAGTCCCTGGTCGGCGGCGGCGTCGGTGACGTCGGCGCCCGACACCAGGCCGACTCCGGCGCCGGCCGCGGCGACGAGGGCGGTGAGCAGCACGGTCATGCCGGTGGCGGTGACCCAGCCGAAGAACGCGCAGACGATCTTGACCCCGCCGAAGCGCTCCTTCTGCCGCTCGACGACCTCCTTGCGGTCGACGACCGGGGTGGCGCGGTCGCCGTCCGCGGTCGTGTCGGCGTGCCTCGGCTCGGAGGCGGCGGGCTGGTGGTCGTGCGTGCTCATGGCGAGCTCCTTGTCATGGGGCCAGGTCGACGACCGAAGGCGTGGTCACGAACGTAGACCGGGTCCCGGGGCGGCGCGACTCGATGAGCGCGCCGCCGCCGTCCCGATGATCAGGACCTGGGCGGGGGAGTGCGGTGCTCGCCCGGCGTCTCGAACGGGTCCGGGTCGACGGCGGGTCGATCGGTCACGCCGTGGTCGTCCGCGACGTGGGAGCCGTGCGTCGTCGGGTCGGCCGGCGCCTCGGTGCTCGGGGTGAGGGGCGCCTCGTCGACCGGGCTCTGGTCGGTCGCTCGGTGGTCCCGCCCGGCTTCGGGCACGTCGGGGTCCAGGCGATCGGCCTCGGCGAGCCGGTCGTCGGCGGCGCCCTGCACCTCGGTGGCCTCGTTCTCCAGGTCGACGGCGTGGCGCTCCAGGCGCTCGGCCTCCAGGCGTGCCTCGTCGGCGTCGGCCCGCGCCACGGCGGCGCCGGCCTCGGTGTGCTGCGCGGCCACGGCGGCCTCACGCGCCTCGTCGCGGAGCGTGCCGGCCTTCTGCCGGTCCCGCTGCTCCTGCTCGAGCCGGTGGCGGCGCTTGGCCTCGGCGCTCTTGCGGGCGACCGACACCACCACGGCGAGCAGCAGCAGTGCCACCACGACGGCGACGACGATCCAGATCCAGGTGTCCATCTCGATTCCCTCCGAGTCCGCGGCCGCACCGTCGGGTGCTGGGGGGCCACGTCCTACCCCTCCTTGGTAGCGCAGATGGCGCACGGGCGCGCGTCGGGAGGGGCGCGCAGGAGGGGCTCGAGCGCCGTTCCGTGGGTTCGTGGCGGTGGCGCTCGAGACCCTGCTCAGACGTTGCGCCGGTACTGTCCACCGACCTCGAAGAACGCCTCGGTGACCTGCTGGAGGGAGCAGACGCGGGCGGCGTCCATGAGCACGGCGAACACGTTGTCGCCCTCGACCGCAGCCTTCTTGAGGCGGGCGATCGCTGCCTCGGCCTCGGAGCGGTGCGTCTCCTGGAAGGCGTGCACGCGGTCGAGCTGCGACTGCTTCTCGGCCTCCGTGGCGCGGGCCAGCTCGACCGTCGGAGCCTCGACCTCCGACTCCGGGCGACGGAACGTGTTGACGCCGATGATCGGCAGGGAGCCGTCGTGCTTGCGGTGCTCGTAGAGCATCGACTCGTCCTGGATGCGACCGCGCTGGTAGCCCGTCTCCATGGCTCCCAGCACGCCGCCGCGCTCGTTGATGGCGTCGAACTCGGCCAGCACGGCGTTCTCGACGAGGTCGGTCAGCTCGTCGATGATGAAGGAGCCCTGGAGCGGGTTCTCGTTCATCGCCAGGCCCCACTCGCGGTTGATGATGAGCTGGATCGCGAGCGCGCGGCGCACGGACTCCGCGCTCGGCGTCGTGACGGCCTCGTCGTAGGCGTTGGTGTGCAGGCTGTTGGCGTTGTCGTAGATCGCGATGAGCGCCTGCAGCGTGGTGCGGATGTCGTTGAAGTCCATCTCCTGCGCGTGGAGGGACCGACCAGACGTCTGCACGTGGTACTTCAGCTTCTGGCTGCGGTCGTTCGCGCCGTACTTCTCCTTCATCGCGACGGCCCAGATGCGTCGCGCCACCCGGCCGAGCACCGAGTACTCCGGGTCCATGCCGTTGGAGAAGAAGAACGACAGGTTGGGCGCGAAGTCGTCGATGTCCATGCCGCGCGCCAGGTACGACTCGACGTACGTGAACCCGTTGGCGAGGGTGAAGGCGAGCTGGCTGATGGGGTTCGCCCCGGCCTCGGCGATGTGGTACCCGGAGATGGAGACGGAGTAGAAGTTCCGCACCCCCTCGTCGATGAAGAACTGCTGGATGTCGCCCATCATCCGCAGGCTGAACTCGGTGGAGAACAGGCAGGTGTTCTGGCCCTGGTCCTCCTTGAGGATGTCGGCCTGCACGGTGCCGCGGACGTTCTTGAGGGCGTACGAGCGCAGCTCGGCTTGCTCGGCCTCGGTGGGCGCGCGGCCCTCCTTCTCCCGGAAGCGGGCGACCTGCTGGTCGACGACGGTGTTGAGGAAGAAGGCCAGCACCGTGGGTGCAGGACCGTTGATGGTCATCGAGACCGACGTGGACGGCGAGACGAGGTCGAAGCCGTCGTAGAGCGCCTCCATGTCGTCGAGCGTCGCCACGGAGACGCCCGACGTGCCGACCTTGCCGTAGACGTCGGGGCGCGGGTCGGGGTCGCGGCCGTACAGCGTGACCGAGTCGAAGGCGGTGGACAGGCGGGTGGCGTCGCCGTCCTCGCTCAGCAGCTTGAAGCGACGGTTGGTGCGGAAGGGGTCGCCCTCGCCGGCGAACATGCGGGCCGGGTCCTCGCCGTCGCGCTTGAACGAGAAGACGCCCGCGGTGTACGGGAAGTGGCCGGGCAGGTTCTCGCGCCGCCAGAAGCGCACGAGGTCGCCGTGGCCGGTGAAGCGGGGCAGGGAGACGCGCGGGACCTTGGTGCCCGAGAGCGACTCCCGCGTGAGCTGGGTGACGATCTCCTTGTCGCGGACCTTCACGACCTGCTCGTCGCCGGAGTAGGCCTCGACGACGGCCGGCCACTGCTCGATCTGGTCGGCGACGTCGTGCGGGACGGCCTTGCGGGCGGTCTCGAGCAGCTCGGTGACGCTCGAGGCGTCCAGGTCGGCCTCGGCGAGCTCGCTCGCGGTGGTCTCGAGGCGCTGGGCCCGGTCGGCGGCGTCGGCCAGGCGCTCGGTCTCGGCGTGGTAGCCGCGCACCGTCTCGGTGATCTCGGACAGGTAGCGCACGCGGTCGGCGGGCACGACGGCCTGGATCCCGCTCGAGTACCGCACGGCCACGGGCGGCAGCACGCCCTCGGCGACGGGCAGACCGCGCTCGCCCAGGGCGTCGCGCAGGTGCTGGTACAGCGCGGTCACGCCGTCGTCGTTGAAGGTGGCGGCCGACGTGCCGAAGATCGGCATGTCCTCGGGCTTCCTGCCGAAGGCCTCGCGGTTGCGGACCAGCTGGCGGCCGACGTCGCGGTAGGCGTCCTTGGCCCCGCGGCGCTCGAACTTGTTGATCGCCACGACGTCGGCGAAGTCGAGCATGTCGATCTTCTCCAGCTGCGACGCGGCGCCGAACTCCGGCGTCATGACGTACATCGAGGTGTCGACGTGCGGCACGATCGCGGCGTCGCCCTGGCCGATGCCCGGGGTCTCGACGACCACGAGGTCGAACGCGGCGGCCTTGAGCACGGCGACGACGTCGTCGAGGCAGTCGGGCAGCTCGTGGGAGCCGCGGGTGGCCAGCGACCGGAAGTACGCCCGCTCCCCGTCGAGGGAGTTCATCCGGATGCGGTCGCCGAGCAGGGCCCCGCCGCCGCGACGGCGGGTGGGGTCGACGGCGAGGACCGCCACGCGCAGCTTGTCCTGCTGGTCGACGCGGAAGCGCCGCACGAGCTCGTCGGTGAGCGAGGACTTGCCCGACCCGCCGGTGCCGGTGATGCCGAGGACGGGGGAGGGGTGCGCGGCCGCGGCGTCCTGCAGGCGCTGGCGGTCGGCGTCGGCGAGTCGGCCGGTCTCGGCGAGCGTGATGGCCCGGGCGACGGCGGAGCGGTCGCCGGCCAGCACCGCGTCGACGTCGAAGTCGCCGAGGGTGGTCAGGTCGACGTCGCAGTCGCGGACGACGGAGTTGATCATGCCCACGAGCCCGAGGCGCTGCCCGTCCTCGGGGGAGAAGATCGTGACGCCGGACTCGCGGAGCCGGGCGATCTCCTCGGGCACGATGACGCCGCCGCCACCACCGACCACGCGGACGTGGCCGGCGCCCTGCTCGCGCAGCGACTCGACCAGGTACTCGAAGTACTCGACGTGCCCGCCCTGGTACGACGAGACCGCGACGCCCTGCACGTCCTCCTCGATGGCGGCATCGACGACCTCCTTGACCGAGCGGTTGTGCCCGAGGTGGATCACCTCGGCCCCCTGGCTCTGGAAGATGCGCCGCATGATGTTGATCGAGGCGTCGTGGCCGTCGAAGAGCGCCGACGCGGTGACGAGTCGGACCGGGTTCGACGGGACGTGGAGATCAGCCATAGGAACCACAATAGTCGGACATCCAACTAATCGTCCACCCTGGGTAGACTGACCCCATGACCTCCGTGCCCCCCACGCCGCGGCTCGCGTTCGACCCGCTGGAACGGGCCGGGGAGCTGTGGGAGGAGCGCATCGGCGACGCCACGGCCATGCGGCTCGCGACGTCGATCATGCGGGTGCAGCAGCTGGTGATCGGCCGGCTCGACGCGGCGCTGAAGCCCCACGGCATCACGTTCGCCCGGTTCGAGGTGCTTCGGCTCATCTCGTTCAGCCGGGAGGGGCGCCTGCCCCTCAGCAAGATCGGCGAACGGCTCATGGTGCATCCTACGTCGGTCACGAACGCGATCGACAGGCTCGAGACGCACGGACTCGTGGTCCGCGAGCCCGATCCGGCCGACCGGCGGCGCACCTTCGCGGCCCTCACGCCCGAGGGCGAGCGCGTGGTCGAGGCGGCCACCGAGGCCCTCATGGACGTCCAGTTCGGCGTGGCCGAGCTCGACGCCGACGACCAGCAGGCGGCCTACACGCTGCTGCGGGGGCTGCGGCAGGTCGACTTCACGTGACCGCGCCGGCGGCCCCGGCGCGCTGAACCGCGGCCTGCGTCTGCGTCGCCGCGGGTGCGAGCCGACCTGCGGCTGCGCTGCTCCGGCTGGGGCGGGCCTTGCTGCTGCGTTGCTGTGGCTGCGAGTGGACCTGCGCTCCGAAAGGGCCTCGACCGGCGGATGGGTCCGGGCTCGGGTCGGGCTCTCGGAGCGTGGCTCGGGGGACGCAGGATTCTGCGTTCCTGCGTGAGGGGTCGAAGGATGCTGCGTTCGTGGTCGGATCCCGTCGTGAACGCATCATCGTTCGGGGTTCTGCACGCGAAGGCAGAATTCTGCGTCCACCGCGGGCCTCTCTTGCGCCGGGTGGGCAGGGATTCTCCCCTTGCGCGGACCGTTCCACGCAGAAGGAGAATCACTGCCCTCCAGAGCGCCATGTCGGCGCCACGATTCTCCATTCGCGAGGCACGGTCCACGCGAAGGAAGAATCGTGCGTGAATCCCGCACAGATGAAGAATCGTGGCCGCGCCCCGCAGACCCAACCGGGACCAGTCCCACCGCTCCGGTCGAGGCCCTTTTCGGAGCCCACCCCGACTCGGAGCCACAGCGACGCAGCCGCAGGCGAGCGCTCAGCCGAGGTGGCGCAGCCGCAGTCGAGCGCTCGGCTGAAGCAACGCAGTCGGGGGAGGACCTGCCGAGACCAGCGCGCCGACGCAGTCGCAGCCCGACGTCCACGCCGACGTCGCCTAGGGTGAGGCCCACATCGAACGAGGGGGGATCGACGTGGAGGTCGTCCACACAGCCATCGCCATCGTGCTGGTCGTCGGGCTGATCATCTGGGTGAAGGTCGATCCGGTGATCTCGCTGGTGATCGCCTCGCTCTACCTCGGCCTCGCCGCCGGGGTCGGGTTCGCGGACACGATCACGGCGATCACCGAGGGCTTCGGCTCGATCATGGCCGAGGTGGGTCTGCTCATCGGCTTCGGCGTGCTCATCGGGGCGTTGCTGCACTCGCTCGGCACCTTCCGCAAGCTCGTGCACGCGCTGCTCAAGGTCGTGGGCGCGAAGCGTCTGCCCTATGCCCTCACCGGAGCGCTCTCCACCGTCTTCCCGTCCATCTACGTCGACGTCCAGGTCGTGCTCGCCGCGCCCATCGCGCGCTCCTCGGCCCCGCACATCGGACCGCGCGGGCTCGCGCACCTCGCCGGCGCGATCGGCACCGGCATCTTCGCCGGCTACGTCTTCGTGATCCCCGGGCTCGCGGCGGTCTCGATCGCGGGACTCCTCGACGTCCCGCTCGGCACGTGGTTGCTCTACGGCATCGTCCTGGGGCCGCTCACCGCCGTCATCACCACCTACCTGTTCGGGCTGATGCTGCGGGCCGGCTGGTGGAAGCCCGAGGCCGACGAGGCGAAGGACGACCCGCTCGACTACGACGACGGCGTCGAGCAGAACACGGCCGGCACCGGCCCGGGCGAGCGCGACACGCTCCACGACGTCGAGGTGCCGCTGTTCACGTCGCTGCTGCCGATCCTCGTGCCGCTCATAATGATCGCCTTCGGTGCGTTCGCGGAGCTGCTCGACTTCTCCAACGCGTTCATCGCCTTCATCGGCAACGCGAACGTCGCCCTCTTCGTGGGACTGCTCGGTGCCTACGTCCTCGCCCGCGCGGCCGCGGGCACCGAGCGGACCGACAAGGCGCTCAAGACCGGGTTCCACACGACGGGTGAGATCCTGCTGATCACCGGCATCGGCGGCTCGCTCGGGGCCGTCATCGAGGCCACCGGTCTCGACGCCACGCTCGCTGGGCTGTTCTCGGCCAGCGAGGGCGCGGCCGTCGTCACGAGCGTCCTGCTCGCCTGGTTCATCGCCGCCGTCCTGCACCTGGCCATCGGCTCGGTCTCGGTCGCCGCCATCACCGCCGCGGGCATCATCGGCCCGGTGCTCACCTCCATCGAGGTGGCACCGATCGCCATCGGCCTCGCGATCGCCTCCGGTGCGATGTTCGCGCTGACGGTGAACTCCAACTTCTTCTGGATGTTCAAGTCGTTGCTCGGCCTGACCACCCAGGGCGCCCTGAAGTCGATGACGGTGGTCACCAGCATCGCGTCACTGGTCAGCCTGCCGATGGTGCTGGCGATCGCCTTCGTGGTCTGACGTCCCACCGCCGAGCGCCCAGGTCCGAGCGTCAGGGGTCGACGCGGTAGCGGCCCTCCAGGAACACGTCGACGCCCTGGATCTTCGGCACGTCGATGCAGCCACTGACCACGCCGAGCAGCACGGAGTCGGGACTGATCTCGACCTCCACCCCGTACTCGGCGGGGACGGCGTCCCGGACCCGGTCGGCCAGGTCGGAGGGTGCCGGCTCGGCGAGCTCGAGCCTCGCGTCGACCCGGTGCCGGACCCGGCTCAGGTCGTCGGGGTCGCACCGCTGCGTGTCCGCCAGGCCGGCCAGCTCGTCGTCCGGTGACAGTGCGATCCGTGGACCGACCGCCTCGAGGGCGGATCGGAACGCGTCGTCGGTGCGGTCCTGCCAGCGCGCGACGCCCTCGACGTCGACGTCCGGCGAGGTGCATCCGGACGTCACGGTGACGAGGAGGGCCGTCGCGGCGACGGCGCCGGCGAGGCGTCGAGGGGTCACTGCTTGAGCAGCATCGCGGCGCCGAGCGTCTCCTCCGGCACGCCCAGGCCCTCGATGAGGGTCAGCAGGTGCGGGCGGAGCTCGGCGAGCTGCTCGTTGAGCAGCTGGGTCACGGCCTTGGCGCGCTGGTCGGAGATCCGGTTGTGAGCCATGAACCAGGCGAGGTCGTCCTCGATGACGCTCAGCGCGTACAACGTGCAGACCTTGCGCAGCAGGTCGGCGGCGTCGGGGTCCTCGCAGCGCGCGATGCCGGCGGTGAACGCCTCGAGCACCACCCGGTCCACGTGCGCCCGTCCGCACCGGATCAGGTGGTCCTGCGCCTCGTTGAAGATGCGGAAGGCCTCGTCGCCCTCGGCCTTGGCGGCTCGCTGCAGCCGTCGTGCGGCGGTCTCGATCAGGTGCTGCTCACGGTCCTCGAACAGGCTCAGCTGCGTGCCGCGGTCGAGCAGGTCGTGGGCGTCGCCACCGGTGGGCGCGGCGTCGATGAGCCGCTGGATGAGCTGGCTCGCGGCCGTCCGCTCGCGGACCGTCTCGGCGACGGTCTCGGCCACGAACCGCACCATGCCGACCGCGTCGAGCCCACCGACCTCCTTCGCGTACGACGTGAGCAGCTCCTTGCTGAGCAGCTGGAGCATCACGTGGTTGTCGCCCTCGAAGGTGGTGAACACGTCGATGTCGCCGCGCAGCACCGTGAGGCGGTTCTCGGCGAGGTAGCCGGCGCCGCCGCACATCTCGCGCGACTCGTTGATCGCCCGCGACGCGTGCCAGGTCATGATCGCCTTGAGGCCGGCGGCGCGGCCCTCGAGCTCGCGCTGCTCCTGCAGGTCGGGCTCCGTCGAGCGCTGCAGCCGGTCCATGCGCGAGACCTGCTGGTTCTGGGCGAACCGGTAGGCGTACGAACGGGCGATGAGCGGGAGCAGGCGGCGCTGGTGCACGCGGTAGTCCGCCAGCAGCACCTCGGGCTCGCCGTCCTGGCCGAACTGGCGCCGCTCCAGGGCGTAGCGTCCGGCGATGCTGAGGGCCACCTCGGCGGCGGCGAGCGCCGACCCGCCGACGCTGATCCGCCCGCGCACGAGCGTGCCGAGCATCGTGAAGAACCGTCGGTTCACGTCCTCGATGGGCGAGGAGTAGGTGCCGTCCTCGGCCACGTCGCCGTACTTGTTGAGCAGGTTCTCGCGCGGGATGCGCACCTGGTGGAAGGAGAGACGGCCGTTGTCGACGCCACCGAGACCACCCTTGTGGCGGTCGTCGCCGATCTCGACGCCGTCGCAGGTCTGCCCCTTCTCGTCGCGGATCGGCACGATGAAGCAGTGCACGCCGTGGTTCTCGCCCCGGGTGACCAGCTGGGCGTACACCGCGGCGACGGTGGCGTGGGCGGCGGCGTTGCCGATGTAGTCCTTCGTGGCCGACGGCGTGGGGGAGTCGACGACGAACTCCTGCGTGTCGGCGTCGAAGGTGGCCGTGGTCTCGAGGTGCTGCACGTTGCTGCCGTGGCCGATCTCGGTCATGGCGTAGCAGCCCACGAGGTCGAGCGAGATGAGCCGCGGGATGAGGTCGCGGTGGCGCTCGGTGCCGAGGTTCTCGACCGCGCCGCCGAACAGTCCCCACTGCACGCCCGCCTTGACCATGAGCGAGAGGTCGAACTGGGCGAGCATCTCGATGCCGGTGACGGCCATGCCCGGATCGCCGCCGCCGCCGTGCTCGGTGCGGAAGCCGGCTGCGGGGACGCCGGTGTCGACGAGGCCCTCGAGCTGGCGCAGCGTCCGCTCGCGAGCGGCGTCGATGTCGAGGTCGAGGTCGTACGCCAGGTCCATCTCGGCGAGCTCCCTGCGGGACTGCTCGCGCACGTGGCGCCACTTGCCGTCGAGGGCGATGCGGACTTCTTCGGACAGGCTCATGGACGAAACGCTACTCGTGGGTCGCTTCCGCCGCAGCGGTCCGCGCGAGGTCGGTCGGCCAGGACGCCGGGTGGTGCCGTGCAGCGGGTCTCAGGCGGGCGAGACGAAGATCGCCGCCGCGGCCACGTGCCCGACGTCGAGCGTGCGACCGTCGATCCGGACGGCCAGGGTGCCCGCGAAGTCGTGCCGCTCCACCAGGTGCACACGGACCCCGAGGACGAGCCCGAGCTCGACGAGGTGGCGCAGCAGGGCCGGGTCGTCGTCGGAGACGCGCACCACGACGAGGTCGGCGGGTGCCTCGACGTCGACCAGCCGGCGTGCGTCGAGCGCGGGCAGTCGGCCGTCGGCCGTCGGGATGGGGTCGCCGTGGGGGTCGAACTCGGGGTGGCCGAGCCGCTCCGCGAGCCGTTCGACGAAGTCGTCGCTCACGGCGTGCTCCAGCACCTCGGCCTCGTCGTGCACCTCGTCCCACGCGTAGCCGAGGTACTCGACGAGGAACGTCTCGACGAGCCGGTGGCGACGGACCATCGCGAGCGCGGCCGTCCGACCCGACGCCGTGAGGGTGACCGCCCCGTAGCGCCGGTGGTCGACGAGCCCCTGGGCGGCGAGCTTCTTGAGTGACTCGGAGACCGTCGAGGGCGTCACGCCGAAGCGGTCGGCCAGCGCCTTGGAGGAGATGGGGGTGTCGTCCCACTCCTGGCTCGTCCAGATGACCTTGAGGTAGTCCTGCATCGAGGAGGACAGCGCCAAGGGGGCCTGGGTCGAGGCGGAGGGGGTGTCAGGCACACGTCCAGGGTATCGGCGGACAGCCGCAGGACGGGCGCCATGGAAGTTCGGTTGACCGAACTTCCATGTTGCCCCGTGCCTGGTAGTGTCTGAGGCATGGCGAACATCGCGCACTCCGGCTCCAGCCGTCCGGCACCGCGCCGGCTCACGGCCGCCGAGTCGCGTCTGCTGCGCACCGGCCTGCTGCGCACGGTGCTCTTCGTGGCTGCCTTCGTCGCGTTCCTGGCGATCGGTTCCGCCGTCTCCTGAGGCGTTGAGTGCGTTGAGTACGTCGTGGCCGGGCGTCGGCCGCGGCGCACGCGTAGCGTCCTGCTGAGTCGACCGATGGAGGACCCATGACCAGCTGGACCACGCCCGACCTCTGCGACACCCACCACCCGGATCGGCTGGTGGTCGTCCAGCCGGGTCTGCTGCGTGGCTTCGGTGGCCGTGAGGCGTTCAGCGGAGCTGTGGAGACCGTGGCCTGCTTCGAGGACAACTCGCACGTCAAGCGACTCGCGGACGAGCCGGGCGACGGCCGCGTGCTGGTCGTCGACGGCGGGGGATCGCTGCGCCGCGCCCTCCTCGGCGACGTGATCGCCGCCCGCTTCGTCGAGAACGGGTGGTCCGGGCTGGTCATCCACGGCGCCGTGCGCGACGTCGAGATCCTGCGGGACCTCGACCTGGGTGTCCAGGCGATCGCCCCGTGCCCCGTCCGGACCGAGAAGCGCGGCCTCGGCGACGTGGGCGTCGCGGTGACCTTCGGCGGTGCGACGATCCGGTCCGGCCAGTGGGTCTACGCCGACGCCAACGGCGTGGTCGTGGCCGACGAGCCCCTCGTCTGAGACCCTCGTCGCACCTGCGACGCCGGGACGCAGGGCTGGTGCGAGTGATACGGTCCGCCTGTCACTCGACACACAACTCCACGTGCCCGAATGCGGGGAAGCCGGTCCGAATCCGGCGCTGACCCGCAACCGTAGCCCTCGCTCCGCGAGGGGAGCCGGAACGCCGCATCGGGCGCCTGACCAATCACGCTGTCGTGGTCGCAGCGGGTCCCCTCGGGATCCTCATGCCTTTGCAGCGGGTGAGGACCCCATGAAGAAGTCCCTGCGTCGCGGCCTCGTCGCGACCGCCGCCACCGCCCTCGGTGCCGGCCTCCTCGCCGTCCCGGCCGCCCAGGCCGACACGTCGCGCACCCCGCAGACGGTCAACGCGGCCGACTGGCTGTCGGGCCAGGTCGTCGACGGCGTGCTCTACAACGAGCAGTTCGACTTCGTCGACTGGGGCCTGACCCTCGACACCCTCCTCGCCCTCGACGCCGTCGGCGGGTACAACGCGAAGGTCGCCGACATCGCCGACGCCCTCGCCGACGACCTCGGCAGCTACATCGGCACCGGCGGGGAGAGCTACGCCGGCTCCACGGCCAAGGCGCTCGTGGCCGTGCAGGCCGCCGACCGCAACACCGCCGACTTCGGCGGCACCGACCTGGTGGCGGCCACCGAGGCCCGTGTCGACGGCACGGGTCGCCTGGCCGACGAGTCGGCCTTCGGCAACTTCGCGAACGTGTTCGGCCAGGCCTTCGCCGTCAAGGGCCTCCACGCCGCCGAGTCCGGCGAGGCGGCTTCGGCCACGGCCTTCCTGCTGCAGCAGCAGTGCGCCGACGGCGGGTTCCGCCTGGACTTCACCGCCACCGACACGTCCTGCTCGGGCGACGACGCCCAGACCGACTCGACGGCGATCGCGGTCGACGCGCTGCTCCCTCAGCGCGGCACCCAGGCCGTGGACACGGCGCTCGACGAGGCCGAGGCGTGGCTGAGCGGCCAGCAGGACGCGAGCACCGGCGCCTTCGCCGGCGGACCCGGCACCGAGACCGCCAACACCAACAGCACCGCGGTCGCCGCCGTGGCGCTCGAGAAGCTCGGCGACGCCGACCGCGCCGCGAAGGCTGCAGCCTGGATCGCCGAGCGCCAGGTCACGGCCTACAGCGCCTGCGGCACGGAGCTCGACGGCCAGTTCGGCGCCGTCGGCTACGACGACGCCGCCATCGCGACGGCCGAGGACGACGGCATCGAGGTCGAGACCGTGGACCAGTGGCGTCGCGCCACCGCTCCGGCGATCACCGCGCTGCAGTCCTACGACGACCCGAGCCCGCGGCCCAAGGCGACGTTCACCGTCACCGCGCCCAGCGGCTACGTCGCCGCCGGCGCACCGGTCGCCCTGACGGCGTCGGGCCTGGCCCCCGGTGAGCGCTACTGCGTCTACTCGGTCGACGGCTCGATCGCCAAGGCCGGCAAGGCGAACGCCAGCGGTGTCGCCACCATCTCGGCCACGGCCCCGTCGCCGGGCGTGCGCCCCGTGTACGTCTACGGCGAGCGCGACGCCCGCCAGGGCGAGGCCTCGCTGCGGGTCCTCACGACGACCAAGCGGTTCGTCGCGACGACGAACGTCAAGACGGTCAAGCGCAACGGCAGGATCCGCGTGTCCGCCCGCGGCCTCGCCCCGAGCGAGCCCGTGCGCATCGGCTACGGCGGGACGTACATCAAGACCGCCAACGCCCGGACCGACGGCACCATCGACTACACGTTCGGCGTCGGCTCGTCGACCGGCAAGAAGAACGTCTACGTCCGCGGCATCGTGAACACGCGCCAGGGCATCGCGTCGTTCACCGTCGTCAAGTGACCAGGCGACTCCTCGCCGCGCTGGTCGCCGTCCTCCTCGGGACGGCGACCGGTGCGGTCGTCCTCGCCGCACCCGCGCAGGCTGCGGCCTGCGCCAAGGGTGACGGCGTGACCGTGGTCGTCGACTACCACCAGCTGGGTGGGGGTGCCTCCACGACGTGCGTCCCCGGCGGTGGTCGCAAGGCCACCTCCGCGTTCGACGCCGCAGGCGTCTCCCTCCGCTACGCCGCCCGGCAGCAGGGCTTCGTCTGCCAGGTCAACGCGAAGCCGGCCAACGCCGGGTGCGTGCAGGCCTCGCCGTCCGACGCCTACTGGTCGCTCTGGGTCTCCAGCGGCAACGGCAGCTGGAGCTACGCGACGGCCGGCGTCGGCGGCGTCTCCGTGCCGAAGGGCGGCTGGGTCGCCTGGAGCTGGCAGGGCCAGAGCGGCAAGGCCCAGCCCGGGGTCTCCCCGGTGGGCAAGGCGGCCGCGGCCCCGGCTCCGAAGCCGTCGAGCCGGCCCACGCAGAAGGCGCCCACGGCTGCGCCGACGTCGGCGGTCCCGTCCGCGGAGGCCTCGGCCAGCGCCAAGGCGAAGGCCGAGCAGAAGGCCCAGGAAGAGAAGAAGGCTGAGCAGAAGGCTGGGCTGAAGTCGGGGCAGGGGGGCGAGGCGGGCGCCGCCAGCCCCTCCGACGGAGCCGGCGACGACGGCACGACGTCCGACGACGAGACCCGCGCGACGTCGGCCGACGCCGGGTCGCCGTGGCCGACGCTGGTCGGTGTCGCGGCCGTGCTGGTGCTGCTCGGTGCCGCCGGGATCGTCGCGTGGCGGCGGAGGGGAAGCGCGCCCTGACCTGCCCTGCCGCGGAACGGCGATGACCGCTCCCGCTCGTGACCTGCATCCCGGAGCCTGGTGGCTCTGGGCGCTCGGTCTCGCCGCGGCGGCGTCGTTCACCCTCAACCCGCTGGTGCTCGCGTTGATCGCGGCGGTGGTGGTCCTGGTGGTGATGGCCCGTCGCAGCGAGGCGCCGTGGGCGATGTCGTTCCGGTTCTACGTGTACTTCGCGCTGTTCGTCGTGGTGCTGAGGGTCGTGTACCGGATCCTGTTCGGCGGAGGTGCGCTGGAGGGCGACACGATCGTGCTGCACCTGCCCGAGATCCCGCTGCCCGACGCGGCCCGCGGCATCCAGCTCCTGGGCGACGTGACGTCGACGGCGCTGCTCGGTGCGCTCTACGACGGCATGCGGCTGGCCGTGATCATCCTGTGCGTGGGAGCCGCGAACTCCCTGGCGAACCCTCGTCGCCTCCTCGCCGCCGTGCCCCCCGCGTTCTACGAGGTCGGCACCGCCGTGGTCGTGGCCCTGTCGGTCTTCCCGCAGCTCGCCGAGAGCGTGCAGCGGGTCAACCGTGCGCGTCGACTGCGGGGCGACGCCGGCAAGGGAGTCGGCCGGCTCCGGCGCGTGGTCGTGCCGGTGCTGGAGGACGCCCTGGAGCGGTCGATGACCCTGGCGGCCGGGATGGACGCGCGCGGCTACGGGCGGTCGGGCACGGCGACCCCGCGGGAGCGGCTCCTGACCGGGGTGCTCATGCTCACCGGGCTCGGCGCGCTCTGCGTCGGCGCGTACGCCTACCTCGACGGAACCGCGCCCCGTCTGCTCGCCGGGCCGGTGCTCGTGCTCGGGGTCCTGCTCGCCGCCGCTGCGCTGTGGTCGGCCGGCCGGCGCGTGCAGCGCACCCGCTACCGGCCCGACCGGTGGCGTCGGCCCGAGGTCCTCACGGCGCTGTGCGGCGTCGTGGTCGCCGTCGGGGTCGACCGCGCCTTCGACCTCGACCCGTACGTGGTGGTCCCCGACCTCGAGCGGTGGCCCACCATCGGCGTCCCGCTCGTGCTCGTGCTGCTGGTGGGTGTGCTCCCGGCCTTCCTGACCCCACCTCCGGCGCCCGACGTCGCCGGCGGTGCCGACCGTGCCGGTGGCCCGGGGCGCGACGCCGAGGAGGTGGACCGTGCTCGAGCTGCGTGACGTGACCTTCTCCTACGACGACGCCGCAGGGACCGGGACGGCGGAGCCGACCCTGCGCGACGTCGGCCTGGTGCTGCCCGACGGCGAGCTGCACCTGGTGTGCGGACGCACGGGGTCGGGCAAGTCGACGCTGCTCGGCCTGTTCAACGGCCTCGTCCCGCACTTCAGCGGCGGCCTGCTCGAGGGCGACGTGCGCGTGGACGGCACGTCCATCGTCGGCACGCCACCGCGCGAGCTGGCGCACCTCGTCGGGTACGTCCCGCAGGACCCGCTGTCGGGCTTCGTGAGCGACGTCGTGGAGGACGAGCTGGCCTACGGCATGGAGCAGCTCGGGCTCGACCCGCAGACCATGCGGCGTCGGGTGGAGGAGACGCTCGACCTGCTGGGCATCGCCGACCTCCGACGTCGTGCGCTGCGCACGCTGTCGGGCGGCCAGCAGCAGCGGGTCGCGATCGGCGCCGTGCTCACGATGCACCCCAGGATGCTGGTGCTCGACGAGCCGACGTCGGCGCTCGACCCCACGGCTGCCGAGGACGTGCTGGCCACGGTCGCCCGGCTCGTGGCCGACGTCGGGCTCGGGGTGGTGGTGGCCGAGCACCGGATGGAGCGGGTGATCCCCTTCGCCGACCGCCTCGTCGTGGTCGAGGGTGGTCGGGTGCGCGACGGCGAGCCGGCCGACCTGCTGCGCGAGAGTCCCGTCGCGCCGCCACTGGTGGAGCTGGGCAGGCTCGTCGGGTGGGAGCCGCTTCCGCTCACCGTCCGCGACGCGCGGCGTCGGGCCGGCGACCTGCGTCCTCGCCTCGCGGGCGCGCCGACCAGGACGCCGTCGGAGCAGACGGGGCCCCCGGTGCTGCAGGCGCGCGACATCTCGGTCGACTACCGCCGGCACCGCGCGGTCAGCGGCGTGGACCTGACGGTCGACCCCGGCCAGGTGGTCGCGCTCATGGGCCGGAACGGGTCGGGCAAGTCGTCGCTGCTGTGGGCGCTGCAGGGCGGCCTGAAGCGTGCGAGCGGCTCCGTGGCCGTCGGGGCGGACGGGCTCGACCCGGCCGGACTGTCGCCGGCGGCCGCCCGTGCGCTGGTGGGGCTCGTGCCCCAGACCGCATCGGACCTGCTGTACCTCGAGACCGTCGACGACGAGTGCGCGGCGGCCGACACCCACGCGGACGCCGAGCCGGGGCGCTGCCGCGGACTGCTCGACCGGCTCGCACCGGGCATCGCCGGGGCCCACCATCCTCGCGACCTGTCCGAGGGCCAGCGGCTCGCCCTCGTGCTGGCCATCGTGCTCACGACGTCGCCCCGCGTGCTGCTGCTCGACGAGCCGACGCGCGGCCTCGACTACGCCGCGAAGGCGCAGCTGGCGGCGATCCTGCACGCCCAGGCGGCCGAGGGTCGCGGCGTCGTGGTGTCGACCCACGACGTGGAGTTCGTCGCCCAGGTGGCCGACGCGGTCGTCGTCCTCGCCGAGGGCGAGGTGGTCTCGGCCGGAGGCGTGTCCAAGGTCCTGGCCGAGTCGCCCGCCTTCGCCCCCCAGGTCTCCAAGGTCCTGGGGTCGGACTGGCTCACCGTCGCCGACGTCGAGGGAGCCCTCCCATGACCTCCCCCCATCGGTGGATCCTAAACCTCAGGACCGCACGGGGCCCCGCATCGGTGGATCCTCAACCCCAGCGCCGCGGCTGCGGTTGCGGATCCACCGATGGGTGCGGCCACGCGTCGGCCCAGGACGGGGGCCGACGATGACGGCGCGGCTGGGACTGCGCTCGGCGCTCGTGCTCGGCGTCGCGTCGCTCGCGGGCCTGGTCATGTTCCTGTGGCCGTTGTTCATCGAGCCGACCGCGGGGGCGGAGCGGGTCGACCAGCCGTTCCTGTTCATGGCGCTCCTGCCGATCGTCGTCATGGTGGTGGTGGCCGAGTTCACCGAGGGCGGCATGGACGCCAAGGCGCTGGCGATGCTCGGCGTGCTGACGGCGGTGAACGCGGCACTGAGACCCCTGGGAGCCGGGACGGCCGGCATCGAGACGGTGTTCTTCGTCCTCGTCCTCGCCGGGCGGGTGTTCGGGCCCGGGTTCGGCTTCGTGCTGGGCTGCACCTCGTTGTTCGCGTCGGCCCTGCTCACGTCGGGCGTGGGGCCGTGGCTGCCGTTCCAGATGATGTGCGCCGCGTGGATCGGACTGGGTGCGGGTCTGCTGCCGCGGCGGGTCACGGGACGGGCGGAGATCGCGATGCTCGTGGTCTACGCCGTGGTCGTGGCGTACCTGTTCGGCATGCTGATGAACCTGTCGTCGTGGCCGTTCCAGCTCGGCATCGCCGCCCCCGGGGCCGACGAGACGCTGCAGCTCGTGCCGGGTGCGCCGATCCTGGAGAACCTGCACCGCTTCCTGGTCTTCAACCTCGTCACGTCGACCTGGGGCTGGGACACCGGCCGCGCGGTCACCAACGCGCTGCTCGTGGCCACGCTCGGACCCGCCGTGCTGGTGACCCTGCGCCGGGCTGCCCGGCGTGCTCGGTACGGCCGCACGGCCGAACCGGTCCCGCAGCCCTGAGGCGGGCTCGTCGTCTGTGACGATGGACGACATGCTCCGCCACGCTCACCAGCTGCTGTCCGTCGTCGTCTGCGCCGCTGCCCTGGTAGCCGCTCCGTCCGCTGCGCAGGCGGCCGCCGAGGGCGAGTGCGGGTCCGACGACGTCGTGGTCGTGGTCGAGCCCGCGACGCTCGACGGTGATCAGCTCGTCCGCTGCGCCACGGACCTCGCCGGCGACGCCACCGCCTACGACGCTCTCCAGGCGGCTGGTCTCGACGTCGAGGAGACGCAGGGGTCCGCACCCTTCGTCTGCCGGATCGACGGTCGGCCCGACGCGGCCCAGGAGACGTGCGGCGCCTCGCTCTCCGGCGACGGGTACTGGGCCTTCCTCACCGCCGACGAGGGCGGCGAGTGGTCGTACGCCCAGACCGGCGTGCGCGACCACGACGTCGCGCCCGGTGAGTTCCTGGCCCTGCGGTACCAGCTGCTCGCGGACGGGGAGGACGTGACGGTCGAGACGCCGAGCACGCAGCAGACCCGCACCGAGGCCGAGCTGGTCGCGACCCCGGGCGAGGCCGACGACGTGGCCACCTCCACCGGGAACGCCGTCGGGTGGGTCGAGGTCGTCGTCTTCGTCCTCGTGCTCGGCGTCCTCGTGGTCGGCGCCGTGGTCCTGGCACGCCGCCGTCGGCCCTGACGGTTCTCGCTGCCCGGCACACTGGGCCCATGCTCACGACTCACCAGCCGGGCCACACGGTCCGCTTCGACTGGGGCCCGGTCGGCGGCCGCGCGATCTCCGAGGGGGCCGACGTCGCCGTCGTCGTCGACGTGCTGTCGTTCACCACGGCGCTCGGGGTGGCGGTGGAACGCGGCAGCGTCGTGGTGCCGTACCCGACCGGTCGCGCCGACGCGGCCGAGGTCGCGGCACAGACCGGCGCGGTGCTGGCCGCCGACCGGGCCTCGGCGGGCCCGGAGGAGCCCACGCTCTCGCCGGCGCGGCTGCTGCGGGTCCCGCTGCCGGGTCGTCTGGTGCTGCCGTCACCGAACGGGTCGGCCGTGGCGCACGCGCTCGCGGGCTCGGCCACCACGGTGGTGGGCGCGAGCCTGCGCAACGCGGCTGCCGTCGCTGCCTGGATCGCGCGGGAGCACGACGCCGACGACACGGTCGTGGCCGTGGTCGCCGCGGGCGAACGGTGGAGCGACGGCTCGTTGCGACCTGCCCTCGAGGACCTGTGGGGAGCCGGTGCGGTGCTCGCGGCGCTCGAGGACTTCGAGTGGCCGGGCCTGTCGCCGGAGGCTGCCGCCGCGGCCGACGCGTACCGGCTCGTGCAGGGGCGCGAGACCGCCCACCTGACGGCCTGCGCGAGCGGCCAGGAGCTCGTCGCGGCGGGCTGGTCCGACGACGTCGGCGTGGCGGCCGAGGTCGGGGCCAGCGGCGTCGTGCCGGTGCTGAGCGACCGCGGTTTCGTCGCCGCCCCGTGAAAGTCGGCGCATTCGGAAACTATTCATGACTTTGGTCCTGAATGCTCTCGGGAAATGACCGCATTATCGGGTGGTGGGCGATATGGTTCCGGCATGGCGAAAAAGACCGTGGAAAAGTTCTACTCCGACCTGAGTGGCGACGAGATCGACACCCCGGCACCGACGGTGTCGTTCACGTTCGACGGAGTGGGCTACCAGGTCGACCTCACCGAGTCCGAGCGTCAGGCCTTCGCCGACGCCGTGGCTCCCTACATCGCCGTCGGCCGCCGCGCCGCCGGTCGCACCACCCGGACCTCCTCCTCGGGCGGCGGTTCCGGCGTCGACGCCAAGGCCGTGCGAGCCTGGGCGCAGGAGCAGGGCCTGGACGTCCCGGCCCGTGGCCGCGTCCCGTCGTCGCTCATCGAGGCCTACCAGTCCGCGAACTGAGCCGAGCCCGACGACTCATCCCCGCGCGAACACCACTCCGGCGAGATCCTCGGAAAGGTCCCACGCACGCGTGGCGTCGCCGAGGTCGCTGAGAGGCTTCCAGAGATCCACCGGACCCGGCGCGCCACCGGTGCCCCCGAGGCCCTGCGGACCGTAGAAGGGCGCCGGGTCCGGCGCGGTCGCCGCGAGCACCGCCGGCAGCGCCGCGCTCTCGGGAGTGCCGACGAGCACCCCCAGGGCCGAGAGTCGACGGATGACCCGCACGCTGAGCGTGTCGCCGGACCGACCCACCTCGGGCCGGGCCGCCAGCAGGCTGGTCGGCGCCACGCCCGGGTGGGAGAGGTTGCTCGTGATGCCCCAGCCCTCGACCCGGCTCCGGCGGTCGAGCTCGAGGCCGAAGAGGCCCAGGGCGATCTTGGACTGCCGGTACGCGCGCATGCCGTCGTAGGCGCGCTCGAACCCGGGGTCGTCCCAGTTGATGACGCCGCTCCTGGCCGCCACGCTGACCTGCGACGTCACCCGTGCCCCGCCGTCCACGAGGAGCGGGAGCAGGTGGGCGGTGAGCGCGACGTGAGCGAGGTGGTTGGTGCCGAGCTGGAGCTCGAAGCCGTCCTGCGTGGTCTGGCGCTCCGGCGGCGTCATGACGCCTGCGTTGTTGACGAGCAGGTGGATCGGCTCGCCCTCCGCACGCATCGTGGCGGCGAAGGCCTCGACCGACGCAAGCGACGAGAGGTCGAGGTCGTGGAGGGTCAGGCGAGCCCCCGGGTGCCGCCCGCGGATCGTCCGCACGGCCGCCTCTCCCTTCGTGCGGTTCCGGACGGGCAGGACCACGTCGGCTCCGGCGGCGGCGAGCGTCCGGGCGATGACGAGCCCGATCCCGTCGCTCGCGCCGGTGATGACCGCGAGCCGACCGGTGAGGTCGGGGACGGCGATGTCGTAGGTCCTGGGTGCCACGGTGTCTCCTGACGATGGGGGCGGCACGTGCCGCTGGCTCCAGCCTTCGGCACGACCCCGACCGGATCCAGGGTCCGACGATCCGTGGATGCGCGGACCGCCACGGGGCACGATGGAGCCATGATCGATCGGACCGGGCTGTCGGACTTCCTCCGCGTGCGCCGCGAGGCGCTGCAGCCGGAGGACGTGGGCCTGCCGCGCGGGCAGCGACGGCGGACGTCGGGGCTGCGCCGCGAGGAGGTGGCGGTGCTGTGCCACATGTCGGCCGACTACTACACCCGGCTGGAGCAGGAGCGCGGACCACAGCCGTCGGAGCAGATGGTCGCGGCCATCGCCCAGGGCCTGCACCTGTCACTCGACGAGCGCGACCACCTGTTCCACCTCGCCGGGCACCGGCCGCCGGAGCGCGGAGCCGAGAGCGACCACGTGAGCCCGGGGATGCTGCGGATCCTCGACCGGCTCGTCGACACCCCGGCGGAGATCGTGACCGAGCTCGGCGAGACCCTGCGCCAGACCCCGCTCGGTGTCGCGCTCGTCGGCGACCTGCGGCGGTTCAGCGGGCCGGAGCGCAGCATCGGCTACCGCTGGTTCACCGTCCCCGGGGCGCGGGACCTCCACCCGCCCGAGGACCACGAGCACTTCTCCCGGATGTACGTCTCCGGCTTGCGCGGCATCATGGCCCGGCGCGGGCCGACGTCGAAGGCGGCGCGCCTCGCCGCTGCGTTGGCGGCCGAGAACGAGGAGTTTCGGGCGCTGTGGGACGAGCACCAGGTCGGGATCATGCCGCACGAGCTCAAGCGGTACGACCACCCGACGGTGGGCCGTCTCGAGCTGAGCTGCCAGATCCTCCAGGACCCGCGGCAGGCGCACTCCCTGCTCGTCTACACCGCGGTCCCCGGCAGCGAGAGCCACGAGCGGCTGCAGCTGCTGTCGGTCGTGGGGAGCGCGGCGGGCTGATGGTCAGGACGGCGTCGAGTCGTCCGGTCGGAAGACGTAGGTGATCAGGAGGTCGCCGGAGGAGGACCGCTCGGAGCGGACGAGGGCGAGTCGTCGGGTCGGCGAACCCGGCTCGAGCAGACGCCTCCCGTGTCCGGCCACCGTCGGCACCACCACGAGCTGTAGCTCGTCGACGAGACCGGCCGCGAGCAGCGACTGGGCCAGACCGATGCTGCCGTGGATGCCGATGTCGCCGCCGTCCTGTGCGGCGAGCGAGCGAACGTGGTCGGCGGCGTCGGTGTGCACCGCCGTCGAGTTCTGCCACGACCCCGTCAGGGGCGTGGAGGTGACGACGTGCTTCTCGGTCCCGTTGATGAAGTCGGCGAAGGGCTGCACGTCGCTCGTGGGCCAGTAGTCGCACCAGTAGTCGTAGGTACCTCGGCCCAGGAGGACCGTGTCCTGACGCTCGATCACAGCGGCCAGGTTGTCGAAGATCTCCGGGCCGGCCTCGAACATCCAGTCGCCCGGCTCCTCGGCGACGCCGTCGAGCGAGAGCAGCTGGTACAGCACGACGCGACGCACGAGTGCCTCCTTGTTCCTGTGTGGAAGAGCGACGCTATCGCACCTGTGGGTCGTGAGCAGGCGTCCGCTCCGCCGCGCGGCGGAGCGGGACGCTCCCTCTGGAGGAAGGCACCCGTGGAGGTAGGGACTTCGTCGCTCGCTCCGCTCCTCCTCGAATCGCCACGCCGGATGCAGAGGTCGTGAGCCTCTCGGCGTGTTCGAGAACGACGGAGCCCCTCAGCACTGAGGTGCCGAGGGGCTCACGATCTCTGCGGAGGATAGGGGATTCGAACCCCTGAGAGCTTTCACTCAACCCGCTTTCCAAGCGAGCGCACTAGGCCACTATGCGAATCCTCCGCCGACGAGCGTACCCGCCGCATCCCGCTTGGAACCCACCGGGTCGGCCCCCGTATGCTGGCCGCAGCCCCTCGCGTGGCGCTATCTCACCCAATCCCCCAGGGCCGGAAGGCAGCAAGGGTCAGTGGGCTCTAGTGGGTGCGCGAGGGGTCCTCACGTTCCAGGAGCTTCCTCGCGCCCGCGCCATGTTCAGGGGTCGTCGGCGAGGATGGGGTCGTGCTCGACGACCTCGCGCCGCAGCGGCGGCGCACCCTGCTGGCGGGGGCGGCGCTGCTCGTGGCCGTGGTGCTGGTCGCCGTCGGCATCGGGGTCGTCCGCACGCTCGACCCCACGGATCCCGCGTCGCAGGACGAGCTCGGGCCCGTGCTGCTGGTCTCCGGGTACGGCGGACGCGTGGCGTCCCTCGATCCCCTGCGCGACGCGCTCCGGTCGGCCGGCCGCGACGTCGAGGTGCTCGAGCCCGAGGGCGACGGCAGGGGAGACCTGCGCGCCCAGGCGGCCGCACTCGGCCGCTCGGTGGAAGCGGCCCTCGAGCGCACGGGCGCGGACTCGGTCGACGTCGTCGGCTACTCCGCAGGCGGTGTCGTGGCACGGTTGTGGGTGCGCGACCAGGGCGGGGCGGACGTGGCTCGACGGGTGCTGACGATCGGCTCGCCCCACCACGGCACCGACGTCGCCGCGCTGGCGGTCGAGATCGCGGGCAGCTGCCCCACCGCGTGCGAGCAGCTCGTGCCCGACAGCGACCTGCTGCGTGGCCTGAACGCCGGTGACGAGACGCCGGACGGACCCGAGTGGGTCACACTGCGGTCCGACGCCGACCGGGTGGTCGTCCCCACGGACTCCGCGGTGCTCGACGGCGCTCTCAACCTGCGGGTGCAACGGCTGTGCCCCGGCTCGACGACCCCGCACCGCGCGCTTCCCGGTGACGCCGCGGTGCTCGCGACGGTGGCCTCGGTGCTCGGTCGGGACGCCGCCCGCGCGCCGACCGACGTCAGCTGTTGACGTCCTTGCTGCCGAAGTTGGCCCAGGCCGCCCCGAGGAACACCACGAGGTAGGCGGCCTGAGCGGCGACGCCTCGCACCACCTCGGTCCACCGGATGGGGTCGCGGAACAGGTCGACGAACGCCAGCCAGTACCGGGTCGGCAGGTACGGCTGCAGCACGTCGGCGGCCTCGAGCCCGAGGAGCACCGTCGAGCCGATGAGCACCGCCACCGTCCCGAGCGCGGCGGTCAGCCCGGACTCCACGATCGTGGAGAGCAGCAGCGCGAGCGCGGCCACGCCCAGCATCATCCACGTCACGTAGCCGAGCGCCAGGACCGTCCGCTGGATCATCTCCGCCTGGCTGAGCGTGGAGCCGGAGACGCTGGTGACCGTGCCGCTGGGATCTCCGTCGCCGAGCAGCAGCCGTCCGAGGACGTAGGCCACGACCGCCACGACCAGCACGGCCACGAGCACGAAGGCCACGACGCTCACCAGCTTCGCCACCAGCAGCCTGGTGCGGCCCACGGGGCGGACGAGCAGGTAGCGCAGCGTGCCCGTCTGCGACTCGCCGGCGATGGCGTCACCGGCCACGACCGCCACCGCGACCGGCAGGAACAGCGGGAGCACGATGCCCAGGGCAGCAAGGGGGAAGAGCGTGCCGTCGCTCAGGACGGCGGAGAGGAACGGCGGTCCGCTGCCGGGACGGGGTCCCAGCTGCGTGGTCGCGAGCAGCACCGCCACGAGCGCGGGCAGGGCGTTCAGCATCGCGATGACCACCCAGGTGCGTCGGCGCCGCAGCATCGCAGCCAGCTCCACCCTGATCATGACGCCTCGCTCGCGCGCAGCACGACGTCCTCCAGGCTGACGCGCAACGGCCCCACGGAGTCGACGCGGACGCCGGCGGACACCAGCCGTGCGTTCACCCGGGCCGGGTCGTCGGACACCACCACCAGGCGCTCTCCGACGGACGACTCCACGGCCTCGCCCAGCAGTGCGACGGCACGCGCGACGTCGCGGGTGCCCACCACGACGCGTTCGCTCGGTGCCAGAAGGGTCTCCAGCTGGTCCTGCAGCACCAGTCGGCCGCGGTCGAGCACCCCCACGCGGGTGCACATCTGCTCGATCTCGCTCATGAGGTGGCTGGACAGGAAGATCGTGGTGCCCTCGCCGTTCAGGGCCAGCAGCAGCTCGCGGATCTCGCGGATCCCTTGCGGGTCGAGTCCGTTGGTGGGCTCGTCGAGCACCAGCAGCCGCGGCCGACGCAGCAACGCACCGGCCAGGCCGAGGCGTTGGCGCATGCCGAGCGAGTACGCACGCACGGGCCGACGGTCGGCGGGGTCCAGCCCCACCTGCTCGAGCACCTCGCCGATGCGACCGGACCGTCCACGTCGCCGCGCGTCGGGCCCGGCGGCGTCGAAGGTGGCGAGGTTCCTGCGTCCCGACAGGTGCGGGTAGGCGCCGGGTCCCTCCACCAGGGCGCCGACGCGCGGGAGGACCGACGCGGCCGACGCAGGCATCGCCTCGCCGAGCACCTCGGCCTCCCCGGAGGTGGGCAGGACGAGGCCCAGCAGCATCCGCACCGTCGTGGTCTTGCCGGAGCCGTTGGCCCCGAGGAACCCGTAGACGTCGCCTTCTCGCACGTCGAGGTCGATGCCGGCGACCGCCGGAACGCCGCGGTAGCGCTTCGTCAGCGCTCGGGTCCTGATCATCGCCGCCCCACCTGCTCGCCCAGCTCGGCCGCGGCGTCCGCAAGCACCTCGGGCGTCACGGTCCCAGCCAGCAAGAAGGTGCCCTGACCACGGCCCCCCTCGGTGAGCAGCACGGACAGCGGCCCGATCTCCAGCGAGGTGCCGACGTCGGTGCGCACGGCCGACGAGGCGCTCAGCTGCTCGCGCACCTGGCCGGCGAGACCGCGGCGGAGCGGCACCGCCACGAGGGCGGTGGGCCCGCGGCCGTAGACGCCGACGGCTCCGAGCTCGTCGGGGTCGCCGCGGCGCTCGAGCCCGGCGACTGCCTCGGGGAGCACGAACGGTGCGAAGGCGTTGGCGCCCGCCGCGACGTCGATCGCGTCGCGAAAGCCCACGCGGGCGCCCGGGGGAGCGGTGAACGTGGTCGTGCCGGGGTCGGGGGTCGACGGGTCGAACCGGGTGACGGCGGTGGACACCACGGGCAGGTCCGAGGCGGTGCCGACCACGTCGACGCGCAGCGCCAGACCGGTCTCGGCGTCCGCCCAGACGTCGACGTGCGCGATGGTCGACTGCTCGTCGGCCGGCTCCAGCCTCAGGCCGGGTGCCGACCGCCCCGCCACTCGTCGTTCCGGCAGGCGGGACAGCTCGGCGGCGTCGGCCCCGGCGAGCAGGCGCCGGGCCAGCTGTGACGGCACGAGGTCGGAGGCGTCGGGCAGGCGGACGGTGGCGTACGGGGACGAGGTGGCGCGCTCGGACTCGAAGCGCCAGGTGGTGAGCAGGTCACCCTCGCGCACCAGGTCGGTCTCGCCACTCGCGCGGACGCGGTCGACGCGCCACTGCTCGTCCGACCGCCACCAGACGCGCAGGGTGCTGGTGTCGCCCAGCAGGTCGGCGACCCCGGCGAACGAGTCGGTCTCGGGGATCTGCAGCGTGCCGCGGCTGCGCACCTCGCCCGACCACCCCAGGTCGCGTGACGCGACGACCCGCTCGAGCAGCCGGTCGGCCGAGACGTCGGAGGCCTCGGCCGGGAGCAGGCGGGGGAGCACCGGCGCGGCGGCCAGCAGGGCCGACACCAGTGCCACGAGCAGCCAGCGTCGGGCGGAGGACTTCATCTCCTGACCACGGTACGAGGTGGGACCCCGCCTCGCCGGGTGGAGCTGGGTGGATCCCGGGACCGTCGAGTGCGTCGGTGGCGCGCTGCGGCCACGGGCGGCCCCCGACGCACGACAGCCGCACGCGGCGCCGGAAAAGGATCTGCGCCACGTGCGGCTGGATCGTGGGTCGAGCCGCGCGTCGCCCGTCAGCCGATGGGGTCGACGGCGCCGTGGTCGGCCACCGAGCGGGCCAGCGTGAGCAGGTGCTCCGAGCCGTCGCCGAGCGTGTGGTCGATCGCGGTCAGACGGCTCGTGTAGTGGCCGACGGAGTACTCCGCGGTCATGCCGATGCCGCCGTGCAGCTGGATCGCCTCCTGGCCGATGTGGCGGCCGGCGCGCGAGACCTGCAGCTTGGCACGCGCCGCCGCCTCGAGGACCCGGTCCGGGTCGTCCTGGAGCACGAGCGTGGCCCACGTGACGGTGCTGCGGACCAGCTCGGCCGACACGTACAGGTCGGCCGCCCGGAACGTGAGCGCCTGGAACGTGTTGAGCGGGACGCCGAACTGCTTGCGCGTCTTGAGGTACTCCGTCGTGGTCCGCAGGGCCACGTCCATGGCGCCCACGGCCTCGTGGCTCAGGGCGATCTGCCCACGGGCGACGTTCCGGGCCACGACGTCGGAGACGTCGGCGGCCGGGTCGCCCAGGGGCGTGGCCGTGGCGCCGTCGAGCGAGACGCGCGCCGCGCGACCGCCGTCGTGCGTGCGGTAGCCGATCCGGTCCACGCCACCGACCGAGGGGTCGACGAGGAACACGCCGACGCCGGCGTCGGTGCGGGCCGTGACGACCAGCAGGTCGGCGCGCTCGCCGTGCAGCACCGGCTCCTTGACGCCCGTGAGCGTCCAGGTGCCGTCGGACTCGGCGGCCACGACGGCGTCGCCGACGTCGTGGTGGGCGAAGGAGAGCACCAGGGCGCCCTCGGCCACGCGGCCGATGACGTCGGCGCGCTGCTCGGCCGAGCCGAGGTCGGCCACCAGGCCGGCGGCCAGGATCGTCTCGAGGTACGGCTCGGGCGCGAGCACGCGTCCGATCTCCTCGGCCACGATCGCGACCTCCACGGGTCCGGCGCCGAAGCCGCCGTCCTCCTCGGAGAACGGCAGTCCGAGGGCACCGAGCTCGGCGAGCTGCTGCCAGGTCTTCTCCGAGAACCCGGGGTCGGTCTTGGTGACCTCGCGGCGGGTCTCCGACGAGTCGTAGGTCTTGCTCAGCAGGCCGCGCACCGCGTCACGCAGGGCGGTCTGCTCGGAGTCGAGGGTGAAGTCCATGGCTGCCTCACAGTCCCAGGATGGTCTTGGCGATGATCTGACGCTGCACCTCGTTGGAGCCGCCGTAGATCGACGCCTTCCGGAAGTTGAGGTACTGCGGGGTGCTGACGCGGGCCCAGTCGGGCACGTCGGAGCCGTCTCCGGCGCCGGACGCGAGCGAGAGCGGGCCGGCGAGGTCGACGTAGAGCTCGGTGACGGCCTGCTGCAGCTCGGTGCCGCGCAGCTTGAGCACCGACGACGCCGGGTGCGGCTTGCCGTCGGCGGAGTGGGCCACGACGCGCAGCGCCGTCAGCTCGAGGGCGAGCAGCTCGTTCTCCAGGTCCGCGACGCGGGTGGCGAGCAGCAGGTCGGAGTCGAGGCGGTCGCCCGCGATCTCCTTCGCCGCGGCCAGCCAGCGCTTCGTGGAGCCGACGGGTGCCACGCCGACACGCTCGTTGCCGAGCAGGAACTTGGCGTAGTCCCAGCCGCGATTCTCCTCGCCGACGAGGTTCTCGGCCGGCACGCGCACGTCCTCGAAGAAGACCTCGTTGACCTCGTGGCCGCCGTCGATGAGCTCGATGGGACGCACGGTCAGGCCGGGCGACGTCATGTCGATGAGCAGGAACGAGATGCCCTGCTGCTTCTTGGGGGCGTCGGGATCGGTCCGCACGAGCGTGAAGATCCAGTCGCCGTACTGGCCGAGCGTGGTCCACGTCTTCTGCCCGTTGACGACGTACTCGTCGCCCTCGCGACGGGCCGTGGTGCGCAGCGAGGCGAGGTCGGAGCCGGCGTCGGGCTCGGAGAAGCCCTGCGACCACCAGATGTCGAGGTTGGCGGTGGCCGGGAGGAACCGCTCCTTGATCTCCTGGGAGCCGAAGGCCGCGATGACCGGGCCGACCATCGACGCGTTGAACGCCAGCGGCGTGGGGACGCAGGCCAGCTGCATCTCCTCGTGCCAGATGTGGCGCTGCAGCGGGGTCCAGTCCTTGCCGCCCCACTCGACGGGCCAGTTCGGCACGGCGAGACCGGCGGCGTTCAGCGTCTGCTGCGCCTCGACGATCTGCTCCTTGCTGAGCTCGCGCCGGGCGGCGACGGTGTCGCGGATGTGCTGCGGGACCTGGGTGGTGAAGAACGTGCGCATCTCCTCGCGGAATGCGGCGTCCTCCTCGGACAGACGAAGCTTCATGGGGACTCTCCGGGTGGGTAAGCGCTTGCTTAATCGTCACGATACGCGCTGCACCCGACACCCTGCCAGGTGCCGGGTCCCACGGCTCGACGAACGAGGGCCCCCGGGCCCGGCTCCCTCAGCCCTTCTGGCGGCGCGCGGCGGCAGCGCGCAGGGGCCCGACGAGGCGGGGTCCGGCCAGTCGACGCTCGAGCCGACGCGCCTCCCGCCCGAGCGGCTGGGCTACGTACTGGCCGAGCAGCACACCGGACGCGAGCGCCACGGCGACGCCGCCGGCGGTGATCATCCAGAGCAGGCCGAGCAGGTTCTCGCCCGCCAGCAGCGACAGGGCCCGGAAGATGGACAGACCCGGCAGCAGCGGCACGATGCACGAGACGACCACCACGAGCGGCGGCACCCGGAACCGGCGGGCCACGGAGTAGCCCACGAAGCCGACGGCGAACGCGGCCACGCCGGCGGCGGCCGGCCGGCCGACGTCGGCCTGGGTGAGTGCGGCGTAGGCGCCCGACGTGACGGCGGCGAGCAGACCGATGGGCACCACGATGCGCTTGGGCGAGTAGGCCGAGAGGGCGAAGGCCGCGGCGGTCACGCCGGCCCCCGCCATCACCTGGGGCAGCTGCGAGAGTCCGGACGCCCCCGGGTCCAGGGCGAAGTCGACCCCCAGCCACTCGCCGACCTGCAGACCGGCGGAGACGCCGACGATGATGCCGACGGTCGCGATCATCACCTCCATGATCCGGGCGTTGGCGGTGATCGAGAAGCCGGTGAGCGCGTCCTGGATGGCACCGATGAAGCCGAGTCCGGCGAGCAGCATGATGATCGCCGCCGTCACGACCAGGGACGGGTTGACCTCGGCGGGCGTCGCGGCCACGGCCACCGCGATGAGCGTGGCCAGGAGCGCTCCGGCCACCTGGGAGTAGAAGAAGGGCAGCCGCAGACGTTCGATCCGTCGCTGCAGGACCTCGATCGCGGCGCCGGCGACACCGGCCACGGCGAGCACGATCCAGTCGCCGCCCAGCAGGAGAGCCACGCCCGCACCGGTGAGGCCCCAGCTGGCGGTGATCGCCCAACGCGGCCGGGGGTGGCCGGTGGAGGCGATCCGAGCCACGCGCGACGCGGCCTCCTCGCGGTCGATCTCGCCGGTGAGCAGCGCGTTGACGAGCAGGTCGACGGCGGTCAGGTCGGCGTAGTCGACCTCGCGGTGGGTCACGTGCCGGCGCATGACGATCGGCAGGTCGTCCACGCTCTCCTGGTGGCTCAGCGTGAGCGACGTGAAGGTCACGTCGACCAAGGTCTGCCGCAGTCCGAGGTGATGGGTCACCGAGGCCATCGTGGCGGTCACGTCGGCCGCACCCGCACCGTTGGACAGCAGCATCTCGCCGATCCTCAGGGCGAGGTCGAGCGTGCGCTGCACGTCCTTGGAGTCCGTCATGAGCACCATGGTGCCGGGTGGTGCGGAGGCCCTGCGCGGGTGGCCAGGTCGTTCACGCGGCCGGCCGGGGCCCGCCTCGGTATCCTCCCTCCAGGAGGATCCTCACATGGCGGAACAGGTGGACGACGGGCTCGACGACCGGCTTGCGGCGATGGCCCGCGAGCTGGCGACGCAGCCCACCGCGGAGCGCACCGCCGAGCGGCTGACGTCGCTGGCGCTCGAGCTGGTCCGCGGCGCCTCCGACGCGGGTGTCTCGCTGGTCCGTGCGCGGGGCCGGATCGAGACCGTGGCCCCCACCAGCGAGCTCGTGGCGCGGGCCGACGACCTGCAGCACCGGCTCCACGAGGGTCCGTGCGTCGATGCGCTGGACGCCGACGAGATCGACGCCCCCGACCTCACGAGCGACGAGCGCTGGCCGCGCTGGCGTCCCGAGGTGGTCGAGGCCGGTGTGCGGGCGATGTTCTGCGTACAGCTGAACCTCGACGACCGCGGCCTCGGTGCCCTGAACCTCTACGGCTCCTCGGTCGACGCGTTCGACGAGGCCGACCGCGAGGCAGCGCGTCACCTCGCGAGCCACGCCGCGATCGCCATCGCCTCGTCGCAGGAACGGGCGTCGCTGCAGGAGGCCCTCGCCAGTCGCACCGTGATCGGCCAGGCGGAGGGCATCCTCATGGAGCGCTTCGGCGTCGACGCCGACCAGGCCTTCGCGGTGCTCGTGCGGTACTCGCAGCACCACAACGTGAAGCTGGCGCAGGTGGCGCGCGACCTGGTCCACACGCGGAGCCTGCCCGGGATCGACTGAGCGTCAGGCCTGCGACGTCACTTCGTCCGGAAGGTCGCCCTCCTCGACCAGCCGACGCGCGACGTCGCGAAGCTTGACGTTGTGGTGCTGCGAGTGGCGGACGAGCACCTGGAAGGCGGCGTCGACGGTCAGTCCGTAGCGCTCCACGAGCACGCCGACGGCGATGCCGATGTCGCCACGCGCGTCGAGGGCGCGGCGCAACCCGTCGCGATCGTGGGCGACGCCGAGCGCGACCGAGGCGAGTCCTCCCAGCTCGGTGGCGCGCAGGCACGCCTCGTCGTCGAACGCGTCGGGGTCCTCGGCGTAGAGGTCGAGGCGGCCGGGCTCGCCGCTGCGGCTGGACAACGGCACCACGACGACCGACCGGTGGCCCAGCATCGCCACGTCGCGACCCCAGTCGCGCCAGCGCGGATCGCTGGCGGTGTCACGGACGTGGACGTGGCCGACGGGCCCGGCGTCGGCGAGCGAGGAACCGGCTCCTGGGCCTCCCGGGAGACGGAGCGCCTGCATCGCCTGGGGTGACGTCGCCGCGAGCGCCGGTCGGCCCGAGGCCGACGGCACCGTCACGGCGGCGGCGTCGCACGGGACCACGGCGAGCGCGAGCGAGGCGATGCGGTGCGCCACCGACTCGGTGGGCGGTGGCTTGACGCGGACGGCGGAGGACGCCGAGGGGGTCGGCTCGGAGGTCGTGGGGTCCGGCGTCTCGGGCGAGGACGGCGACGGGGGTGGGGCAGGACGGGTCAGCGCGACCACCTCCTGGTGCGTGAGGTCGTCGGCTGCTGCTCAACCGAGGGGTAGCGAACCACATCGGTGTGGTCCGACCCACGCCGGGTCAGTCCTCGTCGATGAGACCCTCTCGTCGCGCCTCGCGGACGATGCGTCGCAGGTTGTCCAGACGCCCGCAGTCCGCGTCGATCTGCTGGTTGCGCTCGGTCGCGAAGGCCTCGCCGAGCTTCGCGAGGACCTCGGGACCGAGCTCCTCGCGCGCCGGGTTGAGGATGGTCAGCTCCTCCTCGGTGAGATGGTGGCTGACGAGCCGGGTCAGCTCCTCGACGGCGTCGTCGAACTTCTGCGTGTCGGTGGCGGCGCACTCCATGACCGCGAGCAGGGCCTCGTTGCCCTCGGCGTGCTCGTGCTCGCCGTGGTCGGCCTCGTGGGCGTCCACGGCCCGCCGCTTCTTGAGCTGCGGGTACACGTGGCGCTCCTCGGCCTCGGCGTGGGCGACGTGCAAGGCCGAGAACGCCTGACGCACGGCGTCGCGGTCCGACGCGGTGCTGCGCAGCTGGCGCAGCAGGTCCTCGAAGCGGCGGTGGTCGTCGAGGATCAGCTCGATGACGTCGCCCGAGACGGGGCGGCCCAGGTCGATGGTGGTGGAGGAGGTCATGGCGCGAGCGTAGGCACGCGCGATCGGTCGCGCACGTCGGCGCATGACCCGCCCGGTCCTGGGTACATCGCGCCCATGACGACCCGAATCGGACTGGAACAGGGCCGACGATCGGCCCTGGTGCTGAGCATCGCTCATGCCGAGGACGTGGCACACCTGCGGGACCTCGAGGACGACCGCGCCACGGACGCCGTGCTGTGCCTGGTGCCGGCCGCTGTCGAGCCGGACGCCGAGGTGCAGTCCCTCTGGCACCGCGTGGCGGAGCGCCGCTTCGTCGTGGTGCTGCGGTACTCCACGGGGCCCGACGCCCACGCTCGTCGCGCGGGCGGGGAGCTGGCCGCTCCCGGCGTCCTGGCCGCCATCTCCCGGGTGGCGGCGTGGACGACCGCGCAGGACGCGCCGGGTCTGCGGCTCATGGTCCTGGAGCCCGCCACGCCCGACGGCGCGAGCGCGGTCCTCGAGGACGAGCCCGAGATGCAAGGTCTGACGATCCACGCGAACGTCGACGTGTGCACGACAACGGAAGGAATCACCATGACCATCGCTCCTGACGACCCGTTCGCCGTACCCCAGCCGGACGCGGACCCCGCATCCGACCCGGGAGCCGAGCCCGACGTGCAGCCGATCGAGCCCGACGATCCGGACGACGTGCCCGAGGTCCCCCTCGAGCCGACGCCGGCCCCCGACGAGACGGGGATCCGATGAGTGACGGCTTCCCCGCCCAGCAGCAGGACCCGCCCGGCAGCACGGGGGCGATGGACCCCCAGCCGGACCACGGCGAGGAGTCCTACGTCGGCCACGGCCGCCTGGAGGGCAAGGTCGCCCTGGTGACCGGCGGAGACTCCGGCATCGGCCGCGCCGTCGCCATCGCCTACGCCCGCGAGGGCGCCGACGTCGCCTTCACGCACCTGCCCGACGAGGGCGACGACGCGGCCGAGACCGGCCGCCTGGTCGCCGAGGCGGGCCGCCGCGTCCTGGCGCTCGAGGCCGACCTGCGCGACCGCGCGGCGTGCGACGACGCGGTCGCCCAGACCGTCGGAGAGCTCGGCGGTCTCGACGTGCTGGTGAACAACGCCGGCTACCAGATGGCGCGCGAGGAGGGCATCGAGGCGCTGACCGACGAGAACCTCGACCGTGTGCTGAAGACCAACCTCTACGCCGCGTTCTGGCTGACCCGTGCGGCGGTGCCGCACCTGCGTGAGCGCGGGGGCAACGTCATCAACAACACGTCGATCCAGGCCTACGAGCCGTCGACGTCGTTGCTGGACTACGCCTCCACCAAGGCGGCGCTCAACAACTTGACCGTGAACCTGGCCGCCGAGCTCGGGGCCGACGGCATCCGCGTGAACGCGGTGGCGCCCGGCCCCATCTGGACGCCGCTGCAACCCGCCACCCAGCCGGCGGAGAAGATCGAGCAGTTCGGCTCCGACACCCCGTTGGGACGCGCGGGCCAGCCGGCCGAGGTGGCGCCTGCCTTCGTGTTCCTGGCGTCGGAGCGCGACGCGAGCTACGTGTCCGGCACGGTGCTGGGCGTGACGGGCGGCAAGCCGGTCTTCTGACCGGACGGTGCCACGATCGAACGAGAGAACCGAACGACAGGAGGTGCGCCATGCCGGCAGGCAAGGACGCGAGCGACGAGCCGTCGCTGAAGAACCCCGAGATGTACGAGGCGCTCCGGGACGACGGAGCCTCGAAGGAGAAGGCCGCCCGGATCTCCAACGCGGCCGCCCGCGATGGCGAGAGGACCGTCGGCAAGCGCGGAGGCGAGTCCGGCTCCTACGAGGACTGGACGGTCGACGACCTGCGCGGCCGGGCCAAGGAGCTCGGTCTCGAGGGCTACTCGGACCTGCGCAAGGACGAGCTGATCGAGAAGCTGCGCAACCACTGAGGGACGCCGTCCACCCTGCGGGGGTGGGAACGGCTGGAAGACTGTCGGCATGACCGACGGAGAGTCCTCCAGCGCTTTGCCCGCCCCCGGGAGCGGGCCGCCACCGCTGAGCGACCTCGCCGCGGCCGTCCTGGTGTTCGGATCGTCCGCCGCGGTGCTGGTGGTCGAGATCGTCGCGCTGCGGCTACTCGCGCCGTACCTCGGCCTCACCCTCGAGACGTCGACCACCGTCATCGGTCTGGCCCTGGCGGCCATCGCGGCGGGCTCGTGGGCCGGTGGCAGGGCCGCCGACACGATCGACCCGCGCCGGGCCCTCGCGCCGCTGCTCGCGATCTCGGGCGTCGTCATCGCCGCCACGCCGTTCGCGGTGCGCAGCGTGGCCGATCCCGAGTCCGTGGGGCTGCTGTACCTGGTGGCCGCCGCGACGATCGTGGTGCCGGGCGCCCTGCTCTCGGCAGTGACGCCGATGGTGACCAAGCTGCTGCTGCGCACCCTCGACGAGACCGGGACGGTCGTCGGTCGGCTCTCGGGCATCGGCACCGTGGGGGCCATCGTCGGCACGGTGCTGACCGGATTCGTGCTCATCTCGCACGTGCGGGTGAGCGTGATCCTGGTCGGCCTGGGCGTGCTCCTGGCCGCGGCCGCCGCCGTGCTGGAGCTGCGTCTGCGCGGTCCGGGCTTCGGCCTGCTCGCCGTCGGCGGGGCGGTGCTCGTCGGTGGCACCGCGGCCCTGGCGCCCGGCGGCTGCGAGGTCGAGACCACCTACCACTGCGCGTCGGTGGAGCCCGGGGGATCCACCCCCGAGGGCCGCCTGCTCGTGCTCGACGGCCTGCGCCACTCCTTCGTGGACCTCTCCGACCCCGAGTACCTCGAGTTCGCCTATACCCGCGGCTACGCCGCCGTGATCGACGCGATGTTCCCGACGTCGGAGCCGCTGTCCGCGCATCACCTGGGCGCCGGTGGTGTGACGATGCCCCGGTGGCTGGCCTCGACTCGCCCGGGCACCACGAGCGTGGTCTCGGAGATCGACGGCGGCGTCGTGCAGCTCGACCGTGACGAGCTGGGGCTGGAGACCAGCGACGCCCTGCAGGTGCGGGTCGAGGACGCCCGGCTCGGCCTGCGCGACGTCGAGCCCGGCAGCCTCGACCTCGTGGTCGGTGACGCCTTCGGCGGCGTGAGCGTGCCGTGGCACCTGACCACCCGTGAGATGGCCGAGGAGGTGCACGAGGCCCTCGACGACGACGGCGTCTACGTGCTCAACGTGATCGACCACGGATCGCTGGACTTCGCCCGCGCCGAGGTGCGGACCGTCCAGGAGCGCTGGCCGCACGTGGCGGTGCTCGGCTGGCCCGCCGACGGCCCCGGACCGGGCGGCGGCAACATCGTGGTGGCGGCGTCGGAGCGACCGGTCGACGTCGATGCGGTGCGCGCCGGACTGGGTGAGCGCCAGGTGGGGTGGGAGGTCACCGACGGCGACGACCTCGACGCCTGGGTGGGCGACGCCGCGGAGCTGAGCGACGACTACGCCCCGGTCGACCAGCTGCTCACCCCCTGACGGTCGCCGAGCGGGTCCTCGCTGCCGCCGGGCCTCTCCGGCGGCTGTGCTCTCGCCCGCTGCTGCGTCGCTGTGACCGAGAGTCGGGTGGGCTCCGACAGGGCCTCGACCGGAGCGGGGGTTCTCGGCCCGGCTGGGTCTGCGGGGCGTGGCCACGATTCTCCATCTGCGCGTGATTCACGCAGGATTCTTCCTTCTCGTGGACCGTCCCGCGCGAAGGGAGAATCGCTGACCCGCTCTGCCCCGCGCACTGTCGCGAGCTCAGGACCCGCCGGTCTGCGTGCGGGCGAGGTCAGGCCGCGACGTCACCCACCTCGCGGCGCAGCCGCGCCAGCAGAGTCGACAGACGACGTGAGACCTGCATCTGGCTGATGCCGAGCCGGGTCGCGATCTCGCGCTGGGGCAGCTCGTCGACGAAGCGCCACGCGAGCAGGCGTCGCTCGTCGTCGGTCAGCGTGGTGCGCAACGACCGGACCGTGAGCCAGGCGTCGACCCGGGCGTACCCGTCCTCCGTGAGGGCCGCCGCTCCGATGCCGTCGTCCAGCGAGTCGGCCGTGAAGCAGCCGCCGGCGGCGAGCGCCTCGCGCACCTCGGCCACCGTGGCGCCGAGCTGTGCGGCGATCGCCTCGGGACGGTCGGTCCAGGATCCGCCGACGGAGGTCTCCGCCGCGATGCGCGCCTGCAGCTCCTGGAGACGACGTGGTGGGCGCACGCTCCAGGCGTGGTCGCGGAAGTACCGCTTGATCTCGCCGCGGATGGTGCTGGCCGCGTACGGCGCGAAGTCTCCGCGGTCGGCGTCGAAGCGCTCCGCCGCCTTGACGAGCGCGAGGCGGGCGACCTGGAGCAGGTCGTCGTCCTCGACGCCGCGGCCGCGGTAGAGGCGAGCCAGATGTGCCGCGAGTGGCAGATGATCCTGGATGAGCGAGCCCGTGCGCATGGTCTGAGCCATGTCGACCTCCCGAGTCGGGGCGACGACGGCTGCTGCTCAACCTGCTTCCAGCCTGACCCGGGCGTCGACGATCCGCAACCCCGGCAGGATTCAGGTGCCCGGCTCCGGGTACGTCCCGCACGTGGACTCCCCAGGACAGACTGCCCCCGCCCCGACCGTGCGGACCGTGCCGTTCGGTCCCCTGTCGATCGACGTCGACGACACCGTGCTGCTGCCGCGACCATGGACGTACGCCCAGTCGCGATGGGCGGCCGAGCTGCTGACCTCCCTTCCCGAGGGTGACGTGCTCGAGCTGTGCTCCGGGGCCGGCCAGATCGGCCTCGCGGCGGTCCACGACACCGGACGCCGACTGGTGATGGTCGACGCGGCTCCCCGAGCCTGTGAGCTCGCCCGCGTGAACGCCGAGCGCGTGACCGAGGACGTGGAGGTCCGCGAAGGCCAGTTCGACGCCGTGCTCGGCGAGGACGAGCGGTTCGTCCTGGTGGTCGCGGATCCGCCGTGGGTGCCGACGCAGCGGGTGGGTGAGCATCCCGCCGACCCGCTCTGGGCGATCGACGGCGGGATCGACGGACTCGAGGTGGCCCGCCGATGCGTCCGGGTGGCGGCCAAGCACCTGGAGCCGACCGGACGGCTCCTCCTCCAGCTCGGCAGCCGGGAGCAGGTGGAGCTGCTGGAACGGCCCTTCACCTGGGTGGGCCTCGAGGTGGTCGAGGTGCGCGAGGAGGGGCAGGAGGGATCGAGCGGCGTGGTGGCGCTCGTGGCGCCCACGACCCGTTCGAGTTGAACGACCTCCCGAACCGTGGTTCCGTGGGGGACAGGTTGAGTCAGCAGCCGATCTCGTTCGACGAGAGGCATGTGCATGACCACCACCCTCCCCGCCCCCACCGCCAGCGCGGTCCAGGATCCCGACGTCGCCACTGGTGAGCGGCTGCGACGAGCGGCCGAGGCGCCCGCCGACCGACGTCGCGAGCTGCAGAACGATGTCGTGTCCGACTACATCCCCATGGCCGGCCGCCTGGCGCGCCGTTACCGCGGCCGCGGCATCGCCGACGACGACCTCGACCAGGTGGCGCGCCTCGGCCTCGTGAAGGCGATCCGCCGCTTCGACCCCGAACGTCGCTCCTTCGCCGCCTACGCCGTGCCCACGGTCCTGGGCGAGCTGCGACGACACTTCCGTGACCGCGGCTGGACCATCCGGCCGGTGCGCTCGCTCCAGGAGCTGCAGATGTCGGTGACGGCCGCCCGGGACGAGCTGCGCAGCACCGGCACGCACGAGCCGAGCGCCGAGGACGTCGCCGAGCGCCTCGGGATCGGCGTGGCCGAGGTCCGCGAGGCCGACGCCGCGCACGACGCCTTCGCGCCCCGGTCACTCGACGTGCCGTCGCCCGCCGACGGCACCTTCGCGCACGAGCGGATCGGAGCGCTCGATCCCGGGCACGAGGCGGTCGAGCGGCTCCAGACGGCGATGCCGGCGCTGCGCTCCCTCGACGAGCAGGACCGTCGGCTGCTGCACATGCGCTTCGTCGAGGACCGCACGCAGCGCGACATCGGCGCTGAGCTCGGGGTCTCGCAGATGCAGGTCTCGCGCCGGTTGACGGCGGTGCTGCAGCGGGTGCGCGAGCGCATCGGACCGCTCGACGGCTGACCCCTCGGCGAGGCGCCGGGTTCGTCGGTGCGTCGTCGAGGTGTGAGGCAGGCCGATCGCGGGTAGTCCTGGGACATGAGCACCTTCGGAAGCAGCCCCCAGTCCGGTCCCGGGACCAACGACCACGCACCGGTCGACCCCGCGACGTCGCCCGACACCGAGCCCGACGCCGACCTTCCCCCAACAGAGCCGTCGCTCGACGCCTCCGAGCTGGAGGACGACGAGGACGGTGGCGAGGAGGGCGACGACGCGTCGTCCTGACCTGGACGGGGCGGCCGGGGAGGGCGGACACCCACCCGGCCGCCGGTCAGCGCACGAGCGCCCGGGCCGCTGCCTGGGTGTGAGCCTGCTCGAGCCGGTCCTGCTGCGACTCGGCCTGGGCCACGAGGTCCTCCAGCTCCGCGCGGTCCAGCGCCGGGTGCACGTCGACGACCGACAGCAGCGCCTGCCACCCGGCGCGCTTGCCCGCGACGGCCGTGCGCATCGCCTCGAGCTCGACGAGGTCGGTCATGTCGGTCCGCTGCGTCAGGGATCCGTTGGGCTTCAGGCGTCCGAGCCGCTCGCCGGCCTGGGCGGCGAGCGTGAGCGCCTTGGACTCGCCGACACCGAGGTCGTCGGCCATGCGGCGCAACCGGCGTCGCTCGTCCACGAGCTCGCCGTGGATCTCGCGCACCGTGTTCCCGATGTCGGGATCGAGCTGCGCGTCGGCGCTGCGGTCGAACAGGTCGATGCCTGCGGCCGAGCCGGCGAGGTGCGTGTGCACGTGGTGCGCGATCGGCGAGCCGCCCGGCACGATCGCGGAGATGGGGGAGGGCATGGGTGCTCCTTCGGGGCGGGCGTTGTCCCGCTCGTGGTCGAGGTCTGTGCCCAGCATGTACCCGCTCCCGGTCGGGCCATGCCACGCATGGTCTCGCGCCCGGCGGGTACGCGTCGGAGGAACACCACCGACGCGAGGAGGACGACCGTGAGAGCAGTGACGTGGCAGGGCCGACGCGACATCCAGGTGCACGACGTGCCGGACCCTCGCATCGAGGATCCGGGCGACGTCGTGCTGAAGGTGACGAGGACCGGCCTGTGCGGCTCCGACCTGCACCTGTACGAGGTGATGGGTCCCTTCATGAACACCGGTGACGTCCTGGGTCACGAGACGATGGGCGAGGTGGTGGAGGTCGGCGCCGGCATCACGAACCTCGCCGTCGGCGACCGCGTGGTGGTGCCGTTCCAGATCGCCTGCGGCGACTGCTTCATGTGTCGCAAGGGGCTGCAGACGCAGTGCGAGACCACGCAGGTGCGCTCGCACGGCACGGGAGCAGCCCTGTTCGGCTACAGCGAGCTGTACGGCAGCGTTCCTGGCGGTCAGGCCGAGTACCTGCGCGTGCCGCACGCGGACTACGGCGCCATCAAGGTGGGTCCCGACCTGCCCGACGAGCGATACGTCTACCTGTCCGACGTGATGCCCACGGCGTGGCAGGCCGTCCGGTACGCCGACGTGCACGAGGGCGACACGCTCGCCGTCGTCGGACTCGGCCCGATCGGCGACATGGCCGCCCGTCTCGCGCTGCACCAGGGCATCCGGGTCATCGGCATCGACCTGGTCCCCGAGCGGCTGGAGCGTGCGCGACAGCGAGGTGTGGAGACCTTGCACGTGGAGGACGACGACGTCGTGGAGACGGTCTTCGAGCTCACGTCGGGTCGTGGCGCGGACGGCGTGATCGACGCCGTCGGCATGGAGGCGCACGGCTCGCCGGCGCCCTCGGTGCTGCAGAAGGCGGTCGGCCTCCTCCCGGACGGCCTGGCGAAGCAGGCCATGACCTCGGCCAGCGTCGACCGGCTGGCCGCGCTGCACCTGTCCACCCAGCTGGTGCGCCGCGGCGGCACGGTCTCGCTGTCGGGCGTCTACACGGGCACGCACGACCCGATGCCCATGCAGCAGCTCTTCGACCGCCAGGTGACGCTGCGGATGGGACAGGCCAACGTGAAGAGGTGGGTCGACGACCTGATGCCGCTCGCGGAGCGCGCCGACGACCCGCTGGGCCTCGAGTCCTTCGCCACCCACCGGTTGTCGCTGGAGGACGCGCCGCGCGCGTACGACATCTTCCAGCGCAAGGACGACGGCGCCGTCAAGGTCGTCTTCGACCCCAGCCTCTGAGGGACGCGCGCGGCCGGCTCCCCCTCACGGGTGGGGGCCGGCCGCGGCACGTCGGGCGATCAGCTTGTGCGTCCCGTCGCACCAGGGGCCGCGCGCCGTGGCGTCGCAGCGGCACAGGGCGACCACCGGCCGCTGGGCCTGCACCGCCGTCCCGTCGGGCGCCACGACGAAGCCGAGGTCGCGCACCAGGCGAGGGCCGGCCTGCGCCCCGCGGATCATCGCCTCCCTGCGGTCGCTCATGCCGGCACCGGCGCACCGAGGAGGTCGACGGCGCAGCGCTCCTCGACGAAGACGCACACGAAGGCGCCGAACCCGACCTCGTCCTCGAGCTGCGGGTCCCCACCGGTCTCGAGCTCGCACAGCGTGCGGGCCAGGTGCTCGTGCACCGCGTCCGCCTCGACGTGCTCGTCGTAGTAGAGCGCGACCGTCTCGTCGAAGCCGAGGCGCCGCAACCCGTGCACCATGTCGGCGCTCGGGAGCGAGCTGGTGGCCTCGAAGGCCGCCAGGTGGCCCAGGGCCGCGTGCCGCAGGCGTCGGTGCAGGCACAGCAGCGACATCGCGTTGCTAAGCGTCAACGTCTCCTCGGACGCCTCGTCGACGTAGGCGCCGTAGGTCGGGTCGAGCCCTGCCGCCTCCATCGCCCGCTCGAACAGGTGCGCGTGCAGACGGTCCGCCTGCCCGTCGCCGAGCTCGTCGTACTGCAGCTCGGCCAGCCCGGCCTTCGCGGCGTTCCCGAGCCGCGGCAGCACGAAGCACTGCGGGTCGGCCTCCTTGAGGTGGTAGATGCTGCGCTGGACGAGGACGCGGCGGACGTCGTCGGCATCGGCGCTCTCGCGGACGAAGCGGGCGACGCCGGGGACGTCGCTGTCGGCCTCGACGAGGCCGGCGAGGTCGCGGGGGCCGGTCGAGGTCGCGAACGCCTCGCGCAACCAGGCCTCGAGGTCACGACCCAGACGGTTCCGCAGCCTCAGCACCTCCGGCGACCACTCCAGGTCCGGGTCGACGCCGTCGAAGCCGCGGTACGCGAGCTCGTACAGCGTCCAGAGCGCTAGGGCGTGGTCACGGGTGGTCGGTGCCGGTGCGTCCAGGAGGTCGGGGAGCGGGCGCAGCATCGTCAGGTGGTCGTGCACGGCCTGGCTGACCGGGCCGCACGGCGTGGGGATCCTCATGACCCTGACGTACCCCGGGTAGGTGCCGTGACACGTGAGGTTTGACTCCGTGCTCACCGGGTACCTGAGAGGTGGGTGACGCGGTCCCGGCCCGCCTCACGCAGTGCGGGGCCGGGCCGCGCCGCCCCTGTTCCGCTTCTGTTCCGCACAGCCGGCCTCGACGAACGACGCCTCTGGCGTGGGCCCCGTCCTCTAGAGTCTCCTCGGACCCCGAGGAGGCACGATGAGCGACTGGCAGCCCGACATGCTGGGCGAGGGCTACGAGCAGCGCACGTTCGAGCTGGGCGACGACCCCGACGGCCAGGGCGAGGTGTTCGCCACGCTCGTGCGCCGCACCTGGACCGGATCCGTGCCCGCGGAGCGGGCCGTCCTCTACGTCCACGGGTTCAGCGACTACTTCTTCCAGAAGGAGCTCGCGGAGTTCTTCGTCGACCGGGGCTTCGCGTTCTATGCCCTCGACCTGCGCAAGTGCGGCCGCTCGCGTCGGGAGGGCCAGACGGCTCACCACGTCACCGACCTCGCCCTCTACGACGCCGAGCTGGACCGTGCTCTGGCCGTGGTGCGCGAGGAGGTGCCCGGGGGTCCGGTGCTGCTGTCGGGCCACTCCACGGGAGGGCTCGTGCTGCCGCTGTGGCTCCACCGTCTCAACCAGCGTCCCGGGGGCTCGCGCGGCGCGGGCATCAGCGGGCTGGTGCTCAACAGCCCATGGTTCGACCTGCAGGGCAAGCCGTGGATGCGGACGGTGGGCACGCTCGCCATCCGTGGCGTCGGACGGATCAAGCCGTTCGACGTGATGAAGCTGCCGCCGACCGACGCGTACGGCAGCAGCCTGCACGTCAGCGGACACGGCGAGTGGGACTACGACACCGTGCTCAAGCCGCTCGACGGCTTCCGCGTCACCTACGGGTGGCTCGGTGCGGTCCGGGCCGGACACGCGCGTCTGCACCGCGGCCTCGACGTCGGCGTGCCGTCGCTGGTGCTGCGCTCGGACAAGACCCGGTTCGCCCGCTCGTGGAGCGAGCAGGTCGACCGCGCCGACGCGGTGCTCGACGTCAAGCAGATCGCTCGGTGGGTCGGCTGCCTCGGCGACGCCGTGACGTCGTTGCCGATCCCCGACGCCCGCCACGACGTCTTCCTCTCGCTGAAGGAGCCGCGGGAGGCCGCCTACGACGCCGTCGACGCCTGGCTGCGAGCCACCGCGATCGTGTCGTCTGCGGGGGACGCCCCGGTGGGGTAGACCTGTCCCCGTGAGTGCCATGCCGATGTTCCCGCTCGGCACCGTGCTGCTGCCGGGCGGGCTGCTGCCGCTGCGGCTGTTCGAGCCGCGCTACCTGGAGATGCTGCAGGACGTGCTGCAGGCCGAGGAGCCCGAGATCGGCTTCGTCCTCATCGAGCGCGGCCACGAGGCCGGCGGCGGGGACGCGCGGTTCTCCACGGCCACGGTCGGGCGCATCGTCCAGGCCGAGCCGCGAGAGTCCGACGTCGGCATGGTGGTGCAGGGCGGACGCCGCGTCGAGGTGGAGGGCTGGCTTCCCGAGGACCCGTACCCGCGGGCCCGGGTGCGCGACCTCCCCGACCTGGTGCCCGACGTCGACCGCGCCGAGGTGGCCGCCGTGCACGACCGTGCGGTCGCCGCGTCGCTGCGTCTGGGCATCATGGCACCGGAACCGCCTCCGCACGGTCTGCTCGCCGCCTGCTGGCACCTCGCGGACGCCTGCCCGCTCGGTCCCTACGACCGGCTCGCGCTGCTGCGCTCCACCCGCGCCCGTCAGCTCCTCTCCGCCGTCGACGACGCCTACGACCAGGCGGTCCAGATGCACGAGGCCTTCGGCCCAGGCAGCTAGGGCCTGCCTCTCGACGTCGTTCGGGCGACACAGGGAGTCGGGCGCGCACCGGGTCCGCCGGGACCCTCCACGACGGCCTCGGCGATGTGGGCGCCATGTCCTAGGCTCAGGCGCGTGGATGCCCCTCTCGCCCTCTACCGCCGGTACCGTCCCGAGACGTTCGCCGAGGTGATCGGTCAGGAGCACGTCACCGACCCGTTGCGGCACGCGCTCGCGGCCAACCGGGTCAACCACGCCTACCTGTTCTCCGGGCCTCGAGGTTGCGGCAAGACCACCAGCGCCCGCATCCTCGCCCGAGCACTCAACTGCGAGCAGGCGCCGGTCTCGGACCCCTGCGGCGAGTGCCAGAGCTGCCGCGACCTCGCCCGGGGCGGGCCGGGCAGCGTCGACGTCATCGAGATCGACGCCGCCAGCCACGGTGGCGTCGACGACGCCCGCGACCTGCGCGAGCGGGCCTTCTTCGCGCCCATCAGCAGCCGCTACAAGGTCTACATCATCGACGAGGCGCACATGGTGAGCCCGCAGGGCTTCAACGCGCTGCTCAAGCTGGTCGAGGAGCCGCCGCCGCACCTCAAGTTCATCTTCGCCACCACCGAGCCCGACAAGGTCATCGGCACCATCCGGTCGCGCACCCACCACTACCCCTTCCGGCTCGTGCCGCCCAAGGCGCTGGGCGACTACCTGAACCAGCTGAGCGAGACCGAGGGCGTGCGGCTCGAGCCGGCGGCCCTGCCGCTCGTGGTGCGCGCCGGCGCCGGCTCCGTGCGCGACACCCTGAGCGTGCTCGACCAGCTCCTCGGCGGCGCCGGGCCCGAGGGCGTCACCTACGACCTCGCCGTCCAGCTGCTCGGCTACACCCCCGACTCGTTGCTCGACGAGGCCGTCGCAGCGTTCGGCGCGGGTGACGGGAGCACCGTGTTCGGCGTCGTCGACAAGATCATCGAGTCCGGTCAGGACCCGCGGCGCTTCGCCGAGGACCTGCTGCAGCGCCTGCGCGACCTCGTGGTGCTGCGCGCCGTGCCCGACGCGCTGGCCACCGGTCTGCTCGACGTCCCCGGCGACCGCGCCGAGCGGCTGCAGAGCCAGGCCACGTCGTTCGGCCCGGCCGACCTGACCCGCATGGCCGACCTCGTCAACGCGGCGCTCACCGAGTTCCGCGGTGCCACCGCTCCTCGGCTGCTGCTCGAGCTGATGTGTGCCCGGATCCTCGTGCCGGCCTCCGACGCCTCAGGGGTCGTGGCCCGCGTCGACCGGCTCGAGAAGCGACTCTCCATGGGCGGGGTTCCCGCCGCGTCGGCCGCCACGGGAGCCGACGCCCCGGCCGACGCCCAGCCGAGCGCGGCCGCCCCTGCACCTGCCCAGCCTGCACCTGCCCAGCCCGGCCCCACGCAGGCTGCTCCGGCACAGGGCGCCCCTGCCCGGCAGACGCCCGCCCCCGACCCGGCCCGGCCCCCCGTCGACGACGCGCCGCCCTGGGACGTCGAGGAGCCGCCGGAGCCGGATCACCAGCCACCCCCGCCGTCGACGCCGCAGCCGTCGCAGGAGGCGCCCCATCGCCCGGCGCCCGAGCAGGCGGCTCCGGCCGCGACCCAGCCGGCCCCGTCGCAGCCTCCGACCCGCGAGCCCGAGCCGGCCGCCGCCGAGGCCCAGCCGGCCTCGGCACCTGCCGGGGGGATGAGCGTGGCCGACGTGCGTCGGCTCTGGCCCGAGATCCTCGAGGTGGTCAAGGGCCTGCGCCGGTTCACCTGGATCATGCTCAGCCAGAACGCACAGGTGCAGGCGCTCGACGGGACCACCCTCACCATCGCCCTGGTCAACAGCGGCGCCCGCGACTCCTTCATGGCCAGCGGCTCCGCCGAGTACGTGCAGAAGGCGCTGCAGCAGGTGATCGGGGTGCAGTGGCGGATCGACGCCATCGTCGACCCCTCGGCCGACCCGCGGGCGGCGAGCAACCCCGCGCCGGCATCGCCCCAGGCTGCGGCTCCCACGCCGCCGGCCCAGGCCGCTCCGGCCACCGGTGGCGACGCCGGCCGCGGGGTGGGCGCACCGGAGTCGGTGCGCCAGGCCATGCGCGAGCCGGCCTCGATGGCCCCGCCGGAGGACCCCGACGCGTCCGCCCACCCCGACGACCCGGTGGTCGACCAGGGCACCGATCCCGAGCAGCTGCTCAGCCGGGAGCTGGGTGCCCGGGTGATCGATGAGATCGACCACGGCTGACGGTGCCGCCGACGGATCCGCCCTGGTGGCACGTCGCCGCCGGCTCGACCTCGACGACGACCCCCTCGCGGTGCTGCGGCGGCTGCGCGGCCGCGACCGGCTCGTGGGTCTGGTCGGCTCGTGGCACCAGGGCGACGCGCTCGTGGCGTGCGACCCGGTCCGTGTGCTCGACCCCGACGTCGACGACCCGTTCGACCTGCCCCTCCCGGTCGTCGTCGAGGACGCCGGTGCCGGGTTCGGCGGTGGGTGGATCGGCCTGTGGGGCTACCGGCTGGGTGGCCGCGTGGAGCGGGTCCCGGAGCCGAGGTCGCGCCCCGTGCCGCGTCCCGACGCCCAGCTGGCGTTCTACGCCTGGGTGCTGCGGCGCACCCGCGGCACGTGGTGGCTCGAGTGGCTGGGCGACGCCGACGTCGCACCGGTGCTGGACCTGCTCGACGGACCGCCCCCGCCCCCGCGGGAGCACCGGGTGGGCGCGTTCACGCTCACGCCGTCGCCCGCCGAGCACGAGGCCGCCGTGGCGCGCGCCGTCGAGCACGTGCACGCGGGCGACCTGTTCCAGGTGAACCTGTGCGCCCGGCTGGAGGCCTCGCTCGAGGGCGATCCGCTCGACGCCTTCTGTGCCGGCGCCGAACGGCTCCGACCCGCCTACGGCGCCTACGTCGAGAGCCCGGACGGTGCCGTCCTGTCCTTCTCGCCCGAGCTGTTCCTGCGGCGCACCGGCCAGGAGGTGCTCACCTCGCCCATCAAGGGGACGGCGCCGCTGGGTCTCGACGCGCGCGAGGACGCCGCCACGGTCGGAGCGCTCGTGGCCTCGGCCAAGGACCGCGCCGAGAACGTCATGATCGTCGACCTCATGCGCAACGACCTCGGCCGGGTGAGCGCCCCGGGCAGCGTGCGGGTCCCCGCCCTGGTGCGTCCTGAGCGGCATGCGGTGTGGCAGCTGGTGTCCGACGTCGTCGGTCGTCTCGCCCCCGGCGTCGGCGACGCCGAGCTGCTGCGAGCCACCTTCCCTCCGGGATCGGTCACCGGTGCCCCGAAGGTCCGGGCCATGGAGGTGGCCGCCGCGCTTGAGGTCACCGGCCGCGAGGCGTACACCGGCGCCATCGGGCACCTCAGCCCCCTGGCAGGTCTGGAGACCAACGTGGTCATCCGCACCGTCGAGGTGGCCGAAGGTCGCGCGTGGCTCGGCGTCGGCGGGGGGATCGTCGCCGACTCCGAGCCGGCGGCGGAGCTGGCCGAGGTGTTCGTGAAGGCCGCGCCGGTGGTTGCGGCGATCGGAGGCACCCTCACCGACGACGTGGCTCCCGCGGTCGGTCCCCGGCCCACACCCGTGCACGGCTCGGTCGGGTCGGCCGCCGACGCACGCCGCGGCGTGTTCACCACCGTCCTCGTCCGCGACGGTCGCGCGGTCGACGTCGAGGCGCACCTGGCGCGGCTCGACGCGAGCGTGCGCGCCGTCTACGGCACCACCGTGCGCGAGGGTCTCGACGACGCGGTCGCCCGGCGGGCAGCGACCCTGGGCGCCGGGCGGCACCGGCTGCGGATCGAGGCCGTCCCGGCCGAGCCCGAGCGGGTCGGTGAGGACCCGGTGCCGGTGGGCGTCCGCATGGTCGATGCCCCCCTCGTCGAGGCGCCCGCCACCTGGTGCCTGTCGCCCGTGGTCGTGCCGGGCGGCTGGGGAGCCGACAAGTGGGTCGACCGCGGACCCCTCGACCTCTCCGCCGCCCCCTCGCGCGAGGCTGCCGACGACGTGCTGGTGCTCGACGTCGACGGCTCCGTCCTCGAGGGCGGGCGCACCAACGTCTTCTGCGTCCTCGACGACGGGGTGCACACGCCGCCGCTCGACGGGCGCGTGCTGCCGGGCACCCAGCGGGCCCGGGTGGTCGACGCGCTGCTCGCCGCAGGTGTCCCGCTCCACCAGCGCAGGCTCACCACCACCGACCTGGCCGCCGCGTCGGAGGTCTTCGTCACCAACGCGCTGCGCGGGGCGGTCCCCGTGCGTGAGGTCGTCGGCGTCGGCGCCTGGGAGGCGCCCGGTCCGGTGACCCGGCGGGTCGCCGAGGACCTGTCCGCCGGCGTTCCGGCGCAGCAGGAGCGGCCGCTCGCACCCCGACGGGGCACCCGCGCGCGGGTGCTGTTCGTCGACAACTACGACTCCTTCGTCTTCAACCTCGTCCAGTACGTGCGCGAGCTCGGCGCCGACGCGCAGGTGGTGCGCAACGACGCGGTCACCGTCGAGGAGCTGGTGGACGCCCGTGAGGCCGGGGACCTCACGCACGTGGTGCTCTCGCCCGGGCCGGGGACGCCGGCCGACGCGGGGATCAGCGTCGACGTGGTGCGCCGGCTCGGCCCCACCACGCCGCTGCTCGGGGTGTGCCTGGGGCACCAGGCGATCACCGAGGCCTACGGAGGGCGGGTGGTACGCGCCGCCGAGGTGGTGCACGGGAAGCCGTCGCTCGTCCACCACGACGGGCTGGGCGTGCACACGGGCCTGCCCTCGCCGCTCACCGTGGCGCGCTACCACTCCCTCGTGGCCGAGGAGGCGAGCCTTCCGCCCGAGCTGGTCGTCACCAGCCGCACCGCCTCCGGCGTGGTCATGGGCCTGCGCCACACCTCCCACCCCGTCGAGGGCGTGCAGTGGCACCCCGAGTCGATCCTCACGACCCGCGGCCACGACCTCCTCGCCACCTTCCTCCGCCAGGGTCTGCCCGGGACGGCCGGGACAGGGTGAAGGTCGTGGTCAGTGGCACGCACGCGAGTGGCAAGAGCGTGCTCGTCGCCGCCCTGGCGGAGGCCCTCGACGGCGTGGAGGTCCTCCCCGACCCGTACGAGGTCCTGGGGGAGGACCTGGGCGACGAGCCGGACGCGGGTGGGTTCTTCGAGCAGCTGGTGCTCGCGGCGGATCGGCTGTCCGACCCGGCGCCCGACCACGTCGTCCTCGCCGAACGTGGGCCGCTCGACCTCCTGGCCTACCTCGAGGCGCTCGACGTCCTCGGGCGACCCGGTCGCGACGGCGGGCTCGCGGAACGCGGCCGCAGCATCGCGGTCGCGACGGCGTCGTCCATCGACCTGCTCCTCCTGCTGGACCCCGATGACGTCGTCGAGCCCGACGACGAGGACCCCCCGCTGCGTCGGGCCGTGGCTGGTGCCCTGCTCGACCTCGCGGACGACCCGGACCTCGTGGGTGACGCGCTCGTGGTGGAGCTGGCAGGCGATCCGCAGAGCCGCCTTCGGCAGGCCCTCGCGGCTCTGGCGATCGTGCAGCGAGGCTCCTGACGCAGGTTCGCACCGGCCGGTGCCCACCCCGCGTGGCAGCATCGGTCGCATGGACCTGACCCTCACCGACGAGCAGGCGAGCTTCCGCGCCCTGGCACGTGACTTCCTCGACCGCGAGGTCGTGCCGCACCGTGCCGCGTGGGACCGCGCCGAGTCCGTGGACCTCGCGATCATCCCCAAGCTCGGCGAGATCGGCTTCTTCGGTCTCACCATCCCCGAGGAGTACGGCGGGGTCGGCGGCGACTACGTCACCTACGTGCTCGCGGCCGAGGAGCTGGGCCGGGCCGACTCGGCCATCCGCGGCATCGTCTCGGTGTCGTCGGGCCTGTTCGGCACGTCCGTCCTGCAGCACGGCACCGAGGAGCAGAAGCAGCGCTGGCTGCCCGACATCGCCGCCGGGCGGACGCTCGGCTGCTTCGGCCTCACCGAGCCCGGCACCGGCTCCGACGCCGGCAACCTGCGCACCCGTGCCCGCCGCGACGGCGACGACTGGGTGATCGACGGCTCCAAGATCTTCATCACCAACGGCACCTGGGCCGACGTCGCCCTCGTCTTCGCCCGCACCAGCGACGACGGCCCGCGGGGCGTGTCGGCGTTCCTCGTGCCCACCGACACGCCCGGCTTCGAGGCCACCGAGGTCAAGGGCAAGCTGGGCCTGCGTGGCCAGGCCACCGCGGCGTTGTCCTTCGACGGCGTGCGGGTCCCGGCCGACGCCCTGCTCGGCGAGGAGGGCAAGGGCTTCAAGATCGCCATGCAGACGCTCGACAAGGGCCGGGTCACGATCGCAGCGAGCTGCGTCGGCATCGTGCAGGGCTGCCTCGAGGAGACCGTGAAGTACACCGGCGAGCGCGAGCAGTTCGGCCGGCCGATCGCGTCGTTCCAGCTGGTGCAGGAGATGATCGCCGACATGAGCGTCGACGCCGACGCCGCGCGGCTGCTCACCTGGCGCGCCGCCGACCTCATGCAGCGCGGGGAGCCGTTCGGCACCGCCGCCTCCAAGGCCAAGCTGTTCGCGTCCGAGGCCGCGGTGCGTGCCTCGAACCTGGCGGTGCAGGCGTTCGGCGGCTACGGCTTCATCGACGAGTACCCCGTGCAGAAGTACCTGCGTGACGCTCGCGTGATGACCCTGTACGAGGGCACCAGCCAGGTGCAGAAGCTGCTGATCGGTCGGTCCGAGACGGGCATCAACGCGTTCGTCTGACCGCGTCGTTCGATCGACGGCGCCTGTTCGACGACGCACGGCCGCGCGCCGAGCGGGCCCGCGGCCGCCGGGGCGCCTAGACTCACTCCTTGTGTACGACGGCGTCATCCAGGACCTCATCGACGAGCTCGGGCAGCTGCCCGGGGTCGGTCCGAAGAGCGCCCAGCGGATCGCCTTCCACCTGCTCGACGCCGACCCCGAGGACGTCCGCCGCCTCGCGGCCGTGCTGGTCGACGTGAAGGACAAGGTCCACTTCTGCGCGATCTGCGGCAACGTGACGGTCGACGTCGAGTGCCGCATCTGCACCGACCCCCGCCGCGACGTCACCGTGCTGTGCGTCGTGGAGGAGAGCAAGGACGTCGTCGCCATCGAGCGCACCCGCGAGTTCCGCGGCCGCTACCACGTGCTGGGCGGCGCGATCAGCCCCATCGCGGGCATCGGCCCCGACCAGCTGCGCATCCGTGAGCTGCTCGGCCGCCTGCAGGACGGCGCCGTCACCGAGGTCATCATCGCCACCGACCCGAACCTCGAGGGCGAGGCCACGGCCACCTACCTCATCCGCATGCTGAGCACCCTCGGCCTGCGGGTCAGCAAGCTCGCCAGCGGCCTGCCCGTCGGCGGCGACCTCGAGTACGCCGACGAGCTCACCCTCGGGCGCGCCTTCGAGGGCCGCACCGCCATCGCCGGCTGAACGTCAGCGCGCCTCGGTCCCTGCCAGGAGCTCGGCCTGGTCGGCCGCGATCGCCCGCACCACGCGGATCCACAGGGCGCACGCGACGACGAACAGCACGGTCGTCGCGGCGGCGAACGCCGGCAGGTGCTGGATGGACGCCGTGTCGATCTCGTCGACCGGGACGAACACGCTCTCGACACCGGTGGCGAGGCAGCCCAGCAGGAAGGCACCCCACCACCACCCCACGCGGGCCCCGGACGAGGGACGGTGGGATCGCACCCGCAGGGCGTCGCGCACCACCTGGTAGGGGAACCACAACGAGACGATCGGCACCAGCCATCCGCCCCACACCCACCCGCGCCGCCGCGCGTGGGGAGACGTCGGCGACAGGACCTCGAGGTTGGATCGGACGCGCCACAACCACAGGCACGTGATGACGTAGGCGCCGAGCAGGACGGGGAAGCTCGCGGCGTCGACCAGCTCGTACGGGGTCCACAGGTCCCAGGCCAGACCGCCGTCCGCCTCCTGGCGCTCCCATCGCTCGACGGCGTCCTGCGCCAGCCAGAAGCGGGGCAGCAGCAACGCGGTGTAGAGCGCGGCGACGCCGACGGTGAGTGCGGTCAGCAGGCCGAGCGGCTGGGCGTACCCCGTGGGCGCCGCGGGGTGCGGAGCGGACTGGCCGGGAGCAGCCGTCGCGCCGGACTGCGCGACGCCCTCCGGGACGTCGTCCTGCGACGGGTAGCGCGGGTACGTCGGTGAGTCGGTCATGGTTCCCCCGGGTCGTGATGATCTGGGGCGACCGTACGACAGGTGACCCGCTCCTGAGGCGAGAACAGAGGACTTTGTCCGACTTCGGGCACGCCTGCACCGAGGACGCCGATCGCCGCGGCGCCGGTAGACTCACCGAGTGGAGCTGGAGCTGCGACACCTCAAGGTCGTGTGTGCCATCGCCGACGCCGGGAGCGTCACGAAGGCCGCCGCCGAGCTGGGTGTCGCGCAGCCCGCGCTCACCGCGCAGCTGAGCCGCATCGAGCGTGCCCTGGGCGGCCCGTTGTTCGACCGCGACCACCGCGGCGTGCGGCCCACGTCGCTGGGCGAGCTGGTCATCGCCCGGGCCCGCATGCTGCTGCCCGCCATGACCGGTCTGCTCGACGACGCCACCCGGTTGAACGACCCCGAACGGGGGCGGAGCACCCCCGAGCACCTGTCCATCGGCTCCTCGTCGCCGGCCATCCTTGCGCCCCTCATCCAGCGGCTGGAGGAGCGGCACCCCGACCTCGAGGTCTCCACGACCGCCTCGTGGTCGGCCGACGAGCTGGCCCGTGAGCTCGACGACGGGCGCCTCGACTTCGCCGTGGTCGGCATCTGCGGAGGCGACAGCACGCCGGGGGAGCGCGGCCAGGTGTGGCGCACGTTCTCGGTGGACCCCGTGTTCGTGATGCTCCCGCAGGACCACCCGCTGGCGGACGTCGACGAGGTCGCGCTCGCCGACCTCGCCACCACCGGCTGGGCCGCCACCCCGGGCGACGGCTGCTTCCAGGAGTGCTTCGCGGCTGCCTGCGCGCGCGAGGGCTTCGCGCCGCGCAGCCTCTACGTCGCCGACGCGGCCAGCTGCATCGACCTCGTGGCGTCCGGCACGGCCGTGGCGCTGTGCCAGCCCACGCGGGTCCTCCCGGGGCTGGCGACCAAGCCGCTCGCCGGAGTGCCCCTGAGCTGGCGCCACCTCGTCGGCTGGCGACCCGACTCCGTCGGCGCTGCCTTCGCCGACGAGCTGCTGCTCACCGTCCGCATGGCGCACGGTGACCTCGTCGCGCGCAGCGCCGTCTACGCCGACTGGTTGGGGCGGAACCCGGGCTTCGGCGAGCAGCACGACCCGGGCATCACCCCCGCGGTATGACTCTTCCGGTATGACCCTCCAGGGCTGAACTGACAGTACGTTCTTGCCAACCCCTCGGGGGGGGCTGCGGAGGCGAACCCGTCTCCGGACGACAGCGTGGGGCGTGGCGGCGAGCCGTCCGTTCCGCAGGACGGCTGCACCCTGGCGACCCCAGCGTGCCGCCACGACGAAGGAGATCCACCGTGAAGACTCCCAAGCGAACCCTCTTCGGCTCCCTGGCCGTCGCCGCCGTGCTGGCCACGGCGCTCGGCCAGCAGGCCAACGCCGCGCCGTCACCCGACGACGCCCCGCCCAAGGTCAGCATGCTCGGTGCGATGGAGCGCGACCTCGGACTCTCGGAGTCGCAGGCCAAGGCCCGCATCGCCGACGAGGCCCAGGCCTCCAAGGCCGAGAAGTCGCTCGTCAAGAGCCTCGGCGCCGACTACGCCGGCTCCTGGTACGACGCGAAGAAGGGCACCCTCGTCGTCGCGGTGACCGATGCCGCCGCCGCCGAGGCCGTCACTGCGAAGGGCGCCGAGGCGCGCACCGTCGAGCGGTCGTCGTCGGAGCTGAACGGCTACATGAAGGACCTCAACGCGAAGAAGAGCGCAGCTCCCGACACCGTGGCCGGCTGGTACGTCGACGCCGAGTCCAACAAGGTCGTCCTTCTGACGCAGGACGTCGCCGCTGCCGAGGCGTTCGCCGAGAAGGCCGGCGTGCCGGCAGAGGCGTTCCAGGCCGAGGCCGCTCCCGAGCGTCCGCAGCCGCTCTACCAGGGCGGCGACGCCTACTACATCGGCGGCGCGCGCTGCTCCATCGGCTTCGCCGTCACGGGCGGCTTCGTGAGCGCCGGTCACTGCGGCACCACGGGCAGCACCACCTCGTCGCCGAGCGGCACGTTCGCCGGCTCGAGCTTCCCCGGCAACGACTACGCGTTCATCCGCTCGTCGGCGTCGATCACCGGCACCGTGAACAACTACAGCGGCGGCAGCGTCGCCGTCCGCGGATCCTCCAACGCGGCGATCGGGTCGTCGATCTGCCGCTCCGGCTCCACGACCGGCTGGCGCTGCGGCACCATCCAGGCCCGCAACTCCACGGTGAACTACGCCGAGGGCTCGGTGACCGGGCTCATCCGCACCACCGCGTGCGCCGAGCCGGGCGACTCGGGCGGATCGGCCATCTCCGGCAACCAGGCTCAGGGCGTCACCTCCGGTGGCTCCGGCAACTGCTCGGTCGGCGGGACGACGTACTTCCAGCCCGTCAACGAGATCCTCAGCGCCTATGGCCTGACCCTCAAGACCTCCTGACCGGAGGAACCGCGCGCGGCGCGGACCCGGCACCCTCTTCCCCTGGAGGTGTCGGGTCCGCGCCGTTCGTCGTCTCGCGGGGGGTGCTCACGTGTTGCTGCGCTGCCTCGGCGGGACCGTCCTGGCTGCTGCGTCGCTGCGGGTGAGGCTTCGTGTGGTGGTGCGTCGCTGCGGCCGCGAGTGGACCTGCGCTCCGAAAGGGCCTCGACCGGAGCGGTGGGTCTCGCCTCGGGTGGGTCTGCGGGGCGCGGCCACGATTCTCCATTCGAGTGAGATCCACGCACGATGCTTCTTTCTCGTGGACAGTGCCTCGCGAAGGAAGCATCGTGGCGACGGATCTGGCCTCTCAGGGGCAGTGATTCTCCATCGTCGTGGAACGGTCCACGAGAAGGGAGAATCCCTGCCCACCCGCCGTTCACCATCGCCCCGTCGGACGCAGGATTCTGCCTTCGCGCACAGCGATCCGAACGATGCTGCGTTCCGCACCGGATCCCGTAGCAAACGCAGCATCCTTCGACCCTTCGCGCACGAACGCAGAATCTTGCGTCCCCCGAGCCGCGCTCCGACCGCTCGCCCGACCCCGGACTTCGCCGCCGGTCGAGGCCCTTTCGGAGCGCAGGTCGACTCGCAGCCACAGCGGCGCAGCAGCAGGCGAAGACCCACCCGAAACACCGCAGCCGCAAGGCACGACCCACCCGCAGCAGATCGCGCCGACGCCCTCGGCGCGATCTCGCGGTCCCACGGCAGGAACGACGGTGGAGGCGGCCTGTCGCAGGCCGGTAGCATGGACGACGTTGCCCGGTCAGCGTCGCCCTGGCACGGTCCACCCCACCCCCGCACCTCAAGGACATCGTCGTGGGCATTGTCGTCCAGAAGTACGGTGGCTCCTCCGTCGCCGACGCCACGAGCGTCAAGAGGGTCGCCCAGCGCATCGTCGCCACCAAGAAGGCCGGTCACGACGTCGTCGTGGTCGTCTCGGCCATGGGCGACACGACCGACGAGCTGATCGACCTCGCCAACGAGGTCTCCCCGCTGCCGCCCGCCCGTGAGCTCGACATGCTGCTCACCGCCGGCGAGCGGATCTCGATGGCCGTGCTGGCCATGGCCATCGGCAACCTCGGCCAGGAGGCCCGCTCGTTCACCGGCTCCCAGGCCGGCGTGATCACCGACGCCGAGCACGGCAAGGCCAAGATCATCGACGTCACGCCCGGTCGCATCGAGAAGGCGATCGCCGAGGGCGCCATCGCCATCGTCGCGGGCTTCCAGGGCGTCTCGCAGACCACGAAGGACATCACGACGCTCGGCCGTGGCGGGTCCGACACGACCGCCGTGGCCCTGGCCGCGGCCCTCAGGGCCGACGTCTGCGAGATCTACTCCGACGTCGACGGCATCTTCACCGCCGACCCCCGGATCGTCCCCGACGCCCGCCAGATCCCGCAGATCTCCTACGAGGAGACGCTCGAGATGGCCGCGAACGGCGCCAAGATCCTGCACCTGCGCTGCGTCGAGTACGCGCGCCGCAACGACATGCCCATCCACGTCCGGTCGTCGTTCTCCGACAAGCCCGGCACGTGGGTCATCAAGGCCGACGACGTCACGAAGGACCCCACCATGGAGCAAGCGATCATCAGCGGAGTGGCCCACGACCGCTCCGAGGCCAAGATCACCGTCGTCGGTGTGCCCGACAAGGTCGGCTACGCCGCGGCGATCCTGCGCGCGCTCGGCGACGCGCAGATCAACATCGACATGATCGTGCAGAACGTGTCGGCCGCCGCCACGGCGCTCACCGACATCTCGTTCACCCTGCCGCGGGCCGACGGCCAGACCGCCATGACCGCCCTGGCGCGGCTCAAGGACGAGGTCGGCTTCGAGCGCCTCCAGTACGACGACAGCGTCGGCAAGGTCTCCATCGTCGGCGCCGGCATGCGCTCGGCCCCCGGCATCACGGCCACGTTCTTCCAGGCCCTGGCCGACGCCGGGATCAACATCGCGATGATCTCGACGTCGGAGATCCGCATCTCGGTCGTGGTGGCCGAGAGCCAGGTCGAGGAGGCGGTCCGCGCCGCCCACTCGGCGTTCGACCTGGGCACCGACGAGGTCCAGGCCGTGGTCTACGGAGGGACCGGACGATGAGCCGTCGCGCCAGCATCGGCATCGTGGGCGCCACCGGTCAGGTGGGTGTCGCGATGCGCCAGATCCTCGAGGAACGGAGCTTCCCCGCCGACGACGTCCGCTTCTTCGCCTCGGCCCGGTCGGCCGGCGCGGTGCTGCCGTTCGCCGGCCGCGAGATCACCGTCGAGGACGCCGAGACGGCCGATCCGGCGGGTCTCGACATCGCCCTCTTCTCCGCCGGTGCCACCACCTCGCGGGCCCACGCGCAGCGCTTCGCCGACGCGGGCGTGACAGTGGTCGACAACAGTTCGGCGTTCCGCAAGGACCCGAGCATCCCGCTCGTGGTCAGCGAGGTGAACCCCGAGGCCATCCCCGCCGGCGACGGTCCGGGTGGCCGCGGCATCATCGCCAACCCGAACTGCACCACCATGGCCGCCATGCCGGTCCTCAAGCCGCTGCACGAGGAGGCCGGGCTGGTGCGCCTGGTCGTCGCGTCGTACCAGGCGGTCTCGGGGTCGGGCATCGCCGGCGTGCGCGAGCTGCACGGGCAGGCGCGCGCCGTGGTCGAGAAGGCCGACGAGCTGGCCTACGACGGCAGCGCCGTCGCGTTCCCCGACCCCGACGTCTACGTGGCGCCCATCGCGTTCAACGTGCTGCCCATGGCCGGCAGCGTGGTGGACGACGGCAGCAACGAGACCGACGAGGAGCAGAAGCTGCGCAACGAGTCGCGCAAGATCCTCGGCCTGCCCGACCTCCGGGTCGCCGGCACCTGCGTGCGCGTGCCCGTGTTCACGGGGCACTCGTTGAGCATCCACGCCGAGTTCGAGGGCGACCTCACCCCCGAGCGGGCCACCGAGATCCTGGGCAGCGCGCCCGGGGTGCAGCTGGTCGAGGTGCCCACGCCGCTGCAGGCCGCGGGCGCCGACCCGAGCCTGGTCGGGCGCATCCGTGCCGACCAGTCGGCGCCGGAGGGCAAGGGACTCGTGCTGTTCGTCAGCGGCGACAACCTGCGCAAGGGCGCGGCCCTCAACACGGTGCAGATCGCCGAGCTCCTCCTCGGCTGAGGTGGGTGTGAGCGAACAGGTGGGGCCTGGCGCAGGAGAGCTCGGGGGCAGATCGTCGAGCTCCTCCTCGGTTGACGTGGGCGTGAGCGAACAGGTGGGGCCTGGCGCAGGAGAGCTCGGGGGCAGATCGCCGAGCTCCTCCTCGGCTGAGGTGGGTGTGAGCGATCTCCTGGTCCGGTCCCGCCGGCCCGCCGACGCCGACGCGCTGGTCGCTGCGCTCGCGGGAGTGCACCAGCGCGACGCGTACCCCGTCCGCGCCTCGCGGGTGACAGCCGAGTGGCTGCTCGACGGCACCGACGTCGCGTGGGTGGCACAGCTCGACGGACGGGTCGTCGGGCAGGTCGCTCTCGTGCGTGCAGACGACGCCTGGGAGCTGACCCGCTTCTTCGTCGCGGTCGACGCGCGCGGCGCGGGCGCGGGCCGCGCCCTCCTCGACGTCGCCGAGGCGTGGGCCGACGCCGACGGTGTCCCGATGCGGCTCGTCGTCATGCAGCACAACCGCGACGCGCAGGCTGTCTACGAGCGCCGCGGCTGGCAACGCGACGGCAGCACCACCGCCGACTTCTTCCTCGACGGCAGCGGTGTGGCGCCGGTGCTGCTGCGCTACTCCAGACCGCCCGGCTGACCCGGCGCACGCACGAAGGCCCCGCCGTCGAGCGGTGCGGGGCCTTCGCGCCGGGGCTACTCGGCCGCGAGCTGGTACGCGCGGGGCTCGGTCTCGCCGGCCATCAGGTACTCGATCGCGAACGCGGTCGGCGTCGTGCCGCAACGCGCGTAGCCGAGCGTCACGAGGACGTCCGCGGACGTCCAGCCCTTGCCGTAGAGACCCTCGACCTCGGTCTTGGTGGCCTCGTCGCCGCCCTCGTACAGCTCACCGAGCGCGATGCCGTCACCGGCCTGCGGGTTGCCGATCGCCTTCCCGACGGCGCTCGAGGTGGTACCGGCGCCGGGCGCGTCGCTGTACGTGATGGTCTTGAGCGCCGTGGCGGTCGCGCAGGCGAAGGCGAACAGGTCCTGGCGCTTGCTCTTGGTGATCGTCTTGCCGTACTTGCCCTTCTTCTTGACCTTGTACTTCACGACGGTCGTGACCGAGTAGACCTTCGGGTCCGCGGCGATCTTGAGGGCGACGGACGCCTTGTCACGGGCGACGACCTTCTTGCCCTGGCGCACCGTGAGGCGGGCGTAGGTCACCTTGACCTTGCCCGAGGTGGAGTACCTCGGCTTGATGGTCGCTGTCTTGCCCGGCGCGGCGCTGGGGTCCGCGATGGTGCGGATGGTGACGCCCGTCGCGGCCTGGGCGGGCGCCACGAGCGTCAGGGTGGAGCCGACGCCCACGAGGGCGGCGACGAGCAGGACGAGGAGCTTGCGCATGGGACCGGTCCGTTCACGGAGATGGCGCCCGGCGGAGCGCGGGCCCGCTCAGCGTAGGAGTGGTGCGACGGCCGTGAGCAAGTCTTGCGCAGGAATGGCCCGTCGTGACCAGGCGCACCTGGTCGGTGCGGGCCACGCCTGGCCCGCTCACTCCGGCAGCGCGGCCCTCAGGGCGTCGACGAGGTGCTCGGGCGTGGTGCCGAACGACCGGCTCGCGAGCACGAGCTCGCCTTCTCGGGCGGGTGCGCGCACGACCACCGACTGCGAGCGGGCGGTGTCGCCGCTGCCCACCCGGACGCGTCGCCGCGTGGCGCGCACCTGCGTGCTGCGCCGGCCCTCGTGCAGGGTCACGATGTCGCCGCGCACCGTCACACGCTGCCGGGTCCGGCCGCGGACGGTGACGAACCAGAGCCAGGCCCCCACGGGCCACAGGCCGAGCAGGACGACGGGCGAGCGGCGCCCGGACGAGTCACCGAGGACGCTGGGGTCCCCCAGCGCGACGGTGGCCAGCACCGCCGCCGCCGTGGTGCCGACCGTGAGGACGCAGAGGAACCGCCACGGCCAGGGACTGCCGTCGATGACGATGCTCCCGTCGACGACCCTCGGCGTGACCGGGCGGCGGGGGAGGAGGATGTAGACGACGGCCATGAGGAAGGCCGCGCCCATGAGCCCGACCGTCGCGCCCATCGGCGCGTCGCCTCCGGACGCCGTCGCGGCCATGAGCACCCCGCCCCCGGTCATGAGCAGACCCATCGGCATGCCGAGGAGGACGACCTTGCGCTCGGGGCTCATCGCGATGCGGCGACCGCAGCGACCTCGTCGAGGGCCGAGGGGTCGGCGAGGGCGCCTCGCGTGGCGGCCTCGTCGGCCGGGACTCCACGCAGGATCTTCTTGACCGGCACCTCGAGCTTCTTGCCCGAGAGCGTGCGGGGCAGCGCCCTCACCACGTGCAGCTCGTCGGGGACGTGGCGCGGCGACAGCCGGGTGCGCAGCTCTCGGGCCACGCTCGTGCGCAGGGCCTCGACGTCGGTGCCGTCGGGGTCGGCGAGTGACACCAGCAGCACGAGCGTCCCGGCTCCCCCTTCGTCGTCCTCGAGGTGCACGACCAGGCTGTCGTTCACCTCGGGCAGGCTCTCGACGACGGTGTAGAACTCGGCGGTCCCGAGCCGCACGCCGCCGCGGTTGAGGGTCGCGTCGCTGCGGCCGGTGATGGTGCAGGTGCCGCGCTCGGTGATGGTGATCCAGTCGCCGTGGCGCCACACCCCTTCGATGTCCTCGAAGTAGGCGGCCCGGTAGCGCGAGCCGTGGTCGTCGCCCCAGAAGCCCACCGGCATGGACGGCATCGGACCGGTGATGACGAGCTCGCCGAGGGACCCGACGACCGGCTCGCCGTCCTCGTCGAAGGACTCGACCGCCGCGCCCAGGCAGCGGCACGAGATCTCGCCGGCGTACACGGGGACGGTGGGGGAGGCGCCCACGAACGCGGCGCACACGTCGGTGCCGCCCGAGACGGACTGCAGGTGCACGTGCTCGCCCACCGCGTCGTAGACCCAGCGGAAGCCCTCGGCCGGCAGCGGTGCCCCGGTGGACCCGACGCCGCGCAATGTCGACATGTCGCCGATCTCGCGCGGCACGATCCCTTCCTTGCGGCACTGCAGCAGGAACGGCGCGCTCGTGCCGAAGTACGTGACGCCCAGCTCGTCGGCGTCGCGCCACAGCTGCCCGAGGTCGGGGTGGGCCGGGTTGCCGTCCCACAGGACGATCGTCGAGCCGGTCAGCAGGCCCGAGACGAGCAGGTTCCACATCATCCAGCCCGTGGTGGAGAACCAGAAGAACACGTCGTCGGCGCCGAAGTCGTGGTGCAGGCCCAGCGACTTGAGGTGCTCGAGGGTGATGCCACCGTGACCGTGGACGATGGGCTTCGGCAGGCCGGTCGTGCCGGAGGAGTAGAGGACGTAGAGCGGTGCGTCGAACGGCAGCCGCTCGAACGCGAGCTCGCCCGGCTCACCCAGCAGCTCGTCCCACGTCGTCGTGGCGGTGCCGTCGATCGCGGGCGCGGGCGCCCCGGGCTCCAGGTACGGCAGCCACACGAGGGTCTCCACGCTCGGGAGCGCGTCGACGATGTCGGCGACCTCGCCGCGCCGGTCCACCGGCTTCGCGCCGTAGCGGTAGCCGTCGACGGCCAGCACGACCGTGGGCTCGGTCTGCTTCCAGCGGTCGACGACGCTCTGGACCCCGAACTCGGGGGCGCAGGAGCTGAAGACCGCTCCCAGACTGGCTGCCGCGAGCAGCAGCACGAGCGTCTCGGGCACGTTCGGGGCGTAGGCGGCGACCCGGTCCCCACGGACCACGCCGGCGCGCTGCAGCCCGGCGCGAGCACGGGCCACCTGGTCACGCAGCTGCGCCGCCGTGAGCCGGACGTCGGCCCGCGACTGCGAGCGCGCCACGACGACCACGTCGTCGTCGGCCCGGCCGGGGAGCCGCAGCATCGCCTCGGCGTAGTTGAGCCGCACCTCCGGGAACCAGACCGCACCCGGCATGGAGGCGTCGGCCAGGGCAGGGGAGGGCTCCCCGTCGCCGGGAACGTCGAAGAACCGCCACACGGCCTGCCAGAACGCGTCGGGCTCCGCGACGGACCAGCGCCACAGGGCGTCGTAGTCATGCGGGTCGGTGCCGACCGTGCGGGCGAAGTCGGCGATGCGCGGTGCGGCGTCGGGGTCGGGGCGCCACAGGACCTCGGGGCTGCGATCGGTACCGGTCATGCGGAGTGCTCCTGGAGTACGGGGTGGCGGCTCAACGCACGGCATCGTCGTCCGGGCGGACGTCGCTCGCGGTCCACACCAGGAGTCGCTGCACCAGCGGAACCGTGGCGGTCATGAGGCCCGGCACGATCAACCACGCCCAGGGCCCGTCGACGGGCTCCAGGAACAGCAGCATCACGAGGACGGCCACCAGCATCACGGAGAGCGCGAGGACCGCGCGCGCCTGCTGCACGCCGAACGCGATGAGCAGCCGGGAGCCGATCTCGTAGGCGAGGCCGACCACGACCAGGACGGCCAGGCCGCCCCAGAAGGCGCCTCCCGCCGAGGTGCCGCGCACCGCGCTGAACAGGTTGAGGCACGCCCAGCCGCCGGCCGTGATCAGCAGCCCGGCGACCAGCCCGGTGACCAGGGAGGCGCGCAACGGTGGGACGGTGGGGAGCCGGTAGTCGCGCACCGCCCACACGGCGTCCTCGCTGCGGTCGCGGACCGCGAAGCCGAGCCGCCGCGCGAGGTCGCCGGTCCCGTGCAGGGCGTCGGTCGCACGTCCGCGTGCGCTCCCGAGGGCGGCCCCGACGTCGATGGTGGTGCGCGGACCGCTGCGCTGGGGCTGCGGCGCCGTCACCGGCTGCTCGACGGCCTCGTCGTCGGACGGATCCGTGGCGCGCGAGTCCTTGCCCTTGAGTCGCGAGACGGCCGAGGCCTTGGGCGCTGCAGGCCGGACGGGTCGAGCCGTGCTCGACGCGGGGGCACCGGGGCGCACCACCGTCTTCTTGACGATCTTCTTGACCACGCGCGGCTGGGTGCTGCCGGCACCGTCGGCCTGCGTCGTGCCCTCCTCGACCATGGAGTCAGTGTGTCACAGCGCACGTCGTCCGGGTCGGGGAGCGCACGCACGACGAAGCCCCCGGACCGTGGTGGTCCAGGGGCTTCGGATCCCGAAGGAGCTGGGTCGGGGTGACAGGATTTGAACCTGCGGCCTCGTCGTCCCGAACGACGCGCGCTACCAAGCTGCGCCACACCCCGGCGCTGTCCTCGCTAGGAGGACGAACCCGCTGAGTCTATCGCAGTGAGGGTGAGCAGGGTGGCCTCGGGTCGGCAGGCGAAGCGGACCGGCGCGAACGGTGAGGTGCCGAGCCCGCCCGACACGTGCAGCCACGACGGCGACGAGCCGGCGACCTGGTGCGTGCTCAGGCCCTTCACGCGGGCCCGGTCGAGGTCGCAGTTGGTCACCAGTGCGCCCACGAAGGGCACGCACAGCTGGCCGCCATGGGTGTGCCCGGCCAGGACGAGCGGGTACCCCTGGCGGGAGGCGTGGTCGAGCACCCGCAGGTACGGTGCGTGCGCCACGGCCACCGCGAGGTCGGCGTCGGCCCCGAGGGACGCGGCCGGCGGGACGGCCGCGAGGTCGTCGAGCTCCAGGTGCGGGTCGTCGACCCCGGCGAACGTGAGGCGCCGCCCGTCGACGGTGAGCGACCCGGTCGCGTTGTTCAGGTCGAGCCAGCCGTGCTCGGCCAGGCCCTCGCGCAGGTCCTCGAAGGGGAGGGTCGCGGCGCGTTCCCACGTGCCCCCGACCTGGGTCCCGGTGCCACCGGTCAGGTACTTGAGAGGGTTCTTGGGCACCGGGGCGAAGTAGTCGTTGGAGCCGAACACGAACACGCCGGGGCGCTCCAGCAGCTCCCCGTAGGCCTCCAGCAGCGGGGGGACCGCGTCGTGGTGGGCGAGGTGGTCGCCGGTGCTGACCACCAGGTCGGGCTCGAGGTCGGCCAGGGACCGCAGCCAGTCGGCCTTGCGCCCCTGGGCCGGCGTCAGGTGCGCGTCGGACAGGTGCAGGACCTTGAGCGGGCGGGCGCCCGACGGCAGCACCGGCACGGACACGTGCCTCAGCGCGAACCACCGCGCCTCCCACCAGGCGTAGCCCAGAGCGGCCGCGCCGGCACCGATCACACCGGCTCCCACCACCACGGGCCGAGCCGCCACCGATGCCCTCATGCTCCCAGCCTAGGTGCGTGGCCGAACGGCGCTCGCCCGCGGTGAGAGGATGTGGTCATGTCAGCCCTGAAGGACCGCCTCCGTTCCGATCTCACCGCGTCGATGAAGGCCCGCGACGCCCTGCGCTCGAGCACGCTGCGCATGGTCCTCACCGCCGTGACCAACGCGGAGGTGGCCGGCAAGGAGGCCCGCGAGCTGACGGACGACGACGTGCTGACCGTGCTCACGTCGGAGGCCAAGAAGCGTCGCGAGGCCGCCGAGGCCTTCGAGGCGGGCAACCGTCCCGAGCTGGCCCAGAAGGAGCGCGACGAGGCCGCCGTCCTGGCCGAGTACCTGCCCGAGCAGCTGTCGGCCGACGAGGTCCGCGCGCTCGTCACGTCGACCATCGAGCAGCTCGGCGTGGCCGGCGACGGCATGAAGGCCATGGGCCGGGTCATGGGCGCGCTGCAGCCGCAGGTCAAGGGTCGCGCCGACGGCGGCGTGGTGGCCGCCGAGGTCAAGAAGGCGCTCGGCGCTTGAGGGAGGGCGCCGGGCCGGCGCGGTGCCGGCACGGCGGGAGGTAGGTGGCGCGCGTCGCCGGCGGTTCGGACGCAGGTGGCACGCAGGCACCGGCTCGGTATCCGCGCGCGCCCTACCTCCCGACGCGTGAGAGCGCGACCCTCCTACCGCCCGCGCGGGTCACCGCCCATGTGCCGGGTCCCGCGACGAGCAACCCCTGCTCGCTGCTGGTCAGTCGCGGTCGCCGTTCCCGTTGCCGTTCCCGTTGCCGCGGGGTGCGGGCTGCTGCTCGGTGTCGCGCCGCGTGGTCGTCGGGGCGTCGGCGCGGTCGTCGTCGTTGCTGCCGCCCGTGCTCCGCGCGGCCTGGCGCCGCGGCGGCGGGTCGAAGCGCTCGGGGCTCAGGTAGTCCTGAATCGTCCCCATGGCGTCCTTCCACATCGGACCAGACAGCGAGGAGCCGCCGGCCTGGGAGAAGCTCACGGGCGCGCCCTTGAGCGTGACGCCGACGAGGCTCGCCGGGTTGTCCTTGCTGTTGACGCCCGCGATCATCGACGCGGCGGCCAGCTCGGGCGTGTAGCCGACGTACCAGACGGCCTGGCTGCTGTTCGTGGTGCCGGTCTTGGCCGCGGAGTCGATGCCGAGCCCGGTGCCGTTCTGGAAGCCGAAGCCGCCGGGCTGCTGGAGGCCTCGCAGGATGTCGTTGACCTGGGCTGCGACGTCCTTGCTCATGACCCGCTCGCACTGCTCGGGGTACTTCTTGAGCGACTCGCCGTTGGCGTCGAGGACCTCGTTGACCGGGCGCGGGGCGCAGTACTCGCCACCCGACGCAGCCGCGGCGTAGGCGGCGGCCATGTCGAGGGTGCTGACCGACGTGACACCGAGGGTGAAGGACGGGACCTGGTTCGTCTCCGGCACCGTGATGCCCATCGACTCGGCCGCCTTGACCGTGTTGCAGAGGCCGGCGTCCTTCTCGAGCTGGGCGAAGTAGGTGTTCACCGACCGCCGGAGTCCCGTGACCATGTTGAAGGTGCCGGAGCCGGTGGAGTTCTTGACGTCCCACGTTCCGGTGCCGCGTCCCTCGCAGTCGTAGTAGGTCCCGGTGGGGATCTTCATCGTCTGGGGCGACCGGTACGACTTGGACGGAGGGATGCCGTCCTTCAGGGCCGCGATCGCGGTGAAGTACTTGAACGTCGAGCCGGCCTGGAAGCCGCCGGACTGGCCGTACTTGGCCGGCACGGAGAAGTTGAGGTAGGTCTGCCCGGCCTTCTTGTCGCGGCCCATCGGCTTGGACTGCGCGATGCCGCGCACGTTGCCGGTGCCGGGCTCGACGAGCGCGAGGGAGCCGATGGCCTTGTCCTTCGCGCCGACGCGGTTCTTGACGGCCTTGTTGATGGCCTTCTGCATGCGCACGTCGATGTTGGACTTGATGGTGAGCCCGCCGCGCTCGAGACGTGCCTGACGCTCCTGGACGGTGGCGCCGAGCGCCTCCTCGTCGAGCAGGTACTGGCGGATGTAGTCGCAGGAGAACGCGGCGACGGACTCCACGCAGCCGTTCGGGAAGCGCGTGAGCTTGAGGTCGAGCGGCGAGGCGATCAGCTCGTCGGCCTGGGACTGGGTGATCTTGCCCTGGGTGGCGAGGACCTGCAGCACGGTGTTGCGTCGCTGGAGGGCGCGCTCGGGGTAGACCCGCGGGTTGAACTCCTCGGGGTTCTTCACGAGGCCCGCGAGCGTGGCGGCCTGCTTGACCGTCAGCTGGTCGGGGGAGACCGAGAAGTAGTGGTACGCGGCGGCGTTGATGCCGTAGGCGCTGTCACCGAAGTACGCGATGTTCAGGTAGCGCTCGAGGATCTCCTTCTTGGTGTGGGACTCCTCGTAGTTGATCGCCAGCTTCAGCTCGCGCACCTTGCGGGCCGTGGACTTGGCGGTGGCCGCGCGGATCTGCTCCTTCGTGGTCGCCTGCTGCACCAGCGTCAGCTTGACCAGCTGCTGGGTGATCGTCGATCCGCCCTGGGTCTGGCCGTCCGACGCGTTGTTGACCAGGGCGCGCAGCGTGCCCTTGAGGTCGAGGGCGCCGTGCTCGTAGAACCGGTTGTCCTCGATGGAGATGATCGCGTTCTGCATCGTGCCCGCGATCTGGTCGAGCGGGACGTCCTGGCGGTTCTCCTCGTAGAAGTACGCCAGGAGGGTGCCGTCGGACGCGTAGAGGCGGGTGGTCTGCGGGTTGGGCACGTCGTCGAGCTCCAGTGGCAGCTCGACCACGTCGCGCGTGACGTCGTTGGCGGTGGCCGCCACGAACGCCGTGCCCGGGATGACCACGGCGGCCACGAGGACGCCCGCCGCGACGGCGAGCACGATCATGGTCCCCACGAGCGAGGCGCGGCTCGAGGTGGGGGGCGGCGTCTGGGCGATCCGCCGGACGTTGTCGGTGAGGTCGTCCCAAGGCATGTGGCCCAGGATACGGAACGTTCCTGAGGATCGCGGGACGCGACGTCGAGGGCGCCGTGGTCCCGGAAGGTCCTGGATTCGACAGGACCATAGTCCCTTAGGACTACTCATAGTTGGGCACGATGGGGTCTGCCACCCGAACCTGAACGCTCTTAGCGTTCTCTTTGTTAGAGAAACCTTGTCGGCCTCGGGGCCGACTCTCGGGAGGTTGATCACCATGGGGTGGAACCAGAACTGGGCCGGCCAGGCCGCGTGCCGTGGCAAGTCCGACGCACTGTTCGTCAAGGGCGCTGAGCAGAACCGCGCCAAGCAGGTCTGCGGCGGTTGCTCCGTCCGGGCCGAGTGCCTCGCGGAGGCGCTCGACAACCGGATCGAGTGGGGCGTCTGGGGCGGCATGACCGAGCGCGAGCGTCGTGCGCTGCTGCGTCGTCGGCCGAACGTGGCCACGTGGCGCAGCATCCTGCAGCAGACCGCCTGAGCACGGCCGTCTGAGCAGTACCGTCAGCTCGTAGCCGTCCGGCGTCCGAGCCTCGGCCCGGACGGGTGCGTCACCGCCCGGCGATGAGCTCGCCGATGCGTCGCAGGCCGTCGAGGTCGTGCACGTCGGTGGGGAGCGCGGCCACGGGCACCGTGGGCACCCTCGGGTGGCTGCCGGTGAACCGACGCTGCACCTTCTCCTCGCGCGCTGCGACCCGCTCGCGGTCGGCGTGCACGTCGAGCAGCTCGGCCACGGCCTCGTCGTAGGCGCCGGTCCCGGACTCGCGGAGTCGACCGGCCCCGCTCTCGGCGTCGGCCGCGGTCAGGCCGCCGGGCGCGCGCTCGTGCACCCGGTTGACGACCAGCCCGGCCAGCGGCATGTCCTCCTGGGCGAGCCGCTCCACGAAGTAGGCCGCCTCGCGCATCGCGTCCGGCTCGGGTGCGGCGACGACGAGGAACGCCGTGCCGTCGGCCTGCAGGAGCGAGTAGGTGGCCTCGGCGCGCTGGCGGAAGCCGCCGAACAGGGTGTCGAAGGCGGCCACGAACGTCTGCACGTCCGTGAGCACCTGGGCGCCGAGCACCTTGTTCAACGCGCTCGTGACGATGCCGAAGCCCGCGCTCAGCAGTCGTGCCGGACCCTTGGCGGGCGCGAGCAGCAGCTTGATGAACCGTCCGTCGAGCAGGCTCGACAGTCGCTCGGGGGCGTCCAGGAAGTCCAGCGCCGACCGCGAGGGGGGCGTGTCGACGACGATCAGGTCCCAGTCGGGCACCTCGGGATCGTCGCTCGCCGCTGCGTGCAGCTGGCCGAGCTTCTCCATGGCCATGTACTCCTGCGTGCCCGCGAACGAGCTCGACAGCGCCACGTAGAACGGGTTGGTCAGGATCTGCTGCGCCTTCTCGGCGGTGGCGTGCGCCTCCACGACCTCGTCGAAGGTCCGCTTCATGTCGAGCATCATGGCGTCGAGCGAGCCACCGGCCGACGTGTCGACGTCGGCGACGGGGCGTGGGGTGTTGTCGAGCTCGGTGAGCCCCATCGCCTGCGCGAGCCGCCGGGCGGGATCGATCGTCAGCACGCACACCCGTCGGCCCTGCTCGGCCGCGCGCAGCGCGAGCGCCGCCGACGTGGTGGTCTTGCCCACGCCGCCGGACCCGCAGCAGACGATGATCTGGACGGTGCGGTCCGCCAGCATCGCGTCGACGTCGACGCGGCCCGCCGCCGACCCGGGGAGGCCGCGGGCCGGCTGACGCGAGCGACGCTTCGCTGCGCCGCCCTTGGCGGTGGAGGAGGAGCGCCCGCTCATGCCGTGCCGCCCTTCAGGTCGATCGAGTCGTCGAGGATCCGGGCCAGCTCGAAGAGCGCGCCGTGGTCGACACCGTCGCCGAGCAGCGGAAGCTCGACGAGCGGACGCCCGCAGTCGCCGATGACCTCGCGCTGCTCCTCCTGGAGCTGCTGCCTCTCGACGTGCGCCCGCCCCTGGGCGAGGAGCGGTCCTGCGGCGTCGCCGGGCAGGGCCGCCGACTCCAGCGCCGCCGCGGCGGCTGCGTCGTCGAGGCTCCCCGACGCGAGCGCCTCGCGCGTGGGGGCGGTGATCAGCTCGGGGCGCACCAGGTTGAGCAGCACGTGCCCCACGGGCAGCCGGGCGCCCTGCAGCTCGGCGATGCCGTCGATCGTCTCCTGCACCGGCATCTCCTCGAGCACCGTCACGAGGTGCACGTGCGTCGACCGGGCGCGCATGAGCTGCATGATCGAGTCGGCCTGGCGCTTGATCGGCCCGACCTTGGCCAGGCCGGCCACCTCGCTGTTCACGTTGAGGAACCGGGTGATGCGGCCGGTGGGAGGTGCGTCCATGACGATCGCGTCGTAGCGGTCCGAGCCCTGCCGGCGGGCGGTCTCGTAGACCTTGCCCGTGAGCAGCACGTCGCGGACGCCGGGGGCGATGGTGGTCGCGAAGTCGATGATGCCGAACTTGTCGAGCGCCTTCCCGGCCCGGCCGAGCCGGTAGAACATCTGCAGGTACTCCAGCAGCGCGGCCTCGGGGTCGATCGCGAGCGCGTAGACCTCGCCGCCGTCGAGGCCGGACGCGATCTTGCGCTCCTCGTACGGCAGGGGCGCCACGTCGAAGAGCTGGGCGATGCCCTGGCGTCCCTCGACCTCGCACAGCAGCACGCGCCGCCCACGGCTGGCCAGGGCGGTGGCGAGGGCGGCGGCCACGGTGGTCTTGCCCGTCCCACCCTTGCCGGTGACGACGTGCAGCGGGGTCCAGACGGTCACGGGACGAGCCTACCGACGTCGTCGGAGGCGGCGAGCCGAATGGATCTCAGCGGCGCGAGGCGGGCCGGCGTGCGGTGCCGGTGCGACCAGTGGTCGTGGAGCCGCGCTTCGTCGTCGTGCGAGGTGCGGGCCTCGCGGCGCTCCGCGTGGCCGCAGCGGCGCGGGGCTTCGGCTGCGGCTTGGCGGCGCGGGTGGTCGCCGTCCGTCCGGACGGTGGGCGCCGGGTGGAGGTCGTGGCGGTGGTGCGCTTGGTCCCCGAGCGCGCGGCGGTCGTCCGTGCCCGTGCCCGTGACGGCGGCGGCGGGCTGACGAGGTGCACGACCACGTCGCGCAGGGCCAGCACCAGGTAGACCGCGGCGGCCACCGCGAGGAACCACGCCACCGGGTTGGCCAGCAGGAAGGTCGTGTCGGTGCCGGCCGGCGTGAGCGGCGGGAGCTCGGTGAGCTCGTCGCCGGTCAGCGAGAACACCTGCAGCAGGAACGGGACGATCTTGGCCACGCCGACGACGACGGCCGACACCACGAGGGCGCGGCCGATCCGTGTCGTGGGGAAGATCGACATGGTGTGACCTTTCCACGCGACCGGGTCTCCTGTCCTGGAAACGAGAAGGATATGCGGGCCGCCGCTCGCCCCCTCCCGAGAACGGCGCCGTCGCACCCGGACCGGTCGCGGCTAGAGTCGGGCGCATGACGCAGTGGGAGTACTTGACGGCACCGGTGCTGGTGCACGCGACCAAGCAGATCCTCGACAACTTCGGCCGGGACGGGTGGGAGCTCGTGCAGATCGTGCCGGGCATGAACCCCGAGAACCTGGTGGCCTACTTCAAGCGACCGGTCCAGTCGTGAGCGACGGCATCGAGCGGCGGATCGCCGACCTCGGGCTCACGCTGCCCGAGGTGGTGCCGCCGCTCGCTGCCTACGTCCCGGCGGTGCGGTCCGGGCAGCACGTGTTCACCGCCGGTCAGCTGCCGCTGGTCGACGGCGAGCTCGTCGCCAAGGGCAAGGTCGGTGGCGAGGTGTCGGCCGAGGAGGCACAGGACTGCGCGCGCCAGTGCGCCCTCAATGCGCTCGCCGCCGTGAAGTCCGTCGTCGGCTCGCTCGACGACGTCGTGCGGATCGTGAAGGTCACGGTGTTCGTGTCCAGCACGCCCGACTTCACGGGGCAGCCGGTCGTGGCCAACGGCGCGAGCGAGCTGCTCGGCGACGTGTTCGGCGAGGCCGGCGTGCACGCACGCAGCGCGGTGGGCGTGCCGGTGCTGCCGATCGACGCACCGGTGGAGGTCGAGCTCGTGGTCGAGGTCGGCTGACCGTGCGGGTGCCCATGCCGGCGTCGTTCCGTGACCGCGTGGCGACGTGGGACGGCACGGCCGCGCCGACGCGCGACGCCGCGACCATCGCGTTGCTGAGGCCCAGTGCCGGTGGTCCCGAGACCTACCTCCTGCGGCGCCAGGCGTCGATGGCCTTCGCGCCGGGCATGTACGTCTTCCCCGGCGGTGGGCTCCAGGAGTCCGACCGCGAGGTCGTCGGCTGGGCGGGGCCGACGTCGAGCCAGTGGGGCGACCGGCTGGGGTGCGACCCCGACACGGCGCGGGCGCTGGTGGTGGCCGCGGTGCGCGAGACCTTCGAGGAGTCCGGGATCCTGTTCGCCGGCACCGACGCCGGGTCGGTCGTGGCCGACACGTCCTCCCCGGAGCTGCAGAAGGCCCGGCTCGACCTCGACGCCGGCGAGCTGAGCTTCGGCGACTTCCTGGGCAGCCGAGGTCTGGTGCTCCGCTCGGACCTGCTCGGCGCGTGGGCGCACTGGATCACCCCGGCCTTCGAGCCACGTCGGTACGACACCCGGTTCTTCGTCGCGGCCGTCCCGCGGGGGCAGAGCGTGGGCACCTTGCCCGGTGAGGCCGACCGCGCGGTGTGGGCCCCGATCGCGTCGGTCCTCGAGAAGGTCAAGGCGGGGGAGGCGGCCATGCTGCCGCCGACCTGGATCACCTGCCGCGAGCTGGTGCGGGTCGACCCCGCCGGCGTCGTGGACGAGGCCGCGTCGCGCGAGATCCGGCCCATCGAGCCGAAGCTGGTGAACGTCGACGGGGAGTGGTTCCTCGACAACCCGATCGAGGAGGAGACCCATGGCTGACGCTGTGACGGTGACCGAGCGTGCGTCGGTCGTGCGGGCCGACAACCCGGGCATCATGACGCTCGAGGGCACCAACACGTGGATCCTGCGGGAGCCCGGCGCCGCCCGGTCGGTCGTCGTCGACCCCGGCCCCGACGACGCGGCCCACCTCGACGCCGTGCTCGAGGTCGCCGGCGAGGTGGCCCTCGTCCTGTACACGCACCACCACGGCGACCACACCGATGCCTTCGCCACGTTCGGCGAGCGGACCGGGGCGCCGGCGCGTGCGGTGTCCGAGCGGTTCTGCTCGGACGCGCCGCCCCTCGTCGACGGCGAGGAGATCGACGTCGACGGCCTGCGCCTGGAGGTGGTGCCGACGCCGGGCCACACCCGCGACTCCGCCTGCCTGCGCCTGCTCGACGAGCCGTCGGTGCTCACCGGTGACACGGTCCTGGGGCGCGGCACCACCGTGGTGGCCCACCCCGACGGCGCCCTCGGGCCCTACCTCGACTCCCTCGCCAAGCTGCGCCAGCTGGTCGAGGAGGGCACCGCCGGTCGCCTCCTGCCCGGCCACGGACCTGTCGTGGACGACGCCGCCGCGGTGCTCGACCAGTACGTCGACCACCGGCAGGAACGCCTGGACCAGGTGCGCGCCGCGGTCGAGGCCGGTCGCACGACCCCGCGCGCCGTCGTCGAGCACGTCTACGCCGACGTCGACCCCGTCCTGTGGGACGCCGCCGAGCTCAGCGTCCGCGCCCAGCTGGAGTACCTGCAGGAGGCCTGACCCGTCCCTCCGTCTCGGACACTTCCGGGTGACTCAGCAGGTCGCGAACGCCCCGCACGTGTCCGGGACGGGAGCACGTCGTCGGCCGGGGAGGCATGCGAACGGGGCACCTCCCGGGTGGGAGGTGCCCCGTTCGACGGGCGAGGTGCGTCAGCGGCGCGACTTCGCGGCGCGGGCGCGCTCGGAGGCGTTCAGGATCACCTTGCGGATGCGCACGTGGGTGGGGGTGACCTCCACGCACTCGTCCTCACGGCAGAACTCCAGGCACTGCTCGAGCGACAGGCGCTTCGGCGGGATGACCTTCTCGAAGTTGTCCGACGTCGCCGAGCGGATGTTGGTCTGCTTCTTCTCCTTGGTGATGTTGACGTCCATGTCGTCGTCACGGGAGTTCTCGCCGACGATCATGCCCTCGTAGACCTCGGTGGCGGGCTCGACGAACAGCACGCCGCGCTCCTGCAGGTTGGTCATCGCGAACGAGGTGACCGCACCGGCCCGGTCGGCCACGAGCGAGCCCGACGGGCGGGTCGAGATCTCGCCGAACCAGGGCTCGTAGCCCTCGGAGATGTGGTGAGCGATGCCGGTGCCGCGGGTGTCGGTGAGGAACTCCGTGCGGAAGCCGATCAGGCCGCGGGCGGGGACCAGGAACTCCATGCGGACCCAGCCGGTGCCGTGGTTGATCATCTGCTCCATGCGGCCCTTGCGGACGGCCAGCAGCTGCGTGATGGTGCCGAGGTACTCCTCGGGCGCGTCGATGGTCAGGCGCTCGACGGGCTCGTGCAGCTTGCCGTCGATCTCCTTGGTGACCACCTGCGGCTTGCCGACGGTGAGCTCGTAGCCCTCGCGCCGCATCTGCTCGACGAGGATCGCGAGGGCCAGCTCGCCACGACCCTGCACCTCCCACGCGTCGGGGCGGTCGGTGGGCAGCACGCGGATCGACACGTTGCCGATGAGCTCGGCGTCGAGACGGTCCTTGACGAGGCGGGCCGTGACCTTCGTGCCCTTCTCGCGGCCGGCGAGCGGCGACTGGTTGGTGCCGATCGTCATGGAGATGGCCGGCTCGTCGACGTGGATCAGCGGCAGGGCGACCGGGTTCTCCGGGTCGGCCAGCGTCTCGCCGATGTTGATGCTCGCCATGCCGGCGATGGCGACGATGTCGCCCGGACCGGCGGACTCGCCGGGCTTGCGCTCGAGCGCCTCGGTGATGAGCAGCTCGGTGACCTTGACCCGCTCGACCGAGCCGTCGCGCTTCATCCACGCGACCTGCTGGCCCTTCTTGAGCGTGCCCTCCTTGACGCGGACCAGCGCGAGGCGGCCGAGGAAGGGCGAGGAGTCGAGGTTCGTGACGTGCGCCTGCAGCGGCGCGCCCTCGGTGTACTCGGGGGCCGGCACGGCGTCCATGATCGTCTGGAACAGCGGGACCAGGTTCTCGTTGTCGGGCAGGCCGCCGTCGTCGGGCTTGTTCAGCGAGGCACGACCGGCGCGGGCCGACGCGTAGACGACGGGGAAGTCGAGGGCGTCGTCACCGGCGTCCTCGGGCAGCAGGTCGAGGAACAGCTCGTAGGTCTCGTCGACGACCTCGGCGATGCGCGAGTCGGGACGGTCGACCTTGTTGACCACGAGGATGACCGGCATCTTCGCGGCGAGCGCCTTGCGCAGCACGAAGCGCGTCTGGGGCAGTGGGCCCTCGGACGCGTCGACGAGCAGGACCACGGCGTCGACCATGGACAGGCCGCGCTCGACCTCACCACCGAAGTCGGCGTGGCCGGGGGTGTCGATGATGTTGATCGTCACGCCGCCCTCAGGAGCACCGGGGCCCGCGTAGCGGACGGCGGTGTTCTTCGCGAGGATCGTGATGCCCTTCTCGCGCTCGAGGTCGCCGGAGTCCATGACCCGGTCGGTGACCTCCTGGTGGTCGGTGTAGGCACCCTGCTGCTGGAGCATGGCGTCGACGAGGGTGGTCTTGCCGTGGTCGACGTGGGCGACGATCGCGACGTTGCGCAGATCGAGACGGGTGGACATGCAGGGAGTTCCTCGCGCTGGATGACAGGGGAGCCGGGGCCGGCTGAGGCCGGAGGGCCCCCAGAAGTCTAGTCGGCCGGTGGACGTGCTCCTGCCACATGGCGGCACCAGCGTCGAAACTAGATGCAGATCACAATCATCGCGTGATCACAATGGTTGCATGTGCGTTAGCATCTTCCGGTGACCATCGAACGCGGAGCGGTGCACGAGCGCCTGGAGGCGTTCGTCCAGAGACTCATGAGCTGTGTGCACTCCGAGGGCCTCGACCAGCTCGTCGAGCTCGACCTCTCCATGACGCAGGCGCGAGCGATGTTCACCGTCGCCCACGCCGACCGCCCCCTCGCGATCAACGAGATCGCGACAGCCATCGGACTCTCGGTGGCTGCCTCAGGTCGCACCGTCGACCAGCTCGTCAAGCTCGGCGCCCTCGAGCGCCACGAGAGTCCGGAGGACCGTCGGGTGAAGCTCGTGGGCCTCACCAAGCACGGCTTCGACTTCGTGGACGAGCAGATGGAGCACAAGCGTCGGGCCCTGCGCGTCGTCGCGGACCGGCTCGACCCCCAGCACGCCGAAGACCTGCACAGGATCCTCGGCCAGATCCTCGCGAGCGACGCCTTGCGACTGCCAGAGAAGGAAGACCATGTCTGACCAGACCGCCGTCGGTGCGGCACCCTCCATCCCGGACGACGACCGCATCACCCCGGACATCCTGAAGATCGCCGGTGTCGTCGTCCTCGGCGCCATCATGTCGATCCTCGACATCACCGTCGTGAACGTGGCCCTGCCGACGTTCCAGGAGGCGTTCGACGTCTCCGAGCTGTCCACCGTCGCGTGGTCCGTGACCGGCTACACGCTGGCGCTCGCCGCGGTCATCCCGCTCACGGGCTGGGCGGCCGACCGCTTCGGAACCAAGCGCCTCTACATGGCCGCGATCGGCCTGTTCACCATCGGCTCGGTGCTGTGCGCCACGGCCTGGAGCATCGAGTCGCTCGTGGCCTTCCGCGTCCTCCAGGGCCTCGGCGGCGGCATGCTGATGCCGCTGGGCATGACGATCATGACCCGGGCCGCCGGCCCGCACCGCATGGGGCGCCTCATGGCCATCCTGGGCATCCCGATGCTCCTCGGCCCGATCATGGGTCCGATCCTCGGCGGCTGGCTCATCGAGATCGCCTCGTGGCACTGGATCTTCCTGATCAACCTGCCCCTCGGCCTCGCGGCGCTCGTCTACGCGCAGATCATCCTGCCGAAGGACGAGGCCGAGCCGAGCGAGTCGTTCGACTTCATCGGGATGCTGCTGATGTCCCCGGGCCTCGCGCTCTTCCTGTTCGGTGTCTCCTCGATCCCCGAGACCGGCACCGTGGAGTCGACCCGGGTGCTCGTGCCTGCGATCGTCGGCGCCCTGTTGATCATCGGTTTCGTCTTCTGGGCCTTCCGGCCGAAGCACCCGCTGCTCGACCTGCGGCTGTTCAAGGACCGCAACCTCGCGGTCTCGACGATCACCATGTTCCTGTTCGTCGGTGCGTTCTTCGGTGCGCTGCTGCTGGTGCCGACCTACTTCCAGCAGGTTCGTGGCGAGAGCGTCCTCAAGGCCGGCCTCCTCGTGGCGCCGCAGGGACTGGGCGCCATGCTGACCATGCCGATCGCCGGCACCCTGGTCGACAGGATGCCGATCGGCCGGATCGTGCCGTTCGGCTTCGTCGGCATCATCGTCGGTGTCGTGGGACTCGCGACGAGCACGGATCCGAACACCCCGCTGTGGCACATCATGGGCTGGTTGTTCGTCATGGGCCTCGGCATGGGTGGCACGATGATGCCGATCTTCACCTCCGCGCTCAAGACGCTCAAGGCGCACGACGTGGCCCGCGGCTCCACGCTCATCAACGTGGTGCAGCAGGTGGCCAGCTCCATCGGCGTCGCCATCATGACGGTGCTGCTGACCAACGGGTTCAAGGACTCCGCCGCGGTCACGGCCGGCCAGGCGATCGGCGAGGCCGAGCGGACCGGCACCCCACCGCCGCAGGAGGCCCTGGAGGTCGCCCAACGGCTCGGCGACGGGTTCCAGGCCACCGTCCTGCAGGACATGGCCGACGCGTTCCACAGCACCTACCTCGTGGCGCTCGCGCTCATCGTCGTGGCGCTCGTGCCGGTCGCGTTCATGCCGCGCAAGCGCGAGGAGTCCAAGCTCCTCGCCGACGAGGACCGGCCTCCGGTCGTCGTGCACTGACACCCGCCGCATGCGCAGCGACCCCCGACACCTCGAGGTGTCGGGGGTCGCTGCGTGTCGGGGGTCGCAGCTCTCAGGAGGTCCGGTGCACCTTGTGCTGCGACGCCTGCGCGATCGGCTTGACGACCACGAGGTCGACGTTCACGTGCTGCGGTCGGGTGGCGATCCACGCCACCACGTCGGCCACGTCGTCGGCCGTGAGCGGCTCGTCGACACCGGCGTACACGGCCTCCGCCCGCTCGGCGTCGCCGTCGAACCGCGTGAGCGCGAACTCCTCGGTGCGCACCATCCCGGGGGCGACCTCGCACACGCGCACGGGACGGCCCAGGAGCTCGAGGCGGAGCGTCTCGGTCATCACCGCGACCCCGTGCTTGGCCGCCGTGTACCCGCCGCCGCCCTCGTAGGCGATGCGCCCGGCGGTGGACCCGACGTTGAGGATGGTGCCGGCGCCGCTGGCCTCGAGCGCGGGGAGCAGGGCCCGGGTGACCTGCAGGGTGCCGATCACGTTGATCTCGTACATGCGCCGCCAGTCCTCGGCGTCGGCGTGCTCCACGGGGTCCAGGCCCAGGGCGCCACCGGCGTTGTTGACGAGCAGGCTCACCGCGGGACCCGCGGCCTCGGCGAGCGCTCGCACCTGCTCGGCATCGGTCACGTCGCAGGGCACGGCGATGCCGTCGATCTCGGCGGCGAGGGCCTGGATGCGATCGGCGCGGCGCGCGGCGCAGACGACGCGGTAGCCCGCGGCTGCGAGGTGCCGTGCGCTCGCGGCGCCGATGCCGCTGCTGGCGCCGGTGACGACGGCGACGGGACGGCCAACCTGCTGGGACGGGGCGGGACTCTGCTCGACCATGACGCCATCGTCGCACCGGTGTCGACGTCGACGGCGCGCCCCTCTCGCTGCGGAGGTGGGCGGGGAGCGTCAAGATGGTCCGGTGACGACCTCCCGCCGACCCCGCCGCGTGGCCATGCTCTCGGCGCACACGTCGCCCCTGGAGCAGCCGGGCAGCGGCGACGCCGGCGGGATGAACGTCTACGTGCTCGAGCTGGCCCGTCGCCTCGCCCGGCGCGGCGTCGAGGTCGAGGTGTTCACGCGGGCCACGTCGCGACACCTCCCGCCCGTGGTCGAGGCCGCGCCCGGTGTGGTGGTGCGGCACGTGACGGCCGGACCGTTCGAGGGACTCACCAAGGACGACCTGCCCAGCCAGCTGTGCGGCTTCGTGCGCGACGTCCTGCGGGCCGAGGTCGTGGCCGGCCCCGACCACTTCGACCTCGTCCACAGCCACTACTGGCTGTCCGGCCAGGTCGGGACGGTCGCGGCCGAGCGATGGGACGTGCCGCTCGTGCACACGATGCACACGATGGCGAAGGTCAAGAACGCCCACCTCGCCGAGGGCGACCGGGCCGAGCCGATCGGCCGCGTCGCGGGCGAGGAGGAGATCGTGCGCATCGCGGACCGGCTGGTGGCCAACACGCAGGAGGAGCGGCGCGAGCTCGTCGACCTGTACGGTGCCGCGCCGGACCGGGTCGACGTCGTCCATCCCGGGGTCGACCTCGAGGTGTTCCGCAGCGGGCGCCGCGACGAGTCCCGCACGCTTCTCGGCCTTCCCGACGGCGCCGCGGTGCTGCTCTTCGCCGGCCGCATCCAGCCGTTGAAGGCTCCCGACGTGGTGCTGCGCGCGGCTGCCGTCATGATCGATCGCGACCCGGCGCTGCGGGAGCGGCTCCAGGTGGTGGTCGTCGGCGGTGCCTCGGGCAGCGGGCTGGATCGTCCGACCTCTCTCGTCGAGCTGGCAGACGACCTCGGGATCGCCGACGTCGTCCGGCTGGAGCCGGCGGTCACCCAGGCGGAGCTGGCCGGCTGGTACGCCGCCGCCGACGTGGTCTGCGTGCCGTCGTACAACGAGTCGTTCGGGCTCGTCGCGATCGAGGCCCAGGCCTGCGGCACCCCGGTCGTCGCCGCGCGCGTCGGGGGTCTGTCGACGGCGGTCGCCGACGGCGTGAGCGGTGTGCTGGTCGACGGCCACGACCCGCGGGACTACGCCGACGCGCTGCACCCGCTGCTCACCGACCGGGCCCATCGCGACGCCCTGGGCCAGAAGGCGGTGGCGCACGCGACGGGCTTCGGCTGGGACGCGACCGTCGACCGGGTGCTGGAGGTCTACGCCCGGGCCTTCGACGAGCGGGCCGGCGACAACGGGACGACGAAGGACGCGTGAGGACATGAGCGCCGACCTGACGACCGACCAGCGCCAGGCGCTCGAGGTGATCCTCGACGCGGTGGCCTCAGCCGGGCTCGACCACGTGCGGCACGGCCTCACCGTGGTCGAGGTCGACCTGCCGGGGGAGCGCAAGCTCAAGACCACGACGCGCCTCGACGTCGGCCGGCACACGCTGGGCGTGCACGCCTTCGTCGCGCGCAACCCCGACGAGAACCACGAGGGCGTCTACCGCTGGCTGCTCGAGCGCAACCTCAAGCTGTACGGCGTCGCGTTCGCCATCGACTCCGCGGGCGACGTCTACCTCGACGGCCGGCTGCCGCTGCACTCGGTCACGGCCGACGAGGTCGACCGTCTCCTCGGCGCCGTGCTCTCGGCGTCGGACGACTCGTTCAACACGATCCTCGAGCTCGGCTTCGCCTCGTCCATCCGCAAGGAGTGGGCGTGGCGCGAGTCCCGCGGCGAGTCGACGGCCAACCTGGCCGCCTTCGAGCACCTGCGCCCGAAGGACTGACGGGCGGTTCGTCGGGCGGCGTCGGTCGGGTGGGCCCTCGCTTGCTGCTGCGTCGTTCGGCCGGGCCTTCGCCTGCTGCTGCGGCGGTCGATCGGGCTCTCGCTCGCTGCCGCGTCGCTGTGGCTGAGAGTCGCGGTGGCGTCCGAAAGGGCCTCGACCGGCTGAGGGGTCCGGTGTCGGGCGAGCACGCGGGGTGCGGCCCGGCCCACGCAAGATTCTGCGTTCTCGCGTCCGAGCTCGAAGGATGCTGCGTTCGCCACGAGATCCCGCAGGAAACGCAGCATCGTTCGGGTTCTCGCGCGCGAAGGCAGGATCGTGCGTCCGACGGGCGGCGTGACGCTCGGGCGGTCGACGATTCTCCCTCGGCGTGGGACGGTCCACGAGAAGGGAGAATCCCTGCCCGGGCAAGTCACCGAGCGCCTCAGATCAGGGGTGCGAGATCGCCTCGCGCACCTTCGTGGTGAGCGCGGTGAACTCGGGCAGGGCGCGCAGGTCCGCCGGGGCCACCTTGCGGCTGCTGGTGGAGAAGCGGGCCGACTCGTCGAGCACGATACGGCCGGGACGCGGGCTCATCACGAGGACGCGCGAACCGAGGAACACGGCCTCGTCGACCCCGTGGGTGATGAACAAGATGGTCTTGCCCGTCTCGCGCCAGATCGTCAGCAGCTCCTCCTGCAGGCGCTCGCGGGTGAGGGCGTCGAGCGCACCGAAGGGCTCGTCCATGAGGACGATCTCGGGGTCGTTCGTGAGCACGCGGGCGATCTGCGCGCGCTGCTGCATGCCGCCCGACAGCTCGTAGGGGCGCAGGCCCGCGACGTCGGACAGTCCGACGAGCTCGAGGTAGCGCTCGGCGGTGCGGTGCCGCTCGGCCTTCGCGACGCCGCGCACCTTCGGGCCGAGGGCCACGTTGTCCCGCACGTCGAGCCACGGGTAGAGCGTCGGCTGCTGGAACACGACGCCGCGCTCGCGACCCGGGCCGCGCACGGGCCGACCGCCGACCTCGACGGTGCCGCGCGTCGGCTCGACGAAGCCAGCGAGGAGGCGCAGCAGCGTCGTCTTGCCGCAGCCCGAGGGTCCCGCGAGGGTCACGAGCTCTCCCGGCTCGATCGTCAGGTCGATCCGGTCGATCGCGCGCACCGACCCGTCGCGGGTCCGGAACTCCTGCTCCAGACCCGCGACGGTGACGGCGAGGTCGTGGCGCTCACTCACCGGCGGCGGCCTCCGCCGGTCCGGGGTCGACGCCGTCGGCGTAGTCGGACTCGGGCGCGACCTCCGCGATGCCGTCCTGCGTGAGCAGGAACTCGGCCGTGGTGAAGAGGTCCTGTCCGAGCTTGCCGCCCAGGTAGTCGGCGCCCACCTGCTGAGAGGCGTCGAGGAACACGAAGCCCTCGAACTGCTTCTGCGCCTCCGCGGCGGTCACGCCCACCTCGACGGCCACGCTCTCGGCGGCCTTCTCCGGGTCGCTCTTGATCTGCTTGACCGCGTAGTCCTGCGCCTTCGCCCACACGGCCAGGACCTCGGGGTTGTCCTCGATGAAGGAGTCGTCGGCGATCGCGAGATCGAACGTCGGCTTGCCCGCCTTCGCCGTGTCCTCGCTCGTGAGGATGACCTTCCCGCCGTCCTTCTTCAGCTCGCTCAGCGTCGGGTCCCAGATCCACGCGGCGTCGATGTCGCCGCGCGACCAGGTCGGGGCGATCTGCTCGGGCTCGGAGTTGACCAGCTTGTAGTCGGAGGCGTCCTCGCCGGCGTCGGCGATGGCCTGCAGGAGGGAGAAGTGCGCCGTGGAGCCGAACGGGGTGGCGATGGTCTTGCCCTTGAGTCCGGCGATGTCGGTGGCCTCGCCCCCGCGCACGGCGAGCGACTCGGCGGAGCCGATGACGTCGTGCACCCAGATGACCGAGACGGGCAGGTCGAGCGGGGCCGACAGCGCCTTGGTGCTTGGCGAGGAGCCGGCGAGGCCGATGTCGAGGCTGCCGCCGCCGAAGGCCTGCACGACGTCGCCGCCGGACGCGAAGTTGCTCCACTCGATGGTGGCGTTCGGCAGGCAGTTCTCGAGGATCCTCTGGTCCTTCACGACGACGTCGCCGTTGGGGATCTTCTGGTAGCCGATGCGCACGGTCGTGTCGACGGACTCGTCGGCCTCGAACGGACACGCGTCGGCGGACGCCTGCGTGGTCTCGCCGCCGACGCCGCAGGCCGTGAGGCCGAGGGTGGCCACGACGGCGGCCAGCGCGGCGGCGACGGGGGTGCGGGACAGGAGGGGGGTCTTCATGGTCAGGCCTTTCCTCGCCAGGGGACGAGCTTCTTCTCGACGGTGCGGATGAGTGCGTCAAGGGCGATCGCGGTGAGGCCGATGACGATGATGCAGGCGATCGACAGGGCGATCTTGTTCTGCGTTCCCGAGAGGTAGGCCAGGCCCCCGATGCCCGGCAGTCCGTTGACCAGCTCGGCGGCCACGACGGTGGTCCACGCGAAGCCGACGGCGACACGGAGACCACTGAGCACGTCGGGCAGGGTCGCGGGGAGGATCACGGTGGTGATGGTCTGACGCCGCGTGGCGCCGAGCGACCGGACGGCGTTCACCTGGTCGTCGCGCACGCCGCGGACACCGTTGAGGGTCGCGAGCGCGATCGGCGGGAACGCGGCGAGGAACAGCAGCGACACCTTCGACGTGTCACCGATGCCGAACCACGCCACGAGGAAGCCGAGGTAGGCCAACGGCGGCAGCGACCGCAGGAAGTCGACGTACGGGCCGACGACCCGCGAGAACCAGGGAACGGTGCCCATCGTCAGGCCGAGGGGGATGCCGACGAGGATGGCCAGGGCGAGCCCGCCACCGATCCGCTGCAGGCTCACCAGCAGGTGCTCCCACAGGTAGTAGCCCTCCTCGCCCCGCACGACCCGGTCGACGCCACCACCGATCGCGTGGTCGGTGTTGGCGCGCACGAACGCGTCCCACACTTCCAGCGGGCTCGGCGTCAGGTAGGCCGGACGCACCACGTCGGCCGCAGCCACCAGCGTCCACGCCGTCAGCACGACCACCAACGTCGCGACGGGTGGCAGCCAGCGCGACGGCGCGGGAGGACGGATCACGAGGAGTGACCGTATGGCGCGCCGACGCCGGGTGGCGCCGGGTCCAGCATCCGGGAACGGTCTCGCCTGGCTCGTGCGATGGGCTAGGCGAGCGTCGCCCGCGGTCACCGTGACCGGAGTCGGGCCGCTCACGTAGCGTTGGTGCCGTGAAGGCTCTGGTGTTCTGCGACGTGACGGACCCGTGGTCGTACGTCGGGGTGACGCGCTTCGAGCGCGCGGCCGGGATGTTCACGATCCTCACGGGGGAGCCGCTCGACGTGTCCTTCCGCGCCCGGCTCCTGGAGCCCGACGCGCCCAGCTCGGGCAGACCGCTGCGCGCGGTCCTGGCCGAGCGGCTCGGGGGCGACGACAAGGTCGACCTCGTTGACGCGCAGGTGACCGCGGCTGCTCGCATCAGCGGCATCGAGCTCAACCTCGCCGAGGCGGTCGAGGCCAACAGCCTCGACGCTTGGCGGCTCCTCACCTGGGCCGACGAGGCGGGGCCGGGGCTGCAGCGCGAGCTCGCCCACCAGCTCTGGCGGGCCCACCTGCTAGAGGGTGCCGACCTCGCGGACCCGCTCGTGCTGTCCAGTCGGGCGGCTCTCGTCGGGCTCGACCTCGAGACGGCCGACGCCCTGCTGGCGAGCGACGAGTACGCCGATGCGGTCCGCACCCAGGACGAGACGGCGCGGTCCCTCGGCGTGACGCAGCTCCCCTACGTCGTCGTCGAGAACCGGTGGACCCTCGCCGGTACCCAGTCGCAGGACGACTACGTGCAGGCGCTCCACCAGATCCACCGCGAGTGGCGCGACGCGTAGCCCCGTCTTGGACACGTCCGGGGCACTCGGGCGGGTCCGGATGCCCCGGAACTGTCCGAAACGCAGGGACGGGCTGGCGGTAGGGTCGTCGCCATGACCTACACGCTCGTCCTCCTGCGCCACGGGCACAGCGAGTGGAACGCGAAGAACCTGTTCACCGGCTGGGTCGACGTCGACCTCAACGAGCAGGGCGTGGAGGAGGCCCACCGCGGGGCCACGCTGCTGGCCGACGCCGGCATCGCCCCCGACGTGTCGCACACGTCGCTGCTGCGTCGGGCCATCCGCACGTCGCAGATCGTGCTCGACGGCATCGACCGGCACTGGATCCCGGTCAAGCGCTCGTGGCGGCTCAACGAGCGTCACTACGGCGCACTGCAGGGCAAGGACAAGAAGGCAACCCTGGAGGAGTACGGCGAGGAGCAGTTCATGACCTGGCGCCGTTCCTACAGCACCCCGCCGCCGGCGCTCGACGACGACAGCGAGTTCTCGCAGGCCAAGGACGCCCGCTACGCGGCGCTGCCCGACGAGCTCCTGCCGCGCACCGAGTGCCTCGCCGACGTGCTCGACCGGATGCTCCCGTACTGGTACGACAGCGTCCTCCCCGACCTGCTCGACGGCCGGACCGTGCTCGTGACGGCGCACGGCAACTCGCTGCGCGCCCTGGTCAAGCACCTCGACGGCCTGGGCGAGGACGAGGTCGTCGGCCTCAACATCCCCACCGGCATCCCGCTCGTCTACGAGCTCGACGACGACCTCAAGCCCGTCACGAAGGGCGGCCAGTACCTCGACCCCGACGCCGCCGCCGACGCCATCGCCGCGGTGGCGAACCAGGGCCGCTGACCCTTCCGCCGACGGCGTGGTCCTCAGCGTCGTTCCGCGCGCTCCAGGACGGACAGCAGGGCTTCGACCGACTGGGTGGCGCGCACCCAGACGCGATCGAGCAGCAGGGCGAAGGTGACGGACAGTGCCAGCATCACGGTCCCGAACCAGACCAGCACGGGGACAGGACCCAGCAGGCCCAGCACCACGACGAGCACCAGCATGGCCAGCACGACGGACCAGAGCGCTGCCTGGGCCGGCCGGCCCAGGCGGAGCAGGGTCGCGCGACGACGGACGACGGGCAGCCACCGGTCCCCGTCGAGCCCGCCCGGCGCCTGGCCCGTACGCATCGCCCTGCGGAACAGCCGCCTCTGCTCGCGCTCGGTGGACATGCGCGCCAGGTTGTCGGCCGGACGGGACGCTCAGGCGTCGAGCTTGTAGCCCAGGCCGCGGACGGTGGTGAGGGTGGCGGGGTTGGCGGGGTCGGGCTCGATCTTGGCCCGCAGGCGCTTGACGTGGACGTCGAGCGTCTTGGTGTCGCCCACGTAGTCGGCGCCCCACACGCGGTCGATGAGCTGGCCTCGGGTGAGGACCCGGCCGGGGTTGCGCAGGAAGAACTCGAGCAGCTCGAACTCCTTGAGCGGCAGTCGCACGGTCTCGCCGTCGACCGACACCAGGTGGCGCTCGACGTCCATGCGCACGCGGCCCGCCTCGAGCACGGCGTCGTCGTCGATCTCGTCGGTCGCGCCGCGGCGCAGGACCGCGCGGATGCGGGCCACCAGCTCGCGCGGCGAGTACGGCTTGGTGACGTAGTCGTCGGCGCCGAGCTCGAGGCCCACCACCTTGTCGACCTCGGTGTCCTTGGCGCTCACCATGATGATCGGCACGCTCGACGTCTGTCGCAGCTGACGGCACACCTCGGTGCCGGGCAGCCCGGGCAGCATCAGGTCGAGCAGCACGATGTCGGCGCCGTTGCGCTCGAACTCGGTCAGGGCGTCGGGTCCCGTCTCGGCGATCGCGACGTCGAACCCCTCCTTGCGCAGGACGTACGACAGCGCTTCGCTGTAGCTGGTCTCGTCCTCGACGACCAACACTCGTGTCACGGGATCTCCTCATCGAGGTCGTGCTGGAAGCGGGGGAGCACCAGCGTGAAGGTGGAGCCAGCGCCGGGCTCGCTCCAGACGTCCACGGAGCCGCCGTTGCTGGCGGCCACGTGCTTGACGATGGACAGGCCGAGCCCCGTGCCGCCCGTGGCGCGGGCGCGGGCGGGGTCGACGCGGTAGAAGCGCTCGAAGATGCGCTCGAGCTCGGGCCCGGCGATGCCGATGCCGTTGTCGGCCACGCTGATGCGCACGTCGTCACCGTCGAGCGCGGCGGTCACCGCCACCTTGGAGCCCTCGGGGCTGTAGGTCACGGCGTTCTCGACCAGGTTGCTGACGGCGGCGTGGAGCTGGGCGCGGTCGCCGTGGACCATCAGGTCAGGCTCGACCGACCGCGCGATCTCGATCTGCTTGCGCTCGGACTCCGTGGCCGAGTGCTCGCAGGCCTCGGCGACGAGCTCGTCGACCTTCACGGTGGCCGCGTCCTCGCTGGCGACGTCGTTCTGCAGGCGCGACAGGTCGATGATCTGCTGCACCAGCCGGGTGAGACGTTCGCTCTCCGTCTGCATGCGCGAGGCGAACCGCACGACCGACTCCGGGTCGTCCTTGGCCTCGGAGACGGCCTCGGCCAGCAGGTTGAGCGCACCCACCGGTGTCTTCAGCTCGTGGCTGACGTTCGCGACGAAGTCGCGGCGGATGTTCTCGACCCGCTGCTGGTCGGTGCGGTCCAGCGCGAGCACGATGATCAGCCGCGACGTGAGAGGGGCGACGCGGACCTGCACGTGGGCGGGGGTCCCGCGTCGGCGCTGCAGGGTCAGGTTGGACTCACGCACCTGACCGTCGCGACGTACCTGCTGGACGAGGCCGCGGATGTCCTCGGACTCGATGCGGTTGTCGCGCACGATGCCGAGCGCCACGGCCGGGGCCGACGCCTGCAGCACCTCGTCGGACGGGCCCAGCAGGACGGTGGTCGACGACAGGACCGACAGCACGGCCTCCGCGCCCGGGGGCACGAGGGGAGTCGGCTCGTCGGGAACGGCGTTCTGGCGGCGTTCGCTGAACAGCCACAGGAAGGTCACCGCGGCACCGAGGGCGGTGCCCACGGCACCGGCGACGACGAGACCCGCACTGATGTCCACGCCCCGATGCTAGGCCCATCGTGAGCAGCCACCCGTGCCCGAACCCCCTCTGACGTGCGCCTTTCTGCGGCTGTTCACACCTCGTTCACCAGGCGTCGCCATCCGTTCACCGGCTTCTCCTAGGGTCCCTCTCATGCGTGATGCGTATTACGAGCAGCTCGACACGATCGTCGACGACCTGGTCCAGCTGACCGGGACCGTCCGCAAGGCTGTCGCTGCCTCCACTGCCGCCCTGCTCAACGCCGACGGCCCGCTCGCCGAGCAGGTGATCGCCGGCGACAAGCAGATCGATGAGTCCACCGAGGAGATCGAGGAGCGTGCTCTGCTCCTCCTCGCCACCCAGCAGCCGGTCGCGACCGACCTGCGGCAGCTGGTCGCCACCCTGCGGATGCTGACCGACCTGCAGCGGATGGGCGACCTCTCGGTCCACGTGGCGAAGGTGGCGCGCATGCGCATGCCCGACGTCGCCGTGCCCACCACCCTGCAGCCCACGATCATGGCGATGGCCTCGGTGGCCGACCAGATGATCCACGCGGCGTCGCGCATCGTCGCCAACCGCGACATCGACGCCGCCACCAAGCTCGAGGACACCGACGACGAGATGGACCGTCTCCGCAAGGACCTGTTCCGGGCGTTGCTCGGCGGGACCTGGGAGCACGGCATCGAGCCGGCGATCGACCTCGCCCTCCTCGGCCGCTACTACGAGCGCATCGGCGACCACGCCGTCTCCATGGCGCGCCGGGTGGTCTACCTCGTCACCGGCGAGCTGGCACCGGGCGTCTGACGCCTGCGGGGCCCGCACGAAGGGCCGTCCGCGATCCTCGGGGGGATCGTGGGCGGCCCTTGTCGTCGTGGCGGGGCGGGGGAGGGCACGAAGGCGTCGATGCCTCCGGTCACCGTCCGGTCCCGGGAGTACCGCGGGGTCAGCCGGCCGGGTTCTCCTCGGCCTCGGCGGCCTCCTCGGTGGCCTGCTGCTCGTCCGTGGTGTCGCTCGGCGGGGTCTCGGCGACGTCGGCGTAGCTGGCGTTGCGTGCGACGACGGGGACGGAGATCTCGACCTCGCCCGCGTCGGAGAAGGTCAGGGTGACGTCGGCGTAACGGCCGACCGGGAGGGTCGCGCCGTCGATGCCGGCGAGCTCACCGGCCCGACCGATCGTGAAGAGCTGGCGGGGCGCGAGCTCGACGTCGGTGGCCGGGTCGGCCGTGACGGAGCCGGAGCCTCCGAGCGGCGTGATGGTGACCGACTCGAGCGTCTGCGGGGAGTCGGTCGTGTTGAGCACGCCGGCGGAGAAGGCGAGCGTGTCGTCGCTGCCGGCGACGAGCAGCGCGTTGTAGAGCTGGACGTCGCCGGTGCGCAGGTTGGCGCCGATGCCGGGCTGGTACTGCTGGTTGGTGGCGGCGCCACCCCCGGTGCCGCAGGCCGAGAGGCCGAGCGAGGCGGCGAGGATCATGCTGGCGGCCGTGAGACGGCGCGTGCGAACGGTGGGCACCGGGCACCTGCTTCTGCGTCGGGGAGGGTCGTCGTGCGGATCATATCGGAGCGCGGCGACCTGCCGGGGTCCGGCCCCGCGGCGATCGGAGCGGGCGGAACCTACCGCTCGGGAGCCTGGAACGCCCGGAATAGCCGTCCGTGGCGCGTGTTAAACTGATCACCTACGAAAGGTGCCGCGTTTATGACTTTCACTGTCGGCGAGACGGTTGTGTACCCCAATCACGGGGCCGCAGTCATCGAAGACATCGAGAAGCGGACGATCAAGGGGGAAGAGCGGGACTACCTGGTCCTGCGCATCGTTGCCCAGAACGACTTGGTGGTTCGTGTTCCTGCCTGCAACCTCGACCTCGTGGGCGTCCGCGACGTCGTCGACGCCGACGGCCTCGAGCGCGTGTTCGGCGTCCTGCGGGCCGAGCACGTCGAGGAGCCGACCAACTGGTCGCGTCGCTACAAGGCGAACCTGGAGAAGCTGCACAGCGGCGACGTGCTCAAGGTGGCCGAGGTCGTGCGCGACCTGTGGCGCCGTGACCACGAGCGGGGCCTGTCGGCCGGCGAGAAGCGCATGCTCGCCAAGGCTCGCCAGATCCTGGTCTCCGAGCTGGCTCTCGCGGAGAAGACCAACGAGGACAAGGCCGAGCTGCGGCTCGACGAGGTCCTCGCCTCCTGAGCCGATCGATCCTCGACGGCCCTCGCCCCTTCCGGGCGGGGGCCGTCGTCGTTCTCGGGGTCGCGCTCAGGCCCGGGCGACCAGTGCGGTGGCGATCGCGGCCACGCCCTCGCCCCGCCCGGTGAGGCCGAGGCCGTCGGTCGTGGTGGCGGAGATGCTCACCGGTGCGCCCACGACGTCAGAGAGGTGCGCCTGGGCCTCGTCGCGTCGCGGCCCGAGCCGGGGCGTGTTGCCGACGACCTGCACGGCGACGTTGAGCACGGCGAACCCGGCGTCGGCGAGCAGCCGCACGGTCTCGGTCAGGAAGGTCGTGCCCGAGGCCCCCGCGAACCGGGGATCGGCCGTGCCGAAGCGCGACCCGATGTCGCCGAGGCCGGCGGCCGAGAGCAGGGCGTCGACCATCGCGTGGCACGCCGCGTCGCCGTCGGAGTGCCCCTCGAGCCCGGCGTCCTCACCCGGCCACTCGAGACCGGCCAGCCACATCGCGCGTCCGGGCACGAGGCGGTGGACGTCGGTGCCGATGCCGGTGCGCAGGTCGGGCAGGCTCATGGGTGCATCCTGCCCGACTACCAGCGCGCGGTGTCCGGTGGCAGCTTCTTGCTCGTCGGTCGGATCACGTAGGAGATCGCGCCGCTGCCACCGAGCCACGCCTTCTCGAACTGCGCCCGGTCGTACACGCGACGCACCGAGGTGTTGCTCGGAGCGGCCGGGTCGTTGACGATCACCTTGCCGGTCGAGGTGAAGCCCACGATCACCATGAGGTGGCCCGGGGTCGAGGAGATGGGCGCCCCGGACAGACCGCCGCGCGACCACGCGAGCGAGGCGACGACGGGGATGCCGGCCTTCACGAAGGCCTCGGCGTCGCGCAGGTTGGCCAGCCGGGTGACGAACGCGTCGAAGCCGAAGCGACCGGCGTACGCCGTGTTGAAGGGCCAGTTGCCGGCGCCGCCGTAGGCGTAGTCGTACGTGTAGGTCGCGGCGTGGTCGACCCACGGGTCGGCGCCGGCGATGCCGCCGGTGTCGGGCGTGCCCGGCCGGTCGCCGAAGAAGCGGAGGACCATCGAGGTGGAGGTCGGCGAGCACCAGGCCTCGCCGCCGTTGCCGAACTGCGGGTAGTGGCCGCGGTGGATCATCTGCGAGTACTTCGGGACCTTCAGCTCGACCGTCTTCGTCATCGTCGTGCGGCTCGTGGTCACTGAGCGCGACGTGAACGTCGAGGCGATGGCGCCGGCGGACTGCAGCGTCGGGGAGCCCGTGGTGCCGGGCTTGCGGAAGAGCATGACGCGCAGCTGGTAGCCGTCGAAGCCACCGGCCTTGGTGGCCATGAGCGTGTCGACGTTCATCTTCGCGAGGTCGTCGGACTGAGCCGGGTAGGAGGTGCGCTTGACGTCGGAGGCGCTGAAGGCCCAGGCGCCGACGCTGTCCCAGCTGCCGACGGTGGAGCCGGAGCGGACCCGGGCGTCGACGCGGATCCAGGTGCCACGTGGCGTGGTCGCGTTCCACGACGGCACGAGGGCCTTCGCCTTGAACCCCGTGGACGCCCACGGGCTGGTCCAGGAGCCCCACTCGTAGGTCGTGGCCGCTCCCGAGGTGTGCGGGTCGTCGTAGCCCCAGCGGTTGGTCGTGCTGCCGAGCCGCACCTCGTTCGACGCGACCGTGGTCGCCACCCGTGCGCCCTTCGACAGCTCGGCCGAGCTGGACCAGCGGGTCATGAGGGAGGCGTCGGACGCGGCCTGTGCCGGGGCCGCGGGAAGCAGCACCAGCGAGGTGACGAGTGCGGTGACAGCGGCGCCGACGACCGTGGACGGTCGACGAGCAGCATGCCGAAGGGGAAGAGGCATCCTCCGAGGGTAGGTGACGCCTGGGGTGCGTGGGGCGGTTGTGGCGAATCCACGTGGCGGGAACGGTGCCGGCGGGCCGATAGGATCCGGGGGTGAGCCTGCGCCTGTACGACACCGCCACCCGGCAGCAGCGCGACCTCGACCCGGTCGTGCCCGGCAAGGTCGGCATCTACCACTGCGGCCTCACGGTGCAGGGGCCGCCGCACATCGGGCACATCCGCAAGGAGGTCGTGTTCGACGTCCTGCGCCGGTGGCTCGAGCGCGCCGGCTACGACGTCACGATCGTCGCGAACGTGACCGACATCGACGACAAGATCCTGGCCAAGGGCGAGGAGCAGGGCCGGCCCTGGTTCGCGGTGGCCTACGAGAACGAGCGGGCGCTGCACGCCGCCTACGAGGTGCTGGGCTGCCGCCCGCCCACCTACGAGCCCCGCGCCACGGGCGTGGTGCCCGAGATGATCGAGCTGATGGAGACGCTGATCGAGCGCGGCCATGCCTACCCCGCCGCGGACGGATCGGGTGACGTCTACTTCGACGTCCGCTCCTGGGCCGACTACGGCGAGCTGAGCAACCAGAGCGTCGACGACATGCAGGCCGCCCCCGACGCCCCGGCCGACGGGAAGCGCGACCCCCGCGACTTCGCGCTCTGGAAGGGGCACAAGCCCGGCGACCCGGAGTCGGCGTCGTGGCCCACCCCGTGGGGCCGTGGGCGCCCGGGATGGCACCTCGAGTGCTCCGCGATGGCCGCCAAGTACCTCGGCACCGAGTTCGACATCCACGGCGGCGGGCTCGACCTGCGCTTCCCGCACCACGAGAACGAGATCGCCCAGTCGCGCGCCGCCGGACAGCCGTTCGCGCGCCTGTGGATGCACAACGCGATGCTCAACCTCAGCGGCGCGAAGATGTCCAAGAGCGTCGGCAACACGCTCATGGTGAGCGAGGTCGTCAAGCGGGTGCCGGCCATCGCGCTGCGGTACTACCTCGTGGCGGCGCACTACCGCTCGATCATCGAGTTCACCGAGGAGTCGCTCGCCGAGGCCGCCGTGGCGTTCGAGCGCATCGAGGGCTTCGTGCGGCGGGCCGACGAGGCCGTGCGCGCGGCGGGCGGCGACGTCGAGCCAGGTGAGGTCGGCGACGCCTTCGCCGCCGCCATGGACGACGACCTGGGCGTGCCGGCGGCGCTCGCGGTGCTGCAGGCGGGCGTCACGCAGGGCAACACCCTGCTCGCGTCGGCGGCCGACGGCCCCGAGCTGCGCACCGTGCTGGCCACGGTGCGCGCGCAGCTCGACGTGCTCGGGCTCGACCCGCTCGGCGAGCACTGGACGTCGGCCCAGGGTGCGGGGGCGGGCGCGGCCGAGGGTGCCCTGGCGCCGCTCGTCGACGCCCTGCTCGAGCAGCGGCAGGAGGCGCGGGCGGCGAAGGACTTCGCCACCGCCGACCGAGTACGTGACCAGCTGGCTGCGGCCGGCATCGAGATCGAGGACACGGCGCAAGGTCCGCGCTGGTCCGTGAAGGGACGATGATGGCCGGCAACAGCCAGCGCCGAGGCGCGATCAAGAAGACCGGCAAGGGCAACCCCACCGCCGGGTCCGGCGGCCGACGCCGCAAGGGCCTCGAGGGCAAGGGCCCCACGCCGCGTGCCGAGGAACGCCCCAACCACAAGGCGTACAAGATGGCGCGCGCCACCGACAAGCGCGAGGCCGCGCGCCCCAAGCGCAAGAACAGCGACGGTGGCCCGGAGTGGGTGGCCGGACGCAACAGCGTCGTCGAGCTGCTCCGTGCGAAGGTCCCGGTGGCCGGGCTCTACATCGCCGAGGGCGCCGAGCGCGACGAGCGGATCCGCGAGATCTTCAAGCTGGCCGCCGACCAGCACGTGTCGCTGCTGGAGATCGGCCGCATCGAGATGGACAAGCTCACCGGTGGTGCCGTGCACCAGGGCGTGGCCGCCAAGCTCAACGCCTACGACTACGCGCACCCCGACGACCTGCTCGCGCGTGCTGCCGAGCAGGGCGTCCCGCCGCTCATCGTCATGCTCGACGGTGTCACCGACCCCCGGAACCTCGGGGCCGTGGTGCGGTCGGCGTCGGGCTTCGGAGCCCACGGCGTCGTCATCCCCGAGCGTCGGGCCGCGCAGATGACGGCCGCGGCCTGGAAGACGTCGGCCGGGGCGGCGGCGCGGGTGCCCGTGGCGCGTGCCACCAACCTGACCCGTCAGCTCAAGGCCTACCAGGAGGCCGGGCTCATGGTCGTCGGCCTCGCTGCCGACGGCGACGTGGCTCTGCCCGACCTCGACCTCGCCGACGGTCCGCTCGTCGTCGTGATCGGCAGCGAGGGCAAGGGCATCTCCCGCCTCGTGGGCGAGACGTGCGACCAGATGGTCTCGATCCCCATGGCCTCGAGCCTGGAGAGCCTCAACGCCGGCGTGGCCGCGGGCATCGCGATGTACGCGATCGCGCAGCGGAGGGTCTGAGGTCCCTGCGGCTGCGCTGCGGCGGGTCGGTGAGGTCCTGCGGCTGCGCTCCGTCGGGTCGTTCTCGGCCTGCGGCCGCGCTCCGTCGGGTCTGAGGTCCTGCGGCTGCGCTGCTGCAGCTCGTCGTGGGGGCGGCCTCCGAAAGGGCCTCGACGGAACGGGGGCGCCGGGCTCGATCGGGCCTCCCGGCTGCGGGTCCACGCGTTCTGACGACTTCGTGTCGATTTCTCTGCGAGGGATCGACACGAACTCGTCAAAACGCGTGTTCTGGACAGTTCCGGGGCATCTGGACCCCGATCCGTGCCCCGGAAGTGTCCAGAACGGGATGACGGCCCGGGGGCTCGGTCGGGGCGCTGGGTCCGCTCCGGTCGAGGCCCTTTCGGAGGCCGACCGCCTCGAGGCGGCGGGGTCTGGACGCTCTCGTGGTCTCGATACAGCAGGACGCCTTCGGCGTGCACCACTCGACCCGCCTGAACCGTTCCCTCGCTGCGCTCGGTCAGGTTCAGGCGTCGTAGCCCTGGGGGTACTGCGACTGCCAGGTCCAGGTGTCGCGGCACATGTCGTCGACGGTGCGCGAGGTCGTCCAGCCCAGCTCCTGCTCGGCCTTGCTCGGGTCGGCCCAGAAGGCGGGCAGGTCGCCGGGTCGGCGGTCGACGACGTCGTAGGGGATCTCGCGTCCGCTGGCGCGCTCGAAGGCGTGGATCATCTCCAGCACCGACGTGCCCTGACCGCTGCCGAGGTTCCAGGCGTGCACGCCCGGCTCGTCGGCGAGGATCGCGTCGAGGGCGACCACGTGGCCCTCGGCGACGTCCTGGACGTGGATGTAGTCGCGCTCGCACGTGCCGTCCGCCGTGGGGTAGTCGCCGCCGAAGACCGACAGCCGCTCACGTCGGCCCACCGCCACCTGGGCGATGAACGGCACCAGGTTGTTGGGGGTGCCCTGCGGGTCCTCGCCGATGCGGCCGGAGGGATGGGCGCCCACCGGGTTGAAGTAGCGCAGGAGCGCCACCCGCCAGGCGGGGTCGGCCGCGGCGACGTCGGTGAGGATGCGCTCGGTCATGACCTTCGTCTGGCCGTAGGTGCTCGAGGAGTCCAGCGGCTGGAAGTCCTCGACGTAGGGGACCGGTGCCTTCTCGCCGTACACGGTGGCCGAGGACGAGAACACGAGCGTGCGCACGTCGTGGGAGCGCATGGCCTCGAGGAGGGTGAACGTGGATCCCATGTTGTTGGCGTAGTACTCGAGCGGCTTCTGGGTGCTCTCGCCGACCGCCTTGAGCGCGGCGAAGTGGATGACGGCGTCGAACCCGCGACCCAGCACCGCATGCGTCGCCGTGCGGTCGGTCAGGTCGACCTCGTGCAGAGCGACGTCGCGACCAGCGAGCTCGCCCACGCGACGCACCGCCTCGGCCTTGCCGTTGACGAGGTTGTCGACCACCTCGACGTCGTGACCCTGCTCGAGGAGGGTGAGGACGGTGTGGGAACCGATGTAGCCGGCACCGCCGGTGACGAGGACACGCATGGCGTCACGCTACCGAGGCGCCCGGCAGCCGACCCAGCCTGCCGTCGCCGACGCGCGGTCCGGTGCTTCTGCGGGCAGGATCGACGCATGACCTGGTTCTCGTCGAAGCGTTCGTCGTCCGCCGTCGTCACGGCCGACCGGGAGCAGGTGTGGGCGGTCCTCACCGACCCCGACGCCGTGGCCGACATGACGCCGCTCGTGCGCAGCATCGAGGTCGACGGCGACCACTGGCGCTGGTCGATGGACGAGGTGCCCGGCCTCGGCGTCAGCATCGCGCCCGCGTTCACGGTGCGCATGGAGTCCGACGAGCCGAGCCGGCTGTCCTTCACGCACGACCCGCCCGAGGGCGAGCGTGAGCGGGCCGGCGTCGAGGGCGTCTACACGCTCACCGAGCACGAGCAGGGCACCCTGCTCGACATCGACCTCGAGGTCCGGGTCGACCTGCCCCTGGCGAAGCTGGCCAAGCCCGCGGTGAGGACCGCGATGGACGGGGTCCTCGCGACCATGGGTCGCGGCTTCGGCCGGGCCCTGCTCGACCGCCTCGACGCCGACCAGGTCGACGCCTAGGCGCGCGGCGTCACTCCGCGAGCCCCCGAGCGCTCAGGATGGGCCGGACGCCCTCGGCGAACCAGTAGGCCTCCTCCACGTGCGGGTAGCCGGAGAGGACGAACTCCTCGATGCCGATGTCGGCGTACTCGCCGATGAGGTCGGCGACCTCGCCGTGGCTGCCGACGAGCGCCGTGCCCGCGCCGCTGCGCACCAGTCCCACGCCCGCCCAGAGACCGGGGTGGACCTCGAGGCTCCGGGCGCTCGTGGGTGCCACCCCGCCGTGCAGCTCGCGCATGCGTCGCTGGCCCTCCGACTCGCTGTCCGCCAGAGCCGCCTGCGCCTTCGCGACGTCGGTCGGGTCCAGCTCGGCGAGCATGCGGTCGGCCACCGCCCAGGCGTCCTCGCTCGTGTCGCGGCTGATGGTGTGCAGCCGGATGCCGAAGCGCACCTCGCGACCCTCGTCGGCCGCGAGCTTGCGGATCCACGCGATCTTCTCGGCGACCGCGTCGGGCGCCTCGCCCCAGGTGAGGTAGGTGTCGACCTGCCGCGCGGTGACGGGTCCGGCAGCCGCGGACGAGCCACCCAGGTAGATCGGTGGCACCGTGCCCGGCTGTCGAGTGCGGGCGTCCTCGACGTCGTAGTGCTCACCGGTGAACGACGAGCCGGCCTCGGTGAAGGCGTCGCGGAAGACCTGCAGGAACTCCTCGGCCCGGCGGTAGCGGTCGTCCTTGGTGACGCGATCGCCGAAGCGCAGCTGCTCGGACGGGTCACCGCCCACCACGACGTTCAGCAGGAGGCGGTCGCCGGACACGCGCTGGAACGTCGACGACATCTGCGCGAGCAGCGTCGGACTGATCAGGCCCGGGCGCAGGGCGATGAGGAACTTCAGCCGGCTGGTGTGCGCCAGCAGCGCCGATGCGACGACCCAGGCGTCCTCGCACGGGGTGCCGGTCGGGGTCAGGACCCCCTCGAAGCCGAGCCGCTCGGCGGTGCGGGCGACGTCGACGAGGTAGTCGAGGTCGGGCTCGCGGTACCGACCGGCGGTGTTCTCGGCGCCACCGCCGCGCGCCACGTCGGCCGGCACGGAGTGCCCACCGCCGACGAGGGTGCGACTGTCGCCGGTGGTGGGCAGGAACCAGTGGAACGTCAGGCTCATGAGACGAGCATGACGCCGCGACAGAAGGTGGACCGCTGGTCCCACATCCCGGACTCGTCCACCGACTACACCTGCGCCGTGCGTGGCGGGGGTGTCCCGGCGACGGCCCATCGGCCCAGGTGCTGCAGCTTCCAGCGCACGGGGTCGTGGAGCGTGTGGGTGCGCGCGTTGCGCCAGTGCCGGTCGTGGGCCCCGGTGGCCGTGCCGCGTGCGGCCGAGCGGGTGCCGCCCAGCTCGAACCCCACCGACGTGACCTCGAGGGCCGCTCGGTCGCCCAGCACCTTCGCGGCGGCCACGGAGAGCGACGCCTCGGTGGCGGCCGCGTCGGACGGCTCTCGCCACGTGGCGTCGACGGCGCGTGCGGCGACGTCGAGCGCGGCCTCGGCGGCACGGACGGCCACCTCCAGCTCGCCGTAGCGCTGGACGAGCAACGGATCGTCCTGTGCGCGGTCGACCCCGGACTCGAACCAGGGCCGCGAGGACGTACGGGTGAAGGTCGCCGCGTCGGTCAGCGCGCCTCGCGCGATGCCCACGTCGATCGCTGCGTGCAGCAGCTGGGCGAAGGCCCCGTAGCCGTGCGGACCGCCGACCGCGGCCTCCCGCTCGGCGACGTGGGTCAGTGGGACGCGCACGGCGTCGAGCCGCACCGTGCCGCTGGCGGTGGTGCGTTGGCCGAGGGCGTCCCAGTCGTCGATCACCGAGACGCCGGGCGTCTCGGCCGGCAGGAACGCGATGCGGTCCGCACCGTCACGGTCGCGGGCCAGCACGGCGAGCCAGTCGGCCAGCACGCTCCCGGTGGCGTAGAACTTCTCGCCGTCGACCACGGCCCACCCCTGGTCGTCGATCCGGACGCGGGTGGCGATGTCGGTGACGGTCGCTCCCGTGCGCTCGGACTGCGCGTTGGCCACGCGGGCTCCCCTGAGGACGTCCCCGAACAGCTGCTGCTGGAGGGCGGGGGACCCGGCGATCTCGGCGAGTCGCAGGTACACGAAGTGGCTCTGGGGCACCTGCGCGACGCTCGGGTCGACCGTGGCGAGCAGCCGCAGGAGCTCGGCCGCCTCGACTGCCCCGCCGCCCGGTCCGCCGTGGGTGGCCGGCACCGTGACGGCCAGGGCGCCGAGCGCGGACAACAGGTCGAGCTCCGCGCGCGGAAGGGCCCGCTCCCGGTCGCGCTCGCCCGCTCCTGCGGCGATGGTCGGCAGGTGCTCGGCGACGGTCACGACGAGCTCGGACGGCGGGACGGTGCTCACGACGGCAGGGGCTCGCGGGTCCAGGAGGACCGGAAGTCCAGCCCGCTGCGCTGGAAGAGCTGGGTGACGGGGCAACGGCGTTCGAGCTCGCTCACGAACCGGTCGAAGGCGGCCTCGTCGGCATCGGTCTCGACCGTGGCGACGACGCTGACGGCGCGGAAGTTCGCGTCGCCCTCGGCGCCGCCGACGAACACGGACGGATCGAGGTCGCCCTGGGCGTGGAAGGTGAACGCGCCGAGGGTGAGGCCGAGGTCCTTCGCGACGAGGGTTGCGGTGATCTGGTTGCACGACGTGAGCGCGCCGAGCGTGTACGCCAGCGGGCTGGGGGCCGCGTCGGATCCGCCGAAGGCCGGGTAGGTGTCGGCGTGGAAGACGTGGGCGTTGTCACCTCCGACCGTGATCTGCTGCGCGACACCGTGGCCGGTGCTCTCGACGACGAACGGGACGAGGGTGGTGGTGCTCATGAGGGGTCCTCTCGTTGGGTGGTGCGACCAGCGTCGACCTCGCGGTCGACGCCTGGGTCGCGTGTCGAGCAGTGGGCTGGTCTGCGTGAAGGGCAGCGGGGTGCTAGGCCCGGGCGGGGACCGGTGCGTGACCGGTCACCCGCCCGAGCGGTCCTGGGTGGGAGAGGGGCTCACGTGTACCAGCTGGGCTCGGGGATCTTCCCGAGCAGCGCGTACTCGCCGACCTCGCGACGCTTGTACGCCACGGGGTCGTGGAGCGTGTGCGTCCGCGCGTTGCGCCAGAACAGGTCGAGGCCGACCTTGTTGCTGGATGCCCGCGCCCCGGTGAGCTCGAAGATCTTCGTGCCTACCTCGAGGGCGACGTCGTTCGCGAGCTGCTTGACCGCGGCCACCCGCACGGCCACCCGCCCACGTGCCTCGGGCGTCAGGTCCTCGCGCGGCGCGTGGAGAAGGGTGGAGATCTCCCGGCCCACCTCGTCGGCCAGGGCCTCGGCGGCCCACAGCTGGCTCTGGAGTCGGCCGTAGCCCTCCAGGACGTACCACTCCTCGCTCGCGCTGGCCTTGTCGTCGCCGCCGTAGGGCCACGGTCGCGTGGTCGAGCGGGTGTAGGCGGTCCCCGCCTTGAGGCCACCTCGCGCGATGCCCAGGTAGAAGTTGCTGAAGACGAGCTGGATCGTCGGCAGGTTGAGGGTGCCGTAGACCAGCTCGACCAGCTCCTTGTCGACGTAGCCGGCGGCGGCCGCCCACGGCACTCGGACGTCCGTGATGGTGACGCCCCCGGACTCGGTGAGCCGCTGGCCGAGGTTGTCCCAGTCGTCGTGGAACACGATCCCGGGCTGGTCGCTGGGGACGATCGCGAAGATGTGCTTCTCGGTGCCGTCGAGGACACCCTCGAGGACGGTGAGGTCGCTGACCTTCGAGCCGGTCGAGAACGACTTGCGACCGTTGTAGACGATCTCGTCCCCCTCGTCGCGGATGGTGAGGTCGCCGTCACGGGGGTTCACGGCGCCGCCGAAGAAGAGGTTGCCGGTCGTGTAGAGCTCCTCGACCGCGGTGATCTGCTCGGGTGTGCCCACGAGGCGGACCGCCCAGGCCCACAGGTAGTGGTAGGCCAGCAGCTGGCCGATGGACCCGTCGCCGGAGGCGACCTCACGCACGACCTGGTACGCGAGGTCCCACGTCTGGCCCGCGCCGCCGTGCTCGGCGGGACCGAGCAGCGTGACGAGGCCGGCATCCTTGAGCAGCTGAACCTCGGCCGTGGGCACGGCCTGGGCGCGATCGCGCTCGACGGCGTCCGCCGCCAGGATCCCGGCGACGTCGGCCGCTCGCTCGAGCCAGCCCTCGCGGGTGGTGGGTCGGGCCTGGTCGGCCCAGGGGGAGGAGGTGACGGCCTCCTGCACGGTGATGTTCTCGGTGGTGGTCATAGTCTTGCTCCTGTTCCTTGCGCTAGTGGGGAATGCCGCCCGTCGGGGTCTCGCCACCCCGGCGGGCACCCGCCGGCCTCTGCCGCCGGGGGATCGTGGTGTCAGGCCGACGTGAGGGCGTCCTCGCCGAGGGTCCCGGCCTCGACGGCCTGCGTCTCGAGCTCCCGGACGATCGGCAGCACCTTCTCGCCGAAGTACGCGATGTCCTCGAGGTAGTGCAGGAAGCCGAGCAGGAACAGGTCGACGCCGCGCTTCTTGTACTCGACGATGCGGGTGGCCACCTGCTCCGGCGTGCCGACGAGCCCGGTGCGGAACCCGTCGTTGTACTGGACGAGGTCCCGGAAGGAGGAGTCGGCCCACATCCCCTTGCCGTCGCTCGTGCTGCTGCCGGCCTGCTGGACGGCCTGGCGGAAGCCCTCGACGGCGTCGGGGTTGGCCTTCGCGATGATCTCCTCGAGCACGTCGCGGGCCTCGGCCTCGGAGTCGCGGGCGACGACGAAGCCGTTGAGGCCGAACCTCACCTGCCCCTCGCGTCCGGCGATCGACGCGTTCTGGTTCACCTCGAGGTACTGCTCGGTGAAGCCGTCGAGGTCCTTGCCGTTGGAGAAGTACCAGTCGGCCACCGAGCCGCCGTTGCGGCGGGCTGCCGTGGAGTTGCCGCCCTGGAAGATCTCCGGGTGCGGACGGCCCGGCACGTCGACCGGTCCAGGCTTCAGGGTGAAGTCGTGGATCCGGTAGAAGTCGCCGCGGTGCTCGAACCCCTCCTCGGTCCAGAGCCCTCGCAGCACGCGGATGAACTCCTCGCTGCGGCGGTAGCGCTCGTCGTGCTCCAGCCACGGCTCGCCGAGGCCGGTGAACTCGTCCTTGAACCAGCCGGACACGACGTTCACCGCCGCGCGACCGCCGGAGATGTGGTCGGCGGTGATGATCCACTTGGCCAGCACCGCCGGGTGCCAGAGACCGGGGTGGACGGCGGCGATGACCTTGAGCTTCTCCGTCTGGGTGAGCAGGCCGAGGCTGAAGCTCGTCGACTCGTGCTGCTGGTCGGCGCCGTACGACGCGGTGTAGCGGACCTGGCTGAGGGCGTACTCGAAGCCGACCTGCTCGGCGAGCTGGGCGACCTTCACGTTGAAGTCGTAGCTCCAGTCGGTGCGCTGCTCGATGGTGCTGGTGACGAGTCCGCCGGAGACGTTGGGGACCCAGTACGCGAACTTCAGGGGATCGGTGCTGATGGGCATGGCGAAGCAGCCCCTTCCTGGTGAGAGGTGATGGAGGTGGTGAGGAGGTGGCGGGGTCGGCTCAGTCGTGACATCGCTCGGCGAGCGGCGAGTGGACTCGCATCAGAACGCCTTGTGGGTGCCGAAGGTGCGCTGCCAGTAGGTGAGCGGCTGGTGGTCGCCGGTCTCGGCGGACACGACGGTGCCGAGCACGAGCACGTGGTCGCCCGCCGGCACGGTGCCGGTCACGTCGGCCAGGACCCAGGCATGGACGTCGTCGAGGCGCGGTGCGCCGTCGTCGCGCCACCCGATGTCGGCGAAGCGGTCGTGGACCTTCGTCGCGAACCGCAGGGCGACCTGGTCCTGGTGGGCCGCGAGCACGTTGACACCGAAGCGCCCGCCGCGCTGCAGGCGGGCGAGAAGGCTCGACGTCCGCGACAGGGACAGCAGGATCATCGGCGGGTCCATCGAGAGCGACATGACGCCGCTCAGGGTGGTGCCGTGCGGGCGCCCTGCGGCCGACGTCGTGACGATGGTGAGCCCGGTGGCGAAGTTCGCCATGGCGTTGCGCAGGGCCGTCTCGAGCGTGGTGTCCACGGACACGGTCATCTCGTCCTCCCCAGGTGTGCGGTGGTGATGTGTCCACCGTGGACCGCGGGGAGGGGGTCGTGGCACCTGCTCAGGAGGTGGGACGTCCTGGGGCGTCCGGTCGGCCCGTGCTAGTCGTCAGGCAGCGGTCGCGCGCAGGGCGTTGATCGAGTCGTCGGTGCAGGTGTCCCAGAACCCGCCGACCGCGTCCTCCACGTGGGCGAAGGAGTCTGCCGCGAACAGCACGTCCTGGTAGTGGGTGATGTCGTAGTCGGTGGTGCCCATGGCCACGACGTCGAGCGGCTTGATCGTCATGCCGCGGAACTCCTCGATCTCGCCGGGGCTCGACAGGATTCCCGCGCCGAAGGCCTTCAGGCCGTCGGGCTCGTGCACCACGCCGAACTCGAGGGTGAACCAGAAGACCCGGCTGACGAACTCGAGCGCCTCGGCCGTCTCGACGCGACGGGCCGCCTGGCCCGCGGCCTCGTACAGGCGGGTGAACCGGGGGTCGGCGAGCGTGTTGCCGTGCCCGACGACCTCGTGCAGCACGTCGGGCTCGGGCGTGTAGAGCGGGACGGAGTGGTGGCGCACGTACTGGGTGGCCCAGAAGCCGTGGTCGGCGAGGGCGCCGTAGAACTCGCGCAGGGGCACGAGCCCGGCGGCAGGGCGGTACCGGAAGCCGGTGATCGGCTCCAGCCGGTCGGACAGCTCCTCGAGCTGCGGCACGCGGTCGAGCGGGAGGTCGAGGGCGGCCTTGCCGTCGAGGAACTCGCGGCAGGCGTAGGTCTCGTGCTTGGCGAGGAGGTCCTCGCTCACGACGCGCCACACCTCGTGCTCGGCGTCGGTGTAGGGCGCCTCGGGGGCGGGCTCGCCGGGCTCCCACCGGTGGGCGAGCGTGGCCAGGAGGTCACGGCGCTCGCGGTACTCCGGGTCGTGCAGCCCGGGGTGGTCGGCGCCCAGCTCGACGGTCATCCGGCCGTCGTCGGTCTGCTTCACGGGGGCGAAGTACTGGCCTTCCTCGAACACGGGTCCTCCTGTCCGCGGACGACCGGGTGGGGGTCCGCCATGGGTGGGAGCGGTGCCGGGGTGAGGCACACGCCGATGACGCAGCAATGTGGTGCTGGTCACATCCATCCAACCATGGGCCTACACGGACCGGAAGGTCGTGGCGCTACTCGCCCGTCGAGCCGTCGATCGCCTCGCGCAGGAGGTCGGCGTGGCCGTTGTGGCGGCAGTACTCCTCGATCATGTGCACGACGATCCATCGCAGGGAGAGCGGCTCTCCCGTGCCGCGCCAGGGGCGCACGCCGAGGGTGTCGAGGCCGTCGGCCGCCGCCTCGAGTGCGGCGTCGGACCTCGCGACGGACTCCTTCCAGAGCGTCAGGACGTCGGCCGGGTCGTCGTCGACCGCCGAGTGCCAGTCCCAGTCGGCGTCGGCCTGCCAGTCGGTGCTCCGCCAGGGCTCCGACGGCTCGCGTCCGAGGAACACCTCCCCGAACCAGGAGTCCTCGACGTAGGCGAGGTGCTTGAGCATCCCGCCCAGCGTCATGGTCGACGGAGGGTGCGTCGCGGCCAGCTGGTCACGGGTCAGCCCCTCGAGCTTCCACGCGAGCGTGCGGCGGTGGAAGTCCAGGAAGCCCCGCAGCGTCGACATCTCGTCACCCGCGAAGGGCGGATCGATCCGGCCGTGCTCATCGGCCGCCCGCGGCCCGGCACCCCCGCCGTGCTCATCGGCCGCCCGCGGCCCGGCACCCCCGCCGTGCTCATCTGTGGTCATCCCTCACTCCAGCACGTGGCCGGGGAGCGCGGCAAGAGGACGCGTCAGCGACCGAGGAGGTGGCGCAGCACCCCACCGCTGCGGGGCTCGTCGGGATGTCCGGCGCACCACTGGTCGTCGGGGACCGTGGCGCGCACCTGGGCGACGTGCTGGCCGCAGCCGGCCCAGGTGGTCTTGGAGCAGGTGGAGCAGGTCACGGGTCGGCACATGTCGGGACTCCTGGGTCAGGGGGTGGTGGGTGCGGGCTCGTCCTCAGGCGCGAACTCGCAGAACGCGTCGTAGGCGCGCGGGCCGTGGATGGTGGCGGGGCCGCCGTGCATGAGGAACGTGACGCCGATGGCCTCGGCGGCCTCCTGGCGGGTGGCGCCGGCGCGGGCGGCGGCCTGGGCGTGCGACGCGATGCATCCGTCGCACCCCTCCACGACGCCGATCGCGAGCGCGATGAGCTCCTTGGTGCGGACGTCGAGGGCGCCGTCGGCGAAGGCCGCGCGGTGCAGCTCGCCGAAGCCCGCGTAGACGTCGGGGACAGCGCGCCGGAGGGCGCGGTGCAGGGGCGACAGCTCGTCGAGCACGGCCTTTCCGTGGGTCATGACGAATCTCCTCTCCATCCCCCTGGGGGGATCCTGTCAGGACGCTATCACACATCCCCCTGGGGGGTTAAGATGCGAGCATGCACCTGGAGCCCGAGGACACCAAGGCCGTCGCCCTTCGCATGAAGCGCGCCCACGGCCACCTGGCCAGCGTCATCCGCATGCTGGAGGAGGGCGCGGAGTGCGAGGACGTCGTCACGCAGCTGGCCGCCGTGAGCAAGGCCCTCAGTCGCAGCGGCTTCGCCCTCGTGAGCACGGGGATGCAGAAGTGCGTCACCGAGGGCGAGGACGTCGACGTCGCCCGGCTGGAGAAGGTCTTCCTGTCGCTCGCGTGAGGCCCCTACCCGAGCACGCGCTCGAGGTAGGGGTTCGAGAACACGCGGTGCGGGTCGAGCTCGTCGCGGATCGCGACGAAGTCGTCGAAGCGGGCGTACCGACCGCTGAGGTAGTCGGCCCCGAGCGTGTGCATCTTGCCCCAGTGCGGTCGTCCCTCGTGCGCGGTGAACACGTCCTGCGCGGCCGCGAAGTACGCCGTCGGGTCGACCCGGTGGTACTGGTGCACCGCCACGTAGCAGTTGTCGCGCTCGTGCCCTGTCGACATCCACACGTCGTCGGCGGCCGTGAACCGGACCTCGATCGGGAACGACACCGTCTCGTGTCCCGCGCCGAACCACTGCTGAAGCGACGCGATCACCTCGGGCAGGGCCGCCCGCGGCATGGCGAACTCCGACTCGCGGAACCGGACGCGCCGCGGGGAGACGAACACCTCGTGGGAGTGGTCCGCGTACTCGCGGGCCGACAGCGCCGACCCGCTCAGGTGGTTGATGCGCGGCACGAGTGACGGAACGCGACGGCCCACCCGGTTGGCCACCTCGAACAGGCCGTTGCTCAGGAGCTCGTCGTCGACGAGGTGCCGCACCCGCCCCACGGGTGCGCGCTCGGACCCGTCCGGCACCCTGTTGTTGCGCTTGACGAGCGCCTTCTCCGTATGCGGGAACCAGTAGAACTCGAAGTGGTCGTTCTCCTCGACGAGCTCGGGAAGCCGGTCCAGCACCTCGGGCAGCGCCATCGGCTCCTCGCGGGCGTGCAGCAGGAACGTCGGCACGCACTGGAGCGTCACCTCGGTCACGATCCCCAGCGCGCCGAGCGTGACGCGGGAGGCCCCGAACCACGGGTGCTGCTCGTCGATCTCCATCACGTCGCCGTCGGCGGTGACGAGCTGCACCCCGACCACCGCTGCGGAGATGCCGTGCAGTCGGTGGCCCGTCCCGTGGGTGCCCGTGGACACCGCGCCCGCCACCGACTGGGGGTCCACGTCGCCGAGGTTCGGCAGCGCCAGCCCCAGCGCGAGCAGGCGTGGGTTGAGCGCGTGCAGCGAGATGCCCGCCTGCACCCGCACCCGAGACGTGGCGGCGTCGTGTCCGAGCACGGCGTCCATCCTGTCGAGCCGCAGCAGCACGCCCTCGGTGGCCGCGATCGGCGTGAACGAGTGGCCGGCGCCGTAGGCCTTGACCGGCAGTCCCTCGGCGCGTGCCGCGCGCACCGCCTCGACCACCTCCTGCGTCGACGCCGGGTGCAGCACCCGCCGCGGGTGCGCTCGGACGCTGCGGGCCCAGTTCTGCCACAGGACGCTCATCGCGCCGCCGACCGCTCGCTCATCCGAAGTTCTTCCCTTCTCCGCGATACGTGGGCACCGTCTCGGCGCGGCCGGCGTCGTCGACCAGCGTGACCGCGTCGAAGCGCTCGCACATCTCGCCGGCCTTGGCGTGGCGGAACACCACGCGGTCGCCGATGCGCAGGCCGCGGGCCGCCTTGCCCCTCACCGGGGTCTGCACCTCGCCCACCCCCTCGGTGCCGAGGAGCGTGAGCCCCTCCGGCCACACCGGAGTGGGCATGCGGTTGGCCTGCGCCGGCCCTGACGCCGTGTAGCCGCCGGCGAAGCACGTGGCCACGTCCTTGGCGGGCCGGCGGACGACGTCGAGCACGAAGTAGGCCGCCGGGTGCGCCTCGAACGCGTCGTATCCGTCGAAGAGCGTGGGGGTGAACAGCCCCGAGCCCGCCGTGAGCTCGGTGATGGCGGGATCGGCCCCGGTGACCTCGAGGCTGCCGGTGCCGCCCGCGTTCACGATCTCGAGGTCGGCGTGCTGCGAGACGGCGCGGACGACGTCGCCCCGACGGTGCGCGAGCTCGGTGCTGGAGATCCGCTTGACCATGCGGACGGCCGGCGACGTGTCCGGCAGCCCCGCGACCTGCGCGTCGTAGAACATGACGCCCACGAGGTCGAAGCCCGCGTGGGCGCTGACGGCGCGGGCCAGGGCGCCCGCCTGCTTGGCCGAGTGCACGGGCGAGCGGCGCACGCCGAGGTGGATCGGGTGGACCCCGAGGACGCCAGGACGCAGGGAGGCGTCGACGTCGAGGCAGACGCGCAGCTCGGGGTGGGACCCTCCGACGAGGGTGTCGACGACCCGGAGGGCCTCGACCGAGTCGATCATCAGCGTGATCGCCGCCCGGCGCCGCTCGCCCTCGATGCTGCGCTCGGTGAGGAGGAGCAGACCCGCGCGGTCGACGGTCGGGTAGGCGAGCAGCACGTCGTCGGTCACGCCCTGGTCGACGAGCCAGCAGCTCTCCGCCAACGAGTAGGACATGACGCCGGCGAAGCCCGGACGGGCGAGCGTGCGCTCGATGACCGACCGCACCCGCACCGACTTGCTGGCCACGCGGATCGGCACGCCGGCTGCGCGCCGCACGAGGTCGTCGGCGTTGGCCCACAGTGCCGGGGCGTCGAGCGCCGCGAGGGGAGCCGAGAGTGGAGCGGTGGCCGAGAGCAGGCGTGCGAAGGGTGCGCTCACCCGCTCAGGATGGCACGACCTGGAGGGTCAGCGGGAGGGCCCGGACGCAGGCTCGTGCTCAGTCGCCGAGCAGGGGGCCGAGCAGGCCGTCGAGCAGGCCGGGAGTCGCGCTGGGCTCCGGCGCGGCGCTCGACGGAGCGGGAGCGGGGCGCTGGGTGGTGGCCGCCGGTCGGGGCGAGCTGGCGCGAGGAGCCGACGTGCGAGGGGCCTTCGACGGTGCCGCCGTCGCGCGGTCCGACGGCTTGGGGTCGGCCGGCTCGTCGGTGTCGTCGGACGACTTCGTGGGTCGCGGTGTGGGCGACGGCTTCGTCGTGGGCGGCGTCAGCGACGTGGTCGGGACCCCGGCCGGCGCGTCGCTGGCGCTCGACCGGTCGCCGCCACCCGTGGCGGACACGAGGGCGACCGTGCCCACGGTGAGCATGGCCATCACCGCGAAGGCAGTGGTCAGGCTGACGGTGCGAATGCGCATGGGGTCCTCGATGATCGGCGGCGTCGTCCACGGTAGAGGAGGACGTGCACCCCTGTCTGTGACGGCAGTCGCCCTACGATGGGTCGGTACGCCTCCGTAGCTCAGTTGGTAGAGCGCCTCACTTGTAATGAGGATGTCGCGGGTTCGACTCCTGTCGGAGGCTCTGATTCGACGGTGGATATGAGCGCGCCGCACGTGTCATGAGGATGTCGCGGGTTCGACTCCTGTCGGAGGCTCTGATTCGACGGTGGATATGAGCGCGCCGCACGTGTCATGAGGATGTCGCGGGTTCGACTCCTGTCGGAGGCTCTGATTCGACGGTGGATATGAGCGCGCCGCACGTGTCATGAGGATGTCGCGGGTTCGACTCCTGACGGAGGCTCTGATTCGACGGTGGATATGAGCGCGCCGCACGTGTCATGAGGATGTCGCGGGTTCGACTCCTGTCGGAGGCTCTGATTCCTCCCGAGGTGCAGGTTCGATATGAGTGCGCCGCACGTGTCATGAGGATGTCGCGGTTCGACTCCTGTCGGAGGCTCCGCCGCCGGACGGGGCGCCAGGTCGCGCGGGTCGAGGTCTGTCCGGCTGCTGGTCAGCCCTCTTGACAGGCCCTCTCGCATCTGTCTGAATACGTATTCAGACCGCTGCATCCGCAAGGAGCCCCATGTCCGACGTCACCGCCCCCACGACGCTCATGGCCGTCGTCCCCGAGCCCTTGACCGCCGAGGCGTTCGCGCCGTACGGCGAGGTCATCAGCACCGCCGGGCGCGAGTCGCTCGGCTACGACCTCTACGGCGACCGCGACGACAACTTCGTCGCCGGCTCCCTCGAGAGCGACCACCACGTCGAGGTCCTGCTGACCCGCCAGCACATCCGCGAGTACCGGATCAACTTCCTGGAGCGGCACTTCGAGATCGCCCAGGCGTTCATCCCGCTCGGCGGCAACCCGTTCCTGTGCGTCGTGGCCCGCCCCGACGCCCCCGAGGAGAACGGCATCCCCCGCCTGGACGAGGTGCGGGCCTTCTGGGTCCCGGGCGACGCCGGGCTCACGCTGCACCGCGGGACGTGGCACGAGCCCCCGTTCCCGCTGTCGAGCGGCGCGACGATGGTGGTCACGAGCCACCGGGCGCTCACCGAGGCGCTCGGCTCCACGCCGGACGAGAACGGTGAGATCCACTGGGGCGACGTGGACAAGCGGCACGTCACGGGCCGCACCGGCGTCGAGCTGCGGATCCAGCTGCCGTGACCGCGGGGGTGGCGCCGACCCACGTCGGTTCACGGACCCGACGACTGCGCGGTGACGCCTTCCTCACGGGCCGCGCGCGCTACGTCGGCGACATCCGTCCGGCCGGTGCGCTGCACCTCGCGATCCTGCGGAGCCCGCACGCACACGCGCGCATCGTCGACGTCGACCTCGAGGCGGCACGCCGGAGCCCCGGCGTGGTCGCGGCGCTCGACGGCGTCGGCGCTGCCGAGCTGGCCGACCCGATCCCGCACTTCATCGACCCTGCGACGTTTGGCGGGCGCAGCGTCGAGGTGCGCTGCCTCGCGCTCGGCGAGGTCGTCCACGTGGGCCAGCCCGTGGCAGCGGTCGTCGCCGAGACGATCCACGACGCCGAGGCCGCGCTGGACGCGATCTCGGTGGAGTACGAACCGCTGCCGCACGTCCTCGATGCGGTGCGGGCCCTCGAGTCGACCGCGCCGCGCGCATACGCCGACTGGCCGGACAACGTGGTCATGGCCGGCTCGTACACCCAGGGCGACGTCGACGAGGAGCTCACGCGCTGCGAGCGCGTGCTCACGACGACCATGACGATCCAGCGCTACTCCCAGCAGCCGATGGAGACCCGCGGCTACGTGGCGACCTGGGACGAGCAGACCCGGCGCATGACGCTGCACGGCTCGTGCCAGAACCCGCACCCCCTGCGAGCCGTGCTGGCCTCGGCCCTGCGCCTCGGTGAGGAGCAGGTGCAGGTCGTGGTGCCCGACGTCGGCGGCGCGTTCGGCCTCAAGATGCACGGCCACCCCGAGGAGCCGCTCGTCTGCGTCTTGAGCCGGATCACTGGCCGCCCGGTGCGCTGGACCGAGCGGCGCAGCGACTGCCTGCTCGTGGGCGGACGCGAGCAGCACCACGAGGTCACGGTCGGCTTCGACGGCGACGGCCGCGTGCGCGCGCTGCGCGACGACCTGGTCGCCAACGTCGGCGCCCTCGGCGCCGCGCCCGGCTGGGGCATGGCCTACCTGACCGCGCTCGCCTTCCCCACGGGCTACGACGTCCAGGTCGTCGACGCACGCTTCCGGATCGTGGCGACGAACAAGTCGCCGTGGAACGCCTCGCGCGGGTACGGCAAGGAGGCCACGAACCTCATGATGGAGCGCGTCATGGACCTCGTGGCGCGCGAGCTCGGCCTCGACCCCGCCGAGGTGCGGCACCGCAACCTCATCGCCGACGACGCCTTCCCGTACAAGACCACCGCCGGGCTCAACATCGACAGCGGCCAGTACCACCTGGCGCTCGACCGGGTCCGCGCGCTCGTCGACGAGCCGGGCGTCCGCCGCGGGCAGCGGGAGCAGTCGGCCGACGCGACGGTGCGCACCGGCCTGGGCCTGGCCTTCGAGCTGACGCCGGAGGCCGGCGGCACGCCCGGCACCCTGGTCGGCGGCTTCGACACCTCGACCGTCCGCGTGGCGCCGAGCGGACAGGTCACCGTCCTGACCGGCGTCACCTCGCCCGGCGGCGGCAACGACACCGGCATCGCCCAGATCGTCGCCGACCGGCTCGGCGTCGCGCCTGCGGCGATCACCGTGGTGCAGGGCGACACCGACCGCTGCCCCTACGGCTTCGGCAACTTCAGCGGACGGAGCATGGTCGTGGGCGGCAGTGCCGCCGCGCTCGCCGCCGAGGACATCGCCCTGCGCCTGCGGACCGTGGCAGCGTCGCTGCTCGACGTCACCGTCGACGAGGTCGTCCTCGCCGATGGCCGGGCTCGGGCGGGCGACCGTTCGTGCCCGCTCGAAGAGGTCGCCCTCACGGTGTACTCGCAGGCGTTCGGCGTCGCCGACGGCGTCACGCCGGCGCTGGAGTCGACGCGGGTCTACAAGCCCGACAACCTGACGTTCGTGCCCGACGAGCACGGTCGGCCGCAGACCTACCCGACCTACTCCTACGCGGTGCACGCCGCCGTGGTCGACGTCGACGTGGAGACGGGCATCTCGACGGTGCGCCGCTTCGGCGTCGTGCACGACTGCGGGACGGTCATCAACCCCACGCTGGTGGAGGGCCAGATGCACGGGGCCGTCGCCATGGGCATCGGCGCCGCGCTGATGGAGTCGATCGTCCACGACGACGACGGTTGCCTCGTCACGGACCGTCTCAAGCGCTACCTCATGCCGCGCGCGGGGGACCTGCCCGACATCGAGGTCGAGCACCTGGTGACCCCGAGCCCCTTCACCCTGCTCGGCGCCAAGGGCGCCGGCGAGGCGGGGGTCGGCGGCGCACTGTCGGCCGTGGTCAACGCGATCGACGACGCCCTGGCGCCGCTCGGTGTCGTGCTCGACCGGCTGCCCCTGACCCCGCCCACGGTCCTGGCCGCCTTGCAGACGGCCGAGGGGAGGAACGCATGATCCGCCACCGGTTCCGCCACGAGCGGCCGACGGCGCTGGCCGACGCGGTGGCGGTGCTGGCCGAGGCCGGGCCACGTGCCCGCGTGCTGGGCGGTGGCACCCTGCTCGTCCCTGAGATGGTCGCGGGCGAGGCGTCCCCGGACCACGTGGTCGACCTCGGAAGACTGGGCCTGCAGCCGGTCCGCCTCGACGGGGACGACCTCGTCCTCGCGGCCACCGCCACCTACGCCGACGTGCTGGCGGACCCGCGGGTCGCCGAGCACGCGCCCACCCTCGTCGCGATGGCCTCCGGCGTCACGGGGGGCGTGCAGCTGCTCAACGCGGCGACGCTCGCCGGGTCCGCCTGCCAGGCGGCACCCGGGTCGGACGTCCCCGGCTGCCTCGCGGCGCTCGACGCCCGCTTCCGCCTGGCCAGCGAGGAGGGCGTGCGCGAGGTCGGCGTCGACGCGTTCTTCCTCCAAGCCCACCGCACCGCCCTGCGACCGGACGAGCTGCTCCTGGAGATCGTGCTCCCGAGCACGGCGGGACGCGCGCACGGGTACGTGAAGCTCAAGCACGCGGCGAGCTCGTGGCCGATCGCGACCGGGGCGTGCGTCCTCGACGCGGACGGCCGGCGTGTGCGGGTCGCCATCGGCGCGGCCGGTCCCGTCCCCGTCGTCCTCGAGCGGGACGTGGCCCCCGGGGCCGGGGCGCTCGCGGCCGAGGTGGCGGCGCTGCTGCAGCAGACCTGGGACGACGTCCTGGCCGACGCCGGCTACCGGCGCAGCGTCGCGCCCGTCGCCGCCCGACGAGCTCTCGAGCAGGCAGGAGTCGCACCATGAGCCACGATCCGACGGCTGCGTCGCAGGACGCGCCGCTCCGGCTCAGCGTCAACGGCGAGGACCGTGCGGTCGCCCTCGACCCGCGCCTCACGTTGCTCGAGCTGGTACGTGAGGGTCTCGGTCTCACCGGCACCCACCTCGGCTGCCAGACGGGCGACTGCGGCGCCTGCACGGTGGCGCTCGACGACCGCAGCGTGAAGTCGTGCATGGTGCTCGCAGGCAGCGTCGACGGCGCCGCGCTGACGACGATCGAGGGCTTCGCCGGAGGGTCCGCCCCCGTCGAAGGGGCCGAGCAGCTCGACGTCGTGCAGGAGTCCTTCTGGGACGAGTACGGGTTCCAGTGCGGGTTCTGCTTGCCTGGGATGCTGTTCGCCACGCGCGAGCTGCTCGCGACGAACGCCGACCCGACGGACGAGGAGATCCGCGCGGCACTGGTCGGCAACCTGTGCCGATGCACCGGCTACCACAACATCGTGCGCGCGGTCCGCGAGGCGGCCGCGCGGATGCGGGCCTGAGCCCGCCGAGGCTGCTGTCCCGGCGGGGTGGTGCCCGGCTCGCCCGGACCACGGTCGGGAGTCCGTGCGCGGCTGCGAATCTTTTGCGGATACGTATGCGCTGGTAGTAGCCTGCGCGCAGTCAGACGGTCAGGCCGACGAGAGGCACGGGGTCCACGTGGTCACCAGCAGGGACGTGGCGTCGGCCGCGGGCGTGTCCCAGGCGACGGTCTCGCGAACGCTGTCGGGCGCCGCGGGCGTCTCCGAGGAGATCCGGGCCCGTGTCATCAAGGCCGCCGAGGAGCTCGGCTACGAGCTGAACTTCGCAGCGCGGGCCATGCGGCTCAAGCGCAGCGGCACGATCGGTGTGGTCGTGGACCGCGTCACCAACCCGTTCTACCCCGAGGTCATCGAGTCCCTGTCGCGCACCCTCGACAGCCTGGACCTGCGGATGATCCTGTGGGACTCCCAGGGAGCGGGGGAGAAGGGCGCCATCCAGGCGATCGGCCAGAAGATGGTCGACGGCCTCATCTTCACCACGGCCACGAGCACCTCCACCGCCCTGCGCACCGCGCTGGACGCCGGGGCCCCGCTCGTGCTCGTCAACCGCATCGTCGAGGGGGTGCGCTGCGACCAGGTCGACTCCGACAACGCGTCGGTCTCCTCGCGGGTGGCGCACTACTTCGCCGTCAACGGCAGGGTCCGGGCCGGCCTCATCACGGGCTCGCCCGACGCGAGCACCGCCCACGACCGGAGGGTCGGCTTCGTGCGGGGTGCGGCGGCGCACGGTGTGGAGATCCCGTCGGAGTTCGTCATGGACGGCCGCTTCTCCCACCGCGGCGGCTACGAGGCGTTGCAGCGAATGTTCGAGCACCCCGACCCGCCCACGGCAGTCTTCTGCAGCAACGACCTCAGCGCCTTCGGCGCCCTCGACGCGGCCCGTGCCGCCGGCATCGTCGTGCCCGACGACCTGTGGATCGTCGGGTACGACGACGTCGACATGGCCTCCTGGGAGGCGTTCAGCCTCAGCACCGCTCGCCAGCCGGTCGAGGAGATGGTGCGCGTGGGTGTGCACCTGCTCCTCGAGCGCATCGACAGCCCGCGGCGTCCGTCGACGCATCAGCGTTTCGTCAGCGAGCTGGTCGTGCGCGACTCCACGGGTTGGGTGCCGGTCCCCGAGCGCGCGCTCGTCTGAGCGGCCGCTGCCCGATCGGCGCCCACCGGGTGGGTGCCGCGTGCCGGGCCGGGCCCGGGCGGGTCAGCCCCGCTCGGGCAGCTGGGTGAGGACGGCCGCCTCGAGGTCGTCGACGCGACCCTGGCCCATCAGGGCGTTCATCTCGTCGAGGCTCATCATCTGCGGCTGCCACGCGGCGGTCGACCCCGCGTCGCGGATCCCGGCGTAGAGCTCGGAGATGACGCGCCCCGCGAGCCGGAGCGCGGCCGTGGGGTACAGCGCGATCGCGTAGCCCATCGCGTCGATCTCCTCGAGCGGCAGGATGGGGGTGCGGCCGGACTCGGTGAGGTTCACGATCAGCCGGCCCGGGATCTCGGTGGCGATGCGCTCCAGGTGCTCGCGGCTCTCGGGCGCGTCGACGAAGACGGCGTCGACACCGAGGTCGTGGTAGCGCTTGCCCCGCTCGATCGCCTCGTCGACGCCGAGCGGGCCCAGCGCGTCCGTCCGGGCGATGACGAGGGCGTCGGCGCGGGTCCGCACGGCGGCGGCGACCTTGCGCTCCATCTGCAGGACCGGGATGACCTCCTTGCCCTGCATGTGGCCGCACCGCTTGGGCGCGACCTGGTCCTCGATCTGCACCGCCGCGGCGCCGGCCTGCTCCAGGCGGCGCACGGTGGCCGCGACGGCGGTGACGTCGCCGTAGCCGGTGTCGGCGTCGACGATGACCGAGACGGGCGTGCTCGTCGTGATGGCCGCGACCGCGTCGACGACGTCGGTCATGCCGGTGACGCCGAGGTCGGGCTGGCCGTGGCGCCACGCCGCCACGGCGTACCCGCTGAGGTAGAAGGCCTCGAAGCCGGCCGCCGCGGCGCAGTGCGCCTCCAAGGGCGTGCCGCCGCCGGGTGCCGCGAGGACCCCGTCGCGGTCGAGGAGGCCCCGCAGGGTGTCGCCGGGGCTGGTGCGGGGCGTCGTCGTCATGGCGGTCCTGTCGTCGGGGAGAAGATGGGGCGTGGGCCGCCGGTGCTCGGCGTCGGCGGTCGCGGTCGAGTATACGTATTCAGCCACGTGGGCTCCACCCCTTCGTCGCTCTGTGAGATTGTCTCGCGAAAGCGTTGACGACGCGGCAGCACGATGCTTGTATACGTATACAGACACCGAGCGAAGGACCGGAACATCCGGATCCAGGGCGGCAGCCGCCCACTGAGACGGGAGACCGCATGCGTGAGGACCAACCGCACACCGCCCCTCTGGCGGGTCGCGTCGCGGTGGTCACCGGTGGCGCTCGTGGCATCGGCCGCGAGATCGCCCTGGCGGCGGCCGAGGCCGGGGCGCGTGTCGCCGTCACGGCGCGCCGGGTCGAGGACGCGCAGGGCACGGTCGACGACATCGTCGCCCGTGGCGGCGAGGGACTCGCCGTCGCGCTCGACCTGTCCGTGCGTGAGCAGGTCGCGCCCGCCTTCGCCCAGGTCGTCGAGTCCTTCGGCGCGCTCGACGTGCTCGTGTGCAACAGCGGCGTCGGTGGTCCGTCGGCGGCCCTGTGGTCGGTCACCGACGAGCAGTGGGACGACGTCGTCGACGTCAACCTCACCGGCACCTTCCTGTCGATCCGCGCGGCCACGCCCCACATGGTCGAGGCCGGCCGGGGCGTCGTGCTGGTGATCGGCTCCATGACGGGGAAGCGTCCACTGCTGCACCGGGCCCCGTACGCCGCCACCAAGCTCGCGATGGTCGGTCTGTGCCGGACGCTCGCCCTCGACCTCGGCGAGCACGGCGTTCGCGCGAACGTGGTCTCGCCGGGGTTCGTCGCGGGCGAGCGGCTCGAGTGGGTCATCGAGAACCAGGCGACGGCGCTCGGCTCCGACGTGGCCACCGTCCGCGAGGAGCTGCTCGACGGCACCCCGCTCAAGCGGTTCACCACCGCCGAGGACGTGGCGGCTACCGTCGTCTTCCTCGCCAGCGACGCGGCATCCGCGATCACCGGTGAGGACGTCAACGTCTCCTCCGGGCTGGTGATGTACTGATGACCGGCACCCTCTTCGACAAGGTCTGGGACCAGCACGTGGTTCGGTCCGCGCCGGGTGAGGCCGACCTGCTCTACGTCGACCTGCACCTCGTGCAGGAGGTCTCGAGCCCGCAGGCGTTCAGCCAGCTGCGGCTCGACGGCCGACCGGTGCGGCGCCCGGACCTGACCCTGGCGACCGCCGACCACGCGGTGCCGACACTGGGCCGTGGGCTCGCGCTCGCCGACGACACGGCACGCCTGCAGGTCGAGACCCTGACGCAGAACTGCGAGGACTTCGGCGTCCCGCTGTACGGCGTCGGTGACCCCCGTCAGGGCATCGTCCACGTGATCGGCCCAGAGCTGGGCCTCACGCAGCCGGGGATGACGATCGTCTGCGGCGACAGCCACACCTCCACGCACGGCGCGTTCGGCGCCCTGGCGTTCGGCATCGGGACCTCGGAGATCGCCCACGTCCTCGCCACCCAATGCCTCCCCCAGCAGCGGCCCCGCACGCTCCTCGTCGAGGTGAGCGGCGAGCTCGGCCCCGGCGTCACCGCCAAGGACCTGGCCCTGACCCTGATGCACGAGCTCGGCACGGGCGGCGCCGCGGGCTACGCGGTCGAGTACCGCGGCGACACCGTCAGCCGGTTGTCGATGGAGGGTCGCATGACCCTGTGCAACATGACCATCGAGATGGGTGGTCGGATCGGCATGGTCGCGCCGGACGAGACCACGTACGCCTACCTGCGCGACCGCCCGTTCGTGGCGGCGATGGACCAGGGTCTCGACGAGCTCGTCGCCACCTGGGCCGAACTGCGCAGCGATCCCGACGCGGCCTTCGACGCGATGCGCCACGTCGACGCCACCTCCGTCGTGCCCATGGTCAGCTGGGGCACGACGCCCGCCATGAGCGTGCCCGTCACGTCGCGCGTGCCGCTGCCGGACGATCAGCCCGACCCCGACGCCGCGCGTCGCGCCCTGGAGTACATGGGACTGCAGGGGGGCGAGGCGCTCCAGGACGTCGCGATCGACCGGGTGTTCATCGGCTCGTGCACGAACGGCCGCATCGAGGACCTGCGCGCCGCGGCCGACGTGCTGCGCGGTCGTCACGTCGCCCCCGGCGTCGAGGCGATGGTCGTCCCGGGCTCCGCGGCGGTCCGTCGCCAGGCCGAGGAGGAGGGCCTCGGCGAGGTCTTCGAGGCCGCCGGGCTCTCCTGGCGCACGCCCGGTTGCTCGATGTGCGTCGGGATCAACGACGACCGCCTGTCGGCCGGCCAGCGGTGCGCGTCGACCTCCAACCGCAACTTCGAGGGTCGTCAGGGCGCCGGAGGGCGCACGCACCTCGTCTCCCCGACCATGGCCGCCGCCGCGGCCCTCCACGGACACCTCGTCGACGTGCGCGAGGTCCTCGCCTCGTCGACCGCACCATGACCACCCCTCCCCACCGGGACGACACAGGAGCTGAACAGACATGACCTTGCGCATCGGCGTGGACGTCGGAGGCACCTTCACCGACCTCTTCCTGCACGACTCCGAGAGCTCCCGGTTCTGGCTCGCCAAGACACCGTCGACGCCGGGCAACCAGGCCGAGGGCGTCATCCGCGGCATCCAGGAGATCTGCGCGAAGGCGGGCCTGGAGCCGCAGCAGCTCGACGCCGTGCTGCACGGCACGACCGTCGCGACCAACGCGCTGCTCGAGGACAAGGGCTCGCGGGTCGGCCTGCTCACGAGCCACGGCTGGCGCAACATCCTGCACCTCGCCGACAGCTGGACGCCCGGTCCGCTCTTCGGCTTCTTCAACTACGCCCCGCCGGAGCCCGTGGTCCCCTTCGAGCGAGTGCGTGCCCTCGAGGAGCGCATCACCGCCGACGGCGAGGTGATCCTCGAGCTCGACGAGGCCGACGTCCAGCAGAAGGTGCGCGAGCTTGTCGACGAGGGCATCGAGGCCCTGACCATCTCGCTGATGCACGCCTACGCCCACCCGGCCCACGAGGAGCAGGTCGCGAAGATCGCCGGCAAGGTGCTCGCCGACCTCGGCGTCGACATCCCGGTCTCGCTGTCGAGCGACGTCAGCCCGGAGTTCCGCGAGTACGAGCGTGCGGTCACGACCGTGCTCAACTCCTACCTGGGCCCCGTGATGCAGCGGTACCTGTCGACGCTCGACACGGCCCTGCGCGACGTCCCCGTGAGCGCGAGCCTGCAGGTCGTCCGCTCCGACGGCGGCCTCATGTCGGTCGGCGGCGCCCAGGAGCACCCGATCCAGACGGCGCTGTCCGGACCGTCCGGTGGCGTCAACGGTGCCGCGTACGTGGCCCAGCGCGCCGGGTTCGACAAGATCATCACCTTCGACATGGGCGGGACGTCCTCCGACGTCGCGGTCTGCGTGGGCGGCGTGCCCGAGGTGACGCGCGAGACCAAGGTCGCGGCCTTCCCCGTGCGCGCCCCCGCCATCAACGTCGAGACGATCGGCGCCGGCGGCGGATCGATCGCGAACGTCTCCGAGGTCACCGGCGGCCTGCGCGTGGGTCCGGAGAGCGCGGGCGCCCAGCCGGGGCCGGCCTGCTACGGCCGCGGCGGCACGCTGCCGACCGTCACCGACGCCAACCTGGTGCTCGGCCACCTGCCGACCACCCTGCTCGGCGGGGACATGACGCTCGACGCCGACGCCGCGATGAAGGCGCACGAGCCGCTCGCCGCCGAGATGGGCGTGGACGTGCACAGTGCGGCTCAGGCCGTCATCGACATCGTCAACGGCAACATGCTCGGCGCGCTGCGCGCCGTGACGGTGCAGCGCGGCCTCAACCCGCGGGAGTTCTCGCTGCTGTCCTTCGGCGGCGCGGGGGGCCTGCAGGCCAACGCGCTCGCCGCCGAGCTCGGCTGCTTCCCGGTGATCATCCCGCCGGAGGCCGGCGTGCTGTCGGCAGTCGGGTTCGTCGTCGCCGACGTGCAGAACGAGTTCGCGCAGGCCTACCTCTCGCCGGTCGAGTCGATCGACGTCCAGGCCCTGCGCGCGACGCTCGCCGAGCTCGGCGGCCGCGCTGACGCGTGGCTCGAGGAGGAGGGCGTCCCCGCCGCCGACCGCAGCGTCCGCTACGTCTTCGACATGCGGTATCGCCGCCAGGGGTACGAGATCACCGTCGAGATCGACGCCGACACCGCCGCGACCCTCGAGCTGGACGACCTGACCCGCCGCTTCCACGAGGAGCACGTCCGGCTCTACGGCTTCGAGCTCCCGGCGAGCGTCGAGGTCGTCACGGTCCGTTCGCGTGGCATCGGCCGCACCGAGAAGGTCGACCTGGAGCCCGGCACCGAGGTCGCTCCCGACGCGTCCGCCGCGCGGGTCGGCAGCCAGCCGTCGTGGGTCGACGGTGCCCTGCAGGACGTGCCGATCTACGACCGCGCCCTGCTCCAGCCGGGCATGTGCGTCGAGGGCAAGGCCGTCATCACCCAGTACGACTCGACCGTGCTGGTGCTCCCCGGGCACCGCGCGCGCGTCGACACCTTCTTCAACCTGCTGCTCGAGGAGTCCCGATGACCACGACGTCCGCCATCGACCCGGTCACCCTCGACCTGATCGAGAACTCGCTCAAGAACATCCGCATCGAGATGGACGAGGTGCTGCGGCGCTCGGCCATGTCGTCGTCGATCCGCGAGCAGCACGACGAGTTCCCGATGATCGCCAACGAGCGCGGCCAGATGATCGTGGGCCAGTTCGGCTCCTACATCCCCGACGTCGTGGCGCGCTTCGACACGGTCGCACCGGGTGATGCCTACATCCTCAACGACCCGTACCTGTGCCGCGGCTCGATCTCGCACACCAACGACATCCTCGTGATCGTCCCGATCTTCCACGGCGAGCGCCTGGTGGGCTACGCGAGCCAGTTCGGACACGTGCTGGACATCGGCGGCACCTCGCCCGGCACGCAGACGGCCGACTCGCACTCCATCTGGGACGAGGGCCTGCGCATCCCGCCGGTCAAGATCGTCGAGGGCGGCGTGCTGAACGAGGGGGTCGTTGCGCTGATCCTCAACAACACGCGCGTCCCCGACATCGTTCGCAGCGACATCATGGGCCTGATCGGCGCCTGCCAGCGTGCCGCGAGCCGCGTCGTCGAGCTCTGCGACCGTCACGGCCAGCCGACCTACTCGGCGGCCTGCGACGCGCTGCTCGAGCGCACGCGCGTCGCCATGATCACGCTGATCCGCAAGTACGTCCCCGAGGAGAAGGTCGTCTTCTGGGACTGGGTCGACGACGACGGCGCGGGCAACGGTCCGTTCAAGCTGCAGCTCACGGTCTGGCGCGAGGGCGACACGGCCTACTTCGACTGGACGGGCACCGACCCGCAGGCTCCGGGCTCGATCAACTTCCTCATCCACGAGAACCTCTGCAAGCTGTTCTTCGGCGTCTACATGATCATGGCGTTCGACTCGAGCATCCTCTTCAACGACGGCTACAACAGCGTCTTCGAGGTCACGCTGCCCGAGGGCTCGCTGCTCAACCCGAACTTCCCCGCCCCGCTGTCCAACCGGCTCAACGTCCACACCCGGCTGTTCGACTGCATCTCCGGTGCGCTCGGCCAGAAGGCCCCCGACCTCTCGATGGGCGCGGGCTACGGCACCAGCCCGCACCTCGTCTACTCCGGCTACGCCGAGGACGGCGAGTACTTCCAGATGACCGAGCTGCTGTTCGGCGGGCTGCCCGGCCGCAAGGCCGGCGACGGCCTCGACGGTCACTCCTGGTGGCCGGAGTTCCGAAGCACCCCGGCGGAGTACATGGAGACGAACTACCCCCTGGTCGCCATGCGCTACGAGCCGGTCACCGACTCCGGCGGAGCCGGTCTCCACCGTGGCGGCGCCGGGATCGAGCGGGAGTACCTGTTCCGTCGCCCGGGCTTCGTGGGCGTCAACGACGACCGTGCGACCCTGCAGCCGTGGGGCATCGGCGGCGGACGAGCCGGCGGGAGCTCCTCCAAGCTGATCGTGCGCGCCGACGGCACCCGCGAGGAGCTGCCCTCCAAGCGCGACAACATCAAGGTCGAGCCGGGCGACCGCCTGGTCTTCCGCACCGCCGGAGCCGGTGGCTGGGGAGATCCGCTGCAGCGGCCGGTGGCCGCCGTGGAGCAGGACATCGCCCGCGGGCTCGTGTCGAAGGAAGCGGCCCGCGCCGAGTACGGCGTCGTCGCCGGCGACCCGGAGGCGACGGCGGTGCTGCGCGAGGAGCTCGCCGCGTCACGGACCGGTGCGCTCGGCTTCGACTTCGGCGCCCTCCCCGACGGCCTCGTGCCGCCGGTGCAGGTCGCCGCCTCGTCCGCCGGTCGGGACGGAGCCTCCGCATGAACGCGCTCGACGAGGACTACCGCCAGTCCGGCTTCAACCAGCGTCTGGGCTTCGGTGAGCGGCCGGCCGTCCTGGTCGTCGACTTCGTCAAGGCCTACCTGACCCCCGGCAACCCCCTCTACGCCGGGGTGGAGGACGCCCTGGCCGCCGCGACGACGCTCGTCGAGACGGCCAGGGAGTCCGACGTGCCGGTGCTGTACACGGTCGTGCACTACGAGGACCCCACCGAGGGCGGCCCGTTCTTCCGCAAGGTGCGTGCGCTGCAGAACTTCGTCGGCGACACCGAGGCGGGCGAGATCTGCGACGAGCTCGCGCCGCGTGACGGCGAGCTCGTCATCCGCAAGAAGTTCGCCAGCGCGTTCTTCGGGACCGGCCTGAAGGAGACGCTCGAGGAGATGGGCGTCGACAGCGTCATCGTCGCCGGCCTGAGCACGAGCGGCTGCGTCCGGGCGAGCAGCCTCGACGCCATCCAGTCGGGCTTCGTGCCGATCGTGGTCCGGGAGGCGGTCGGCGACCGCGCGGCCGGCCCGCACGACGCGGCCCTGTTCGACCTCGACGCCAAGTACGCCGACGTCCGCAGCCTCGACGAGGTCCTCGAGCACCTGCGCTCGCTCGCCGCTACCTCCTAGCCCCGAACCGACACCTCCCACCCCGCCGCGGCGCCCGCCGCTCACCGAACGGAGCACCCCCATGGAACACCTCAAGAAGCCCACCGGCAGCGACGCGTCGGCCGGCACCCGCGACCTCGTCGTCTCCCAGACCGTCGCCTCGATCATCGAGGACGTGCGCACCCGCGGCGACGCCGCCGTGCGTGAGCTGTCGGCGAAGTTCGACTCCTGGGAGCCCGAGAGCTTCAGGCTCTCGGCCGAGGAGATCGACCGCATCGTCTCCTCGGTCCCGCAGCAGGTCCGCGACGACATCGTGACGGTGCAGGCCAACGTCCGCGAGTTCGCGCAGCACCAGCTCGACTCGATGAAGGAGTTCGAGGTCGAGACCATGCCGGGCGTCCTCCTCGGCCAGAAGCACGTCCCGGTCGAGGCGGCAGGCGCCTACGTCCCAGGTGGTCGCTACCCGCTGCTCGCCTCGGCGCACATGACCGTCGTGACCGCCAAGGTCGCCGGAGTGGAGCGGACCACCGCCTGCACGCCGCCGATCCGTGGCGAGGTGCCTGCTCCCACGATCGCCGCGATGGCGCTCGCCGGTGCGGACGAGATCTACCTGCTCGGCGGCGTCCAGGCCGTGGCTGCGATGGCCATCGGCACCGAGACCATCGGCAAGGTCGACATGCTGGCCGGTCCCGGCAACGCCTACGTGGCCGAGGCCAAGCGTCAGCTCTACGGGGAGGTCGGCATCGACCTCTTCGCCGGGCCCACGGAGATCCTGGTCATCGCGGACGACCACGCGAACCCGTTCGTGGTGGCCGTCGACCTCCTGAGCCAGGCCGAGCACGGCCCGGACTCGCCGGCCGTGCTCATCACCACCAGCCGCGAGCTGGGCGAGGAGGTCATCGCGCACGTCGAGCGCCTGCTGCCCGGGATGTCGACCAACGACAACGCGGGACCGGCCTGGCGGGACCACGGCGAGGTCATCGTCGTCGACTCCCTCACCGAGGCCTACGCGCTGGCCGACCGCTTCGCGAGCGAGCACGTCCAGGTGTTGACGCAGGAGCCGCGTCGAGCCCTGACCGAGATGCGCAACTACGGCGCGCTGTTCCTCGGGGAGGGCACCTGCGTGTCCTACGGCGACAAGGTCATCGGCACCAACCACACCCTGCCGACGCGGGGCAGTGCGCGCTACACCGGCGGCCTGTGGGTGGGCAAGTACCTCAAGACCGTCACCTACCAGGAGGTCACCGATCCGGCCTCGAGCGCGGCGCTGGGCGAGCTCTGCGGTCGCGCGGCGCGAGTGGAGCTGTTCGAAGGTCACGCACGGTCCGGTGACGTCCGCGCGGCGGGCCACAACGGTGTCGAGCCGGACTGGATCACCGAGGCGCGCTCCGTCGTGTGACGTTCACGTGACGTCGCCGTCACGTTCGTGATGCAGGGCACAAAAACCCTTGACAGGGTCTGCGTCACCGAGTTGTATACGTATACATCGTAGAGAGGAGGAGAGATGTCGGAGTCGCTGCACCGTGGTCTCGCCGCACCAGCGGGCGGGCATCTCTCCTCCTCCGCAGCCCGAGGGCGGGGGGCCCACGAGCCCAAGGACGAACGGTCGGCCGCGCCCGCGGTGCAGGCCGGACGGACGCCGCATCCCGGCCGTCGGCCGCGGACGACGTCGACCCACCCCATCAGGAGAGAGACATGACCCCAAGAACTCCAGGCCGACTGCGTCGCACCGGTGGTGCCGCCGTGGCCCTGCTGCTGTCCGCCGCCGTGATGACCGCGTGCAGCACGGCGTCCGACTCGTCGTCGTCGTCCGACGGCGGTGAGCAGAGCGACGCCCAGAAGGCAGCGCAGGCCAAGGTCGACGAGGCCTCCGCCATCCCCACCTTCACCCTCGACGCCCCGGCGTTCGATGTGACGAAGGCCGAGGGCAAGACGATCGTCAACGTCCCGATCACCGAGCAGATCCCCTACGTCAAGGCCGTCGACGTGGAGATGGAGCGCGTCGCGAAGAAGTACGGCGTGAAGTGGGTCAACTACCAGAACGGCGGTACGCCGACGGAGTGGTCCAAGGGCATCGACTACGGCATCCAGGTCAAGGCCGACCTGATCATCGCGCACTCCGGCATCAACCCCGAGGTGATCATCCCGGCGCTCCAGCGCGCCAAGCGCGCCGGCATCCCGGTCATCGCCACCCACACCTACCAGGACGGCGAGGAGCCCCCGGCCGCGGTGAAGGACCTGCTGGCCTCGACCACCACGGTGCCGTTCGCCCGCTCGGGCCAGCTCCAGGCCGACTACGTCGTCGCGCAGTCCGGTTGCGAGGCGAAGCCACTCATCATCACCACCAACGACCTCCTCGCGTCCAAGCACATCCTCAAGGGGATGAAGGACGAGTTCGCCGAGCTGTGCCCCGAGCTCGAGCCCGGCGTGATCGACGTGCCCGTCGGTCAGTGGGGCACCAACATCAAGCCCGAGGTGCAGTCCTACCTGGTGAAGAACCCCGACACCGACTGGGTCATGGCCAGCTACGACGACCAGACGGTCCCGGCGATCGCCGCGATCCAGGCCGCCGGCAAGGGTGGATCGGTCAAGATGACCGCCTACAACGGAACTCCGGCCAACGTGAAGCAGATCCAGGACGGCGACATCCTCGCCGCGGACGTCGGTGAGAGCATCAACTGGCTCGCGTGGTCGGTCGTCGACCAGTCGTTCCGCATCCTCTCGGGCGTCGAGCCCACCGAGGGCGGCGACCAGAAGACGCCGCTGCGCATCATCGACGACTCCAACGTCGACGAGACCGGCACGCCGCCGAACAACGAGGACGGCTACGGCGACGCCTACGTCGAGGGTTACGAGAACCTCTGGCAGACCGGGAGCTGATCGAGATGGGAGCACCTGTGCAGCTCGGTCACACGGACGTCGAGGCGAACGTCGTCCTCCGCGGCATCACCAAGTCGTTCGTCGGCGTGCAGGTGCTCAAGGGCGTGGATCTCTCCATCGCACACGGGGAGATCCACGGCCTGCTCGGCCAGAACGGCTCGGGCAAGTCGACGCTCATCAAGGTCCTGAGCGGAACCTACGACCCGGACGGTGGCGAGGTCCTCGTCGAGGGTGACCCCCAGGGCCTTCCGCTCGTGGACTTCGCCGCCGTCGGGTTCAGCTTCGTGCACCAGGACCTGGGCCTCATCGAGGAGATGACCGTCCTCGACAACTTCCTCCTGCCGCAGACGGCCCGCTCGGGCTCGTACTACCTGCGGTGGCGTCGGGACCGGGCCCGGGTGCAGGAGGTGCTGGAGCGCCACGGACTGCACGTCGACACGCGGGCCTCGGTGGCCTCGCTCGAGCCGACGGACCGGGCGCTGCTCGCCATCGTCCGCGCGGTCCACCACATCCAGGAGAGCGACCGGCGCGGGCTGCTCGTCCTCGACGAGCCGACCGTCTTCCTGCCGCGCGAGGGCGTCGAGCGCCTGTTCGCGCTCGTGCGCAGCGTCGCGTCGAAGGGGACGAGCGTCCTGTTCGTCTCTCACGACATCGACGAGGTCCGCGAGCTGACGTCGCACGTCACCGTCCTGCGGGACGGTGCCATCGCCGGCACGGCCGTCACGGCCGAGGTGAGCGACGAGGAGCTCGTCACGATGATCGTCGGGCAGCAGCTGGCTCGCCACCAGGGCCAGCTCCGCGCGCACGACGGCCGCGGCGACGTGGTCCTCGGCGCGAGGTCCGTGCGCACCTCGCTGCTCGACGGCATCGACATCGAGGTCCGCGAGGGTGAGGTGCTCGGCGTGACGGGCCTGAACGGTTCCGGCTTCGAGCACGTGCCGTACGCCTTGTTCGGCGCGCTGTCCGACGCCGAGGGGACCGTGCGCGCGGGCGGCGTCGACCACGACCTGTCGTCCTTCGACCCTCGGGCCGCGCTCTCGGCCGGGATGGCGTTCGTGCCGGGCGATCGCAAGCGCGAGGGTGCAGTCGGCGACCTCACGCTGGCGGACAACATCACCATGCAGGCGATCGACCGACACCGTCCCTGGATGTTGCGTCGCGACGCGCTTCGACGTGACGGCGTGCGCCTCATCGAGGAGTACGACGTCCGGCCCGCGAGGCCCGAGGCGATGTACGGCTCGCTCAGCGGCGGCAACCAGCAGAAGGCCCTCATGGCGAAGTGGCTCACCACCGAACCCGACGTGCTCCTGCTGCACGAGCCGACGCAGGGTGTCGACGTGGGCGCTCGCGAGCAGATCTTCGCGGCGCTCGACGCGGCTCGCGAGCGCCGCACCGCCGTGGTCTGCGCCAGCTCCGACTGCGAGCAGCTCGCCCGGATCTGCGACCGCGTGGTGGTGGTCGCCCGCGGCAGGATCGCTGCGGAGCTGAGCGGCGACGCCATCGAGAAGGACCACCTGGTCGAGCAGGTCTACAACACCGCGACCATCACCGAACCGCAGCACCAGCACGAGGGGACACCCGCATGAGCGCACTGGCCGAGGAGAAGAAGAAGGCCGACCAGCAGGCGGAGGCATCGCCGCCGGCCGCCCGGAGAGGCGGGCCGCGCTGGCGCGACCTCGGACAGCGCTGGGCGCTGCTCATCGCCTGGGTGGTCGTCATCGTGGTGTTCGGTGCGCTACGTCCCGACATCTACCTGAGCGCGGCGAACTTCCAGACGATCTTCGGGTCGCAGGCGGTCCTCCTGCTGCTTGCGCTGGGACTGCTGCTGCCGCTCGTCACGGGCAACCTCGACCTGTCGGTCGCGGCGAACCTCGCGTTCTCCTCCGTGCTGCTCGCCGTGCTGCAGGTCGAGGCCGGACTGTCGCTCGGGGTCGCGGTCCTCGTGGTTCTGGCGGTCGGCGTCGTCATCGGCATGGTGAACGGCTTCCTGATCGTCGGGCTCGGCATCGACTCCCTCATCGCGACCCTCGGCATCGCCACGGTGCTCCAGGGCCTCGCGTTGGCGATCTCCAACGGTCAGACGTACTCGGGTGTCAGCTCGACCCTCATCAACCTCTCGGCGAACTACCGCTTCGCGGGCATCGCGCTGGGGTTCTGGTACGGCGTCGTCCTGACGCTCCTCCTGGCCTACCTGTTCGTGTTCACCGCGCTCGGTCGCCGCATGCTGTTCGTGGGCCGCAACGCCGAGGTCTCGCGCCTCAGCGGGGTGCCGGTGGCGCGCATCCAGTGGGGTGCGATGGTCGGGGCCGCAGTCATCGCGTCCTTTGCCGGCATCATCTACACCGGCAGCCAGGGAGCCGCCGACCCGACGTCGGGACTCGGCTTCCTCCTGCCCGCCTTCGCGGCGTGCTTCCTCGGATCGACCGCCGTGCAGCCGGGTCGGTTCAACCCCGTCGGCACGTTCATCGCGGTGTTCTTCCTCGTCAGTGGCATCACCGGTCTGCAGATCCTCGGCGCCGCCTCCTACGTCCAGCAGCTGTTCTACGGCGGGGCTCTCATCCTCGCAGTCGCTCTGGCGAAGATCCCCGAGCGCCGCCGCAAGCGCAAGAAGGTGGCGGCGTGAGGTCCGAGGCGATGTGGTGCGCCGATGAGTGACGCCTCACTCGCCGGACGTCGCGTCCTGGTCACCGGGGCCGCGGGCGGCATCGGTGCCGCCGTCGCGATCGCCGCGGCCGGTGCCGGTGCCGCGTCCGTCCTCCTGGCCGACCGCCCGGGAGCCGAGCTGTCGGCGGTGGCCTCGCAGGTCGAGGCCGCCGGCGCCGCGACCGTCGTCCTGGCCGCCGACCTGGGCGAGGCGGACGCCGTCGTCCAGCTGGCGAGCGAAGCCGTCGACCGGGCCGGGGAGATCGACGTGCTGGTCAACGCTGCCGGGGTGCACGAACGCGTGCTCGCCGCCGACACCGCCGTCGACGTGATGTCGCTCGACCTGTGGAACCTGGTGATGGCGATCAACCTGACCGCGCCCTTCCTGCTGACCCGCGAGCTCGCCTCGAGCATGCCGAACGGTGGCAGCATCGTGAACGTGGCTTCGCAGCTGGGCCTCGTGGGTGCAGCGGCCAGCCCGGCCTACACGACCAGCAAGGCCGGTCTGGTCCAGCTGACGCGGAGCACCGCGGTCGACCTGGCGGAGCGTGGCATCCGCTGCAACGCGGTGGCGCCCGGCGCCATCGAGACTGCCATGACCGACCGGATCCTCGCCTCCACCGCCGACCCGGCGGCTGCGCGGGCCGACGCCCTCGACACCTACGTGCTGAAGCGGTTCGGCCTGCCTGCCGAGGTCGCGGAGGCCGTGTGCTTCCTGGCCTCCGACGCCTCTGCGTGGACGACGGGCGCCTGCTTCGTCGTCGACGGCGGACAGACCGCCTGGCGCTGACGGAGCGCGACGCGCCACACGCCGACCGAACTTCATGACTACGTATACGAATCATTGACGGAGAGACCATGACCGAGACGACCGAGGCCACGACCCAGGCCATCAGCGACGACGTCACGACCGTGGCGGTCGTGGGCGCGGGGACCATGGGTCGCGGCATCGCCGGGCTGTTCCTGCGTGCCGGGCACGACGTGCGCATCCACGACCACCTGCCCGGCGTGGCCGCACGATGGGTGGACTCCCTCTCCGCCGACGAGCTGCGGGGCGACGACGGGCGGGTGCGTGCCACCGACGTCGCCACTCTCGAGGAGCTCGTGCAGGGCGCAGGCCTCGTGGTCGAGGTCGTCGCCGAGGACCGCGCGATCAAGGCCTCGGTCCTGCGGACGGTGTCGGAGCATGCGCCCGCGCACTGCATCATCGCCACCAACACGTCGTCGTTCCCGATCGACGAGCTCGCCGAGGACTGCCTGCGACCCGAGCGGTTCCTCGGCATGCACTTCTTCAACCCCGCCGACGTCATCCCCGGCGTCGAGGTCATCGCCGGCGAGGCGACCGACCCGGCCGTCGTCGAGCGGGTCTCCGCCTGGCTGACCGCCGCGGGCAAGCGTCCGGCCACCGTGCGCAGCTCGCCTGGCTTCATCGCCAACCGGCTGCAGATGGCGCTCTTCCTCGAGGCCGTGAAGTGCGTCGAGGAGGGACTGGTCACCGCCGCCGACCTGGACACGGTCGTCTCGACCTCCTTCGGGTTCAGGCTGCCGTTCTTCGGACCGTTCGCGATCGCCGACATGGCGGGCCTGGACGTGTACCGCAGCATCTTCGCGACCCTCCAGCAGGGCTTCGGGGACCGCTTCGCCGCCCCGGACTCGCTGGTGGCGCTCACCGACCAGGGCCACTACGGGCTGAAGACGGGCCGCGGCTTCCGCGCCTACGCACCCGACGAGGGCGAGACGCTCGTGGCGGCGCGCGACGACGCCTACGCCCGCATGAACGACCTGCTGTCGGACTCGTGAGCACCGACCAGCCCGACCCGCGACGAGAGGACCGACGATGACGACGAACGCCACCACCACGCTGAGCCGGGTCTGGCAGCCGATGCAGATCGGCCCGCTGCGGCTCAAGAACCGCATCATCGTGCCCCCGCGGGTGCTCAACTGGGGCGAGGACGGCGTGCTGAGCCAGCGCCACCTGGACCACTACCGCCGGCTGGTCGAGGGCGGCGCCGCCATGATCGTCACCGAGCAGCACGCGGCCTACCCCATCGCAAAGGGCTCCTTCCACCACCCGTGCTCGGCGTGGGAGATGCACTCCGTGCCGCAGTTCCAGAAGATGGCCGACATCGTGCACGAGCACGGCGCGATGGGTGCGGTCGAGCTCTTCGGGCCCGGTACCCACGACAAGGGCATGATGCTGCTCGACGAGTGGCACCCGCTGTGGGGCGTCTCGGACATCCCGTCGATCGTGCACAACGAGGTGCCGTCGGTGATGGGCCAGCGCGAGATCGACGAGATCGTCGCCGGTTTCGTCCGGTCGGCGCGCAACGTGCGCGACGGCGGCCTCGACGGGGTGGAGCTGCACGCCGCGCACGGCTACCTGCTGTGCCAGTTCCTGAGCTCGATCTACAACAAGCGCACCGACCGGTACGGCGGCTCGTTGGAGAACCGGGCCCGGATCATCCTCGACATCGCCCGGGGCATCCGCGCCGAGGTCGGCGACGACCTGGCGCTCGGCATCCGCCTGTCCTACGACGAGTTCGTCGACGGCGTCGGCATCACGCCCGACGAGGCCGACGAGCACGTGCGCCTGTTCGCCTCGACCGGGCTGTTCGACTACTTCAGCATCTCGGCGGGCAGCTACCACACGCTTCACCGCGGGACGGCGCCCATGCAGGAGGACGACGGCCACCTCGTGCCGTTCGCGCGACGCGCCAAGGAGATCGTGTCCGACCGGGCCGCTGTCATCGCCGTGGGCAAGATCAAGGACCTCCACCTGGCCGAGGAGGTCATCGCCTCGGGCGCCGCCGACGTCGTCGCCATGGGCCGGGCGCAGCTGGCCGACCCGCAGATCGTCCGCAAGACCCTCGAGGGGCGTGAGCACGAGATCATCCGCTGCACGAGCGTCAACGAGTGCATCGGGCGGTTGTTCGACGAGACCGAGGTCATCTGCATGATGAACCCGGTCACCGGCCGCGAGGCGCGCTGGGGCACCACCGACAGGGTCGCGCCCGAGGACGCGAAGAGCGTGCTGGTCGTGGGCGGGGGCCCCTCCGGCCTCAAGCTGGCCTCGGTCGCCGCCACGCGGGGCCATCGCGTGACCCTCGTGGAGGAGCGCGACGAGCTGGGCGGTCACCTGAACCTCCTGTCCTCGATGCCGCAGCAGCCCGGCTGGGCCGTCGCTGCGGACGACCTGGTGCGCGCGGCGCAGAACGCCGGTGTCGAGATCCGGCTCGGGACACGCGCCGACGCCGACTTCGTCCGGTCCTTCGGGGCCGACCGCGTCTTCCTGGCGGTCGGCTCGTACTACGACACCCGGGGAGTGAGTCCCTGGACGCCCCAGGTCGACGAGGTGCCCGGCATCGACGCCCCCCACGTCCTCGCCATCGACGAGGCCGTGCGCCGCGTGCTCGAGCACGGCGGCAGTGCTCTCGGTCCGCGCGTGGTGATCGTGGACGAGTCCGGGCAGTACCTGCCGCTCGGCCTGGCCGAGCTCGTGGCCGGGGCCGGGGCCCACGTCTCGATCGTCACCCCGCAGATGTACGTCGGAGCGGAGCTGGAGCGCCACCTCGGCCTGCCGTGGAAGATGCCCCGCCTGCTCGACCTCGGGGTCGAGTTCGTCCCGCAGCGGCGGCTCGACGCGGTCAGCGGCGCCTGCGTCGTGACGTCCGACCTCTGGAACGGGCGCTCGGTCGAGATCCCCGACGTGAGCACGCTGGTGCTCTCCATCCACCGCCGCTCCCGCACGGACCTGGCCGAGGAGCTCGTGGACCTCGGCGAGACCGTCCAGCGCGTGGGCGACGCGCTCGCCCCGCGCAAGATCGCCGAGCTCACCTACGAGGGTGAGCTCATCGGTCGTCAGATCTGATCCACCTCACCTCCGACACGAAGGACCAGCCATGCCCAAGATCCTGTACTCCACCGAGGCCACCACCACCACGGGCCGCGGCGGGTCCGTCGCCACGAGCGACGGTCGTCTCGACCTCCAGCTCTCCGCACCGAAGGAGCTGGGCGGCGACTCCGGCCCCGGCACCAACCCCGAGCAGCTGCTCGCCGCCGGGTACGCCGCGTGCTTCAACACGGCGCTCCGCGCGGTGCTGGGCCAGCACGACGTCACGGACGTCGAGCCGGTCGTCTCGGCGCAGGTCGGCATCTTCCGCTACCCGGAGGGCTACCGGCTCGACGTGGCGGTGACCGCCGAGCTCCCCGACGTCGACCCCGTCGTCGCGGAGAAGTACGTCGCCGAGGCCGACCAGATGTGCCCGTTCTCCGACGCGCTGCGCGGCGACGCGATCGTCAGCGTCGGGCTGGCGGAGTAGTGGTGGAGGGCCGCCGCCGTAGGGTCCTGGTCACCGGCGGGTCGCTGGGGATCGGCGCGGCGTGCGTGAGGTCCCTGGCCCAGGCCGGGGACCACGTGGTGGTGGCCGACGTGCTCGACGCGGAGGGGTCCGAGCTGGTGGCCGCGCTGGTCGCCGAGGGCCTCTCGGCGGAGTACGTGCACCTGGACGTCGAGGTGCCCGACGACGTGGTCGCCGGGATCGCGGCCACGGCGGACGACGGCTTCGACGTCGTCGTCGCGAACGCCGGCATCGCCCGCCGCCGTCCCTTCGGCGACCTGACCGACGCCGAGTGGGCCCACGTCCTCGACGTGAACCTCACCGGAGCCATGCGCGTCGTGCGCGCCGCGCTGCCCGGGCTCCGAGCCCGCGGCGGGGGAAGCGTGGTCGCGATGTCGTCCGTGCACGGCGTGGCCTACGGCTGGGCCGAGCACGCGCACTACTCCACCTCCAAGGCCGGTCTCGTGGGTCTGGTGCGCGCCCTGGCGTCCGAGCTCGGCCCCGACGGTATCCGGGTCAACGCCGTCGCGCCGGGGATGATCCGGACGGCCCAGTCGCTCGACGAGGTCAACTCCGCGGGTGCCGTGGCCCTCGACGCGGCGGCCTCGAGCGTCCCGCTGCGACGGATCGGCGAGCCGGACGAGGTCGCCGACGTGGTGCTCTTCCTCGCCTCCGACGCCGCGCGCTACGTCACGGGCCAGGCGCTCGTCGTCGACGGTGGCCTCACGGTCCACCTGGGCTGACGCCGTGCGCGCCGTGCTGCCCGACCTGGTCCGCGCCCTGGACGAGGACGGGTCCGTGGTGCTGGCGACCGTCGTCGGCACGTGGGGCAGTGCGCCACAGCCGGCGGGCGCCGCCATGCTGCGACGGCTGGACGGTCGCGTGGTCGGCTCGATCTCCGGAGGCTGCGTGGAGGGCGCGACCTACGAGCTCGCCGAGCAGGTCCAGGACACCGGTGAACCGGTCCGGTGCCGCTTCGACGTGAGCGACGACGACGCGATCGCGGTGGGACTGACCTGTGGCGGCACCATCGAGGTCCACGTCGAGCGGGTGGACGTCGACCAGCGACCGCTCTGGACGACCGTCCTGGCGAGCGTCCGGGACGGGCGCACGACGACGATCGTGTCCGCGCCCCCCGCGGACGGCGCACCTCCCGCGCCGCGCATCCTGCTCGAGGACGTCGCGCTCGACGGCGTCGACGGCTGGGACGGGGACGACCTCGCCCGGGTCTCGGTCGCCGCGTCAGCGGGCGGCGGCCTGGTCCGGCTCGGCCACGGCCCGACCGGCCCCGACCCGACCAGCCCCGACCCGACCAGCCCCGACCCGACCAGCCCGGACCCGACCAGCCCGGACCCGACCAGCCCCGATCCGACCAGCCCCGATCCGACCAGCCCCGGGCGCGAGGCGTTCGTCTCGGTCCTGGAGGCGGCCCCGCGCCTGCTCGTGTACGGCGCCGTCGACTTCGCCGCAGCGTTGTGCGACCAGGTGCGGCTGCTGGGGTACCGGACGACGGTGTGCGACGCACGTGCCGTCTTCGCCACCTCCGAGCGGTTCCCCTCGGCGGACGAGGTGGTCGTCGACTGGCCCCACCGCCACCTCGAGCGGGAGGTGCTGGCCGGACGGACCGACGGGCGGACCGTGGTGTGCGTGCTGACGCACGACGAGAAGTTCGACCTCCCGCTGCTGACCCTCGCCCTGACGCGCGACGACCTGGGCTACGTCGGGGCCATGGGGTCGGCGCGCACCCATCATCGTCGCGTGGCGTCGCTCGCGGACGCGGGCGTGCCGCCCGAGCGGGTGGCGCGCCTGCACAGTCCCATCGGGCTGCACCTGGGTGGACGGACGCCCGCCGAGACGGCGCTCGCGATCGCCGCCGAGGTGACGGCCTCTCGGCACGGTGCCTCGATGCAGCACCTGCGCGGCGCGCAGACGCCCATCCACGGCCGGGCGACACCAGCCGTCGGGCACCTCCGGCCCGCCGTCCCCGGCGCGTGACCACGCACGGCCGAGCGAGGTTCCGCCGCATCTGACCTGCGACGTCATCGCGGCGAAACAGACCGGTGACCGTGGCGACCTCAGTTCCGGAGAAACTCCTGCCGACAAGGCATTGACAACGTATGCACAGATGGGCTTGCATACGTAGTCATCAGGGTGAGTCGCTCGGCTCGCGCTGGGGTCGACGGGCGCGAGGTCCGGTCGTCCCACCCCCCAGAGAACGAGGAATCTCATGCGACGACCCACCCCCCGAGGAGCCGCCGTCGGTGCGGCCACCCTGTCCCTGCTGCTCGTGGCCGCCTGCGGCTCGGGCTCCGGCAGCGAAGGCGGCGCCGGAGGCGGCACCGCCGACCAGGCCGCCGCGAAGGCCGCCATCGACGAGGCGAAGGCCGTGCCCGAGTTCGTCGCCCCCGGACCCGCCTTCGACGCGAGCGCGGCGCGCGGCAAGCGCATCGCGCTCGTGCCCGACTACCCCATGCTCCCGTTCGTCCAGGAGATCAACGTCGGGCTCAAGGATGCGGCGAAGGAGGCCGGGCTCGAGGTCGACGACTGCAACAACGACGGCACCGTCGGCGGCTGGGTGAAGTGCTTCGACAAGGCGATCTCCTCCAAGCCCGACCTCATCGTCCTCAACGGCTCGCCCTCCCCGTCGCAGCTGCAGCCACAGATCAAGGCCGCCGAGGCGGCGGGCATCCCCGTCATCGCCAACCACGTGCCGCTCGACGACGAGTTCCCGAAGGGCACGCTCCCGAAGACCAACGTCACCGGACTCACCGCGGTGCAGCCCGGACCGTTCGTCCAGGGGGCCAAGCTCATGGCCGACTACACGGTCGCCGAGGACGGCGCCGACGTGAACGCGCTGATCGTCACCGCGAACGAGGCGCCCGCGAGCCGCGGCCTGGTCAAGATGATCCAGGACGAGCTGGCCGCCGTGTGCGACTCGTGCGAGAACGAGGTCCTCAACGTCCCGATCGTCGACTGGGCCACCAAGCTGCAGGGCGAGGTGCGCACCGCGCTCCTGAAGGACCCGAGCATCAACTGGGTCATCACGATCTACGACGGCGCCATGCCGAACGTCGTCCCGGCCATCCAGGCCGCGGGTCGCAAGGGCAAGGTCAAGCTGACGGGGTTCAACGGCCAGGGCTTCGCCCTCTCGGGAATCGCCGACGGCACCGTCACCTCCACCATGGGCGAGAACCTGGAGTGGACCGGGTGGTCCACGATCGACCGTGCGCTGCGCGTGCTCGTGAACGGCGACGCCGACGACGCGACCGATATGGACACGCCCGTCCGCGTCTGGGACTCGTCGAACATCGACGAGGCGGGCACGCCGCCGAAGCCCACCCAGGGCTACGGCGACACCTTCAAGGACGGCTACCTCGAGCTGTGGGGGGTCAAGTAGCCATGGCGACGCCCGGACCGTCCGTCCTCGAGCTGGTCGGACTCACCAAGACGTTCGGCGGCACCACCGTCCTCGACGCGGTCGACCTGTCGGTCGCGCCGGGGGAGGTGCACGGCCTGCTCGGGGAGAACGGTTCGGGCAAGTCGACCCTCATCAAGGTCCTTGCCGGGTTCCACGACCCGGACGGCGGCCGCCTGCGGGTCGGCGGGCGCGACGTCGCGCTGCCGCTGCAGCCGGACGCGCCCCGCACGCTGGGTCTGCAGTTCGTCCACCAGGACCTCGGGCTGATCGAGTCGCTGAGCGTCGTGGAGAACCTCGTCGTGGCCGACATGGCCCAGCGGCGGCTACGGATCTCGTGGGCGCAGGAGCGGCGCAAGGCCCGGCAGGTCTTCGAGCGCTACGGCATCGACCTCGACCCGGCGGCGACGGTCGCGGACGTCCGACCGGTGCAGCGTGCCCAGCTCGCGATCGCCCGGGCCATGGAGGGGATGCGCGAGGCGCGCGGCCACGGCGACGGAGGCGCCCACGGCCTGCTCGTCCTGGACGAGCCGACCGTCTTCCTCCCGCGGGAGGAGGTCGACCAGCTGTTCGGCCTGATGCGCGACATCGCGGCGTCCGGGGCGTCGGTGCTGTTCGTCTCCCACGACATCGACGAGGTGCTGCGGGTGACCGATCGCGCCACCGTCCTGCGCGACGGTCGTCTCGTCGACACCCTCGTGACGGCCGAGACCGACCACGACGCCCTCATCGAGCGCATCATCGGCCGCCGGCTGGAGGCTCACGCGCCCCCGGCGGCGGGGACGACCGTGAACGCCGCGCCGGTGATGGCACGGGTGCGTGGACTCACGTCGGACCCCCTCGTGGACGTCGACCTCGACGTCCACGAGGGTGAGGTGCTGGGCGTGACCGGCCTGCTCGGCTCCGGCTTCGAGGCCCTGCCCTACGTGCTGCACGGCGCCGTCGCGCCGACGTCCGGCCGCCTCGAGCTCGACGGGACCGAGCACGACCTCACGTCGCGACGCGGCCCGTGTGCCTCCACCGCGCTCGTGCCCGCCGACCGCAAGAACGACTCGGCCGTGCAGACCCTCCCGGTCACCGACAACGTCACGATGCCGGTCCTCGGCCGGTTCCGGGGAGCCCTCGGCCTCGACCGCCGGGCGATGACGACGGCCACCGCCGCGCTCATGGAGGAGTACGACGTGCGTCCCCGCGATCCCTCGCTGCCCCTGTCGGCACTGTCCGGCGGCAACCAGCAGAAGGCGGTCATCGCCAAGTGGCTGCAGACCGGCCCGCGCCTGCTCCTGCTGCACGAGCCGACCCAGGGTGTCGACGTCGGCGCACGAGGTCAGATCTGGGACGTCATCCGCGGCAGCGCGGACGCCGGGGGCGCTGTGGTCTGCGCGAGCTCCGACCACGAGCAGCTGGCCGCGCTGTGCGACCGCGTGGTCGTGCTGGCCCGCGGCCGGGTGGTCGCGGAGCTGACCGGAGGGGACGTCACCAAGGAACGCATCACCGAGCGCTGCCTGAGCAGCGTGCAGCTTGCCGCCGCCGCCGAGGATGCGGCGTGACCCCGCCGACCCGACCGACCCCTCCCAGGACTGAGGCTCCCATGACCACCACCGCCGAGAAGAGCACCGCTTCGCACACGGCTCGCCCGGCCCGACGACTCCCGGCAGGACTGCCGAGCCGTCTGGCCCTTCCGGCCGTCTGGGTCGTGACGATCGTCATCTTCAGCATCCTGCGGCCGGACACCTTCGCGACCTCGGCGAACTGGTCGTCGATGCTGTCGACGCAGTCGGTCTTCCTGATCCTCACGCTCGGGCTGATCGTGCCGCTGACGACCGGCGACATCGATCTCTCGCTGGCCTACACGCTCACCTTGTCCAGCGTGACCGTGGCCGTGCTCAACGTGAACCACGGCTGGCCGATCGGGTTCGCGATCGTGGCCGCGATCCTGGTCGGGTCGGCGATGGGTCTGCTGAACGGCGTGCTGGCCACGCTGTGCCGCATCGACCCGATCATCGTCACGCTCGGCACGGGGACCTTCGCCTACGGAGTCACGCTGATGATCTCGGGCTCCTCGACGGTGCCCGGCATCGACGTCGCCCTGAGCGACTGGACGGTCGGCAACAGCCTTCTCGGCATCCCGATCCAGTTCTACTACGCACTGCTCGCCGTCGTCGTCCTCTGGTACGTCATGGAGTTCACGACCCTGGGCCGGCGGATGCTCATCGTCGGCCGCGGCCGGTCGGTGGCGCGCCTGAGCGGCCTGCGGGTCGACCGCGTGCGGGTGGGGGCCCTGGTCACGGGCGGCACGCTCGCCGGCGTCGCCGGGGTCATGTACGCCGGGACGTCCGGGTCGGCCGACCCGACGTCGGGACCGAGCTTCCTGCTTCCCGTCTTCGCCGGCGCCTTCCTCGGCGCGACGGCGATCATGCCCGGCCGGTTCAACGCCTGGGGCACGCTCGTCGCGACCTACTTCCTGGCCACCGGCATCACGGGGCTGCAGTTCCTGGGCGCCGAGAACTACGTGCAGCAGCTGTTCTACGGCGGCGCGCTCGTGGTGGCCGTCGGGCTGTCGCAGCTGGTCACCCGCGGGTCCGCACCGATCTCGGGATCCGCGGCATGACGACCGGCGATCGGACCGTGTGGACGGTCGCCGCGGTGCACGCCGCGCCCGTGCTGCTCGACGCCGAGGCGACGATCGACAAGGCGTGCGGGTTCGTGGCGGAGGCGGGCGAGCGCGGCATCGACCTGCTGGTCTTCCCCGAGGTGTTCGTGCCCGGCTTCCCCTACTGGATCAACCTGTACCCGCCGGCCGACCTGTTCGGCATGCACGCGCGCTACCGCGGCGCGTCGGTGGAGGTGCCGGGGCCGCTCGTCGCGCGTGTGCAGGACGCGGCTCGTCAGGCAGGCGTGAACGTCGTCCTCGGAGTCTCCGAGCGCGACGGCGGGACGCTCTACAACACGCAGGTCCACATCGACGACGAGGGCACGCTGCTGGGCATCCACCGCAAGCTCCAGCCGACGTACGCGGAGCGCTTCGTCTGGGGGCAGGGGGACGCGTCGACGCTGAGCGTGTTCGAGACCCGGCTCGGCCGCGTGGGCGGCCTCGCCTGCTGGGAGCACACCATGAACCTGGCGCGCCAGGCCCTCATCGTCCAAGGCGAGCAGGTCCATGCCGGCGCCTGGCCCGGCCTCCAGACCCATCGGGGGATGGAGGAGAGCTTCGACCTGCAGGTCGAGGCGATGTCGCGCACGCACGCGCTCACCGGCCAGTGCTTCGTCGTAGTCGCCCAGAACCCCCTGACCGACGACATGGTCGCGCTCATGGAGGCCGAGCTCGGCCCGCAGACCATCCAGCCGGCCGGCGGCGGCTGGTCGGCGATCTTCAACCCCGACGGCACGACGGCCGCCGGACCCCACACGGGCCCCGAGGAGTGCCTGCTCGCCGCCGAGATCGACCTGACGGCCATCGACGGCGTCCACGCGCTCCTCGACGCGAACGGTCACTTCTCGCGGCGCGACGTGCTGCGCCTGTGGGTGGACGACGAGCCCAAGACCACGCTGGCGTCCGCGCCGCACCCGACCAAGGAGAACGATGACTGAGATGTCCTACGGCGCGATCGACATCGTCGTCGCGCCGCACACGCCCCGCGAGATCGCCGAGGACCAGGTCGGCGTCGACGAGACCTTCATGGACAAGGTCCGCATGCCCGAGGACATGCGCCGGGGCGTCCCCATGGAGGACTACGTCGCCGCCATGGACCGGGCCGGTGTGGAGCGCTCGCTGCTGATCGCCACCCGGGCGGGCGACCTGCGCGTCCGCCACTCCTACGAGATCCCGTACCAGCGCGTCGCCGACTACTGCGCGGCGTTCCCCGGCCGCTTCAGCGGGCTCGCCGGCATCGACCCGACCCGCGGGATCTCCGGGCTGAAGGAGCTCGACCACGCCGTCCACGACCTCGGCTTCGTGGGGGCGCACCTCTACCCGCACTGGTTCGGCCTGGCACCGGACGCGGCCCAGTACTACCCGTACTACGCCCGCTGCGCCGAGCTCGGGATCCCGATCATGATGCAGGTCGGCCACTGCCTCGACTACCGCCGCGACCGGATCCTCGAGAGCGTCGGGCGTCCCCAGACCCTCGAGCGGGTGGCGATCGACTTCCCGGAGCTGACCATCATCGGCATCCACCTGGGCTGGCCGTGGACGGAGGAGATGATCGCGATGTGCTTCAAGCACGCGAACGTCTACGTCGCGGCCGACGCCTACGCGCCCAAGCACTGGCCGGCGGAGTACGTGAAGTTCGCGAACTCGTGGGGCTCGGACAAGTGCCTGTTCGGCACCGACTGGCCCGTGATCGGGCCCGAGCGCGCGATCGAGGAGATCGACGGGCTGGGACTGCGACCGGAGTCGCGCCGCAAGCTCCTGCGCGACAACGCCGTGCGGATCTTCGGTCTGTGATGGCGGCCATCCCTGCGACCTTCGTCCCGCTCACGGTCGCCGACGGCGTCCGGGTCTCGGCCGGACGCACTCCCGGCAAGGTCGCGCTCCGCGAGGGGGAGCGGACCCTCACCTACGCCGCCCTGCGCAGCCGCGTGCACCGCGTGGGCAACGCCGCTCTCGCCGGGCTGGGGCTCACGTCGGGCGACCACGTCGCGGTCGTCGCGGGCAACCGCCTCGAGTACGTCGAGCTGGTGGTCGGCCTCGCCGGCGCGGGCCTGGCGGTCGTGACGATCTCGCCGGCCTCGTCGGCGGCGGAGATGAGCTACATCGTGGCCGACAGCAAGGTGCGGGCGCTCGTCGTCGACCGGGCGTGCGAGGAGGTGGCGCGGTCGGTCGCCGACGCGGCGGGGATCCCGGTCGTGCTGCTGGACGACGGCTACGAGGACTGGCTCGGCGCGGCACGCGACTCGCACCCCGGCGTCGTCCCGGACGAGTGGGACGCCATGGTCGTCCACTACACCTCCGGCACCACGGGCGAGCCGAAGGGCGTCCTGTGCCCGCACCGCTCGCGCACGCTCAACTACCTGGCGATGGCCGCGGAGTACGGCGCCTACGGTCCCCGCGACCACGGGCTCACGATCGCCCCGATGTACCACGGGGCCGGGCTCTCGTTCACGCTCGCCAACGTCTTCCTCGGCGGGTCCGCGACGATCCTGCCGAGGTTCGACCCCGAGGCCGTGCTGGCCGGGTTCGCCGCCGAGCCGATCACGAACGCCTTCATGGTCCCGACGCACTTCCACGGTCTCTTCGGCCTCGGCGACGAGCGCGTCGCGGCGATCGGGCACGGCGCGCTCAAGACCATCGTGTCCAACGCGGCGCCGCTCTCGCAGGCGATGAAGGAGCGGATCGTCGACGTCATCGGCGACGGGTACCTCTTCGAGTGCTACGGCTCGACCGAGGCCGGGGTCGTGTCCAACCTCGCGCCCGCCGACCAACTGCGCAAGGAGCGGTCCGTCGGGCTGCCGTTCCCGGCGACCGAGGTCCGGCTGCTCGACGAGGAGGGCCACGAGGTCGGCGTCGGCGACGTCGGTGAGCTGTTCAGCCGCTCGCCGTACCTGTTCACTGGCTACCAGGGGCGCGAGGCGGCCACCGCGGCCGCGCTGCGCGACGGCTGGTTCTCGGCGGGCGACCTCGCGGTGCGCGACGACGAGGGCTACCTCTACCTGGTCGACCGCAAGGGCGACAAGATCATCACGGGCGGGCTCAACGTGTACCCGCGCGAGGTGGAGGAGGTGCTGGCCCGCCACCCCGCGGTCGACGAGGCGTCGGTCTTCGGTGTCGCCGACGAGCGGTGGGGCGAGGCGATCCGCGCCTCGGTCACGCTCGCCCCGGGCGCGTCGGGTCGCCTCGACGTGGAGGAGGTGCTCGCGTTCTGCCGCGAGCAGCTGGCCGGCTACAAGGTGCCCAAGCACGTCGAGGTCGTCGAGGCGCTGCCGCGCAACGCGGGCGGCAAGGTCCTGCGTCGAGTTCTGCGCGACCGCGCGGAGGCCGGCCGATGAACGGGCGGGCGTCCGTGAGCAGGGGCCGGGCATGACCGACGTCGACGTCGCGGTCGTCTTCCACAGCGCCTATCGGGGCTCCACCCGGGCGCTGGCGGAGGCGGTCGCCCGCGGCGTCGCCATGGTCGAGGGCGCCACGGCGCTCCTCGTGCCGGTCGAGCAGGTCGACGACCACTGGGACCGCCTGCATGCCGCCGATGCCGTCGTGCTCGGCAGCCCGACCTACATCGGCTCGGTGAGCGCGGTGTTCAAGACGTTCGTCGAACGGCTAGCGGGAGACGTGTGGCGCGAGCGGATGTGGCTCAACAAGGTGGCGAGCGGGTTCACGGTGAGCGCCGGGCCGTCCGGGGACAAGCTCAACGCGCTCCAGGACCTCGCGGTGTTCGCGGCCCAGCTCGGCATGATCTGGGTGCCCGTCCGACACGTCGGGGGGCACTACGCCACCTCGACGTCGATGGAGACGGCCCTCAACCGCATGGGCGGGTACCTCGGCGTGATGGCACAGGCCGACATCGACCGACGGCCGCCGGACGCCCCGCCCGCGAACGACCTGCGCACCGCCGAGCTGCACGGCCAGCACGTGGCCTCGGTGGCACGCCAGCTCGCGGCCGGGCGGGCGAAGCATCCCTCGCCCTACCCGGACCGCTGTGTACGTCCTGGCGTGCCCGCGACCCTCTGGGAGGTGCCCCTTGCTGAGTAGCATGACGCGCGTGGGCCCCACGAGTCGCGACATCGCCCGCGAGGCCGGCGTCTCCCAGTCGACCGTGTCTCGTGCGCTCCGTCGCGACCCGAGGGTGACCGAGCAGACGCAGCTGCTCGTCCAGGAGGTGGCCCAGCGCCTCGGGTACGTCACCAACCACGCGGCGCGCAGCCTCAAGACACGTCGGACGCAGACCATCGGCGTCGTGGTCGCCGACCTGCGCAACCCCTACTTCCTGGAGGTCGTCGACGCGCTGCGCGACGAGCTCCACCTCGCCGGCTACCGGACGTTCCTCGTGTCGGACCAGCAGGGCTCCGACGACGGGAGCGAGCTCGTCGACCTGCTGCTGGGCTCGGTCGACGGTGTCGTGTTCGCCTCGGCGCAGAGTGCCGACACCGCCGCGACCGGCTTCGCCGACCTGCGGATGCCGGTCGTGCTGGTGAATCGCGAGATCGAGAGCCGGCCTCTCGATCGCGTGCTGTCGGACTACACGGCCGGCGGCAGGCTCGCTGCGGAGCACCTCGTCGAGCTCGGCCACCGCCGCATCGGCCTCATCACCGGTCCGAGCGCGATGGCCGTCTTCCGTGACCGCGAGGAGGCCTTCCGTGGCACGCTCGCGCAGCTGGGGGTGCCGTTCGACGAGCGGCTGCGACGCGAGGGTCCGTTCTCCTACGAGGTCGGCGAGCAGCTGGGCGCCGAGCTCATGCAGGGGCCGGACGTGCCGACGGCGATCTTCTGCGCCGACGACCTCGTGGCGTTCGGCGTGCTCGACGCCGCCCAGCGGCACGGGCTGCGGGTCCCGGATGATCTCTCGGTCATGGGCTACGACGACCTCACGATGGCCGGCTGGGACCGCTTCGGTCTCACGACCGTCCGCCAGCCGATGGACGAGATGGCGCGGGCGGCGGCCCGGCTCGTGCTCGGGCGCATCCACGGCACCGACGACTCGGCGGAGCCGCAGCGACAGGTCCACCCGGTGCGGCTCGTCCGCCGTTCCAGCACCGGCCCGGCGCGGGCCTGAGCCGGCGAGAGGGCGGGGACGGGCATGGTCGACGAGATGATCCATACGTATGCATCCGGCCTCGACGGCGCCGGCGGACGGGGCCTGGAGCTCGACCCCGCGAGCACGGCACTGCTCGTCGTCGACATGCAGAACGCCTTCTGCGACGAGGCCGGCAGCCTCGCCCGCAGCGGGCTCGACCACCGGCCGGCGGCCGCGGTGGTGCCGACGGTGGCGTCGCTGCTCGCCGCTGCCCGGAACGGTGGCGCGCACGTCGTGCACACCCGCTACTCGTTGCGGGCCGACCACGGCGACGCCGGGCTGCTCTTCGAGGTCGCGCCGGCGCTGCGCCTGCCCGGTGCTCTCGTCGGCGACGACTGGGACGCCGAGATCGTGCCCGCCCTCACCCCGTGGCCAGGAGAGCGCGTGGTGGACAAGACGCGGTACAGCGCGTTCTTCGGCACCGGCCTCGCGGAGGAGCTGCGTGCGCTCGACGTCGGGACCGTCGTGGTGTGCGGCGTGACCACCAACGTCTGCGTCGAGGGCACCGCCCGCGACGCCTTCGCCCACGACCTCCGGGTCGTCGTCGTGGCCGACGCGACGGCCGCGGTCGACGACGACCTGCACACGTCCTCCCTGCGCAGCATGGCGTACGGGATCGGCACCCTCTCGACCGCGGCGGCCACGGTCGCCGCCCTCACCGAAGGAGCACGACGATGACCAGTCCAGCACCCGAGAGTGCGACCCCGCCCGACGTGACCCCGCCCGGGGACCGGCCCTTCGTGGCCGACGCGGTCTGCCACCCCTACAACTTCGCGCCGGAGAACCAGCGCGGCTCCTACGGCAAAGCGTTCACCGACGTCATGTGGAGCTCGCACCCCATCATCAACCCGCCCGAGCACCAGCTGACCCGTGAGCAGTGGGAGCGCGACTGGGACATCGAGCAGTTCGTCGACACGATGTTCCTGGAGAGCGCCACGGACCTGGCCTGCGTGCACTCCCTGCCGATCTACGACGCGTACGTCGACGGCCTCTCCGCGATCGACAAGGGCGCAGAGCTGAAGCGGCGGTACCCGGAGCGGGTGCTCTGGTACGCGACAGCCGACCTGTTCCGGGGCGAGGAGGCGCTCGAGTCGATCGAGCACCAGGTCCGTGACCTCGGCGCCGACGGCATCAAGCTCTACCCGGCGCAGTACCTGCGTGGCCGGACGCGGTACTGGGAGATGTCGGACGACACCTTCGCCTATCCGGTCTTCGAGCTCGCCCAGGAGCTCGGGGTCAAGAACATCGCGGTGCACAAGGCGCTGCCCCTCGGGCCGGTCTCCACCGACGCGATGCGGGTCGACGACATCGGTCGCGCCGCCGCGCGGTTCCCGGACATCAACTTCCAGATCGTCCATGCCGGGTTCATGTTCATCGACGAGACGCGCATGCTGTTGATGAACCACCCGAACGTCTACGTGACGCTCGAGGCCTCGTTCGTCAGCGTGCTGCTCGATCCGGCGGCGTTCGGGCGGATCCTCGGCGCGTTCTTGTCAGAGGGCGGCCCGGACCGGATCCTCTACTCCTCGGCCGCGACCAACCCCCACCCGCGGTACCTGCTCGACGCGTTCGACCGGTTCGAGCTGCCGGACGACGTCCCGCACACCCTCGATCGTCGGACACGCGACCTGATTCTCGGGGGCAACCTCGCGCGGCTGCACGGCATCGACCCGGTCGAGCGACGCGCGAGCACCGCGGGGGACCGGTTTGCCACCGCTGTGGCCCGGGACGGGTACCGCGACCCCTGGAGCATCGTGCGCGCCGCCGACGCCGCCGAGGTCCCGGCATGAGTGCGGCAGGGAGCCGGCTCCCGGCGACCAGCGGGACCGCGGCAGACGCGGTGGCCGTCGCCCTGCGTGACGTGCCCGACCCCTGCATGGTGGCTGCCGGTGCCCCGACCTCGATCGTCGACCTGGGCCTGGTCGACGCCGTGGACGTCGTGGACGGCTGCGCACGCGTCGTCGTCACCCTGACCGAACCCGGCTGCCCGTTCACCCACCACATCATCGAAGAGGTCACCGAGGCGGCTCTGGCCATCGATGGTGTCTCGTCCGTCGAGGTGTCGCCCCGGTGGGCGCCGCTGTGGACCGAGGCGCGCGCGACGGCGGAGGGTCGCCGCACGCTCGATCTCGCCCGGGCCAGGATCGGGGGGCCGCGACCGTGACGCGGTGTCCTGAGGACGGCGCACTCGTCGGGTCTCGGTGCACGCACGGCGGCTGGCTAGGCTCGCAGCATGGCTGAGGCGCAGATCGAAGGTCCCGACGGTCCCATCGAGGCGTGGGTGGCCACGCCTGCCGTGGGGGAGGGGCCGTGGCCGGGAGTGCTCCTCGTGGTCGATGCGATCGGGCTGCGACCCCAGATCCATGTCATGGCCGACCGGTTCGCGTCGTTGGGCTACACGGTGCTCGCGCCGAACGTCTTCCACCACTTCGGCACGGCTGCGGAGACGTCGCCCGAGGGGGACCTGCGCGAGCCCGGGGCTCGCGAGGCGTTCTTCGAGCAGGCCATGCCGCGCGTCCACGCCCTCACGCCCGAGCTCTCACGGCCCGACACCGCCCTCTTCCTCGACGTGCTGCAGGCGCGCGACGACGTGGCCGACGGTCCGGTCGGGGTCGTCGGGTACTGCATGGGCGCCCGGATCGCCCTGCGTGCCGCAGGTGACCACCCCGGCCGCGTCTCCGTCGCCGCGGGCTTCCACGGCGGTGGGCTCGTCGACGACACCGAGGAGAGCCCGCACCTCTCCTTGCGCACCGCGCGTGCGACGGTGCTGCTGCGCCATGCCGACGACGACCCGTCGATGCCCTCCGAGCACCAGGAGTCGATCGCCGAGCTCGCTGCCGCATCCGGCGTCGTGCTCGACCAGGCCGTCTACCCTGGAGCGCCGCACGGCTTCACCATGGCCGACACGTCGATGTACGACGCGGGCGCGGCGCAGCGTCACGAGGACGAGCTCCGAGAGCACCTCGCCTCCGTCCTCGGCTGACCGTCGAGAGCGTCTCGTCAGCCGCCGACCTCGAAGAGGCCGGCTGCGCCCATCCCGCCGCCGACGCACATCGACACGACGACGTAGCGCGCACCGAGCCGACGGCCGGCGAGGAGCGCGTGGCCCACGCCGCGGGCACCCGTCATGCCGTAGGGGTGGCCGAGGGCGATCGCGCCACCGTCGACGTTCATCCGGGCGGGATCGATGCCGAGGACGTCCCGGCAGTGGACGGCCTGCGAGGCGAAGGCCTCGTTGAGCTCCCACACCCCGATGTCCTCCACGGCGAGGCCGTGCTGCTCGAGCAGCCGGGGGATCGCCGTCACCGGACCGACGCCCATCTCGTCCGGCTCGCAGCCGGTCACCGCGATGCCGACGTAGTAGCCGAGCGGAGCGATGCCGCGGGCCTCGGCGAGCTCGGCGTCCATCAGCACGTTGGCCGAGGCGCCGTCGCTCAGCTGCGAGGCGTTGCCGGCCGTCACGGTCGGGTGGGCCGTGACCTCGCCCGCCTCGAGCACGGTGCGCAGGCCGGCCAGGCCCTCGGCGGTCGTGCCGGCGCGCACCCCCTCGTCCGCGGAGACCGTCTGCTCGACCTCGCTCGTCTCTCCCGAGGTCTTGTCGAGCACGAGCGTCCGCACGGTGATGGGAGCGATCTCGTCGTCGAAGTGACCGGCCGCCTGCGCAGCCGCCGCGCGCTGCACCGACTGCAGCCCCATCTCGTCCTGGCGCTCACGACTCACGCCGTACCGCGCCGCCACGTTCTCGGCGGTGTGCAGCATCGGCATGTACAGGCCCGGCACGTGCTCACGCAGCCACGGGTCGCCGGCGCGGTGGGTGTTCATGTGCTCGTTCTGGACCAGGGAGATCGACTCGACCCCGCCGCCGACGGCGACCCGCTGGCCGTCGACGAGGATCTGCTTGGCGGCGATGGCCACGGCCATGAGACCGGACGAGCACTGCCGGTCGACGGTCGATCCCGGCACCGTCACGGGCAGCCCGGCGCGCAGGGCCGCCTGACGCGCGACGTTGAAGCCGGACGAGCCCTCGGGGAGGGCGCAGCCGAGGATCACGTCCTCGATCTCAGCGGGTGAGACGCCGGACCGCTCCACCGCGTGCGAGATCGCGTGGCCCGCCAGCTCGGCGGCCGGGGTGTTGTTGAAGGCGCCGCGGTACGCCTTCCCGATGGGGGTGCGGGCGGTCGAGACGATCGCGGCACGAGGGGCTGGACGGCTCACGGGAGCGCTCCTGGGTCGGTGGGGAGAGATTTTTCCGCAACCTACTTGAACCTGAACCCGGATTCAACTAGCGTCCGTCGCGTGAGTCAGGTCACACCGATCCCGACCGAGGAAAGTGGCAGCGCATGGTGAACGTGGCAGCAGACGTCTGGTCCATCGCGGATCGCGACCCCGAGCGGGTCGCCCTCCGTTCCCCGCGGGGAGGGCTCACGTACGGCGAGCTCAAGGAGGCCAGCGCCCGGTTCGCCGGCGCCGTCGTGGCGGCCGGGCTGCGACCGCTCGACCGCGTGGTGCTGATCGCCCCGAGCATCGTCGAGTTCCCCGTCGCCTACCTGGGACTGCACGCCGCGGGCATCAGCGTCATCACCATGAACACGATGGCGACGGGCCCGGAGATCGGCTACGTCCTCGACGACTCCGAGGCGTCGCTCGTCATCGCCTGGCACGAGTGCCAGGACGCCGCGTCCGCCGCCGCCTCCGAGCGCGGCATCGCGTTCTGGCGCCTCGACGAGGGCGCTCGTCTCGACGCCGAGCCGGTGCCCCAGGCGCACGAGCACGCGCCGGACGACACGGCGATCATCCTCTACACGTCGGGCACCACCGGCCGCCCCAAGGGCGTCGAGCTCACGGCGACGAACCTGGTCGACACCACCGCCTCGTTCATGCCCGTGCTCAACCTGACGCCCGACGACCGCTTCGGCACCGGTCTCCCGCTCTTCCACGTCTACGGCCAGGCCGTCGTGATGAACACGGTGCTGGTGCAGGGGGCGTCGCTCTCGCTGCTCGCGCCGTTCGAGCCGACGCAGATGCTGGAGATGGTGCGCCGCGACCGCCTCACCGTGCTCGCGGGCGTGCCGACGATGTGGAACGCGATGCTGCACGCCGCCACCGACGAGTTCGGCCCGTCCGACTTCGAGCAGCTGCGGCTCGCGACCTCGGGCGGCGCCTCGCTGCCCGCCGAGGTCATGCGCGCGTTCTTCGACCGGTTCGGCTGCACGATCCTCGAGGGCTACGGGCTCACCGAGTCCACGGGTGCCGCGACCTTCAACGACATCAACCGCCCCCAGAAGGCCGGGACGGTGGGACCCGCCCTGCCGGGGACCTCCATCGAGGTCCGCGCCGTCGACGGCGGCGTGCTCGAGTCCGGGGAGGTCGGCGAGGTCTTCCTGAAGGGGCCGACGATCATGAAGGGCTACCGGAACCGCCCCGACGCGACCGCCGCCGACCTGCGGGACGGCTGGCTCAAGACCGGTGACCTCGGGTCGCTCGACGACGACGGCTACCTCAGCATCGTCGACCGGGCGAAGGACCTGATCATCCGCGGCGGCTACAACGTGTACCCGCGCGAGGTCGAGGAGGTGCTCTACGAGCACCCCGACATCGTCGAGGTCGCCGTCGTCGGTGTCCCGGACGACCACTTCGGCGAGGAGGTGGCGGCCGTGGTCTCGTTGCGCCCCGGTGCGCGGCTCACCGGGGAGGAGCTGCGGGCCTGGGCCAAGGTCCAGCTGTCCGCCTACAAGGTGCCCCGGCTCTACCAGTTCGTCGAGGCCCTCCCGAAGGGCGCGACCGGCAAGATCCTCAAGCGGGAGATCGACCGGGACGCGATCCGGGTCGCTGCCGCGGAGGTGACCGCATGAAGGTCCAGGGGCGGGTCGCCGTCGTGACCGGCGGCGCCGGCGGCATCGGCGCGGCCCTGGCCCAGCGGCTGCTGGAGCACGGTGCGAGCGTGGTGGTCACCGACCTCGACGACGTGCGCGTGAAGGACGTCGTGGAACGGCTGGACGGCGTCGCACCGGGTCGCGTGGCGGGAGTCGCGGGGGACTGTGCCGACGACGGTGACATCCGCCGCGTCCTCGACCTCGCGGCCTCGCGCTTCGGCCCGGTCGACCTCTACGCCGCCAACGCCGGGGTGGGCCTCGGCCAGGGACTCGAGGCCACGGAGGCCGAGTGGGACACCTCGATCGACGTGAACGTCCGGTCCCACGTGCGGGCCGCCCGTCTGCTCGTCCCGGGCTGGCTCGAGCGGGGCGAGGGCTACTTCCTCAGCACCGCGTCGGCGGCCGGCCTGGTCACGCAGATCGGCTCGGCCACCTACTCCGTCACGAAGCACGCCGCGGTCGCGTTCTCGGAGTGGCTCTCGGTCACGTACGGGTCGCGGGGCGTCGCGGTGAGCTGCCTGTGCCCGATGGGGGTCAACACCGACATGCTCAACGGTGGCGCCGAGTCCGACGACGAGACCGCGCGCCGTGGCGCCAAGGCCGTCACGGAGGCGGGCGGGGTGCTGGAGCCGCTGGAGGTCGCCGACATCGTGCTCGAGGGCATCGACGCCGAGCGCTTCCTCATCCTCCCCCACCCCGAGGTGCTGGAGTACTTCCGGCGAAAGGGGTCGGACTACGACCGATGGATCGCCGGCATGCGGCGCTACCAGGAGTCGCTCGGATGAGCGCCCGGAGCGCTCGTCGCGCGGTGCTGTTCGACTTCGGCGGGGTGCTGACCTCGAGCGTCCTCGACGGGTTCGCCGCGTTCGGCCGCGACGAGTGCGGCGACGAGACACTTCCCATGCGCCTGTTCGCCGAGGACCCCACCGCCCGGCAGCTGCTGGTCGACCACGAGGAGGGGCGCCTCGGGCACGACCCGTTCGAGGCGGGACTCGCCGAGCGCCTTCGCGCCCAGGGGGTCGAGGTCGAGACCGAGGGACTCATCGGTCGGATGCAGGCACGCCTGGTCCGCGACGAGGCGATGGTCGAGCTGGTCGCGTCGCTGCGGGAGGACGGTGTGCCGGTCGGTCTGGTGTCCAACTCGCTCGGACGCGACTGCTACGCGGGATTCGACCTGCCCGCGATGTTCGACGCCGTGACCATCTCGGGGCAGGAGGGCGTGCGCAAGCCGTCACGCCGCCTCTACGAGATCGGGTGCGAACGCCTCGGCGTCGCGCCCCACGAGGCCGTCATGGTCGACGACCTCGCCCAGAACATCGTCGCTGCCGAGCGTCTCGGGATGGCCGGCGTCGTGCACCGCGAGGCGGAGGAGACCGCGGCGCAGCTCTCGCAGCTGCTCGAGGTCGGGGCGAGGAGGACCTCCACCGTGCAGTGATCGGGGGATCGAGCAGCACCCCGGCGCGGCCGTCCGGTCGTTCCGACAGCACTGTCTGCCCACCCGGGCGGACCACCCTCAGGAGGAACCCATGAACGTTCGACGCTTCGGCATCGGTCTGGTCGTCACCGCGGCCCTGACCGTCACCGCTGCCTGTGGCAGCGGCGACTCGGGCGGGTCCGGCGACGGAGGCGACGACAGCTACTCGATCGGCATCGTCAAGTTCGCCTCCAGCGACCAGACGTCCGAGCAGGCCATCGCCTCCTTTCAGGCGTACGCGAAGAAGCAGGGCTGGGAGACCAGCGCGGTCGACCCGCAGGGCGCGGTCGACAAGGCCAACGGCGCGATGCAGGACTACGTCCAGAAGAAGGTCGACCTCATCGTCACGGCGGTCTTCGACAGCAACACCCTGACCGCCGGCGCCCAGGCGGCGAAGGCCGCAGGCATCCCGGTGGTCTCGATCTCCGGTGGCACGGCCGACGGCATCACCGCCAACCTCGACGCCGGCGTCTCCAACGGTGAGCCCGTCGCCAAGCAGCTCGTGGAGGACATGGGCGGCGCGGGCGACCTGCTCGTCCTGGGCTACAAGAGCGGCCTGCCGTGCATCGGCCGCGAGGAGGCGCTCGACACGGCGCTGAAGAGCACCGACATCGAGACCACGCGCAACGAGGTGCCGATCCCCGGCCAGGTCGAGGGCAGCACGCAGTTCACGCAGGCCTGGCTCGCCAAGCACCCGAAGGGCAGCGGCAAGCTCGCGGTCTGGGGATGCTTCGACGACCCGGCCCTCGGCGCGATCGCCGCGCTCAAGTCGGCCGGCCGTGACGACGTCCTCGTCTACGGCATCAACGGACAGCCGGGTGCCATCAACGCGATCGAGGCCGGCGACATGCGGGCCACCGTCTTCCTGCTGGCCGACCAGGCCGGCGAGGACTTCGCGAAGCTCGTCCCGGAGTTCGTGGAGGGCGGCGTGGACGCGGAGCCGCAGGAGGTTCCTCTCACCAACGTGCTGGTCACGACCGACACGATCGACGACTTCCTGGCCGAGTACCCCGACTCGACCAAGTAGTCCCGACCACGTCCTCCAGGGCCGGCGCCCTGGAACCCCAGAGGAGTGTGCATGAGCGAAGCAACAGCCCTCGACGACCGCGAGGTCGCCCCGGTGCCCGAGCCGACGTGCCTGGAGATGTCCGGCATCTCGAAGCAGTTCGGTGGGCACCAGGCCCTGGAGGACGTGTCCATCAGCCTGCGCCCCGGGCGGGTCCTCGCCCTGTGCGGGGCCAACGGGGCCGGGAAGTCGACCCTCGTCAGGATCCTGGCCGGGGCGGAGTCGGCCGACGCCGGCACGATCCGCGTCCACGGCGAGCAGGTCTCGATCCACGCGCCGCAGGACGCGACGCGGCTCGGCCTGAGCTTCATCCACCAGGAGCTCAACCTGGTCCCGAAGTTCACGGCCCTGCAGAACATGGCGATGGGCGCGGACCACCACCGCTCCGGCGTCATCGACCAGCGCGGCCTGCGTCGCAAGGCACTAGCCGTCCAGGAGCGCATCGGCTACCGCGTCCCGCTCGACACCAGGGTCGAGGACCTCGCCGTCTCCGACCGCTGGATGGTCTCGCTCGGCCGCTCGCTCATGCGGGACGCGACCATCGTCGCGATGGACGAGCCGACGGCGTCGTTCACCCAGGAGGAGGCCGAGCGGCTCTACGGCATCATCGACGAGCTCACGGCCGACGGCGTCGGGATCCTCTACATCTCGCACCGCCTGGAGGAGGTGCTGCAGGTCGCCGACGACGTGACGGTGCTGCGCAACGGCCGACTGGTCGGGAGCTTCGCCGCGGCCGACCTGGACGTCCCCGCGCTCACCCGCCACATCGTCGGTCGGGACGTGGAGGAGGTCACCCACCGCGAGACGGAGGGCGACCCCACGCAGGCTCCCGAGCTCCTGCGCGTGCAGGGCCTGACCCGCCTGCCGCGGGTGCACGACGTCGACCTGACCCTGCACCGGGGGGAGATCCTCGGCGTGGCCGGCCTCGTCGGGGCGGGTCGCACCGAGCTGGCGCGCATGCTCATCGGGGCGGACCCGGTCGGCTCCGGCTCGATGACGCTCGACGGACGCCCGTACGCACCGCGCTCGCCCTTCGAGGCGATCCGTGCCGGTGTCGCACTCGTGCCCGAGGAGCGTCGTTCCCAGGGCCTGATCCTGCGCAACTCCGTCAGCTCCAACCTCAACATGGCCTCGTTGCGCGACCCCGAGAAGCGGCTGGGCACGTTCAGCCCGCGCAGGGCGGCGCGCATCGCCCGCGACGCGGTGTCCCGGTTCGGCGTCAAGGCCGGCTCCGTCCACGAGAAGGTCGGTGAGCTCAGCGGCGGGAACCAGCAGAAGATCGTCGTCGGAAAGAACGTGCTCGCCGGCCCACGACTGCTGATCCTGGACGAGCCCACCGTCGGCGTCGACGTCGGCGCCCGCAGCGAGATCTACGACATCATCCGGGCGCTCGCCGCCGAGGGGACCTCGATCCTCATGATCTCCAGCGACTTCGAGGAGCTCGCCATCTGCGACCGCGTCGTCGTGATGCGCGAAGGAACCATCACCGCCACGGTGCCCGCCGCCCGGGCCACGAAGGACCGTCTCACCTCGCTCTGCTTCGGCTCGACAGAACAGGACCTCGCATGACCGTCACCGCGCTCGACCCCACGGCCGTCGTCGCCACCCCCTCCACCAGCACACGCGTGTGGAAGTGGTTCGGCCGCTACGGCGCCCTCCTCGTCCTCGCCGTCCTGGTCGTCAGCACGAGCATCCTCGAGCCCGACACCTTCGCGACCTGGGACAACTTCATCAACATCCTGAACCAGAGCGCCCTGTCGGCGATCATCGCGATGGGGCTGACGTTCGCGCTGGTCACGGGCGAGTTCGACCTCAGCATCGGCAACGTCGCGAGCCTGTCCGGCGTCATCTGCCTCTCGGCGATGGTCGACCAGGAGATCGGGGTCGTCGCCGCGCTCGTGCTGGCCGTCGTGATCGGTGCCGTGGTCGGACTCGCGAACGGCCTGGTGGTCACGCTGCTGAACGTGAACGCGCTCGTCGCGACCCTCGGCATCGGCACGGTCGCGGTCGGCATCAACTACGCCGTCGCCGGTGGCACGCCGGTGGGCCTGCCGGACCCGGCCGGCTTCATCCAGCTGACGCTCGGCCGCTTCCTGGGGATCCCGTACCCGGTGTTCATGATGCTCGGCCTCGCCGCCGTGCTGTGGTTCATCCTCAACCGCACCGTGCTCGGGCAGTCGATGCAGGCGGTCGGCGGCAACGCCGTGGCCGCCCAGCTCTCGGGCATCCGCGTCGACCGGGTGCGTGTCTTCGCCTTCGTCATCTGTGGCATCTGTGCCGCCCTCACCGGCATCCTGCTGGCGTCGCGCACCGGCAGCGCGGCGGTCTCCGGCGGAGACAGCTACCTGCTTGCCGCGTTCGCCGCAGCCTTCTTCGGGTCCGCGGTCCTGCGCGACGGCGAGTTCCACGTCATCGGCACGCTGATCGGCGTCGTCACGGTCTCGGTGGGCTTCAACGCCATCGCCCTCGTCGGGCTCGAGACCTACTGGCAGTACCTGTTCCAGGGTCTGCTCCTGATCCTCGGTGTCGGGGTGGGCTCGCTGGCTCGCCGCCGAGCCTCGATGGCCTAGCGTGGGCAGGACCAATTTCATGAAGTTGAACTCAGATTCATGTAAGGTCGAGTCATGACGACGACGTCCCCGGAGGAGACGAGGTCCGAGCCGACCGTGCTCTCCGAGCGACGCGGTGCGGTGCTCGTCCTCACCCTCCACCGGCCCGAGCGGCTCAACGCCTGGACCAACGCCATGGAGGACGAGTACTTCGCCGCGCTGCTGGCGGCCGACGAGGATCCCGACGTGCGCGCGGTGGTGGTCACCGGTGCAGGCCGAGGCTTCTGCGCCGGCGCCGACATGGGCGACCTGGCGGGCGCGGCGGACGCCACCGACGCCGAGATCGACCGCCCGCTCCCGCGGCACCTGCCGCTCACGCTCCGCAAGCCGCTCGTGGCCGCGGTCAACGGGGCCGCGGCCGGCCTCGGCATGGTCGAGACGCTCTACTGCGACGTGCGCTTCGCCTCGCCCGACGCGGTGTTCCTCACGGCCTTCTCGCGTCGCGGTCTCGTGGCCGAGTACGGCATGGCCTGGCTGCTCCAGCGGCTCGTCGGGCCCGGACGCGCGGCGGACCTGCTGCTCTCCGGGCGACGCGTCGACGGGGACGAGGCGCACCGCATCGGGCTCGTCGAGCACCTCGTGCCCGCCGACGAGCTGCTCGAGCGGGCCGTCGCCTACGCCGCCGACCTCACGACGTCCTGCTCCCCGTGGTCGATGGCCACGATCAAGTCCCAGCTGCTCCTCGACGCCGAGCGCAGCTTCGCCGAGTCGGTGCAGGCCGCCGACGTCCTGATGCGCGAGTCCTTCCGGGGCTCCGACATCGCCGAGGGCGTCGCGAGCTTCGCCGAACGGCGCCCGCCGGTGTTCGCACCGCTACCTCGCAAGGAGATCTGATGGAGTTCGCACCGAGCCAGAGGTCCGTGGAGTACCAGGAGAAGCTCCTGGAGTTCATGGACGGCTACGTCTACCCCGCCGAGTCCGTCTACGCCGCCCAGATGGCGGAGTCGGGCAACGCCAACTTCCACCCGCCCATCCTCGAGGAGCTCAAGACCGAGGCCAGGAAGCGTGGTCTGTGGAACCTCTTCCACCCGCACGAGCGCGAGGACTGGGGAGCCCCCGGCCTGAGCAACCTCGACTACGCGCCGCTCGCCGAGATCACCGGACGCAGCCCCTACATCGCCCCCGAGGCGATCAACTGCAACGCCCCCGACACGGGCAACATGGAGGTGCTCGAGCTCTTCGGCACCGACGAGCACAAGGAGAAGTGGCTCAAGCCGCTCCTCGCCGGTGAGATCAACTCGGCCTTCTGCATGACCGAGCCGGAGGTCGCGAGCTCGGACGCCACCAACGTCCAGCTGCGCATGGACGCCGACGGCGACGAGTACGTGCTCAACGGCCGCAAGTGGTTCGCCTCCAACGCGCTGCACGCCAACTGCAAGGTCCTGATCGTCATGGGCAAGACCGACGTCGAGGCCGCGACCCACCGCCAGCAGTCGATGATGGTGGTCCCGCTCGACACCCCCGGCATCACGATCGTCCGAGGGCTCCCGGTCTTCGGCTACATGGACCGCGAGGGTCACGCGGAGATCCTGTTCGAGGACGTCCGGGTGCCCAAGACCGCCCTGCTCGCCGGCGAGGGTGACGGCTTCATGATCAGCCAGGCCCGCCTGGGACCCGGTCGCATCCACCACTGCATGCGGTCGATCGGCATGGCCGAGCGCGCCCTGGACCTGATGATCGAGCGCGCGCAGAACCGGGTCACGTTCGGCGAGCCCGTGGCCAACCGGTCCAACATCCAGGACTGGATCGCCGAGGCGCGCATCGACATCGAGATGATCCGTCTGCTCACGTTCAAGACCGCTTGGCTGATGGACACGGTCGGCAACCAGAAGGCGCGCACCGAGATCGCGGCGATCAAGGTGGCCGCTCCGGCCGTCGCGCTCAAGATCATCGACCGCGCGATCCAGGTGCACGGCGGTGGCGGCATCACCGACGACTTCCCGCTCGCCAGCTTCTACGCCCACCAGCGCACGCTGCGCCTGGCCGACGGCCCGGACGAGGTGCACAAGCGCACCATCGCCCAGGTCGAGCTGCGCCGGATCAACGCCGACTGGAACAAGAAGAGGTGAGCGAGCCGCTCGCGGGCCGCACCGCGATCGTCACGGGCGCCTCGCGCGGCATCGGCCTCGCGGCCGCGGCGGCGCTGCACGACGCAGGCGCCAACGTGGTGCTCACGGCACGGACGGAGGAGGCGGCCCGTGCGGCCGCCGACTCCGTCGGCCCGCGGGCGCTCGGGATCGGGGCCCACGCGACCGACGAGGACCTCGCCCGCGCGTGCGTGGAGCGGACGGTGGAGGCGTTCGGCAGCGTCGACGTGCTGGTCAACAACGCCGGCACCAACCCGGCCTACGGCCCGGTGCTCGCGCAGGACCACGGCCGCTTCGCGAAGACGCTCGACGTGAACCTGTGGGCGCCGATCCTGTGGTCACGCCTCGTGGTCGACGCCTGGATGGGCGAGCACGGCGGCTCGATCGTGAACACGGCCTCGATCGGCGGCCTGTCGGTCGGGCCCGACCTCGGGATCTACCACGTGTCGAAGGCCGCCCTCATCCACCTGACGAAGCAGCTCGCGATCGAGCTCGCACCGTCGATCCGGGTCAACGCCGTCGCGCCGGGTGTCGTGCGGACGAAGCTGGCCGAGGCGCTGTGGAAGGAGCACGAGGGAGCCGTGGTGGAGCGGACGCCGCTCGCCCGGATCGGCGAGCCCGACGACGTCGGGGCGGCCGTGCTGTTCCTCGCATCGTCCGCGTCGTCCTGGATCACCGGCGAGACGCTCGTCATCGACGGCGGCCAGATGATCGGGTCCGGTGCGGCGGCCGATGCCCTCGCGGCGCGGGTCGAGGGCTGAGTCGTGCCCGGGACCGCGACCGACGTCGCGCTGGACCTGGACGTGCTCGCCGCGCTGCTGCGTGCCGACGGCCACGAGGTGCAGGGAGGCCTCGTGGCCGACCGGGTGGGTCGCGGCCAGTCGAACCTGACCTACCTCGTGCGCGACGAGCACGGCGCTCGCTGGATCGTCCGGCGCCCGCCACGTGGCGAGCTGCTCGCCTCGGCGCACGACGTGCTGCGCGAGCACCGGATCCTCGCGGCGCTCTCGGACACCGACGTGCCCGTGCCGCAGGTCCTGGGACGCTACGTGGACGACGCCCTCGCCGAGACCCCGGTGGTGGTCATGGAGCACGTCGACGGGCTGGTCGTCGACCGCGACGAGGTGGCAGAGGGCCTGGGCCTCTCGCTGCGGGCCGCGATCGGACCGTCGCTCGCACGCACGCTCGCGGCGGTGCACGAGGTCGACGTCGACGAGGTGGGGCTGGGTGACCTCGCGAGCCGCTCGCCGTACGCCGCCCGCCAGCTCAAGCGCTGGTCCCGGCAGTGGGAGGCCTCGCGCACGCGTGACCTGCCCCGGCTCGACGCCATGACCGAGCTCCTGCGCCGGCGCATGCCGGAGCAGTCCACGCACGCTGGGCGCGACGTCGCCCTCGTGCACGGTGACTTCCACCTGCGCAACGTCATCGTCGACCCCGAGCTGGGCGACGTGCGTGCCGTGCTCGACTGGGAGCTCAGCACCCTCGGCGACCCGCTCGCCGACATCGGCAGCCTGCTCGCCTACTGGCCGGAGGCCTCCGACGGTGCGACCCACGCGTTCGCCGCGTCCGCGCTGCCGGGCTTCTCCTCGCGCGAGCAGATCGCCACGACCTACCTGGAGGCCTCGGGCCGCGAGCGGTCCGACCTCGACTACTGGCACGCCCTCGGTCTCTGGAAGATCGCCGTCATCGCCGAGGGCGTGATGCGGCGGGCCCTGGACGAGCCGAGCAACGCCGCCGACGGCGGCCCACCCGTGCCGGAGGCCATCGACCAGCTGGTCGAGCGCGCCTGGGTCGTCGTCGAGACCGCCGGTCTCGACCGCTGACCAGCCCACCCATGATCCGACCCCACCCGATCCACGACCGAAGGAGCACGACATGACCGAGACCCCCTACGTGGGCGACTTCCTGAAGGACTCCCCGAGGAACTGGGGCAAGTGGGGGCCCGACGACGAGGTGGGCTCGTTGAACTACCTCACGAGTGCGGAGGTGCTCCGCGGCGTCGCCGAGGTCCGGTCGGGCGAGGTCTTCACGCTCCAGGTGCGGATGGGCGATCCGTCCGGCGACCCGGTGTGGCCGGGCCGCGAGAGCATCCAGCGCACGAACGTGATGGACGAGGGCTTCTTCCAGCGGGGCGAGGGCGTGGAGACGCCCGGCGGAGCGCACTACTCCGACGACGTCGCGACGCTCTACCTGCAGGCGTCCACGCAGTACGACTCCCTCGGCCACGTCTGGTACGACGGCCAGATCTGGAACGGCTACGACGCCGCCACCACCGACGGCGCGATGGAGAAGGCGTCGGTCCTGCCCATCGCCGAACGCGGTGTGGTCGGGCGCGGCGTGCTGATCGACGTCGCGCGCCACCGGGGCAAGGCGGCGCTCGACAAGGGGGAGACCTTCACCCACGAGGACCTGCTGGAGATCGCTGCCGCGCAGGGTTCCACGATCGAGAAGCACGACATCCTGGTCGTCCGCACCGGCTTCGTCGGGTCCTTCTACCGGCAGAGCGCCGAGGAGTTCTACGACGGCTTCCTCGAGCCGGGACTCACCTACAGCCCCGAGCTCGTCGAGTGGTTCCAGGCGATGGAGATCCCGAACCTCGTCACGGACACGATCGCGAACGAGGTGACGCTGGAGCCCTCGAGCGGTGTCACGCTGCCGCTGCACAGCGCCCTCATGCGCAACCTGGGCGTCGCGTTCACGGAGATCGCGTGGCTGGAGGACCTCGCCGCCGCCTGTGCCGCGGACGAGCGCTGGACGTTCCTCTACACGGCGGCACCGCTCAAGGTCGTCGGTGGCACGGGCGCCCCCGTGAACCCGGTGGTCGTGCGATGAGCGCGTTCGACGTGGTCGCGACGATCCAGGCGCAGGAGGGGCGCGGTGACGAGCTCGCGGAGATCCTCCAGGCGTCGCTCGCGACGGTCCGTGGCGAGGAGGGATGCCTGCGCTACGACCTGCACCGGGTGCGACGCCGACCGGACGAGCTCGTCATGCTCGAGCGGTGGTCCTCGGTCGAGGCGCTCAAGGCGCACGGAGCGGCCGAGCACTTCCAGGAGACCTCGGCCAGGCTGGCGCCCCTGCTCGCCGCGGCACCGGTGGTCCGGGTGCTGGAGGCGGTCGACGTCGCGGACCCCTCATGAGCCCCGAGGGGCTCCGGACCGGCAACACCGGTTTGCACCGCCACGCCGTCGCCAGTAGAACAGCACCATGAGCGAGCAGCCCGCGGCGAGGAAGGACGTGGTCCCGGCCCTGGCGGACACCTCCGGCCTGAAGGAGCCCCCGACCACCCGCCGCGGCCTGCGCACGCGGGCGGCTCTCGTGGCGTCCGCGCGGACGGTGTTCGAGCGCGACGGCTTCCTCGCCTCGAGGCTCACGGACATCACCGCCGAGGCCAGCTGCTCGACGGGGACGTTCTACACGTACTTCAACAGCAAGGAAGAGATCTTCCTTGCGGTGATGGAGGCGGCACGCGACGAGATGCTCCACCCGGGCATGCCCCACGTCGAGGAGGCCGACGACCCCGTCGCGGTCATCGAGGCGAGCAATCGCGCCTACTTCGAGACCTACAAGCGCAACGGTCGGTTGATGCGCCTGCAGGAGCAGGTCGCCACGATCGACGACGACTTCCGTCGGCGCCGGCTCGAGCGCGGTGAGGCGTTCGCGCGCCGCAACGCCAAGAGCATCCAGAAGCTCCAGGAGGACGGCCGGGTCGACGCCACGCTCGATCCGATGATGACGTCGCGGGCGCTCTCGGGCATGGTCAGCCGGCTGGCGTACTCGAGCTTCGCGCTGGGGGAGAACTGGTCGGTCGACGACCTCGTCGAGACCTCGACGCGGTTGTGGGCCAACGCGCTCGGGCTCACCACCGAGCGCTGAGTCAGAACGCTGGGTCAGAGCGCCAGCACGAGCTTGCCCGTGTTCGCGCCGCTGAACAGCATCAGCAGGGTGTCGCCGAACGCGTCGATCCCCCCGCTCACGACGTGCTCGCGGGCGATCAGCGAGCCGTCGGCGATCATCGCGCCGATGCCGTCGACCGCCTCGCCGTACCGGTCCTCGTAGTCGAAGACCAGGAAGCCGGCCATCGACGCTCGGTTCACCAGGAGCGACATGTAGTGCGCCGGTCCGGGGGCGGGCTCGGTCGCGTTGTACGTCGAGATCGCGCCGCAGATCGCGACGCGTGCGCCGAGTCGCAGGGTGCGGAGCGCAGCGTCGAGGACCACGCCGCCGACGTTGTCGAAGTAGACGTCGATCCCGTCGGGCGCGGCCTGACGCAGGGCGCGGTGCACCGCGCCCTCGCGGTGGTCGACGGCGGCGTCGAAGCCGAGCTCGTCGGTGAGCCACGCGCACTTCTCGGGACCGCCGGCGATGCCGACCACGCGACAGCCGCGGGCCTTCGCGAGCTGGCCGACGACGGAGCCGACCGCGCCGGCCGCACCCGAGACCACGACCGTCTCGCCCGGCTGGGCTCGAGCGACGTCGAAGAGGCCGAACCACGCCGTCATGCCCGGCATGCCGAGCGCACCGAGCCAGGTCGGGGCCGGGGCCACGGCGAGGTCGACCTTGGTGAGGTCGGCCCCCGCGACCACCGCGTGGTCGGTCGCGCCGATCGTGCCCATCACGGTGTCGCCCGGCTCGAGGCCCTCGGCACGGGAGGCGATGACGGTGCCGATGCCGAAGGCGCGCATGACCTCGCCGATCCCGACGGGTGGGACGTACGACCGGACGTCGTTCAACCAGCCGCGCATGGCCGGGTCGAGCGACAGGTGGTTCACGGCGACGTGCACCTCACCGTCGGCGGGGTCGTCGAGCCGGTCGTCCGACACGTCCCAGGTGGACGCGTCGGGCAGGCCGACGGGGCGCGCGGCGAGGTGGACCCTGCGGGCGGCGATCGGCACGCTCAGTCCTCCGTCGGGTACTCGGTGAACTGACCGATGGACTGCGCGACGCAGATCGGCTTGTCGGACCCCTCGCGCTCGAAGGTCTGCACCGTGACGATGCGCGCGGCTCCGTTCCCGACGTCGTCGACCGAGACGATCTCGGCGTGCATGCGGATGCGCGAGTCGACGGGGTTGGGAGCGGGGAAGCGGACCTTCTCGTACCCGTAGTTGAGGCTGTGGGCGAAGCCGTCGAAGGCCATGAGGTCCTCCATGAACCGTGGACCCATCGACAGGCTGTAGAGGCCGTGCGCGATGGTCGACCCGAACGCGCTCTCCTTCGCACGCTCCGGGTCGACGTGGATCCACTGGTGGTCACCGGTGAGGTCGGCGAAGGCGTCGATCCGGTCCTGCGTGACGTCGTGCCACGCGGTGGGGCCCAGGCGTGTCCCGACGAGGTCGACCAGGTCCTGGATGGTCGTGGGTCGGATGGGGGCGGTGGTCTCGGTCATGACGTCCTCCGGAGGGGGCCAGCGTGATGGGGATCACGGTATGCACCGAAACGTACTTGAACCCGAAACCGGGTTCAAGTAGCGTGCAGGTAGCGTGACCGCCATCACACCCCCCCAGGAGTCCGACATGGCCATGATCGACGTCAACGGCACCACCCTGCGCTACGAGGACGAGGGACCTCGCGACGCGCACGCCGTGGTCATGAGCCCGTCCATGTTCTTCGACGTCCGCATGTTCCGGCACCAGGCCGAGGCGCTCGGCGACCGCTACCGGGTCGTGCGGTACGACCACCGCGGCCAGGGGGAGAGCGCGCGCGACGTGCGCGAGAACCTCGACATGGACACGCTGTCCGAGGACGCGGCCGCCCTCATCGAGGCGCTCGACCTCGGGCGGGTGACCTTCGTCGGCAACTCGATGGGCGGCTTCGTCGGGCTCCGCCTCGCGGCTCGCCGGCCCGACCTCCTGGCCTCCGCGGTGCTGATGGGCACGTCGGCCGACGTCGAGGAGCAGGCGGACGACATGGACGCCCTCGTGGACGTGCTGGCCGAGCAGGGCATCGAGCCCGTCCTCGACGGCGTCCTCCAGTTCATGATGGGGGACACGACGCTGACCGACCCGTCGCGCGCCGACGTGCTCGCCGAGGTCACCGCACTGCTGCGGAGCCGCACGCCCGAGTACGCCGACGCGGCCTGGCACATCGCCCACCGCAAGCCGGTGCTCGACGAGCTCGGCGGCATCGCCGTCCCGGTCGTGGTCGTCGCGGGCACCGAGGACCACACCTACCCGCCGCCGAAGTCGCAGCAGATCGTCGACCTGACCCCCGGGGCGACCCTCGTGACCATGGAGCGCACGGGTCACGTGCACGCGCTGGAGAACCCGGGTGAGGTGACCGAGCTGCTCGAGCGGCACCTCGCGTCGCTCGACACGGCGGTCTCGTCGTGAGCGCGGCGCTGCACGTCGTCGACTCCGGCGAGACCGACCTGCCGGTCGTGCTCTGCCTGCACTCGCTGTTCCTCGACCACACGATGTTCGACGCCTTCGCCGAGGCGGTGCAGGGTCGCCTCAGGGTCGTGCGGCCGGACTTCAAGGGCCAAGGTTCCAGTCCGGCCGCCGACGACACGGTGACGATGGAGCAGTGCGCCGACGACGTCCTGGACGTGGTCGACGCGCTCGGCCTGACCCGCGTCCACGTCGTCGCGCAGTCGATGGGCGGCGACGTCGCCGTCCGGGTCGCGGCACGACGTCCGGGTCTGGTCGACCGTCTGGTCATGCTGGGGTCCTCGGTGCGCGCGGAACCTCCGGAGCAGCTCGAGGCCTTCCGTCCGATCGCCGACGAGGTCGAGCGGTCGGGCTTCCAGGGCGACCTGCTCGAGATGATCATGCAGATCATGCTGGGCGAGTCCTGTCGCAGCGACCCGGGGAGAGCAGCACTCGTCGCGGAGTCGCGGGCCGCGTTCGCGGCACTCCCGCCGACCCTCGTGCACGCGGTGCGCGGCGTGGTCGAGCGCCGCAGTGCCGTGGACCTGCTCCCTGCCGTGACGGCCACGACGCTCGTCGTCAGCGGGGGTGAGGACGTGGCGCGCCCGCCGGCCTGGTCCCAGGAGGTCGTCGACGGCGTGCAGCACGGCGAGCTGTGGAGCCTGCCCGACGTGGGCCACAGCGTCATCCTCGAGCGGCCGGCGCTCGTGATCCCGCGGGTCGTGGACTTCCTGACCGATCCGGCCTGACCCCCGACCCCTGCCGTCGGCGTGACGCCGGACGGCCCGACCCCAGACCGACACACCCCCCAACCCGACCACGACAACCAGGAGCCTTGATGACGACCATCCCCACCGCACGCGGCACCATCGACTCGAGCGAGCTCGGCAGGACGCTGGTGCACGAGCACGTCTTCGTCCTCAACACCGAGTACAACCAGAACTACCAGGACGACTGGGACGAGGAGGAGCGCATCAGGGACGCCGTCGAGAAGCTCACCGAGCTCAAGGGCGTCGGCATCGACTCGATCATGGACCCCACCGTCCTGGGGCTCGGTCGGTACATCCCGCGCATCCAGAAGATCGCCGCCCAGGTCGAGCTCAACATCGTCGTGGCCACGGGCCTGTACACCTACAACGACGTGCCCCACCAGTTCGAGCACCGCGGACCGGGACTGCTGGTCGACGTCCCGGAGCCCCTGACCGAGATGTTCGTCAAGGACATCCGCGAGGGGATCGCCGGGACCGATGTTCGCGCGGGCATCCTCAAGTGCGCCATCGAGCTCGCCGGGCTGACCCCGGGCGTCGAGCGCGTGATGCGGGCGGTCGGCCAGGCCCATGTCGAGACCGGAGCCCCCATCACCGTGCACACCAACCCGGCCAACGAGTCCGGGCTCGTCGCCCAGCAGGTGCTGAAGGAGGAGGGCGTGGACCTGTCGAAGGTGATCATCGGCCACTCCGGCGACACCAACGACGTCGACTACCTCTGCAAGGTCGCCGACGCCGGGTCGATGCTCGGCATGGACCGGTTCGGTCTCGACCTGTTCAACCCGATGCAGGAGCGGATCGGCACCATCATCGAGCTCGTGCGGCGTGGCTACGTCGAGCACGTCACCCTGGCGCACGACGCCAACTGCTTCATCGACTACTTCAGCCCGGACGCCAAGGCGCACGCGGCCCCGAACTGGCACTTCCGCCACATCAGCGAGGACGTCATCCCGGCCCTGCTCGAGGGTGGTCTGACCGAGGCCGACATCGAGACGATCCTCGTGGCCAACCCGCGGCGCCACTTCGAGTGAGCCGCCGCGCGGACCGGTGGCGACGGCGTCGCCGGTCCGCCGCGTGGCCGTGAGCCGCCTGGAAACACGGCCGTGCAGGCAGGTCCTTGTGCGAGGATGACCGGACCATCCGTGCCGACCGACCAGGGGCGACATGCTGGACCCGATCTCGTTGCGCGTCTCGTTCGCCATCGTGGCCGTCACCCTGCTCGCGCTCTTCTACTTCGTCGCGTACCGCTCCACCCGCTCGGCCTACGCCGGCTGGTGGTGCGCAGCGCTCGGGCTGTTCCTCGCCGGCTCCGCGGCCTACCTGTTCGACGGCACGTCGCAGCAGTGGTGGGCGAACCCGCTCGGCAACGTGTGCGTCGTCGCGGGCGCCGCAGCCGTGTGGTCGGGGGCGCGGGCGGTCGAGGGAAGGTCGGTCAGCTGGTGGCTCGTCGGCGCCACGCTCGTGGGGCTGCTCGTCACGTCGGCGCTCGACGACCCGGGCACCAACGAGTGGTCCGGTGCGCCGGTGTTCCTCGGCCTCATGACGATCTTCATCGCCCTGGCCTCGGTCGAGCTGTGGCAGACGGGTCGCAGCGGGTCCTTCGGTCCGGGCCCCCGTGAACGGATGTACCGGCCGATCCTGCGCTCGCTCGCGGTCATGTCGACCGGCCTGTCGACCTTCTACGGCCTGCGCCTGGTGGCCTACCTCCTGGTCGGCCAGGACGGACGCGCGTTCGCGGTCTACCTCGGCACCGAGGTCACGACGCTGGTCACCACGGTCATGCTCGCCACCGTCTCGTTCAGCATGACGGCTCTCAGCTATGCCGACGACACGCTCGAGCTCCAGGAGCGAGCCACCCGGGACGGCCTCACCGGCCTGCTGAACCGAGACGAGCTGGTGCGCCTGGTCGAGCGGCGCTGGCGCGGCCACCGTCGTCGCCAGGTCCACGGCGTGCTGGTCATGGCCGACCTCGACCACTTCAAGCAGATCAACGACACGTACGGCCACCCGGCGGGCGACGTCGCCCTGCAGGTGTTCGCGGCGGCCTGCCGCAGCACGGTCGGTCGTGCCGACATCGTGGGGCGCTTCGGCGGCGAGGAGTTCGTCCTCTTCCTCGACGAGGCGACCGTCGAGGAGGCGCGCGACGTCGTGCAGAGGATCACCGTCGCGCTGGAGGCCACGTCGCTCCCCGGCGGCGTGGTGCTGCCCACGGTCAGCTACGGCATGACCCTCGTCGGTCGTGGCGACGACCTCGCCGACGTCGTCGCCCGCGCCGACGGTGCCCTCTACGCGGCCAAGGACGCCGGTCGGGCGCGGGTGGTCGTGGCCGACGGCGCCACCGCAGACCGCTCCACCTCGCCGTGACGGGGAGCCTCCCTAGAATGAATCTCGTGGACCAACCTCCGAGTACCTGCCAGGCCCTCCTCCGCTGCGTCGCCAGGAGGGCCTGATGGACACCGACACCCTGCTCAACCTCGGCCTCGTGATGGTCTTCGTGCTCGTCGGCGGGGTGTTCGCGGCCACGGAGCTGGCCCTCGTCTCGTTGCGCGAGAGCCAGCTGAACCAGCTGGAGAAGACCGGTTCACGCGGGTCGAAGGTCGCCACGCTCGCGCGCGACCCGAACACGTTCCTCGCGGCCGTGCAGATCGGCGTCACGGTGGCCGGCTTCCTGTCCGCCGCCTACGGCGCGTCGACCCTCGCGCCCGACGTGGCGCCGACCTTCGAGGCGCTGGGCCTGTCCGAGAGCGCCGCATCGAGCGTCGCGCTCGTCGCGATGACGCTGCTCATCGCCTACCTGTCGCTCGTCTTCGGCGAGCTCGTGCCCAAGCGCTTCGCCCTGCAGAAGTCGGCGCCCATCGCGCTGGCCGTCGCGCCGCCGCTCGCCCGGTTCGCCACCCTCATGCGACCGGTCATCTGGCTGCTGTCGAAGTCGACCAACATGGTCGTCCGTCTGCTCGGCGGCAACCCCCACGCCGCGGGCGAGGAGATGAGCGAGGACGAGCTGCGTGACCTCGTCGGCGCCCACGAGAGCCTCGAGGACGACGAGCGGCAGATCCTGCAGGACGTGTTCACCGCCACCGACCGCACGCTGCGCGAGGTGATGCGGCCGCGCGGAGCCGTCGACTTCCTGGACGGCGGCATGAGTCTGGCCGAGGCCGCCGGCGAGGCGCTCGCCATGCCGCACTCCCGCTACCCCGTCACCCGGCGACGCTCGACCGACGACGTCATCGGGTTCGTGCACGTCCGCGACCTGCTGGCCGTGCCCGAGGGTGCCGGCACCGGGTCCGTCGCCGACATCGTGCGCGAGATCCCCGTGCTGCCCAGCACCAACCGGATCCTCCCGGCCATGGCGCAGATGCGCAGCGAGGGCGTGCACATCGCGCTCGTGGTCGACGAGTACGGCGGGACCGACGGCATCGTCACGCTCGAGGACATCATCGAGGAGCTGGTGGGCGAGATCCGCGACGAGTACGACCTCGCCGAGGTGGCCGAGCTGCTGCACTCCTCCGACGGCGACGACATCGACGCCGCCATGCACCTCGACGACTTCGTGGAGCTGACGGGCCTGGAGCTCCCCGACGCCCACTACTCGACCGTCGCCGGTCTCGTGCTCGACCGCCTCGGCCACATCCCGGTCGAGGGCGAGGTCGTGGACCTCGACGGCTACCGGCTGACGGTCACCGCGGTGGAGGGGCGTCGCATCATGCGGCTCCACCTCGTCACGGTCACGCCGGGCGCGCCCGGCCAGGACACGGCGGCGTCGAGCGAGCTGGAACCTGCCGAGGGGTCGTCCGAGCGCCCATGAGCCGGCACAGCACGGTCTTCGAGCGGCAGCCTCCCCGCGAGGCGGCCATCGATGCCGCGCTGCGACCGAGCCGGCTGAGCTCCTACTGGCTCGAGGACGCCCCCGGAGCCGGCCACCCGCAGCTCACGGCGTCGACCACGGCCGACCTCGTCGTCGTCGGCGGGGGCTACTGCGGCCTCTGGACCGCGGTGCTGGCGAAGCGCCGCGACCCTGGTCGACGCGTGGTGCTGCTCGAGGCCGAGACCATCGGCTGGGCGGCGTCGGGACGCAACGGCGGCTTCGTGGAGGCGAGCCTGACCCACGGCGAGGTCAACGGGCGGGCCCGGTGGCCCGACGAGTACGACACCCTCCACCGCCTCGGTCGCGAGAACCTCGACGCCCTGGAGCGTGACGTCCACGACCTCGGTCTCGACGTGCAGCTGGAGCGCACGGGCACCCTGTCCGTCGCCTACGAGCCGCACCAGGTGCGCTGGCTCGAGGAGGACGAGAGCGGCGACTGGCTCGACGAGTCCGCCGTGCAGGCCGAGATCCACAGCCCGATCTACCGTGCGGGCCGCTGGGAGCGTGACGAGACCGCCCTCGTCCACCCGGCCCGGCTCGCGCACGAGCTCGCCCGCGTGGCGGCCGACCTCGGGGTGGAGATCTTCGAGCACTCCCGCGTGACGGGCCTGTCCTCCGGCCGCACGGGCGGGGTGCGGGTGCGGACCGAGCGCGCCGTGGTCCGCGCCGGCGCCGTGGCCCTCGCGACGAACGTGTTCCGCCCACTCCTGCGGCGCACGCGCCTGTCCACCGTGCCGGTGTACGACTACGTCCTCATGACGGAGCCGCTCGACGCCGCGCAGAAGGCGTCGATCGGCTGGGACCGTCGCCAGGGCGTCGCCGACCTGGCGCACCAGTTCCACTACTCGCGGCTCAGCGCCGACGACCGGATCCTCTACGGCGGCTACGACGCGATCCATCGGCGGCAGGTGAGCCCCGAGCACGAGGACCGCGACGCCTCCTACCGCCGGCTCGCGTCGCACTTCCTCACCACCTACCCGCAGCTCGAGGGCGTCGCGTTCACCCATCGATGGGCGGGCGCGATCGACACGTCCACCCGCTTCTGCGCCTTCCACGGCCTCGCCCGCCGCGGTCGCGTGGCCTACGCCTCCGGCTTCACGGGCCTCGGTGTCGGTGCCACCCGGTTCGCCGCGGAGGTCATGCTCGACCACCTCGCCGGTGACGACACCGAGCGCACCCGGCTCGCGATGGTGCGACGCCCGGCCGTGCCCTTCCCGCCCGAGCCGCTGGCCACGATCGGCATCGAGGCCACCCGCTGGTCGCTCGATCGCGCCGACCACGACGAGGGTCGCCGCAACCTGCTGCTGCGCACCCTCGACCGGCTCGGCCTCGGCTTCGACTCCTGAGTCGTCCGCGGTGTCGGTGCCGCGTGCGAGGATGCCGATCGTGGAGCGGTTCGAGGAACGTTTCGACGGGTTGGACCTCCAGCGGTGGGTCCCCGCCTACCTGCCCGCCTGGAGCTCCCGTGAGGACGCACGTGCCACGTGGGAGGTCGGTGACGACGGACTGCGGTTGTCGCTTCCCCCCGAGCATCCCCGGTGGTGCCCCGACCTGCACGAGCCACCGTTGCGGGTCTCGGCCGTGCAGAGCGGCAGCTGGTCCGGTCCGGTGGGGTCGACACGTGGGCAGCAGCCGTTCCGCCCCGGTCTGACCGTGCGCGAGGAGCAGCCCCGGGTCGCGGGCTTCGTGCCGTTGCACGGCCGCATCGAGGTCGAGTGCCGAGCCACGGTCGGCGCAGGGTCGATGTTCTCGGCGTGGACGATCGGCATGGAGGACGAGCCCCGGCGCTGCGGTGAGATCTGCCTGGTCGAGGTCTTCGGCGACACGCGCGCCACCACGCCCGACGGCACGGTGACCCTCGAGGTCGGACGGGGCGTCCATCCCTTCCGCGACCCCGACCTGGTCGAGGAGTTCGCGGCCCCACGTCGGAGCCTCGACGTGAGTGCGTGGCACACCTATGCCGTGGACTGGACCGAGCACGGGATCACCTGGTTCCTCGACGGCGAGCAGGTGGCTGCGTCCGACCAGTCGCCGAGCTACCCGATGCTGCTCGTCCTCGCGGTCTTCGACTTCCCCGACCGCACGACGGGTGACCACGTGCCGCTGCTCGAGGTGCGTCGGGTCACCGGCCGCTGAGGCGCCGGAGCGCGACTCGGATACCGTTGGTCTCTCAACGGTCGCTGTCGGTGCGACGTCACAGGAAGGTGGTCACGTGCGCGTCGCCCTGTTGTCGTACCGCAGCAAGCAGCACGTGGGTGGCCAGGGCGTCTACGTCGAGCACCTCAGCCGGGGTCTCGTCGAGGCCGGCCACGACGTCGAGGTCATCTCCGGTCAGCCCTACCCCGAGGGTCTCGACCCGAGGGTGCGACTGACGAGGCTGCCGAGTCTCGGCATCTACGACGAGCCCGACCCCTTCAAGCCCCCGGCGCCCTGGACGCTGCGCAGCGTTCCCGACGTCGTCGAGTGGCTGCTCAGCGTCACCGGCGCCTTCGGCGAGCCGCTCTCGTTCACGTTGCGCGCCGACCGTCACCTCAAGGACCGGCTCGACGACTTCGACGTGGTCCACGACAACCAGAGCCTCGGCTGGGGGCTGCTCGCCCTGCGCCGACGGCTCCCGCTCGTCGTCACGATCCACCACCCGATCAGCCGCGACCGCATCGTCGAGCTCGAGGCTGCCCGTGGGTGGCGCAAGCTCTCGGTCGCTCGGTGGTACTCGTTCGTGGGCATGCAGGCCCGCGTCGCCCGGCGGCTGCCGTTCGTCGTGGGCGTCTCCACGGTGGCCACCGACGACACCGTCACCGACTTCGGCATCGACCCGGCCCGCATCCGCGTGGTGCCGCTCGGCGTCGACACCGACACCTTCGGTCCCGTTCGCCGCCGACAGCCCGGCACCCCCGCCGCGACCGAGTCCCGCGTGCCCGGCCGCATCGTGGCGGTCGCCAGCGCCGACAAGCCGCTCAAGGGCGTCGCCCACCTCCTCGACGCACTCGCCAAGGTGCGGGTCGAGCACCCCGACGTCGAGCTGCAGCTCGTCTCGAGCGTCGAGCCCGGCGGCGCCACGGACCGCCGCATCGACGCGCTCGACCTGCGCGACTGCGTGACCACCCACAGCGGCCTGGAGTCCGAGCAGATCGCCGAGCTCCTGCGCTCGGCCGAGATCATGTGCGTCCCCTCGCTCTACGAGGGCTTCTCCCTGCCGACGGTCGAGGCGCTCGCGAGCGGCACCGCGGTCGTCGCGAGCCGCGCCGGCGCCATCCCCGAGGTCGTGGGCGACGCCGAGGGCGGCGAGCCGTGCGCGGTGCTCGTCGAGCCGGGCGACGCCGAGCAGCTGGCCGCCGCCGTCTCCTCCCTGCTCGACGACCCCGACCGCCGCGCGGCCCTGGGCGCCGCCGGCCGTGCCCGTGCGCTCGAGCGCTACAGCTGGACCTCGGTGGCCAAGGCCACCGCCGACGTCTACGACGAGGCGATCCGCAGGTTCGCCGGCAAGGAGCAGTGACGTGCTGACCGTCGACTTCGACCGCCTCCGGGTGGGCGCCCGCACCCGATTCATCGACGTCGGTGCCGGCGCCGGCCGGCACAGCTACGAGGCCCTGCGCCGCGGTGCCGACGTGACCGCGTTCGACCTCGACGAGGTCGAGCTCAAGGGCGTCGACGAGATGTTCGAGGCGATGCGGGTCGAGGGGCAGGTGCCCAGGACCGGGCGTGGTGCCGTGCAGGCCGGGACCATCCTCGACATGCCCTACGCCGACGCCTCCTTCGACGTCGTGCTCGCCTCGGAGATCCTCGAGCACGTGCCCGAGGACGAGCAGGCCATCAGCGAGCTCGTGCGCATCCTGGCGCCCGGCGGGACGCTGGCCGTGACCGTCCCGCGCTTCTGGCCCGAGAAGGTGTGCTGGATGCTGTCGGACGAGTACCACGCCAACGAGGGCGGGCACATCCGCATCTACAAGGCCAGCGAGCTCGACGCGAAGCTGCGTGCCGAGGGCCTGGTGCACACCCACACCCACCACGCGCACGGCCTGCACGCGCCGTACTGGTGGATCAAGTGCGCCGTGGGCGTGGAGCGCGACCAGCACCCGGCCGTGCGCGCCTACCACCAGCTGCTCGTGTGGGACATGATGAAGGCGCCCCGCACCACCCGCGTGGCCGAGAAGCTCCTCGACCCGGTCCTGGGCAAGAGCGTGGCGCTGTACTACACCAAGCCGCTCGCGGCCTGAGGTCGCCGTGACCCCCGCCGTCACCGGATCGCCGGCCGTCCTCGCGCTCCCCGGCGTGCTCGACGCTGCCCAGGTGCAGGCCACGGCCGACACGATCGCGGACGTGCAGACCCGAGACGGGGCGATCCCGTGGGAGGCCGACGGGCACCTCGACCCGTGGGACCACCTCCAGGCCGCCATGGGGCTCGCCGTCGCCGGGCGCCGCGACGAGGCCGAGGCCGCCTACGCCTGGAGCCGCTCGCAGCAGCGACCCGACGGCACGTGGGCCACCAAGTACTCCGGGGGCGAGGTGGTCGAGCCTGCCACCGACGCCAACTTCACCGCCTACGTGGCCACCGCGGTCTGGCACCACTGGCGGCTGACCGGCGACCGGGCCTTCGTCAGCTCCATGTGGCCGTCGGTGCAGGGTGCGCTCGACGCCGTGCTCGTCCTGCAGGACGACGCGGGTCCGGTCCGCTGGTCGCGCGGCGCCGACGGGTGCGTGGCCGACGAGGCCCTCGTCACCGGGAACGCCAGCATCCACCTCAGCCTGCGGTGCGGCGTGGCGCTGGCCGACGTCGTGGGGGAGCGGGTGCCGCACTGGGAGGACGCGGCGGTGCGGCTGCGCCACGCCCTGGACCACCACCCGGACCGGTTCGCCGACAAGGCCCGGTTCTCGATGGACTGGTACTACCCCGTGCTGGGCGGGGCACTGCCGCGCGCCGTCGCCCTGGCCCGCCTGGAGCGGCGCTGGGACGACTTCGTGGTGCCCGGCTTCGGCGCGCGGTGCGTCGACGACAGCCCCTGGGTCACCGGGGGCGAGACGTGCGAGCTCGTCCTGGCGCTCGACGCGGTGGGCCGTGGCGCGGACGCCCGGGCGCTCCTCGCCGACATCCAGGTCCTGCGCCGCGAGGACGCCACGTACTGGACCGGCTACGTCTATCCCGACGAGACCTACTGGCCGATCGAGCAGACCACCTGGACGGCGGGCACCGTGCTCCTCGCCGTCGACGCCCTGACCCGGACCACACCCGCCAACGGGCTGTTCCGCGGGGAGGGCCTGCCCCTCCTGGCCGCCGCCGAGGAGTGCGACCAGCCGTGCGTGGCATGAGTGCACCGCCGCTGCCCGAGGCGCTGCAGGCGGTGGCCGACGAGGTGCGCGGCTTCCTTCCGGCCGACGAGGCCGACGCCCTGCGGGCCGCGGCCGCCGCCCACCTGCGCGCGGGCGGGTTGGCCGTCGAGATCGGCAGCTACTGCGGCAAGTCCGCGGTGCACCTCGGCCACGTCGCACGCGAGAGCGGTGCGCGGCTCGTGACGATCGACCACCACCGCGGCTCGGAGGAGCAGCAGGTCGGCTGGGAGTACCACGACGAGACCCTCGTCGGCACCGACGGCCGGATGGACACCCTGCCGTTCCTGCGCGAGACCCTCGCGCGCGCCGGCCTGGAGGACGTCGTCGACGTGGTGGTGGCCCGCTCGCCCGACGTCGCGTCGTGGTGGGGCCGCGAGCTCGACCTCGTGTTCGTCGACGGCGGGCACACCGACGAGCACGCCCAGGGCGACTACGAGGGCTGGGCCCGGTGGGTGCGGCCGGGCGGCGTGCTCGTCATCCACGACGTCTTCCCCGACCCCGCCGACGGCGGGCAGGCGCCCTACCGCATCTACCTGCGCGCCCTCGACGACGGCTTCACCGAGGTCGGCCACACCGGCTCGCTGCGCGTCCTCCGTCGCTGACGAGCCACTCCTGGTCGACCAGGGAGAGGGCGGTCAGAGCAGGGCGTTGAGCCGGTCGATGAGCTGCTGGAACCGCTTCTTCGTCTCGGCGTCGACCGAGGCGAGCGCCTGCGACCGGTTGCGCAGCAGGTGGCCGGCGGGCTGGAAGCGGTCGTAGGCGCCGCCGACGACCGTCTCGGCCTGGTGCACGATGCGTCGGCGAGGCGGCTTGCGCAGGAACCGCTTGCCGGTGATCTTGCGGTGCGAGACCTTCGGTCCGCCGGACTCCTCCAGGAGTGTCACGTACCACCGGGAGTCGAAGAGGTCCTCGAGGTCGGCGTCGAGGGTGCCGGTGATGTCGGTGAGCGGGACGATGTGGTCGGCCGAGATCGCCCCTCGGTTCACCAGCTCCTCGACGGCGCCCCGCGCGCCGGCCGGACCGTCCATGAGCACCGTGGCCGAGACGGCCGTGGTGCCGAGCAGCGCCAGGATCGTCGGGATGCCGGAGGCACCACCGACGGGCGTCAGGTTCCAGCGCGGGTCGAGCGCGCGTCCGCCCTCGGAACGGAGCAGGTCACCCATGACCGTCAGGTACGTGATGTCCGACGGTGACGAGACGAGCAGCTGGTGCGGCCCGCTGACCAGCTTGCGCGTGAGGTCCGCACCGAGCGCCGCCAGCAGGGGCACCGTGGTCTCGGACCCTGCCCGCCACAGGTCGGAGCTGATCTTGCTGCCCTCGTCGCCGACGTTCTCGAGCACGCGGCAGCGGCTCAGGCGACCGGAGTCGATGAGGTACGGCGAGTGGGTGGAGTAGACGACCTGGTGGAAGGGGCCGAGGTGCTCCTTGATGTAGCGCAGCAGGTCGGCCTGGGCGTTCGCGTGCAGGTTCATGCCGGGCTCGTCGAGCAGGATGACCCGACGGTCCTGGTCGGCGAACTCCGAGAACGCCGCGAGGAAGGAGAAGAACCAGATGAAGCCCTTGGAGCGCTCCGCAACATTGAGGCTCATCCGCTGGCGGTCGTCGCGCACGCGGATGTGCAGCCACGGGTCGGGCGAGGAGATGCCCATCGTCTCCAGGTCGAGCTCGATCGACAGCTCGCGGTTCTGGCTCCAGTACTCCAGCAGCTGGTCCGACAGGCGTGCGGCGGCGGCCTCGAGCGCGGCCTTGCGGACCTCGTAGTCGTCCTCGTCGAACGAGGCGTCGGCCACGCCGGCCAGCCTCAGCAGCGCCAGCGCGGTGCGCTCGGAGGGGTAGAGGTCGGCCGAGTCCATCTCCTGCAGACGCCGGATGGACACGCTGCCAGGGAGCACGTTGTGGTCGTCGAAGTACTGGAAGCCCGGCAGCATCGCGGTCAGCCGGGCGATGGCCTCGGGCGACGCCTCGAGCGGGGTGCCCTCCTCGTCGGACGCCCAGTGCAGCTCGCCGTCGCCGTACGAGCGGCTCACGAACAGCGGGGTCGTCGGCAGCAGGGCGCCGGCGCGCTCCAGGACCTGGCGGTCGTCGTAGTCGAGCTCGATCTCGAGGGTGACGGGGCGGACCTGGTCGATGACCTCGCGATCGCGCCCGAGGTCGCGTCGGGGGTAGTCGCGTCGCGCGGTGAACGCGGTGACGTGACCGCTGGGCAGCGGGTTGGCCCGGTACAGCGCCTGCAGCATGGCCGTCTTGCCCGACTCGTTCTTGCCGACGATGGTCGTGATGCCCTCGTCGAGCGCCAGGCGTCCGGAGTCGTGGACCGACATGACCTTGCGGACGCGCGCAGCGATCAGTCGCATGGGGCCTACTTCCGTGGAGGGGCTCTGGCGGGACTCAGGCTACTGGTCCCGACGGTGAGGAGTGCGCTGGTCGTTCCTCATGACGTCGCCGCCTCGTGGCCGGGTCCGGCCGGTGCGTAGCCTGACCGGGTGGAGGAGCTCACCGGGGGAGTGCTGCTGCTCCTCGGCGTGGCCGCGTTCCTCGCCGGATGGATCGACGCCGTCGTGGGGGGTGGCGGGCTGGTCCAGCTGCCCGCCCTCATGGTGGCCTTCCCGCAGGCGGCGCCGGTCCAGCTGCTGGCCACGAACAAGATCGGCTCGATCGCCGGCACGACGACGTCGAGCATCACCTACCTGCGACGCGTGCGGCTCGACCTGCGCACGGCCGCGCCCCTGGCGGGTGCGGCGTTCATCGGCTCGTTGCTGGGTGCGGTCGTGGCCTCGTGGATCCCGCGCGCGGCCTTCAACCCGGCGATCCTCGTGGTCCTGGTCGTCGTCGGTGCCTTCACGGTGCTGCGACCCGACCTCGGCCAGGTGGCGGCCATCCGCTTCACCGGTCGGCGCCACTACGGGGCGGCCATGCTGGTGGGTGCGTCCATCGGCTTCTACGACGGCGCCCTCGGGCCGGGGACCGGCTCGTTCCTCGTCTTCGCGCTCGTGGGGGTGCTCGGCTACGGGTTCCTGGAGGCCAGCGGCAAGGCGAAGCTGGCCAACTTCGCGACCAACCTGGCCGCCCTGGTCGTGTTCGTCCCGCAGGGTGCGGTCATCTGGAAGGTCGCCGCGGTGCTGATGGTCTGCAACGTGGCCGGCGGCTACCTCGGCGCCCGCCTCGCCGTGGCGCGGGGCAACCGGTTCATCCGCATCGTGTTCATCGTCGTGGTGTCGGCGTTCGTCGTGCGCATCGGCTGGGACACCTGGCAGCAGCTCGTCGGCTGACCTCCGGCCCACCGGCCCCACGATTTCCCATCACCTGATGGGAATCGCGAACCCACCACGGTCCTGCCCCACTCACCATGGCGTGCGCGCCATGGTGAGTGGCAGGGAACCGTGGTGGGTCCGGAGGTCGTCAGCCCTGGCGGGCCTTCAGGCGCGGGTTCTGCTTGTTGATCACGTAGGTGCGCCCGCGTCGGCGCACGACCTGCGAGCCGGGCTGGTTCTTGAGCGAGCGCAGGGAGTTGCGGACCTTCATGGTTCCTCCTGTGGGTGGGACGGGTTCGGGCCCCCGACCCTTCGACAGGCTCAGACAGGCTCGGGGGCGGTGGGTCAGAGACGGTCGACGTCGACCAGGCCGCGGTGCACGGCCCTGACGAGCCGGCGCGGCACCCGCACCGTGCGGCCCTCGACGGTGACGGGCACGAGGTCGGCGGGCGTCGCCTTCCACTGCGACCGCCGGTGGCGGGTGTTGCTGCGCGAGGTCTTGCGCTTGGGGACGGCCATGGGGCTCCTTCGATCGGGTGGTGGGCGGACCCGGCAGGGGTGCCGGGCCCTGGGCGGTGGGCGGACCCGGCAGGGGTGCCGGGCCCTGGGCGGCGATGGGTACGGCTCAGGCGGCGCGGCGGACGTCGCCGAGCCAGGGCTCGAGGCCGTCGGAGGCGACCTCCCAGTACGGGCCCCGGTCGGCCAGCTCGGCGTCGCTGAGCAGGCAGTGCTCGAAGGCCTCCTGCACGTCGTCGGGGCTGCTGGCGAGCGGTCCCGACGCCAGGCCGTGCACGACGATGCGGGTCAGGGGCGTGTCGGTGCCCCACGGGGAGGCCGTCCCGACGCTCAGCTGTCCGCCCGCCCCGTCCCACACGCAGACGTCGGAGGGGCGGCTCGGCAGCCAGAACGAACCGCGCGAGCGACGTGGCCCGCCGCCGATCTTCTCGATGCTCTCGAGCAGGCGTCCGGGGTGGAACGGGCGGTCGGAGCGGAGGTCGAGCGTCCACACGTAGCGGGAGCCGTGCAGCGGCAGCTCGTCGCGTCGCACGACGTCGACCCACGCCTCCGTGACGTCGTGGCGGTGCGCTCCGGCCACGAGCGGCGTGGCGTCGAGCGCCGACGGGTCGTCGACGACCGTGACGCCCGGACGAGCGAGCGCACGCAGCAGGTCCAGCCCGGCGGGGTCGCACGGTCCGGTGAGCGCGACGGCGTCGGCGTACTCGACGATCGCGGCGGCCGTCTCGGCGACGCCGCGGGAGTCGTCCTCGCTCGTGTGCAGGTCGCGCTCGTGCAGCAGGTCGTCCCCGAGCAGGTCGGCGAGCACGGTCCGGCCGTCGAGGGCTGCGACGACGGCCGCCACGTGCACGTGCGGCGCGGCCTGCACGTAGGTCTCGATGACCCGGCAGGCCTGCAGGGCCTCGGCCGCCACCGGCAGGTGGGCGACCACCGCGCCCCAGCGACCGCTGGCTGCGAGGCGCTCCATCGTGGGCACCACGTCCTCGCGGAGGGCGCAGGCCACGCAGGCGTGCTCCAGCTCGTGGACGTGCCGCTCCAGGACGCCGGTGCAGTCGCTGACCACGCGCACGAGCCGCTGGGACTCGACGTCGAGCACGTGGCGCACGACGACGGCCGAGGGAAGGTCGAACTGGAGGCCCACGGTGACGGCCTCCATGGCCACCTCGTCGACGCCGGTCACGAGCACGGCTGGGGTGGTGCGCGAGAGGACGCGCCGGCGTCCGCGGCCGACGGGGCTCATGCGTCGACCTGCCCGTAGCGGCGACGGAAGCGCTCGACCCGTCCCTCGGTGTCGACCACGCGGCCGCGGCCGGTCCAGAACGGGTGGCTGGCGCTGGAGACCTCGACGTCGACCACGGGCAGGGTGCGGCCGTCGACGTCGACCGTCTTGGCAGGGGTGCCGGGCCCTGGGCGGCCGTTTGCGCCGTGGTCGGCAGGGAGGCGCTCGGGCAGCGTCGAGCGGGTCACGAGCAGGAGGTCGCCCGAGCGGTCGCGGAAGGCGACCTCGTCGTAGCGGGGGTGCTGGTTCTTCTTCACGTCACGTCTCCGGTAGGCTGATGAGAACGATTGTCATTCTACACAGGAGGTCGCCATGTCGCGCACCTGCCAGGTCACCGGGGCCACCCCGGGCTTCGGCCACCACGTGTCCCACTCGCACCGGCGCACCAAGCGGCGCTTCGACGTCAACGTCCAGAAGAAGCGCTACTGGGCGCCGACCCTCGGCCGGCACGTCACGCTCACGCTCAGTGCCCGAGGGATCAAGACCGTCGACGTGCGCGGCATCGACGCCGTGGTCGCCGACATCCTCGCTCGAGGGGAGAGGCTCTGATGGCGGGATCGTCGAGGGGGCGGGGCAACGACGTCCGGCCCATCGTGAAGCTGCGATCCACGGCGGGCACGGGCACCACCTACGTCACGCGCAAGAACCGTCGCAACGACCCCGACCGGCTCGTGCTGAGCAAGTACGACCCGAGGATCCGCAGGCACGTCGAGTTCAAGGAGGAGCGCTGATGGCCAAGCGCAGCAAGATCGTCGCCAACGAGCGCCGCAAGGAGGTCGTCGAGCGCTACCGGGAACGACGTGACGCCCTGCGCGCCGCGTCCCGGGACACGTCGCTGTCCATGGCCGAGCGCATGGAGGCCTCGCGTGCCCTGGCCGGGCTGCCGCGTGACTCCTCCCCGTCTCGGGTGCGCAACCGCGACCAGGTCGACGGCAGGCCGCGGGGCCACCTGCGGGTCGCCGGACTCTCGCGCATCCGGTTCCGCGAGGGAGCGCACCGGGGCGAGCTGCCGGGCATCACGAAGTCGAGCTGGTAGCCCCGGCGCCGGGCGGAGGGAGCAGGCGCGTCTCCACCCGCTCGGCCACCAGGGTCGCGGCGCCGTCGGCGTCACGGCCGGGCACCCAGCGCTCGTCGACCACGACGTCGCGGTCGTCGAGGACCAGGTCGAATGCCGCGCGCACCTGGAGCGCCATCCGCCCGAGGGCGCGCAGGCCCTGGTGGTCGTGCTCGCGGCGGCCCAGGTCGGCCTGTGCCGTCGCGTCGAGGCCGTGCTTGCGCACCGCCTGCAGCAGCATGCCGACGTCGACGCCGTAGCCGCTGACCACGGGCAGGTCGACGAACGCGTCGAGGACGAACGCGCACTCCCCGGCGAGCGGCTGCACGAAGCCGGCCAGCTCGGGTGCTCGTCGCGCGATCTCGGGCCGGGCGGCCAGCTCCGTCACCCGTCCACCGCCGCCGTCGTGCGTCGGGCGGTCGTAGAAGGCCTTCACGAGCACCAGCGAGGGGTCGGTGAGCAGGGGGCCGACGAGTCGTGCCACGAAGGCGGGGTCGAAGCCGCGCACGTCGGCGTCGAGGAAGACGCCGACGTCGCTCGTCAGGTGGGCCATGCCGGTGCGCATGGCCGATCCCTTGCCACCGTCGAACGCGGGATCGGGGTCCTCGGCGGTCACGACGACGGCTCCGGCCTCGCGTGCCGCGGCGGCGGTGTCGTCGCTGGAGCGGGAGTCGACCACGACCACCTCGTCGACCAGCGGCACGAGGTCGCACCAGGCGGTGCGGACGCGTCGCACGATCTCGCCGATCGTCGTGGCCTCGTCGCGGGCGGGCAGCACCACGCCGACGCGGCGTCCACGCTTGGCCGCCACCAGGTCGCCGAGCGGGGCGGACGCGGCGTGGGTGTGGGTGGCGAACCAGGGCTGCAGGTCAGGCAAGGCCGCGCACCGCCCTGGTCGGCGGTCGCTCACCGCGCAGGGTGGCCGTCATCTCCAGCACGCGCCGGGTGGCCGTCACGTCGTGGGTGCGGAACATGGCGCACCCGGCGGCAGCGGTGAGGGCCGTGGCCGCGAGGGTGCCCTCCAGCCTGTCGTCGGGACCGAGGCCGAGCGTCTCGCCCACGAAGTCCTTGCGGGACAGGGCCATGAGGACCGGCCAGCCGGTGGCGACGAGAGTGTCGGCGCGGCGCACCAGCTCGAGGCTGTGGAACGTGTTCTTGCCGAAGTCGTGGGTGGGGTCCACCAGCACGCCCTCACGTGGCACGCCGGCCTCGACCGCGGCCTTCGCCGCCCGGGTGGTCGTGGCGACGACGTCGGCCACGACGTCGTCGTAGCGGACGCGGTGGGGGCGGGTGCGGGGGAGCGCCCCGCCGGTGTGGGAGCAGACGTAGCCGAGACCGTGTCGAGCGGCCACGGCCACGACGTCGGGGTCGTGCCCGGCCCACGTGTCGTTGAGCAGGTCGGCGCCGGCTGCGGCGGCGGCGTCGGCCACCTCGGCGCGCCACGTGTCGATGCTGATGACGACGTGGGGCGCGGCCTCGCGCACCGCCTCGATGAACGGGATGGTGCGCCGCACCTCCTCGGCGGCGTCGACCGCGTCGCCCGGGCCGGCCTTCACGCCGCCGATGTCGACGACGTCGGCGCCGTCGTCGACCGCGCGCCGGACGGCGTCGAGCGCGACGGCGGGGTCGTACGTGGCGCCGCGGTCGTAGAAGGAGTCGGGCGTGCGGTTGACGATCGCCATCACGAGGGCCCGGTCCTGGACGACGCGGCGTCCGCGGAAGGTCAGGTCGGCCACGTCGTCAATCGTGTCAGAACGGTGGGAGGGGCGCCGGTCACGCGTCGACGGGGTGCAGGGCGATGGCGTTCTTCACGGCCGCGACGGCCTCGGCCAGGTCGGTCGCGACCTGGAGGCTGTCGACGCTCCACCCCGGCCCGCCGAGGATCAGCTCGGACTGGTCGCCGGCGGCGTCGACGACCGACGACAGGGCGCCCGCGTCGAAGTGCACGATCGAGGCCCAGAGGAAGACGGCCGCGGGTCGGAGGCGCAGGGTCATGGCCGAGATGGCGCTGAACGGCGTGCGCTGGCCGAGCATGTGGCAGCCGACGCCTTCCTCGGCGAGGGCGCACTGCAGGGCGAGCAGGGGCAGGACGTGGTGCTCGTCCTCGGCGCAGGCCAGCAGAACGGGGCGGTGGTCCTGGTGCCGAAGGCGTCGGGCGGCGAAGCGGGCCCGCAGGGCGGTGTGCAGCGCGTCGCTGACGAGGTGCTCGCCGTCGACGCCGATGTTGCCCTGGTACCACTCGTCACCGATGCGTCGCATGCTCGGCGCGATGTGGTCGCTCCACGCGTGGAGGGTGCCGAGATCCTCCAGCTTGCGCGTGAACAGCGTGCGCAAGCCCTCGGCGTCGTACGCCCGGGTGGCGGCCACGATGGCGTCACCGAAGTCGGCGGCGTCGCCGTCGACCTCGACGGGGTCGCCACTGAGTGCGGCGCGCGCCGCGGCCGCGGGCCCGAGGCCACTGCTGATGAGCAGGTTCATGCGCTCGAGCCGCTCGACGTCGGTGGCGTCGTAGCGGCGGTGGCCACCACTGCTGCGGGCGGTGGGGCCGAGCTCGTACCGGCGCTCCCACGTGCGCAACGTGGAGGCGGGCACCCCGAGACGAGCCGCGACCTCACCGACGGACAGGAGGATCTCCTGCCGCTGCGCGGTGCTCGGATCGGGCGGTGTCATGCCTCAACTATAGAACTTGTTCACCCGCTTGCCAACCTGAACAAGTTCGGGGTACGTTCTGAACAACCCCGAGATCGACCCCCGATCTCACTCTCCATGCAGCGAAGGAGCCCATCATGGCGAACCTCAAGAACCTGCCGCTTCCGCTGCAGGAGGTCTACGAGTGGCAGTACCAGGGCGCGTGCCAGGGCCTGGAGTCGGCGCGGTTCTTCTCGCCCGACGCCGAGCGCGGCTCGCGACGTCGCGACCGTGAGGCCGCCGCCAAGGCGGTCTGCGGCACCTGCCCCGTGATCACCGAGTGCCGCGAGCACGCCCTCGCCGCGCGTGAGCCCTACGGCGTGTGGGGCGGACTGACCGAGCACGAGCGCACCGCGATCCTGCAGCGCTCCGCCGACGTCCCAGCCTGACGACGTAGCCTGACGATCCGGCCTGGCCGACGGGCCGGCGCGACGGGCCCGCGAAGGCGATCGACCGCACAGCCCCGACCGCACAGTCCCGACCGCACAGCACAGCACTGACGAGCCAACCCCGACCTGCGGGGTTGGCTCTTCGGCTTCCACGGACCAGGTGCGGCAGGCTCGCGCCGACGTCAGTCCGCGTCGTCGGCGACCTTGCCCTCGGCCAGCAGTGCCGCGGCGTGGGAGTCCTCGGGCGGAGCCTCGGGGTCCACGCCGTCGTCGATCTGCTCGTTGATGTAGCGCAGCAGCACGGCGGTGGCCGCCGCGACCGGCACGGCCAGGAACGCGCCCGTGACCCCGAACAGGGTGCCGCCGGCGGTGACCGACAGCAGCACGACCCCGGCGTGGAGGTTCATGGTCTTGCCCTGCAGCCACGGCGACAGGACGTTGCCCTCGAGCTGCTGGACGGCCAGCACGATGAGTGCGGCGATCACGGCGGCCTTGAAGTCGTTCGTCACCAGCGTCACGAGCACCGCGAGGATGCCGCTGACGAACGCGCCGACGATCGGGATGTAGCCGCCGAAGAACGTGATGACCGCGAGGGGGATCGCGAGCGGCACGCCCAGGATCGTCAGACCGATGCCGATGATGACGGCGTCGATGAAGGACACCAGGGTCTGGGTGCGGATGAACCCGCCCAGGGTGTTCCAGGTGCGGCCGAGCAGCTCGGTCGCGTGCTCGCCGGCCCGGCGGCCGCCCAGCGTGGCCAGCCACGGGAGGAAGCGGTGGCCGTCCTTGACGAAGAAGAACGTGAGCATCAGGACCAGCACCAGGTTGATGACGGCGTTCGTCGCGGCGCTCAACGTCGAGAAGATGCCCGAGCTGATGGCCGCGGCGCTCTCCTGCAGCTTGTCCTGCACGGCGCTGATGGCGCGGGTGATCTGTCCGTCGGACAGCTGCAGCGGTCCGTCGGTGAGCCAGTCGCGCACCCGCTGCAGGCCGTCGGAGGCCTGCGAGGCGATGGCCGGCGCCTGACCTGCGACCTGGGGCGTGAGCACCGCGATCGCACCGACGATCGCCGCGATGAAGCCGATCATGACGAGGGCCGCGGCCAGGCTGCTCGGCACCTTGTGCCGACGCAGCCAGGTGACCGGGGGCGCCAGGACGGTGGCCACGAGCAGGGCCAGCGACAGCGGGAAGAACACCATCCAGAGGTGCCCGACGATCCAGCCGAGCACGTACACGGCGGCGGCCAGCACCACGAGGCGCAGCCCCCACCGCTGGAGGACGGCGAACGCCTGGTCGATGACCACGGCGCGATCGCGGACGGTCGGAGTGCTCATCCTTGCAGCGTAGGCGCCGCGGTCGGTGGGATCGGCGGGACCCGCCAGTCGACGGGTGCGCTGCCCAGCTCGAGGAGGTGCGCGTCGACGCGGCTGAACGGCCGCGAGCCGAAGAACCCCCTCGATGCGGAGAGCGGGCTGGGGTGGGCACTCGCGACCGCGGGAGTGTCGCCCAGCAGGGGCTGCAGCTTCTGGGCGTCCCGCCCCCAGAGCACCGCGACGAGCGGCCGGTCGCGGGCCACGAGGGCCCGGATCGCCTGCTCCGTGACGCGCTCCCAGCCCATCCCGCGGTGGCTGGCCGGGGCGCCGGCCCCCACCGTCAGCACCCGGTTGAGCAGCAGGACTCCCTGCTCCGACCACGCCGTCAGGTCCCCGTGGGGCGCGCGGGGGATGCCCAGGTCGGCCTCGAGCTCGGTGTAGATGTTGGCGAGGCTGCGGGGAAGGGGGCGCACGTCGGGGTGGACCGAGAACGACAGACCCATGGCGTGACCGGGCGTCGGGTACGGGTCCTGGCCGGCGACGAGCACCTTCACGTCGGCGAGCGGTTCCCGGAACGCCCGCAGGATCGCGTCGCCGTGGGGCAGCCACGGTCGGCCGGCCTCGGTCTCGGCCCGCAGGAGCTCGCCCATCCGGGTCACGTCGTCGGCGACCGGCGCCAGGGCCTCGGCCCAGTCGGGTGCGACGAGCTCGTGCAACGACTTCGGCATGACCTCACCCTAGGCAGGATCGGGACGTGGTCGCCCGTCCGGCGACCTCGTGAGGGCGATGGCGTTCCGAGAACGGCGCGCCCTAGACTCTGGGGCGCAGTGTCAGCCATCACCGCGTACCGCACGCTGCTGCGGATCGTCGGGCCCGCCTACGTCGTCGTAGCCTTCCTCGGGCGAGTTCCGCTTGCCATGAGCCAGATGGGCACGCTGCTCCTCGTCAGCGGGGCCACGGGTCGCTACGCGCTCGGCGGTGCGGCCGCCGGCGCCCTCGCCGTGGCGAACGCCGTCGGTGCACCGTTCTTCGGGTCGTTGGCGGACCGCATCGGTCAGCGTCCCGTCGTGCTCGCCCAGTCGTGGGCCGGAGGGGCAGGACTCGCGGCGATCGTGTGGACGACGCAGTCCGACGCGTCACCTGCCGCCATCATCGTGGTGGCGGCCCTGGCCGGGCTCGCCACGCCCCAGATCGGTCCGCTGGCCCGCGTGCGGTGGCAGCCGATCACCCGTCGCGCTCCCGACCAGCGCCGGCTCGTCGACGCGGCGTTCTCCTACGAAGGAGCGGCCGACGAGGTCTCCTTCGTGCTCGGCCCCGCCACGGTCGGGCTGCTGGCGGTCGTGGTGGCCCCGGGCGACGCGCTGCTGGTGGCTGCGGGGCTGCTCGTGGCCTTCGGGTCGTGGTTCGCACTCCACCCCACCGCCGCGCTCACCCGACCCGAACCGGGGGCCGTCCGGTCCGACGCGCCCGTGATCACCGGGGTCCTCGTCGTGCTCGCTCTCGCCCAGATGCTGATCGGCATGCTGTTCGGTGCCACGCAGACGGGGTCCACCGTGCTGGCCACCGCCGCGGGCGAGCCCGGCCAGGCCGGTCTCATCCACGCGACGCTCGGGGTCGGCAGCGCGATCGCCGGCCTCGCGATCGCCGCCCTGCCCGAGCGCATCGGCTACCCGACGCGCATGGTCGCGTCCGCGTCCGCGCTGCTCGTCCTGTCGGTGCCGCTTCTCCTGGTGCAGACCATCGGGCAGCTCGTCGCCGTGATCGCCCTGCTGGGCTTCGCGGTGGCGCCGTACATGATCAGCAACTTCGCGATGGCTGGATCCGTGGTCGAGCCCGAGCGCGTCGGCACCGCCATGACGTTGCTCGCCGGTGCCACGGGCATCGGGTACGCGCTCGGCTCGACGGTGGCGGGCCGCCTCGCCGACCTCGGCGGCCACACCCCGGCGTTCGCGGTGACCGTCACCGCCACGGCGCTGGCCCTGGTGCTCTCCCTCGCCTTCCGCGCACGGCGCGGGTCGTCGTCCTGAATGTGCCGGGTCGGCGTTCCCTGGGGTCGGACCCCGGTCCATGTCTCACCGGGTGAGGCGGTCCAGGAACGCGACGAGCAGGGCCTCGCGCAGGCGCGGGGGCGCGACGTCGAGCAGGGCGTTCACCGGCGCCATCTCCTGCGGCACGGACACCTCGCCGCTGCCGTCACCGAGGCCCGCGGTCTGCAGGAGCAGGTCGAACGTCGCGTCGTCCAGCGTGGCCGGGTCGAGGGACTCGGCCACGGCGCGCAGCTCGGCGTCGACCGTCACCGGACCGGCCGCGACCGCGTCGGCCGTCGCGGCAGCGAGGTCCTCCAGCAGCTGCGGGACCTGCGGGGCGGTGGCGGCGCACATCGTCAGGTGCAGCGTGGCCGGCTCGTCACGCCACGACATCTGCGGCTGCACGAACCAGCCGCGGGCGAGCATGCGGTCGCTCAGCGTGAACACGTCGAGCGCGTCGTCGGCGCCGACGCACAGCAGCGTCGAGTCCGGCGGCACCACCACGTGCAGGTGGTCGATGCCGCCGATGCCGTCGGCGAGCGCGCGGGTGGCGTCGATCGTCTGGCGCACGAGTCGGGCGTAGCCGTCGTCGCCGAGGTAGCGGACCACGGCCCACGCCGCCGCGAGGGGTCCACCGGACTTGGTGGACTGCACGGTGGAGTTGAGCATCGTGTAGCCGGGCCAGTCGGCGCTCGCGTAGAACTGCGCGCGCCGGTGCGCGGGGTCGGCGAACAGCAGCAGCGAGACGCCCTTGGGCGCGTAGGCGTACTTGTGCAGGTCGACCGAGACGCTGGTGACGCCGGGGACCGCCAGGTCCCACGCCGGAGCGTCGTCGACCCACGGCAGGACCCAGCCACCGATGCAGGCGTCCACGTGGAGCCGCAGGCCTCGCGCCGACGTCTCCGTGGCGATCTCGGGAACCGGGTCGACGACGCCGTGGGCGTACGAGGGCGCCGACACCGCCACGAGCACCACGCGCTCGCCGAGCCCGTCGATCGCCTCGACCATCGCGCCGACGTCGGCGCGACGGGTCCGCGGGTCGACGTCGACCGCCACGAGCTCCACCCCGAAGTAGTGGGCGGCCTTGTGGAACGCGGCATGGATCGTGGTGGGCACGACCATGGCCGGGCGGTCGACGGGCGAGGCGTCGCGCGCGGCCTTGACGGCGAGCAGGATCGACTCGGTGCCGCCCGACGTGACGGTGCCGACCGTCTCGGGCGGTCCGTGCAGCGCGTCGCGCGCGAAGGTCACGAGGTCGCGCTCCATGCGCAGCAGGCTCGGGAACGCGGTGGGGTCGAGCCCGTTCGTCGCTCCGTACATCGCGAGCGCCCGGCGGCCGAGCTCGTCGGCCTCGGCGATGCCCGAGTCGTAGACGTACGCCAGGGTGCGGCCGCCGTGCGTGGGCAGGTCGCCGGCGCGCAGCTCCTCGAGCTCGGCGATGACGGCCTCGGGAGTGGGATGGCTGGGGGAAGAGTCAGGCACGGGCGAGCTCCTCGTCGAGGCGGTAGCGGCGCAGCAGCAGGAGGCTGAGCGCGATGATCGCGGCGGGGACCAGCGAGAACCCCAGGGTGATCGCGGTGAGGGCCGAGTCGGGCTGCGCGACGTCCTGCCCGCCCGTGGACGAGACGTACCCGCCGACCGCGAGCACCAGGGCGAACAGTCCTGGGCCGAGTGCGAGGCCGAGCGTCTCGCCGGCGGTCCAGACGCCGGTGTACACGCCGATGCGGTTCTGCCCGCTGCGGCGGGCGTCGCGCGCCGCGACGTCGGGCAGCATGGCCATCGGGAACACCTGGGCGCCGGCGTAGCCGATGCCCACCAGGGCTGCGGCGGGGTAGACGACCACCGCCGTGGCGTCACGGGCGGCGAGCAGGCCGAGGGCGCCGACGACGAGCAGCAGCGTGGCGACGGTGTACCCGGCACGCTTGCCGCGCTCGGCGAACAACCGCTCCCAGAGCGGGGTCACGAGGAGGGCCGGGCCCACGAACGAGGCGAACAGGAACGTCGAGGCGGCCGCGGAGTCGAACAGCTCGTCCGCCACGTAGGCCACGCCGGCGAGCATGGCGCCGACGCCGAGGGCCTGGAGGACGAAGCAGCCGAGCAGCGCGCGGAAGTCGCGGTCCCCCGACACGAGGGCGAGCTGCTCGCGCAGACCGCCCAATGGCGGCGCGACGTCGAGCCGGGGCGCGTCGCGGGTGCCACGCCACGCACCGACGACGCCGAGCGCCAGCAGCACCGCGACGTAGACGCCCATGACGCGGTACCCCGCAGCGTCGGAGTCGCCGTCGCCCACGGCGTCGACCACCATCGGAGCCGTGGCGCCGGAGAGCAGGATCGCGAGCGCCAGCACCGCGACCCGCCACGTCATCAGGCGGGTGCGCTCGGCGTAGTCCGACGTCATCTCCGCCGGCATCGCCACGTACGGCACCTGGAAGAACGCGTACGCGCTCGCGCAGCCCAGGAACATCACCACGACCCAGGCGCCCGCCAGCACCGACGGCTCCGTGGGTCCGGCGAACATGAGCGCGAAGAACACCGCCAGCAGCAGCCCGCCCCGCAGCAGGAAGGGGCGGCGTCGGCCCTGGGGGTGCGTCGAGGCGTCGCTGATGCGCCCCGCGATCGGGTTGAGCACCACGTCCCACGCCTTCGGCAGGAAGACGATCACCGCGGCGACGACGGCGGCGATGCCGAGCGTGTCGGTCAGGTACGGCAGGAGGAGGAGTCCCGGGACCGTGCCGAAGGTGCCCGTGGCCACGCTGCCGAGCGCGTAGCCGCGCCGGACCCGCGGGGGCAGCGGCGTCGACGTCATGGCGGTCAGGCTAGGCGAGGCCGGGGCCACCGGCGGTCCCACGCGTCTCGACGATTCCCAGGTCGACCTGGGAATCTCCCGTTCCGCACGGATTCCTCACCCCTGCACGGGTTGCTCTCCGTGCGGGTGTGAGATCTCCGTGCCTCCGATCACCCGTGCAGGGTGCGCGGACCCGGCCGGCACGGCGGGACGGTGGGCGAGATGACGTGACGCGATGCGATGTGGCACGGTCGGCGTGGGGCGCGCGACGTGGCGCGCGGGAGGGGGAGCGCATGACGTGGGCGGAGCTCGCCGGCCTGGCCGGCCTCGCGCTGGTCGACAGCACCAGCTTCGGCACGCTGCTCATCCCGCTCTGGATGCTGCTCGCGCCGCGAGTTCGGCCGGGTCGGGTGCTGCTGTTCCTCGGGACCGTCGTGGTCTTCTACTACGCGGTCGGCGTCCTGCTGCTCCTCGGCATCGACGTCGCCGTGGAGGCGGCCTCCGACCTCGGTGGAGCGCTCGCGGACAACCGGCCGCTCACGATTGCCCAGCTCGTGGTGGGCGTGGGGCTGTTCCTCTGGAGCTTCCGCGTCGAGAAGAAGGCCAAGGAGCAGTCCGGACCGAGTCCGCGCGCCAGACGCTGGCGTGCGGCACTGCAGGGCGAGGGCGTCCCCGTGCGCACGACCATGGGCATCGCGCTCGTGGCCACCGTGCTCGAGGTCGCGACGATGCTCCCGTACCTGGCCGCCATGGGCCTGCTCTCGCGTGCCGACGTCGACCGTCCGGTCCAGCTGCTCGTGCTCGTGGGCTACGTGCTCGTCATGGTGCTGCCGGCCCTCGTCCTCCTCGTGCTCCGAGTCGCGGCCTCCCGACTCGTGGAGCCGTGGCTCGAGCGGGCCGACGCCTGGATGTCGGCGCGCACGGGCTCGATGATGAGCTGGGTCATCGGCATCGTCGGCTTCTTCGTCGGCATCGACGCGTTCGACCGGCTCTTCGGCTGACCGTCAGCGCCGACGCGTGCTCGTCTCGGGGTTGCTCCGCGCGGGCCGGGGCGTCTTGTCGTGCGTGCGCCTGACGTTGCGCAGGTCGTCGAGGAAGCTGTTGGCCCACGTGTCGATGTCGTTCTCGACCACCTGCTTGCGCATGGCCTTCATGCGGCGGTGGCGTTCCTTCTCGGGCGCCTGCATGGCCTCGACCAGGGCCTCCTTGAGGCCGTTGATGTCGTAGGGGTTCACCCGGTAGGCGTGGCGCAGCTCGGCCGCTGCGCCAGCGAACTCGCTGAGCACCAGCGCGCCGTCGTCGTCGTAGCGGCACGCCACGTACTCCTTGGCCACCAGGTTCATGCCGTCGCGCAGCGGTGTCACGACCATGACGTCGGCGGCCCGGTAGAGCGCGGCCATCTCCTCGCGCGGGTACGACGCGTGCAGGTACGTGATCGGCTGGGCGCCGATGCGGCCGACGTCGCCGTTGATGCGGCCCACGAGCCGGTCGATGTCGTCGCGCAGGATCTTGTACTGGCCCACCCGCTCGCGCGACGGCGTGGCCACCTGCACGAACACCGCGTCCTCGACGTCGACGGAGCCCTCGGTGATGAGCTCGCCGAAGGCGCGGAGCCGCTGCCGCAGACCCTTGGTGTAGTCGAGGCGGTCGATGCCGAGCAGCACGCAGCGCGGGTTGCCGAGGCTCTCGCGGATCTCCGCGGCCCGGGCCGCCACCTCAGGTCGTCGGGCCATCTCCTCGAAGCCGGCGGAGTCGATGGAGATCGGGTAGGCGCGGGCCGTCACGATCCGGCCGTCGTCGAGGTAGACCGTGTCACGGTGGGTCTTGTTGCCGACGCGCTGCCGCACGAGTCGCACGAAGTTCTGCGCGGCGCCGGGCAGCTGGAAGCCGACGAGGTCGGCACCGAGCAGGCCCTCGAGGATCGAGCGACGCCACGGCAGCTGCTGGAACAGCTCGTTCGGCGGGAACGGGATGTGCAGGAAGAAGCCGATGCGCAGGTCGGGCCGGAGCTCGCGGAGCATCTGCGGCACGAGCTGCAGCTGGTAGTCCTGCACCCACACCACGGCGTTCCTGCGCGCGACCTTCGCGGCCCGCTTGGCGAAGCGCCGGTTCACCTCGACGTAGGAGTCCCACCACTCGCGGTGGAACTCCGGCGGGGCGACGACGTCGTGGTAGAGCGGCCAGAGCGTGCCGTTGGAGAAGCCCTCGTAGTACTCCTCGTACTCCTGGCTCGTGAGGTGCACCGGGACGAGCGTGATGCCGTCGTGCTCGAAGGTCCGCAGCTTCTCGTCGGGAGCGCCGTGCCACCCGATCCAGGCTCCGCCGTTGCGGCGCATCACGGGCTCGAGGGCGGTCACCAGGCCGCCGGGGGAGGTGCGCCAGGTGGTGCTGCCGTCGGGCTGGACCACCCGGTCCACGGGCAACCGGTTGGCGATCACCACGAAGTCCGCCGTTGCCGCCATGGCTCCACCCTAGGCGAGCGGCGGGACCGCGCCCGTCGACCGCGCCGGACGAGATGGGTCGGTCAGCGCTGGCCGGTCAGCGCTGGCCGGTCAGCACTGGCTGGTCACCGATGAGCGTGCGTGCCGATCTGCTCGAGGATCGTGTCCATCAGCTCCTGGATCTGCAGGGTGGCCTCGAGCGGCAGCAGCGCCGACGCGGTCCGTCCGTCCCGCAGGCAGGCCGCGACCTCCTCGGCCTCGTGGGCGTACCCGCGTCCGGTGACGGGCACGTCGATCCGCTCACGCTCGTCCCCGCGCACGAGCGTGAAGGACGTGGGGTGGTGGAAGCGGCCGTCGATCTCGATCCGTCCGTCCGTGCCGGCGATCGACGCCGTGCTGTCGGACTGGGCGAGCTGCGTCCACGCGATGCTCGAGACGGGCTGGTAGCCACCGGACCCGCGAGCCTCGTGCACCAGCGTGGCCCCTCCCGCCACGTCGAATCCGCGCGCGTGCAGCGCGCCGGCGGCGGTGACGCTGTGCGGGTGGCCAAGCACCAGGTGGGCGAAGGTGAGCGGGTAGATGCCGATGTCCAGCAGCGCGCTGGCCCCGAGCTCGGGGTCCCACAGGCGTGCGACGTCCGGGCCGGCCGCGAACCCGAGGGCTGCCCTGAGCTCGCCGACCTCTCCGATCGCGCCGGAGTCCACGCGCCGCTTCACCTCGCGGATGACGGGGTTCGTGCGCATCCACATGGCCTCGGCCAGGAACAGGCCCGTCTCGCGTGCGCGGGCGACGAGCTCGCGTCCGCTCGCGACGTCCAGCGTCATGGCCTTCTCGCACAGCACCGGCTTGCCGGCGTCGAGGCACAGCAGCGCGTCCTCGAGGTGGCGGCTGTGCGGGCTCGCGACGTAGACGACGTCGACGTCCGGGTCGGCCACGAGCTCGTCGTAGCTCCCGTACGCGCGGGCCGTCGGCGTGCCGTGCTCGTCGAGGAAGGTCTGGGCCCGCGTCCGGTCGCGCGAGCCCGCGGCCACCACCTCGTGGTCGGGCAGCAGGGCCAGGTCCCGCGCGAAGCTGCCGGCGATGTGTCCGGTGGCGAGGATGCCCCAGCGCAGGGGCCGGTCGGCGGGGACGGCCGCGGCGGCGCGCTGGTCGTTGCTGGGCTGGTCGTTGCTGGGCTGGATGTTGCTGGGGGACTCGGCCATGCCTCCACGCATACCAGAGCAGCAGTCCGCCGAAGCGAATGACACCACTGTCATTCCTGGGTTAGGGTGACGCCATGAGCGCAGTGGAGCAGTCGAGCCACGACCCGGCACGTCCGGGCAGCACCTTGACCGACCGCGACCTCGACATGCTGTCGATGGAGCGGCTGTGGTGGCAGTTCGCCGGGGCCAAGGAGCAGGCCATCCGCGAGAAGTTCGACATGTCCGCCACGCGGTACTACCAGCTGCTGAACGCCCTCATCGACAGCGACGACGCCCTCGCCTTCGACCCGCTGCTGGTCAAGCGTCTGCGTCGTCTGCGTGCTCAGCGCCAGCGCAGTCGCTCGGCGCGCCGCCTCGGCATCGATCTCTGAGTCGCGGTCGCGGGTGTCCGACCACCGCCGCACGGTGACCCGCCGGGCGCTCGTGCTGCCCACCTGGGCGCTCCTCGCGGTCGGCGGGGTGGTCGTGCTGGCAGGAGCCTGGCTCGCCTGGCTCCTGGTCACCGGCCACGACGACGACGCCCCGGTCGCGTCGGCGAGCTCGAGCCCTGCTGCGTCCGAGCCGTCCGCCACGCCCACGCCGGAGCCCACCGAGACGACCGAGCCGGAGCCCAGCGAGACGCCGGAGCCCGAGCCCACCGAGACCAGCGAGCCCGAGCCCACCGAGCCCGCGGTCGACCGGTCGTCGATCCAGGTCTCCGTCCTCAACGCGTCGCGCACCCAGGGCCTGGCCCGCACGGTGGGCCAGCGGGTCACCGCCGAGGGCTGGACCGTCGGCGCGGTGGGCAACTGGCGCGGCTACTCGGCGGCCAACACCGTGCACTACCCGCAGGGCCGCGAGGCGGAGGCGCGGCAGCTGGCCGACGACCTCGGCATCCAGGCCGTGGCCCCGATCGTCAACGGGATGAGCGGCCAGCGGCTCACGATCGTGCTGGTCGGTCCCGTCTCCTGAGTCGCGCTCCGCGGCTGCGATGATGCTCGGGTGCCCGCGGCAGACCACCCCACGCCCGACGTCCCGGCGTCGCTGCTCGTCGACCCCCGGCAGATCCTGCTCGGACTGGACTTCGACGGCACCCTCTCGCACGTCGTCGACGACCCGACCCGGGCCTTCGCGCACCCCGACGCCGTCACGGCCGTCGCCCGTCTGGGTCACGTGCTGGGGCAGGTCGCGATCGTCACCGGCCGTCCGGTCGAGCAGGCGCTGACGCTCAGCGGGTTCCGTGGGCTCGCGGGCCTCGAGCGGCTCGTGATCTGTGGGCAGTACGGAGCGGAGCGGTGGGACGCCGAGGTCGACGTGCTCGAGCGTCCCGACCGTCCGGACTCGGTGGAGCGGCTGGCGTCGATGCTTCCCCAGTGGCTCGCCGACCACCGCGCAGGGCACGTCCGCATCGAGGACAAGGGCCTGGCGGTCGCGATCCACACGCGGGGCATCGACGCGGACCTGATCCACGAGCTCGAGGGCCCGCTCCGGGCGCTCGCCGCGGACCTGGACCTCGAGGTCGAGCCGGGCCGCCAGGTGCTCGAGCTGCGCGGTCACGCGACCGACAAGGGGGTCGCGCTGCGCGACCTCGTGGAGACGACCGGCCTGCGGAGGGTCGTCTACGTCGGCGACGACCTGGGCGACCTGCCGGCCTTCGAGGCGGTGGAGCACCTGCGCCGCAGCGGTGGCGACGGTGTCCTGGTGGCGTCGGCGTCGGGCGAGCAGGACGCGCTCGTGAGTCGCTCCGACGTGGTGCTGCCCGGACCCGACGGCGTCGCAGCGTGGCTCACGGCCTGGGCCGACGCCCTCGACGCCTGAGTGCTGCGCCGTGAGCATCCCCGGGGAGCGCCTGCCGGTCCACACGCCGTGGACGCGCGTCCGGACGGTGCTGAACTGGGTCAACCTGAGCACCGTGGCCGGCCTCGTGGTCGCGTGGCTGGGCGGCGCCACGATCGAGCGGCACGGGCGCGGCACCTACCTGGCGGGCGGCTACCGATGGCGCTTCCCGGTGGCGAGTGCCTTCACGCTCGGCTCCGTGGTCGTGAGCACCCACGACCACGCCTGGCTGCGCGACCGGCCCCGGCTCCTGCAGCACGAGGACCGGCACGTCACCCGGTACGCCTGGTTGGTCGGTCCGGTCATGGTGCCGCTCTACCTGCTGGCGGCCGGGTTCTCCTGGGTGGTCGCGGGCGACCACTCGTCGTACAACCCGTTCGAGCGGCTCGCGGGCCTGGACGACGGCGGCTACCCGCCCGTGACGACGCGACGTCGGCGTCGGCACGGGCGGTGAGCAGGGCTCAGCCGACGGTCCGGTCCGGCCGGCCCGGGACGAACAGCGCGGCGACGAGCGCCACGCCGACCGCGCCCGCGGCGGCGAGCAGCGACGGACCGATCGCCCCGTCGTAGCCCTGCGGCGAGATCGAGCCGCCGGCTCCCTGGAAGACCGCGACGATGACCGCGATCCCGAGCGCCACGCCGAACTCGCGGACGGTGTTGTTGGCCGAGCTCGCGATCGCGAGGTCGTCGTCGGGCAGTCCGTCGAGCACGGCGGTCGACATGGGGGCGAACGTCAGGCCCATGCCGACGCCGGCCAGGACCAGGGGGACCACCAGGTCGCCGTAGCCCGACCAGCTCTCGACGACCGATGCGAACCACACGAGCGACACGGTCTGCAGGGAGAGCCCGACGACCAGCAGCGACCGGGCGCCCAGGCGGGGGACGAGTGCTCCGGCGATCGGGGCGACCACCATGGGGGCGGCGGTCCAGGGGAGCGTGCGCAGACCGGCCTCGAGCGGGGAGTAGCCCTGCACGACCTGGAGGTACTGCGACAGCAGGAACACGCTGCCGAACATGCCGAGGCTGAACATGAGGCCGATGACGTTCGCCGCGCTGAACGCCCGGCGACGGAACAGGCGGAGCGGGAGGACGGCGTCGTCACCCGGCCGCGTGGATCGGTCGAGCCGTGCGGCCCATGTCAGGTACCCGAGCGCGAGGGCCGAGGCGGCCACGAGGGTGCCGACGACCCCGGCGGAGGACCACCCGTCGTCGTTGCCGTGGACGATGCCCCAGACACCTGCGAAGACCGCGCCACCGAGCAGGAACGTGCCGACGACGTCGGGGCGTCCGGGCGCGGAGCTGCGCGACTCCGGGGTGGCGAGCAGGAGCAGCGGCACGGCGACCAGGGCCACGGGCACGTTGATCCAGAAGATGGCCTGCCAGCTGAGCCCCTCGACCACGGCGCCGCCGATCACGGGTCCGACGGCGACACCCAGCCCGGCCACGCCGCTCCAGATGCCGATCGCCGCGGCTCGCGCCGCGGGGGGCACGGCGGCGACGAGGAGCGTGAGCGACAGCGGCACGATCGCCGCGGCGCCGACGCCCTGGAGGGCCCGCGCCGCGATGAGGGCCTCGGCCGACCCGCTCAGCGCGGCGGCCACGGACCCGAGCGTGAAGACGCCGATGCCGGCCAGCATCACGCGTCGTCGTCCGAGGCGGTCGCCCACGGCGGCCAGCGCGAGCATGAACGTCGCGAAGGGCAGCGTGTAGGCGTTCATGAACCACGACAGCTGGGTGTCGGTGGCGCCCAGGTCGGACTGCACGACCGGCAGGGCGCTCGTCATGACCAGGTTGTCGAGGGTGGCCATGAACATCGGCAACGAGGCCGCCGTGAGGGCGAGCGCCGTGCGTCGGCGCGCGGAGGTCGTGGTCGCCGACGGCGTGCCCGTGGGCGGTGGGGCAGAGGCGGGGGAGTCGAGGGTGTCGGTGGTCATGGGAGTGCTCCTGGGGGAGGGGGCCGAGCGTGGAAGGCATCGAATGATTACTTGTGGACGACTTTAAGTAATCAGGTGATAACCTGTCAACCATGACCCCCCGGATGAGTGCCGACGCCCGCCGCGAGCTCGTGCTCGAGGCCGCCACCCGCGCCTTCGCCCGGACGGGGTACGCCGGGACCAGCACCGACGCGGTGGCCAAGGAGGCCGGCGTCTCGCAGCCCTACGTCGTACGGATCTTCGGCACGAAGCTCGAGCTGTTCGTGGAGGTGTTCGACCGCGCGACCCGTCGCATCATCGACGCCTTCGAGCACGTCATCGCCACGCAGGTGATCGACCCCGACTCCGAGGAGGGCCTCTCGCCGCTCGGCCAGGCCTACGCCGACCTGGTCCTGCGCGACCGCGACGCCCTGCAGCTCATGGTCCACGGGTTCGCCGCCGCGACCGATCCCGAGATCGGGGCGTTCGCGCGGTCGCGCATGACCGAGATCTTCCAGGTCGTCCGCGGCACCGGGATCGACGACGACCGGGCCCGTGACTTCGTGGCCCACGGCATGCTCATCAACGTGATGCTGGCCATCGGCGCCCCGGAGCACGTGACGGGCGACCCCGCGCTGCTGGCCCTCACCGACTGCGTGTTCGGCGACGTCGCCGACTCGCTCACCGAGGCCTCCTAGGCCTGCCGCGGAAACCGGGGTCGGGTCCCGTGCGTCACACGTGCGCCCGGTTCACCGAGGGCCGGGGCCCCCGCGACGCCCCGCTGCCCAGCGCAGGCTGAGCTGCACGTCGGTCAGTCCCTCGAAGCGGGTCTCGACCTCGGCCAGGCACACCGCGACGTCGGTGGGGTCGTCGTGCTCGTGGCACTCCGCCGTCGACTCCGAGAGCGTCGGCGGGTGCTCGCTGCTGCCGTCCAGTCGGAACACGCTGAAGCCGTTCTCGGCATCGCCCTCCACGGCCACGATCGTGTGCCCCGGCAGGCGGTGCCGGCTGGACGGCGGGTCGGCGAGGACGGCACTGCTCAGCAGTCCGGCGGTGACGGCGAGCGCCGGCGCAGCCACGAGCGTGGCGGCACGGGTGCGGAGTGGACGGATGGTGAGCGGCATAGTGAAGACCTCCGACGTCGGCACCGGTCGGTCCGGTGCGGTCGACGGGACATGGCCCTCGTGGCCGGCGCGACGCCCGGCTGCGCCGACGGCTGTGGACGACCACGGGCGGCGCGCTCGCCTGCGGCTCGATCTGTGGACGCCCGCTCCGTGGACCGTTGCGTCTCGCATCGCGGACCAATTGGACACATGGTGAGACGCCTGCCTACGCTGGACCTGCTCATCCAGAGGGGTACAGGGACACGGCCCGACGACGCCCCAGCAACCAGCTCCACCGTCCACCCAGGACACCGGAGCCAGGTGCTCATTCCGTCCCGACCAGAGAGGTCGGGAAAGATGACCAGGAGGCTTTCGTGAGCATCACCACCGCCCCGTCCACCACGTCCGCGGCATCCGACGTCGACCAGGCCGAGGTCGCCCAGCGCGGCTCGCTGCGCGACGGCGCCTTCGGGTCCGCCACCGGGCTCGTCTGCCGCGAGTGCGGCGCCACGCGACCGCTCGGCCCGCACTACGCGTGCGACGACTGCTTCGGGCCGCTCGAGGTCGACTACGACTTCGGCACGGTCACGCGCGAGCAGATCGAGAGCGGCCCGCGCAACATCTGGCGCTACAAGGCGCTCCTGCCGGTGCCCGACGACATCGAGTCCAGCCCGAACACCGAGCCCGGCTTCACGCGGCTGCTCGAGGCGCGCAACCTCGCCGCCGAGCTGGGCCTGACCAGGCTCTGGGTCAAGGACGACAGCACCAACCCCACCAACTCCTTCAAGGACCGCGTCGTCGCGTGCGCCCTGAGCGCCGCCACCGAGCTGGGCGCGAAGGTCTTCGCGTGCCCGTCGACCGGCAACCTCGCGAACGCCGTGGCCGCCGCCGGGGCGCGCGCCGGCATCCGCACCGTCGTGTTCATCCCGAGCAACCTCGAGACGCCCAAGCAGGTGAACTCGGCCGTCTTCACCGACAACCTCGTCGCCGTCGAGGGCAACTACGACGACGTCAACAAGCTCGCGAGCGAGATCGCCGGCGAGGAGGACGGGTGGGCGTTCGTCAACGTCAACGTCCGACCGTTCTACGCCGAGGGCTCCAAGACGCTGGGCTACGAGATCGCCGAGCAGCTGGGCTGGCGCCTGCCCGACCAGATCGTCATCCCGGTGGCCTCCGGCTCGCAGCTGACCAAGGTGCACAAGGCGTTCAAGGAGCTCATCGACCTCGGCCTCGTCGAGGACAAGCCCTACAAGGTCTTCGGCGCCCAGGCGCAGGGCTGCAACCCGGTGGCCACGGCGTTCGCCGAGGGTCATGACGCGATCCGCCCGGTCAAGCCCGACACGATCGCCAAGTCCCTCGCCATCGGCAACCCCGCCGACGGCATCTACGTGCTCGACATCGCGCGGGCCACCGGCGGCGCCGTCGAGCAGGTCAGCGACGACGAGATCCGCGACGCGATCGTGCTGCTGGCGCGTACCGAGGGCATCTTCACCGAGACCGCCGGCGGCACGACGCTGGCCGTCCTGAAGAAGCTCGTCGAGACCGGGCAGCTCGACCCGGACCTCGAGACGGTGTTCATCAACACCGGCCACGGGCTCAAGACCCTCGACGCCGTCTCGGGCCGCGTCGGCCCGGCCGCGACGATCGCCCCCACGTACGACGCGTTCGTCGCCTCCGGCCTCGCCTGAGCCGACGACCGCTCCCGCCCCTCACCCCTCGATCGACTGGAGACCACCGTGTCCGTGTCCGTCCGCATCCCCACCATCCTGCGCAGCTACACCGGCGACTCCTCCAAGGTCGAGGCCGACGGCGCGACGCTCGCCGAGGTGCTCGACTCGCTCGAGTCGTCCTACGCCGGCATCAAGGCCCGCATCGTCGACGAGGACGGCAAGCTCCGCCGCTTCGTCAACGTGTACGTGGCCGAGGAGGACGTGCGCTTCGCCCAGGGCCTCGAGACCCCCGTCAAGGACGGCGCGCAGATCAGCATCATCCCCGCCGTCGCCGGCGGCTGCGCCTGATCCTCGTCCTGCGGGTGGGCAGCCGAACAGGCGCACCGGCGCACGGAGACCTCACGCCCGCACGGCAAGCAACCCGTGCAGACGTGAGGAAGCCGTGCGTGCCGGGCGATTCTCAGGTCGACCTGGGAATCTCCGAGCCGCGTCAGCGGACGAAGCGGGGGGTGAGCGGCGGGTTCCACCACTCGCCGTTGCTGGCGCGCACCGCGCCGACGACGTGCAGCACGACGGCCCAGACGATGACGATCCCGTAGGTGACGAAGCCGATCAGCACCAGCATGAGCGGGAGCGAGAGCAGCAGCAGGATGCCCGTGGTGATCTGGACGTTGAGCGAGTTGGCCGCCTGGCGGCGGGCGTACTCGCCACGGTCCTTGTAGACGAGATAGATCACGAGGGACGCCACGAAGCCGAGGGTGCCTGCGCTCAGCACGAGGGCGGCCGCCGGCACGGCGTGCACGATGACGCCGATGCTGCGCTGGGTGTCGTCGGACAGGGGCTCGCCCTGCCCGGTGCCCTGGCCGGGCGCGGGCTCGTGGGGATAGGCGGTCATGAGAGTCCAGCTCCTCGATCGATGTTCGTGTGCCTCCACTGAAGCACGCCGACCGAGCAGCGCACCCTGTTCCCGGGGTGCGGCCAGGGTGCGGTCAGGGTCGATCGGGGTCCATCCCGAGGGCGGTGTCGCAGGCCGGTCGACGGGCTGGGTGACCAGCGGGTGAACCGCGCTCTTCTGCGCCGCGACCGGCGCGTATAGGCTCGGCGTCAGATCGGTCCGGGCAGGTGGTTCGATCGCGTCACCAGGTGGGAGTTCGTCATGGTGCAGGGCACCGTCAAGTGGTTCAACGCCGACAAGGGCTACGGCTTCATCGAGGTCGAGGGCCAGGGTGACGTCTTCGTCCACTGGTCCAAGATCAAGTCCGACGGCTACAAGACGCTCGAGGACGGCCAGGCGGTCGAGCTCGAGGTGGTCGACGGCCCCAAGGGCCGTGAGGCCCAGGAGGTCGTCGGGCACTGACCCGGTGACGGGCGCCGTCGCTGCCCGTCGTGACCACGCGCACCGGACGCTCGTCGACGTCGAGCGCCCCGGTGTGACGCACCTCATCTGACACTTGCGGTGTCACATGGCGCGCTGACATACTCCCGGAATGTTCCCCGCCATCCTCGTCGCCGCAGAGCCTGCCCCCGTGGGCGGAGCGGCCCTCGACCAGGTCATCGGACTGAGCGTCGGGGCCGGCCTCGTGACCGCGGTCCTCGTCGCCATCGCCTGGGCCCACCGCACCCACCGCATCGAGTGGTTCCAGACCCTCGGTGACCGCCTGCACGAGCGCACCGGCGAGCCCGGCTGGGCGTCCATCCCCTCGCTGTTCGTGGCCAGCTCCCTCGTCGTCGCGCTGCTCGGGTTCCTGTGGGACGTGAGCCTGCACGCCGGTCGCGGACGCGACGAGGGCCCGCTCGCGAACCCCGCCCACTACCTGATCCTCTACGGGCTCTTCGCCCTGTTCATCGCCGGCATGAGCGCGATCGTGTTCCCGCGCGACGGCCAGCGTCCCGGCATCGCGTCGGTGCGGATCACCCGCAGCTGGTACGCCCCCGTCGCCGGCATCTTCATCGCCGCGTGCGGGCTCTACGCCCTCATCGGCTTCCCGCTCGACGACGTGTGGCACCGCCTGTTCGGCCAGGACGTCACGCTCTGGGGCCCGACGCACCTCATGCTGATCGGCGGCGCCGGCCTCTCGACGGCCGGCATCATCCTGCTGCACCGCGAGGCCGAGTTCTCCGAGGAGTGGAAGCGCTCGGCCGACAACCACGGCGCGCGGACGCTGCACAAGCTGACCCTCTCGATGGCGTTCGGCGGCCTCCTCATCGGCCTGTCGGTCTTCCAGGCGGAGTTCGACTTCGGCATCGCGCAGTTCCGCATGGTCTTCGCGCCGCTGATGATCGCTGCGGCCGCCGCACTGACCCTCGTGGCCGCGCGGCTGTACGCCGGTCCGGGCGCGGCCCTGTTCGCGGCGTTCTTCTTCGTCATCACGCGCGGCGTCGTCTCGTTCATCGTGGGCGACGTCTTCGGCCAGGCGTCGCACGTGTTCCCGCTCTACCTCGGCAGCGCCCTGATCATCGAGCTGCTGGCGCTCAGCCGGCTGAAGGACAGGCCGCTCGTGTTCGGCGCCGTCGGCGGTCTGCTGATCGGCACGGTCGGCACAGTCATCGAGAAGTTCTGGAACGACGCCGTCTTCCAGTTCCCGTGGCCGCAGGACATCTGGCTCGAGAGCCTGGTGACCGTGGTTCCCGTGGCCCTGGGCGCCGGTCTGTGCGGCGCCCTGTTCGCGATGGGCCTCGACGGCCGCCTGCCGAGCAACCGCTGGGTGGGTCGCTCGATCGTGGTCGGGTCGATCGTCGTCACGTCCGTGGCCGTCGGCAACGGGCTCAACGCCACGGTGCCCGAGAACGCCGAGGCCACGTTCGCCGTCCAGCAGGTCGGCACGGAGGCCCAGCCCGAGATCATGGTCGAGGTCACCACCACCGAGGGCCTCGTCGACGAGAACCCGACGTGGGTGCAGATCACCGCGTGGCAGGGCGGCGGCGCCGGCGTCGTCACGCAGTCGCTGAGGCGCACCGGCCCGGACTCGTGGGAGACCACCGAGCCCATGCCGATCGGCGGCACCTGGAAGACGCTGCTGCGCGTGCAGGACGGCCGCATGCTCACCGCCGCGCCGATCTTCCTGCCGGCCGACGAGGCGCTCGGGGCCGAGGAGGTCCCGGTCGAGTCGCAGATGACCCGCGAGTTCGTCCCGGAGATCGAGATCCTGCAGCGTGAGCGCGAGCTCGACACCTCGCCGTGGATGTGGGGCGTGGCGAACCTCGTGGTCCTGATCTGCAGCCTCGCGATCCTGGCCGGCATCAGCGTGGCCGTGGCGCGCGTCTCCGGGGCCATCGCCCGCGAGGGACGCCGTCGGCGCGACGAGCTGGAGCACGGCCCGGGCGGCGGCTCGGGCCTGGACCAGGGGAGCGGAGCCGGGACGGCGTGACCCCCGACCCGGCGGTCCTCGGGGTCGCCCACGGCGAGGTGCTGTGGGCGCACCACGCCGCCCTCGTCGCGATCCCGGCCTTCGTGCCGGCGATCGTGGTCGTGGGGGTGGTGCTCTACATCGCCCGCAAGGACCGCCAGGACGAGCAGCGCGAACGAGACCTGATCGACCGGGCCTTCGAGCCCGACGCCGGCGAGACCCCCGACGACGGGGAGGAGAGGAACCCGACATGAGGACGACTCCGACCGCGCGGCTGACCGCCGCCCTGGTGACGACCGTGGCTGCCGGGCTGCTGCTCGCCGGGTGCGGAGACCCGGACCCGGGCACGGACGCCCCCAGTGCTGCCCCGAGCAGCGCGAGCGCGTCCCCGTCGGCCGAGGAGAGTGCCGACGTGAGTGCCGAACCTGGCGTGGTCGTCGACGTCACCCTCTCCGCCGACGGCCCGACGCCGCAGGGCGAGCGGGTGGAGGTCAAGGTCGGGGAGCCGATCACGTTGAACGTCACGGCCGAGGTCGCCGACGAGGTGCACGTGCACTCCGACCCGGAGGTGAGCATCGACGTCGAGGCCGGTGACGAGACGTCGAGGACGTTCACGATCGACCGCCCCGGCCAGGTGGCGGTGGAGTCGCACGCCACCCACGCCGTGATCGTGCAGCTCGTCGTCCGGCCCTGACCCGTGCTCGATCCGTTCGTGGGAGCCGTGCTGCCGCTGCCGATGCACGGCGTCGGCGGCTCGACGGACCTGCCGATCCCGTTCCTGTACGCGATCGTCGGTGCGTCGTGGGCGCTCACCATCTCCTTCGCCGTGCTGGCGTTCGCGTGGAAGGAGCCGCGCCTCCAGCCGCCGGCCGGGCACGTCGTCCCCGACGAGCCGTCGCGGCGGCCGTGGCTCGCGGTGCTGGGCGCGCTGCTCGCCGCCTGGTTCCTGGGTGCCCTGTTCCTCGGCCCCGACGACGCGACGAACCCGGGCATCGCCGCCTTCTACATCCTCGTGTGGGTGGGGCTGGTGCCGTTGGCGCTGCTCGCCGGGCACGTGTGGAAGGACCTGTCGCCGTGGCGGTCGCTGCAGTGGCTGGTGGGTCGCGCGACCGGTCGTCCGGAGGGCTTCGTGGCCTACCGCGACGTCTGGGGCTACTGGCCGGCGGCGGTGGGGCTGTTCGCCTTCGTGTGGCTCGAGCTGGTCTCGCCCGACGCCGGCGACGTCGTCACGGTGCGCACCTGGGTGGCCACCTACGTGGTCGTCACGGTGCTGGGCGGTGTGCTGTTCGGCCCGCGCTGGTTCGACCGCGCCGACCCGTTCGACGTCTACAGCGCCTTCGTGGCTCGCCTCGCCCCGCTCGTGCGTGACCGCAGGTTCGACCCGCACGACCCGTTGCGCTCTCTGCCGCTGCTGCCCGTCGCGCCCGGCCTGGTGGCCGCGATCGCGGTGCTGCTGGGGTCCACGGCCTTCGACAGCTTCTCGGCGTCCGAGCGGTGGCAGTCGGGCTCGCACTCCACGCTCACGACGTCACTGGTGCTGCTGCTGTTCTGCGTCGTGGTCGGCGTGGCGTTCGTCGCGGCGTCGGTGGCCACGGGCGGGGTCACGCCACACGAGCGCCGGGCGCTGCCCGGACTGATGGCGCACTCGCTGGTGCCGATCGTCGTGGGCTACATCTTCGCCCACTACCTGACCTACCTGCTCGAGCGCGGCCAGGCCGCGGCGATCGACCTGCTCCAGCTCCTGGGGGTCGGCAACGGGCTGGAGGTCTCGTACTTCCTGTCCGAGCACCCGGACGTGCTGGCCGTCTACAAGGTCGGGTTCGTGGTGGCCGGGCACGTCGTGGCCGTCGTCGCGGCGCACGACCGGGCACTCGCGCTGCTGCCGCGTGCGCACCGGCTCACCGGCCAGCTCGCCATGCTCGTGCTCATGGTCGGCTACACGTTCACCGGCATCTACCTGCTCCTCTCGGTCTAGGCTCGACGGATGGAGCCGACGGTCGCGGGAGAGGTGCTGACGACGCACCCGGTGGCCGTGCTGGCCATCCCCGCGTTCATCCCGGTCGTGGTGATCGTCGCGACGGTCCTGTGGATCGCCCGCAAGGACCGGCTGGCGGAGGCCGCGGAGCACGAGGCCGGCGACCCTGTCGCTCCGGTCCTGCCCGTGCCGGTCCCCGTGGCCGCCGTCGATCCCACTCGCGGTGAGACCCGCGGCCGGCCCTGGCGCGACCGCCTCCCCCGCCTCGTCATCGGCGACGAGGACTGACCGGTCGTCCCGCGGGGCGGACTGGCACTCTCGGGACCCGATTGCCAGTCGTTGGTTAGCACTCCTATAGTGAGAGTGCTAGACATCAGACCGGCCCGGTGAGGGTCACGGCCGCAGCGGGAAGGGTTCGCCGCGGCGCAGGGCTCGTCCGTCGCGGGCACCGACCGGTCACACCCACCACGTCGAACCGGAGAGTTCCACATGGCCAAGACCATTGCGTTCAACGAAGAGGCCCGTCGCGGTCTCGAGCGCGGCATGAACCAGCTTGCCGACGCAGTCAAGGTGACGCTCGGCCCCAAGGGTCGCAACGTCGTGCTCGAGAAGAAGTGGGGCGCGCCCACGATCACCAACGACGGTGTCTCCATCGCCAAGGAGATCGAGCTCGAGGACCCCTACGAGAAGATCGGCGCCGAGCTCGTCAAGGAGGTCGCCAAGAAGACCGACGACGTCGCCGGTGACGGCACCACCACGGCCACCGTGCTGGCCCAGGCGCTCGTGCGCGAGGGTCTGCGCAACGTGGCCGCCGGCGCCAACCCGATGGGCCTGAAGAAGGGCATCGAGGCCGCCGTCGAGGCCATCAGCAGCCAGCTGCTGGGCATGGCCAAGGACGTCGAGACCAAGGAGCAGATCGCCTCCACCGCGTCCATCTCGGCCGCTGACCCCACGGTCGGCGAGATCATCGCCGAGGCCATGGACAAGGTCGGCAAGGAGGGCGTCATCACGGTCGAGGAGTCGAACACGTTCGGCCTCGACCTCGAGCTCACCGAGGGCATGCGCTTCGACAAGGGTCACCTGTCGGGCTACTTCGTCACCGACCCCGAGCGCATGGAGACGGTCCTCGAGGACCCCTACATCCTCATCGTCAACAGCAAGATCAGCTCGGTCAAGGACTTCGTCCCGGTGCTCGAGAAGGTCATGCAGTCGGGCAAGCCGCTCGCGATCATCGCCGAGGACGTCGAGGGCGAGGCCCTGGCCACCCTGATCGTCAACAAGATGCGCGGCACCTTCAAGTCGGTCGCCATCAAGGCCCCCGGCTTCGGTGACCGCCGCAAGGCCATGCTGGCCGACATCGCCATCCTCACCGGTGGCGAGGTCATCAGCGAGGAGGTCGGCCTCAAGCTCGAGAACGCCGACATCTCGCTGCTCGGCACGGCCCGCAAGGTCGTCACGACCAAGGACGAGACCACGATCGTCGAGGGTGGCGGCTCGCAGGACCAGATCGCCGGACGGGTCAACCAGATCCGCGCCGAGATCGAGAACAGCGACTCCGACTACGACCGCGAGAAGCTCCAGGAGCGCCTCGCGAAGCTGGCCGGCGGCGTGGCCGTCATCAAGGTCGGCGCGGCCACGGAGGTCGAGCTCAAGGAGCGCAAGCACCGCATCGAGGACGCCGTGCGCAACGCCAAGGCGGCCGTCGAGGAGGGCATCGTCGCCGGTGGCGGCGTGGCGCTCGTCCAGGCCACCAAGGCCGCGTTCGAGAAGCTCGAGCTCGAGGGTGACGAGGCCACGGGTGCCAACATCGTGCGCACCGCCGCGTCGGCCCCGCTGAAGCAGATCGCGATCAACGCCGGCCTCGAGGGCGGCGTCGTGGCGGAGAAGGTCGCCGGCCTCGACGCCGGTCACGGCCTGAACGCCGCCACGGGCGAGTACGTCGACCTCATCGCCGCGGGCATCATCGACCCGGCCAAGGTCACGCGCTCCGCGCTGCAGAACGCCGCGTCCATCGCGGCGCTGTTCCTCACCACCGAGGCCGTCGTGGCCGACAAGCCGGAGCCGGCTGCCGCCGGTGGCGGCGCGCCGGACATGGGCGACATGGGCGGCATGGGCTTCTGAGCCCCCACCCGCACCACCCCTGACGAGGGCCCCGACCACCGCGAGGTGGTCGGGGCCCTCGCACGTGCGGCGGGTCGTGTCGGCGGGGCGTGGCAGGCTGCTCCGCGTGGCACGTGCACCGGTACCCGAGGCGTTGCTGGCGCAGGTGGCCGCCGTCCTCGACGACCTGCCCGAGACGCGCCGCGAGCGAGCCTGGACGGGGACCCGATGGGTGGTGCGAGGACACAACGTCGCCCACGTGTTCGGGGGTGAGGACGGCCTCGTGCGGGTCACCTTCCGGGCGCCGATGGACGAGGTGGCCGCCTTCGAGCACCTCGGCCACCCCTACTTCCGCGTCGGGCGCAGCGGCGACGTGGTGGGGCTGGTGCTCGACGACGGTCCCGGCGTCGAGCCGGCGGAGCTGCGCGAGCTGCTCACGGAGTCGTACTGCGTGCAGGCCCCGCAGGAGCTCGTAGCGCAGGTCGAGCGTCCCGCGCACTGAGGTCGGCGCGGCTGGCAGGATGCACGGGTGACCACGACGCCGACGCAGGACGCGATGGGCCCGGGCATGGACCCCGGCCACCGAGAGCGTCTGCGCGCGGCCGGGGCCGAGGCCGGCGCGATCGACGCCCTCACCTGGCACCGTGCGACCGAGGGTGTCCCGCAGTGGTGGCACGACTGCGACAACGCCCTCTACCTCGCCGAGGGCGCCTGCCTGCCGGAGAAGGTCCTCGCCCAGCTGACGCTGTTCCCCGTCCGCGACGTCGTGATCGCCGTCGGGTCCGCCCTGCGCACCGTGTCGACCCTGCTCGTCGGCGGCGACGAGGCCACCGTGTTCGTCGACGCCGGCTGCGAGATCACCGCCGGCGAGCTGTTCTGCGGCGGCGGGTCCAACATCGTGCTGCACGGCCCGCTCATCGCCACGCGGTGCGCCGTGGTCGACGCCCGCAACGGGGGGAGCATCGTGGCCGGCCCCGAGCAGCTGTGGGCCTCCGACGTGTACGTCGCGACGGACGACATGCACCGGCTCGAGGACCGCGTCACGGGCGAGCGGATCAACCCGTTCGGCGCCGACATCCGCCTCGGCCGGCACGTGTGGCTGTGCAAGGACGCCGTGGTGACCGGTCACGCCGACGTCGGCGACGGCGCCGTCGTGGCGATGCGGTCGGTGGTGCGTGGTCAGAAGGTCCCGGCCCACAGCGTGGTCGCCGGGGTGCCGGCGAGGGTGGTCCGCGACGACGTGGTCTGGTCCTACGACGACCAGGCCTGAGTCGTACCACTACCGCGGCCCCTGCTCGGCCCGTTCTCGCATGCTGGGCGTGGTCACGGTGTCGTGACGGGAGTTCGTAGCGTGCAGGGGTCGTCCTCACCCGGACGACGTCGCCTGCCCCCGTGTCGGCCGATCGCCGAGAGAAGGACCCCGCCATGTCTGAGCAGCCCACCACCATCGAGGCCCCGAAGCGGCGAGGTCCGCTCGTCGCGGGCGCGGCCGTCGCGGCCGTCGTCGTGATCGCCCTCGTCGCGTTCTTCCTGACCCGCGGCGACGACGCGACGAGCGCCGCCGGCGAGGACGCCGAGACGGTCTCCATCGGCGTCGTCGGTGCCAGCGACCCGTACTGGGAGGTCTTCGTCGACGCCGCCGCCGCGGAGGGCATCGACGTGGAGCTGCGCGACTTCACCGACTACACGCAGCCGAACCCTGCGGTCAGTGCGGGCGAGCTGGACCTCAACCAGTTCCAGCACCTGGTCTACCTGGCCGACTACAACCTGGCCAACGACGCCGACCTGACCCCGGTCGGCTCCACCGCCGTGTACCCGCTGGGTCTGTACTCCTCGCAGCACGACGCCGTCGGCGACATCCCGGACGGCGGCACCGTGGCCGTCCCGGACGACGTGAGCAACCAGGCCCGCGCCCTCGGCATCCTCGCCAAGAACGGTCTGATCGAGCTCGACGGCGAGCCGTCGATCTTCACCGACCTCTCCGACGTCGACACCGGGGCCTCGCGGGTGAAGGTCGAGGCGCTCGCGGCCGACGTGACCGCGACCAGCCTGGAGGACCTCGACGCGGCGGTCATCAACAACGACTTCGTGGAGAAGGCCGGCCTGTCGTTCGACGACGCCCTGGCGACCGACGACGCCGCCGACCCGACGGCCGAGCCCTACGTCAACGTGTTCGTGGCCCGCGCCGAGGACGCCGACAATCCCACCTACCAGCGCCTCGTCGAGATCTTCCAGGACACCAAGGCCGTGACCGACGGCCTCCAGCAGGTCTCCGGCGGAACCGCCCAGCTGGTGAAGGCGCCGCGGTCCGAGCTCGTCGACGTGTACGAGCGGGCCGAGGCCGAGACGAAGGCCAACCAGTCCTGACGCCGCTCGTGCCCGACGACCACGACCTGGTCGTCGGGCACGGACCTGCGCGTCCGACGTCCAGGAGGAGACCATGGCCCTGATCGAGATCGAGGGTGTCAGCAAGACGTACCCGCCCACCCGTCGCGGTGGTGAGCCCGTGCACGCCGTCGACGACGTCACCCTCCACGTCGAGGCCGGGGAGATCGTCGGCGTGATGGGCTACTCCGGCGCCGGGAAGTCGACCCTGGTCCGGCTGGTCAATGCGCTCGAGCCGGCCACGAGCGGCACGATCCGCGTCGACGGCACCGACGTGACGACGCTGTCGGAGCGGCAGCTGCAGGGGGTTCGGCGCGGCATCGGCATGATCTTCCAGCAGTTCAACCTGTTCCACTCCCGCACGGTCTACGGCAACGTGGCCTACCCGCTCGCGGTCGCGGGCGTGCCGCAGGCGGAGCGCCACGCGCGGATCGAGCGGCTGCTCGACTTCGTGGGGCTGAGCGAGAAGGCGCACCAGCACCCCGAGCAGCTCTCCGGCGGGCAGAAGCAGCGCGTGGCGATCGCCCGCGCCCTCGCCACCGACCCCGCGATCCTGCTGGCCGACGAGGCCACGAGCGCACTCGACCCCGAGACCACGGCCGACGTCGTGGCGCTGCTGCGCCGGGTGAACGCCGAGCTGGGCGTCACCATCCTCGTGATCACCCACGAGATGGAGGTCGTGAAGAGCCTCGCCGACCGCGTGGTCGTCATGGAGCGCGGCCGCGTCGTCGAGGCCGGATCGACGTTCGACGTCTTCGCCCAGCCGTCGCACCCAGCGACGCAGCGCTTCGTGCGGACGCTCGTCGACGACGTCCCCGACGCGCGTGCCGTCGCGCACCTGCGGGAACGTCACGACGGGCGGCTCGTGACGGTCAGCTTCCGCGACGAGAGCGTCAGCCAGTCGCGGGTCTTCGCCGAGCTGGTGCGGCGTGACGTCGAGTTCGAGCTGGTCTTCGGTGGGATCGAGGACGTCCAGGGTCGCGCGTTCGGCCACCTCACGCTGGAGCTGCGCGGCGACGACGCCGCCGTCGAGGACGCCGTGCGACGCATCGGCGAGCTCGTGACCGTGACCGACGTGCCGGAGGCGGAGGCCCGCGTCGCGGACGTCGGCTCGACGGGGGAGGTGGCCTGATGGATCGCGTCCTGGAGCTGCGCGGGGAGTTCGTCTCCGAGTTCTTCGTGACCCTCTACCTCGCCGGGGCCGGTCTGCTGCTCGGTGGGCTGCTCGGGCTGGTGCTCGGGACGGCGCTCTACGTGACCCGGCGGGGCGGCATCTGGCCGAACGCGGTGGCCAACACGCTGCTCAACGTGGTGGTGAACTTCTTCCGCCCGATCCCGTTCATCCTGCTCGCGATCGCGCTGCAGCCGTTCGTGCGCGAGGTCGGCATCCGCGGCATCGGCAACGAGTTCGCGATCATCGCGATCGTCGTCGCGTCGATGTTCGGCATCGGGCGGATCGTCGAGCAGAACCTGGTGAGCGTCCAGCCGGGCGTCCTCGAGGCGGCCCGCGCGATGGGGGCCAGCCGGCTGCGGGTGGTGCTCACCGTCCTGCTGCCCGAGGCGTTCGGCCCGCTCATCCTCGGCTTCACGTTCGCCGTCGTGGCGATCGTCGACATGACGGCCGTGGTCGGCGTGATCGGCGCGGGCGGTCTGGGGAACCTGGCGCTCACCTTCGGGCTGCGCCAGTTCAACGGCTACGTCACGTGGACGGCGATCCTCCTGGTCATCGTCATCGTGCAGGTGCTGCAGTTCGCCGGCAACGCCTGGGCGCGGAAGGTGCTGCGGCGGTAGGGCCCGGCGTCCGCCGTTTCGGACAGTTCCGGGGCAGTTGCACCCCGGACAGTGCCCCGGACGTGTCCGAAACGGGAGCGCTGGCCCGGGAGCGCGGCCGCGGTCAGAGCGCGGTGCGGACGTCCTGCAGCTCGGGGAAGAACGTCAGCTCGAGCGCGCGCTGCAGGAAGGACGTGCCGCTCGAGCCTCCGGTGCCGCGCTTGTGGCCGATGATCCGCTGCACCGTCTTGAGGTGGCGGAACCGCCAGAGGTGGAACCCCTCCTCGACGTCGACGAGCTCCTCGCACGTCTCGTAGACCTCCCAGTGGCGCTCGGGGTCGGCGTAGACGCGGCGGAACACCTCCACGACGCCGGGGTGCGGCTCGTAGGGCTGCGTGAGGTCGCGCTCGAGGACCGCGGGCGGCACGTCGTGGCCCTGGCGGGCCAGGTGGCCCAGGAAGGCGTCGTAGAGGCTGGGCGCGGCGAGGTCGGCGGCCAGCTGCGCCTGGGTGTCGGGCTCGTGCTCGAACACCTTGACCATCGCCGGTGTCTTGTTGCCGAGCAGGAACTCCACCGTCCGGTACTGCGCCGACTGGAACCCCGACGCCTTGCCGAGCGCGTCGCGGAACTGCAGGTACTCCACGGGGGTCAGCGTCTCGAGCACGCCCCACTGCTCGAACATCTGTCGCTGGACGGCCTTGACGCGGGCCAGCCGCTTGAGCGCGTGGGCGAGCTCGTCGGCGTCGATCAGCGCGATGGCCGAGCGCAGCTCGTGCACCAGCTGCTTGAGCCACAGCTCGGTCACCTGGTGCTGGACGACGAAGAGCATCTCGTCGTGGTGGTCGGTGACCGGCTGCTGTGCGGCGAGCAGCAGGTCCAGGCGCAGGTAGGAGCCGTACGTCGACTCGCCCGCCAGGTCGGTGGCGACGCCGTCCTCGACGGGTCGGTGGGTGGGCCTCATGCCCTCGATGGTGCCCCAGGCGCGGGTCGGGCCGCGCCGCGGTCAGGGCAGGGTGTGCCGGCGGAAGCGCACGGTCTCGCCCGGGCGAGCCTGCGCGAGGCGGTCGAGGCCGCGGCCGGTGACCACCCCGATGACCGGGTAGCCGCCGGTGACGGGGTGGTCGGGCCCGAGCACGACCGGGAGCCCGGCCGACGTCACCTGCACGCTGCCGCGCACGCACGGCTCGCTGGGCAGCTCTCCGTCGACGGCCCGCTCGAGGCCGGTGCGACCGGGAGCGGGGTGGTCCAGCCAGACGCCGATGCGGTCCGACCGCTCGGACACGACCCAGCCGGTGCCGAGGAACGCGGCCAGGGCGTCGGGCGTGAACCAGTCGTCGCGCGGACCGAGCACCACCTCGACGGTCGTGGTGCCGGGGGTCAGCAGGCTCGGGACGGGGGCGACGTCGGGCGGATCCTGGAGCGTCTCCCCGACGGCGATGTCGTCGCCGGAGGTCAGTGCCGGTGGTCCGAGCCGGCTGAGGGTGTCGGCGCTGCGCGAACCCAGGGTCGAAGGCACGTCGATGCCGCCGGCGACCGCCACGTAGCCGCGCAGGCCGTGGCCGAACGCGGCGACCGCGAGGTGCCGCCCGGCGCCCAGGCGCACCGCCCGACCGTGCTCGACCGGAGCACCGTCGACCAGCACCGGCCCGACCGCCCCCGTCACGGCGACGACGTGCTCGGACGTGGCCCGCAGCTCGAGGCCGCCTCCGAGCACCTCCAGGACGGCGGTGCCGGACGCGTCGCCCACGAGGGTCCGGGCCTGGTGGAGGGCTCGCCGGTCGAAGGCCCCCGCGGCGCCGACCCCCTGCGCGGCCAGCCCCGGTCGCCCGTCGTCCTGGACGAGCGTCAGGGGCCCGGGGTGCACGACGACCAGGCTCACGGCGAGGCCCCGGGGCCGGCGGCGCGGAAGCGGACGGTGTCGCCCGGTGCGAGCAGTGCCGCAGGGGAGCGCTCGACGTCGAAGAGCACCACGTCGGTGCGTCCGACCAGCTGCCAGCCACCGGGCGACTCCCGCGGGTAGACGCCGCTGAACCCGCCGGCCAGGGCCACGGCGCCGGCGGGAACCCGTGGCCGGGGCGTGTCCTTGCGGGGGACCGTGAGCCGCGGGTCGCCGTCGACCAGGTAGGCGAAGCCGGGGGCGAACCCGCCGAAGGCGACGGTCCAGGGTGTTGCGGTGTGCGCGCCCACCACGGCCTCGACGCTCATCTGAGTCGCCTCGGCCACGGCGTCGAGGTCGGGCCCGTCGTAGACGACGTCGACCACGTGCTCACGCGCGCCGGACGTCGACGCCGTGGGCGCCGGAGGGACGCTGCGGGCCAGCGCTCGCATCGTCGACGGTCGACCGCGCAGGAGCACGGTGCGCGCCCCCAGCACGGCCTCCACGACGTCGGGGTGGTCGACCAGTGCCGCGTGGCGGCGGCGCGCCTCGTCGAGGTCGTCGCAGTCCAGGAGCACGGCGTCCTCCCCGCACGCGAGCACCCTCACACGAACGGTCCGACCTCGTGCCCGGCCTCCGCCAGGGCGGCGCGCACGGCCCGGACGAGGGCGAGCGCGTCGGGGGAGTCGCCGTGCACGCACAGCGAGTCGACCTGGCCGGCGAGGCGCAGCGCCTGGGACACGACCTCGTCGACGTCGCCCAGCACCGCGCCCGGCTGGTCACGCGGGACGAGGGTCCCGGCGGCGGTGTACGCGCGATCGGCGAAGCCCTCGGCGACGGTCGGGAGTCCCTCGGTGGCGGCGAGCCGCAGCGAGACGGCCCCGGGCAGCCCGAGGAGCGGAAGCCCGTACGGTCCCACGGCCTCGACCACGGCCGTCGCCTGCCGCTCGTCGTGCGCGACGGTGTTGTACAGCGCGCCGTGCGGCTTGACGTAGGCCACGCGGCCACCCACGGCGTCGGCCACCTCGGCGAGCAGGTCGATCTGGGCACGCAGCTCGTCGACCAGCTCGTCCGTGGCCGGCTCCTGGGGGCGTCGGCCGAAGCCCTCGCGGTCGGGGTAGCCCACCTGCGCACCGATCGCGACGCCACGCTCGACCGCGCGCTCGCACGCGTCGAGCATGAGCTCCTCGCCGCCGGCGTAGGCGCCGCAGCACACGTTCGCGCTCGTGACGACGTCGAGCAGGGCCAGGTCGTCGGCCGACTCCGCGACGTCGGCGTTCAGGTCGATCCGCACGCCTCCACCCTAGGACCCGCGCGGGGTGCCGGACGGCTCAGCGGGGGAGCGGGTCCACGAGCAGGGCGACGGCCTTGTCGTCCACCCTGGTCAGCACCACGGTGGCGCGCACGGACCCCTTGAGCCGCAGGCGGCGGACCAGCTGCTCGGGCACGACGTCGACGCCGCGCTTCTTGATCGTCAGGGTGCCGACGTCGAGCGCCACGAGCGCCGCCTTGAGCTGCTTCTCGCGGTAGGGCAGCTCCTGCACCACGCGGAAGGAGCGGGCGAGCGGGTGGCGCACGTCGACGTCCGTGGTCACCCATGCGATGCGCGGGTCCACCAGCTGGCCGTCGATCCGCTCCGCCAGGCCTCCGACGAGACCGGCACGGATCACCGCGTCGTCCGGCTCGTGCAGCCAGCCTCCCAGCTCGCCGACGTCGCCGGGTGCGCCGTCGCCGGCCAGGTCGTCACCGCCGGGCAGGGCCGTGGCGCGACGCGGCGCGCGGTCGGTCAGGTCGAGGCCGGCGCCCCACAGGCACGCCTCCACCAGGTCGCCGCCGTCGCTGACCCACTGCGCCTCCACGCCGGTGGGGACCAGCGCGTGCGGGATGCCCGGGAGGGTCTTCACGACCGCGCGACCGGCCAGGTGTGTCGCCACGACCGACCACGGCGGGCTCATCGCCTCGGGGTCGAACACCCGGCCACGGTCGTCGCGGCGGGCCGGGTCGAGGAACACCACCTCGTCGTCCGTCGGGTCAACGTCGGCGGCGTCGGCGCAGAGCACCTCGCCGTCGAGGTCGAGGGCGGCCAGGTTGGCGCGGGCGATGGCGGCACGCACCGGGTCGCGCTCCACGCCCCGGACCCGCAGGCCGGCGCGGGCGAGCGCGAGCAGGTCCGAGCCGATGCCGCAGCCCAGGTCGAGTGCCGCCGTGGCACCCGTGCCGGCGAGGCGTTCGGCACGCAGCCGGGCCACCGAGCCACGGGTGGCCTGCTGCAGCGCCTCGTGGGTGAAGAACATCCGCGCCGCGTCGTCGCCCAGCTTGGTGCGCGCGAGCCCGCGCAGGTGGTTCTGCGTGACGGCCGCCGCCACCAGCTCGACGTCGTGGGCGCGGCGCAGCCGCGTGCCCAGGGCGAGGTCGGACTCGACCCCGGCCCGCTGGTGCACCTCGGCCACCAGCGCCCGTCCCTCGTCGGTCTGCAGCCGCTCGAACGTCGCCAGGTCCACGCGCCCATCCAACCAGCCGCCACGAACGGCGCTCCCTCCTCGCAGGTCGGCGGACGATCGTGCGTCCGCCGACGGCGAACACCCTTTAGCACTCAGTAGGGGTGAGTGCTAGATTCGGAACTGGCACTCGGGTACCGAGACTGCCAACCGTGCACGACCCCCGCGACGGCGTGCACACCCATCACGTTCCATCCGTCATTCCACCAACGTTGAAGGGGAGGTCGACCAGTGTCGGTCACCATCAAGCCGCTCGAGGATCGTCTCGTCATCAAGGCCGTCGAGGCCGAGCAGACCACCGCATCCGGACTCGTCATCCCGGACACCGCCCAGGAGAAGCCGCAGGAGGGTGAGGTCGTGGCCGTGGGCCCCGGTCGCATCGACGACTCCGGCAACCGCGTCCCGCTCGACGTCAACGTCGGCGACAAGGTCATCTTCAGCAAGTACGGCGGAACCGAGGTCAAGTACTCGGGCGAGGAGTTCCTCATCCTCTCCGCCCGCGATGTCCTCGCCGTCGTCTCCTGACGCGTTCTGACGCACGTGGCATCCCGGCTGGCGGCGTTGCTCGTCGCTCGGCGACCGCTCCGCTCCAAGGTCGCCGTCGCGACGGCGCCTTGCCAGTCGGGCGCCACGCACGTCAGAACCGCCTGACGTCACCCGCCGGGTCTCCCGGCGCACTCTGTCCGGCACTCGCCGGGCACCCCATCTGATCCATGCGTAGGAAGGCATCACATGCCCAAGATCCTCGAGTTCGACGAGGACGCACGCCGCGCCCTCGAGCGGGGCGTCGACGCCCTCGCGAACACTGTCAAGGTCACCCTCGGCCCCAAGGGCCGCTACGTCGTGCTCGACAAGAAGTGGGGCGCCCCCACGATCACGAACGACGGTGTCACCGTCGCCCGTGAGGTCGAGCTCGACGACCCGTTCGAGAACCTCGGAGCCCAGCTGGCCAAGGAGGTCGCCACCAAGACGAACGACGTCGCCGGTGACGGCACCACCACGGCCACCGTGCTCGCCCAGGCGATGGTCCACGAGGGCCTGCGCGCCGTGGCCGCCGGCGCCAACCCGGTCGGCCTGAAGAAGGGCATCGAGGCCGCGGTCAAGGCCGTCAGCGAGAAGCTGCACGAGATCGCCCGCGACGTCGACGACATCAAGGACATGACCGACGTCGCCACCGTCTCCTCGCGCGACGCGCACATCGGCGAGCTCATTGCCGAGGCGTTCGACAAGGTCGGCAAGGACGGCGTCATCACCGTCGAGGAGTCCAACACGCTCGGCACGCAGCTCGACTTCACCGAGGGCATGCAGTTCGACAAGGGCTACCTCTCGCCGTACATGGTCACCGACACCGAGCGCATGGAGTCCGTCCTCGACGACCCCTACGTGCTCGTCAACCAGGGCAAGATCAGCTCGGTCGCCGAGCTGCTCCCGCTCCTGGAGAAGGTCATCGGCGCGGGCAAGAGCCTGTTCATCATCGCCGAGGACGTCGAGGGCGAGGCGCTCAGCACGCTGGTCGTCAACAAGATCCGCGGCACGTTCACCTCGGTCGCCGTCAAGGCGCCCGCCTTCGGTGACCGCCGCAAGGCCATGCTGCAGGACATCGCGACGCTCACCGGCGCCACGGTCGTCACGCCCGACGTCGGCCTCAAGCTCGACCAGGTCGGCCTCGAGGTGCTCGGCACCGCCCGTCGCGTCGTCGTCACCAAGGACGACACGACGATCATCGACGGTGGCGGCGAGACCGCCGAGGTCGAGGGCCGGGTCAACCAGATCAAGGCCGAGATCGAGCTCACCGACTCCGACTGGGACCGCGAGAAGCTCCAGGAGCGTCTCGCGAAGCTGGCCGGCGGCGTGTGCGTGATCCAGGTCGGCGCGGCCACCGAGGTCGAGCTCAAGGAGAAGAAGCACCGCATCGAGGACGCCGTCTCGGCGACCCGCGCGGCCATCGAGGAGGGCATCGTCGCCGGTGGCGGCTCCGCCCTCGTCCACGCCGTCTCGGTGCTCGAGGGCGACCTCGGGCTCAGCGGCGACGAGGCCGTCGGCGTGCGCATCGTGCGCAAGGGTGCCGACGCCCCGCTGGAGTGGATCGCCCGCAACGGCGGCGTCTCCGGCGAGGTCGTCGTGTCGAAGGTCCGCGAGTCCGGTGAGGGCTACAACGCCGCCACCGACACCTACGGGGACCTCCTCGCGCAGGGCATCCTCGACCCGGTCAAGGTCACGCGCTCCGCGCTGGCCAACGCCGCGTCCATCACCGCCATGCTGCTCACCACCGAGACCCTGGTGGCCGAGAAGCCGGCCGACGACGAGGGTGACGCCCACGCCGGGCACAACCACTGAGTCGTCGCACCGACGCGCTGTCGACGGCGCCCGCCCCTTCGGGGGGTGGGCGCCGTCGTCGTTCCCGCCCGTGCTTGACGCGCCGCCGGCCAACCCGCACCGTGATCCCATGGCCACCGTCGAGGACGTCGAGCGTCTGTGCCTGGCGCTGCCGGAGGTCGCCGAGCGCACCAGCTGGGGGAACCGCGCCTGGTTCGTCGAGAAGGCGATGTTCTGCTGGGTGCGACCGTTCAGCAAGGCCGACCTGAGGCGGTTCGGCGACGACCCGGTGCCGCAGGGCGAGATCGTCGGTCTGCGCACCGAGGACCTCGCCGACCGCGACGCGATCCTCGGCGAGGGGGTGCCGGGCTTCTTCACCATCGAGCACCTGGCGAACCACCCCGGCTTCCTGGTCGAGCTCGACATGGTTGACCCCGCCCGGCTGGAGACCGCGGTCGAGGACGCCTGGCTCGCGCGCGCACCCGCCCGCCTGGCCGAGTCCTGGCTCGCCGACCGCCCCTGACCCGTGCCGCAGATTCCCAGGTCGACCTGGGAATCTTCCGGACTGCACGGCTTTCCCTACGACTGCACGGGTAGCAACCTGTGCTTCTGCAGGTTTCCCAGGTCGACCTGGGAATCTCCCACCCTGCCCCGCGGGGTTCGGGACGTCCGCGTCCCGACCGCACGGGTGCATCCGCGCTCCGACGTCCCGTCGAGGGGCCGCGTGACGGTCGTCTCTTGCGCTCGCGACCAACTCGCCATACCGTGGGTATGGATGCGACATTCCCGATGTCACATCACCGTTGTCGAGTAGCCGAGGAGACTGCCATGACGATCACCGAGACCCGCCCCACCACCCCCGACGCCGCCGCGTTCCGTGCGGAGGTCGAGCGTGACGGCGTGCTCGAGCGGCTCCTGTCGTCGTCGGCCCAGCTGTCCTACGACCCCGAGAAGGAGGTCGACTGGGACGCGCCGCTCGACCCGCTGCACGACGGCGTGAACCCCGAGTGGTGCACGCTCTTCGGCACCGACCTGTGGGAGCGCATGACGCCGGAGCAGCGCGCCACGCTCACGCGCCACGAGGCGGCCAGCGTCGCGAGCATCGGCATCTGGTTCGAGATGCTCCTGCAGCAGATGCTGCTCGTCGACATCTACGACAAGGACTACGCGAGCAGCGAGTTCCAGTTCGCGCTCACCGAGATCGCCGACGAGTGCCGCCACTCGATCATGTTCGCCAAGGGCGCCCAGCACATCGCCGGTCGTTCCTACCTGCCCCACCCGCTGCTGCACAAGGCCGCCAAGCTGCTCAAGCTGACGGCGCGCGGCGAGGTCGCCTACACGTCGATCCTGGTGGCCGAGGAGGTCCTCGACGTCATGCAGCGTGACTGGATGCGCGGCGCCTCCGTCTCGCCCCAGGTCAAGACGATCTGCAAGATCCACGTGGTCGAGGAGTCGCGGCACATGAAGTTCGCGCGCCACGAGACCCTCGAGGCCATGAAGGGCATCTCCGAGGCCCGCCGCCGCGCCAGCGCCCTGCAGATCGCGAGCGTCGGCTACTTCATCGTCAAGAGCCTCGTCCGCCCCGAGGTGTACGCCGAGGCCGGGCTCGACGTGAAGGAGGCCGTCGAGGCGGCCAAGAACAACGAGCACCACCACGCGCTCATGCGTCTGTCGTGCGTGCACCTGATGGACTTCCTGGCCGAGGCCGGGCTGCTGACGCCGACGGCCAAGCGGCTGTACCGCCGCGTGCACATGCTCTGAGGCCGCCATGCCCTTCGCCATCACCCAGAGCTGCTGCTCCGACGCCTCCTGCGTGGAGGTGTGCCCGGTCGACTGCATCCACCCGACGCCGGGAGAGCCCGACTTCGGCACGACCGACATCCTCTACGTCGACCCGCGCTCGTGCATCGACTGCGGCGCCTGCGCCGACGCCTGCCCCGCGTCGGCGATCAAGCCGATCGAGATCCTGCGCGGCGGCGAGGCCGTGTTCGCCGAGCTGAACGCCGCCTACTACGAGCAGCGGCCCGAGCGCGAGGTCGCCAAGCAGCAGACCCACGCCCGCGTGCGGCCGGGCGGGCCCACGGGCCTGCGGGTCGCCGTGGTCGGGACCGGCCCGGCCGCGACCTACACCGCACGTGAGCTGCTCGCGGCGTCCGACGCGCACGTGTCGTTCTTCGACCGGCTCCCGGTGCCGGGCGGTCTGCTGCGCGGCGGGGTGGCGCCGGACCACCCGGAGACCAAGCGGGTGCAGGACACCTTCGGCTGGACCTACGACCACCCCCGCGCGCGCCTGTTCATGAACGTGGAGGTCGGTCGGCACCTCTCGCACGAGGAGCTGCTCGAGCACCACGACGCGGTGGTCTACGGCATCGGCGCCCCCGAGGACCGACGGCTCGGCATCGTGGGGGAGGACCTCGAGGGCGTGCACGGATCCACCGAGGTCGTCTCCTGGTACAACGGCGACCCCGACGTCCCGGGCGACGCCGTCGGCGTGCAGGGGGCGAGGGTGTTCGTCGTGGGCAACGGCAACGTCGCGCTCGACGTCGCGCGCCTGCTGCTCAGCGATCCCGGTCGACTGGCCGGCACGGAGATCGCCGACCACGCCCTGGAGGCGCTGCGTCGGGCCGACGTGCGCGAGGTCGTGCTGCTGGGGCGTCGCGGTCCCGAGCACGCCGCCTTCACCCGGCCCGAGCTGCTGACGCTGCCCGACGGCATCGAGCTCTGCGTCGAGGACGACGAGGCGGTCGCGACGGCCCTGGCCGCCCCGGAGCCGGGGACCAACGCCGCGCTGCTGGCTGGGTTCCCGCGCGTGCGGAGCGACTGGACGTCCGAGCCCGGTGGGGGTGCCGGCGCGGGCAAGCGGCTCGTGCTGGCCTTCGGCCGCCGGGTCACGGCCGCGCACGGGGACGGGGTGTTGGCGTCGGTGATCGTGGCGGGCCCCGACGGCGAGGCCGAGGCGCCCACGCAGCTGCTGGTCAGCTCGATCGGCCGGCGCGGTCGCATGGTCCCCGGGCTGCCGTTCGACGAGGAGCGAGGCCTGATCCCGAACCACGACGGCCGGGTCGTCGACCCGGCGACCGGCGAGCCCGTTCCCGGCGCCTACGTCGTCGGCTGGGCCAAGCGCGGGTCGACCGGTGGCATCGGCGCCAACCGGGTGTGCGCGGGCGAGACCGTCACGACGCTGCTGGGCGATGCGGCCGACGGCCGACTTCGCTCCCCGTCGCGGTCGGAGCGGGCACTGTCCCGGCTGGTGCAGCGGCGTCAGCCGCAGCTCGTCCGCGGTGCGGGGGTGCGGGCCATCGAGCGCCGCGAGATCGACGCGGGCCTCGCGAGCGGACGGCCGCGGGTCAAGCTGACCACCGTCGAGGACCTGCTCGCCGCCGGACGGTGAGTGCGGCGAGCCGACTCAGGCGACCGCGGCTGCCAGGTTGGCCAGGGTCGACTCGAGTGCCTCGTGCGGCACGACGGGGAAGTGCAGCCGCTTCAGGACGGCCGGGTCGGTGACCTTCGACCAGTCGTAGGTGACGCTGACCTCGGTCGAGTCGCGCCCGAGAGGGGTCAGCCGCCACACCCACTCCCAGCCGGCCGGGTCGGAGTCGACCGCTCCGGTCTGCCACACCAGCAGGGAGCCCTGCTCGAAGCCGGTCACGTGGTTGTCGGTCTGGTAGTCCCCGGCCCTCGGGTGGTGCATGTTCATCCGGAACGACTGCCCCGCCGCGGTGATGCGGTCCGAGCGGTCGTCGCTGCGCACCATGTCGGAGCCGTCGATCTCGTGGTGCCGTTGGGGGTCGGACAGGATCGCGAAGACCTCGCCGGCCGGTGCATCGATGGTGCGGGTGGCGGTGATGTGCGTGTCCATGTCTCCACCTTGCCTCCCACCGAGGTCGGCGCAACCGGGTCGGTGCGGTGCGCTGGTAGCGTCGCGCACGTGTTCGAGACGCTGCGCCGAGAGCTCGACCTGCCAGCCGCCGAGCGTTCCGACGACTTCCCCGACGACGTGCTCGCCGAGGCCGAGGAGGTCGCGGCCCGCGGCCCGCTCGCGACGACCGATCGCACCGGCCTGCCCTTCGTCACCATCGACCCGCCGGGGGCCATGGACCTCGACCAGGCGGTCCACCTCGAGCGTCGCGACGGCGGGTTCCGGGTGCACTACGCCATCGCCGACCTCGGCGTGGTCCCGCTGGGCGGCGCGATCGACACGGAGGCCCGCGGACGCGGGCAGACCATCTACCTGCCCGACGGTCGCGTGCCGCTGCATCCGCCGGTGCTCTCGGAAGGCGCGCTGAGCCTGCTGCCCGACCAGGTGCGGGGCGCCGTGCTGTGGACGATCGACCTCGACGTCGACGGTGCCGTCGTCGCCCACCGCGTCGAGCGCGCCCTGGTGCGGTCGGTCGCCCGCCTCGACTACGCGACCGTCCAGGCCGACGCCGACGCCGGACGTCTGCATCCGAGCATCGAGGCGCTGCGCGACGTCGGCCGGCTGCGGCGCGCGGTCCGCGTGGCCGCGGGTGCGCTCGAGCTGGGCCTGCCCGACCAGGAGGTCGTGCCCGACGAGGCGACCTCGGGCGGGTGGCGCGCGGTGTGGCGTGTCCGACGCGAGGCCGACGACTGGAACGCGGAGATCTCGCTGCTCACCGGCACCGTGGCGGCGTCGATCATGCTCGAGGCGCGGGTGGGGCTGCTGCGCACCCTGCCCGACCCCGACCCGCGCGACGTGCAGCGGTTCCTCGCCCGCGCCCGCGCCCTCGGCGTGGACGCGGGTGATGACCCGGCAGCGCTGCTCGACGGCCTCGACGCCGACGACGTCACCCACCTGGCGGTCATGACCGACGCCACTCGTCTGCTGCGCGGAGCCTCGTTCGCCGCCTTCGACGGAGAGCCGCCCGCGACCCCGGGGCACGCGGGCGTCGGGGCGCCGTACGCCCAGGTCACCGCACCGCTGAGGCGGCTCGCCGACCGGTTCGCGAGCGAGGTCTGCCTGGCGGTGTCGAGCGGGGGCGAGGTCCCGACGGCGCTGCGCGAGGCGCTGCCGTCGGTCCCCGATGCGATGCGGGCCTCCGACGCCCTCGCGTCCCGTGCCACCCGCGGCGTTCTGGACCGGGTGGAGGCGTCGATGCTCGCCCCGTTCGTCGGTCAGGAGCTCGAGGCGCTGGTGGTCGACGTGGACGGGCAGGACGCGGACGTCATGCTGCTCGAGCCCGCCGTGCTGGTCGCGACCGACGCCGGCGCGGGGTCGGCCCGGCTGCGCGAGGGCGAGCGGCGCCAGGTCCGGGTGGTCGCCGCCGACCCTGCGGCGGGCGTGGTGCACCTCACGCCGACCGGGTGATCTGACCTCTTGCTCAGGTAAGGCAACCTTAAGTTAGGCTGCCCTGCATGACACGACGTTCCCCCCTGCTCCGCCGCACGGTGGCTGCCGCCGCCCTGGCCCTCGCGCTCCCGCTCGCCGCCTGCGGCTCGTCCGACGACGACTCCGGCTCCGACCAGGCCTGGACCTACACCGACGACCTCGGCACGAAGCTCGAGCTCGACGCCGCGCCCGAGCGCCTCGTCGTGCAGTCGTCGGTCGCAGCCGCGCTCACCGACCTCGGCCTCGGCGACAAGATCGTCGGCGTCTTCGGACCGGTGAAGAACGCCGACGGCGAGCTCGACTCCCAGGCCGCCGGACTCGACGCCGACGCCGTCGAGGACGTCACCGGTGGCGGCGAGTACGGCGACATCGACCTCGAGAAGCTGGCCGGTCTCGAGCCGGACCTGGTCGTCACCAGCAGCTACCTCGAGCCCGACCTCTGGTACGTCAACGCCGACGTCAAGAAGAAGCTCGACGCGCAGTTCCAGACGCTCGTCATCAGCTTCGATGGCAAGACGCTCCCGCAGATCATCGACTCCACCGAGAAGGCCGCCACGGCGCTCGGTGCCGACGAGGCCGACTTCGCCGAGGACCGTGAGGCCTTCGAGACCGCGCAGGCGCGGCTCGAGAAGGTCGCGCAGGGCGCGAAGCCGTCGATCCTCGCGGTCTCGTACTCGCCCGACCTGTTCTACGTCTCCAACCCCGAGGTCAGCCCCGACCTCAAGTACTACCGCGACGAGATCGGCCTCGACATCGTGACGCCGAAGAACCCCGACGAGGGTGGCTACTTCGAGTCGCTCAGCTGGGAGAAGGCCGACACCTACGACGCCGACGTCGCCTACTGGGACGACCGCATCGGCAGCGCCGGCCTGGCCGCGCTGAAGAAGGAGCCGGTCTGGGGCAAGACCACGGCCGCCGAGGACGACGCCTACATCCCGTGGACGTCCGTGGCGCCGCCGTCGGCGCAGGCCTACGCCGACGTCTTCGACCGCTTCGCCGACGGTCTCGAGACGTTCACGTCCTGACACCTCGGGCAGCGACGGCCCCGACCCAGGGGTCGGGGCCGTCGTCGCCCGATCCGGCCGACCTGGAGCACACCGTGTCGAAGACGCCCACCCTGCTCGCGAACTACGTCGAGGCCCAGGCCCACGAGGCCACCGTCGGCTCGAACGAGGTGATCTCGCCGGGCCTGCGCCGTCTCGTCCTGCGCTGTCCCGACTTCGCGTCCGCCACGATCGAGCCGTGCGACGTGACTGCGTTCCGCGTGTCCCGCAACGAGTTCAGGCACTACACGCCGGCACTGATCGAGGGCGACGCCCTGACGATCATCGTGCAGCGCCACGACCATCCCGGGCCGACGCCCGGCCACGACCTGGTCGAGGGGTGGGCCGAGGGTGACGCGGTGAAGGTCTGCCGGTGGTCGTCCGCGCGGGCCTTCACCTGGGACCCGGCGGGGGTGCCGGGCCGTGGGCGGCAGACGGCGCCCGGTGACGGACGACCCGTCGTGCTGCTCGGCGACGCGACCGTGATCAGTCTCGCGCTGTGCATGGCCGAGCGTGCGGGCCGCGACGGACGCGACCTGGTCACCGTGCTCGAGGTGCCCGAGCCCGACGTGGACGCGACCCGGGCGCTCGTGCCTGAGGCCACGGTGCTCCCGGCGGTGGAGACGCCGGGTGCGGTCCTGGACGCCTGGATCCGCGCGAACGTCGAGGCGCTGCGCGTGCTGCCCGACCCGGTGGCCTACCTCGCCGGCAACGGTCCGGCCATCCAGCGTCAGCGCACCCTCCTGCGCGACGTCGTGGGTCTGGACCGCAAGGCCGTGAAGACGCAGCCCTACTGGGCCGAGGGGAGGCCGGGGCTGTAGCGGGGCACGTCACGTCCGGGCCCCTGGGGTCCCGGGGTCGGCGGCCGTACCATGGCTGCATGGAGCAGGGCATCCCCGACAAGTTCGCCAGCCTCGGCCTCACGTACGACGACGTCCTGCTGCTTCCCGGCGAGACCGACGTCGTCCCGAGTGACGTCGACACCACCGCACGGCTCACGCGCGACCTGACGCTGCGGATCCCGCTGCTGTCGAGCGCGATGGACACCGTCACCGAGTCGCGCATGGCCATCGCCATGGCGCGCGAGGGCGGCATCGGCATCCTGCACCGCAACCTCTCCATCGAGGACCAGAGCTACCAGGTCGACCTGGTCAAGCGCACCCAGACGGGCATGATCCCGAACCCCGTCACGATCGGCCCGAAGGCCACGCTCGAAGAGCTCGACGAGATCTGCGGCGAGTACCGCGTCTCGGGCCTGCCCGTCGTCGACCCCGACAACCGGCTCCTCGGCATCATCACCAACCGCGACCTGCGCTTTACGCCCGTCGCGGAGTGGTCCACCACGATCGTCGGCGACGTCATGACGCCCATGCCGCTCGTCACCGGGCCGGTCGGCATCAGTCGTGAGGACGCCTCGTCGCTGCTGCGCCAGCACAAGCGCGAGCGGCTCCCGATCATCGACGCCGACGACCGGCTCGCCGGTCTGATCACCGTCAAGGACTTCGTGAAGTCCGAGCAGTACCCGCTCGCCAGCAAGGACGACGAGGGCCGTCTGCTCGTCGGTGCCGCGGTCGGCTTCTTCGGCGACTCCTGGGACCGCGCCAACGCCCTGCGCGAGGCCGGGGTCGACGTGCTCGTGGTCGACACCGCCCACGGCCACGCCCGCCTGCTGCTCGACATGGTGCGCCGCATCAAGGCCGACCGCGCCTTCGACGGCATCCAGGTCATCGGCGGCAACATCGCCACCCGCGCCGGCAGCCAGGCTCTCGTCGACGCCGGCGTCGACGCCGTGAAGGTCGGCGTCGGGCCCGGCTCCATCTGCACCACCCGCGTGGTCGCCGGTGTGGGCGTCCCACAGATCTCGGCCGTCTACGAGGCTTCGCTCGCCGCCAGGCCGGCGGGCGTGCCGGTCATCGCCGACGGCGGGCTGCAGTACTCCGGCGACATCGCCAAGGCGCTCGTCGCGGGTGCCGACTCGGTCATGGTCGGCTCGCTGCTCGCCGGCTGCGAGGAGAGCCCCGGGGACCTGATCTTCATGAACGGCAAGCAGTACAAGACGTACCGCGGCATGGGCTCCATCGGCGCCATGGCCTCGCGCGGCAAGAAGTCCTACTCCAAGGACCGCTACTTCCAGGCCGACGTGGTCAGCGACGACAAGATCGTCCCCGAGGGCATCGAGGGCCAGGTGGCCTACCGCGGTCCGCTCGGTGCCGTCGCCCACCAGCTCGTCGGTGGTCTGCACCAGTCGATGTTCTACGTCGGCTCGCGCACCATCCCCGAGCTGCAGGAGCGCGGTCGCTTCGTGCGCATCACGTCGGCGGGGCTCAAGGAGAGCCACCCGCACGACATCCAGATGACCGTCGAGGCCCCCAACTACGCCGGACGCTGACGGCCCCGCCGTGGTGCGCCCTCGAGTCCTGGGCGACCGCTGGGGCGTCACCGACGCCGAGGTCGCGCTGGAGTACGGCTGCGACGACGTGCTGCCCGACGCGCCGATGCAGGCGTGGCGGGGCGTCACCGTCGACGCGCCGGCCGACGTGGTGTGGGCGTGGGTGCGCCAGCTGAGGCTGGCCCCGTACTCCTACGACTGGGTCGACAACCTCGGCCGACGCTCGCCGCGGGTGCGCGCCGACCTGCCCGACCCCGTCGTCGGCGAGGTGTTCATGACGGCGATGGGACGCCAGGTCGGGCGTGTGCTCGCGGTGGAGCCGGGCCGTGAGCTCACGGCCCGGATCGGCCCCGCCGTCATGAGCTACCGCGTCGAGCCCGTGGAGCGGGGGCGCACCCGGCTGCTGCTCAAGCTCGTCTCCCGGGGCCGTCGGCCTTTCGTCGACCTGCTGTCGCTCGGCGACCTCCCGATGGCGCGCCGCCAGCTGCTCAACCTCAAGGCGCTCGCCGAGCGCGAGGCGCGCGGCCGTCAGAGGTAGGTAGCCCGCGGAATCGCCGTCAGAGGTAGGTGACCCGCGGATTTCGCGCGTCGCAGGTAGGTGGCACGTGGATACGAGGCCCGTTTCCGCGCGCTACCTACCTCCGCCCCGCCGATTCCGCGCGCTACCTACCTCTGAGGACGAGGACCCTGGGTGGGACGCGCGACGACGCCCGGCGAGACGTGACGTCCGTCGCCACTAGGGTGGGACGCATGCCTGAGCTCGACATCGGCGCCGCCAAGCGCGGCCGCCGCGCCTACTCCTTCGACGACATCGCGATCGTGCCCAGCCGGCGCACCCGCGACCCCGAGGAGGTCTCGACGGCCTGGCAGATCGACGCCTACCGCTTCGAGCTCCCGGTCATCGCCGCACCGATGGACTCGGTGATGAGCCCTGAGACCGTGATCGCGCTCGGTCGCCACGGTGGGCTCGGCGTGCTCGACCTCGAGGGTCTGTGGACCCGCTACGAGGACCCCACCCCCCTGCTCGCCGAGATCGCGTCCCTCGACGCCGTCGCCGCGACCGCACGGCTGCAGGAGATCTACGGCGAGCCGATCAAGGCCGAGCTGATCAAGGACCGCCTCCGCGAGATCCGCGACGCCGGCGTCACGGTGGCCGCCGCGCTCTCGCCGCAGCGCACCAAGCAGTTCTCCGACGTGGTCGTGGAGGCCGGGGTCGACCTCTTCGTCATCCGCGGCACCACCGTCTCGGCCGAGCACGTCTCGAGCCAGACGGAGCCGCTCAACCTCAAGGAGTTCATCTACGAGCTCGACGTCCCCGTGATCGTCGGCGGCTGCGCCACCTACCAGGCCGCCCTGCACCTCATGCGCACCGGCGCGGCGGGCGTCCTCGTCGGCTTCGGCGGCGGAGCCGCGCACACCACGCGGTCGGTGCTCGGCGTCGCGGTGCCCATGGCCTCGGCCGTCGCCGACGTCGCCGCGGCCCGCCGCGACTACCTCGACGAGTCGGGCGGCCGCTACGTGCACGTCATCGCCGACGGCTCGATCGGCCGCAGCGGCGACATCGCCAAGGCCGTCGCGTGCGGGGCCGACGCCGTCATGATCGGCTCCCCGTTCGCCCGTGCCACCGAGGCCCCGGGCCGCGGCTTCCACTGGGGTGCCGAGGCGTGGCACGCCGAGCTGCCGCGCGGCAAGCGCGTCGAGATCGGCACCGTCGGCTCGCTCGAGTCGGTGCTCTTCGGCCCGTCGTCGGTGCCCGACGGCACGATGAACCTCATCGGGGCCCTCCGCCGCGCGATGGCCACCACGGGCTACACCGAGCTCAAGGAGTTCCAGCGGGTCGAGGTCGTCGTCGCGTGATCGACGGGTCGGCGCCGGACAGCACCGCCAGCCGGCTGCCGTCGCTTCCGGCCGACCTCGGCCCCGTGCGCGCCGCCGACGTCGTGGTCTCGACCGTCCTGTGGCTCGGGCTCTCCGCCCTGTCCGCCGTCGCCGGCGTCATGGCGCTGCTGCTGGTCATGGCGGCCGACGGCTGCGGAACCTCCTCCGACGACGGCGCACTGCTGTGCGGCGACGGGGGAGGACTGCTGTTCTTCCTGGGCATCGCCGTCCTCTGGCTGGTGCTGGCGACCGCCGTCCTCGGCTCGGCGCTGCTCATCGTCCGCGGGGCGATCCGGCGCAGACGCACGTGGCACTGGCCTCTCGTCGGCCTTGTCGTCGGTGTCGCAGGGTGTGCCGCGATGATCGGCTGGATGGTCGTCCTCACGCGCTGACCTCACTCACGCGCGATGGTGAGGCACGACCTGTCGGACGGGACCGCGGCCACCTCGGCCCGTGCCCGGTCGGCGCGCTCCCGGCCCAGGTTCCAGGACCAGGCACCGCCGTCGTCGGTCTCCGTCGGGCCGTACGGATCGTCCAGGACGCACGCGGCCGTCCGCTCGGGCAGGCCCGCCACGATCGACGGCACGGCGTCGTCGCCGAGCGAGCGCAGGTAGTCGACGTCGAGGGTCCCGGTCTCGGCGAACCGCTCCACGTTGTGGGTGGCCACCCAGCCGGCGGGATTCATCAGGCCGAGGACCAGCAGGACGCCGGCGCCGGACAGCAGCGCGGCCCGCGGCAGCCAGGTCCCGGTGAGCCGGCCGACCGCGACCAGGGTGAGTGCCACGAGCAGCCCGAGCCACAGCTCGAAGCCCACGACGGCGAGGCGGAGCACGGTGTAGCCGTAGGCCTCCTGGTACAGATCCATCCGGTAGAGGGCGGACACGACGACCGCGAGCGTCAGCACGCACAGCAGCCCCAGAACCAGTCGCAGCACGAGCCTGTCCCGCTCGTCGGTGCGCGGGGCCTTGCGGGCGGCGACCCCGATGACGACGAGGGTCAGGAACGTCACCGTCGTCAGCTGGCCGAAGCCCTGGTGCACGTACTCGGCGTAGGTCAGGCCGGTGGTGCGCTGCAGGTAGTCGCGGCCACCCCACATCGCCGCGGACTGCGCCACGAGGAAGGCGACGAACAGGGCGACGACGGTGCCGAGCGGCACGAGCCACTCCCACCGGTGCCGCACCGGTCGTCCGGTGGGGAGGTCCTCGGCGAGCAGGGGCGGTGGGTTGAGGGCCAGGTAGCAGCCGGCCAGGGTGACGCCGGCGACGAAGAAGCAGACGAACCCGCGAGCCACGACCGAGTCCCAGGCGAGGTCGGGCACGATGCTCGACGCCCAGGTGCCGAAGACGGCGTCGCCCGAGGCGAAGAGCCCGCCGAAGAGCACCAGGCCGCCCGCGGCCAGGGCCGTCGTGCGCAGCACCGGCCACAGCAGGCGTGAGCGGCTCGTGGCCGAGAGGGTCCGACCGAGGAGCGGCAGCCCGCGGGCGGCGGACGCGATCCATGCGACGACGGCACCGGGGATCGCGACGACCGACCGGGCTCGGGTGACGGCCACGGCCACCGTGGTGCCGGCCACGACCACCCCGAGGAGCCCGACCCACTCACTCGCGCGCAGCACCGTCATCGAGGCGAGGGCGACCCCGAGTGCCACGCCCACGACCGTGAACGGGTCGGCGGAACCGCGGGAGCGACCGCGTGCCGCCGTCAGCACGACGGCAGCGACGGCGAGGGCGAGCAGCAGGGAGCCGACGCCGATCGGCTGGTCGACGATCAGCAGGGAGCCGAGCACGCCCACGCCGGCCGAGGCGAGGAGCAGCGGCACCTGCGGGGGCAGCGCGCGCTCGGGCCACAGGCGGGCCAGCAGGTCGTCGGCTCGCCCGGTGGAGGGTGGTGCCGCGACGTCCGGCGCCGGTGCGGTCGTGCCTGGGCGCTGGGGAGGGGTGCTCGTGGTCATGGGGGTGCTCCTCGGGTCGATCGTCGGGAGGGTCGATGCCTGGGCGGCGGTCGGACGGGGCGTGGGACGGGGGTCGCGCGGCAGGGTGGCGCGCAGGTGCGCTCCCGCGGTGGAGGGCACGACGTCGACGGTGCCGCCGTGCAGCTCGCAGACCCAGCGGGTGATCGCGAGCCCGAGGCCGGTGCCACCCCCTGCGTCGGGGCCGGTGCCGAACCGCTCGAAGACGCGGTTCTCGAGGTCGGACGGGATGCCCGGGCCCTCGTCGCGGACGTCGAGGTGCCACCGGCCGTCCTCGGCCGAGGCGCTCACCCGGACCGAGCGCCCGGTCGGGCTGTGCCGGACGGCGTTGTCGACCAGGTTCGCCACCACTTGGGCGAGTCGACCGGGATCGGCGCGGACGGCGAGATCGGGTGGCGACACCTCCACGGTCACGGACGTGTCGCGCCCCCGGTCGGGGCTCTCGTCGACGACGGACCGCACGAGCGACTCGACGTCGACGTCCTCGAGGCGCAGCGGCGCCACACCCGCGTCGATCCGCGACAGGTCGAGCAGGTCGGCTACCAGGTCGCTCAGGCGCTCCGCCTGGTGCAGCGCGGCGCCGAGCGCCGCGTCGTCGGGCTGGACGACGCCGTCGGCCAGGTTCTCCAGCAGCGCCCGCTGCGCGGTGAGCGGGGTGCGCAGCTCGTGCGCCACGGTCGCGACCAGCTGGCGGCGCTCGCGGTCGGTCGACTCCAGCGCGGCGGCCATGGCGTCGAACGCGCGGGCGAGCCGGCCGACCTCGTCGTCGGACGTCACGCCGACACGGACGCCGTAGTCGCCCGCCGACATGCGCGCGGTGGCGTCGGTCATGGTGCGAAGCGGCGAGGTCATGCCGCGGGCGAGCCACTGCGTCACGAGCAGCGCGGCCCCCACCGTGACCGGCAGGGAGACCCAGACGGGCAGGCCGGCCCGGTCGCCGATCTGGGCGAGGAGTGCGGCGACCACCGTGCTCGCGCCGACGAGCAGGCCCAGCTTGGCCTTGATCGAGCCGACCGCGTCGAGCGGACGCGCGCCGCCCGTCGGTCGAGCGCCCGTCGGTCCAGTGCTGGTCGGTCTTGTGCTGGGAGGTCGGGGGCTCATCGTTCCTCCAGGGCGTACCCGACGCCGTGCACCGTGCGCACCCGGTCGGCGCCGATCTTCGCGCGCAGGGCCTTCACGTGGCTGTCGAGGGTGCGGGTGCCCGAGGCGTCGGACCAGCCCCACACCTCCTGCATCAGCTCCTCGCGGCTGCGCACCGACCCGGGCTCGGCGGCGAGTGCCGTGAGGAGGTCGAACTCCAGCGGCGTGAGGTGCACGTCGGCACCGTCGACCCTCACCCGACGGGTGGCGCCGTCGACGGCGAGCGAGCCGACGGTGCGCGTCGGCGCTGCCTGCGCGGCCAGCTCGGCGGCCCGGTCGACACGGCGCAGGAGGGCGTGGACGCGGGCCACCAGCTCACGCTGGCGGAACGGCTTGGTCACGTAGTCGTCGGCGCCGACGCCGAGGCCCACGAGCACGTCGGTCTCGTCGTCGCGTGCGGTGAGCATCAGCACGGGGACCGGACGCAGGGCCTGCACGCGTCGGCACACCTCCAGCCCGTCGAACCCGGGGAGCATGAGGTCCAGCACGACCAGGTCGGGGTCGTGCTCCTCGAACGCGACCACGGCCCCCGGCCCGTCGTGCGCCTGGACCACGTCGTGGCCCTCGGCGCGCAGGCGGTCGGTCACCATCTGGTTGATGAGCGGCTCGTCCTCGACGACGAGGATGGTGCGACGGGCTTCGGTGGTCATGGACCCGACCCTAGGTTCGGTGCGCGTCCCGGGGTGGGGGAGCGACCTGGAGATCGTGTGAAGATCCGTCGGCCGCGTGCCCCGCCCCCTGCCCCCCATCGGTGGATCCTCAACCGCAGCGGCAGCCCTGCGGTTGAGGATCCACCGATAGGGGGCGGGTCGAGGGGGCGGGTGAGCGGCCGGCGCACGTCACACTCCGGATCGTTGCGTGGGGGAACCGGAGCGGGACTACCATGGTGAGGCTGTCCTCACCTGGACGCCCGTTCCCGAAGGATCCCCATGCACCGCAGTCTCGCCGCCACCGGCCTGGTGGCCGTCTCCCTCTCCCTGCTCGGCGCGTGCGCCGAGAAGCCGGCCGCGGGTGACGGCAGCGTCGCCGTCGCCGCCTCGGACTCCTCGTGCGAGGTGTCCGCCACGAAGCTCGACGCCGGCCCGACCACGTTCCAGGTGACCAACAAGGGCTCCAAGGTCACCGAGTTCTACGTCTACGCCGAGGGCGACCGCATCATGGGCGAGGTCGAGAACGTCGGCCCCGGCCTGTCGCGGGACCTGGTCGTCGACCTGCCGAAGGGCTCGTACGAGGGCGCCTGCAAGCCGGGCATGGTCGGTGACGGCATCCGCCAGACGCTGTCCGTGACGGGCGCGCCGGCGAAGGACCTGTCGGACTCCGAGGAGCTCAAGGCCGCCGCCGCGAGCTACGAGCGCTACGTCGAGAGCCAGACCGGCGCCCTCATCGACAAGACCACCGAGTTCGTCGACGCCGTCAAGGCCGGCGAGGTCGACGAGGCCAAGGCGCTGTTCCCGCGGGCCCGCACCTACTGGGAGCGCATCGAGCCCGTCGCCGAGATCTTCGGCGACCTCGACCCGATCACCGACGGTCGTGAGCCCGACGCGAAGGCCGAGGGTCGCGACTTCACCGGGTGGCACCGCATCGAGAAGCAGCTGTGGGTCGAGGGCGACACGAAGGGCATGGACCCCTACGCCGACGAGCTGCTCGCCAACGTGAAGAAGGTCGTCGAGCTCAGCAAGGAGCAGCCGCTGACCGCGCTGCAGCTGGCCCAGGGCTCGAAGGGTCTGCTCGACGAGGTCGCCACCGGCAAGATCACCGGCGAGGAGGACGAGTTCAGCCACACCGACCTGTGGGACTTCAAGGCCAACATCGAAGGGTCCCAGGCGGCCATCGCGGCCCTGCGCCCCGTGCTGGAGAAGGCCGACCCCGAGCTGGTGACGCTCATCGACCAGCGCTTCGAGGCGCTCGACACCGAGCTCGACCAGCACCAGGACGCCGACACCGGCGAGTGGGTCGGCTACGACACGCTCACGAAGGCGCAGGTCAAGAAGCTCTCCGACGCCGTCGCGGCCCTGAGCGAGCCGATCAGCAAGGTCGCGGCCGTCGTGGCCGCCTCGGCGTGACCACCTGCCCCACGGGCTCGAGCACGGCAGGATGGCGATCGTGACCGAGCGCAGCGGTGTCTCCCGTCGTTCCCTGCTGGGGGCGGCCGGGGTCGGCGCGCTCGCCGCGGGAGCCGCAGGTGGCTACGCGGTGGCCGCCACCCGCGACGAGCCGGTCGCGCCCGACCCCGACGCGGTCCCGGTCGCGTTCGAGGGCCGGCACCAGGCGGGGATCCTCACCCCGGCCCAGGACCGTCTGCACTTCGTGGTGCTCGACGTGACCACCGAGAGCCGTGACGAGCTGGTGTCGCTGCTGAAGGAGTGGACGCAGGCCGCGCGCCGCCTCACGCAGGGCAACGAGGTCGGGGTGTACGGCGCGGTCGCCGGGACCCCGCTCGCCCCGCCGGAGGACACCGGGGAGGCGTTGGGTCTGCCCGCGTCGGGCCTGACCCTCACGATCGGCTTCGGCCCCAGCCTCTTCGAGCGCGACGGGAAGGCCCGGTTCGGCCTAGACGGTCGACGGCCCGCCGAGCTCGTCGATCTGCCGGCCTTCTCCGGCGACCGGCTCGACCCGGCGCTCACCGGTGGCGACATCGCCATCCAGGCGTGTGCCAACGACCCGCAGGTGGCCGTGCACGCGGTCCGCAACCTCGTGCGCATCGCCTTCGGGCGGGCGTCGGTCCGCTACAGCCAGCTGGGCTTCGGACGCACGTCGTCCACCTCGGCCGCCCAGGTGACGCCGCGCAACCTCTTCGGGTTCAAGGACGGGACGGCCAACGTCAAGTCCGAGGACCGCGACGTCGACGACGTCGTGTGGGTGCAGGAGTCCGACGGACCGGACTGGCTGGTGGGCGGGTCCTACCTGGTGGCCCGACGCATCGACATGCGCATCGAGACGTGGGACCGCGAGCCGCTGGCCGGTCAGGAGGCGATCATCGGCCGGGCCAAGGGGTCGGGCGGACCGCTGTCGGGCGGCGACGAGCACGCCGCGATCGACCTGGCCGCCAAGGGCGCCGACGGCGAGCCGGCCATCCCCACCCTCTCGCACGTGCGGATGGCGCACCCCGACTCCAACGGCGGCGCCAAGATCCTGCGCCGCGGCTACAACTTCGTGAACGGGACCGACGGTCTGGGCCAGCTGGCGGCGGGGCTGTTCTTCATCAGCTTCCAGCGCTCGCCCGAGCAGTTCGTGCGCATCCAGCGCACCCTCGCGGGCAGCACCAACGACGCGCTCAACGAGTACATCGTGCACCGCAGCTCCGGGTTGTTCGCGTGCCCGCCCGGACTCGGGGCGAAGGGGTTCTGGGGCGAGGGCCTGCTCGGCTGACGTGTGACGTCCCCGATGTGACACAAGCCCTGTCGCGTTCCACATACCGGCGGTATCCTGAGCAGCATGTCCGCCGCCAGCGTCGTCCCCGCCTCCCGCGTCACGAGCCTCACCGCCCTCATCCGCAGCACGAGCGGCGAGACCCGCACCACCCGCACGCCGCTCACGGGCGAGGCCGTCGCGGAGATCCCCGTCTCCTCGATCGACGACGTCGAGGCCGCGTTCGACGCCGCCCGCATCGCCCAGGAGCGCTGGGCCCGCACGCCGCTCGAGGCCCGGTCGGCCGCGCTGCTGCGCCTGCACGACCTGGTGCTCGCCCACCAGGACGAGCTGCTCGACCTCATCCAGCTGGAGTCCGGCAAGGCGCGTGCGCACGCCTTCGACGAGGTGGCCCACCTGGCGCTCACCGCCCGGTTCTACGCCCGGCGCCTGCGCAGCCAGCTGCGCACGCGTCGGCGCAACGGCGCCCTCCCCGGGCTCACGAGCGTGCACGTGAACCAGGTGCCGAAGGGGGTCGTGGGCGTCATCAGCCCTTGGAACTACCCCCTGACCATGGCCATCGCCGACGGTCTGCCCGCCGTCGCCGCCGGCAACGCCGTGGTGCACAAGCCCGACAGCCAGAGCCCGCTGATCGCGCTCGCCGGCGTGGAGCTGCTGCGCCGCGCTGGCATCCCCACCGACGTCTGGCAGGTCGTCAGCGGGGCCGGCTCCGTCGTCGGGACCGCGATCATCGAGCGCGCCGACTACATCTGCTTCACGGGCTCCACCGCCACCGGCACCCTCGTGGCCAAGCAGGCCGCCGAGCGGCTGGTCAGCTGCTCGCTCGAGCTCGGCGGCAAGAACCCGATGATCGTGCTTCCCGGTGCCGACGTCGAGCGCGCCGCGGCCGGCGCCGTCAACGCCGCCTTCTCCTCGGCGGGCCAGCTGTGCGTGTCCATCGAGCGCATCTACGTGCCCGAGGCGCTCTACGACTCCTTCCGTGACGCGTTCGTGCGGCGCGTGCGCGCGCTCAGCCTCGGCGCCAGCTTCGACTGGGACGCCGACATGGGCTCGCTCATCTCCCAGAGCCAGGTCGAGACCGTCACCAAGCACGTCGACGACGCCGTCGCCAACGGCGCGACCGTCCTCGCCGGTGGGCGGGCCCGGCCCGACCTCGGCCCCTACTTCTACGAGCCCACCGTCCTCGAGGGCGTCACCGAGGCGGCCGCCTGCTTCGCCGAGGAGACGTTCGGCCCGCTCGTCTCGCTGTACCGCTACCGCACCGTCGAGGACGCGATCGCGCTCGCCAACGCCGGCGAGTACGGCCTGAACGCGAGCATCTTCGGCCCGGTCCGCCAGGCGCGCCTCGTCGCGCCGCGCATCAAGGCCGGCACGGTCAACATCAACGAGGGCTTCGCCGCCACGTTCGGCAGCATCGACGCCCCCATGGGCGGCATGCGCAGCTCGGGCGTGGGCCGCCGCCAGGGCGCCGAGGGCATCCTGCGCTACACCGAGCCGCAGTCGGTGGCCGTCCAGCGCGCCGTCCCGATGGCCGGCCCTGCGTTCGTCCCCGCCAAGACCTACGCTCGGGCCCTCACGCTCGGCCTCAAGGTGCTGCGACGCACCCGGCGCGCCTGACCCCCAGCACGACCCCCCCAGCACGACACCGCAGCGTCTCGCTCCCGCACGACCCCACCCAGCACGACCCCGCAGCACGACGAGAGGTATCCCATGGCATTCGACCACGACGTCATCGTCATCGGCTCAGGCTTCGGCGGCAGCGTGTCCGCGCTCCGCCTGACCGAGAAGGGCTACAAGGTCGCGGTGCTCGAGGCCGGCAAGCGCTTCCGCGACGAGGACTTCGCCAAGACGTCCTGGCGGCTGCGCAAGTTCCTCTGGATGCCGCAGCTGGGCTGCTACGGCATCCAGCGCATCGACAAGCTCAAGGACGTCCTCATCCTCTCCGGTGCCGGCGTGGGCGGCGGGTCGCTCGTGTACGCCAACACGCTCTACGAGCCGCTCGACCCGTTCTACAAGGACCCCGCCTGGGGCCACATCGCCGACTGGAAGGCCGAGCTGGCGCCGTACTACGACCAGGCCAAGCGGATGCTCGGCGTGGCCACCTACCCCTTCGAGACCCCGGCCGACCGGATCGTCAAGAAGGTCGCGGCCGACATGGGCGTGGAGGGCACGTTCCACCACACGCCCGTCGGCGTGCTGTTCGGCGACGAGCCCGGCGCGAAGGTCGCCGACCCGTACTTCGGCGGCGCCGGACCCGACCGCAACGCCTGCATCAACTGCGGTGAGTGCATGACGGGGTGCCGGCACAACGCCAAGAACACGCTCGTCAAGAACTACCTGCACCTGGCCGAGCAGAACGGCGCCGAGATCCAGGCCCTGACGACCGTCGTGTCGGTCACGCCGCTGCCCGGCGGGGGCTACGCCGTCGAGACCCGTGGCACCAACAAGCGCTTCCGCAAGCACAAGGTCATCACCGCCGAGCAGGTGATCTTCGCCGCCAGCTCGATGGGCACCCAGAAGCTGCTGCACCGCATGAAGGACCGCGGCGTGCTGCCGAAGGTCTCCGATCGCCTGGGCCTGCTCACGCGCACCAACTCCGAGGCGCTCCTGGGCTCGATCTCCGACGGCAAGGACATCGACTACTCCGAGGGCGTGGCGATCACCTCCTCGTTCCACCCCGACGAGTACACCCACATCGAGCCGTGCCGCTACGGCCGCGGCTCCAACGCGATGTCGCTGCTGCAGACCGTCCTCACCGACGGCAGCCTGCCGACGAAGCGCTGGAAGACCTGGCTCAAGGAGATGTGGAACCAGAAGCGCAACCTGTTCAAGCTGTACGACCTGCGGCACTGGTCCGAGCGCACCATCATCGCGCTCGTCATGCAGACGCACGACAACTCGATCACCACGTACACGAAGCGCAACCTGCTCGGCCGCAAGGTGCTCACGTCGCGCCAGGGCCACGGTGCGCCCAACCCGGCGTTCATCGAGCCCGGGCACGTGGCGGTGCAGCGCATGGCCGAGCACATGGGGGGCACCCCCGGCGGCACCATCGGCGAGCCGTTCAACGTGCCGCTCACGGCGCACTTCATGGGCGGCGCCTGCATCGGCGACTCGCCCGAGACGGGCGTCATCGACCCTTACCACCGCCTGTACGGGTACGAGGGCCTGCACGTGGTCGACGGCTCCGCGATCAGCGCGAACCTGGGCGTCAACCCGTCGCTGACCATCACGGCCCAGGCCGAGCGGGCCATGGCCTACTGGCCCAACCGTGGCGAGACCGACGTCCGGCCCGCCGTGGGCGAGGGCTTCCGGTCCATGGAGCCGATCGCACCCAAGAGCCCCGTGGTCCCCGACGACGCCCCCGGCGCCCTCCGGCTGCCCATCGTCGGGGTCAGCTGAGCGTCGCGGCCGTCGGCTCACGATTCCCATCACTTGATGGGAATCGTGAGCCCACCATGGTTTCCCCCCACTCACCTGCGGATGCATCCGCAGGTGAGTGGGGGATTCCCATCAGCTGATGGGAATCGTGGGACGGTCGGGACCGGCTCGTGGCCTCAGGACGTGGACGAGGTGCGCCGCGGCACCGCGGTCCGCGTCTCGTCGGAGCGGCCGCGGAGCACGGTGCTGCCGTGCGACGCCCAGTGCGCCGACTCCTCGGAGCCGGCCGCCTCGACGGCCTGCAGGTCGGCCAGCACCCCGCCGTCGACGTCCTTGGCCAGCTCGGTGAGGCGCGACGCGGCGTTGACCGCGTCGCCGATGACGGTGAACTCGTAGCGGGACTCGTCGCCGACGTAGCCTGCGACGGCGCGGCCGGTGGCCACCCCGATCCCGGCGCGGACGCCGACGAGCTCGGTCTCGAGCCGCTCCCCGATGCGACGAGCGGCCGCGAGGGCCTGCCCGGGGTGGTCGTCGAGCGGGCGCGGAGCGCCGAAGACCGCCAGCACGGCGTCGCCCATGAACTTGTTGACCAGCCCGCCGTGGGCGTCGACCTCGGCGATGATCACGCCGAAGTAGTCGTTGAGCATGCCCACGACCTCGTCGGGGTCGCGCTGCTCGGCGTACGTGGTGGAGCCGACGAGGTCGGTGAACAGCACCGAGACCTCGCGGGTCTCACCGCCCAGCCGGATCTCCCCGAGAGCGGCCTCGGCCACGTCGCGTCCCACGTGCCGCCCGAAGGCGTCGCGCAGCCGCTCCCGCTCGAGCAGGCCCGTGGACATCTGGTTGAAGCCGGACTGCAGCATGCCGAGCTCGGAGCCGTCGAACACCTCGATGGTGGTGCCGAACTCGCCGCGCTCCACCTCGCGCATCGCCGCGGTGACCCCCGTGATCGGCTGCACGACGGCGCGCGCCGTCAACCACATGACGAAGAAGCCGAAGCAGAGCACGACGCTGCCGAGCACGAGGGCGACGACGGCCAGCTCGCTGAGCGTCAGCTGGTCGGTGGAGAGGGCCAGGATGCCCACCACGACCAGGCCCACGACGGGTGCGCCCGTGCCGAGCCACCAGAACATGAGGACCCGGGTGGCGGCGCCGAGCCCGCGCGGCTTCTTCATGACCGCGCCGCTGAGGGCGCGTGCGGCCACGGGCCGCATCGCGAACTCCGCGAGCAGGTAGGCAATGGTCGTGACGACGATGGAGGCGATGCCGACCGTGAGACCGGTCGACAGGGCGCGCTCCTCCTGCACGACCAGCGAGAGCACCGTGAACAGGATGGTCGCGAGGATCCAGAGCGCCGCCTGCAGCAGGGTCAGCATGCGGGGGGCGCGCAGCGCGCGGCGTCGGTCCTTGGGCCCGGGCTCACGTCCCTCGATGGCCCACCGCTGCGCCTTGAGCGTGGCCGACGTGCCCCAGGTGGCGCCGACGAGCACCGCGAGCCCGACGTAGCAGGGCACGGCCACGGCGAGCGCGTACGCCATGTCCCGGGTGGGCGCGGGGCTGGGCACCACGAAGACCGAGAGAACGAAGACGATGCTGGCCCCGATGACGTTGGTGCTCACCAGGAAGAGGGTGAGCAGCAGCTGGATGCGGAACCTCAGCCGGCTGGGGTCCTGCTCGGCCGGACCGAGCAGCACCGACCCGAAGGCACGCCGGGACCGGGTGGCCGAGCGGGAGGGACGATCGTCCACGTCGGACCTTCCAGGGCTGGCGGTGGGGACGTGCGGCAGCGTACCGTCAGCATGCCGCGGCGTGTCCTCCCTCCGCTCGAGTCGTTGGACGAGTTGCGGCGCCCTCCCACCCCGGTGTCGCACGACCGAGAGGAAGCCATGGCACGCAAGGCAGACCGCGAGACCATCGACGCGCTCACCCGCGTCACCGACTTCGACGCCGAGACCGTCGAGAAGCTCGCCGGCGTCGGTCGTCCGGTCAACATCCCCGAGGGCTGGGCGGTGATGATCGAGAACACCCCCGCGGACAAGGCGTACATCATCCTCGAGGGGACGATGGAGGTGCGGCGTCAGAAGCAGCCGATCGCCGAGCTGGAGGCCGGCGACGTGATCGGTGAGATGGCCCTGGTCAACGGCAAGCTGCGCAACGCGACCGTCGTGGCGAAGACGCCCGTCAAGGCCCTGCACCTGACCGACTCCGACGTGGCCGAGCTGCTCGACCACGACCCGAACTTCGCCTCCAAGCTGCAGCAGAAGGCCACCGAGCGCCTCGACTGATCCCCCCCCCGAGCGGTGAGTTCTCCACCGAATCGGGCGGCCACGCCCCGCACGGTGCGGATTCCACCGTCTCAGCGCTGAGACGGTGGGACCCGCACCGGCCGAGCGGGTGGCCGAGCGCTCGCGCTCAGACCTTCCAGTCGATCGCGTGGACGACCTGCGTGCCCGGGATCCCCTTGAGGTCGACCTCGCGGCTCTCCAGCACGGCAGGCTTGTCCTCGCCGTGGGTCTCCTCCAGCGACTCGAGCGCACCGTCGCTCACGAGCACCTCGCCGCCCTCGGCCTGGGCCGCCACGCGTGCCGCGTAGGCGACGTTGCGGCCGAACAGGTCGCCGTCGCGGTGCACCGCCGAGCCCTGGTGCACGCCGATCCGCACCGCCACCCCGCTCAGGCGTGACCCGGGCCGCGCACGGGTGATCCGACGCTGCACCTCGGCCGCGGCGGCCACCGCCTGCGCGGCGTCGGTGAACGCCACCATGAATCCGTCGCCCTGGGTCTTGATGACGTAGCCGCCGTTGCGGCTGACGGCCCGGTTGACGACCGCGTCGTGCCGCGAGAGCAGCTGCACCCAGCCGCGGTCGCCCAGGGCGTGGTTGAGGGCCGTCGAGCCCTCGATGTCGGAGAACAGGATCGCCACGGTCCCGTCGCGCGACGCCATGCGGGCGAGGTCGGGACGCTCCACGTCGGCCCAGCGGGCGAGGTCGTCGATCGAGCTGCGCAGCGTTCCGCTGAAGCCCTTGTCCTTCAGGCTGATCGCGGTGCCGACGACGGTGCGGACGGCGTCGGACGGCGTAGGCACCAGCCGGATGCGCGGCCGTTCGGTCCGGATCGCCCGCTTGAGCTGCGCGATGCGTCGGCGTGCGCCGAGCAGCAGGCCCCAGGCCACGACGAGCGACACGGCCAGCGCGGCGCAGGTGACGGAGAGGACGATCTCGAGGACGGACATCGCAGCCAATCTACGGCGCTGGGGCGGGGGAGTGCCGGACAGCACAGGACCCGGCCTGGAGGGAGCTCACGGGCCGGGTCCTGTATGTGCCACGAGGAGCGGGCACGGTGGATCTCACGGGAGGGAGTGTAGTGAGATCCGTCCTGATCAACGACGCTCCCCAGAGGGGGTTACGAGGGTCTGGAGAAATATTTCGACCGATACGATGACGGGGTGACTCCAGACCACGACCTCGTCCTCGTCGTCGACTACGGCGCCCAGTACGCGCAGCTGATCGCGAGGCGGGTCCGCGAGGCGCGCGTCTACTCCGAGATCGTGCCGCACACGATGCCCGTCGAGGAGATCCTCGCCCGCAAGCCGGCCGCGATCATCCTCTCGGGCGGCCCGTCGTCGGTGTACGAGCCGGGCGCCCCCCAGCTCGACCCGACCATGGTCGAGTCCGACGTGCCGGTCTTCGGCATCTGCTACGGCTTCATGGCCATGGCCGCGGCGCTCGGCGGCGACGTCGCCCGCACCGGCCAGCGGGAGTACGGACGCACCTCGGTCGAGGTGCTCGACCCCGGGACCCTGCTCCAGGGACTGCCCGGCCCCATCACCTCGTGGATGTCGCACGGCGACGAGGTCGTCGGCGCACCCGACGGCTTCACGGTCAACGCGCGCTCCCCGCGGGCGACGGTGGCGGCGTTCGAGAACACCGACCGCCGACTGGCCGGGGTGCAGTGGCACCCCGAGGTCTTGCACTCCGAGCACGGCCAGCAGGTGCTGGAGCGGTTCCTCGTCGACATCGCCGGCTGCCGCCAGACGTGGACCAGCGTCAACATCGTCGAGGAGCAGGTCGAGAAGATCCGCTCCGAGGTCGGCGACGCCCGGGTCATCTCGGCACTGTCCGGCGGCGTCGACTCCGCCGTCTCGACCGCCCTGGTCCAGCGCGCGGTGGGCGACCGGCTCACGGCCGTCTTCGTCGACCACGGGCTGCTGCGCGAGGGCGAGGCCGAGCAGGTCGAGCGCGACTACGTCGAGGCCACGGGGGTCGACCTCAAGGTCGTCGACGCGAAGGACCGGTTCCTCGGCCACCTCGCCGGGGTGAGCGATCCCGAGACCAAGCGCAAGATCATCGGCCGCGAGTTCATCCGCGTGTTCGAGGAGGCCGAGCGCGAGGTGCTCGCCACCCCGGGCCCGCCGGTCAAGTTCCTGGTGCAGGGCACGCTCTACCCCGACGTCGTCGAGTCCGGCGGCGGCGAGGGTGCGGCCAACATCAAGAGCCACCACAACGTGGGCGGCCTGCCCGAGGACCTCGAGTTCTCGCTGGTGGAGCCGCTGCGGACGCTCTTCAAGGACGAGGTGCGCGAGGTGGGCCGCCAGCTCGGCATCCCCGAGGCCATCGTCGGCCGGCACCCGTTCCCAGGTCCCGGCCTCGCGATCCGCATCGTCGGCGCGGTCGACGCCGAGCGGCTCGCGATCCTGCGTCGGGCCGACGCGATCGTGCGCGAGGAGACCTCGGCGGCCGGGCTCGACGGTGACATCTGGCAGTTCCCGGTGGTGCTGCTCGCCGACGTCCGCTCGGTGGGCGTGCAGGGCGACGGCCGCACCTACGGCCACCCGATCGTGCTGCGCCCCGTCTCCAGCGAGGACGCGATGACCGCCGACTGGAGCCGCCTGCCCTACGAGGTGCTCGAGCGGATCTCCACCCGCATCACCAACGAGGTGGAGGACGTCAACCGCGTCGTCCTCGACATCACCAGCAAGCCGCCGGGCACCATCGAGTGGGAGTGAGCCGGGCGGGCTGACCTGCGAGCACCCGGCTAGGGGACGGTCGTCCCGTGCGAGAGGCTTGGGGGCATGTCACTCGAGTCCGTCCGCGGTTCGTACGGAGCGAGAGCGGACGAGTACGTCGAGGCGGTCGGCCGGATCGAGCACGTGGCCGCCGCCGACCTGGCACTCATCGAGAGATGGGCCCGTCGTATCGAGGGGCCTGCGCTCGACGTCGGCTGCGGACCCGGGCAGTGGACGCACCATCTCGCCGGACTCGGCACGGATGTCGAGGGCGTCGATCCGGTGCCTGAGCTCGTCGAGAGGGCGCAGGCCACCTACCCCGCCCAGCGCTACCGGGTCGGGCGAGCCGAAGCCCTGGGCGTCGACGACGGCTCACTTGGCGGTGTGCTCGCGTGGTACTCACTGATCCACACCGCCCCCGAGCAGATCGGCGCAGCCCTGACCGAGCTCGCCCGTTGCACCCGGCCCGGCGGCGGTCTCGCGCTGGGGTTCTTCACCGGCCCGACGCTGGAACCGTTCGAGCACGCGATCACCACGGCCCACTACTGGCCCGTCGACTTCTTGTCGTCCGAGGTCGAGGCGGCCGGCTTCGCCGTCACGCACACCGAGTCGCGAACCGATCGCCCCGCCCGGTCGCACGGAGCGATCCTCGCGACCCGCGCGTGACGTGACCGGGAAGCTCGGGCTGCTCAGGCCGGTCCGGCGCCGCGCTGACGGTCGAAGGCCGCGCGGATCGGGGCGGTGTCGTACACGATGTGCAGCCGATCGATCCGACCGTCCGCGTCGAGCTCGGCCACGTCGACCACGGTGAAGGGTGCGGGCTCGCCGCTGGCCAGGGTCCAGTCGAAGTCGAACCACAGGCTCACGACGGTGCGGCCGTCGACCTCGCCGGTCATCGTCGTCCGCAGCGTCAGCCGCGACTGGCCGGTGTCGGCGAGCAGGAGCGGGTAGAACTCCGTCGCCGGGAGGGTTCCGTACAGGGGCGAGACCACCGTCGCGCCGGGGGCGAACAGCGCCAGGACGCCGGCGAGGTCGCCGGCCTCGAGCGCCTCGAGGTAGCGGTGGGAGAGCTGCGCCGGTTCCATGCCCTGATCCCACCACGGACGCGTCCGACCCCACGCCATCGGACGTGTTGCTAGTGTCGAGGGCTGTGCTGGTCGTCGATCCCGGACCGGCTGTCGATCTCGGGAGGTGCCGCGCGTGAACCCCAAGCTGAGGCTGGTCCTCGTCGGCCTGGTCCTCGTGGTGCTCGCCGGCCTCGGCGGCTGGGCCCTCATCGGCGGTGGAGGCGACGACGCCGAGCCGCTCGCCTCACCCAGCTCGGAGCCGGAGGCCACGCAGAGCCCCTCGGCCTCGCCGTCGCCGACCGGGACCCCGAGCCCCACCGAGTCGGCCACCACGAGCTGCGAGGACGCCGACACCCAGTTCAACGTCGAGGGCGTCGAGCAGGACAGCCTGCTGCCCGACTGCGGGACCCGCGTGGTCAACGTGCGCCAGCAGGAGGCGTCGGGACTCGACCTCGGCTGCGGCGGTACCTACCCGGTGATCCTCTACAAGACCACCACCACCGACGGCTCCAAGGCGTCCGTGTGCGGGCGGAACTCCTCGGGCGAGCGGTTCCGTGTGGTCGTGAAGCCCGCGGGCGACGACGTGATCGACATGGCCGGCGACTACGACCCGGGCAACGACGCGTTCGTCGGCGAGAAGGGCTCCACGCTCTACGAGATCGTCGGCCGCAACGGCTCGATCGTCGTGTCCACCGAGAACGGCAGCCGCACGCTGGAGTCCGACGGCGACTGGAGCTCGCTCGACAACGAGCCCGACGGGGACTGACCACGGTGCTCCTGCCGGTGCGTGCCGCTGACGTGCCGGACCTCGCTCGCTTCCTCCGCGACGCCGACCTGACGGTCGCCGGGCTCGACGCCCCAGGCCTGCGCTGCTGGATCGAGCGCGACGTCGACGGCGCCGTGGTCGGGAGCACCGGCTACGAGGCAGGCGACGACGGGGCGCACGTGCTGGTCCGCAGCGTCGCCGTGGCCCCCGAGCGTCGTGCCGGCGGCCACGGGACCCGACTGGCGCGATTCGCTCTCGACCGGGCCGCCGAGTCCGGCGCCACCACGGCCTGGCTGTTCAGCCGCCGGTCCGGTCCGTTCTGGCAGGGCCTCGGCTTCGTGCCGGCCGACCTCGCGGACCTGGCCGGGGCACTCGCCACCACGCAGCAGGTGCAGCTGTTCGCCCGCACCGGCCAGCTCGACGTCGAGCGTGCGTGGTCGCGGCCCCTCGTGCCGGCGTCCTGACGGCCGCGTCTCAGCCCTGGTAGACGTCGGGGATGCCGTCGGCGTCGTCGTCACGGGTCTCCCGCTCGTGGATGAGCCGGTACGTGCGGTTGCGCAGGCGCAGCACCACCACGGCGAGCAGGGCCGACGTGAGCGAGCCGAGCAGCACGCCGACCTTCACGTGCTCGTCGGACTCGCTGCCGACACCGAACGCCAGCTCGCCCACGAGCAGCGCGACGGTGAACCCGATGCCCGCGAGCAGCCCGACGCCGACGAGGTCGATCCACTCCAGGTCGTCGTCCAGCTCGGCCTTCGTGAACCGGGCCATGAGCCAGGTGAAGAGGAGGACGCCGAGCGGCTTGCCGATCACGAGCCCGGCGATGATGCCCAGGGTCACCGGGTCCCGCAGCGCCTCGACGAACCCGGAGGCGCCCTCGATCGCCACGCCTGCGGAGAAGAACGCGAAGACCGGGACGGCCACGGTCGAGGACAGCGGCCGCACGATCTCCTCGAGGTGCTCGGCGAGGCCCGGGCCGTCCTGGCCGTCGCGACGCAGGACCGGGACGGTGAAGCCGAGCAGCACGCCGGCGACGGTGGCGTGCACCCCGGAGGCGTGGACGAGGGCCCAGGCGGTGACCGCGAGCGGGATCAGCAGCCAGGGCGAGCGGATGCGCTGCTGCACGAGGGCGCCGAACGCCGCGATGGGCAGCAGGGCGAGCAGCAGCCAGATCGCGTCGAGGTCGGAGGTGTAGAAGATCGCGATGATCGTGATGGCCAGGAGGTCGTCGACGATCGCCAGCGTGAGCAGGAACAGGCGCAGGCCGGTGGGCAGGAACGAGCCGACGACGGCGAGCACGGCGATGGCGAAGGCGATGTCGGTGGCGGCCGGGATGGCCCAGCCGACCGGCCGGCCGGCGTCGTTGATGCTGTTGATCGCCACGTAGATCAGCGCAGGCATGGCCATGCCGCCGATGGCGGCGACGATCGGGACCGCGGCGCGCGAGGGGTCGCGCAGGTCGCCGGCGACGAACTCGCGCTTGAGCTCGAGGCCGACGACGAAGAAGAAGATCGCCAGCAGGCCGTCGGCGGCCCACGCGCCGATGGAGAGGTCGAGGTGCAGCGACGCGGGACCGATCACCGTGTCGCGGACCTGGGCGTAGGTGTCGGTGGTGTTGGCCGCGATGAGCGCCAGGATCGCCGCGATCATCAGCAGCGCACCGCCGAAGGTCTCGGCGCGCACGAGCTCGCCGATGCGTTGGGTCTCGAGCCAGGAACCGCGGGTGAGCAGGCGACGGCGGGGGGTGGTCATGGGGTCACGATCTCCAATGGGGTCGATGAACTGACGCCGACCAGACTTCCCGGCACACCGCGACCAACTCTACCGGCGGCCGCCCCCACGACGCGATTCGACGGGATCGTGACGTCCTCCTCGCTCCCGATCGTCATCGACCCGTCGGATCGCGGGGTCGGGGCGCGGGAGACTAGCCTGCGTCCATGCCTGACGTCGCGATCGCCGCACCCAACGAGGCGGCGGCCGACGCGGGGGAGCAGGTGGCCCTGGCCGGTGGGAACGCGGTCGACGCCGCCCTCGCCGCCGCGCTCGTGACCATGGTCAACGAGGTCGGCATCGTCTCGCTCAGCTCGGGCGGGTTCGTCACGGTCCAGCCGGCCGACGGGTCCGCGCCGGTCACCGTCGACGGGTGGATGGACATGCCGGGCCGCGGCTCACGGTCCGGCCCCTCGACGCCGGCACGGCCCGACACCGACACCGATCCCGACACCGGGACCTGGGACGTCCGCACGGACTACGGCGGCGGCGTGACGGTCACGATCGGGCCGGGCTCGGTGGCCGCGCACGGCGCCGTGGCGGCCTTCGAGGAGACGCACGCGCGCTGGGGGTCGGTGCCGTGGCGCGAGATCGTGGCGCCGGCCGTCGACGTCGCGCGCGGCGGGTTCCGGCTGGGGTCGGCGTCGCGGTACTACCTGGAGTACGTGCACGACGACATCTTCGGGTGGGACGAGCAGAGCCGGGCCTGCGTGCACGACGCCACCGGTGCCGTCACGACCGACCTGGTGGTGGTGCCCGACCTGGCCGCGACGCTCGAGGTCATCGCGGCCGACGGTGCATCGGCACTCCACACGGGCGACCTGGCTCGACGGATCTGTGACGACGTGCAGGCCCGCGGTGGCCTGCTGGGCCGCGAGGACCTCGCGGCGTACCGCCCGGTCGTGCGTCCGGCGCTGCGGGTGGAGCTGGGGGACTGGGCGCTCGGCACCAACCCCACGCCGGCGGTGGGTGGCGTGTGCGTCGCGGCGATGCTGCGCCTGCTCGACGGCACACCGCACGCCGTGGTCGACGGCCGCTGGTCCGAGGCCGACGTCGCCCGCCTCGTCGAGGTGCAGCGCGCCGTGCTGGGCCACCGGCTCGACGTGCTCGACCACAGCCACGACCTGGTGGCCGACGCGCTGGCCTACCTGGCGTCGGTGGACGACGAGGTGCGGTCGGCGGGCTCGACCGCGCACGTCTCGGCGACGGACGGCGACGGCGGAGCCTGCTCGGTCACGGTCTCGTCGGGCTACGGCTCGGGGATGATCGCGCGGGGCACCGGCATCTGGCTCAACAACTGCCTGGGGGAGCAGGAGCTCAACCCCCGCGGCCTGCACGGGCTGGAGCCGGGCACGCGCCTGCTGTCGAACATGGCGCCCACGGTCGCGCACCACCGCGACGGTGCGGCGCTGGCGATCGGCTCGCCCGGCGCGGACCGGATCTCCACGGCCGTCGCCCAGGTGGTCGCGGGCTTCACGAACGGCGGCATGGGGTTGCAGCAGGCGGTGAACCATCCGCGGGTCCACGTGCACCGCGCCGGACGACCGGACGAGGTCGTCAAGGTCGAGACCGACCTGACGATGTACTACGGCGGGGTGGGTGCGACCCTGCTGCGCCGTGACGCGGCCGGCGAGCTGCACCTGGAGGCAGCCGCCGATCCCCGCCGGGACGGGGCCGTCCGGCTCGTGCGGTCCTGACGGACCCTCGCGACCCTCGAGGACGGGTCGGACAACCACGTGACACCGCCACTGTCACGGTCCTACGCTGCGAGCATGAACCTCGTCGGTCTAGCCACCCTGCCCCTGCGCGTGACCATCTCGGCCACGCGCACGACGTTGGCGCTGGGTCAGCTGGCCGCACCCGACGGCCCGATCCTGCGCGAGGGCGGCTACGGGACCCGCATCGCGGTGCTGATCGGCGAGGACGGCCTGCTGGAGCAGCTCGCGAAGCTGCTGGCCGACGAGCGCGGGATCATCGCGCTCGGCAACCTCGTCGCCGACATCACGTCCGAGGACCGGCCCGTCGGCAAGGCGCTGCAGCGGGACGGGCTCGTGGACCGGATGGCGTCCGAGGAGGGCCCGTTCGTGCGGCTGCTCGAGGCCGACGGCCCGCTCGACCGCGCCCTGGCCGAGGACGGACCGCTCTACCGCTTCCTCGCGCCCGGAGGCTCGCTCGACCGCCTGCTGGCACCGGACGGGCCGCTCGAGCGGCTGACGGCGCCGGGCGGGCCTATCGAGCGGATGCTGGTGCCCGGCGGGCCGCTGGACCGCATCCTCGAGCAGGACGGCACGCTCGAGAACGTGCTGAAGCCCGGCGGCCTGCTCGAGAAGCTGCTCGAGGAGGAGGGCATCCTCGAGAACCTGCTGATGCCGGGCGGGACGCTCGACCAGCTGGTCTCCCTGGGGGCGACGTTCGACGCGATCGTGCCGCGGCTCGAGGCGCTGGGCAACGCCATCCCCAACCTCAACCAGGCGGTCGCGGTGCTGAGCGGAGCCGTGGAGCCTCTCGGGACGCTCGCGCAGCGACTTCCCGGTGGACGTCGACGCGGCGTGCTCGCCTCCGCATCGCCGTCGTCACCGACGACGGCGACCTCCGACGACCTCTACGGCAGCGAGTGAGCACGCCGGCACGGACCGACGTCGTCGGGCGGTGGCTGCCCGAGGGCGGCCCGCCGCGCGCGTTCCTCGAGCTGCGCGACAACGGCGACCTCGCCGGGCACGACGGCTGCAACCGCTTCGGCGGCCAGCAGTGGTCGCTCGACGGCAAGAAGGTCGTCACGAGCGGCGCACGCGTCTCGACGCTGATGGCCTGCCCCGACGTCGACACCTGGCTCGGCCAGGCGACCACCTTCGTGTGGGACGACGGCCACCTGCGCGCCGTCGGACCCGACGGCACCGACCTCGGCGTCCTGCTCACCGACCCGGACTGAGCCGGTCGGACGTCACTGGGTGAACGTGGCCGCTCCCTTGCGGAGACGCTCGACGGTGTCCCGGGCGAGGCGCTGCGCGAGCTGCTCCGCGGCGTCGGCGTCGCGGCCCGGTGCGGACATGCTGACGAACACGCCGACCACCACGCGGCCCTCGCCCACCAGCAGGCTCACGACGCGCTGGGCCGGGTCGCCGGTCTCGGCCGAGTCGAGCCGGTAGGAGCTCAGGTAGCCGTCGAGCCCCTGCACGGTGACGTCGTCGAGCGACCCCTCGCCCGAGCTCGCCGGGACCTCACGGCCGCCGCCGACGGGCTCGGCGGGGATGTCGAACGTGCCGTCGTAGGGCTCCTGGTCCTTGCGCAGACCGGCCATGAAGGTGCGGGCCGCCTCGGCGTCGTCGAGCAGGTTGAGGTTGACGACCGCGACGTCGTTGGGAGCACTCGTGGTGCCGTTGCGCTCGATGTCCACGGGGTTGCCGACGGAGTCGAGGCGCACGGAGAACGCCCAGAACGGATGACCGACGTCGGACCCGGCGCACTTCTCCTCGTCCTTCGGGCACTGGAAGTCGACGTCCGAGGCGCCCGGCACCTGGTCCAGGGTGGGCAGGGCGCCCTCGATCGCGGCCTCCTCGGTGGGCAGCGGTGCCGGGCTGGACGCGGACGCCGTCGGCTCCGGGTCGGATCCCCCCTGGCCGCATCCGGCGAGGACGGCGAGGACGGCGAGAGCCGTCGTGACGTGTCGAACCGAGCGGCGCATGAGTCGTTCCCCCTGGGTGGCGTAGGGGCATCGTGGCACGCCGCGACCCAGGTTGCCGTGGAGACCAGCCGTGGCAGGCTCGAAGCATGGACATCGTCATCATCGGGGGCGGCCTTGCCGCGGCCAAGGCGGCCGCCGCCCTGCGCGAGAACGGGCACGACGGAGCACTCACGATCGTGGCCGACGAGGACCGGCTGCCCTACGAACGGCCGCCCCTGTCGAAGGACGTCCTGCTCGGCGAGGCGCCGCTCGACGACGCCACGGTGCAGCCCCAGGAGTGGTACGACGAGCACGACGTCCGCCTGGTCACCGGGGTGGCGGCCGAGCGCATCGACGTCGAGGCGCACCGCGTGCACCTCGCCGACGGCCAGGTGGTCCCGTACGACAAGGCGGTCCTCGCCACGGGCGCGAGGCCCGCCGTCCCGGACTCCATCGCCGGTGGGGCCGACGCGTACTTCCTGCGCAACGCGGCCGACGTCGAGAGGCTGACGGCCGCGTTCGCGGACGCGTCGTCGGTGATCGTGGTCGGCGGCGGCTGGATCGGTCTCGAGGTCGCCGCCGCCGCGCGGCACCACGACCTGAGCACCACCGTCGTGCTCCGCGGCGACGTGCCGCTCGCGTCGGTCATGGGGGAACGCCTGGGCCGCTACTTCGCGGACGTTCACACGTCGCACGGGGTCACCCTGCGCACGGGCGAGCGGGTCGACGCCGTGACCGCGCGCACCGTCCGCCTCGGCGGTGGCGAGGTGCTCGAGGCCGACGTGGTCGTGCTGGGTGTGGGCGCCACGCCCAACGTCGAGCTGGCGGAGGCGGCCGGGCTGCTCGTCGACGACGGCGTGGTGACCGACGAGCACTTCGCGACCAGCCACCCCGACGTGCATGCCATCGGCGACGTCGCCTCGACGCTCCACACGGGTCGCGGCGAGGCCGTCCGGGTCGAGCACTGGGACGACGCGGTGCGCCAGGGCGAGGCCGTGGCGTCGGTGCTCCTCGGCCACGACGCGGCGTACGACTGGGAGCCGTACTTCTTCACCGACCAGTACGACCTGGGCATGGAGTACGTCGGCCACGGGTCGGGCGACGACGACGTGGTGGTCCGCGGCGAGCTGGACGACGGCGCCGGGGACGGCGAGTTCATCGTCTTCTGGCAGCGCGACGGCGTCGTGACCGCGGCCATGAACGTCAACATCTGGGACGTCCAGGACGACCTGCGCGCCCTCGTCGGCCAGGAGGTGTCGGCCGAGCGCCTCGCCGACCCGAACGTCGAGCTGGCCGACCTCGCCTGACCCGTGCTCGCCCGGTCCGTCCTACCGTGCTCGTGATTCCCATCAGCTGATGGGAATCACGAGCTCACCATGGTTCTCTGCCACTCACCATGGAGGGTTCGCCAGGGTGAGTGGGGGATTCCCATCACCTGATGGGAATCACTGATCAGACCTCGGCGACGTGCACGACGGCGTCGCCGCTGTTGACCACGGGGGCCTCGGTGCGGCCGATGACGACGCCGGACCGCTCGGCGTGGACGAGGCGCACCCGCTTGCCGAAGGAGTCGAACAGGCCACCGATGCGCTGGCCCTCGGTCACGTGCTCGCCGAGGGCGACCTCCAGGTGCAGCATGCCGGTGCCGCGGGCCCGCACCCAGCTGCTCCGGTACGACGCCTGGCTGGGGGCGGGCGGATCCTCGTCCACCGGCTCGGTCATGCCGAGCGCGGCGAGCACCCGACGCACGCCGCGTACGCCGGCGTCGATCGCCCAGGCGTCCATGCGCCACGCCTCGCCCGCCTCGTAGAGGAGCACGGTCGCACCGGCCTCGCGCGCGGCCGCCCGCAGCGACCCGTCACGGATCTTGGCGTGCAGCATCACCGGTGCGGCGAACGCCTCGGCCAGCTCACGGGTGCGGTCGTCCTCCAGGTCGGCGCGGATCTGCGGCAGGTTGGTCCGCCGGTCCGACCCCGTGTGCAGGTCGATGCCGACGTCGCACTTGGCCACCACCTCGGTCATCATCAGGTGCGCGATGCGGGAGGCGAGCGACCCGCGGGCCGAGCCCGGGAACGAGCGGTTCAGGTCGCGGCGGTCGGGCAGGTAGCGGTCACCGGTCATGAAGCCGAGCACGTTGACGATGGGGATCGCGATGAGCGTGCCCCGCATCGACTTGGGGTCGATGTCGGCGAGCACCTGGCGGATCACCTCGACGCCGACCGCCTCGTCGCCGTGGATCGCGGCGTCGACCCACACCGTGGGACCGTCCTCGCGGCCGTGCACCACCCGCACCGGCAGGTCGACGTCGGCGCCGGTCACGAGCCGGGTGATGGGCAGCGACACCGCCTTGGCCTGCCCCGGGCGCACCCGGATCGGCCCGATCTCGAAGGACGGACGCGCCATCATCGACCCCGGTTCCGGCGACGGACCCGCACGGGCGGTCGGCCACCGAGGTAGGACTCGCTGGAGTCGACGAGGTACCCCTGCGCCAGGGCCTCCCGGCCGACCAGCATGCGGAAGCCCATCTCGTCGCGCCGCGACAGCGTCACCTCGGACGGCACCACCCGGCCGGCGAGCGTGAGGTCGAGGACCACCACGTAGCGCTCCTCCACGTGACCCGACGACGAGCGGACCTCGCGCAGGTCGAGCACGTCGAGCTCCACCTGCACGGGATCTTCGTCGGTGCCCTGCCAGGGGTGGATGCTGAACCGCACCCGGCCGTGGTCGTCGGGCTCGATGTCGAAGGCGTGCAGCGACGACGTCCGGGCGCCGGTGTCGATCTTGGCCTTGATCCACGGGACGCCGAGGTCGGGGAGACGGACCCACTCCCGCCAGCCGACCAGGGTCTGGTCGAGCAGACCGCCGTCCGGCCCTGCGGCTGGGGCGGGGGTGTAGGAAGGTGGGTGCGTCAATCGTCCGTCCTTCCAGCTCGGGGAGTCCATGAAACTCGCGATCCTGTCACGTGCGCCTCGCTCGTACAGTACGCAGCGCCTGCGCACCGCGGCGCTCGACCGGGGCCACACGGTCAAGGTCCTCAACACGCTGCGCTTCGCGATCGATCTCTCCGGGCCCGAGCCCGACCTGCAGTACCGCGGCAAGCCGCTGTCGCACTACGACGCGGCGCTGCCCCGGATCGGCAACTCCATCACGTACTACGGCACGGCCGTGGTGCGCCAGCTCGAGCAGATGGACGTCTTCACGCCCAACACGTCGTGGGGGATCCAGAACTCGCGCGACAAGCTGCGCGCCAGCCAGATCCTGTCGCGCCACGACATCGGCATGCCGGCCACGACCTTCGTGCGCGACCGGGCCGACGTGATCGCGGCCATCGAGCGGGTCGGTGGGGCGCCGGTCGTCATCAAGCTGCTGGAGGGCACCCAGGGCATCGGCGTGATCCTGGCGCCCGAGATCAAGGTCGCCGAGGCGATCATCGAGACGCTCCAGAGCACGCGGCAGAACGTGCTCATCCAGCGCTTCGTCGCCGAGAGCAAGGGCCGCGACATCCGCGCCCTCGTGGTCGGCGACCGGGTCGTCGCGGCGATGCGCCGCGTGGCCAAGGGCGACGAGTTCCGCTCCAACGTGCACCGGGGTGGCTCGGTGGAGGCGGTCTCGCTCGACCCGGAGTACGAGCGGGTCGCCGTGCGCGCCGCCCAGATCATGGGCCTGCGGGTGGCGGGCGTCGACATGCTCGAGGGCGACGACGGCCCCCTGGTCATGGAGGTCAACTCCTCGCCGGGCCTCGAGGGCATCGAGTCGGCCACGAACCTCGACGTCGCGGGCGCGATCATCGACCACATCGACAACCAGGTCGCGTTCCCCGAGATCGACGTGCGCCAGCGGCTCACCGTCTCCACGGGGTACGGCGTGGCCGAGCTGCTCGTGCAGGCGGCCTCCGACATGGTGGGCAAGCCGCTCGGCGAGAGCGGCCTGCGCGACCGCGACATCTCGGTGCTCACCCTGCAGCGGGGCACCCAGGTGATCCCGAACCCGCGGCGTTCGCACGTCCTGGAGGCGGGTGACCGGCTGCTGTGCTTCGGCAAGCTCGAGGAGATGCGCTCGATGATCCCCAGCCGACGCCGGCGCACCCGCAAGGTCAAGCGTCTGCCCAAGGACCCGATCCACGAGCCCTGGCCGACCGTCGAGCCCTGAGCCCTGAGCCCTGAGCCCTGAGTGCTGGGCCGTGGGGTGCGGGGCGGGGAACATCGGCCGCCCGCGCCGCGTTGGCCACCTGACGTGAGCGCTCTCCTCGAACCCGTCACCCTGCGCGGCGTCACCGCCCGCAACCGCATCTGGCTCGCACCGATGTGCCAGTACTCGTGCTTCGCCCGCGACGGCGTGCCGACCGACTGGCACCTCGTGCACCTGGGCGCCCGCGCGACCGGCGGCTTCGGCCTGCTGGTCACCGAGGCGACCGCCGTGGTGCCCGAGGGTCGGATCAGCCCGGAGGACACGGGGCTGTGGAACGACGAGCAGCAGGAGGCCTGGGCGCGCATCGTCGACGTGGTGCACGCGGAGGGCACGCCGATCGGGGTGCAGCTCGCGCACGCCGGCCGCAAGGCCTCCACGTTCGCCCCCTTCGCGCACCCGCGCGCCGCGACCACGGGCGAGGGCAGCGTCGGGCTCGACGAGGGCGGCTGGGAGACGGTCGCCCCGTCCGCGCTCGCCTTCCCCGGATACGCCACCCCGCGGGCCCTCGACCTCGAGGAGGTGCGGGCGATCCCGGGTCACTTCGCCGACGCGGCCCGTCGGGCCGATGCCGCCGGCTTCGACCTGGTGGAGGTCCACGCCGCCCACGGGTACCTGCTGCACCAGTTCCTGTCGCCGCTGTCGAACCAGCGCGACGACGAGTACGGCGGCTCGTTCGAGGGCCGCACGCGCCTGGTGGTCGAGGTCGTCGACGCCGTGCGCGCCGTGTGGCCCGACGAGAAGGCGCTGGCCGTCCGGTTCTCGGCCACCGACTGGCTCGACGACGGCTGGACGGTCGACGAGACGGCTCGGCTGTCGCGGCTGCTGGCCGACCACGGCGTCGACGTCGTGGACGTCTCGAGCGGCGGTCTGCTCCCGGCCGAGATCCCCGTGGGTCCCGGCTACCAGGTGCCGCTGGCCCGCGAGGTGCGCGAGGGCTCCGGGCTGCCCACGGGCGCCGTCGGTCTCATCACCGACCCGCAGCAGGCCGACGACGTGCTCACCCGTGGCGACGCCGACCTCGTCCTGCTGGCCCGCGCGGCGCTGCGCGAGCCCGCCTGGCCGCAGCGCGCCGCCCACGAGCTCGGCGACGCGCCCGACGGCCTCTACCCGCTGCAGTACGAGCGCGGCACCTGGCGCTGACGCCCGTTCCTCGTCCGGTCCTCGGGCGACAGCGCACCGCCGGACGGGTCAGGATGGGGGCGTGGACGACGCGACCTGGACCTTCGAACGCGCACTGTGGCGCGACGGCGCCTGGCACTTCGTCACCGTCCCCGAGGACGTCTCCGACGAGGTCGAGGAGCGCTTCGGCGCCACGGCCGCCGGGTTCGGGTCGGTCCGGGTCGAGGTGACGATCGGCGGCTCCACGTGGCGCACGTCGGTGTTCCCGTCGAAGCAGCACCGCGCCTACGTGCTGCCGGTCAAGAAGTCCGTGCGCACGGCGGAGGACGTGCACGAGGGCGACGTCGCGTCGCTGATCCTGCGCGTCGTCACGGGCTAGGTTCCCACCATGGAGAACGAGCGCGGCGCGGCGCGGAGCCTGGCCTGGGGCGGGTCGCTGGGCGGTCTGTGCGCCTCGCTGCTGGTCGTGGTCCTCTCCGGCGGTCTGGTGGCCTACGTCTCGCCGCGGTTCGAAGGCGATCCCGCCGCGGTCGTGACCGCCCTCCAGGCCGACGGGCTCACGACGTTCGCCCTCTGGCTCCTGCTGCTGAGCGGGGCCGTGCTGGTCGGGTGCTCCGCGGGGTCGTGGTGGCTGCGTCCGCAGGGCGTCGGCGGAGGGCGCGCGGGTGCTTCGGTCCTCGGTGCGCTCGTCGGCTTCGCGGCCGTCGCGCTCTTCCCCTTCGCCCTGGCGCTCTACCTGGCGGGCGTTCGCTGAGCCGGTCGCACGGACATGCCCGACGACCGGGGCCGCCCCGCCGATAGGATTCAGTCCGTGACCGATGCCTCGCCCGACAGCACGCGCCAGCTCGACACCGTCGCCCACGCGCAGGAGACGCCGGAGCGTGAGCTGCCGTGGGCCGAGCTGGGGCTCAAGCCCGACGAGTACGACCGCATCGTCGAGATCCTGGGGCGGCGTCCCACGGGCGCCGAGCTGGCCATGTACTCGGTGATGTGGAGCGAGCACTGCTCGTACAAGTCCTCCAAGGTGCACCTGAAGAAGTTCGGCGAGCTGCCGCAGGAGACCCCGCTGGGCAAGACGCTCGCCGGCATCGGCGAGAACGCCGGCGTCATCGACATCGGCCAGGGCTACGCCGTCACGTTCAAGGTCGAGTCGCACAACCACCCCAGCTACGTCGAGCCGTACCAGGGTGCGGCCACGGGCGTCGGCGGCATCGTCCGCGACATCCTTGCCATGGGAGCGCGCCCCGTCGCGGTCATGGACCCGCTGCGCTTCGGACCGCTCGACGCCCCCGACACCGCCCGGGTGCTGCCCGGCATCGTGGCCGGCGTCGGCGGCTACGGCAACTGCCTCGGCCTGCCCAACATCGGTGGCGAGGTGGTCTTCGACGAGACCTACCTCGGCAACCCGCTCGTCAACGCGCTCTGCGTGGGCGTGCTGCGCCACGAGGACCTCCACCTCGCGTTCGCCTCGGGCGTCGGCAACAAGGTCGTCCTCTACGGCGCCCGCACCGGCGGCGACGGCATCGGCGGCGTGTCGGTCCTCGCGTCCGAGACGTTCGACGCGGATGGCCCGGCCAAGCGGCCCAGCGTGCAGGTCGGTGACCCGTTCATGGAGAAGCTGCTCATCGAGTGCACCCTCGAGCTGTTCGCGGCCAAGGTCGTCAACGGCATCCAGGACCTCGGCGGCGCCGGTCTGTCGTGCGCCACGAGCGAGCTGGCCAGCGCCGGCGACGGCGGCATGCACGTCGAGCTCGACACCGTGCCCCTGCGCGACCCGTCGCTCTCGCCGGAGGAGATCCTCATGAGCGAGAGCCAGGAGCGCATGATGGCCGTCGTCGAGCCGGAGCACCTCGACGCGTTCATGGCGATCTGCGAGAAGTGGGACGTCGAGGCCGTCGTCGTCGGTGAGGTCACCGACGGCGAGCACCTGGTCATCGACTGGCACGGCGAGACGATCGTCGACGTCCCCCCGCGCTCCGTCGCGCACGACGGACCCACCTACGAGCGCCCCTACGCGCGCCCCGACTGGCAGGACGCCCTGCAGGCCGACACCGCCGAGGCGCTGCCGCGTCCGGCCACCGGCGAACAGATCGGCGAGCAGCTGGTGCGGGTCGTCACGAGCCCCAACCTCGCCGACCCGTCGTGGGTCACCGACCAGTACGACCGCTACGTGCAGGGCAACACGGTCCTGGCCCAGCCCGAGGACGCCGGCATGGTCCGTGTCGACGAGCGGAGCAACCTCGGCGTGGCCGTCTCGACCGACTGCAACGGCCGCTTCGCCAAGCTCGACCCGTACGCGGGGGCCCAGCTGGCGCTCGCCGAGTCGTTCCGCAACGTCGCGGTCACCGGCGCCCTGCCCCTGGCCGTCACGGACTGCCTGAACTTCGGCTCCCCGGAGGACCCGGCGGTCATGTGGCAGTTCGAGCAGGCCACGCACGGACTCAAGGACGGGTGTGCCGAGCTCGGGATCCCCGTCACCGGCGGCAACGTGAGCTTCTACAACCAGACCGGCGAGACGGCCATCCTGCCGACCCCCGTCGTGGGCGTGCTGGGTGTCATCGAGGACGTGCGCCAGCGCGTCCGCCAGGGCTTCACCCGCGACGACGACCACCTGCTGGTGCTCGGCGAGACGCGGGAGGAGCTCTCCGGCTCGTCCTGGGCCGACGTCGTGCACGGTCACCTCGGCGGGCTGCCCCCCACGGTCGACCTCGCCGCCGAGCAGGCGCTCGCCGCGGTCGTGCGCGAGGCCGGTCGGCGCGGGCTGCTCACGTCGGCGCACGACCTGTCCGACGGCGGTCTCGCCATGGCGCTGGCCGAGGGTGCGTTCGCGCACGGTGTCGGCGTGCGGGTCGTGCTCGACGACGACCCGTTCGTCCAGCTGTTCAGCGAGTCCGCCGCGCGCGCCCTGCTGGCCGTTCCCGAGCACCACCACGACGAGGTCGCGGAGATCGCGGCCGAGCACGGGGTCGAGCTGACGTCGATCGGTCGCACGGGCGGCTCGGCCTACGAGGTGGCCGGTCAGTTCACGATCGACCTCGAGGACCTGCGCGACGCGTGGAGCGCCACGCTGCCCGCGGTGCTCGGTCCCGTCCTCGGCGGCTGAGCCGCGTGGCGCGCCCGTCCACCCTGCTCACGCCGGAGGTCGTCGACGGCCTGCTGGCCCGGCTCGACGACGGTGACGACGCTCGCGAGGTGGTCAAGCCCCTGGTCAAGCACTACCTGGGTGCACTGGCCCAGCGGGCGCCCGGTCGCAGCGTGGAGGTGCGGGTCCCGCCCTTCGCGGCCGTCCAGTGCATCGAGGGCTCCACGCACACCCGCGGCACGCCGCCGGCCGTCGTGGAGATGGACGCGGCCACCTGGATCGCCCTGGCCCGCGGGTCACTGGCCTGGAGCGAGGCGTCGGCCGACCGGACGCGGGTGCGGGCCTCGGGGCAGCGCTCGGACCTCTCGCCCCACCTGCCGCTCGACGACGCGTAGCCGCCCCGTCGGAGGGGCAGGGTCGGACGGGCCGGCGCGGACCGGGACCGAGCCGCAGCCGTCAGAGGTTGCCGCGGCGCAGGAGCGACCACTGCGACGAGGTCACCGTCTGCAGTGCGGCCTGCTTGTTGTCGCGGCGCAGCTGCTGGGCGGCCCTGACCGTGGCGGTGTCGAGCACGCCCTTCACCGACGGCGCGTAGCCGGCGGCGCGCAGCGAGCGCTGCAGCCGCCAGACCGCCGAGCCCGTCGAGCCGTACTTCAGGACCTTCGGCGTCGAGCCCTCCGCGAGGAGTGCGGTCCACACCGGACGACTGACGACGCCGTTGCGGCTCCAGCCCTTGCTCGCGCGGTACGCGTTGATGCCCGAGACGGTGCCGGACCCGACCTCGCCCGTCACGGACTTCTTGAGGCCGCGCTCCTGGAGCAGGCACTGCAGGGCCTCGACGGCCTTGCCCTTCGAGCCCGCACGCAGCGTCGGGTAGGACGCGAGTGTGAGGTCGACACCGCAGGACCGCGGTTCCGTGGTGGCCACGGACCCCGTGCCCACGCGCATCAGGTTGCGGTCGATGGTGAGGCGGTGCCCGCCGTACGTCTCGTTCACGTTGTTGTGGAACTGGTGGATGCGGGCGTTCTTCCAGCCGGTGTCGGACAGGTACGGACCGCCGTCCACGTTCGCCACCTTGTTCGTCCACGCGAACCACACCTGGTCGAACTGCGTGAAGCCCGAGAACTTCTTGGCGCCGGAGCGGACGTCGTCGACGAGCTTGATGGCGGCCGAGCCGCTGGAGTAGATCCCGGAGCGGAACTTCGACGCCTTCAGGGTCTCGGTCCAGGCGTCGGAGAACGCGAGGACGGCGTTGTCGCACGTCGTGGTGCGGGCGTACCACTCGATGTCGAGGTAGGCCACCGAGCCTGCGCCGAAGCCGTACTTCTTGAGGGCGGCGATGGCCTCGCGCGCGTCGGCGGCACCCTGCTTGCGGGCCGTCGTCTGCGACGTCGACATCCTCTTCTTCTGCACGCGGCTCTGCGGGTTGTTCTTGAAGCAGGGCGACTGGTAGCCCACGTGGATCGGCATGAAGCCCCACCCGGCGTCGGCGTTGTGCTGGACCCACGACTTCGAGAGGTTCGGCTGGTAGCGGTCCCCGCAGTAGCGGGAGTTGCCGGACACGTAGATGCCGACGGCCGAGTAGGGCGAGTCGCGCATCCACGCGTCCATGACCTTGGTGCTCGGCGCGACGCACGCGTCGAAGGCGTAGGCGGTCCGGTCACCGGGCGCCGCCGGGGTGGCCGCCGAGGCGGGCCCGGGCAGAGCGAGCGTGACGAGGACGGACGCGAGGAGCGCGCAGGCGAGGGTCAAGGCCTGCCGCCCTGCGCCGAGGTGAGACGGGGGGGAAGTCACCGTAGGCATGGTCCGAAGGCTACGGAACGTGTGGCGTCCTGTCAGGTGCACGAGGGATTCTCGCCGCGGCGTCCGAGCGGCAGGTTCGTGGCGTAAAACATTCGTAACCAGAGTTCATCCGACCGCGAGGGAGACGAAAGCCGCTCGGGCATGTATCCTGGAGGCACAACGGTCCCGGCCCACACCCCTGGAGGGTCGGGACCGTTTTAATGTCCTCTCCCGTGTGGTGACCGGGATCGAGTCAGACCTGGCGGCCGTCGCTCGGCCAGTAGCCCTTGCGCAGGTCCCGCTTGAGGATCTTGCCCGAGGGGTTGCGGGGCAGGGCCTCGACGACGTCGACCGTGCGGGGGGCCTTGTAGTGGGCCAGCCGTTCACGGGCGAAGTCGATGAGCTCCTGCGGGTCCACAGTGTGCTCGGGCCGGAACGCCACGACGGCCTTGACCGTCTCGCCCCACCGGTCGTCCGGGACGCCGATGACCGCGGTCTCCAGCACGGCCGGGTGCTCGGCGAGCACGCGCTCGACCTCGGGGGAGTACACGTTCTCCCCGCCCGTGATGATCATGTCCTTCACACGGTCCTCGATGAACACGAACCCGCCGTCGTCGACCCGACCGATGTCACCCGAGCGCAGCCAGGGGCCGCCTCCGTCGTCGGCCGCGACGAGGAGCTCGGCGGTGGCCTCGGGGCGGCCGAGGTAGCCCACGGTGTTCTGCTCGGTCCGCCACCACAGCTCACCCGATCCGCCCGGCTCGACGTCCTGGAGGGTGGTGACGTCGACGACGCGCAGCTCGACCCCGGGGATGGGTCGACCGGCCGAGACGAGGCGCTCCGGGTGCTCGGCGTCGCGGTGTGCCGCGTCGTCGAGGATGGTGACGACGCCGCCCATCTCCGTCATGCCGTAGACCTGCATGAACGCGGTGTCGGGCCAGTGCTCGATGGCACCGCGCAGCACCGGCAGGGGCATGGGGGCCGCGCCGTAGGAGAACGCCTTCAGCCGGCTGAACAACGCCATGGCCTGGGCCCCGGCCTGCAGCAGGGCCGCCACGACGGCGGGGACGAGGAACGCGTGGGTGGCGCCGGCCATCATCGCGCCGGCCAGCAGCTGAGGATCGACCTCGCGGATGATGTAGCCGTGAGTGCCGGTCGCGGGACCGAACAGGGCGTACGACGAACCGCCCACGTGGAACATCGGCATCGCGACCAGCATGGTGTCGTCGGGTCCGTACTCGATGTCGCCCATGGCGCTGAGCGTGTGCACGACCATGTTGTGCTGGGTGAGCATGACGCCCTTGGGCCGGCCCGTGGTGCCCGAGCTGTACATGACCAGGCACACGTCGTCGGGGTCGACGCCGGGCTGGCGCTCGACGGGGGTCGCCGCTGCGAGCCACGCCTCGAGCTCGTCTTCGTCGCCCCCGACCACGACGATGCGCTCGACGCCGACCAGGCGGTCGCGGATCAGGTCGATCGACGGGGCCAGCTCGTGGCCGACGAAGAGGATGCGGGCCCCGGCGTCGTTGATGACGTAGTCGAGCTCGTCGCCGGCCAGCCGCCAGTTGACGATCGCGTTGGCCGAGCCGAGCAGGCAGCACGCCTGGGTCGCCGTGAGGATGGCCGGGTTGTTCTTGTCGAGGAAGGCGATCCGGTCGCCGCGCACGATGCCCTCCGCCTGCAGCGCCCCGGCGAAGCGTCGGACGTCGTCCCAGGCCTCGCCCCAGGTCCACGTGCGCTCGAGGTAGGTCCAGCAGCGGCCGTCCGGGTCGTGCTCGGCGCGGTACGCGTGGAAGTCGGTCAGGTACGTGGCGTCGGGCAGGTCGGGCACGGCGTCTCCTCTGTGGCGTGGGTCACGCCAGCCTAGGGGCTCCCGACCCCACGGTGAAGCAGCTTCCCGGTACCGGATTCGGCCCGTCGTGAGTACCGGTACAGCCGTTCAGGAGCCTTCGACCACCGTGGCGATCCGCTCGAGCGTGCGCTCGATGTTGCGCTTCGTGGAGCGCGGCATGTTGCCGCGCCGCAGGGCGACGCGCTGGCGGTCGCGGCTGATGTCCCACGTCTCGCGGACGATCGTGCTGCTGCCCTGGTCGACGAGCTCGTAGCGCCAGACCCGGCCGCCGATGAGGCCGAACAGGCCGGTGGTGCGCCACGCGATGCGTCGGTTCGGCTCGAACTCGACGACCTCGTTCTTCGTCGAGTACGGCAGACCCATCTTCATCGACATGCCGAACACCGAGCCCATGTGCAGCGGCTCGCTCTCGCTGCTCGTGCCCTGCACCGTTCCGGAGCCGTCGATCTCACGGTGCCGTGCGGCGTCGGACAGCAGGGCGAAGATGCGCTCGGCGGGGGCGGCGACGAGGCGCTCGGCCGTGACCTGGTCGGTGGACATGGGCTCATCGTGGCGGAGGTGGGGCGTGCCCGCACGCCAAGCAGGGGTGCGCGGGTCAGCCGAGCACGAACGCGAGCCAGAAGCCGAGTGCGGTGGCGATCCCGACCCACCATCCGCCCTCGCGGTAGGCCTCGGGGAGGAGCGTGTCGGAGAGCACGGCCAGCGTCGCGCCGCCGGCCACGGCCTGGGCCACCGCGACGGCGGCCGGGGAGACCGCGCCGCCTGCGGCGTGCGCACCGACGGTGACGAGGGTCAGCAGCACGCCGACGGCCGCCCACAGCGCCAGTCCGCGGCGAGGGCCGAGTCGCTCGTCGTCGCGCAGGGCCGCAGCACTCGCGATGGCCTCAGGCGTGTTGCCGACGGCGATCGCGACCAGCAGGGCCAGACCGCCCTCGCCCAGGGAGACCCCGAGCGCGGTGTTCTCCGGCACGCCGTCGAGGAACGCCCCGAGCAGCAGGCCCATGCCGACGGCCGAGGTGCCCGCGCGGCGGTCCAGGAGGTGGCTGAGGACCACGTAGAGCCCGGCGCCGCCGAGGAGGGCGATCCCGGCCCGGACGGCGTCGAGGGCCTCGAAGGCCGGCCCGAACAGCTCCTGGGAGGCTGCGGCGATCATGGTGCCGGCCCCGAACGCCATGAGGGCGGCGAGGGCTGCCCGGGGGATCCGCCACCGCAGGCCCGCCGCGGCGCCGACGACCAGGGGCACGGCCGTGGCGGTGCCGTACAGAGCAGCGGTGAGCACCCGTCCACGCTAGGACCGGTGGCGCGGTCGTGCCCGTCGGTGGCCCGGTCCTGACGTTCTGCGGGTGCGCTGGTGTGGGAGGTCCGAACCCGCTGCTGCGCTGGCTCGGCTCGTGCCGGGGGTGGCCTCCGAAGGGCCCCGACCGAGCGGCTGGAGGCGTCCTCGGGTCGGGTCCTCGGGCTGCGGCTCGCCCGGGGGTAGGGCTCGTACCTCATCGCGACGCCTTGAGGTTCGCCATCTACCTCCGACGGCCTGGTTCGGTGCACCACCTACCTCCCACCACCGACCACGTCACGCCCAGGACGGTTCCGGGGCCTCGCGCAGGCCCCTACACTGGTGCGGTGGCACGCGGAGACGGTCGGCTGACGCACGACATCGATCCCCAGGACGTCGGACCCCAGGACGCCTGTGGCGTGTTCGGGGTGTGGGCCCCTGGTGAGGAGGTCGCCAAGCTCAGCTACTTCGGCCTCTACGCCCTGCAGCACCGCGGCCAGGAGTCCGCCGGCATCGCGGTGAGCAACGGCAAGCAGATCCTCGTCTACAAGGACATGGGCCTGGTCTCCCAGGTGTTCGACGAGCCGACGCTGGAGTCGCTGAAGGGCTCCGTCGCCATCGGGCACTCCCGGTACAGCACCACGGGCGCCAGCGTCTGGCAGAACGCCCAGCCGACGTTCCGGCCCACGGCGCAGGGTTCGGTCGCCCTCGCCCACAACGGCAACCTCACCAACACCGCCGAGCTCGTGACGATGCTCGAGGAGCGGACCGCCCAGCAGGCTCCGGACCGCCGCGGCAAGGGCGAGACCGCCACCACCGACACGTCGGTCATGGCCAGCCTGCTCGCCTCCTACCGCGACCGCTCGGTCGAGGAGGCGGCCATCGAGGTCCTGCCGAAGCTGCGTGGCGCGTTCTCGCTGGTGTTCATGGACGAGACCACGCTGTACGCCGCACGCGACCCGCAGGGGATCCGACCGCTCGTGCTGGGTCGCCTCGAGCGCGGCTGGGTGGTCGCCAGCGAGACGGCGGCCCTCGACATCGTCGGTGCGTCCTTCATCCGCGAGATCGAGCCCGGCGAGTTCATCGCGATCGACGAGAACGGGCTGCGCACCGAGCGGTTCTCGCCCGCAGCGCCCAAGGGCTGCATCTTCGAGTACGTCTACCTCGCGCGTCCGGACACGACGATCTCGGACCAGCGGGTCTTCTCCGTCCGCGCCGAGATCGGACGCCGCCTCGCCCGTGAGCACCCCGTCGACGCCGACCTGGTCATCCCCGTGCCGGAGTCGGGCACCCCTGCGGCCATCGGCTTCGCCGAGGAGAGCGGCATCCCCTTCGGCCACGGGCTGGTCAAGAACTCCTACGTGGGCCGCACGTTCATCCAGCCGTCGCAGACCATCCGCCAGCTCGGCATCCGGCTCAAGCTGAACCCGCTGCGCGACGTCATCGCCGGCAAGCGCCTCGTGGTGGTCGACGACTCGATCGTGCGCGGCAACACGCAGCGCGCCCTCGTGCGGATGCTGCGCGAGTCCGGCGCCGCCGAGGTGCACGTGCGCATCTCGAGCCCGCCGGTCAAGTGGCCGTGCTTCTACGGCATCGACTTCGCCTCGCGCGCCGAGCTCATCGCCAACGGCATCAGCGTCGACGAGATCTGCCGCTCCATCGACGCCGACTCGCTCGCCTACGTCGAGCTCGACCAGCTGGTCGAGGCGACGAACGTCCCCAAGGACAAGCTGTGCCGGGCCTGCTTCGACGGGATCTACCCCGTGCCGCTGCCCGAGGACGACCTGATCGGCAAGCACCTGCTCGAGTCCGACGTCACGCCGTTGAAGGTGATCCAGTGACCAGTGCCGCCGATCCCACGACCACGGAGCCGAGCGCGTACGCCGCGTCCGGAGTCTCGATCGAGGCGGGCGACCGCGCCGTCGAGCTGATGAAGGAGTGGGTCGACAAGGCTCGGCGCCCCGAGGTGGTCGGTGGCATCGGCGGCTTCGCGGGCCTGTTCGACGCGTCGGCCCTGAAGGACTACCGCCGGCCGCTGCTCGCGACGTCGGCCGACGGCGTGGGCACGAAGGTGCAGATCGCCCAGCGCATGGACGTGCACGACACCATTGGCTTCGACCTGGTCGGGATGCTCGTCGACGACCTCGTGGTCTGCGGTGCCGAGCCGCTGTTCATGACCGACTACATCGCGTGCGGCAAGGTCGTGCCCGAGCGCATCGCCGACATCGTGAAGGGCATCGCCCAGGCGTGCGCGGAGTCCGGCACCGCGCTGCTCGGTGGCGAGACCGCCGAGCACCCCGGACTGCTGCACCCCGACGAGTACGACGTGGCCGGCTCCACCACCGGTGTGGTCGAGGCCGACGCGCTGATCGGCGCCGAGCTCGTCCGCCCGGGCGACGTCGTCGTCGCCATGGCGTCCTCCGGCCTGCACTCCAACGGGTACTCGCTCGCGCGCCACGTGTTCTTCGGGACGGCGCAGTGGTCCCTCGACCGCGACGTGCCCGAGCTGGGTGCCACGCTCGGCGAGGCCCTGCTGACGCCCACGCGCCTGTACACGCTGCCGTGCCTCGACCTCGTGCGGCGCACGCAGACGCACGCCATGTCGCACGTGACCGGCGGTGGGCTCGCGGCCAACCTCGAGCGAGTGGTCCCCGAGGCCGTCTCGGTGCGCGTCGACCGGGGCACCTGGGCGCGGCCGGCGATCTTCGACCTGGTGGCCGACCTGGGTGGCGTCTCGCAGGGCGACCTCGAGGAGGCGCTCAACATCGGCGTCGGGATGGTCGCCCTGGTCGCGCCCGACGACGCCGACGCGGCCGTGCGCCTGCTGGGCGAGCACGGCGTGGTGGCCTGGATCGCCGGCGACGTCGCCGAGGCAGGCGTGCACGGACCGGGCGGCAGCGTCACGCTGGCCGGGACACACGCCTGACTCTTCGACCCGGTGCCAGCGACGTTGGCAGGGTTTGGGTAGGGTGGGCCCCACGACATACTGACGATTTCTTTCTGCGAGGGGGTCGGACCCATGGGGCGCGGCCGTGCAAAGGCAAAGCAGACCAAGGTCGCACGCGACCTGAAGTACCGGACCTTTGATCCGGACTTCGACGATCTGCAACAGGAACTCCACCACGACTCCGGTGACCCGATCCCGGACCAGTACGCCGATCTCGCCCAGAAGTACGGGGACGAAGCCGCCAGCTGACGCGGTTCGGCCGTGGTTGCGTGGCCGTCGTCGTGAGGTGGCCGTGGGCTGGCGTCTGCCCGCGAGGGTGGGTCCGGCGGTGCACTCCGTCGTCGGCGTGCTCTGCGGGTGTGCCTGCTCGGCTGGGGTCGTGTCCTGCGGCTGCGACGACGCGGCTCCGCGTCGACCTGCGCTCCGAGAGGAGCCTCGGCCGTCGGACGGGTGCGTGCTCGGTCGGGGCCGTCGGAGGTAGGTGGCGCGCGTCATCGGTCCGTCAGAGGTGGGTGGCGCGCGGATACAGGGCGCCTATCCGCGGCTCACCTACCTCTGACCTGCCCGTTCCGCGCGCCACCTACCTCTCACCCGCTGTGCCCTGGGTGGGGGAGCCGGCGCCCCGCGGGGTCAGGCGGAGCGCGACAGCCGGCTCGGCCACCAGAACCGGCGGCCGCACCAGGCGACCAGGGCCGGCGTGACCAGGCCGCGCACCACCACGGTGTCGAGCAGCACGCCGAAGCCGACCAGCACGCCCAGCTGGGCCAGCAGCACCAGTGGCAGGACGCCGAGGACGGCGAACACGGCAGCCAGCAGGATGCCGGCACTCGTGATCACGCCACCGGTGACGGCCAGGGCCGTGACGATCGACCCGGTCGCGTCCCCCGTCCGACGCATCTCCTCCCGTGCGCGCGCGGTGAGGAAGATGTTGTAGTCCACGCCGAGCGCCACCAGGAAGACGAAGGCCAGCAGCGGGGTGCCCACGTCCATCGCCGACCAGCCGAGCACGTGGTCGAACACGAGCCACCCCACGCCGAGGGCCGACAGGTAGGACAGCACCGTCGTCGACGCCAGCAGCAGGGCCGCGACCACGGAGCGCAGCAGCAGGAGCAGCATGCCGAGCACGACGGCCAGGACGACCGGGATGATGACGCCGCGGTCCCGGGCTGCGGTGTCGGCCTCGTCGAGGGCCTCGGCGTCCTGGCCACCGACCAGGGCGTCGGGGTCGACGTCCTGCACGGCGGTGCGCAGCAGCCCGACCGTCCGCAGGGCCGCTTCACTGGACGGCTCGTCGCTCAGCACCACGCTGACCTCGGCGATCCCGTCGCCCTCGCGGCCCACCTCGGCCGAGCGGACGTCGGGCACGTCGCCCGCGGCACGGGCCACCTGCTCGGCCCGCTGGGGCGTGGTGACGATGCTCGTCGGCGCCGACGAGCCGGCCGGGAAGGCCGACGACAGCGTCTTCTGCGCGGTGATCGACTCCGGGGTGTCGAGGAACTGCTCGTCCTGGCCGAGGCCGGTGCGCAGCCCGAGCGTGCCGAGGGCCATCAGGACCAGGATCACGAGGCCGCTGACGGTCACGACGACGGGACGACGGGTCACGGTCGTGCCGACCCGACGCCAGAGCCCACGCTCGGACGGGTCGGGGTCGCCGACGCGGGGCACGAACGGCCAGAACAGCCAGCGTCCGGGCAGCGTCATGGCGGCGGGGAGGACGACCAGGGCGAAGAAGACGGCCACGACGATGCCCGCAGCACCGGACAGGCCGATGCGGCTGACGAACGGCGCGTCGGCCAGGAGCAGCGCCAGCAGGCCGATCACGACCGTGCCGGAGCTCGACAGGATGGCCGGTGCGGCTGCGCCGACGGCCTGACGCATGGCCTCGCGGCGATCCTCGTGGCGGCGCAGCTCCTCGCGGTAGCGCGCGATGAGCAGGAGTGCGTAGTTGGTGCCGGCGCCGAACACGAGCACCGACGTGATGCCGGTGGTCGAGCCGTCGATCGGGATGTCGGTCAGGCCCGAGATGGCCTCGACGACCTTCGCGGCCACGCGGTCGCCGAGCCCGATGACGATCAACGGGACGAGCCAGAGCCACGGGCTGCGGTACGTGACGATGAGCAGCAGGGCCACCACGATCGCGGTCGCGGCGAGCAGGCGGAAGTCGGCGCCCTCGAAGACGGCGCCGAGGTCGGCCTGGACGGCCGGGGCGCCCGTCACCTCCGCGGTCAGGCCGTCGGGCAGGGCCTCGCGGACGTCGGCCCGCAGGTCCTCGATCCGCTCGGAGTTCTCGTCGGTGCCGACGCCTCCGGGCAGGGGGACGGTGAGCAGGGCGACCGTGCCGTCCTGCGACGGGACGGGTCCGGCGACCTCGCTGTCGAAGGACGATCCCAGGTCCTGCGAGAGCCGACCCAGGGCAGCCAGCTGCGTGCGGTCGATGCGCTCGCCGCCGTTGGAGACCACGACGATCGCGGGAGCGTCCTGGCCTCCGGGCAGGTCTGCCAGCCGGTCGCGCGCGATCGCGGACTCGGCGTTGTCGGGCAGGTTCACGGAGGCGTCGGTGCTCTCCGTGGGCCCGGGGGCCAGAATGAGAACGGCTGCCGAGAGCACGAGCCCGAGCAGCAGCACGACGACGGACCGCCTCGGGCCGACGAGCCGGGCGAGGGGGAAGGTTCGATGATCGAAAGTTTCCACGTTGGAAGGATAGGATGGGCGGCATGAGTGCGCAACACGGACCCCCCGAGGGTGACCGGGCCGACGTCGTGCGCCAGCTCCGCGACCTGTCCGAGCGATCCACGCGCTACGCCGAGCGCGCCGGCGCCGCCCACGGCCTGCACCGGTCGGACCTCACGGCGCTGTCGGTGCTGGCTCGCGCGCACGAGGACGGGCGGGCGCCGCTGACACCCGGCGTGCTCGCCCGCGCCCTCGCGCTGAGCCCGTCGGCCACCACGACGCTGCTCGACCGGTTGGAGCGGTCCGGCCACGTGGAGCGCTCCCACGACGAGGTCGACCGCCGTCGGGTCAGCCTGGCGATGACCAGGTCCGCAGGCGAGGCCGCCAGCGCGATGTTCGGACCCATGGCCGCGTCGATGGACGCGGCCATGGACCAGTTCGACGACGACGAGCTCGCCGTCGTGCGCCGGTTCCTGGCCGCGATGATCGACGTCATCGACGCCCAGGAACCGCGCGCGCAGGACCCCTGACCGACGGGGAGGAGGGTCAGCGCGGCAGGTGGATCTGGCCGAGTCGGCCCACGTCACGCATGCGCTGCTCCGCCTGGCGGTCCGCGGCCTCGGCCGTCGTGATGCTCTCGGAGGCGGCCCGCTCGAGCACGGCGAGGGTCGTGTCGAAGATGCCCGTGGCACGGGCCTTCGCGCGCTCGAAGCTGAACCCCTGCGGGTCGAGCTCGTCGGCCACCTGGATGACGCCGCCGGCGTTCACGCAGTAGTCGGGGGCGTAGACGACGCCCTTCTCGGTGAGCAGCTTGGCGGTGCCGTCGTGCGCGAGCTGGTTGTTCGCGCCGCCGCAGACCACGCGGGCCGACAGGACGTCGATCACGTCGTCGGACAGGGCCCGCCCGAGCGCGCACGGCGCGTAGACGTCGAGCGGCTCGGCCACCAGGGCCTCGGTGGAGGCGACGACGCGCACCTGCGGGAAGCGCGCGGTGAGCGCCTCGATCGCGGCGGTGTCCACGTCGGTGACGACGACGGAGGCGTCCTCGGCCACGAGGTGCTCCACGAGGTGCTTGCCGACCTTGCCGACGCCGGCCACGCCCACGGTACGGCCGGCGAGGGACGGGCTGCCCCACGCGTGCTGGGCGCTGGCGCGCATGCCCTGGTAGACGCCGAAGGCGGTGAGCACGGAGGAGTCGCCGGCGCCGCCGTGCTCGACGGTGCGGCCGGTCACGTAGGAGGTCTCGCGGGCGATGACGTCCATGTCGGGGCTGAAGGTGCCCACGTCGCACGCGGTGTAGTAGCGACCGTTGAGCGACTCGACCATGCGACCGTAGGCGCGCAGCAGGGCCTCGGTCTTCTGGGTGCGCGGGTCGCCGATGATGACGGCCTTGCCGCCGCCGAGGTCGAGCCCGGCGAGCGCGTTCTTGTAGGCCATGCCCTGGCTGAGCGCGAGCACGTCGGCGAGGGCGTCGGCCTCGCTCGCGTAGGGGTGGAAGCGGGTGCCGCCGAGGCCGGGGCCGAGGGCGGTCGAGTGCAGGCCGATGATGGCCCGCAGGCCGCTGGCCTCGTCGTGGCAGAAGACGACCTGCTCGTGCGGATGGGCGAAGACGGACGTGGTCACGGAGTGCTCCTGGTGTGCTGGGCCCCGGTGTGGGTGGACGGGGCGCTGGTGGTGGCCCTCGGGGTGGTGAGGACCTCCTCGGATGCTACTCCCGTCCGGACGCTCGACGCACGGATCGATCAGTCGCGCGTGCGGCGCGCGAGACGCTTGTCCATCCGGCGGATGCTCGGGGTGATCACCTTGGTGAGCGCCCCGGGCAGCACCGACATGCCGGCCTCGGTGACGGCGCCGCCGAGGCTGGTGACCCGCGTCGGCCGCTCGGTGGCGGCCTTGACCAGCCAGCGAGCCGCCTTGTCGGGCGTCATCATCGGCATGGCGGCGTAGATGCTCGTGGCCCCGGACATCTCCGTTCGCACCATCGGGAAGTACACGACGGTGGTGGTCACGCCCTCGTGGCCGTGCTCGGCGAGCAGGGACCGCGCGAACGACTCGAGGGCGGCCTTGCTGCCGAGGTAGGCCGAGAAGAGCGGGATCGGCAGCTGGGACGACATGGTCGAGGAGAACACGACGTGGCCGCGTGACCCGTCGATGCGGTCCTGCTCGAGGAAGCGGGGCAGCAGGGCCAGCGTGAGCCGCACCGCGCCGAGGTAGTTGATCGCCACGGTGCGCTCGTAGTCGTGCAGGCGGTCCGTGGAGTCGCGGATCGAGCGTCGGATGGACCGGGCGGCGTTGTTGACGAGCACGTCGATGCGTGGGTGCTCGGCCAGCAGCTGGTCGACGACCCGGGCGGTGTCGGCGTCGTCGGTGAGGTCGACGGGGTAGGTGCAAGCCGTGCCGCCGGCCTCTCGCACGCGAGCCGCGACGGTGTCGAGCTCGTCGGCGCGACGGGCGAGCAGGCACACGGTCCAGCCGCGCTCGGCCAGCTGCACCGCCGCCTCGGCGCCGATGCCGCTCGAGGAGCCGGTGACGACCGCGACCTTGGACCGTCGGACTCGCGGACTCATCGCGTGGCCACGGCGGACGCGTCGACGAACAGGGCACCGATGAGCCGGCCCACGCGGTCGACCATGTCGGCGGCCGTCTGCTCGGGGTGGTCGACCCACCAGTCCATGAGGGAGTCGACGATGCCGAGCCAGGTGGCGGTCATGGCCGACACGTCGAGCTCGTCGGTGACGCCTCCCAGGGCGAGCAGCTCGCTCACGCCCTCGTGGGCCAGCTTGTCGAGACGCTCGGTGTGTGCGCTGACCACGCCCACGACCTCGCTCGCGGTGGGCGCGGTGCGGTCGTGCAGGAGCCGCCAGACGTGACGGCGGTCCTCCAGCACGGCGAACATCCCCGCGAGCGTGCGGACGCCGCGCTCGATGCCCACGACGTCCTCCCGCGCGATGCGCTCGATCTCGTCGCCCAGGAGGGTCCCGGCGCGGTCGAGGCACGCGGCGTAGAGGCCCTCCTTGGAGCCGAAGTAGTTGTAGACGAGCGGCTTGGAGATCCCGGCGGCGCGCGCGACGTCGGCGATGTTGGTGGCCGCGAAGCCGTCGGTCCCGAAGGCCACGGAGGCGACGTCGAGGATCTGCTCCTCGCGCTCGGCACGGGGGACCCCCTTGGTGCCGGCGTTGGGTCGGACGGCCATGTCCGAACTCTAGCGGACGAGTATGAACACGTGGTAACTTACCCAAAAGTCATATGCCCGGACGGTGACGCCCGGGGTCGACGTCGACGTCGGAGGACGCATGGACGACCTGCTGGACCCGCTGAAGAACCCGGTGACCTACGCCGCGCCGTTCTTCGTGCTGACCATCCTCATCGAGTTCGCGGCCCTCAAGTGGCTCGACCACGACGACAACACGACCGGCTACGCCCTCAAGGACGCCCGCACGTCGATCTCCATGGGCGTCCTCTCCCTGGTCTTCCTGACGGCGTTCAAGGTCGTGACGTTCTTCGGCTTCGTGGCCGTCTACGCCTACGTCGCGCCGTTCCAGCTGCCCACGGACACGTGGTGGTACTGGGTCCTGGTGATCCTGGGCGTGGACCTCGGCTACTACTGGCACCACCGGTTCAGCCACCGGGTCCGCATCGCGTGGGCCGGGCACCAGGCGCACCACTCCAGCGAGTTCATGAACTTCGGCACCGCGCTGCGGCAGAAGTGGAACCCCTGGTTCGAGTTCTTCTTCTGGCTGCCGCTGCCGCTGCTCGGCTTCGCGCCGTGGACGCTCTACGTGGCGTTCGGCTTCAACCTGATCTACCAGTTCTACGTGCACACCGAGCTGGTCACGAAGCTGCCGAGGCCCGTCGAGTACGTGTTCAACACGCCGTCCCACCACCGGGTGCACCACGGCAGCGACCCCGAGTACCTCGACAAGAACTACGGCGGCATCCTCATCGTGTGGGACCGGCTGTTCGGCTCGTTCACCGAGGAGCGACAGCGCCCCACCTACGGCCTGACCAAGAAGGTCGAGACGTACAACCTGCTGAAGCTGCAGTACGGCGACTACGTCGAGATCGTGCGCGACGTGCGCTCGGCCCACCGGTTCCGCGACAAGCTCGGCTACCTGTTCGGCCCGCCCGGCTGGACGCCCGCCGACCACTCGGCACCGGAGCAGACGGTCCTGCCCCGGCGCTGACGCGGGGACGTCAGAGACCGCGCGACAGGCCGCCGTCGACCGGGAGCATGACGCCGGTCAGGTAGCCCGACGCGGGGGAGAGCAGGAAGGCCGCGGCGCGACCGAACTCCTCGGGTCGGCCGTAGCGGCGCAGCGGGATGGCGGCGGCGGCGCGCTCGCGGGAGCCCGCCGCGTCGCCGGACAGCGCGTCCAGCTCCTGCACGCGCTCGGTGTCCACGCGTCCGGGCAGCAACGCGTTCACACGCACGTCGCGAGGGCCCAGCTCGTCGGACAGGTCCTTCGCCGCCATGGCCAGCCCTGGGCGGAGGCCGTTGGAGATGCCCAGCCCCGTGACGGGCATCTTGGCCGACGTCGACAGGACGAGCGCGATGGAGCCGCCCCGTCCCGGCTCGATCGCCTCGGCGACGGCGGTGGCGATGCGCAGGCCGCCGAGGAAGACGCTCTCGAAGGCGCCGCGCCACTCCGCGTCGGTGCGTCCCAGCACGGTGCCCGGAGGCGGGCCGCCCACGCTCACCAGGGCTCCGTGCACAGCGCCGAAGTGCTCCTGCGCGACGGCGACCAGTGAGGTGGCGGTGTCCTCGTGGGCGTTGTCGGCGGCGATGCCGACCGCTCCGCCGGGACCGGCCGAGCCCAGCTCCCGCACGGCGGCGTCGACCGACTCCTGCGAGCGGGAGGAGAGCACGACGTTCGCGCCCTCGGCCACGAGCACCTCCGCCGTCGCGCGACCCAGTCCGCGGGTCCCACCGGTGACGACGTACGTCCTGCCTGCCAGTCCGAGGTCCATGTCGTCAGCCTACGGCGGGCTCCGGTGACCGGCGTCGGGCGCGCCACCTAGCCTGTCCGGATGAGCTTCCAGAGGTACGTGGCCCTCGGCGACTCCTTCACCGAGGGCGTCGGCGACCCCGACCCGACCCGCCCCAACGGCGTGCGCGGGTGGGCCGACCGGGTGGCCGAGGTGCTCGGCCGCGGTGCGGTCGGCGGGGGAGGCGACGGCTTCGGCTACGTGAACCTCGCGATCCGCGGTCGCAAGCTGGCCGCGGTGCTCGACGAGCAGCTGGAGCCCGCCGTGGCGGCCCGGCCCGACCTCGTCTCGCTGTACGCGGGCGGCAACGACATCATGCGCCCCAAGGTCGACATCGACGCGCTCGTGTCCCGGTACGACGACGCTGTCGGGACGTTGGCGGGCACGGGGGCGACGGTCGTGCTGTTCACCGCGTTCGACCCTGCGGGCTTCCCCATCTTCTCCGCCGGGCGCGGGCGCTTCGCGATCTACAACGAGCTGGTGCGCGAGGTGGCCGACCGGCACGGCACGCGACTCGTCGACTTCTGGCGCATGCGTGAGTACCGCGACCCGAGGATGTGGGCCGTCGACCGGCTGCACATGTCGTCGGCCGGCCACCAGCGGATGGCCATCGCTGTGCTCGACGAGCTGGGCGTGCCGCACGACCTCGAGCCGCTGCCCCTCGTGGACCCGCCGGCACGGACGCCCCGGGAAGCCCGGGCCGACCACCTCGACTGGGCACGCACGCACGCCGCCCCGTGGGTGAAGCGCCGCCTCACGGGCACCTCGTCGGGCGACACCCTGTCGGCGCGCTACCCCGACCCCTCGCGCCTCGGAGCACCGTCGTCCGAGTGACGGCGGATCGGCCGATGACGCTCCGAGACGCGGGGACTCAGGAGTGGGCGGCGCGCTGCTCGTAGGCGTCGCGGATCTCCTCGTCGGCGTCGGCCAGGACGCCGTCGGTGCCGAGGGCCCGACCGAGCGTGTCCTTCGCTCGTCGTGGGAGCAGGTTGGCCCCGTAGTAGATCGCCTTGGCGTGCCGCGGCACCCAGGTCTCGAAGCGCGGCTTCCGCGCCACCGCCACCACGGCGTCGGCCACCTCCTCGGGGCGGCACGGACGCATGCCGCGCGTCGCCTGGATGCCTGAGCCCAGCTCGGTGGCGACCACGGTGGGCAGGATCGCCGAGACGTCGACGCCCCGGGGTGCGAGCTCGGTGCGCATCGCCTCGGTGAAGCCGACGACGGCGTACTTGCTCGCGCTGTAGGTGGCGCCGTGCGGCAGGGCGATGCGGCCGACGCCGGACGCCACGTTGACCACGTGACCGCGACCTCGCGCGATCATCGCCGGCACGACGAGCTTGGTGCCGGTGATGACGCCGCGCAGGTTCACGTCGAGGATCCGGTCGGTGGCGTCGTCGGTCTCGTCCACGAGCGGGGAGATCGGCATGATGCCCGCGTTGTTGACGAGCACGTCCACCGGCCCGACCTCGGCCTCGGCGAACGCGACGAACGCGGCGAAGGACGCGCGGTCGCTCACGTCGAGGCGGTGGCCGACGGCGCCGCGACCGACGGAGCGCGCCGCCTTGTCGACCAGGTCGTCGTCGAGGTCGCCCAGGACCACGCGGGCCCCGGCCGCGGCGAACCGCTCGGCGGTGGCCAGACCGATGCCGCGCGCGGCGCCGGTGACGAGGACGGTGCTGCCGGTCAGCTGGTGCGTGCGTGCCATGTCGCTCCTTGGGGGAGGGGTGAGAGGTGGACGGGCTGTCCGTCCTTCGGGAACGGGAGGGAGAGGTAGCTCAGCGGAGCCCGGTAGTCGGGGTCGACGCTCCAGCGGTGGTGCCGCAGCAGGTGCACGAGGATCGAGCTCACCTCGGCGCCGGCGAAGAACAGGCCGAGGCACTTGTGCACCCCGCCGCCGAACGGGTCCCACGCGTGCCGGTGGGCCTTGTCCTCGCGGCGGTGCTCGGCGAAGCGCTCGGGGTCGAAGCGCTCCGGGTCCGGCCACAGCTCGGGCAGGTGGTGCGACAGGTGCATCATCACGACGACGAGCCGGTCGGCCGGGATGCGTCGGCCGAGCACCTCGGTCTCCTTCACGGTGCGCCGGGCGACCACGGGGACGGGCGGGACCAGCCGCAGCGCCTCCTTCATCACCAGCGGGATGTCGACGAGCGTGTCGAGGTCGTCGAGGGTCGGGTGCTCCGGGAGGGCCATCGCCTCGGCCCGGCAGCGCTCCTGCCACTCGGGGTGCTGGCCGAGCAGCTGGACCATGGTCGAGCTGGTGATGGTGGACGTGTCGTGCGCGGCCATGAGCAGGAAGATCATGTGGTTGACGACGTCGTCGTCGCTGAACGTGCTGCCGTCCTCGTCGCGCAGGCGGCACAGCACCGAGAACAGGTCGGTGCCGTCACCGTCGCGGCGGCCGGGCAGGTGGCGGGCGAAGAAGTCCTCGAGGAGTCGCCGTCCGCGCAGCGCCCGGCCCCAGCGGGTGAACGGCACGTCCAGACGCACGAGGGCGGTCGCGGCCTGGACGCAGTCGATGAAGGCGGCGTTGACGCGGTCGAGCTCGCCGGGGTCGGTGGGCTCCACGCCGCCCATGAAGACCTCGGTCGCGACGTCGAGGGTGAGCGACTTGAGCGCCGGGTACACCTGGACGTCGGGTCCGTGCTCCCAGGCGGCGATCGTCCGGCGGACCGGCTCCTGCAGGGCGGCGGTGTAGCCGGCGAGGTGGTCGCGCGTGAAGGCGGCCTGCATGATCCGGCGGTGGCGGTGGTGCTCCTCGAAGTCGAGCAGCATGAGCCCGCGGTCGAAGAACGGCCCCACCAGTCGCCCCCATCCTGGTCCGCTGGCGAAGGCCTTGTCGGCGTTGCGGAACGCTGCCTCGCAGGCGTCGGGGCCGAGCAGCACGGTCCACCGGTCGCCGATGAAGTCCATCTCGCTGACGGGGCCGTAGCGGTCGTGCTGGTCGCGCATCATCGCGAGCGGGTCGCGTACGTAGCGCAGCGTCTGCCCGACCCACGGGAGCCCGCGTCGGTACGGGGCGTCCACCGGTTGTGTCATGGGACCTCCAGGAGTGACCTGCATCACGGGTCATCCTGATTCAGGAAGGGCGTCCTGTCAATATCCACGTATGATGTCGACATGGCGGTGAAGGCAGGGGTCTACGGCGGACGGACGCACGAGGAGCGACGGCGGGAGCGGCGTGAACGGCTGCTCGAGGCTGCCCTCGAGGTGTGGGGCACCGAGGCGGCCGGACCGGTGACGATGACCCGGGTGTGCACGACCGCCGGACTCTCCGAGCGCTACTTCTACGAGCAGTTCACGAACCTCGAGGCGGCGCTCACGGCGGTGCTCGAGGCGGTCGCCGCCGAGATCGCGTCCGCGTCGGTCTCGGCGCTCGAGCAGGCCGAGGGCGACGCCGAGCAGCGGGTGCGCGCCGGTCTCGCGGCCTTCGTGCGCATCCTGACCGACGACCCCCGCAAGGGACGCGTGGCGATGATCGAGTCGGTCGCGCTGCCGGCGCTGCGGGCACGCCGCGCCGAGCTGCTGCGCGACTTCGTGGCGCTCACCGCCCAGGAGTCGCGGTCGCTGCACGGGCCGAGCGCCTGGGACGAGCCCGAGGGTCGGCTGGCCGCCACGATGTTCATCGGCGGGATCGCCCAGCTGGTGACCGACTGGCTCGAGGGTGCCGTCGAGGCGGAGCCCGACGACATCGTCGACGCGGCGGTCCACCTCTTCGAGGCCACCGCGCACCGCTGAGGGTGCGCTCGTGCCTCCGGACGGGAGGACGCGGCGCGGGAGATCCGTCGCGCCAGGCCGGTAGCGCGCCAATCCGACGGTCGTCCTCGAGGCGAACCTCTTCGGCGGAGTCGGGCGACCTCGACATCGTGTGACAGTCAGGCAATAACGGCGTCGATAACATGGCAGAAGCCGAATAATGACAACAAGGTCGAGAAGTACCTACGTTCGTCTCGAAACGGTGTGGCCATCTACTGAATCCTTGACGGCGGCCACCTGAACGCCGAAACTGCGGGCACCGCTTGCTTGAGCGGAACCAATCTCGGGGGGTCGAGGCATGCGTACAAGCTTGTTGGGCGCACAAAAAATCGGAGTCAGCGCAGTCGTGGGCGCGGTGGCAGTTGTGGGACTGACTTGGCAGAGCGCAACCGCCTCTGCTGACGACGAGGTCGTCGTCTCGGTCGGGGTCGCTGATGCGCAAGGCGACCCGGCAGCACATGTCCCCGTCACCCTCTACGCGTGGCCATCGGCAAAGGACCTTGCCGATGTGAGGGTGGGACAGCAAGTTGATCGCGTGGAGATCGCGCGACGCGCGACCTCACGGACGGGGCAGGTCGACATTCTTGCGAGCGACATCGCCGACATCACGAACCTCATGCATGGCGAGAAGTACCTCGACATTGACGTCGTCGGCGACCTCGGGTCAGAAGGCATCGTGACTCGGACGGTGACGCTCGCGGACTCCCGTGTGGCTGACGGTGTGCCTGAATCTGCGGCCGTGGTCGACAGCAGGACGGGCGACGTTTTGCGCGGCTCCGAAGTCGCTCTAAATGCGCCTTCGACGACGGCTACAGCCGGCAAGCGGTCGTACTCGGCGACTGGCCAGACCGTGGGTGAGTCCGACGAAGAGTCGAAGTCTCAAGCGGAAGCGCTGACGGACGTGCCTTCGCCGACGAGCACCAAGGCCAGTCAGGACGAGGTCTGCCCGTCCACCGGCACCACCTTGATCGAGAATCTCGGAAACCGTTGGGTCAACGTCGGCAACGCCCTCATCAGGGTGAGCGGGAAAGAATCAGAGTTCGTCTACAGCACTCTGGCGTCGACGTCGCTCGGGACCGCTATCGAGGTCGACGGCATCTTCACCGCTTCTGATGCAGTAACTCGCGAACACACCCTGAAGGTCGAGTTCCCGAAGATTACTACTCCGCAGTACCTGAATTTCGACACTCAGTTCTCGTACGGCAAGTACTGCACGTTCTACCCCACGAGGGGCGTCAGCGAAGTGACGGTGCGCCCCATCAAGCACGAGGGCGGTACGCGAACCCGAACGGGTCGCAGCACGCTCGCAACACCCAACTGCACTCCCTACGCCGCGGGCTCGTCAGGCACGAAGAACTCTACCGAGGCGATCAGGTGGAACAACGGCGTCAAGATCGAGGCAGCCATCGGCATCGACCTCTCCTCGCAGACGGGGTTCACGACCGCGGCTGAGCAGAAATGGAGTTTCACGACGGCTGGAAACTTGTGCGGCAGCGCCGACTTCCCCGGTGGTGACGCCCGAGTCATCGCCATGCAAGGGCTCACGTGAGAGGTTCACCTGTACGGGTTTCGTCCCAGTCTCGACGGGTCGCGGCGGTCCTAGCCGTTGCCTTGTTGGTCGCGGCCACGGCGAGCTGTTCGAGCAATGGAGTCCGGACCGGCGAGGCGCTCGATGTCGGATCGGCGTGGACTCTTTGCCAGGCGAATGGCAGCGAGCCGAAGACGTTCGGGCAGGCACTACTCAAGAACACTACTCAGTCAGACGTCACGCTCGAGTCCGCAGAACTGATCGATGCCCAGGGACTGGAGATCGTTGGCGCAGCGATCGTGCCTAGCGACAAGAAAGCGAATGGGCTGGTCTGGTCTCAGTGGCCACCCGCCTATCCCGGGGCCGAAGAGACTTTAAAGGAGGAAGGTCAGTCTGTTCCCGGCGCGGTTATCAAGCCGGCCCAGACATGGTTTCTCTGGGTCGGCGTCCGCGCGCGGACCGGTGCAGGCTCGTCTGGGGCCGTGCGCGTCAACTATCTGCACGACGGGCAAGAACTTCAGCAAGAGGTTCGCTATAGCCTTCAGATCGTCGCCGGAAAGACTTGCCCCGAGGCGTGACCTCCTCTGTTCGATCCAATGTCGTGAGTGGGCCTCCTGCTGCGCTTGCGCAAATGTATGACTGCGCTGCCAAGAATTCAGCCAGGCATAGGCGCGGCTGATCGGCTTTCCATCGGCTAGCGCGCCCCGCTGCGACGAATTACGGACTCATCGGAGGCTGCCTCCACGTAGGCGCGGCCCTTTGAGGCAAAGCGCTCCGCATAGTTCAGAGCCTCGCGGGTCGCCCTGATGTCGACATCCCACTGGTGCCGGGTCACGGCCCGCTGCTCTGGTGCTAGCTCGTCGTACGGGATGTCGGCGGTGTCACCCATGGCGTTAGTCCTATCGAGGTGGTAAGCGCCGCCCGAGCCGCCAGACACTTCGAAGATACGCGTCCTCAAGTTAGATCGCTGCGTCACACGTCACCACACACGGACGCTGACGTCGAGGGCCTGGGCAAGCATCGGGAGATGACTCGCGCCGAGGTCCTGTTGGCCGCGTTCAAGTCTCGACAGCGTGGAGTGGTGGACCCCAACGGCCTCGGCGACAGACGCCAGGCTCAGTCCAAGTTCAGTGCGACACGCAGCAACGCGGAGGCCCAGTTCCGTGAGCGTGGCTCGACGGCCTTCGGACCTGCCCGCGGGCTCAGTAGCGGGCATCCACTCACTCCTTGATCGGGCAGGTTTGAGAAATCAAACCCTCCCGCGACTTCCGCGGGCCATCTTCGATCTGAGTCTGGGATTCGAGGGGAAACAATTACCCCGGAAAGCAGTCCCGATCACCGGGACCGCTCTGGTGGTCAGGAGCGGGGTCGAACCGCTGACCTTCCGCTTTTCAGGCGGACGCTCTACCAACTGAGCTACCTGACCGTCGCCCGTGAGCGGGCGACCGCCACCTTATCGCACCGGATCGGCGGACCTGAAACCGGTTTGGGTGGGTGCGGCAAAGGGGGGCCGGACGTCAGACGACGCGCACCGCGTCGTCGAACTCGATGCGCGGGAGGCGCTCCTGCCAGGCGTCCGGGCCGGGGTGGCCGAGGTTCACCACGAGCTGCGACCGCCAGCTCGTGCCGCCCAGGAAGTCACGGTCGACGCCGCTGCGGTCGAAGCCCGCCATGGGTCCGGCGGCCAGACCGGTCGCGCGCACCCCCATGAGGAAGTAGGCGATCTGCAGGGCCGCGTTGAACTCGGCCTGCTGGAAGCGCATGGCCTCGTCGGCGTCGTACATGTCGCGGGCACCGGGGAAGGGCGGGAAGAACTCCGGCAGGTGGTCGTGGAAGTCCGTGTCGGCCGCCAGGATCGCGACGAGCGGGGCCGTGGAGGTCTTGGCCTTGTTGCTGCCGCTCATGTGCTCGACGAGACGGGCGCGGGCGTCGGGGCTCTGCACGAGGACGATCCGCAGGGGCTGGTTGTTCATGGCCGTGGGGCCGAACTTGGTCACCGCGTGGACGGCGCGGATCTCCTCGACCGTCACGGGCTCGTCGGTGAAGGTGTTCGCCGTGCGCGCCTCGCGGAACAGCGTGTCGAGGGCCGTGTCGTCGAGGACGTACTCGCTCGTGGTCGTGGAAGTCATGGAACGTTCAACCATCTTGGCTCCGCCGAGCATTCCGACTGTGACGCACTGGACACCGGCGCCGGAGCACGAAGAAGGCCCGCACCTGATGGCGCGGGCCCTCTTCTCGTTCCTCTGCGACCCCGACCGGACTCGAACCGGCGACCTCCGCCGTGACAGGGCGGCGCGCTAACCAACTGCGCCACGGGGCCTTGCAGTGCGGCGTAACCGCGACGGTCACTCTATCCCATGGGGTCGGGCGACCACAAAACGGGGGCTCGCCTATCACCGCACGTCGGCGCCCAGCGGTGCGTCCGCATGCCGGGACCCCGCCCGCGAACGGTCGCGGCGCGGTTCGATCGACCCATGAAGCCTCGCCGTCACCGCCGCGCACTGCCCCTCGCCCAGCTGGTCGAGCGCGCGACCTGTGTGGCCGACGAGGTCCGCGCCGAGCTGCACTCCGTGCACGCCGACCCCGACGAGCGCTGGCACGTGCGCCTGCACCACGACGACGACGTCGACGTCTGGCTCATCTCCTGGACCCGGGAGCAGGGCACCCAGCTGCACGGGCACGGCGGGTCGAGCGGCGCCTTCACCGTCGTGTCCGGCGAGCTCGAGGAGACCGTGTGGGACCCCGCCGTCCGCGAGGCCGACGGCGCCACTCGCACGCGAGGGGACGTCGTCGCCTTCGGCCCCGGGTACGTGCACGACGTGCGCAACGTCCTCCCCGGCACGGCGGTCAGTGTCCACGTCTACTCCCCGCCCCTGGAGCGGATGGACTTCTTCGACGTCGAGCCCGACGGAGACGGATCGGCTCGACTCGTCCGGCTCGCCCACGTCTGGACCGACGACCCGGAGGTCGAGGCGCCCGCACGGGACGCTCGGCAGGCTGCCTCGTGAGCGCGCTCGCGGCCGAGCCGCCCCGCAGGGCGGCACGCTTCGCCTCGGTCGACGCGCTGCTGGCCGACGCCCGCAGCCGGCTGGTCCGGGTCAGTCCTCACCAGGCGGCGCACCGCACGAGGGCCGGCGCCCGGCTCGTCGACATCCGCCCGCAGTGGCAGCGTGAGTCCGACGGCATCGTGCCCGGCGCCCTCCACGTGGAGCGCAACCACCTCGAGTGGCGTCTGCACCCGGAGTCCGGCGCCAGCCTGGCGGAGGCCACGTGGGACGCCGAGTGGATCGTGCTCTGCACCGAGGGCTACACGTCCTCGCTCGCCGCTGCAGCGCTGCGATCCCTGGGTCTGGACGCCACCGACGTGGTCGGTGGGATCCACGCGTGGCGCGCCGCCGGGCTGCCCGTCGACACGTTTCCGATTGCCGATGTCGGTGCGGCCGTGAAGACTGTCGTCCCATGATCGAGTACCGGTCCGTCGGCAAGACCTTCCCCGACGGGACCCAGGCCGTCGCCTCCTTCGACCTCACCATCCCGTCGCGCACGACGACCGTGTTCGTCGGCTCGTCGGGGTGTGGCAAGACCACGCTGCTGCGCATGGTCAACCGCATGGTCGACCCGAGTGCCGGGCAGGTGCTCATCGACGACGTCGACGTCGCGACCTCCGAGCCCGTGCAGCTGCGCCGCAGCATCGGCTACGTCATGCAGCACGCCGGCCTCCTGCCGCACCGCAAGGTCGTCGACAACGTGGCCACCGTGCTCCGGCTCAACGGCACCGACAAGAAGGCGGCGCGCGAGCGGTCGCTCGAGGTGCTGCGCACGGTCGGGCTCGACGAGTCCCAGGCGCGCAAGTACCCCGGGCAGCTGTCCGGGGGGCAGCAGCAGCGCGTCGGGGTGGCGCGCGGGCTCGCGGCCGACCCCAACATCCTGCTCATGGACGAGCCGTTCGGCGCCGTCGACCCCATCGTCCGGCTCGAGCTGCAGGGCGAGCTGCGCCGACTGCAGCGCGACCTGGACAAGACCATCGTCTTCGTCACCCACGACATCGACGAGGCCTTTGCCCTGGGCGACCAGGTCGTGATCCTCAAGAAGGGCGGCGAGATCGCGCAGGTCGGCGCACCGGCCGACATCCTCGCCGCGCCGGCCGACGACTTCGTCGCCAGCTTCGTCGGCCTCGACAAGGGGGGCCGGTCCCTGCGCGTGGAGGATCGTGACGGCCGCCGTGTCGTCGTCGACGCCACGGGGCGCCCCGCCGGCGTGCTGGAGGACTGAGCCGTGGAGTGGGCGTGGCAGAACCGCGACATGGTGCTCGAGCTCTTCTGGGCCCACACCTGGCTCAGCCTGGTGCCGATCGTCATCGGCTTCGTCCTGGCCGTGCCCATCGGCTGGTACGCCAGCCGGCACCCGAGGCTGCGCGGCACGCTGCTCGGGGCGGGCAGCGTGCTCTACACGATCCCGTCGCTGGCCCTGTTCGTCACGCTGCCGGGCATCATCGGCACCGGCTTCCTCGACCCGCTCAACGTGGTCGTCGCGCTCAGCCTCTACGCCGTGGCCATCATGGTCCGCACGGCCGCCGACGCCTTCGAGTCGGTGTCCCCGGCGGTGCTCGACTCCGCCACCGCCACCGGGTACTCGTCGCGACAGCGGGGCTTCGGGGTGGAGCTGCCGCTCGCCGGTCCGGTGCTGCTGGCCGGGCTGCGGGTCGTGAGCGTCTCCACGATCAGCCTGGTGAGCGTCGGCGCGCTCATCGGTGTCTCCAACCTCGGGTCGCTGTTCACCAACGGCTACCGGCGTGACTTCCTGACCGAGATCATGGTCGGCCTGGTCGGCATCGTGGTGCTGGCCCTGGTCATCGACGCCCTCCTGGTGCTGGCCGGACGCACGCTCATGCCGTGGGCGCAGACGAGCGGAGCGAAGCGATGAGCGTGGTCTCCGACGCCGCAGCCTGGCTCACCGACGGCGCGAACTGGTCCGGCGAGCGCGGCATCCCGAACCGGGTGGTCGAGCACCTCGGGTACACGAGCCTCACGATCGCGGTGGCCGCGGCGATCGCGGTCCCGCTGGGTCTCTACATCGGCCACACGGGCCGCTTCCGCGGGCTCGCGATCAGCGTCACCGGCGCCCTGCGCGCTCTGCCGACGCTCGGCGTGCTGACCGTCTTCACCCTGCTGCTCGGCATCGGCCTCGGCGCACCGATCCTGGCCCTCGTGGTCCTCGCCGTGCCGCCGTTGCTGGCCGGCGCCTACTCCGGCGTCGAGTCCGTCGATCCCCAGACGGTCGACGCCGCACGCGCCCAAGGCATGACGGAGTGGCAGATCCTCACCAAGGTCGAGGTCCCTCTGGGCCTGCCACTCGTCGTCGGCGGCTTCCGGGCCGCCACGCTGCAGGTGGTGGCCACGGCGACGGTCGCCGCCTACGTCTCGCTCGGCGGGCTCGGCCGCTTCATCTTCGACGGCCAGGCCGTCCGCGACTACCCCCAGATGGTGGGCGGGTCCGTGGTGGTCGTCGTCCTGGCGCTCCTGCTCGACGGCCTGTTCGCCGTCGCGCAGGGTGCTGCCGCCCGCAGCGCCCGCCCGACGCGGGGCGCCGGCTCCTCGCGCGACGACACCATCGAGACAGCCACCACCCAGACCTCCACCACCCAGACCTCCACCACCCAGACTTCCACCACCTGAGCACGACCACCCCCAAGGAGAGACATGTCCGTGCACAAGATCGGGATCGGCGCCGCCCTCGCGGCCGCCGCCCTCACCCTCACCGCCTGCGGCGGTGACCCCACGGAGGCCGGCGCGTCCGACTCCGACACGATCGTCGTCGGCTCGGCCGACTTCACCGAGGCCGAGATCGTCGCCGAGATCTACGCCCAGGCCCTCGAGGCCAAGGACGTCAAGGTCGAGAAGAAGCTGCGCATCGGTGCGCGCGAGGCCTACATCCCCGCGCTCGAGGGCGGCGAGATCGACCTCATCCCCGAGTACACCGGCAACCTGCTGCTCTACTTCGACAAGAACGCCACGGCCACCGAGCCCGGTGCGGTCGAGGACGCGCTCGACGACGCGCTGCCGGGCGAGCTCGAGACGCTCGAGCCCGCCCCGGCCGAGGACAAGGACTCCTACAACGTCACCCGGGAGCTCTCCGAGTCCGAGGGCATCACCTCGATCGGCGACCTCGCCAAGCTCGGCACGGTCAAGGTCGGCGCGAACCCCGAGTTCGAGACCCGGCCCTACGGCGTCCCCGGCCTGAAGAAGGTCTACGGCGCCAAGGACGTGGAGTTCACGCCCATCAGCGACGCCGGTGGACCGGCCACGATCAAGGCGCTCAAGGACGGTGACGTCGACGTCGCGAACATCTACTCGACGACGCCCTCGATCAAGGCCAACGACCTCGTGACCCTCGAGGACCCGGAGAACCTGATCGCGGCGCAGAACATCATCCCGCTGATCAACGACGCGAAGTCCAGCGACGTGGTCGAGGACGCTCTCGACGCGGTCTCGGCCGAGCTGACGACGGAGGACCTCATCGAGCTCAACGGCCGTGTCGACGGCGACGAGAAGGCCTCGGCCGCCACCGTCGCCAAGGAGTGGCTGGAGGAGAAGGGCCTCATCTGATCGATCGGACCCGCGTCACGGCCCGGCACCCGCGTGGGTGCCGGGCCGTGGTGCGTCCGGCCCCGGTTCGGTGCGCCCGGGATGCGCCAGGGAGTGTGGCACCCTGTGACCCGTGCCACACGCTCATGTCAACGGGATCTCGTTCCACTACACCGACTCCGGCGAGCCGTCGCCCGGTGCGCCGACGCTGGTGATGGGCCACGGCCTGCTGTTCAGCGGGTGGATGTTCCACCCGCAGGTGGCGGCGCTGAAGGATCGGTATCGCTGCATCACGGTGGACTGGCGCGGCCAGGGGGACACCCCGGCCGCAGCGGACCGCGCTGCCGACATGGACTCGCTCACGGGGGACCTGGTGGCGCTGCTGGACCACCTGGGCCTCGACGCGGTGCACTACGCCGGTCTGTCGATGGGCGGGTTCGTGGGCATGAGGCTCGCGGCCCAACACGCGGAACGGGTGCTCTCGCTCGTGCTGCTCGACACCAGCGCCGGCCCCGAGGACCCCGAGAAGGTCGCGCAGTACCGCACGCTGGCGCGGGTCTACCGCTGGCTCGGCATGGGGCCGGTGCGCTCGAAGGTCGAGCCGATCATGTTCGGCCCGGACCTGCTCGGCTCGTCGCGGCGCGACGAGGTCGTCGGCCCGTGGATGGCGAAGCTGGCCACGGTCGACCGCCGAGGCATGCGCGCGGCGATCCTCGGGGTGACCGATCGCGACCCGATCGCTCCGGAGCTGGACCGGATCGAGGCACCGACCCTGGTGATCGTGGGGGAGGACGACGTGGCCACGCCGGTGGCCAAGGCCGAGGCGATCGTGGCCGGCATCGCCGGTGCTCGCCTCGAGGTCGTGCCGAAGGCGGGGCACTCGAGCACCATCGAGCAGCCCGAGGCCGTGACCCGTCTGGTGGAGGACTTCCTCGCCCGTTTCTGAACGACTGCTCGTGTGGCTGCGGTGCCTCCGGGGCCGAGGTAGGTGGTGCGCGGACACGGCGCCGCCATCCGCGGCTCTCCCACCTCTGGGTGGTCCGGCAGTGCGGGCCACCTACCGCCCGGGGGAAGGGAAAGGGGCGGCCTCAGCCGACCACGGTCCAGGGCTGCCGCGGGAGTGATGCGGGGTCGAAGGATGCGAGCAGGTCGGACGGGGTGTCACCGCTCAGGCCGAGCGACGCCGTGATCATGGCCCAGGCCTGGTCGCGGCCGAGCTCGCGGAGCGTGACCGCCCCGTCGCGCTTGGCCAGGCGGACGCCCTGGGTGTTCACGGCGAGCGGCACGTGCGCGTACGTCGGCTGGGCGTGGCCGAGCAGCGTGGCGAGGTTGGCCTGTCGCGGCGCCGACGTCAGCAGGTCGTCGCCGCGCACCACCTGGTCCACGTCCTGCGCCGCGTCGTCGACCACGACGGCCAGGTTGTAGGCCGGCACGCCGTCGTTGCGACGCAGGACGAAGTCGTCCACGGCTCCCTCGACGTCGCCGTGGAGCTCGTCGTGCACGGTCCACGTGGGCGTCGCGGACCGCAGCCTCAGGGCCGCCGGCCGCTCGGCGGCGCGCGCGGTGCGTTCGTCGGCGGTCAGGTCGCGGCAGGTCCCCGGGTAGGCACCGGGCGGCAGGTGGGGTGCGCTCGCCGCCTCCTGCACCTCACGACGGGTGCAGAAGCACGGATAGGTCAGGCCCGCCGACTCGAGGGTGGCGATGGCGGCGTCGACGACGTCGCGACGTTCGCTCTGGCGCACGGCGGGTCCGTCCCAGTCGATGCCGAGGGCGCGCAGGTCGGCCAGCTGCTGCTCCTCGGAGCCGGCGCGGACGCGGTCGAGGTCCTCGACGCGCATCAGGAAGCTGCGTCCCGTCGAGCGGGCGAACAGCCAGGCGAGGAGCGCGGTGCGGAGGTTACCGACGTGCAGGTCGCCGGACGGCGAGGGAGCGAAGCGTCCGGCGGGCATCGTCCGAGTATGTCGGACGGGTCTCGAGGTGGCGCACGATCATGGTCACGAGCTGGTGGGCCCCGAGCAGGAAGACGGCGCCGATGGCGAGAGTGAGGACGAGACTGACGAAGGTGAGGAGGACGGCGACCATGGGGTCATCGTAGGTCGAGAACTACACGCGTCCAACTCGAGTTTTCGCAGGTCAGGGCATATTCCTGGAAAAGAGCCCAGAAGTGACCAAGATCACATTGAGACGGCTCGGGCGAGGGGAGATCTGGTACCCCCTACGGGATTCGAACCCGCGCTACCGCCTTGAAAGGGCGGCGTCCTGGGCCGCTAGACGAAGGGGGCGCGGCCGCCCCAGCATACGGGGCCACGGAGGCCGACGGGACGCGCCCGTCACCCCGCGTGCTCCGCCCCGACGGCCGTGGAGCGCTCGGGCAGGATGGACCCGTGGTGGAGATGAGCGAGGACCGGTTCGCCGAGCTGGTCGAGGCCGCGTTCGCGCAAGTGCCCCCCGAGCTGACGGCGATGCTCGACAACGTGGTGCTGTTCGTCGAGGACGACGCCCCGCCCGAGGACCCCGACCTGCTGGGGCTCTACGACGGCGTGGCGCTCACCGAGCGCGACACCGCCTACGGGGGAGTCCTGCCCGACCGCATCACGATCTACCGCAACCCCACCCTCGCGATCTGCGACACCGAGGACGACGTGGTGCACGAGGTCGGCATCACCGTGGTGCACGAGATCGCGCACCACTTCGGCATCGACGACGCACGGCTGCACGAGCTCGGCTATGCCTAGTCGGGTCCGCCGCGCGGGCGAGCGCTACGTCACCGAGGGCGAGGGCGTGCGCACGCTCCACTCGTTCTCCTACGGCGCGCACTACGACCCCGACAACGTGGCGTTCGGTCCTCTCGTGGCGATCAACGAGGAGCTCGTCGCGCCGGGTCGCGGGTACGACGCCCACCGCCACGCCGACGTCGAGATCGTCACCTGGGTGCTCGAGGGGGCACTCGCGCACCGCGACACCACCGGCCACGCGGGCACGATCGCGCCGGGCGTGGCGCAGCGGTTGAGCGCCGGTGAGGGGGCCGAGCACGCCGAGCTGAACGCCTCCCCGACCGAGCCGCTGCGGTTCGTGCAGATGATGCTGCGCTCCCGTCACGACGCCGCGCCGCAGTACGCCTCCGCGAAGGTGCCGGAGAAGCCCGGGCTCCATCCGACCGTGCCCGTCCATGCCGACGCCGAGCTCCTGGTGGCGCGTCCTCGGGGCGACAGGCCGCTGGAGGTCACCGGTGCCGCGAAGGTCCTCGTCCACGTCACGCGCGGCGAGGTGGTGGCCGACGGCGTCCGCCTCGGGCCGGGCGACGAGCTCCGCGCGACCGACGTCGAACGCGTCCTCGTCGCCGGTGACGGCGAGGCACTGGTCTGGCGACTGCCCGACGCGCGCTGAGGAGCCGGACGAGGCGTCACCCCTGGGTCGTTGACGTCTGCAACCATCCCGGGTGGAGGTCCGCCCTCCCGCCGCCCTAGTCTGGGCGGGTGAAGGGTTGGAGCGAGCACCAGCGGGCGGTCGACAGGCTGCTCGGCTCCTACGCGGCGATCCCGGCCGGCGCTCCGGTCCGCCTCGCCAAGCGCACGTCCAACCTGTTCCGCCCACGTGCCGACCCAGGGGTCCCCGGCCTCGACGTCGACGGCCTCGACGGGGTCGTCGCCCTCGACGTCGGCGAGCGCACCGCCGACGTCCAGGGCATGTGCACCTACGAGGACCTGGTCGACGCCACCCTCCCGCACGGTCTGATCCCCTACGTGGTCCCGCAGCTGCGCACCATCACGCTCGGCGGCGCCGTCACGGGGCTCGGCATCGAGTCGACGTCGTTCCGCAACGGCCTCCCGCACGAGTCGGTCCTGGAGATGGACGTGCTCACCGGCGCGGGGGAGATCGTCACCTGCAAGCCCGGCGACGCGCTGTTCGACGCCTTCCCCAACTCCTACGGCAGCCTCGGCTACGCCACGCGACTGCGCATCCGTCTCGAGGCCGTGCCGCCCTACGTCGCGCTGCGCCACGTCCGCCTCGACGACGCCGCCGACGCCGCGACGATGCTGGGCGAGGTCGCCGAGTCCGGCACCTGGCACGGCGAACCGGTCCACGGGCTCGACGCCACCGCCTTCGCGCCCGACGAGGTGTACGTGACGCTGGCCCGGTTCACCGACGAGCCCGGTCCGACGTCGGACTACACCGGCCAGGACGTGTTCTACCGCTCGCTCCAGCGCCGCGAGACCGACCGCCTCACGATGCACGACTACCTGTGGCGCTGGGACACCGACTGGTTCTGGTGCTCGGCCGCCTTCGGTGCCCAGAACCCGTGGGTGCGTCGCGTCTGGCCCCGACGCTGGCGACGCTCCGACGTCTACCACCGGATCATCGCGCTCGACGCGAAGGTCGGCGTCAGCCGGCTGCTCGACCGCGTGAAGAAGGTTCCCGGCCGCGAGAAGGTCATCCAGGACGTGGAGGTCCCGGTGGCCGCGGTCCCGGAGTTCCTCTCCTGGTTCGACGCCGAGGTCGGCATGCGGCCGGTGTGGCTGTGCCCGCTGCGCACCACCCGTTCCTGGCCCGGCTACCCGCTGCGTCCGGGCGAGACCTACGTGAACCTGGGCTTCTGGGGCACCGTCGTCGTGCCGGTCGGCTCTCCCGACGGCCTGGTGAACCGGCGCATCGAGGAGCACGTGCACACCCTCGGCGGCCACAAGTCGCTGTACTCCGAGGCCTTCTACGACGAGGCCACCTTCGCCGACCTGTACGGCACCGCGGCGCTCGACGCCGTGCGCGCCGAGCACGACCCCGAGGGGCGACTCAGCTCCTTGTACGAGAAAGCCGTGAGGAACTCATGAGCATCATCACGCGGGACACCGACACCCTCACCATCGCCGGCGCCGTCGAGCGCCTCATGCGCGATGGCATGCCCTTCCGCTTCGAGGCCTACGACGGCAGCAGCGCCGGGCCCGAGGACGCCGACATCACCGTCCGCCTGCGCACCGAGCGCGGACTGGCCTACCTGATGACCGCCCCCGGGGACCTCGGCTTCGGCCGCGCCTTCGTGGCCGGCGACCTCGAGATCGAGGGCGTGTCGCTGGCCAACCCCTACGACCTGATGACCCTGGTGCAGAGCCGCCTGCGGCTCAAGGTGCCCGGCCCGGCCGAGCTGCTGCAGATCGTCCGCAGCCTCGGTCTGTCGAACCTCAAGCCGCCGCCGCCTCCCCCGGAGGAGCACCTGCCGCGCTGGCGCCGTGTGGTGGAGGGGATGCGGCACAGCAAGGCGCGCGACGCCGAGGCGATCCACCACCACTACGACGTGTCCAACCGGTTCTACGAGCTGGTGCTCGGCCCGTCGATGACCTACACCTGCGCCGTCTTCCCCACCGAGGACGCCACGCTGGAGCAGGCTCAGTACGAGAAGTACGACCTGGTGTGCCGCAAGCTCGGGCTCGGTCCGGGCGACCGGCTCCTCGACGTCGGCTGCGGCTGGGGCGGCATGGTGCGCCACGCCGCCGAGCACTACGGCGTGCAGGCCCTCGGCGTCACGCTCAGCGAGCAGCAGGCGCAGTGGGCGCAGCAGGCGATCAAGGACCAGGGTCTGGACCACCTGGCCGAGGTGCGGTTCAGCGACTACCGCGACGTGGGCGAGAGCGACTTCGACGCCGTCTCGTCCATCGGCCTGATGGAGCACATCGGCGTGCGCAACTACCCCGACTACTTCGCCTTCCTCCAGGGGAAGCTGCGGGTCGGGGGTCGCATGCTCAACCACTGCATCACCCGGCGCGACGGGTCGCTGTCGCCGAAGGCGGGCGCGTTCATCGACCGCTACGTCTTCCCCGACGGCGAGCTGGCCCCGGTCGGCACGATCGTGTCGGCCATGCACGACCACGGGCTCGAGGTGCGCCACGTCGAGGACATCCGCGAGCACTACGCCCTCACCTTGCAGGGCTGGTCGCAGAACCTCGAGGAGCACTGGGACGAGGCTCTCGGCGAGGTCAGCCTCGGCATCGCCAAGGTGTGGGGGCTCTACATGGCCGGCTCGCGCCTCGCCTTCGAGCGCAACGAGATCGGCCTGCACCAGGTGCTGGGCGTGAAGGTCGGGCCCGACGGCGACGCCCACATGCCGCTGCGGCCCACCTGGGGCAGCTGACCCCCGGACCGGGCGACGGCCCTACGAGCCCGCAGGGCCGAAGAAGCCGTCGACGACCCGCGCGGCGGCGTGACCGTCGTCGAGCGGTGCGAAGCGCTCCATGAACGCCGCGCGCTGGGGGGCGTACGTCTCGCGCAGGGCGTCGAGGTCGGCGAGCGCGTCGGCGACCTCCTCGCTGGTGCGCACGAGCGGGCCCGGCGCGACGTCCTCGAAGTCGAGGTAGAAGCCGCGCAGCGACCCGCGGTAGTGGTCGAGGTCGTAGGTGAAGAAGACCATCGGCCGGTCGAGGGCGGCGTAGTCGAACATGATCGAGGAGTAGTCGGTCATGAGCACGTCGGCCACGAGCAGCAGGTCCTGGGCGTCGGGGAACAGCGTGACGTCGCGGACGAAGTCCATCTGCTCGGCCCGCACCTCGGGCCGGCCCTTGACGATGGAGTGGAAGCGCAGCAGCACCATGTACTCGTCGCCGAGCCTGCGCTGCAGCAGGTCGAGGTCGAGCCGCAGGTCGGCCAGGAAGCTGTTGCCGCGCTTCACGTCGTCGCGGAAGGTCGGCGCGTAGAGCACGACCTTGCGGTCCTCGGGGATGCGCAGACGCTGCCGCACGAGCCGGGCCCGGGCTGCGGCGTCGGCCGAGTGGAAGAGGTCGTTGCGGGGGTACCCGGACTCGAGCACCTCGCCGGTGTAGCGGAACGCCGAGCGGAAGCACTCGGTGGCGTAGGGGCTGGGCGAGACGAGTGCGTCCCAGTAGCCGGTCATCCGGGTGACCTTCTCGAGGTACTCGGGGTCGCGCTCGCCGATGCCGTCGATGTCGTGCTGCATGCGCTTCAGCGGCGTCCCGTGCCACGTCTGCAGGTAGCGGGTGCGTGAGGACGGCCGCAGGTAGTGCGGGAAGTTCTGGTTGTTGACCCAGTAGCGGGCCCGGCCCAGACGCCAGAAGTACCGGGGCCAGAGCCGACGCACCTTCTCGACGTCGTCACCCGGGATACGGGTGGAGGTGTCGTTGACCCAGGTCAGGTGCAACGGCGTGCCACGGCGCAGGAGCTCCTCGTGGATGGCACGTGGGCTGTCGCCGTACTGCTTGCCCAGGCCGCTCTCGAGCACCACGACGTCCTGCCGAGGGAGCAGCCGTGCGATGCGGAACAGCATCCGCATGGCCGGTCCGTAGGCCTTGCTGCGCCGGAACGTCTCGAACAGGCGCATCGACCAGACGCTCGCGCGCACGCGGCGGACGGCCACCAGGGGCGACGACCGCCGCATCGCGAGGTCGTGGATGCGGCGCGAGGACTCCAGGTCGCGGTGGTCCAGGAAGCGACGCGCCCGCGCCCGTGACTCCTCGTCGGCGACGAAGCCCCCGGCAGCCGACTCGGTCACGAGGCGCACGGCGGTCTCGACGTCGAAGGCGATGCGGCCGGGCAGCTGGGCATCGAGGTCGAGGTGGGAGCCGCCGCCGGCCAGGTAGAGACGTCGGTCGAACTGCAGGTAGAACACCGGACGCTCGAGCATGCTGAAGTCGAACCCGACGCTCGAGTAGTCGGTGAGGAGCGCCGCGCTGGACTTCATGAGGTCCTGGACGTTCGTCGCGCCCGACGGCAGCACCGTGACCCAGGGTCGGTCGAACAGGGCCGAGTGGGCGCGCATGTTGGGGTGCAGGATGAACCGGACCTCGACGCCGTCGTCGGCCATGGCGCGCACGCGGGGGTGGTCGAGCACGGCCGACCAGGCCTGCGCGTACTCGCTGTCCGGCACGTCGTTGGGGTTCAGCAGCCAGTCGCGCCAGGTCGGGATGACCAGGAGTGCGCGGTCGGGCTCGACGCTGCCGTCGAGCAGCCGGTCGAACCGCGCCAGACCGGTCACGTGCACCTGAGCGGCCTCGTAGCCGAAGTCGTTGCGCAGGATCTCGGCCTCGAAGGTCGAGCTGACGATGACGTCGTCGGTGCGGAAGCCGGGAGCCCGGCGCCCGTACAGGTGCGCCATGTTCTTGGTGCCCATCACGCCGTGCTGCAGGAAGACGCGACGACCGCGCACCCAGCGCCGGTACCCGGGGGAGCGGGAGGCGAGGAGGTAGTCGGCGTGGTGGGTGGAGAGGATCCGCGACGCGACCAGGTTGAGACGCAGGTGCTGACGCGAGCCGCGCATGACCACCTGGCCGAGGTCCTGCAGCTCCGCGAGGTTGGACAGGCCGGGGTCGGCCACGTAGTACACGCGGCGCCTCGGCCGGTTGAGCCGCACCCAGCGGAAGAAGTGGTAGCCGTTGTCCTGGGCCTTGAACGGCTGCTCGCCGACGAGCCAGACGCGCAGGAACGGCCGCAGCAGGCTGAGCAGCGGCGCGACGACGGCGAGGCGCCGGCGGTACCGCAGGAGCTCGCGCGTCGTCGTCTCGATGTTGAACGCGACGCGGTGCGCCTTCGACGTGCGGTAGGGGATGAACGTCGTGGCGTGCTCGGGTCCGCGGGCGAACATCTCGCGCAGGCCGCGACGGCCCACCAGCGACGGCATGACGATGCCGCGACGCAGCGGTGTAGCGCCGTCGGCGAACTCCATCTCGTAGACGAGGTCGAGCACGGTTCCGTCGAGGCGTCCGTCGGGTGCGATCTGCTGGAACGGCACCTCGAAGTCGACGCCGTAGTGCCGGTTGCCGGCCCTACGCCGCGTGGACTCCTCGTCGTACGTGGCGGTGATCGGCAGCTCGTGCTCCTCGCCGGTGTCACGCACCACGGCCAGCAGGCGGATTCGGCCGAGGAGGTTGTTGCCCGTGGTGAACCGCGCGGACACGTGCAGGTTGCCGCGACGTGTGGTCATGCGGTCGGTGGCGGTGCGCACGTCCTGCCGCCGCGGTGGGCCCACGTGGACCGCGGCGTTCCCGGCTCGCGACATCGTGAAGGTCAGGCCGCGGTGGGGCACGACCTCGGTCCCGTCGCCGGGGACGACCACGTGCTGGCCGAAGGCCGCGTCGCGGTCGGTGTGGGCGAACCCGCCGAGCCGGACCTCGTCCGCGGACTCGCCGACGAGGAGCCAGAGGTCGAGGAAGCGCTCGAAGTCACCGCTCCAGGCCCAGAGGTCGTCGAGGTCCAACGTCGCGGTGCCGTCGGTCACGGGGACGCGTCGTTCACGCAGGGTGTCGCGCTGGCGCACCACGAGGGTGTGGGCGGGCCGTGCGAGCGAGATCTCGAGAGTCAGCAGGGCGCCGTCGCGGCGGACGACGAGACGCGAGTCGGGTCCGAGCGGCGGGGCGTCGGTGGTCTCACGAGGTGGCACGACTGACCTCCCTGGGCGCTCGGGACGGGGGCGGGGCGGTCGGAGCGTCTCCGCACGGAGGGGCGAGGAGCCGGTCCGGTGCCGTCACGCTGGGCGACTGCGTCACGATAACGACCTCAGCCGAGGTCGACGACCACGGGGGCGTGGTCGCTGGCGCCCTTGCCCTTGCGCTCCTCGCGGTCGATGAAGGCACCCTCGACGCGCGCGGCCAGCGCGGGGGAGCCGAGCACGAAGTCGATGCGCATGCCGCGCTTCTTCGGGAACGCGAGCTGCTGGTAGTCCCAGTACGTGTAGGTGCCGGGGCCGGGGGCGTGCGGGCGGACGACGTCGCTGAAGCCGGTGTCGACGAAGCTCGCGAACGCGGCACGCTCGGGTGCCGACACGTGGGTCTTGCCGTCGAAGGCCGCCATGTCCCAGACGTCGTCGTCCTGGGGGGCGATGTTCCAGTCGCCGGTGAGCGCGATCTGCGCGTCGGGGTCGGCGGCCAGCCAGCCTGCGGCGTCGGCGCGAAGGCGGTCGAGCCACTCGAGCTTGTAGGTGAAGTGCTCGTGCTCGAGGTCGCGGCCGTTGGGGACGTAGAGGCTCCACATCCGCACACCGCCGCACGTGGCGCCCACGGCGCGCGGCTCGACCACCGCGGGGTCGCCGAACGTCGGCTGGTCGGCGAAGGAGGTGGCCACGTCCTCGAGGCCCACCCGCGACAGCAGCGCCACGCCGTTCCACTGGTTGAGGCCCACGTGCACGTACTCGTAGCCCATCGAGCTGAGCTCGAGCGCGGGGAACTGGTCCTCGCGGCACTTGGTCTCCTGGATGGCCAGCACGTCGACGTCGTGCCGTTCCAGGAAGGCCGTCACGCGGTCGACGCGGCTGCGGATCGAGTTGACGTTCCAGGTGGCGATTCGCACGTCCCCGAACCTACCAACGTCGCTCCAGTCCCTCCGTTTCGGACACCTCCGGGGCATCTCGACCGGACGTGGTGCCCCGGAGGTGTCCGAAATGGAAGGACTAGTCGAGGTCGTTGCGCTCGAGGCGGGAGGTGTCGGCGACGCCCGTGCGGAAGGCGGCGCGCGCCACCATGTGCGCCGAGACGGGTGCGGTCAACAGCTGGAAGAGGGCGACGAGCCCGATGATGGCGAGGGCGCCGGGGTCGCGGATGCGCAGGGCCAGGCCGGCCAGCACCAGGAGCAGGCCGAGGGTCTGCGGCTTGGTGGCTGCGTGCATGCGGGTGAGCACGTCGGGGAAGCGCACCAGGCCGATGGCGGCGATGAGCGCGAGCGCGCTGCCGACGAGCAGCAGGGCTCCGGACACGATGTCGACGATCAGGGACGTGGTCATGGGTCCTCCGGGGGTGCGTCGATGTCGCGTGCGGCGAACCGCGCGATGCTGACCGAGCCGAGGAAGCCCACGAGCGCCAGGGCCAGCAGCACGGGGGCGGTGTCGACGTGACCGCTGATGGCGGCCTCGACCCCCACGGCGGACAGGCAGGCGGCGACGAAGACGTCTGCGGCGACGGTGCGGTCGAGCATCGTCGGGCCGCGCACGATCCGGACGAGGCACAGCACGCCGGTGACGACCAGCATGGTGGCGCAGGCGACGGCGACGGGGATCACGAGGCGGCCTCCTGCACGGTGCGGCGGTAGGCGTCGCGCTCGTCACGGGGGGCCCACGCCTCGACGACGCGACGCTCCTGCTCGTGGACCGCGGCGATGGCCCGCTCGATGCGCTCGGGGGAGCGGGCGTCGAGCACGTGGATGTAGAGCGCCGGCGCCTCCGGGTCGAGCTCGACGAGCAACGAGCCCGGGACCAGGGAGACCAGCTCGGCCGTGGCGGTGAGCAGCAGCTCCGAGCGGGTCACCAGCGGCACGCGCACGACCGCGCTCGGCGGCGGTGCGGACGGACGGACGGCGAGCCAGGCCACCTGCACCGACGCGCGCAGCATGTCGGCGGCGAACCGGAGGACCAGGGTGGTCGTCGGCCACGGTCGCAGCGTCCAGCGCCAGGGTGCCCGCGGGAAGGGGAAGAGCAGCAGCACCAGGACCGACGTGATGAGGCCGCCGAGCACGAGCGTGGGCGTGACGGAGCCCCAGAGCAGGAGCCAGACGACGGTGAGGCCGAGGACGACCCGCCAGCGGGGCATCAGCCGCCACCTCCCAGGACCGCCGTGATGTAGGGGGTGCGCTGCAGCAGCTCGACGGCAGCGGCGTCGGTGACGCCGAACAACGGCCCGGCGAGCACGGTGAGCGCCACGGAGGCGACGACGAGCGCGAGCGTCGGCAGTCCCATGCCGAGGGGGAGCCGCTGCTCCTCGGCCAGGCGCTGCCAGGCCGACGTCGCCTGGAAGCGGGTGTTCACGTCGCCGCCCCCGTGCATCGCACCGTGCGACCACACGTCGGAGCCGTCGTCGACCACGGACTGGGCCAGGTCGTCGTCGACCGGCTGCCAGAAGGCGCGGTTCCAGACCTTGGCGATGGCGTAGAGCGTGAGGAGGCTGACCGCGACGCTGGCCACCACGGCCGTGACCGCGAGCCAGTCGCCCGCCTCGATGCCGGCGCGTCCGAGCGCGACCTTGCCGAGGAAGCCCGAGAAGGGTGGGATGCCGGCCAGGTTCATCGCCGGCACGAAGAAGGCGACGGCCAGGATCGGCGCCGACCGTGCCAGCCCGCCGAGCCGGTCGAGGTTGGTGGTGCCGGTGCGGTACTCGATCAGTCCGGCCAGCAGGAAGAGCGCCGTCTGCACGGTGATGTGGTGCGCGATGTAGTAGACCGCGCCCGACAGCGCCAGCTCCGTGCCGAGCGCGACGCCGAGCAGCATGTAGCCGATGTGGCTGACGAGCGTGAACGACAGGATGCGCTTGATGTCGGTCTGCGCGACCGCGCCCAGGATGCCCACCACCATCGTGAGGATCGCTGCCGTCAGCAGCAGGGGTCTCATCGAGTCGTCGGGGAACAGCAGGGTCTGGGTGCGCACGATCGCGTACACGCCGACCTTGGTGAGCAGTCCGGCGAACACGGCGGTGACCGGGGCGGGCGCGGTGGGGTAGGAGTCCGGCAGCCAGGCCGACAGCGGGAACACCGCGGCCTTGATGCAGAACACCGTGAGCAGCAGCAGCTGCAGCATGTGGGCGACCGCCGGGTCCAGCTCACCGAGCCGCTGCGAGAGCTGCGCGAAGTTCACCGTGCCGGTCGCGGCGTACACGCACGCGATGGCGATGAGGAAGACGACCGACGACAGCAGGCTGACGACGATGTACACCGTGCCCGCCCGGATGCGCGCCTCCGTGCCGCCCAGCGTGATGAGCACGTAGCTGGCGGCCAGCAGCACCTCGAAGCCGACGAACAGGTTGAACAGGTCGGCCGAGAGGAACGCGTTGGAGACGCCCGCGCTCAGCACCAGGTAGGTGGGGTGGAACACCGAGAGCGGGGTGTCGCGCCCGTACTCGACGATGCCCTGGCCGAAGGAGTACAGCAGCACGGCGAGGGTGACGACCGACGAGACCAGCAGCATGAGCGCCGAGAGCCGGTCCGCGACCAGCGTGATCCCGATCTCCGGTCCCCAGCCGGCCAGCGTGAGCGCCTGGGGTCCCTGCGTGTCGGCGCGCACCAGCAGGGTGGCGGCGGTGGCGACGACGGACGCGAGCACCGCGACGCTGACGATCCGCTGGGCGCGGGCGGAGCGGCCGAGCACGAGGCAGAGGCCGGCGCCGAGCAGGGGGAGCAGCACGGGCAGGACGACGAGCTGGGTCACGAGTCGGCCCCTTCCTCGTCGGGGACGCTGGTCTCGGGCTCGTCGAACGTCCCGGACGTCTCGTCGGCCTCGGCCCGACGGCGCACGAGGTCGTCCTCCACGTCGTCCTTCACGTCGTCGCTGCCGGACAGCTGCCAGGAGCGGTAGGCGAGGGCCAGGCCGAACGCGCTGACGCCGAGGGTGATGACGATGGCGGTCAGGGCCATGGCCTGGGGGAGGGGGTCGGTGATGTCCTCGCGGCCGACGATCGGCGGCGCCCCGCTCGGTCCGGAGGCCACGAGGAACAGCAGGTTCACGCCGTTGCCGACCATGACGAACCCGACGAGGATCCGGCTCAGGCTGCGCTCGAGCATGAGCGTCGTGCCGCAGCCGACCAGGACGGCGATCGCGATCACGAGGGCGAGATCGACACTCATGTCGTCACCCCCGTGGGAAGGGCATGGTACGGGCGCGCCGACATGAGGAGCCCTCGGTTCGCTCGCTGGCGCTCGCTCATGCCTTCGCCCCCTTCGCGTCGTCGCTCGTGCACTCCTCGGACAGCCCGGAGTCGGTGTGGCCCTGCTCGCCGTGCCGGTCGATGCCACCGCCGAGGCTGCGCAGCACGTCGAGCGCGAGGCCGATGACGACGAGGTAGACGCCGACGTCGAAGGCCACCGAGGTGACCACGTGGACGTCGCCGAGGAGCGGGACGGGGATGTCGAAGACACCGCTCTGGAAGGTGTTGGCACCCACGAGCAGTGGCACGAGCCCGGACAGGGCGGCGATGGCCAGGCCCGAGCCGAGCACGACGCCGGCGTCGACGGGCGCGGCGGCGTCGAGCTCGCGGCGACCGCCGGCGAGGTAGCGCACGGCGAGCGCCAGCCCTGCGACGAGCCCGCCTGCGAACCCGCCGCCGGGCGTGTAGTGGCCAGTGAACATGAGGTACACCGAGAAGATCATCAGCACGGGGAACACCGCGCGCGCCACGACCTCGAAGACGACGGAGCGGCGCTCGATGTCGAGGGAGGCCGCGCCGGGCAGCCAGTCCTCGCGCTCGTCCGTGGCGCTGGGGCGCGCCCGACGGGTCTCGCGGTGGGACTGGGCCCGGTCGGTGATGAGGAAGATGAGGCTCGCGATGCCGGTGGCGGCCACGACGAGCACGGCCAGCTCGCCGAAGGTGTCCCACACGCGGATGTCGACGAGCGTGATGTTGACGATGTTCTCGCCGCCGCCGAAGTCGTAGGCCGGACCCTCGAACGCCCGCCCGACCGGCGATGCGGTGCGGGCGTTCGCCGCGACCACGGCGTACGCGGCCACGGCCAGGCCGGCCGTGGCGCCGATCGCGATGCGCACCCGGCGGGCCGCGGTGAACGGCCGGTCGGAGAAGAACGGCGTGAAGCGGCGCAGCACCAGCACGAAGGTGACCAGCGCGAAGGTCTCCACGAGGACCTGGGTGAGCGCGAGGTCGGGGGCGCCGTGCAGCACGAACAGCAGGGCCGTGCCGTAGCCGGTGACGCCGAGCATCAGCACGGCACGGAGGCGTCGGCGGGAGCGGACGGTGAGCAGCGCGGCGCCACAGACGAGGGCCGCCGTGGCGATGCGTAGCGCGTCGTCGGGCTCGAAGGCACCGCCGTCGCCGACGGAGATCGACGGTGAGCCCCACGCCCTGATGGCGGCGCTGCCGGGGAGGAGCACGAGCACCACGAGCACGACACCCAGGTAGACCGGGAGAGAGCCGCGCTGCGTGAAGCCCGTGACCTCGACGCTCGCGCGGTCGACGCCGCGCACGACCGCGTGGTAGCTGCGCTCGGCGTCGGGCAGGTGCAGCCGACGCACGAGCGTCTCCTGCAGGTGCGCGACGGGTCGGCGGAGCAGCCAGAGGGCGATGCCGCCGACGACGGCGGCGACCGACAGCCACAGCGCCGGGGTGAACCCGTGCCAGAGGGTCAGGACGGGCTCGTGGGCGCCGGCGCCGAACGCCTCGGCGTAGGACTCGATCCGCGGCGTCAGGAGGGGACCGGCCACGCCGCCGGCGACCGTGAGGACGGACAAGATCACGGGAGATGCCTGGAACCAGGGTCCCGGTGCCGCGACGTCGGTGGGGGTGACGTCCTTGGTGCCGAACGTGCCCCACACGAAGCGTGCCGTGTACGCCACCGTGAGGACCGACCCGACCACCAGTCCCACGAGCGAGACCGTGCCCCAGACGCCGATGCCCGCGTCCTCGCCGAGGTCGACGAACGCCGCGAGCGCGGCCTCCTTCGCCGTGAATCCGAGCAGCGGGGGCAGCCCGGCCATCGACGCCGCGGCCACGAGCGTGACGACGAACAGGACGGGCATGGAACGGGCGAGTCCGCTGAGCTCCCGCAGGTCGCGCGTGCCGGTGCTGCGGTCGACGATGCCGACCACGAGGAAGAGGGTGGACTTGAACAGCGCGTGCCCGAGCACGAGCGAGAGACCGGCGAACGCGGCCGACCGGGTGCCGGCCCCGGCCACCGCGACCAGGAAGCCGAGCTGGCTCACGGTGCCGTAGGCGAGCAGCAGCTTGACGTCGTGCTGGCGCAGGGCGCGCAGCCCGCCGATGATCATCGTCATGATGCCGAGGGTGAGCAGCACGGGCCGCCAGCCGGGGGTGTCGGCGAACGCGGGGGCCAGGAGCAGCACCAGGAACACGCCGGCCTTCACCATGGCCGCCGCGTGGAGGTAGGCGCTCACCGGCGTGGGCGCCGCCATGGCTCCCGGGAGCCAGAAGTGGAACGGGACGAGTGCCGACTTGCTGAGCGCGCCGACGAGCAGCAGCGCCACCGCGGCCGTGACGGCCGGGCCCGACGGCGGGTCGGCGACGATCTCGCTGAGCCGAGCCGTCCCGGTCTGGGCGTGCAGCACGAACAGGCCCACGAGCATGGCAAGCCCGCCGAACGTGGTCACGAGCAGCGCGTTCATGGCCGCCCGGCGGTTGGCCCGGCGCTCGGGGTTGTGCCCGATCAGCAGGTACGACAGCACTGTCGTGAGCTCCCAGAACACGAACAGCACGTACATGTTGTCGGACAGGACCAGTCCGAGCATCGACCCGGCGAAGGCGGTGAGCACGCCGGAGAACCGCCAGATCTCGGGATCGCCCTGGCGGAAGTACCAGCCGCAGTAGAGCAGCACCAGTGCACCGACGCCCGTGACCACCAGTGACATCAGTGCCGTGAGGGGGTCGATCAGCAGGTCGACGTCGACACCGAGCGAGGGGATCCAGCTCCAGCGCTCGACGATCGGGTCGCTCGTGCCCGAGCTCACGTCGAGCGCCCGTGGCAGCAGGTACGCGAAGGACGCGGCCGGAACGAGGGCCAGCACGACGAAGGCGCGACGGTCGAGGAACCTGACCAGGAGAGGGGCTCCCGCTGCGGCGACGAGGTGCAGCGCGAGGAGCCCGATCATTCTGACCCCACCCTATCGGGAGGTCCCGCATGGCGGCACGCCGTACCGTGGCCCCATGATCGACTGGGGCGTCGCGCAGGGCACGGCGACGAAGCTGTCACGTCCGGGGCCCGACCTGTCGCCGGCGGAGGCCGACGACGTCGTCGGCGAGCTGCGGGAGGCGGCGGCCCGGTCCACCGGCCCGGTCCGCGAGTTCTCCGACCTCCACGCACCCGACACCGTCCAGGCGCAGGCGCCGGTGCTCGTGGTCGACCGGCCTCGATGGATCGAGGCGAACCTCGGCACCTTCGAGGTGCTGATGGACCCGGTCGTGGCCCGCATCGAGGCGGGGCGGCCGCGCAGCGGTCTGGCCCACGCCGTCGGCAGCCGGGTGAGCGGTGCCGAGATCGGCGGACTGGTGGCACTGCTGTCGGGCAAGGTGCTGGGCCAGTTCGACCCGTTCTGGACCGGGCCGCGCGGCGAGGGCGGCCGGCTGCTGCTCGTCGCGCCGAACATCGTCCACGTGGAGCGCTCGCTCGACGTCGACCCGCACGACTTCCGGCTGTGGGTGTGCCTGCACGAGGAGACCCACCGGGTGCAGTTCACGGCCGTGCCGTGGATGCGCGACCACCTCCGCGGCTTGATCGACGAGCTGACCGCCGCCACGGACCTCGACTCCGAGGCCGTGCAGCGCTTCCTCACCGAGGGCGTGGGCGAGCTGGTCAAGGTCCTGCGGGGCACCTCCGACGCCTCTCTCGCCGAGCTGTTCCAGAACGAGCGGCAGAAGGCCGTCGTCGACCGGATCACCGGCGTCATGTCGCTGCTCGAGGGCCACGCCGACGTCGTCATGGACGGCGTGGGGCCCGACGTGATCCCGTCGGTCGCCACGATCCGCAAGCGGTTCGACCAGCGACGTCAGGGCGGCGGCGGGCTCGACCGGGTGCTGCGGCGTCTGCTGGGCCTGGAGTCCAAGATGCGTCAGTACCGCGACGGGGCCGTGTTCGTCCGCGAGGTCAACGAGAAGGTCGGGCTGTCGGGCTTCAACGCGGTGTGGGAACGGCCGGAGAACCTGCCCGACCGTGCCGAGATCCTCGACCCCGCCGCCTGGGTGGCGCGGGTGCACGGCTGAGCGACGGGCCGGGAGCCGCGGCGTGAGGCTGCTCGACGCGGAAGCGCGTGGTCGGGCGGGCGTGCGCGACGCCCTCGCCGACGTCGCACCGGACGCACCGGTGGTGCTCGGCGTCTCCGGCGGGGCCGACTCGCTCGCGCTGGCGGTCTGCGCCGCGTTCGTGGCCGACCGTGACGACCGAAGCGCGCGCGTCGTGGTGGTCGACCACGGTCTCCAGGACGGGTCGGACGCGGTGGCGGCCCGCGCGGTCGAGCAGGTGCGCTCGCTCGGCCTGCCCGGCGGCGCGGTCCGTGTGCAGGTGGGGACCGTCGGCGGGCCCGAGGCCGCAGCGCGTGCGGCACGCCGGGCGGCCCTGCTCGAGGCCGCGGGTGGCGAAGGCGTGGTGCTGCTGGCGCACACCCTGGACGACCAGGCCGAGACCGTGCTGCTCGGACTGGGCCGGGGCTCGGGGCCGCGCTCGCTCGCCGGCATGGCAGCGCGCGACGGGCGCTGGCGTCGGCCGTTCCTCGGTCTGCGCCGGTCCGACACCGAGGCGGTGTGCCGCGCCCACGACCTGGTCTGGTGGACCGATCCGCACAACGCCGACCCCGCCTACCGTCGTGCCAGGCTCCGGCACGAGGTGCTTCCCCTGCTCGACGACGTGCTGGGCTCGGGGGTGCCGGAGGCGCTCGCCCGCACCGCCGACCAGCTGCGTCACGACACGACGCTGCTCGACGAGCTGGCGGGCCAGGTCGAGGACGCCGCCGACGTCGCGACGCTCGTGGCTCTCCCGCCTGCGCTGCGGTCCCGGGTGCTCCGCCGACTCGCGCTCGAGGCCGGCGCCGTCCCCGGGGAGCTCGGTTCGGTCCACCTCGCCGCGCTCGACCGTCTCGTCACCGACTGGCACGGCCAGGACCGGGTCGAGCTGCCCGGTCACGTCGCGCTGACGCGGACGGCAGGCCGGCTCCACCGGATCGGCGGCGGTCCCTGATCCGATCGGGGCGGTCCTCGTCCGTGCCGAGGGGTGCTGTGGGAGGCTGAGTCCGTGGACATCCAGCACGTCGAGTCCGACCTCGACCTCGACCAGACCCTGTTCACCGAGGAGCAGATCGTCGCGCGGCTGCGCGAGATCGCGCGCCAGGTCGAGACGGACTACGCCGGTCGCGACCTGCTCCTGGTCGGCGTGCTCAAGGGCGCCGTCATGGTGATGGCCGACCTCGCGCGCAGCTTCGACCGCCACGTCGAGATGGACTGGATGGCGGTCTCGTCCTACGGCTCCGGCACCACGTCGTCCGGCGTGGTCCGCATCCTCAAGGACCTCGACACCGACATCTCGGGCCGTGACGTCCTCATCGTCGAGGACATCATCGACACCGGCCTGACGCTGTCGTGGCTCGTGACCAACCTGCGTTCCCGCGGTCCGGCCTCGGTCGAGATCGCCACGCTCCTGCGCAAGCCCGACGCGCTGCAGATGGACGTCGACGTGAAGTACGTCGGCTTCGACATCCCCAACGCGTTCGTCGTGGGCTACGGCCTGGACTACTCCGAGCAGTACCGCAACCTGCGCAGCATCGGGACGCTGGCGCCCCACGTGTACTCCTGAGAGCACGTCCCGATCCAGCGGGAACGTCACGGTTCGCGTGAGCGTTCTGCCAGTACGGGATCGGCAGGTCGGACTTCGTCCTGACGTGTACGGTTCCTGTGTCGGCGGCGAGGGCCGCCGACCGAGCACACGAGGAGGAGTGGGCCCCGCCGGCCCGTGTCCATGAACGCCAAGCGCCTGTTCCGCGGTCCCTGGGTCTGGATCGTCCTCATCCTCGTCCTCGTCGTCGTCACCCTCCAGTTCTCCGGGCGGGCCGACGGCTTCAAGGAGGTCCGCACGGCCACCATGGTCGGCTACCTCGACGACGGCACGATCTCGGAGATGACCTTCGTCGAGGGTGACCAGGAGATCCAGGCGACCCTCGACGACGGCACCAAGGTGCGCGCGAAGTTCCTCGCCGGCCAGGGCGACCGCCTCGTCGAGAAGGCCGAGTCCGAGGTCGTCGACAAGAAGCTCAAGACCTTCGACGTCAAGGTCCCCACCACCGGGTTCCTCACCTACCTCGCCAGCTCGATCCTGCCGATCCTGCTCCTGGTCGGTCTCTTCCTGTTCATCATGACCCGCTTCCAGGGCGGCGGCGGTGGCGTCATGAAGTTCGCCAAGTCGCGCGCGAAGCTCATCACGAAGGACACCCCGCAGACCACCTTCGCCGACGTCGCGGGCTGCGACGAGGCCATCGAGGAGCTCGGCGAGATCAAGGAGTTCCTGTCGGAGCCGGCCAAGTTCCAGGCCGTCGGCGCCAAGATCCCCAAGGGCGTGCTGCTCTACGGCCCGCCCGGCACCGGCAAGACGCTGCTGGCCCGCGCCGTGGCCGGCGAGGCCGGCGTGCCGTTCTACTCCATCTCCGGCTCCGACTTCGTCGAGATGTTCGTGGGCGTGGGCGCCAGCCGCGTGCGCGACCTGTTCGAGCAGGCCAAGGAGAACGCCCCGGCGATCGTCTTCATCGACGAGATCGACGCGGTCGGCCGCCACCGCGGCACCGGCATGGGCGGCGGCCACGACGAGCGCGAGCAGACCCTCAACCAGCTGCTCGTCGAGATGGACGGCTTCGACGTGCGCGGCGGCGTCATCCTGATCGCGGCCACCAACCGGCCCGACGTGCTCGACCCCGCCCTGCTGCGTCCCGGCCGCTTCGACCGCCAGATCGGCGTGGAGGCCCCCGACCTCAAGGGCCGCGAGACGATCCTCAAGGTGCACGCCCGCGGCAAGCCGATCGGCCCCGACGTCGACCTCGAGAGCGTGGCCCGACGTACCCCCGGCTTCAGCGGCGCCGACCTCGCCAACGTGCTCAACGAGGCCGCCCTGCTCACGGCGCGCAACAGCGACAAGGTCATCACCGACGCCACGCTCGACGAGGCCATCGACCGCGTCATGGCCGGTCCGCAGAAGCGCACGCGCTTGATGAACGAGAAGGAGCGGCTGGTCACGGCCTACCACGAGGGCGGACACGCCCTGGTGGCCGCGGCGCTCCCGCAGAGCGACCCGGTGCACAAGATCACGATCCTGCCCCGTGGCCGCGCCCTCGGCTACACGATGGTCCTGCCCGACGAGGACAAGTACAGCCAGACGCGCGCGGAGCTGCAGGACAAGCTGGCGTACATGCTCGGTGGCCGCGCGGCGGAGGAGCTGGTCTTCCACGACCCGACCACCGGCGCGGGCAACGACATCGAGAAGGCCACGGGCCTGGCCCGGGCCATGGTCACCCAGTACGGCATGAGCGAGCGCGTGGGCGCCATCAAGCTGGGCAGCGACAACAGCCAGCCCTTCCTCGGTGGTGGCATGGGCATGGGCCACACCCGCGACTACTCCGAGCGGGTGGCCGCCGTGGTCGACGAGGAGGTCTCCTCGCTCATCGCCCACGCCCACCAGGAGGCGTTCGACATCCTCGCGGAGAACCGCGACGTGCTCGACTCCCTCGTCCTGGAGCTCATGGAGAGGGAGACCCTCGACAAGCGCGAGGTCGCCCGCATCTTCGAGCCGCTGCGCCGGCGCGAGGTGCGTCCGGCGTGGACCGGCTCGGACACGCGGCAGCCGTCGGACCAGCCCCCGGTCGAGGCGCCGGAGGCGGCACGGCTCAAGGAGCCCGAGACCGAGGGCATCGTCGTCGGTCCCGACACCGGCCCGGACGCACCGCCGCCGGACGATCCCACCCCGCAGGGCCCGGTCGGGCCGGCGTGAGGACGAGGACAGCATGAGCGTCGACGTCGAGCGCGCCGCAGCGGCGGTGCGCGAGCTGCTGATCGCCGTCGGGGAGGACCCCGACCGTGACGGCCTGAAGGAGACCCCGGACCGCGTGGCCCGGTCGTACGCCGAGCTGCTGGCCGGTCTCGACCAGGACCCGCGCGAGGTCCTCACGGCCACGTTCGACGTCGGTCACGACGAGCTGGTGCTCGTGAAGGACATCGAGCTGTGGTCGATGTGCGAGCACCACCTGGTGCCGTTCACCGGGGTCGCGCACGTGGGCTACATCCCGCGATCCGACGGGTTCGTCACCGGCCTGTCCAAGCTGGCCCGGCTCGTCGACGTCTTCGCCCGTCGGCCCCAGGTGCAGGAGCGGCTCACCACCCAGATCGCCGACGCCCTCACCGAGGTGCTGGAACCGCGCGGCGTGATCGTCGTGATCGAGGCCGAGCACCTGTGCATGACCATGCGCGGCGTCCGCAAGGGCGGCGCCCGGACGGTCACCAGCGCCGTGCGCGGACAGCTGCGCGACCCCGCCACCCGGGCCGAGGCGATGGGGCTCATCACGAGCGGTGGCGCTCGGTGACCGGGGCCTGCTGATGGGGCTCGCACCCGCACAGGTGCTGGAGCCCATCGGGCGGTGCCGGGTCATGGGCGTCGTCAACGTGACGCCCGACTCGTTCTCCGACGGCGGACGCTGGTTCGACCTCGACAGCGCGGTCCGGCACGGGCGTGAGCTGGCCCAGGCCGGCGCCGACCTCGTCGACGTGGGTGGTGAGTCCACGCGCCCCGGCGCGGTGCGCGTCGACCTCGACGAGGAGCTGCGCCGCGTCGTGCCCGTGGTGCGCGAGCTGGCTGCCGACGGCGTGGCCGTCTCGGTCGACACGATGCGCGCCGACGTGGCCGAGGCGGCGCTGGACGCCGGCGCCGTGCTCGTGAACGACGTGTCCGGCGGCCGTGCCGACGCCCGCATGGTGCCGCTCGCCGCCGAGCGCGACGTCCCGCTGGTGCTCATGCACTGGCGCGGCCACGCCGACCGGATGCAGGACCTCACCCACTACGACGACGTCGTCGCCGACGTGGTCGCCGAGCTCTCCGAGCGGGTCGAGGAGGCCCTGGCCGCGGGAGTCGACCGGTCCCGCCTCGTGGTCGACCCCGGTCTCGGCTTCTCCAAGACCGGTGGCCAGAACTGGACCGTGCTCGCCGCGCTCTCCGCCTTCACCGCGCTGGGGCTCCCGATGCTCGTGGCGGCCAGCCGCAAGCGCTTCCTCGGCGAGCTCCTCGCCGACGCCGACGGCACGCTGCGGCCCACCGAGGGTCGGGAGGCGGCCACCGTCGCGCTGTCCACGCTGGCCGCGCAGGCCGGGGCGTGGGCCGTGCGGGTGCACGAGGTGGCCGCGTCGGCCGACGCCGTGCGGGTGGTCGCGCGGATCGCGCAGGAGTCCGTCCCAGGGGGTGTCGACCATGGCCGCTGACGTGCTGGCGCGTCACCGCGCGTTCTACGACGCGGTGGAGTCCGGCGACCTCGACCTCATGAGCTCGCTGTGGGTGGACTCGCCCAGCGCCCTGTGCGTGCACCCCGGCGCCGAGGCCATCGAGGGCACCGACGCGGTACTGCGCTCGTGGGCGCTCGTCATGGCGAACGTGGAGTACATCCAGTTCTTCCTCACCGACGTCCAGGTGTCCTGGCCGCTGGGCTCCGAGGCCGACCTGGCGCTCGTCACGTGCACCGAGAACATCCTCTCGGGGGAGGGCACCGAGTCACCGGAGCAGTTCTCCGGCGGCAAGGCGATCTGCACGTCGGTGCTCGTCCGGTCCGGCGGCGTGTGGCGACTGTGGTCGCGGCACGCCTCGCCGGTGCTCGACATCGACCCCGAGGCTCCCGAGGAGCCCGGCATGACGGAACAGCCCTGATGGAGGAGCACTGATGGCATGTCCTGACGGTCTCGACCGCATCGACCTGAGCGGCGTGACGGCCTTCGGCCACCACGGCGTGCTCGAGCACGAGCGCCGGTTCGGCCAGACCTTCGTGGTCGACGTGAGCCTCGGCATCGACCTGGGACCGGCCGGGTCGAGCGACGACCTGACGGCGACCGTCAACTACGCCGAGGTCGCCGAGATGGTCCAGGCCGTGGTCACCGGGGAGCCGGTGGACCTGATTGAGTCCCTCGCCCTCCGTATGGTGGACTGGTGCCTGGCACGTCCGTCCGTGGAATGGGCGAGCGTGACCGTGCACAAGCCCCAAGCGCCCATCGCGGTGACGTTCTCCGACGTCAGCGTGACGATAGAGCGGAGCCACCAGTGACCGAATCGCCCACGCCGTACGTGCTGGACGCCGACACCATGACGGGTGGCATGCGTCCCATCCGCCAGGCCGTCATCGCGATCGGGTCGAACCTGGGCGACCGGCTGAACCGTCTCCAGGGCGCGGTGTCCGCCCTCGAGGACACCCCTGAGGTCCAGGTCGTGTCCGTGTCGTCGGTCTACGAGACCGAGCCGGTCGGCACGCCCGACGGGTCGGGGGCCTTCCTCAACGCCGTCGTGCTCCTCGACACGACCCTCACGGTGCACACGCTGCTCGACCGCGCCCACGCCATCGAGGACGCCTTCGGACGCGAGCGCTCGGAGCCGGGCGCCCCGCGCACCCTCGACGTCGACCTGGTCGTCGTCGGCGACCGCATCGCCGACGACGAGACCCTCACGCTGCCGCACCCGCGGGCGCACGAGCGTGGCTTCGTGCTCGTCCCGTGGCTCGAGATCGACCCCGAGGGCGAGATCCCCGGCAAGGGATTCGTGGCCGACCTCGTCGGCGACGTCGACACGTCCGGCGTCGTCCGGCGAGAGGATCTCGAGATCCTTCTGTGATGCACGCCGGGCGGACGACCGCCGTCCACGTCGCCGCCCTGGTCGCCGTAGGGCTGCTGCTGGGATCGGTCGTCCGGCCCGCGTCGTTGCGTCTCGGCCTGTCGCCGCCGCGGCCCGGCTGGCTGGTGGCCGTGCTGCTCCTGGCGCTGGCGGCCCTCGTGGCAGCGGTCGCCTGGAGCACCTGGCAGAGCCTGCACCAGCGCAAGCAGCGGATGACCTCCCAGCACGCCGTGACCCTGCTCGCCATGGCGAAGGCGTGCAGCATCGTCGGGGCGCTCTCGGTGGGCGCCTACGGCGGCTTCGCTCTCTCCTTCGTGCGTGACTGGGACACGATGTTCGGTCAGGACCGGGTGCTGCAGGGGGGCCTCGCCTCCGTCTCCGGCCTCCTCCTCCTCGTCGCAGCGCTCCTGCTCGAGCGCACCCTGCACGTGCCCCAGCCCGACGACGAGGACGACGACGCCCCTCCCGGCGCCGCGACGGCGGCGTAGCTCGGCCGGGTCGCCGGACCACCTTGGAGTGACGCCGATCCGCCCCCATCGGTGGATCCTCAACCGCAGCGCGCGTTCTGATGTTGCGCATCCACCGATGGCGGGGGACGTGGTGGTCATCGGTGGATCCTCAACCGCAGGTCGCGTTCTGATGTTGCGCATCCACCGATGGCGGGGGACGTGGTGGCATCGGTGGATCCTCAACCGCAGGTCGCGTTCTGATGTTGCGCATCCACCGATGGCGGGGGACGTGGTGGCATCGGTGGATCCTCAACCGCAGCGCGCGTCCTGATGTTGCGCATCCACCGATGGGCGGCGGGGCGTGCTGCTCAGACCAGCGTGGCGCGCAGCGTGTCGAGCCCGACGGAGCCGAGGCTCAGCGCCCGGCGGTGGAACTCCTTGAGGTCCGGACCGTGCTCACGGACCCAGGCGTCGCGGACCTGCTCCCAGATGCGCTGGCCGACCTTGTAGCTGGGCGCCTGGCCCGGCCAGCCGAGGTAGCGGTTCACCTCGAAGCGCACGAACGGGGCGTTCATGTTCACGTGCTCGGCCATGAACGCGAAGGCGTGCTCGGCGGTCCAGGGACCGTCGCCGTCGGGACGGGGCAGCTCGAGGTGCACCCCGAGGTCGAGCACCACCCGGGCCGCCCGCATGCGCTGGCCGTCGAGCATGCCGAGCCGGTCGGCGGGGGAGTCGAGGTAGCCCAGGTCGGCCATGAGCCGCTCGGCGTACAACGCCCAGCCCTCGCCGTGTCCGGAGGTCCAGAGGGCCCCGCGACGCCAGGCGTTCAGCTCGGCGGCGTTCCACACCGCATAGCCGCACTGGAGGTGGTGGCCGGGCACGCCCTCGTGGTAGACGGTGGTCAGCTCGCGCCAGGTGTCGAATTCCGTGACACCCTCCGGCACGCTCCACCACATGCGCCCCGGGCGGGCGAAGTCGTCGCTCGGCGGCGTGTAGTAGATGCCGCCCTCCTGGGTGGGCGCGATGCGGCACTCGAGCGAGCGCATGATGTCGGGCACGTCGAAGTGGGTGCGCCCCAGCTCCTCGACGGCGCGGTCGCTCGTCTCCTGCATCCAGGCCTGCAGGGCGTCGGTGCCCACCAGCCGGTGCTCGGGGGAGGACTCGAGGTGCGCGACGGCCTCGGCCACCGACGCTCCGGGCAGGACCTGCTGCGCGACGGCCTCCTGCTCGCGGACCATGCGGTCGAGCTCCTCGAGCCCCCAGTCGTACGTCTCCTCGAGGTCGACGGCCGCGCCCAGGAAGCCGCGCGAGGCGAGGGCGTACCGGTCGCGGCCGCAGGCGTCGCGCTCTCGGGCCGCCGGGGCCAGCTCGTCGGCCAGGAAGGTCGCCAGCTCGGCGTACGCGGCCCGCGCGCCGTCGGCGCCGCGCCGCAGGTCGGCCTGCAGCGACGCCGGCACGGACGCGGACGCGGCGGCGTCGGCCAGCTCGTCGAAGAACGCGCCGGCCTCGGCCTGGCGTCGGGCCTGGTCGACGACCTCGACCACCTGGCGGCGCGCCGGGATGTCGCCGGCGCGGATCCCGGAGCGCAGCGACTCGGTGTACCCGGCGAGCGCACCCGGCAGGTTCGCGAGGCGGGTGGCGACGCCGGACCAGCCGTCGACGTCGTCGCGCGGCATCAGGTCGAAGACGTCGCGCACGTTCTGCACGGGCGAGGCGATCACGTTGAGGTCGCTGCGCCAGGTGCCGGCGTCGTGCTCCTCGACGTGCAGGTCGAGCACGCGCACGAGCTCCGCGTGCGTGACGACGTCGACGTCGTCACGCGGCTCCACGTGGTCGAGCCGGCGACGCATGGCGCGTGCCGCGTCGGCGTACGCCTCGTGCCCCGACGGCGACAGGTCGGCGTACTCGCCATCGCGTCCCGGCCGGCCGAGGGAGACGTGCCACTCGGGCTCGTGCTCGAGCACCACGTCGAGCCACTCCTCGGCCAGGACGTCGACGGCCGACGGGACCCGCCCCGACCGCTGCGACCCCGACTCCCGCTGCCCCGAGGCGTCAGCCACGACCGACCGCCTTCCTGAGCCGGGCGACGAAGCGCCGCCACCGGGTGTTCTCCAACGACTCGACACGGCGCGCCAGCGCGGCGACCGCGTCGGCGTTGGCGGCGTCGCGGGCCTTCGCGTCGTCGGCCAGGCGCGCGTGGCGGCTGCCCGCCCCGCGCCACGCGGGGTGCGGGAAGGGCGGCTCGTACCGCTGCGGGTGCCGTGTGATGTCGAGGACCATCCCCTCGCGCAGCCACTGCAGGCGTGCGGCCACCTGGTCGAGCCCCGGCGCGGCGAGCGTGTGCACCGCCGGCGGCAGGTCCACCGCGGCGAGGCGTTCGTCGAAGGACTGCGCGCTGGTGCCGGGCGACCACCGGTGGGTGAGGCCGTTGCGCTCCAGGAAGGCGGTGTACCGGGCGAAGCCGGCCGGCAGCTCGGCGTGGAAGGCGTCGAGGTCGGCCGCGGCGTGCAGCTCGTCGGCGTGCAGCCCGGCGGTGGCCTCGTCGAACGCCGACACCACGCGGTGCGGCATGCGGTGGTACTCGGCCAGCTCGAGGGTCCGCGAGTCGTGGGCCAGCAGCACGGCCGGCGTGCCGCCGAGCAGCCCCGCGACGTTGCCGTGGAAGCGCGTGCCGTACACGAAGTCGACCTGGGCGAGGTCGCGGTACCAGGTCCAGGTGTCGAGGTACAGCCGCAGCCGGTCCTGCTGGTAGAGCGGGTGGTGCAGGTGGACGGGCACGGCGGGGTCGTCGACGTGCGGGTGCGGGACGCCCCAGAGCATGGCCCGCAGGTCGTGCGCGTCCTGGCCGACGGCTACGAGGTTCGGGTGCCGCTCGCCCTGCCGGGTGACGAAGTCGCCGATGCCCGGTACCTCGGGCGTGAAGTTGAGGGCCAGGGCCGCGTCGTCGCCGATGGCGGTCACGCGCCGCTCGACGCGGTGGTCCGGCCCCCAGAGGAACAGCGAGGGGCAGCCGATGACGTCGACCACGTCGTCGCCGAACCCGAGGAGTGCCAGGTGGCGTCGGGTGAAGTCGCCGCGCACGCCGATGGAGGCGGAGCGCTCGAGCACGGCGGAGACGAAGCGTCGCACGGGGTCGGCGATCTCGCCCAGGGACTCCGGGCCCTCGCCGTGCGGTGCCTGCGAGCCGATGCCGACCACGGTGACGGGGATGGTGAGCTGCTCGACGAGCTCGGTGAGCGCCGTCAGGTGACGCACGAACTGCGGTCGGAACGCGTTGGCCATCGGCACCACCAGGTGGTCGAACTCGGCGTTGATCCGCTCGGCGTCGCCGGGCTCGGGGGAGCGCCGCTCCGAGAGCGTGCTCGAGCTGACCAGCTCGGTGCCGTCGACGGCCAGGGACCGCCACACCGAGTGCTGGAAGAGGTAGTTGCCGGAGTTGGAGTTGAAGACGTCCTGCGTGAGGGTCGTCTCCGCGCCCACCGGGGTGAACGGGTCCTTGCCGGAGCGGACCAGCAGACGAGGCATGGCGCCAGTCTGTCAGAGGCCGTGCTCACGACGGCGGGGTCGCGCCGCCGTGCCCGAGGAGGGTCAGAGGATGAAGCGGAACAGCGGGCTGTCGCTCTCGATCCGTTCGATGCGCGGCGGTGCGGCCTCCATGCGTTCGAGCAGGGCCGGCAGGTCGTCGGCGCGGGCCAGCTCGATGCCCACGAGGGCGGGGCCGGTCTCGCGGTTGCTGTGCTTGACGTACTCGAACAGGGCGATGTCGTCGTCGGGGCCGAGCACCTCGTCGAGGAAGCGTCGCAGCGCACCCGGCTCCTGCGCGAACTCGACGAGGAAGTAGTGCTTGCGGCCCTCGTGCACGAGCGAGCGCTCCACGACGTCGGCGTAGCGGCTGACGTCGTTGTTGCCGCCGGACAGGATGCACAGCACGCGCGAGCCGGGCGCCACCGTCAGCAGGGAGCCCAGGACCGACGTCGCGAGGGCGCCTGCGGGCTCGGCGATGATGCCGTCGCTCTGGTACAGCGCGAGCATCTCGCTGCACACCTGGCCCTCCGGGACGCCGAGCATCTGCACGGACGGGGAGCCGTCGCCGCGCACGGTGTCGAGGGTGTGCCGACCGGCGCGTCGCACCGCGGCGCCGTCGACGAAGGTCTCGATCTCGGGCAGCGTCACCGGCTCGCCGGCTGCGAGCGCCGCCGCCATGGACGTCGCCCCGGCCGGCTCCACGCCCACGACCCGGACCCCGGGATGGCGCTCTCGGAGCCAGGCCATGCTGCCGGCGAGCAGGCCGCCTCCGCCGACGGGCACCACGAGCACGTCGGGGACGGGCTCGCCGAGCCGCTGCAGCTGGTCGAACGCCTCCTGCACGACCGTGCCCTGGCCGGCGATCGTGCGCGGGTCGTCGAAGGCCGGCACCAGGGTGGCGCCGTCGAGCGCCTCGCGGGTGGCTGCCGCCGACACGTCGTCGTAGGTCTCGCCGTCGAGGATCATCTCGATGGCGTCGCCGCCGATGCTCGCGATCCGGTCGCGCTTCTGGTGGGGCGTCGTGCGTGGCAGGTGCACGCGGCCGCGCACACCGAGCGCGGCGCACGCGAACGCCACGCCCTGGGCGTGGTTCCCTGCGCTCGCGGTGACCACGCCGGCAGCCCGTGCGGCGTCGTCGAGCTGCGCGATGAGGTTGTACGCGCCCCGCGCCTTGTAGGAGCGCACGACCTGCAGGTCCTCCCGCTTAAGCCAGACGTCGGCACCCGTGACCTCGCTCAGCCGGGCGCTGCGCTCGACCGGGGTGGCGGTCACCACGCCGGCCAGCCGCTCCGCGGCCGCCTCGACGTCGTCGGCCGTGACCAGGAGGCCGTGGGCCTCGGCCTGTGCGTCGGTGCTCATGGTGCTTGTCTACCCGACGTTATGCTCGCGGCGTGCCCCGCCTGCCCGTCCGTCGCCTCGTCCGCGGTGCCGTCGGCCGGGCCACCCGTCGGGTTCGCGACCTGCGCGGGCCGACGCTCAGCGTCGTGATGCCCGTGTACCAGGGCGAGGAGCACCTGGCGGCGGCCCTGGAGTCGGTGCTCGGGCAGCGCTACCGCCATCTCGAGGTCGTGGTCGTCGACGACGGCTCGACGGACGGCAGCCGGGCCATCGCCGAGGAGGTCGCGGCGCGCGACTCCCGCGTGGTCGTGCTCTCGCAGCCGAACGCGGGCCAGAGCGCGGCCCGCAACCGTGGTGTCGAGGTGGCCACCGGCACCTACCTCACGTTCGTCGACGCCGACGACGTCGTGACCCGTGAGGGCCTCGACGCGGCCGTGCGCGGGCTGGAGCGCAGCGGCTCCGACCTCGCCGTGCTGCCGTACCAGCGACTCGAGGGCGGGACCGTGGTGCGGCCCGCGCCGTGGATCCGGGCGCTGCACGCGCGGCCGGTGGAGGGCACCACGGTGTCGGAACGGCCCGACGTGCTCGTCCACGCCATCGCCTGCGCCAAGGTGTTCCGGCGCACCTTCTGGGACGCGGCCGGGCTGGCGTTCCCTCCCGGGGTCATCTACGAGGACCAGATCCTCACGGCCCAGGCGTTCCGCGAGGCCGCAGGCATCGACGTGACCTCCACGATGGCCTACTCCTGGCGGCGGCAGACGGCCTCCACCTCGCAGGGGCAGGTGACCGTCGAGAACGTGACGGCCCGCATGGACGCCGCCGACGAGTCACTCCGCCTGCTCGAGCCGCTGCCCGCCGTCCGCGAGGAGCGGGCGCTGCAGCTGCTCAAGCACAACGTCCCCAACTCCACGCTCAAGCTCGAGCGGGCCGACGACGCCTACCTCGAGGTCCTCGTGCAGCGGATCCCTCGGCTCGTGGCGGCGGTGGCCCCCGACCGCTACGCCCGCGAGGTGCCGGCCCAGCACCGCGTCATGAACGCCCTCCTGGACCAGGCCCGCGCCACCGGGGACCTCGCCGCGGTCTGGCGGTTCGTGCGCGCGGAGGGCCTGCAGTCACAGCTGTTCGACCTGGTGCCCACGTCCGACGGCCCGGCGATCGACCTGCCGGGGCGCCTCGACGACGATCTCGACCCCGTGACCTACCTGGCCACCGCCGAGCAGGTGCGGCTTCGCACGACCGTGCGCGAGGTCCTGGCCGGAGCCGACGAGCTCGTGGTCGACGTGCGGGCCTGGTTCCCCCACGCCGACGTGGCCGCCGCGTCGCTCACGGCACGCATGCTCACGGGCCGCGACACGGCAGCCGGCGAGGTCGAGCGGACCGACGACGCCGCCGCCTTCACGTCGCGGGCGGGCACCGTCCGCAGCTACCCGGGCTCGGGCTGGCGGCTGCGGTTCCCGGCCCCCGCCACCCGGCGCTGCGAGCTGGTGCTGACGCTGACCGTCGACGGGCCCGAGGGCCTGCACCTCGAGGGCCTGCGGAGCCACCGGCTCACGCTGTGACCCTCGCCACCTCCGTGCCACTGTGCGCCGCCGGAGGACGGTCGTAGACTGAGGGTGTCAGCAGTCTGGTACCCGTTCGCGGGACTGGAACGAGAGGCACTCCCCATGACGCATCCACGTCAGCACGACCCTGCGCGTGAGCGCTCGATCGACGGCACCGCGCGTGAGCGCACCACGGACGATGCTGCGCGCGAGCGCACCACCTACGGCGTCGTCGGCGCCGGCCGGGTCGGCTCCGTCCTGGCCGCCCGACTGCGCGCCGCCGGCCGCGACGTCGTGGGCATCAGCGCCCGCTCCGACGCCTCCGCCCTGCGCGCCCGCACTCTCGTGCCCGACGTGCCGGTGCTGTCGCCGGCCGAGGTCGCCGCGCGCAGCGACGTGCTGGTGCTCGCCGTCCCCGACGACGCCCTCGTGGCCGTGTCCGAGGAGCTCTCGACGGTGCTGCGTCCCGGCCAGGTGGTCGTGCACACGAGCGGGCGGCACGGCCTGGACGCCCTCCGGTCCGCGGCGCGCGTCGGCGCGCGCCCGGTGGCCCTGCACCCGGCCATGACGTTCACCGGCTCGTCGGTCGACCTGGGTCGCTCGTGCGCCATGGGCCTCACGGCCGGCGACGCCGAGCGCGAGGTCGCCGAGGACCTCGCCGTCACGCTCGGCGGCACCCCGGTGTGGATCGACGACGCCGACCGGGTCCGCTACCACGCGGCGCTCAGCCACGGCGCCAACCACCTCGTCACGCTCGTCGCCCAGGCCCGCGAGCTGCTCCACGGCATCGGTGCCGGGGCCGAGGCCTCGCAGATCCTGCGCCCGCTGCTCGAGGCGGCCCTCGAGAACGCCCTCGACCTCGGCGACGCCGCGCTGACCGGCCCCATCGCCCGCGGCGACGTCACCACCGTGCGGGCCCACGTCGACGCTCTCGCCACCGAGCCCGCCTCCACCCGCGACGCCTACGTCGCCATGGCCCACGCCACCACCGAGCGCGCCGCGGCCGACGGTCGGCTCGACGCCGCCACCGCGGCGGTCGTGGAGTCCGCCCTCGACGAGTCGGTGCTTCGCGGGTCGGGGCTCCACGGGTCGGGATCGGCCGACGAGCGGCAGCACGCGCACGGACGGGCCTGACATGACCCCCGTCGTCGCCCGTACCCGGGCCGAGCTGCGTGCGGCCCTCGCGGGGGCCGACCGCACGGCGTTCGTGCCCACCATGGGTGCGCTGCACGACGGCCACGCGCGCCTCATGCGGCACGCACGCCCGCTCGGCGACACGCTCGTGGTCTCGATCTTCGTCAACCCCACCCAGTTCGGGCCGGGCGAGGACCTCGACGCCTACCCGCGCACCTTCGACGCCGACCTGGTCGTCTGCGAGCGCGAGGGCGTCGACGTCGTGTTCGCGCCCGACGTCGACGAGATGTACCCCGGCGGCCTGGACGGGGCCGTGACCGTCGACCCGGGCCCGCTCGGGCAGGTGCTCGAGGGCGCCGCCCGCCCCACGCACTTCCGCGGCGTGCTCACCGTGGTCGCGAAGCTGTTCGCCCTCGTGCGCCCCGACGTCGCCGTCTTCGGCGAGAAGGACTTCCAGCAGCTGGCGCTGATCCGCCGCATGGTGCGCGACCTGGCGCTCGACGTCGAGGTCGTGGGCCACCCGATCGTCCGCGAGGCCGACGGCCTGGCGCTCAGCTCGCGCAACACCTACCTGACGCCGATCCAGCACGAGCAGGCGCTCGCCCTCTCCGTCGCGCTGCGAGCCGCCGCCGACGAGGGCGTCGTCGGACGCGACGCCGTGCTGAAGGCCGCGCGCGAGGTGCTCGACGCCGCCGACGGCGTCGAGGTGGACTACCTGGTCGTGACCGACCTGTTGCTCGGCGACGTCGACGACTCCTACGAGGGGGAGGCGCGGATCCTGGTGGCAGCCAGGGTCGGCACCACGCGCCTGCTCGACAACTCACCCGTGGTGCTCCGGAAGGGACCCTGACCATGCTCCGCACGATGATGACCTCGAAGATCCACCGCGCCACTGTCACGCAGGCCGACCTGCACTACGTCGGCTCCGTGACGGTCGACGCCGACCTGCTCGACGCGGCGAACCTGCTGCCGGGCGAGCTCGTGCACATCGTCGACATCGACAACGGCGCCCGCATCCAGACCTACACGATCGCCGGCGAGCGCGGCTCGGGCGTCATCGGCATCAACGGTGCCGCCGCTCGCCTCGTGCATCCCGGCGACCTGGTGATCCTCATCGGCTACGGCCAGATGGACGACGCCGAGGCACGCGAGCACCAGCCGAGCGTCGTGTTCGTGGACTCCGAGAACCGCATCATCGGCACCGGGTCCGACCCGGCCGAGGCCCTGCCCGGGTCGGGGCTGACCCGCGGCGACGTCGTGGAGAACCCGCTCGTGGCGGCCGGCGGGGGTGCCGGGCCGGGGGCGGCGACGGTGGCGCCGTGACCCTCCTGACGCTCGACGTCGGCAACAGCCAGTCGGTCATCGGCGCGTTCGAGGGCGAGAAGCTCGTCGAGCACTGGACCGTCTCGTCGCAGACGCAGCGCACGGCCGACGAGTGGCACCTGCTCGCCCACGGCTTCGTGCGCGCAGCGGGTCTGGCCGACGTCCAGGCGGTGGCCATGTGCTGCACCGTGCCGTCGATCCAGGTCGAGCTGAAGGCGATGCTGGAGCGGTACTACGGCGGACTCCCGGTCTCGATCGTCGGGCCGGGCGTGAAGACCGGCATCCCGATCCACACCGACAACCCGCGCGAGGTGGGTGCCGACCGCATCGTCAACGCGCTCGCCGCGGCCGAGGTGTACGGCGGGCCGGCGATCGTGGTCGACATGAACGGCACGGCCACGATCTTCGACGTGGTCGACGACCGGAACCGGTACCTGGGCGGGGCGATCGCGCCGGCCGTCGAGCTGTCGCTCGAGGCGCTGGCTCGTCGCGGCGCCCAGCTGCGGGCGGTCGAGCTGGCCGTCCCCCGCGACGTCATCGGCAAGAACACCGTCGAGGCCGTGCAGTCGGGCGCGGTCTACGGGTTCGCGGGCCTGGTCGACGGGATGGTCGACCGGATCATCGAGTCGTTGGAGGCCGACCCCGACGACGTGGCGGTCATCGCGACCGGCGCCTACGCCGACGTGGTGCTCGACCACTGCACGACGATCACGTCACGCGACCCGTGGCTGACCCTCACCGGTCTGCGTCTGGTGCACGAGAAGAATTACTGAGCCACGCGGGCCACCACGCCGCCCGTCGGTCGCCCCGCCCACGAGGAGCGGGCCCTGCCGGAGGTGCACCCGCTGCCGGGCGTGCGCCGAGCTCGACGAGGTGGGCCTCGAGCGCGGTCAGGCCCGCAGCCCGGGCCGCCGCGACCGGTGTGGTCTCGTCCAGCTCGGAGACCAGCGTCGGGTCGGCTCCGTGGCCGAGCAGCTCTCGAGCCACCGCATCCTGACCGGCCAGGATGCTGGTCACCAGCGCGGTCGACTGCAGCTCGGGGTGCACGTAGTCGGGGTCGACGCCCCGCTCCAGGTGGAAGCGGACCAGCTCGACGTCGCCGCGCACGGCGGCGGCGAACATGTCCTTGAAGTCCCCGCCCGACATGGGCACTCCCTTCGTCGCCGCGAGTCTAGGGCCGGCCGGGCCGGCACTCGGTGGTCGAGTGCCTCCACGAGCGCCAGCGAGGGGAGGTGTATCGAGACCACTCCTGGGCGGTCCAGCGGTAGCCGCCCTGCGTGTCGAGACCGTCGGTGAGTGGTCTCGATACGGACGGGCCTCGCACGCTCGCCCGTCCTGCTCGACCAGCGACGTCGGCCTCGGTGGTCGAGCGCGGCTCACGCCCGGTGGTCGAGTAGCGGTTCCGGCGACGGAGGAGCTCGGAACCGCGTATCGAGACCACTCTGGGCAGCTCAGCGATGCGCGGGCAGCACGAGCACCCCCCACCAAGAGGTCGGGGTGTCGTGGGCGTGAGGGTTCAGGGTCGCCAGCGTTGGTTGCGTTGCCAGGTGTCGGAGCCGGGGAGCTTCCACTCGACGTGTCCGTCGTCGGGGTTGATGCGTCCGATCCAGCCCTGGTCGTGTGCTCGGTGGTGGTGGAACGGACAGAGAAGTGCGCCGTCCCTGATGTCGGTGGTCTTGGAGATCGCGTACGGATTCAGGCGGTGAGCCTCGGTCCACCTGGCGTCACGGTCGCATCCGGGTGTCGTGCATCCCATGTCGCGCTTCTCCATCGCCCGGCGTGAGCTGCGGTTGAAGTACCGGTTGGCGGAGCCGAGGTCGAGCGGGAGTGGCGTTCCGTTGAGGACCATGGGGACGATCTGTGCCGAGCAGGCGAGCCGGCGCGCTTCGCCGGCGCTGATGCGGGTGCCGTCCGACAGCCCGGCGGCCTTGACGCCGCCCATGAGGGTGTCGAGGTCGAGGTTGACCGTCACGACGGCGGAGACGCCACCGTTGGACGGCAGGGAATCAGCCGGGATGTGCTCGATCAACGTGGCGAAGGCGTGGCCGAGGCGCTGCGGGTAGGACTGGCCGAACCCCACCTCGTCGTGCTCGCCGGTGGCGGCGTTGACGGTCCCGACCTTCTGGTGCGGGGCTGCGAGCGCGTCGAGGGCGGTCTTGAGCATGGCGCCCTGTGCTTCGGGGAGGGTGAAGCGTCCGGTGACGGTGCCGTCATTGTTGTCCCACATCGAGAAGCTGGTCTTCTTGCGGGCTTCCTCTTCGCGGCGACGCAGGATCTCGTCCTCGTCGGCGTCGACCTCGTCGACGGTCTTGCGGTAGGTCTCGGTGATCCGGGCGGCCCTGCGGCGCAGGTCCTTGAGGGTGAGCTTCTGCGCGTCCTTGAGCAGGGTCTTCTCACACATCAGGCGTTGCTCGCTGGTGACGTCCTCGGGCAGCTTCGCGAGGGCGCGGGAGAGGATGTCGGCCTGCTTCATCGTGATCTCGCCTGCCGCGAGGGCGGCTTCGGTGAGGGTGGTCTGCTCCTCGATCCGTTCGGCGGTGTTCACCAACGCGTCGGCGCCACTGCGGTCACCACCGAAGTCGATCGAGATCGTTGCCCCGGTAGAGGTGCCCGTCCCCGGTCGCGGTCCGTCACCGTTCGCAGCGGCCCTGCGAGCCTTCTCCAGCACACGTGCGGCGGCCATCTTGTGGGCCGACAACCGAGCTTCGGCGCGACTGATCTCAGCCAGGAGTCGTCGGACCTCGGCGGGGTCCAGGCCGTCCCACGCCTCGGTGGGGACCGTGTCGAGCAGGGCGTGGAGTCCGTGCACGCACGACGGCACCGGGTGGGTGTCGAGTGCGGCGACGCTCATGCTTCCTCCTGCTGGCCTACCCCCATTGTAGAGGTAGTATCAGGCAGGAAACAAGCACATGTTCGAATGCGTGACGAAGGTCCGAAACCCTCGAGTCCTTCGGCGCCGGCACTCCGGGTCGTTGGCCCTGCTCCTCCGTGGCACGATCCCCCCATGCCCTCCACGACCTCCCGACGCGGCACGCTGACGCGCCGCAAGATCGCCGAGGCCGCCCTGCGGCTGATCGACGACGAGGGCATCGGGTCGGCCTCGATGCGGGGGATCGCCAAGCGTCTGGGCGTCGAGGCGATGAGCCTCTACAAGCACGTCGGCACGCGTGACGACCTGCTCGACGCGGTCGTCGACCTGGTGGTGGCCGAGCTGGACGCCGATCCCGAGGTGCTGCGGGTGGCCGAGAACGGCTGGCGCGACTACCTGGAGCGGCTCGCGCGCGGCGTCCGCCGCTACGCGATGGCGCACCCGCACGCCTTCCCGATCGTGGCCACGCGACCGTCGGAGGCGCCGTGGATCAACCCGCCGCTGCGGTCCCTGACCTGGATCGAGTCGGTGCTCGAGGCGCTGCAGGCGGAGGGCTTCGACGACGACCAGGTGGTGTTCGCCTACCGGTCGTTCAACAGCTTCCTGCTGGGCTACCTGCTCATGGAGACGGGGGCGCGGACGCTGCGAGACCCGCGGGACGGCGACGGGTCTTTCTCCGCAGGTGCCGACGCCGCGGAGCCCGTGCCCGGTGGGCTCACCCCCACCCGTGACGAGGACGAGCAGGAGGCGGTGGCGCAGGCCGAGACGCCCCTGGAGATCCTCGACCCCTCCGGCGCCGTGGACGAGGCGACGTACCCGACGATCCACCGGCTGGCTGCCGGCCTGGCGGCCGACCGCTACGCCGAGGAGTTCGACCGCGCCCTGCAGGAGATGCTCGACGGCATCGCCTCGCGTCTCGCCGACTGACCTGCTCGCCGACCGGGTCGCGAGCGCGCCCCCGTTCGTGACCGAGGTCGCACGACACTCGTCTTGTGGGCCGCAGGCTTACGGCGTAAGGTTTACAACGTAAGCCACCCCGTTCCCCCACCCGAGAAGGAGAGTTCCATGAGCTTCATCGACAAGGCCAAGAACACCGCGGAGAAGGTCACCGGCGAGGTCAAGGAGGCCGTCGGCAAGGCGACCGACAACAAGGACCTCGAGGCCGAGGGCAAGAAGGACCAGACCAAGGGCTCGATCAAGAACGTGGGCGAGGACGTCAAGGACGCCTTCAAGAAGTAAACGCGTGTCACTGAGAAGTCACTGAACGTTCATCGGGCAGCGCTCGTTGGAGTTGCAGCGACTTCCAGCCGTCGTACCGTCGAAGTGTCACCCACCGATCCAGGAGGATCATCATGAGCTTCATCGACAAGGCCAAGAACACCGCTGAGAAGGTCGCCGGCGAGGTCAAGGAGAACGTCGGCAAGGCCACCGACAACAAGGACCTCGAGGCCGAGGGCAAGAAGGACCAGGCGTCCGGCTCGGTCAAGAACGCCGGCGAGAACGTCAAGGACGCCTTCAAGTGATCCTTGCTCGCTGAGCATCCGGCGAAGCCCGGTCACCGTCACGACGGCGACCGGGCTTTTCTGTGCCCGCACGTGCGGGCACGGACTCAGCGGCCCCGGCTGGCGTCGAGGGCGGCGATGAGCGTGGGCGCGTCCCACTGGCCGCCGTGCCGGGCGGTGCCGATGAAGAACGTCGGCGTCCCGGACACGTCCATGAGGTCGGCGTCGTCCTCGTCCTCGCGCACACGTCGGCGCACCGGGTCGGAGTCGAGGTCGGCCTCGAAGCGCTCGAGGTCCAGGCCGATCTCGTCGGCGTAGCGGAGCAGGTCGAGCCGCTCCAGCTGCGCCTGGTTGGCCCACAGCAGGCGGGCGTAGTCGAAGTGCCGACCCTGCAGGTAGGCCGCCTCGTAGGCGCGCGCCGCCAGCTCGGCGTGCGGGTGGTGCTGGTGCAGCGGCAGGTGGCGCCACACCCACACGAGGTCGCCCTCGAAGTGCTCGATCACCTCGTCGACCATGCCCGTGGCCCGGCTGCAGAACGGGCACTCGAAGTCGCCGTACTCCACGAGCACGAGCGGGGCGTCGGCACGGCCCTTGAAGTGGTCGCGCTCGGGGTCGAACGGCCGCAGGAGCACGGCACCGGGCTGCACGACGGGCCGGCGGGCGTCGAGCGCCTTGAGGACGACCCAGCCCAGCACGAACGCCAGCACGGAGGCGGCGAGGACGCCCACGCGAGCCTCGTCCTGCGCCGCGGGGTCGTCGATGGCGATGCCGACGATCAGCAGCGAGATCGTGAAGCCGATCCCCGAGAGGGCGGCCCCGCCCGCGACGCGGCCGATGGTCAGACCGGGCGCGAGCACACCGAGGCCCACCTTCTGGGCGAGCAGGGTCGCGCCGGTGATGCCGAGGAGCTTTCCGGCGACGAGCCCGGCCACCACGCCCCACGTCAGTGACGACGAGGCCGACCGCTCGAGGGTCGCGGCGTCGAGCACCACGCCGGCGTTCGCGAGCGCGAAGATCGGCAGGATCACGAACGCGACGTAGGGCGCGAACGACTGCTGGAGCCGCTCGTTGATGGAGATGGACTCGCGCAGCTGGCGGCCCGCGGCCGCGGCGTAGGCCGGGTTGGGGGACTGGCGGAACGCACGCGTCAGCTCCACGACGCGCTCCACGTCGTGCCGGCGAGGCGCTGCGACGGGGATGAGCAGCGCGACCGCGACGCCCGCGAGGGTGGCGTGCACCCCCGCCTCGTGCAGACCGAACCAGACCACCACCGACAGCGCCGCGTACAACGGGCCCCGGCCCGACGGCAGCAGTCGCACGAGAGCGATCAGCGCGAGGGCCCCCACCGCGACGAGCAGCGGGGTGACGCGCAGGTCGTCGGTGTAGAAGATCGCGATGGCGCCCAGGGCGCCGATGTCGTCGACGACGGCCAGCGTCAGCAGGAAGACCCGGAGCCGGGAGGGGTGGTGCGGCCGGATGATGGCGAGCGCGCCCACGAGGAACGCCGTGTCGGTGGAGATGACCACGCCCCAGGCGTGCGCCTGGCCGGAGTCGCGTGCGATCAGCAGGAACACGAGCGCGGGGACCAGCAGCCCGGCGAGCGCCGCGGTCGCGGGCACGATGGCGCGGGACCGGTCGGTGAGCTCGCCGATCGTCAGCTCGCGCTTGACCTCCAGCCCGACGGCGAAGAAGAAGAACGCCATGAGCGCGTCGTTGACCAGGTGGTAGAGGTCGAGGCCCATCGACCAGTCGCCCACGGCCACGCGCGCCTCGGTGTGCCAGAACGCGTCGTACCCGCTGCCGAGGTTGGCCCAGGCGATGGCCGCGAGGGTGGCCACCAGCAGCATGCCGGCGCCCAGCTGCTCGGTCTCGGCCCCGGCCACCCCACGACGGAGCCGGGTCAGGCGGGAGTCGGCAGCGGTCTCGGTCTCGCTCACGGGCGACATCCTCGCAGTCGGGTCACGGAGTGCACCAACCATCGGCCTCGCCGTGCTGTTCCCGCTGCCGTCGGTGGCACCCGACCGCGGCGGGTGGGCCGTTGCCCGGACCCGCCCGCCGGGCGAGCCGGGCCGTGCCCGGCCACTAGACTCCCCTTCCGTGAGCGCCGACACCCAGAACCCCGACGACGACCTGCCCGAGCAGCTGCGGATCCGCCGCGAGAAGCGCCAGCAGCTCATCGACGCCGGCCTCGAGCCGTACCCGACGGACCTGGGTCTCACCCACACCCTGGCGCAGGTGCGCGAGGCCTACGACCCCGAGGTGCTCGGCGCCGACCACCACACCGGCGACGTCGTGACGGTGGCCGGGCGGGTCATCTTCCGCCGTGGCACGGGCAAGCTGGTGTTCGTCTCGCTGCGCGAGGGCGACGGCACGAGCCTGCAGGCGATGGTCTCGCTCGACGGCGTGGGGGAGGAGTCGCTCGAGCGGCTCAAGCACCTCGTCGACATCGGCGACCACCTGGCCGTCACGGGCGAGGTCATCACGTCGCGGCGCGGCGAGCTGAGCGTCCAGGCGTCGTCGTGGGCGATCGCCGCCAAGACGCTGCGGCCGCTGCCGAACGAGCACAACCCGCTCTCGGACGAGGCGCGCAGTCGGATGCGCTACGTCGACCTGATCGTCCGCCCCGAGGCCCGCGACAACGTCCGCGTGAAGGCCAAGGTGCTGCAGTCGCTGCGCCGCACCCTCGACGAGCGCGCCTACGTCGAGGTCGAGACGCCGGTGCTCCAGCACACCAACGGTGGAGCGGCCGCCCGCCCCTTCCACACCCACGTCAACGCCTTCGACGAGAGCGCCCTGCTGCGCATCGCCCTCGAGCTGCACCTCAAGCGCTCGCTCGTCGGCGGCATCGACCGCGTGTACGAGATCGGCAAGACGTTCCGCAACGAGGGCGTGGACAACACCCACAACCCCGAGTTCATGATGCTGGAGGCGTACGAGGCGTACGGCTCCTACGACACGATGGCCGACCTCACCCGCGCGCTCGTGGTCGACGCGGCCCGTGCGGTCGGTCGGACGGTCGTCCCCGGTCGGGACGGCAGCGAGATCGACCTCGAGCAGCCCTGGCGGCGGGCCACGATCCACGAGCTGGTGGGCGAGGCCGTCGGCCAGCAGGTCGACGTCGAGACGTCCGAGGAGTCGCTGAAGGCCCTGGCCGCCCGGCACGACGTGGCGCTGCAGGACCACTGGGGCGCCGGAGAGATCGTGCTCGAGCTGTTCGAGAAGCTCGTCGAGCACACGCTGATCCAGCCGACGTTCGTGTGCGACTACCCCGAGGCCGTGCGTCCGCTCGCGAAGAAGCACCGCACCACCCCCGGCCTGGTCGAGGCGTGGGACCTGATCATCAACGGCGTCGAGCTGGCTCCGGCCTACACCGAGCTCAACGACCCCGTCGTGCAGCGCGAGCGGCTCGAGGAGCAGGCGCGCCTCGCCGCGGCCGGTGACCCCGAGGCCATGGACGTCGACGAGGACTTCCTGCGCGCGCTCGAGTTCGGCATGCCCCCGGCCGGTGGGCTCGGGCTGGGCGTCGACCGGCTGGTGATGCTGCTGCAGGGCATCGGCATCCGCGAGGCGATCCTGTTCCCGATCTCGCGTCGCGAGGTCTGAGACCGGACGCACGACCCGCGGGGGCGCGCGGCGGTCGCGTCGGCCGTGCGACGTCGGGCAGGATCGCGGCATGTCCCGTGCGCCGGTCGCCCTCTGGTGGTTACTGCTGCTGGTCGCGGCGGGGGTCGCGATCGTGCCGGTCGGCTCGGTCGAGCACCGTGCCGAGTCGACGGCCGAGGAGCTCGCCCAGGCCCGCGGGTGGGAGGGGACGACCCAGCTGGTCGAGGGCCGTTTCGTGCGCATGAGCCGCGTGCAGGAGGTGCTCCCGCGCTCCTACAGCGCCCGCTCCACCTACGAGGTCGAGGTGAGCGGGGCGTCCTCGCCCGTCGAGGTCGACGTGCCTGCGCGCAGCGACAGCGGTCCGCCGCAGGAGTCCGAGCAGCCCGACCGGCTCGACCTGCGCATCGCGCGCGACGACCGGGGTCGGGCCGAGGCGGTCGAGTGGGGGGAGTCCCTCGCCTCGCTCGACGTCGAGATCGCACGGCGCGTCGACGCGGCCTCGTCCGCTGCTGACCGGGCGACGCTGACGCGGTGGACGGTCGGGCTGGTGCTCGGCGTGCTCCTGCTCGGCTGCGTGCTGGCCACGGTGGTCGCGTCGCGCGAGCCCGGTGGTCTCGGCCGACGCTTCGCCGGCACGCGCGCGGCCGCCGACGCCGAGCCGGACCGGCTGGAGCGCGCGGCGCGCTCGCCCGAGCTGCCGATCGGCATGCTCGTGCTCACGCTGTTCGCGCTCGTCGTTCCCCTCGGCTGGCCCGACCGCGGCACGGCCGTGCTCTCCGGATTCGTGGCGCTCGCCGCCGTGTCGCTGCTCGTGCGGGAGCAGGAGGCGGTCGCGCGGGTCACGACGTCGGGCGCCCCCGCGTCGACGGCGCGTCGCCGGGTGGCGCTGGTGTGGCGCGGCTCGGCCGTCGTCGGCGTGCTGCTCGGTCTGCTCCTGCTGTTCCTCGGCTGGTTCTCCAGCGGGCTCGCGCCGGACGCGGCGGAGGGCGGCGAGATGCTGCGCCGGGGCCTGGCCGTACTCGTCCTGTCCGGATGCACGGTCGCGGCGGCGTTCCACCACCGGGTGGACCGCGTCCCGACGCGGTAGGCGGCTGCGTCGGCCGTCAGGAGGAGTAGGCCGAGGTGTCGCCGACGCGCTGCGTGGAGCGGGTGCCGTCGAGGCTCACCGGAACGGTGCCCGCGACGGTGATGCGATGCATGACGCGGTGGTGGTCGTCGTAGTCGGCCACCGCGTAGTGCTGGGTGGCGCGGTTGTCCCAGATCGCGACGTCGCCCGGCTCCCAGCTCCATCGCGCGGTGTTCTCGAGGCGGGTGATCTCGCGCTGCAGCATCTCGAGGACCGAGGCCGAGTCGCGCGTGGACAGTCCCACGAGGCGCTTGACGAACTGGCCCAGCAGCAGCGACCGTTCGCCGGTCTCCGGGTGCACGTGCACGACCGGGTGCTCGGCCTCGAACAGCCTCGACCCGAACTCCTCCCGGTACGTCTCCTCGGCGACGTCGATGCCGCCGATGCGCTGCTCGTCGACGTCCGCGGCGTAGTCGTACCGGTTGGTGTGCACGGCCCACAGCCTGTCGGCCATCGCCCGGACCGCGGGGTGCAGCGACGCGTAGGCCGCCGCGGTGTTGGCCCAGACCGTCGTCCCTCCGTACGGCGGGAGCGTCACCGACCGCAGGACGCTGATCGCCGGCACGCGGTCGACGAAGGTCACGTCGGTGTGCCAGGCGTTGGCCTTGCCGTGCGAGGAGTCGATCGGCAGCACCGCCGCTCCGACGCCGCGGACCGTCGGGTGCGGCGAGGTCGGGACGCCGAGGGTGGCGGCGAACGCGTGGTGCTCGATGTCGTCGAGGTGGTGCTGCCCGCGGACGAAGAGGACCTTGTGGCGCAGCAGGGCCGCGCGGACGTCGCGGACCTCCTCGGGCGCGAGCCCGCCGCCCAGCCGGACGCCCGAGACCACGGCACCGACGCGTCCACCCACGGGTCGCACCTCGACCGAGGAGGCCGTCGTCGTGGGATCGGGTGCGGTGAGGGTCATGGGTCGCTCCGGACGTCTCGCGGGTGGGTCGCTACCACCGTGCGCCGGATCGCCCTCGCGTGGCGACGGTCTCGCAGTGTGGACGACCCGCCCGCACTCACCTCGGTCCTCCCTCACTCACCTGTGGAGGTCCGCCATGGTGAGCGGGGGAGAGCCATGGTGAGCTCGCGATTCCCATCACGTGATGGGAATCGCCGAGCCGGTCAGGCGTCGAGGACGTCGGCGACCGCGGCACGGGCCGCGGTGGGGTCGGCGGCGGCCACGGCCGCACGGGCGGCCTCCTGGCACTGGGCCAGCGTCACGGACGCGAGGCGGGCGCCCACGGGACGGACCGCGCCGGCGGCGCACGACAGGGACGTGACGCCGAGACCCACCAGCACGCACGCGAGCGCGGGGTCGGCGGCGGCCTCCCCGCAGACGCCGACCGGCTTGCCGGCACGCTCCCCGGCTCGCGCCACGGCCTCCACGAGCACCAGGAGACCGGGCTGCCAGGGATCGGTCAGGTCGCCCAGCTCGGCCGACATCCGGTCGGCGGCGAACGTGTACTGGCTGAGGTCGTTCGTGCCGATGGAGACGAAGTCGACGTGCTCGAGGACGCGGTCGGCGAGCAGCGCGGCGGAGGGCGTCTCGACCATGACGCCCGGGACCAGCCCCCGCTCCCGGCACTGGGCGGCGAACGCCGCGGCCTCCGACGGGACCGAGACCATGGGTGCCATCACCCAGACGTCTGCCTCGGTGGCGTCCGCCGCCGCCGCGACCGCGTCGAGCTGGTGGGCCAGGAGGTCGGGACGTCGGCGGGCGACCCGCAGTCCGCGCACGCCGAGCGCCGGGTTGGCCTCGGACCCCATGTCGGCGAACGCCAGCGGCTTGTCGGAGCCGGCGTCGAGGGTGCGGACGACCACCTTGCCCGCGCCCGCCGCCTCCATGACCGCGGCGTAGATCGACGTCTGCTCCTGGACCGACGGCTCGGACGGACGGTCGAGGAAGCTGAGCTCGGTGCGGTAGAGGCCGAAGCCCTCCACCGGCTCCTGCGCGGCGCGCTCGGCGCCGGCCGCGTCCTGGACGTTGGCGAGCACCTGCACGGCGTGGCCGTCGGCGGTGCGGCCCGGACCCTCCCACGCGGCGTCGGCGGAGCGTCGCACGGCGTCGGCCTCGACCCGGGTCCGCGCCGCGTCGGCGTCGGGGGACAGCACGACCTCTCCCGTGCCGCCGTCGACGAGGGCGGTGGCAGGCAGCTCCTGCGGCAGGTCGACGATGCCGACGACGCAGGGGATGCCCAGCTGGCGGGCGATGATCGCGGTGTGGCTCGTGGGTCCACCGAGCCGGACGGCGATGCCCACCACGAGCGTCGGGTCCAGGCCGGCGGTGTCGGCGGGGGCGAGGTCGTCGGCCAGCAGCACCGACGGCTGGGTCGGCACGCCGACGCCAGGCTCGGGCTGCCCGAGGATCTCGGCGACCACGCGGTCGCGCACGTCGCGCAGGTCGGTCACGCGCTCGGCCATCACGCCACCGGCGGCGGTGAACATGGCGACGAGCTCGTCGACGGCCTTGGAGGTCGACGTCGCAGGACCGTTCCCGGCGCCGGCGTGCTTCGCGACAAGGGCGGCCAGGCCGCGGTCCTGCACGAGGGCGGCCGTGGCGCTCAGCACCTCGGACGCGGAGCCGGTGGACAGGGCGGCCCGCTCCTGCAGCCGGTCGGCGACGACGGCGGCCGCCGACGCGAACACTGCGGGGGTGTCGTCGCGAGCGGGCTCGTCGGCGGGCACGGCGGGACGGTCGCCGGGCACCAGCACGGCGCCGTGTCCCACGCCGGCCACCACGGGGGTGCCGATGAGGGTGACCGTGGTCATGGATTCCTGTGGGGATGTGCCCGGCATGCTTGACATGACCCGAGGTTATCCCGTAGAACGGCAGACATCAACATCAAATCCACACAAATCCACACGATGTCGTGACGTAGCCCACGTAGCCCACGTGGGGCACGCGGCCGTGGGGACGAGGTGGACCGACCTCCAGGAGCTCCTGTGTACGCCGCCGAACGTCGCGCTCTCCTCGCCTCCCGCCTGAGCGAGCACGGCCGGGTCAGCGTGGTCGACGCCGCCGACGAGCTCGGTGTCTCGGGCGAGACCATCCGCCGCGACCTCGACGTCCTGCAGCGGCACGGCCTCGCTCGCCGCGTGCACGGCGGGGCGGTCGCGCGCTCGGTGGCTCAGGTCGTCGAGCTCGGGCTCACGGACCGGGAGGCGCAGCACGCCCCCGAGAAGGAGGCGATCGCTCACGCAGCCCTCGCCTTCCTCCCGGACGCCGACGGCTGGGCGGCGTTCGACGCCGGCACCAGCACGGCCGCCCTCGTCGACGCGCTCCCGGCCGACGCCGCCTTCGACGCCGTCACGCACGGCACCTCGATCGCGTCGTCGCTCGCACGTCACGAGGGTGTGTCGCTGCTGCTGGTGGGCGGCCGGGTGCGGCCCACCACGGCCGCGGCGGTCGGCGCCGACACGGTCGCGGCCTACGGGCGCATGCGTCTCGACGTCGCGTTCCTCGGCACGAACGGCATCGCGCTCGAGCGTGGCCTGACCACCCCCGACGTCGAGGAGGCCGCGGTCAAGCGAGCGGTCGTGGCCGCGGCCCGGCGCGTCGTGGTGCTGGCGGACTCCTCGAAGATCGACACCGAGTACGCCATGAGCTTCGCGCCGATCGACGAGATCGACGTGCTGGTGACCGACCGTGGCGTGGCGCGCGAGCAGGTCAGCCGCCTGGAGCGCGCCGGCGTGGAGGTCGTGGTCGCATGATCGTCACGCTCACCGCGCACCCCGCCATCGACCGGCTGGTCGCGCTCGACGGCCCCCTCCGGCGCGGAGCCGTGCTGCGCACCGCGCCGTCCTCCGACCAGCCCGGGGGCAAGGGCCTCAACGTGGCCCGGGTGGTGCAGGCCGCCGGGGTCCCCGTGCGTGCCGTGGTCCCCGTGGCTCCCGACGACGCACTGCTCACCGCACTGCGCCCCACCGGTCTCGCGGTCGTCGTGGTGCCGGTCGCCGGGTCCACCCGCGTGAACCTGACGCTCGCGGAGCCCGACGGCACGACGACCAAGCTCAACGCGCCAGGCACCTCGCCCGCCCCGGCCGAGCTCGACGCGCTCGCCTCGGCCCTCGTCGACGCCGCCCGCGGAGCGACCTGGGTGGCGCTGTGCGGCTCGCTACCCCCGGGCGTCCCGGTCGACTGGTACGCGGCTCTGCTCCCTCGTCTGCGCGCCACAGGCGTCCGGGTCGCGGTCGACACGTCCGGACCGGCACTCGACGCCGTGCTCGCCCTCGACGGATCGGGGCCGGCCGAGCACGCGCCCGACGTCGTGAAGCCGAACGGCCACGAGCTGGTGGAGCTGATCGGCGGCGACGCCGAGGCCATCGAGTCCGACCCGTCCCTGGCCGCGGCCGAGGCGCAGCGGCTGCGCGCCGAGCGCGGCCCCGGCGAGGTGCTGCTGACGCTCGGCGCCACCGGCGCGGTGCTGGCCACCGCGCGCGGCACCTGGTTCTGCCCGTCGCCCCCGATCACGCCCCGCAGCACCGTGGGGGCCGGCGACGCCTCCCTCGCCGGGCTTCTGCTCGCCCGCGAGAGCGGCGCCGACGACGAAGGCGCCCTCGCCTCCGCGGTGGCGCACGGCAGCGCCGCCGCCGCCCTCGAGGGCTCCACGCCACCCACCCCCGCCGACGTCGACGCCCTCGTGCCCACCACGGCGCGTGCACTCGGCGTCACCGCGCTGTCCTGACCGTCCTGCTCGTCCACTCCCGCACCGCTCCCACCGAGAGAAGAACACCATGTCCCGCCTGATCACCCCCGCCCTCGTGGCGCTCGACGCCGACCTCGGGGCCGACGCGTCGTCCGTCGTCGCGGCGCTCGCCACGCGCGTGGCCGACGCCGGGCGCGCCACCTCCGCCGACGCGCTCGCCGCCGACGTCATGGCCCGCGAGGCCACCTCCGCCACGGGTCTGCCCGGCGGGATCGCCATCCCGCACTGCCGCTCCGAGGCCGTCACGGAGCCGACGCTCGCCTTCGCCCGTCTCGAGCCGCGGGCCGACTTCGGTGCACCCGACGGGGGCGCGGACCTCGTCTTCCTGATCGCCGCCCCGGCCGGCACCGACGCGAGCCACCTCGCGCTCCTGTCCACCCTGGCCCGCGCCCTGGTGCGTGCGGAGTTCACCGCCGCGCTGCGCTCGGCCACGTCGGCCGACGAGATCGTCGCTCTCGTCGACGAGGTCGTGGACCCGAAGCCGGCCACGGCTTCGTCCGGAACGGCCGACGCGGCGGAGGGAGCGGCGGCGTCGCCGGCCGCCCCGGCCCCCACCACCGCCACCGACACGCGCGCCGCCGTCGTGCGGGTCGTGGCGGTCACCGCGTGCCCCACCGGCATCGCCCACACCTACATGGCGGCCGACTCGCTCGTGCAGGCCGGCGAGCGCGCGGGCATCGACCTCCAGGTCGAGACGCAGGGCTCCTCGGGCGCTCGCCCGCTCAACGCCGCGACCATCGCCGGGGCCGACGCGGTCATCTTCGCCACGGACGTGGGCGTGAAGGACGCCTCGCGGTTCGCCGGGAAGCCGGTCATCGTGAGCGGTGTCAAGCGCGCCATCAACGAGCCCGACACGATGGTCTCCGAGGCCGTCGCCGCCGCATCGGACCCGACGGCCAAGCGGGTCGACGGCCAGGCCGCCGCGCAGGCCGACGAGTCGTCGTCGGGAGCAGGCCTGGGCCTGAAGCTGCGGCAGTGGCTGCTCACGGGCGTCAGCTACATGATCCCGTTCGTCGCCGCCGGCGGCCTGCTCATCGCCCTGGGCTTCCTGTTCGCCGGATACGACATCACCGGCGAGGGCAACAAGATCGCGCTCGAGAACACCCTGTGGGACCTGCCGGCCGCTGGTGAGCACGCGCTCTTCGGCAGTGCGCTCGCGACCTACATCGGCGCGCTGCTCTTCTCGCTCGGCGGGTGGGCCTTCGGATTCCTCGTGCCGGCGCTCGCGGGCTACATCGCCTACGCCATCGCCGACCGTCCGGGCATCGCGCCCGGCTTCGTCATGGGCTTCCTGGCCAACCAGGTCGGCGCGGGCTTCCTCGGCGGCATCGTCGGCGGCCTCCTGGCGGGTGTCATCGCCCACCAGATCGCCAAGCGCCCGGCGCCGCGCTGGCTCTCCGGCCTCATGCCGGTCGTCATCATCCCGCTCGTCACGACGTTGATCGCCGGTCTGCTGATGCTCATGGTGCTCGGCAAGCCGATCGCCGACTTCTCGGCCGGCCTCACCGACCGGCTGAACGGCATGTCGGGCAGCTCGATCATCCTGCTGGGCGCCGTCCTCGGCGCGATGATGGGCTTCGACCTCGGCGGCCCGGTCAACAAGGCGGCCTACGTCTTCGCCACCACCGGCCTCACGGCCGAGGCGATCGCCTCCGGCGGCACGGAGGTCAAGATCATGGCTGCCGTGATGATCGCCGGCATGGTCCCGCCGCTCGCCATGGCGCTGTCGACGGCCGTCCGCTCGACGCTCTACACCGAGGCCGAGAAGGAGAACGGCAAGGCCGCCTGGCTGCTCGGTGCCGCCTTCATCAGCGAGGGGGCCATCCCGTTCGCCGCGGCCGACCCGCTGCGCGTCATCCCCTCGATGATGCTCGGCTCCGCCACGGCGGGCGCGATCTCGATGGGCGCGGGCGTCACGCTCGCCGCCCCGCACGGTGGCATCTTCGTGCTGTTCGCGGTCGACCACGTGCTGTGGTTCCTGGTGGCGCTCGTCATCGGCACGCTCGTGAGCGCCGCGTCCGTGACGCTGCTCAAGCAGCTGCGGACCGAGAAGACCGGCACCGAGTTCGAGCACGTCTACACCCGCGTCCCCGTCGACGCCTGACATCCCACCCCCTCCGAGAGGAACCACCATGCCCAGCAAGACCGTCACCGTCGGCTCCGCCGTCGGCCTGCACGCCCGACCTGCCGCCACCATCGCCGCGGCAGCGGCCGAGCAGTCCTCACCCGTCACGCTCACCGCGCCCGGCGGCGAGCCCGTCGACGCCGGATCGGCGCTGATGATCATGACGCTGGGCGCCGCCCAGGGCACCGAGATCGTCGTGCAGGGCGACGACCAGGCCGCGGTCGACGCGGTCGCCGCACTCGTCGAGGCCGACCTCGACGCCTGAGCACCGGCCCCTGAGCACGAGCCGCGCCACCCTCGCCGTCCACGGCGGGGGTGGCGGTCGTTACGCCCAGGGTGAACAGCGGAACACCCGGCCCCGGGTTCCAGTTGTGTGACGTACGTGGACGTCCCGCAGTGCGCTGGGGCACCCGCACCTAGACTGACAAGAACACACCCGATCAAGGGGGCCCCATGTTCGAGAGGTTCACCGACCGCGCCCGTCGCGTCGTCGTGCTCGCCCAAGAAGAGGCGCGCATGCTCAGCCACAACTACATCGGCACCGAGCACATCCTCCTCGGCCTCATCCACGAGGGTGAAGGCGTCGCCGCCAAGGCCCTGGAGAGCCTCGACATCTCGCTCGAGGCCGTCCGCGGACAGGTCGAGGACATCATCGGCCAGGGCCAGCAGGCGCCCAGCGGGCACATCCCGTTCACGCCGCGCGCCAAGAAGGTCCTCGAGCTCAGCCTCCGCGAGGCGCTGCAGCTCGGCCACAACTACATCGGCACCGAGCACATCCTGCTCGGCCTGATCCGCGAGGGCGAGGGCGTCGCCGCCCAGGTCCTCGTCAAGCTCGGCGCCGACCTCAACCGCGTCCGCCAGCAGGTCATCCAGCTGGTCTCCGGCTTCCAGGGCAAGGAGGCCGAGACCTCCGGCGCCCCCGCCGAGGCCGCGCCCAGCACGTCGGCCGTGCTCGACCAGTTCGGTCGCAACCTCACGCAGGCCGCCCGCGAGGGCAAGCTCGACCCCGTGATCGGACGCGAGAACCAGATCGAGCGCGTCATGCAGGTCCTCAGCCGCCGCACCAAGAACAACCCGGTGCTCATCGGCGAGCCCGGCGTCGGCAAGACGACGGTCGTCGAGGGTCTCGCCCAGGACATCGTCCGCGGCGACGTGCCCGAGACGCTCAAGGACAAGCAGATCTACACGCTCGACCTCGGCGCGCTCGTGGCCGGCTCGCGCTACCGCGGCGACTTCGAGGAGCGCCTCAAGAAGGTGCTCAAGGAGATCCGCACCCGCGGCGACATCATCCTGTTCATCGACGAGATCCACACCCTCGTCGGTGCCGGTGCCGCCGAGGGCGCGATCGACGCCGCCAGCATCCTCAAGCCCATGCTGGCCCGTGGTGAGCTGCAGACCATCGGCGCCACGACGCTCGACGAGTTCCGCAAGCACTTCGAGAAGGACGCGGCGCTCGAGCGCCGCTTCCAGCCGATCCAGGTGCCGGAGCCGTCGATCGCCCACACGATCGACATGCTCAAGGGCCTGCGCGACCGGTACGAGGCGCACCACCGCGTCACCATCACCGACGACGCGCTGGTCGCGGCCGCCACGCTGGCCGACCGCTACGTCTCCGACCGGTTCCTGCCGGACAAGGCCATCGACCTCATCGACGAGGCCGGCTCTCGCTTGCGCATCCGCCGCATGACGGCTCCGCCGGACCTCAAGGAGTTCGACGAGAAGATCGCCGACGTCCGCCGCCGCAAGGAGGGCGCCATCGACGCGCAGGACTTCGAGGCCGCGGCCTCCCTGCGCGACGAGGAGAAGAAGCTCATCCTCGCCAAGGCCGAGCGTGAGAAGGCCTGGAAGGCCGGCGACATGGACGTCGTGGCCGTCGTCGACGAGGAGCTCGTCGCCGAGGTCCTGGCGCTCGCCACCGGCATCCCGATCGTCAAGCTGACCGAGGAGGAGTCCGGCCGCCTGCTCAACATGGAGGCCGAGCTGCACAAGCGGGTCATCGGCCAGGACCAGGCCATCAGGGCCCTCAGCCGTGCCATCCGCCGCACGCGTGCGGGTCTGAAGGACCCGCGTCGTCCCGGTGGGTCGTTCATCTTCGCCGGGCCCTCGGGCGTCGGCAAGACGTGGCTGTCCAAGGCGCTCGCCAACTTCCTGTTCGGCGACGACGACGCGCTCATCCAGCTCGACATGAGCGAGTACAGCGAGAAGCACACCGTGGCACGACTGTTCGGTGCGCCTCCCGGCTACGTCGGCTACGAGGAGGGCGGCCAGCTCACCGAGAAGGTGCGCCGCAAGCCCTTCAGCGTGGTGCTGTTCGACGAGGTCGAGAAGGCCCACCCGGACATCTTCAACTCGCTGCTGCAGATCCTGGAGGAAGGTCGCCTGACCGACTCCCAGGGCCGCGTGGTCGACTTCAAGAACACCGTGATCATCATGACCACGAACCTCGGCTCGCGTGACATCGGCAAGGGCGTCTCGCTCGGCTTCGCCGACGCGAACAACACGATGGGGTCGTACGACCGGATGAAGGCCAAGGTCTCCGAGGAGCTCAAGCAGCACTTCCGGCCCGAGTTCCTCAACCGTGTCGACGAGATCGTGGTGTTCCCGCCGCTCACGCAGGACGAGATCATCCAGATGGTCGACATGATGGTCCGCAACCTCGAGGACCGTCTGCGCGACAAGGACATGGGCATCGAGCTCACGACCGCGGCCAAGGACCTGCTCGCGCGTCGCGGGTTCGACCCGGTGCTCGGTGCGCGCCCCCTGCGCCGCACCATCCAGCGCGAGATCGAGGACACGCTGGCCGAGAAGATGCTCTTCGGTGAGCTTCGGGCCGGCGAGATCGTCCTGGTCGACGTCGAGGGCGAGGGTGCCGAGGCCGTGTTCACGTTCGTGGGCACGCCCAAGGCCGACCTCGAGCTGACCGAGGGCCACGACCCGCTCGCGGTCGAGGCAGGCAGCTCCGAGTAGCAGAACGCAGCAGTCACGACGACGGCGTCCGATCCCTCCGGGATTGGACGCCGTCGTCGTGCTGGGCGAGGATGCGGGGATGACCTCGAAGGCCAAGAAGCTCCTCATCGTCGCCGCAGCCCTCGTGGTGGCAGGCGTCCTCGCCTTCGCACTGCAGCCGGGTGAGCCCGAGGCCGTGTGCGTGCAGGAGGGCACGCCCTCGTCCGGCTTCGTCGACGAGGACCAGGGTGGGTGCCCGATCTCGATCGAGAGCTACGAGGAGATCGCCGACTACCGGTCGGCGCCGAAGCCCTTCCGGATCGCCGGGCTGCTCCTGCTCGTCGCGGGCGTGGGCGCGGGTGTGGCCGCCCTCGTCATCGGCCGCCGTGGAGGCGCGAGCTCGCCGAACGCTCCCTGAGCCCCTGAGTCACGCCGCAGCGTCGCCGAGGCGCGCGCTCACAGGCTGAACGTGCCGTCGGGGTGCACCTGGGCGAGGCCCTCGTCCAGCAGGGCGTCCAGACAGCGCTCGCGCTGCGCCGCGTCGTCCCACACGGCGTCGAGCCGCCCCTGGTCCACCGGCTCCGTGGCGTCGCGCAGGACGGCCAGCAGGCGACCACGGCACTGGCGGTCGGTGCCGGCCCAGGTCTGTCCTCGGCGGGGCGGGCCGTCGTGGTCGGGTCGGCCCAGCGCGAGCCAGCGGCAGCGGTCCGCCACCGGGCACACGTCGCACCGCGGCGCCCGGGCGGTGCACACGAGCGCGCCCAGCTCCATGGTCGCCGCGGCCCAGCGGTGGGCGCCCTCGGCGGGCAGCAGCGCTGCCGCCAGTCGTCGCTCGGACGCCGTGATCGAGGTCGAGGGGTACGCCTGGCCGAGGACCACGCGTGCCAGCACGCGACGCACGTTGGTGTCCATGACCGCGTGCCGCTGCCCGAAGGCGAACGACGCGACGGCCGCGGCGGTGTACTCGCCGACCCCCGGCAGCGCCAGGAGGGCGGCGTGGTCGTCGGGCACCCGGCCGCCGTGGTCGGTCGTGATCGCGACGGCCGCGGCGTGCAGGCGCTGCGCCCGACGCGGATAGCCGAGTCGTCCCCAGGCCCGGACCGCCTCGCCCGAGGGCTCCGCAGCCAGCGAGGCGGGGGTGGGCCAGCGCGTCATCCAGGTCTCGAAGACCGGCAGCACCCTGGACACGGGGGTCTGCTGGAGCATGAGCTCGGAGACCAGGACGGCCCACGGATCGGGCAGCTCGTCGGGCCCCCCGGTGGGGGTGCCGGGCCGTGGGCGGCGGACGGGTCCCCGCCAGGGCAGGTCGCGGGCGTTCGCGTCGAACCAGTCGACCACCGCGGCGTGCAGTCCGGGCAGGTCCTCGACCGGTGTGCTGGGGGAGGAGGTCATGGCGCGTCGATCCTCGCACGGGGTGCCGCGCGAACTAGGGTCGGAGGGTGAGCTCGCGACCGGTCCGACGCCCCGTTCCGCGGGCGATCTACTGGCGTCGTCGCTTCATGCTGCTGGCCCTGGTCATCGCGCTGGTGTGGGTCGGCGTGACCCTCTGGCCGGGCGGCGCCGACGACGACCCGCCGGCCGCTGCGCCTGCTCCGTCGGCGTCCACGTCGGCCGGCGGCACGCCCACGCCCGAGCCCGCCCCCACCCAGGCCGCGCAGTCGGACGTCCAGGTGGCGCTCGCCACGGCGAGCACCCCGTGCGACCCGGAGGCGGTGCGGATCACGCCCACCGTCCCGGCCGACCAGCGGGCCAAGAAGGCGGTGCGCGTGGAGCTCCTCGTGTCCACCACCGAGGCGAAGGGCTGCACGCTCGACCCGGCCGATGCCGACCTCGTCGCCGTCATCAGCAGCGGTGACACGGCGGTGTGGGACTCGGCGGTCTGCCGGTCGGCGCTGCTCGAGGATCCGGTCGCGTTGAGTCCCGGGTGGTCGACGTCGGTGGCCACCAGCTGGTCCGGTCGCGGTTCCGGTCCCGCCTGCTCGGCCAAGGAGGGCTGGGCCTCGCCCGGCACGTACACGCTCCGCATCGGCACCCTCGGCGGCGAGCCCGGGTCGGCGAAGTTCCGGCTCGGGCAGGCAGCCGCCAAGCCGAAGCCGTCGGCCACCGCCAGCAGCTCCGCGAGCGCCACCCCGAAGCCGAGCGGCTCGCCGTCGCCGAAGACGACCACCCCCACCCCGGCGCCCGACGAGGAGTGAGCCCGGTGGCCTCCGTCGTGGACTCCGGCAGCGCACCCCCTCGCTGAGGGGTCGACGGTAGGTGTCGTACCTCTCGGACGCGCGATCTGGTGCGTCACCTACCTCTGACGGCCCGGTTCGGTGCGTCACCTACCTCTGACGAGGGGGACGGGTCAGACGTAGCGCTCGAGGATGCTCGACTCGGCGAGGCGGGAGAGGCCGTCGCGAACGCCGCGGGCGCGCAGGTCGCCGACGCCGTCGACGGTCTGGAGGTCGTCGATGCTGGCGGCGAGCAGCTTCTGCAGCGTGCCGAAGTGGTCGATGAGCCGGTCCACGACCGTGTGGGGCAGTCGCGGGACGCGCGCGAGGAGCCGGTAGCCGCGGGGGGCGAGAGGGTGGTCGAGCGAGTCGCCGGCGCCGATGCGCAGGGCGGTGGCCACGCTCGTGAGGTCGACCAGCTCGGAGGAGTCGATCCGTGCGAGGTCGTTCAGGACGGTCGAGACGGCGCGTCCGCGACGGCCCGACGGCATGTAGTCGCGGATGACCAGCTCGCGCTCGGCGTCGACCCCGCTGATCAGCTCCTCGAGCTGGAGCGCCAGGAGGCGACCGTCGGTGCCGAGCTCGAGCACGTACTGGTCGATCTCGGTGGCGATGCGGCTGACCATCTCCAGACGCTGGGCCACGGCGGCGACGTCGCGCACCGTCACGAGGTCCTCGATCTCGAGCGCGGAGAGGGCGTCGGAGACCTCGTCGAGGCGGCTGCGGTACCGCTCGAGCGTGGCGATGGCCTGGTTGGCGCGGCCGATGATCGCGCCCGCGTCCTCGAGCACGTGACGGGTGCCCTCGAGGTAGAGGGCGATGATGTGCATCGAGGCCGAGACGGAGATGATCGGCAGCCCGGTCTGGCGGGCGACCCGGTCGGCGGTGCGGTGGCGGGTGCCGGACTCGTCGGTGGGGATCGACGGGTCGGGCATGAGGTGCACGGCGGCCCGCAGGATCCGCTGGGCGTCGGAGTCGAGGATGATCGCGCCGTCCATCTTGGCCAGCTCGCGCAGGCCGGTGGCGGTGAAGGGCATGTCGAGCGCGAACCCACCGGTGCTGACGGACTCGACGACCTTGTCCTGGCCCAGCACGATGAGCGCGCCGGTGCGGCCGCGCAGGATGCGCTCCAGCCCCTCGCGCAGGGCGGTGCCGGGCGCGATCGCTGCCAGGACGGTGCGCAGGTCGGGTCGGGAGGCCACGGGAGCAGTCTAGGGCCGCGCGGGGGTGTCGCGACCACGCGCGCTCGGCAGGGCCAGCACCGCCTGGACGACGTCGGCCACCTGGGTGACGCGCAGCGAGCGCGGGACGTCGTCGAGACCCTCGGATCGAGCGGGCACGATGGCCGAGGTGAAGCCGAGGCGGGCGGCCTCCCGCAGACGTTCGGCGGTGTGCCGCACGGGGCGCACCTCGCCGGCCAGGCCGACCTCGCCCAGCACCACCAGGCCCCGCGGCGCCACGCGGTCGGCCTGGGCCGACGCGGCCGCCACGAGCACCGCGAGGTCGACCGACGGCTCCACCAGACGGGCGCCGCCGACCGACGCCGTGTAGACGTCGTGGCGGGACAGGTTGACGCCGCAGTGCCGCGTGAGCACGGCCAGGATCATGGCCACGCGCGAGGAGTCGAGGCCGCTGGAGGTGCGACGGGGCGACGGGGCGTTCGTCTCGACTGCCAGCGCCTGCACCTCGGCCAGGAGCGGGCGACGACCCTCCATCGTGACCGTGACGCACGTGCCCGGGACCGGCTGCTCGTGCCGGCTGACGAACAGACCGGTGGGGTCCGGGACCTCGACGAGCCCGGAGTCGGCCAGGTCGAAGCAGCCGATCTCGTCGACCGGACCGAAACGGTTCTTGACCGCTCGCAGCAGGCGGAGTCGTGAGGCGCGGTCGCCCTCGAACTGGAGGACGACGTCGACCAGGTGCTCGAGCACCCGCGGACCGGCGACCGAGCCGTCCTTGGTGACGTGCCCGACGAGCAGGGTGGCGATGCCCTCGGCCTTGGCGCGCTGGATGACCGCCGAGGCGACCTCGCGCACCTGGGTGACGCCGCCGGGGACGCCGTCGACGTCGGCCGAGCCGATGGTCTGCACGGAGTCGACCACGAGCAGGCTCGGGCGCACCTGCTCGACGTGGGTGAGCAGGGCCCCCAGGTCGGTCTCGGCGGCGAGGTACAGCTCGTCGTGGACGGCACCGGTGCGCTCGGCGCGCAGCCGTACCTGGCCGGCCGACTCCTCGCCGGAGACGTAGAGGGTGCGGCGGCCCTGCTGGGCCCACCGGGCGGCCAGCTCGAGCAGCAGCGTGGACTTGCCGACGCCGGGCTCGCCTGCGAGCAGCAGCACGCCGCCGGGCGTGACGCCGCCTCCGAGCACGCGATCGAGCTCGCCGATGCCCGAGGAGATGGACCGTGCCGACTCGACCTCGACCTGGGTGATCGGGCGGGCGGGGGTGACGGTGGCGGCCGGGGCCGTGCGACCGGCCCGGGCGGCGGGGGAGGCGACGTCGACCGTGCCCCACGCCTGGCACTCGCCGCAGCGGCCCACCCACTTGCTGGTGGTCCACCCGCACTCCGCGCAGGCGTAGACGGGCTTGGCGGCCTTGGTCGCCTTGGCAGTGGGCATGCTGCCCACCCTAGGCGCGGGTGCCGACAGGAGGTCGGCCGCACGCACAGGGCGCGCCCGCGTCACGTCGGCTCCCGCCGGGACCGTCCTCCTCGGTGAGAGGTAGGAGGGCCGCGGAATCTACCGGCCGCCGGTAGGGCAGCCGCGGATACCACGTGCGTATTCGCGGTCCACCTACCTCTGGCGGCGGGGAAGCGCGGGCCACCTACCTCTGACGGCCCGGTCGGAGCGCCGGTCAGTACGCGGCCCGCATGGGTGACGCCGGGGCGCCGGGTGGGCCGGAGGACGGCTCAGATCCGCACGTCGCCCGCGGGCGTGGAGAACGAGACGCTCATGATGCCGGGCAGGCCGTGGGGCGCCACCCACTCGACGGCGATCTCCTCGAGTGCGGTCACGGCGGGCTCGCCCAGCCAGTCCGAGAGCCGCTGCGGGGAACCGGCCATCTCGACGGCCGTGAGGGCGATGTCGGACGGCGCCATCTGCGACGGGTGCTCCTCGGGCGGGACGTCCCAGCAGGTGACGTAGGGCAGCTGCGGGTCGGCCTTCATGCCGCTGGTCCCGATCTGGCGCCACTCGAGGTTGAAGCCGTCGGGGCGACGTCGGTTGCCCGGCACGGCGTGCCGACCGATCCGGTGCTCGACCTCGGCCATGTCGTCGACCGACACGCACCAGGCCATCCAGCCGCCCCCGGCCTCGGTGCGCTGGCGCACGACCTGGCCGAAAGCGGCCTTGTCGGCGGCCGGGTGGTCGAGGACCTCCACGACCTCCACGTACTGACGGTTGCGCAGGGGGAGCACCATGTTGCGGGTGCCGAAGCGGGGGTGGGCCCCGCCGTCGAGGAACGTGGCTCCGAGGGCCTCGGAGAGCTCCGCCACGGTGGCGTCGAGGCCAGCGGGTCCGGCGGCGTACGAGAGGTGGTCGAGGTGCATGGGCCATTCTTGCCAGACGGCCCAGGTGTCCGGACGACCGGGGTCGACCAGCGTGAGGTGCGCGGTGCTCATCGGACCGCTCCCGCAGCGGCTCTCACGGCGTCGCTCCCACCGTCGCGGGGTGGGGGTTGGGGCCGCCGGCGTCGAGGTGGTCCTCGCACTGGCGCGCCAGCTCGGCGTAGCCCGACTCGCCCATGAGCGCCACCAGCTCGTCGCGGTTGGTCAGGTACAGCGGCTCCGGCGCCACGTGCGCCTCGGTGTTGGACGAGCAGTACCAGTCGAGGTCGTGACCGCCGGGGCCCCAGCCGGCCCGGACGTACTCGCCGATCTGGACCTCCGAGTAGGAGGTGCCGTCGCCGCGCTCGACGTCGCGGAACTGGCGGCGCAGCGGCAGCTGCCAGCACACGTCGGGCTTCAGCGTCAGCGGCGGCACGCCCTCGGCGAGCGCGAGCCCGTGGAGCGCGCAGCCGTAGCCACCCTCGAAGCCACGCGGGTTGTGGAACACGCAGGCGCCCTCGACGGCGCGGGTCTTGGGCTCGTCGTCCTCGTCGGTCTCGGTCCACGACCCGTCCAACGGGTTCGGGCCGTCGGGGTGGCGGTACCAGCGCTCCGGCGTCAGGCGCTCGACCGCCGTGGCCACGCGCGCCTGGTCCTCGTCGTCGGCGAAGTGCGCCCCGAGGGTGCAGCACCCGGCGTCCGGGCTCGAGGCGTAGATGCCGGCGCAGCCGCCGCCGAAGATGCACGTCCACCGCGACGTGAGCCACGTGAGGTCGCACCGGAACACCTCGTCGGCGTCGTCCGGGTTCGCGAACTCGACCCACGTCCGCGGGAATCCCAGGTCGACCTCCGGCATGCGTCCACTGTACGGAGACCGACGCCGCGCCCCGGCCGTGGGCATCCGTGGGAGGATGGGGCCATGCGCATGGGCGTCCTCGACATCGGGTCGAACACCGGGCACCTGCTCATCGTCGACGCCTACCGTGGCGGACCCCCGCTCCCGGCGCACTCCTTCAAGGAGCCGCTGCGCCTGGCGGAGCAGCTCGGCGACGACAACCGGGTCACCGGCGAGGGCCTCGCCCGGCTCGTGAAGTACGTGGGCGAGGCGCAGTCCGAGGCGCTCGAGCGCGGCTGCTCCAGCGTGGTCGCCTTCGCCACCTCCGCGGTGCGCGACGCCGACAACGCCGACGAGGTCCTGGCCGCGGTCCGGGAGTCGACGGGCGTCGACCTCAAGGTCCTCCCGGGCGAGGACGAGGCACGACTCACGTTCCTCGCGGTCCGCCGCTGGTTCGGCTGGTCCGCCGGCCGCCTCGGCGTCTTCGACATCGGCGGCGGGTCGCTCGAGATCGCCGTGGGAGCCGACGAGGAGCCCGAGGTCGCCCGCTCGGTGCCGCTCGGTGCCGGGCGTCTCACCCGCGACTGGCTCTCGTCGGACCCGCGTCGCGAGCGCGGTCACGTCGAGCTGCGTCTGCACGCGCGCTCGGTGATGGCCGACGTGGCCGGGCCGCTGCTGCGTGGCGGTGGATTCGACCGGGCGGTCGCCACCAGCAAGACCTTCCGGTCCCTCGCGCGCATGTGCGGTGCCGCGCCGTCGAGCGAGGGTCGGTACGTGAGGCGCGTGCTGCGCCGCGCCGACCTGCGCCCGCTCATCTCCGAGATCGTCCACCTGAGCGACGAGGAGGTCGCCGCCCTGCCCGGTGTCTCCCAGGACCGTGCTCACCAGATGGTGGCCGGCGCGGTCGTGGCCGAGGCCGCCATGGACCTCTTCGACGTCGACGAGCTCGAGATCTGTCCGTGGGCGCTGCGCGAAGGGGTGCTCCTCGAGCACCTCGCGCACCTGTAGGCCCGGTCCCCTGACCATGGTCCGCTGATCTAGGCTGCCCCTGCCATGTCGACCCGGAAGCCTGCCGAGCGCCGCTCCGACCCGCAGCTGCGGGTCTCGCTGTCGACGTCGTCGGTCTACCCGGGCAGCACGGCCAGCGGGTTCGAGGCCGCGGCGCGTCTGGGCTACGACGGCGTCGAGGTCATGGTCGGCGTCGACGACGTGAGCACCGACGCGGTGGCCTGCAGCGCGCTCTCGGACTTCCACGGCGTCCCCATCGTGTCGATCCACGCCCCGACGCTGCTGCTCACGCAGCGGGTGTGGGGCACCGACCCCTGGGGCAAGCTGCACCGCAGCGCCGAGATGGCTCACGCCACCGGCGCGTCGGTCGTGGTGGTGCACCCGCCGTTCCGCTGGCAGCGGGACTACGCCAAGGGCTTCGTCGAGGGCATCGCCGACCTCGAGGCCGAGCACGGCGTCGTGTTCGCCGTGGAGAACATGTACCCATGGCGCACGGGCAAGCGCGAGTTCCACGCGTACCTGCCCGACTGGAACCCCGTCGACGAGGAGTACGCGCACGTCACGCTCGACCTCTCGCACAGCGCGACCGCCGGGGACGACCCGGTCGCGATGGCGCGCACGCTGGGCAGCCGCCTGGCCCACGTGCACCTGGCCGACGGGGCCGGCTCGCCGAAGGACGAGCACATGGTGCCCGGGCGCGGGACGCAGCCGTGCGCGGAGTTCCTCGAGCTCGTCGCCGAGTCCGACTTCGACGGCGAGATCGTGGTCGAGATCAACACCCGCAAGGCCTCGGACACGGCCGAGCGCGAGGCCGACCTGCTGGAGGCCCTGGCCTTCGCCCGGCTGCACGCCGCGCGACGTCCCTGACGGGTCACGCGTCGGACCCCGCGAACAGCGCCCCGACGACGGGACCGCGTGCCAGGATGCGGCCATGATCTCCCTGGACCAGCTGGTCGCGTTCGGCCTCGCCGCGCTCGTGCTCATCGCCATCCCGGGGCCCAGCGTCGTGTTCGTGATCGGGCGCGCCCTCGCCTACGGCCGCGCCGTCGCCCTGGCGACCGTCGTCGGGAACTCCGCCGGGCTGCTCGTGATCGTGGGCCTGGTGACGCTCGGCCTGTCCGCGATCCTGGAACGTTCGGTGCTCGCGTTCACCGTGGTCAAGCTGGCCGGCGCGGCCTACCTGGTCTGGCTGGGGGTGCAGGCTGTGCGGCACCGCAAGGACCTCACCATGGCCGACGTCGACGGGGCTGCGCCGCAGCGGCGCCTCCCGCTGCGGGTGGCGGCCCGGCAGGGCTTCGTCGTGGGGATCACCAACCCGAAGGCGTTCATGATCTTCGCTGCCGTGCTGCCTCAGTTCGTCGACCGCGGAGCGGGCCACGTGCCAGCGCAGATGCTGCTGCTCGGACTCGTGGCCTTCGCGATCGGTCTGCTGAGCGACGGGCTCTGGGCCGTCGTGGCCAGCGGCCTGCGGTCCTGGTTCGCGCGGTCGCCGCGGCGCGGCGAGGCCGTCGGCGCCCTCGGCGGCGTGTCGATGATCGGGCTCGGCGTGGCCCTCGCCGCCACCGGGCACCGGAGGTAGGTGACGCACGTGTCGCGGCAGCCAGAGGTAGGTGACGCACCTGTTCGGACCGCCGAGAGGTGCTACGCCTACCTGCGACGACGCGGACGGACGACCTAGGCCCCCGCCCGCCCCAGCCGGCTCGACAGCACGGAGCCGACGATCAGCTGCAGCTGGTGGTAGATCATGAGCGGCAGCACGACGAACGCGACGACGTCGCTGGGGAACAGCACGGTCGCCATCGGCAGGCCGCTCGCGAGGCTCTTGTTGCTGCCGCAGAACAGCAGAGCCACCCGGTCGCCGCGGTCGAACCCGACGAGCCGTCCCCAGGCCACGCACCAGCCGAGGGCGGCGCCCAGCAGCGCCGCGCAGAGCAGTGCCACGGCGACGACGTCCAGGACGGGGGCGGCCGACCAGATGCCCGCCTCGGCTCCCTCGCTGAAGGCGACGTAGACGATCAGCAGGATGGTGGACCGGTCGAAGCGCTTGAGCCCGGTGTCGTGGCGCGTCACCCAGCCGCCGACCACGGGTCGCAGGAGCTGGCCGAGCACGAACGGGGCGAGCAGCTGCAGCACGATCCGCAGCACGGAGTCGGCGTCGACGCGGGCCTCGCCACCCAGCAGCAGGGCGACGAGCACCGGGGTCAGGACCACGCCCAGCAGGTTCGAGGTCGAGGCGCTCACCACGGCCGCGGCCACGTTGCCGCGGGCGATGCGGGTGTAGACGACGCAGCCCTGCACCGTCGACGGGACCAGCGTGGCGAGCAGGAGGCCGGCGGCGAGCTGCGGGGACAGCCACGCGTCGGTCAGCAGTCGGGCGCCGAGCCCCAGGACGGGCAGGACCACGAACGTGACCGAGAGGATGCTGAGCTGGAGCCGCCAGTGCCGGAGGTTGTGCAGGGTCTCGGCCGCCGAGAGTCGCGCGCCGTAGAGGAAGAACAGCAGCCCGATGCCCACCATGGAGGCGATCCGCACGACCTCGAACGCCGGCCCGGTCGCCGGGACCACGGAGCCGGCGACGGCCACGGCGAGCAGCAGCAGGAGGAACGGGTCGACACGGCGCACGGCCACGACGCTACGCCCGCCTACGCTGGCGTCATGACTGGTACCTCGAGCGACGGCATCGACCCCGCACGCATCGCGATCCTCGGCGGCGGGGTCATGGGCGAGACGCTGCTGACCGCCCTGATCGCGTCGGGCCGACGCCCCGTCGACCTCGTCGTCAGCGAGAAGATGCCCGAGCGTGCCGAGGAGCTGAGGCAGCGGCACGGGGTCGAGGTCACCGACGTCGCCGCGGCCGTGCAGCGCGCCGGCGTGGTGCTCGTCGTGGTGAAGCCGCAGGACGTGCCGTCCGTCGTGGCCGAGATCGCCCCGCTCGTCGACCCCGCGGCCACCCTCGTGTCGTTGGCCGCAGGCGTCCGCATCGCGACCTACGAGAGCGCGCTGGCCGACGGCGTCGCCGTCGTGCGAGCCATGCCGAACACCCCGGCGCTGGTGGGGGAGGGCATGTTCGGCGTCTCGCCGGGCGCCGCCTGCGACGACACGCGGCTGGCCGAGGCCGTGGCCCTGCTCGAGACCGGCGGTCGGGTCGTCGTGGTGCCGGAGGACCAGCAGGACGGCGTCACGGCGGTCTCGGGCTCCGGACCCGCCTACGTCTTCTACCTGGCCGAGGCGATGATCGACGGCGGTGTGGCGGCCGGCCTCGACCGCGCCACCGCCCGGGCCCTGGCGGAGCAGACCATCCGGGGAGCCGCGGCCCTGCTCGCCGACACCGACGACGAGCCCGCCGAGCTGCGCCGCCGGGTCACCTCGCCGCACGGCACCACCCACGCCGCCATCAGCACGTTCGACGACCACGGCGTCGACGCGGCCCTGCGTGCGGGGGTCGAAGCGGCGGCACGCCGTTCGGCCGAGCTCTCCGCGTCGTAGGCTGCCAGCATGCCGGACACCGAACCGACCGGGGCGAGCGACGAGACCGCTGGGCCCTGCCTCGTCTTCGACGAACGCCTCACCGGGTACAACTTCGGTGCCGCGCACCCCATGGCGCCGGTGCGCGTCGACCTGACGATGGTCCTGGCCGGCGAGCTCGGCGTGCTCGACCACCTCGAGGTCGTGGGCGCCGAGCCCGCCACCGACGAGGAGCTGTGCACCGTCCACACGCCCGCCTACGTGGAGCGTGTGCGCAAGCTGTCGCAGCACCCCACCCACGCCGACCCGAGCGTCGGCCTCGGCACGGAGGACAACCCGGTCTTCAGCGGCATGCACGACGCGAGCGCGCTCATCGCCGGGGCCACCCTGGAAGCCGCGCGTCGGGTCTGGACGGGGCGCAACACCCACGCCGCCAACGTCTCGGGCGGCCTGCACCACGCGATGCCGGGCTCGGCGAGCGGGTTCTGCATCTACAACGACCTTGGCGTCGCGATCGCGTGGCTGCTGGCGCAGGGCGCGCAGAAGGTCGTCTACCTCGACGTCGACGCCCACCACGGCGACGGCGTCCAGGCCATGTTCTACGACGACCCGCGGGTGCTGACCATCTCGATCCACGAGGGGCCGCAGTCGCTGTTCCCGGGCACGGGCTGGTCCACGGAGACCGGCGGCCCGGGCGCGGAGGGCTCGGCGGTCAACATCCCGCTCCCGCCCGGCACGTCCGACGCGGGGTGGCTGCGCGCCTTCCACGCGATCGTCCCCGACGTGATCCGCGAGTTCGGACCCGAGATCATCGTCTCCCAGCACGGGTGCGACTCCCACATGGACGACCCGCTGACGAACCTGATGCTCAGCGTCGACGGCCAGCGCGCGTCGTACCTGGCCGTGCGTGACCTCGCCCGCGAGGTCTGCGGCGGACGGTGGGTGGCGACCGGTGGTGGCGGCTACGCGGTCACCGAGGTCGTGCCCAGGGCGTGGACGCACCTGCTCGCGATCCTGGCGGACCACGACGTGGACCCCGAGACCGCGACGACCCAGGGCTGGCGCGACCACGTGGAGCGGCTCCGGGGCGTGCGGGCCCCGCAGCGCATGACCGACGGTCGGTCCGCCTCGTACCGTGCCTGGGAGCTGGGCTACGACCCCGCCAGCTGGCTCGACCGCTCGATCCTCGCGGCTCGCACCGACACCTTCCCGCTGCTCGGTCTCGACCCGCACCTGTGACCTGCGCGGGTCCGTCGCGCCCGGCCACTTTCGTCTCCCCTATCCCAAACGTCCCACGAGGCACTACGCTTCCCAGCACGCACTCGTGACGCGTCGCCGGAGGGGAAGCCGGGGAGGCGCGGGTGCCCCGAAAGCAAAGGTGAGGACATGACCGCAGGAACGACCTTCCTGACCGTCGCGGAGGTCGCGGCACAGATGCGCGTCTCCAAGATGACCGTGTACCGACTCGTCCACAACGGACAGCTCGAGGCGATCCGCGTCGGCCGCAGCTTCCGTGTGCCGGAGAAGGCGGTCGAGGACTACCTCCAGAAGTCCTACTACGAGGCCGGCTGAGCCGTCCAGTCCGTCGTCGCGTAGTCTTGGCGTCCGCCAGTTCCGCAACAAGCAGAGGTCATATCCGTGGGTTCAGTCATCAAGAAGCGTCGTAAGCGGATGTCGAAGAAGAAGCACCGCAAGATGCTCAAGCGAACCCGCGTCCAGCGTCGCAAGCTCGGCAAGTAGGGACCTATGGGGCGGGTCGTCCTCGTCACGGGGGTCTCGGGCACTCTCGCCTCGCGCGTCTCGCGCCATCTCGCCGATCTCGGTGAGTCCGCCGGGATCGACCGCGTGGTGGGCATCGACCTGCGCCCCCCGGAGGGTGACCTCGGCGGCGTCAAGTTCGTCCGCGCCGACATCCGCACCCCCGTCGTCGCGAAGGTGATCGCGGTCGAGGACGTCGACACCGTCGTCCACCTCGACCTCGCCCCGGCCCGGGGCCGCTCCGGCTCCGGCGTCAAGGAGCGCAACGTCATCGGGACGATGCAGCTGCTGGCGGCCTGCCAGCGTTCCACCACGGTCTCCAAGCTCGTCGTCGGGTCCTCGGTGGCCGTGTACGGCTCGTCGCCTCGCGACCCCGCCCTGTTCATGGAGTCCGACTCCGCTCGCGGCGGGGTGCGGACCGGCTTCCCCAAGGACGTCGTCGAGGTGGAGTCCTACGTGCGCGGCTTCGCGCGGCGTCGGCCCGAGATCCTGATCACGACGGTGCGGGCCGCGCAGACGCTGCACCCGGAGATCGAGTCGCCGCTGCGCAGCTACTTCCTGAACCCGCTGCTGCCGGCCGTGATCGGCTTCGACCCCCGGCTGCAGTTCCTCTCGCTGCAGGACACGCTCTCGATCATCGAGCAGTCGGTCGTGAAGGACCGCCCCGGCACGTTCAACGCGGCAGGGTCCGGCGTGCTGCTGCTGTCGCAGGCCGCGCGCCGCATGGGCAAGCCCGTGGTGCCCCTGCCCGGCATCGGCTTCGGTGCCGCTGCGGCACGGATCGTGCGCAGCATGGGCGGCGAGATCTCCCCCGACCTGCACCGGCTCCTGACGTACGGCCGCGCGGTCGACACCAGCGCCCTGCGCGACATCTTCGGCTACGAGCTCTCGGCCACGACCGAGCAGGTCTTCGAGGAGTTCCGACTCGCGCAGCGACCCGGTGTCCTGGCGCTCCTGGGAGGTGGCCGATGACGGACGAGCGCCGCACCATCGGCACGAAGGGCGCAGCCGGACGCGGTTCCCGCGGAGGCTCGCCCTCCTCGGGCGCACGCTCCCTCGCCGGCAAGACCCCGGCGTCGGGCAAGCCCGTCCGCAAGGCTGCGGCACCGGCCGAGCCCGTGGAGCCCGCCGACACCCCGGCTGTGGAGACCCCGCCCGCCGCGACGAAGGCCGTGACGTCCGGCTCAGCCAAGACCACGAAGGGCGCGACGTCGGGCGCCAAGAAGTCCGCCGCCACCGGCCCCGGGGCGACGAAGAAGGCCGCCTCGGCCAAGCGTGCGACGGGTGCCTCGGCCAAGCGGCCCGCCTCGTCGCGGTCCACCGCCGGGGGTTCTCGGCTCCGGGCGGTCACCGAGGAGGACGCCGCGGCTGCTGCCGCCGCTGCGGCCGAGGAGGCGGCACGCGAGACGCGCACGGCATCTGGGAGGGCCACCCTGCCCGGCCTGCCGGTCGAGGACATCGTCCTGGCCGTCGCGCAGGCGGCCCAGCGGGTCCTCGGCTCCGACTGGGAGCACCGGCTCGCCCTCGCCTTCGCGGCCTTGCGCAAGCGGCTGACCGGGGACTTCGAGGTCGACGAGTTCGGCTTCGACCCCCAGCTCACCGAGATCCTCATCGCCGCGGTCGAGCCGCTCGCCGAGACGTGGTTCCGGCTCGAGGTGCGCGGTGCGGAGAACATCCCCACCGACGGTGGCGCGCTCCTCGTGGCCAACCACTCGGGCACGGTGCCGCTCGACGGCGTGATGACCGGGTACGCGGTCAAGAAGTACAGCGGCCGCGACCTGCGTCCGCTGGGCGCCGACCTGGTCTTCGCCCTGCCCTTCGTGGGCCAGATGGCCCGCCGTGCCGGCGCGACCCTGGCCTGCACCCAGGACGCCGAGCGTCTGCTCGGCACCGGCGAGATCGCCGGCGTCTGGCCCGAGGGGTTCAAGGGCATCGGCAAGCCCTTCGCCGAGCGGTACAAGCTTCAGCGCTTCGGTCGCGGCGGCTTCGTGTCGTCCGCGCTGCGGGCCCAGGTGCCCATCGTGCCGGTCTCGATCGTGGGTGCCGAGGAGATCTATCCCCTCGTCGGCAACGTGCCGTCGCTGGCTCGTCTGCTGGGTCTGCCGTACCTGCCGGTCACCCCGTTCTTCCCGCTGCTCGGCCCGCTCGGCATGATCCCGCTCCCGAGCAAGTGGATCATCGAGTTCGGCGAGCCCATCCGCACCGACGCCTACGAGCCCGACGCCGCGGACGACCCGATGCTGCTGTTCAACGTCACCGACCAGGTGCGCGAGACCATCCAGCAGACGCTGTACCGGCTGCTCGTCGATCGCGGCAACGCGTTCTTCTGAGCGGCGGGACGGGTCGGGCGCGGCCGCCCAGGACGTGGCCCTGCGGCGGAGCCTCTGCTGCTTCGCCCTGCGGCGGAGCCCCAGCTACTTCTTGGTGCCGAGCAGGCCGTTGAGCAGGCCGGGGACCAGCCCCTCGGTCTCCTCGTTGCCCAGCAGGCCGCCGACGAGCGGATCGGTGACCGCGCGCAGGCCCTGCGGCTTCGCCGAGGGCGAGGGGGCGACCGGTGCCGGAGCCGGCGTCGGGGCGCTCGTGGCCTCGTCGGACGTGGGCGCCTTCGTGACCGGGGCCGGGGCGGTGTCGTCGCGGGTGCTGGCGGCCGGCTCGGCGTCGGAGGCCGACGCGGGACGGCCCGGTCGGACGACCTGCTGGACGACCTGGACCAGGGCGTCGACGTCGGCCTTGGCGCACGTGCCGCACAGACGGCCGGCCTGACCGGCCAGGTCGGTGACGACGGCCGTCGCCGAGTCGAACGCGGACGCCGCGTCGGCGGGGACCTCGGCCGACATGACGCTCAGGTCGACCGCGGACGCCGCGGCGAAGTCGTTGACGGTGTCGATCGTCGCGGTGGATCCGTCGGAGTCGAAGGCGCCGAAGAGCTCGGCCGAGCCCTGCTCGGCCTCGGTGCTGAAGTCGTCGAGGAGCGCGCCGACCTGGGCCCGCTGCTTGGTCGAGCCGTCGCCCAGCACGGCGCGGGCCTCGCGGAGCCGCTCGGCGGCGATCTCGAGCCGCTGCGTGCCGCGGCCCTCGTCGGTGCGCTGCATGGCCAGCTCGACGTTCTCGACGCCGCGCTTGACGGGGTAGAGGACGTCGCCCGGGATGGCCTGGGCGCTGCCCGCGACCATGCCGACCACGCCGAGGGAGGAGACGGCGGCCACGGCCAGGCCGGCGATCCGGCGGCGGGTGCGGGGAGCCGACGGCGCCACGGTGGCCGGCGTGCGGTCGGCCACGGCACGCCGCGAGGCGCCCGGGTCGGGCACGAGGACGGTCTGCGCCTCGGTCATGAGTCGCTCGCGCAGGGCGGCGCGGAACTCCGGTCGCGGGGTCGCGACGGCGGACTCGCACACCAGCTCGGCAGCGCGCACCAGCTCGGCCACCTCGGCGGTGGCGGGGGTGCCGGACTCCCAGGCCTCGTGGAAGGCCTGGGCGTCGTCGCGGCCCGAGCGGGGTCTCATCGCGTCGTCCTGTCTGTGGTGGCGTCTACAGCTCCAACGATGGGGAAGACGTCGGAGTTACGCGTTCGTGACGCGGTTCGCACCATCTCGTCCATCAGGGGCCCGGTGGCCAGGCGGCGCGTCGGCCCGGTCCGCGCGACGCCGCTCATCGGATGCCCTCCGGCATCTTCTTGGCGAGGTTGCGCACGGCGCGCAGCTGCAGCTGCTTGATGGCGCCCTCGGTCCGGCCCAGGGCGGCGGCCGTCTGGGCGATGCTCAGGCCCTGGATGAAGCGCATCAGCACGCACTCGCGCTGCTCGGTGGGCAGCTCGGCCACGGCCGCGAAGAGCATCTCGTTCGACAGGAGCGACATGACGTCGTCCTCGGTGCTGGGGGCGGTCTGCGGGCCCTCCGGCACGTCGTCGGAGACGATCTCGAGCCGAGCCCGGCCGGACTTGAAGTGGTCGACGACGAGGTTGCGGGCGATCGTGGTGAGCCACGCGCCGAAGTCCTTGCCCTGCCAGCTGAAGCGCTGGATGGCACGCAGGCCGCGGACGAAGGTCTCGCTCGTCAGGTCCTCGGCCAGCTGCTGGGACCCGACCCGGTAGTAGATGAACCGGAAGATCCCGTTCACGTAGTGGTCGTAGAGCTGGCCGAACGCCTCGGCGTCGCCCTCGCGGGCGAGGTCGACGAGGGCGCGCAGGCGCAGCTCCTCGGGATCGCCGTGCGGGTCGATCGGTCCGTTCGAGAACGCGGAGCTGAGCGAGGGGCCGGGCGCGGGCGCCGGCTCGGCCAGCGCCATGGCGAGGACGGTGTCGTCAGGGGTCGCCAGGGCGTGGGACAGCGCCCATCGCAGTGCTCCCACGTTCGCGGCCATCGATCCCTCCCGAAGATCGAGACGATCGTATGCCGCTGGGACGGCGCGTGTCTGCAGAAATCCGGGATCGGTCTCGCTCCCTGGGCGGTCAGCGGCGCCGGAGGGCGCGTGCCGCACGCCAGGCCGCGAAGGCGAGGGCCCCGCTGCCGGCCACCCGTCCGCCGGCGAGGGCGACCTTGCGACCGGTGCGGTAGTCGCGGACGTCCCAGCCCTGGTCCTTGGCGTGGGAGCGCAGCTTCGGGTCGGGGTTGATGGCACAGGGGTGCCCGACGAGCGAGAGCATCGGCAGGTCGTTGTGGGAGTCGGAGTAGGCGAAGCACCGCGCGAGGTCGAGGCCCTCGCGCTCGGCGATCGCCGTGACGGCGACGGCCTTGCCCTCGCCGTGCAGCAGCTCGCCGACCAGCTCGCCGGTGTAGACGCCGTCGACGTGCTCGGCCACGGTGCCGAGCGCGCCCGTGAGGCCGAGACGGCGGGCGATGACGGCGGCGATCTCGATCGGCGCGGCGGTCACGAGCCAGACGCGCTGGCCGGCGTCGAGGTGCTGCTGGGCGAGCGCCCGCGTGCCGGGCCAGATCTTGTGCGCCATGTGCTCGTCGAAGATCTGCTCGCCGACCTCCTCCAGCTCGCGGACGCTGTGCCCGGCGATGAAGGCCAGGGCGGAGGACCGGGCCTTCGCGATGTGCTCGGGGTCCTCGACGCCGGCGAGGCGGAAGTACACCTGCTGCCAGGCGGCCTTGGCGATGTCGCCGGTCGTGAAGAAGTCGCGCCGGTGCAGCCCGCGGGCGAAGTGGTAGATCGAGGCGCCCTGCATGATCGTGTTGTCGACGTCGAAGAACGCTGCGGCGTCGGCGTCCGGACGCGGTGCCAGCCAGTGCTCGACCTCGCTCGCGGCGGCGGCGGCCTGACCGGCCAGGACGGAGCGCGACCGCAGGTTCGGCCCGGTCCGGGGGACCCGCTGGCTGGTCATGCCACGAGGCTATCGGTCGAGTGGTCCTTCGCCCAGGCTCCTCGGTCGCTCGAACCCCCCGCGAGGGCCGGGCGCGCTGTGGTTGACTCGCATCGTGACCTCCTCGAACGAGTCGGACGTCCCTGGGCTCACGAACGTCCCGGCTCCCACCAGCGTCCCGGGGCCCATCAGCGTCTCGGGGCCCACCAGCGTCTCGGGGCCCACCAACGTCTCGGGGCTGCTGAGCGCCGCGGCGGAGCGCACGCCGGACGCCCTGGCCCTGGTGGAGCACCGCGGCGGGCGTCACGAGCGCACCTGGGCCGAGCTCGACGCAGCGGCCGACGCCGTGGCCCGCGGCCTGAGCGGGGTGGGGCTGCGCGGCGGCCATCGCGTCGCCCTCGTGATGGCCAACCGGATCGACCTGGCGGTCGCCTACTTCGGCATCCTGCGCGGCGGCATGGTGGCCGTCCCCGTCAACCCCCGCTCGACCGAGCGCGAGATCGGCCGCATGCTGGCGGACTCCGGCGCCAGGGTCGTCCTCTGCGACGAGACGGGCATCGAGCAGGTCCGCGCCGCCGTCGCCGGGCTCGACCACGAGGGCCCCGGCCTCACGGTCGTCGTCGACGGGACCGAGCCCGGACCGGGCGAGATCGCCTTCGAGCGCCTGCTGCGCGACGCGCCCGCCGTGGAGCCGGCAGCTCCCCGCGACGACGAGGCCCCGGCGGTCGTGCTCTACACGTCGGGCACGAGCGGCAAGCCCCGTGGCGCGGTCCTGTCGCACCGTGCCCTGCTGGCCAACGTCGAGCAGACCGCGGCCGTCGAGCCGGCCATCGTCACGGCCGACGACGTCGTGCTCGGTCTGCTGCCGATGTTCCACATCTACGGCCTCAACGCCGTCCTCGGCCAAGCCGTGCGCCAGGGTGCGCGGGTGGTGATGGTCGACGGGTTCGACCCGGCCGGCCTGCTCCGCACGATCCGCGACGAGGGGGTCACGAACGTGGCGCTCGCGCCCCCCGTGATCGCGGCCTGGGCCGGGCGCTCCGACCTGCGCGAGCACCTGGGCGGGGTCAAGCACGTGCTGAGCGGCGCGTCGGCGCTCGACCCGGAGCTGGCGGCCGTCTTCGCCGAGTCGTCGGGGCACCACGTCGAGCAGGGGTACGGGCTCACGGAGACCGCCCCCGTCATCACCGCCACGCTGGCGTCGGGTCGCGACGTCGGCGTCCCGCCGCGCCCCGGCTCGGTCGGTCGCGCGCTGCCGGGTGTCGAGCTGCGCCTCGTCGACGCCGGCGGCTCCGACGCCGCTCCCGGCGACCCTGCGGAGATCTGGGTGCGGGGCGCCAACCTGTTCTCCGGCTACTGGCCCGACGGATCCGACGGCCCGCGCGACGACGGCTGGTACCCGACCGGTGACATCGGCTACCTCGACGACGAGGGCGACCTCACGCTCGTCGACCGGGTGCGCGAGCTCGTGATCGTGTCCGGCTTCAACGTCTACCCCGCCGAGGTCGAGGCCGTGGTCGTCGAGCTCCCCGAGGTCTCGGAGGTGGCCGTGGTCGGCCTGCCCGACGAGAGCACCGGCGAGGCGGTCGTGGCGTTCGTCGTCCCCGCGTCCTCGGACGTCGACGCGGCGGCGCTGGAGGCGAGCGTGGTCGAGCACTGCTCCACGCGGCTCGCCCGGTTCAAGCAGCCGCGCCAGGTCGTCGTGGTCGAGGGGCTGCCGCACTCGGCGACGGGCAAGGTCGCCAAGGGGCGCCTGCGGGCGCTGGCCCGCAGCCAGGACCTCGGGCTGCTCGCACCGTGACCGGTCCCGCCGACACCGACGTCCCGCACGCCCTCGACGCGCGGGTCGTCGTCTACAGCCGCGAGGGCTGCCACCTGTGCGAGGCCGCCGAGGCCACGGTCGCCGAGGTGTGCGCCGACGTCGACGCGACGTGGGCCCGCGTCGACGTGGACGCCGACCCCGCCCTGGTCCGCAGGTTCTCCGACATGGTGCCGGTGACCTTCGTCGACGGCCGGCAGCACGACTTCTTCCGGGTCACCGAGGCGCGGCTGCGCACGGCCCTCGGCAGCTCCTGAGCGTCGCGACCTTTACCACGGCGCGTGTGAGGAATCCCACCCACCCCTGCTCTCGATTTTGTTCCCACGTTCACAAGCTCGTAAACTGATGTGGCGCTGCGAACACCCCCTTGGGTGAATCCCCGCCGCGGCGCGATGGAGCACCGTGACCCTTCTGCGCACCCCCCGGCTCGCCGGGACCCCTGACCGTGCAACGGCCCAGGCCCCGCGTGACGTTCCCGACGCCACCGTCGCCCGGCTGCCGCTGTACCTGCGGGTCCTCGCGTCGTTCGCCGACGCCGGCGCCACCACGTGCTCGTCCGTCGAGCTCGCCGAGGCGGCAGGGGTCAACCCGGCCAAGGTGCGCAAGGACCTCTCCCACCTCGGCTCCTACGGCACGCGCGGGGTCGGCTACGACGTCGAGTACCTGCGCTACCAGATCGCCCGCGGACTGGGTCAGACGCAGACGTGGGACGTCGTGATCGTCGGTGCCGGCCACCTCGGCTCGGCACTCTCCACGTACCCGGGCTTCAGCCCGCGCGGGATCCGGGTCGCCGCGGTGGTCGACACCGACCCGGACCGGGTGGGCTCGACCATCGGCGACCTGCAGGTGCAGCCGCTCGCCGCGCTCGACTCGCTCGTGTCCGAGCAGGGCATCGCGATCGCCGTCGTGGCCGTGCCGGGCGACGCGGCCCAGGACGTCGCCGACCGGCTGGTCGCCGCCGGCGTCACGAGCATCCTCAACTTCGCCCCGGCCGTCCTGCAGGTCCCCGACCACGTCCAGGTCCGCAAGGTCGACCTCTCCGTCGAGCTGCAGATCCTGGCCTACCACGAGCAGCGGAAGGCGGAGACTGCATGAGCGTGCTGGTCGTGGGCATGTCCCACCGCTCGGCCCCCATCGACGTGCTGGAGCGCGCCTCCCTCGACACGGACGCGGCGGTCAAGCTGGCCCACCGTGCCCTCGAGTCGGCGTCGGTCACCGAGGCGGCCGTGATCTCCACGTGCAACCGCGTCGAGGTGTACGTGGAGGCCGACCGTTTCCACAACGCCCTCGAGGACGTCTCCCACCTGCTCGCCGAGCAGGCCGGGATGGGCCGCGAGGACCTCGTGCACCACGCCTACGTGCACTACGACGACTCGGCCGTGGCCCACCTGTTCTCGGTGGCCTCCGGCATGGACTCGATGATCCTCGGCGAGAGCCAGATCCTCGGCCAGGTGCGGCAGGCGCTGCACACCGGCCAGGCCGAGTCCACGATCGGGTCGGCCCTGAACGCCCTCTTCCAGCAGGCGCTGCGCATCGGCAAGCGCGGCCACGCCGAGACGGGCATCGACCGGCTCGCGCCCTCGACCGTCACGGCGGGCCTCGACGCCGTCGGCCCGGTCGTGACCGCTCCGGGCACGCGCTTCCTGGTGGCCGGTGCCGGCACCATGGCGAGCCTCGCCGTGCGCACGCTCGTCGACCGCGGCGTGGCCCCGCACCGGATCATGGTCGCCAACCGCACGTTCCAGCGGGCGTACGAGCTCGTCGCCACGTTCGGCGTCAGCGCCGTGCGGTGGGAGGCCATGGACGTCGAGCTGTCCGCGGCCGACGTCGTCATCAGCTGCACGGGGGCGGCCGGCTCGGTGTTCGCCACCGACCGCGTGTCCCGTGTCCTCGACGACGGGCTGTCCAACGTCACCGGCGAGCTGGTCTTCGTCGACCTGGCGCTGCCGCGCGACGTCGAGGCCGGGGTGGCCGAGCTCGAGTCCGTCAGCGTCATCGACCTCGTCACGCTGGCCGCTCGCTCGGAGAACGCCGAGCTCGCGGCCGACGTCCAGCAGGTCCGCGCCATCGTCGACGACGAGGTGCGCAGCTTCCTCGCCGCCAAGAGCCAGTCACGCGTCACGCCCACGGTCGTGGCGCTGCGCAGCATGGCGACCGAGGTCGTCGAGGCCGAGACGAGCCGCCTGCTCGGCCGGCTCCACGGCCTGCCGGACGAGCAGGTCGACCAGGTGCGCCTGGCGCTCAAGCGGGTCGCCGACAAGCTCATCCACGCTCCCACCGTGCGCGTGCAGCAGCTGGTCGACGGGCCGGGCGGCCTCACCTACGCCGACGCGCTCTCCGACCTGTTCGCGCTCGACCCCGCCGCGGTCCAGGCGGTCACCCAGGTGAAGGGGGAGAAGGCATGACCACCGCCTCCCAGCATCCCGCGCGTGAGACCCCCTTGCGTCTGGGCACGCGCGCCAGCGCCCTGGCCACGACCCAGTCCGGTCACGTGGCGGCTCGGATCACCGAGCTGACCGGTGTCGAGGTCGAGCTCGTGACCATCAGCACGGAGGGCGACCGCAACCAGGCGCCGCTCACCCAGATCGGTGGCACCGGGGTGTTCGTGGCCGCGCTGCGCGAGGCCCTGGTCGACGGGACCGTCGACGTCGCCGTCCACTCCCTGAAGGACCTGCCCACCGCCGCCGACCCCCGGCTCTCCCTCGCGGCGGTCAGCGTCCGCGAGGACCCGCGCGACGTGCTCGTGGCCCGCGACGGCCTGACCCTGGGCGAGCTGCCCCGTGGTGCGCGCGTGGGCACCGGCTCCCCGCGTCGCGAGGCCCAGCTGAACGCCCTCGGCCTGGGGGTCGAGGTCGTCCCCGTGCGCGGCAACGTCGACACCCGGATCGCCAAGGTCCGCTCCGGCGACCTCGACGCCGTGGTGCTGGCCCGCGCCGGCCTGCTGCGCCTGGGGCGGGAGTCCGAGGCCACCGAGGTCCTCGACCCCATCCAGGTCCTCCCCGCCCCCGGACAGGGGGCCCTCGCCTGTGAGTGCCGCGTCGACGACGACGCGACCGCTCGCCTCCTCTCCGTGCTCGACGACCCGGACACCCGGGCCGCCGTCACGGCAGAACGTTCCCTGCTCTCCACCTTGGAGGCAGGGTGCAGCGCACCGGTCGGAGCTCTCGCCGACGTCGTCTGGGGCGACGACGGCGACGAGCTGTGGCTGCGCGCCGTGGTCGGAGACCCCTCCGGCTCACCCACCATCCGCCTGTCCGCCTCCGGCTCGCTCAGCGAGCCGGCAGCGGTCGGCGAACGTCTCGCTGCCGAGATGCTCGCCGAGGGCGCAGCCGAGCTGATGGCCACCCCTGCGGTCGGTCCATCGATCGGTTCCGCCTCATGACCACCCGGCAGTCCAGGAAGAAGACCACCACCGTGACACCACCCACCACCGCCACCGTCGAAGCACCCGCGAAGAAGGAGCCCGCCACGAAGCGCAGCCCCAAGCCGCTGGGGCACGTGAGCTTCGTCGGCACGGGACCGGGCGACGCCAGCCTGCTGACCGTCCGCGCGGCCGAGCTCATCGCGCAGGCCGACGTCGCCATCATCGAGCAGCCCGAGCAGGCTGCCCTCGTGCCCGAGGGCGTCGAGGTCGTCGACGGCGGGCTCGGTGAGGACGGCGTCGTCCTCACCCACGCCGCGCGCGCTCGTCTCGTGGTGCGCCACGCGAAGACCGGGGCGCACGTCGTGCGGCTCGTGAGCGGCGACCCGTTCACGTACGCCACGGCACCCGAGGAGGCCGCGGCCTGCGCGAAGGCGGGCATCGCCTTCGAGATCGTCCCCGGCGTCTCGTCGGTGACGGGCGTCCCCGCCTACGCGGGCGTGCCGCTGACCAACAAGGCGCACCGCCAGTACCGCGTCGTCAGCGTCGGAGACGCGTCGATCGCCTGGCCCGACTACGCCGGCACCGACACCCTGGTGCTGCTGTCGGCCGTGGCGCGGATCGGTGAGATCGCCGCGGGCCTGATCGAGGCCGGCCGGTCCGCCGAGACCCCCGTCGCCATGACCCGCGTGGGCACCACCACCGAGCAGTCGACGGTCGTCTCCACGCTCGCCGACATCGCCGTCGACGCGCGCGCCGCAGGCATGACCTCGCCGGCCATCACGGTCGTGGGCGAGGTCGTGGCCATGCGCGAGGCGCTCTCGTGGTTCGAGACCAAGCCGCTCTACGGGTGGCGCGTGCTCGTGCCCCGCACCAAGGAGCAGTCGGCCGGCCTGGCCGCGCGTCTGCGGTCCTACGGCGCCGTGTCCGAGGAGGTCCCCACCATCTCGGTCGAGCCGCCGCGCAACCCCCAGCAGATGGACAAGGCCGTGCGCGGACTCGTCGAGGGCCGGTACGAGTGGGTCGCCTTCACGAGCGCGAACGCCGTCAAGGCCGTCCGCGAGAAGTTCGAGGAGTACGGGCTCGACGCCCGTGCGTTCTCCGGTCTCAAGATCGCAGCCGTGGGCGAGAAGACGGCCGAGGCCATCGCCACCTGGGGCATCAAGGCCGACCTGGTCCCGAGCGGCGAGCAGTCGGCCCGGGGCCTCCTGGAGGACTGGCCGCCGTTCGACGAGCTGCTGGACCCGATCAACCGGGTGTTCCTGCCGCGCGCCGACATCGCGACCGAGACGCTCGTGGCGGGTCTGCAGGAGCTCGGCTGGGAGGTCGACGACGTCACGGCGTACCGCACCGTGCGGGCGGCCCCGCCGCCGGCGCCGACCCGCGAGGCCATCAAGACCGGCAAGTTCGACGCGGTGCTCTTCACGTCGAGCTCCACGGTGCGCAACCTGGTCGGCATCGCGGGCAAGCCGCACGCGTCGACGATCATCGCGTGCATCGGCCCGGCCACGGCCCAGACGGCCGAGGAGCACGGTCTGCGGGTCGACGTCATGGCCGAGCAGCCGTCGGCCGAGGTGCTGGCCGACGCGCTGGCCGCCTTCGGTGCCGCGCGCCGTCTCGAGTTCCTCGAGGCCGGCGAGCCGGTGCTGAAGCCGTCGCAGAAGAAGCCCTCCTCGCGGCGCAAGGCCTGAGTCGATGACGTCGGGACCCTCGGCCGATCGCTCCGCAGGACCGGTGCAGGGTCCGCCCCTTCACCGACCGCCCCTCCACCGACCGCGCCGTCTCCGCACGACGCCCGCCATGCGGGCGCTCGTGCGTGAGACGCGCACGGAGCCGTCGCAGCTGGTGCTGCCGATGTTCGTGGCCGAGGGCCTGCGGGAGCCGCGGCCGATCGCGAGCATGCCCGGCGTCGTGCAGCACTCGCGTGAGTCGGCACGGCGTGCCGTGCGCGAGGCCGCCGACCTCGGCCTCGGGGGCGTCATGCTGTTCGGCGTCCCCGAGCACAAGGACGCCGAGGGGTCCGGGGCGCTGGCGGCCGACGGCATCCTCAACATCGCCCTCGCCGACGCGCGCGACGAGGTCGGCGACGACCTGCTCGTGATGGCCGACCTGTGCCTCGACGAGTTCACCGACCACGGCCACTGCGGCGTGCTCGACGACCACGGGCGGGTCGACAACGACGCCACGCTCGAGATCTACGGGCGGATGGGCGTGGCGCAGGCCGAGGCGGGGGCCCACCTCGTGGGTCCCAGCGGCATGATGGACGGCCAGGTCGGCGTCGTGCGGTCCGCCCTCGACGCGGCCGGTCACACGGACGTGGCGATCCTGGCCTACGCGGCCAAGTACGCGTCCGCCTTCTACGGACCGTTCCGCGAGGCCGTCGACTCCTCGCTGCAGGGGGACCGCAAGACCTACCAGCAGGATCCGGGCAACGCCCGCGAGGCGCTGCGCGAGACCCTGCTCGACGTGGCCGAGGGTGCCGACATCGTGATGGTGAAGCCGGCACTGGCCTACCTCGACCTGGTCTCGCTCGTGCGCGCGCACGTGAGCCTGCCGGTCGCCGCGTACACGGTCTCGGGGGAGTACTCCATGGTCGAGGCCGCCGCCCAGCAGGGCTGGATCGATCGCGACCGCACCGTCGACGAGACGATCACGTCGATCCGCCGCGCCGGCGCCGACATCGTGCTGACGTACTGGGCCGCCGAGCTCGCCCGTCGCGCCTGAGACCTCCGGGTCCGGAGGTGCCGTCGTCGCGACGACGCGCTCCGCAGCGCCCCCGTCCCGTCGCGGCGGGTGGGCCAGGAACGACGAAGCCCCCGGTCGTGGGACGACCGGGGGCTTCGAGCAGGGCGATCAGCCCTTCGTGTACTTGTCCATGCAGGTCTTGAACCGAGCAGCGTGGGTGCTGAGCGGGAGAGCGGAGACCTCGAGCGCGCAGCGCAGGTTGGCCTCGGTGGCCGAGAGCAGGTCCGTCACCGGCTTGGTGACGGGTGCCAGGGGCGTGTTCTCGACCGCGCCCTGGACGGCACCGCCGACCGTGGAGCCGCCACCGCCGGAGGACCCACCCGTGGAGCCGCCGGTCGAGCCCGTGCCACCGCCGGTGGAGCCACCGGTGGACCCGGTCCCGCCGCCGGTCGAGCCGCTGCCGCCGGTCGATCCGCTTCCCGATCCGCCCTTCGACCCGCCGGACGCCTCGCTCTGGCGGACCTTCTTCTCCTTCTTGGCGGCGTCGGTGCGCTGGGCCGGCGTGAGGGTCTGGTCGAACGAGCGGCTGGTGAGGACCGAGCCCGTGGAGGTGCCGTTGGGAGTGGCGGTGAAGTCGCCGCCGGCGTAGGCCTTGCTGATGCTCAGCACGAGGTCGACGTAGGAGGAGGAGTTGTTGTAGCGCCGCACGGCCGCTGCCGCGTCGCCCTCGTCGGAGAGGTCGCCGCTGCCCGAGCACAGGTAGATGCCCGACGCGGTGGCGGCGTCGTTGATGTTCTGGGGGTCCTTCTTGCCGTCACCGTCGGCGTCGACGCCGACCGAGCGCCAGGTGCCGGGGATGAACTGCATCGGGCCGACCGCACGGTCGTAGACCGAGTCCTTGTCGAGCGCGCCGTTGTCGCTGTCGGTGATCTTCGCGACGCCGTCGCGGCCGTCGAGCGGGATGCCGTAGATGCCGGGCTTGGCCACGCCCTTGGAGTCGAGCGCGTTGCCGCCGGTGCGGCCGTGGTTGGACTCGACGCGGCCGATCGCGGCGACGAGGTTCCAGGGCAGGTTGCAGGAGGCGTCGGCCTTGGCGAGCAGCGTCTCGGCGCGACGGTAGGCGTAGAGCGCGGAGGACGGGATGCCGTTGGTGGACAGCGTGGCCAGGGTGCCGGAGGCACCGGCGCGCGAGTCGACGCCCGCGGGCTCGGCCTGGACGCTGGCCGGCTTCTCGAACGCCGTGGCGGGCACGTCGGGGACCTCGTCGGCGCTGACCCGGTCGTCCGCCGTGGCGAGACCGGAGTTGCTGATGGCGGCACCCCAGGCGACGACGAGCAGGCTCATCGGCACCAGGGCGCTGGCCTTCTGCCAGCGGCTGAGCTTGCGTGCTCCCATGCGTCTCGTCCCTCCCGTGACAGCGTGGCTCGCGTCACAGTAAACAGATGTTACCTGCTGGTGCGGCTTCGCAGGTGTGGCCCTCGTCTCACCAACGAGACGGATCACCGCAAGGTTACGGCGAACGAGGGACGACGGCATCCCTCTCCCGGGGTGGAAGGGGGCGTGGGGCCTCCTCCTCGGGCACGGCTTGAGACACTGGATCCATGGCCCCCACTCCCGTGTCCCAGCAGTGGTTCGACCGCGCCGTGCAGGTCTCGCCCGGCGGTGTGAACTCCCCGGTGCGAGCGTTCCGTGCGGTGGGGGGCACCCCGCGCTTCATGGTCTCGGCCCAGGGGGCCTGGCTGCGCGACGCCGACGACACCGAGTACCTCGACCTCGTGGGGTCCTGGGGCCCGATGCTGCTCGGCCACGCGCACCCCGAGGTGATCGCCGCGGTCACGGCCGCGGCGGCCCGCGGCACCTCGTTCGGCACGCCCAGCCCGCCCGAGGTGGAGCTGGCCGAGGAGATCGTCGGCCGCGCTCCCGTCGAGCAGGTCCGGCTGGTCACGTCGGGCACGGAGGCGACCATGTCGGCCATCCGCCTGGCCCGCGGCTTCACCGGGCGCAGCCGGGTGGTCAAGTTCGCCGGCTGCTACCACGGGCACGTCGACTCCCTCCTGGCCGAGGCCGGGTCGGGCGTGGTCACGCTCGGGCTCCCCGGCTCGCCCGGGATCCCCGCCCACGTCACCGCCGACACGATCGTGCTCCCGTTCAACGACCGCGACGCCGTGGCGGCGGCGTTCGCCGAGCACGGTGCCGACATCGCGTGCGTGATCACCGAGGCAGCGGCCGGGAACATGGGCGTCGTGGCGCCCGAGCCCGGTTTCAACCGCTTCCTGTCCGAGACGTGCGCGGCGCACGGTGCGCTGTTCGTGAGCGACGAGGTGATGACGGGGTTCCGCGTCACGCGCTCCGGGCACTGGGGCCTCGACGGGGCGGTCGAGGGATGGCGGCCCGACCTGCTGACCTTCGGCAAGGTCATGGGCGGCGGCTTCCCTGCGGCGGCCTTCGGCGGTCGCGCCGACGTCATGTCGCTGCTGGCGCCGAGCGGTCCGGTCTACCAGGCCGGGACCCTCGCCGGGAACCCCGTGGCCTCCACGGCCGGACTCACCACGCTGCGCCTCGCCGACGACGCGGCCTACGCCCGCCTCGACGACTGGTCGGCCCAGGCGCGCGACCTCGTGTCGTCGGCGCTCGACGAGGCCGGGGTCCCGCACGTGGTGCAGAACGTCGGCAGCATGTTCAGCGTGGTGTGGGGGCTCACCGAGCCGGTGCGCGACTTCGCGGGCGTGCAGCGCCAGGAGACGTACCGCTACACCGCGTTCTTCCACGCCATGCTCGACGCCGGCGTGTACCTGCCCCCGAGCGCCTTCGAGTCCTGGTTCGTCTCGGCGGCGCACGACGACCGCGCACTCTCTAGGATGGCCGAGGCGCTGCCCGCCGCCGCTCGTGCTGCTGCCGCAGCGACGCCGGCCCCCCAGGAGGCAGCCGCTCCGTCATCGGTAGAGCCGTCGACCATCGCAAGGACCCCCTCATGAGCGAACGCACGATCGTCCACCTGATGCGCCACGGCGAGGTGCACAACCCCGAGGGCGTCCTCTACGGCCGGCTCCCGGAGTTCTACCTCTCCGACCTCGGTCACCAGATGGCCGTCAAGGCAGCCGACTTCCTGTCCAAGCACGAGATCGTCCACCTCGTGTCCTCGCCCCTCGAGCGCGCCCAGCAGACCGCCGCGCCGCTCGCGACCCTGCTCGAGGCCGAGGTGACGATCGACCCGCGGGTCATCGAGGCCGACAACCTCTTCGAGGGCCGCACCGTCGGGGCGGAGCCGAGGGCGCTGGCGCACCCGAAGAACTGGTGGCTGCTGCGCAACCCGTTCCGTCCCTCGTGGGGCGAGCCCTACCAGGACATCGCGACGCGCATGCGGGCCGCCGTGGCCGACGCGCGCGACGCCGCCCGCGGCCACGAGGCGGTCATCGTCTCCCACCAGCTGCCGGTCTGGATCGCCCGCCAGGCGTTCGAGCAGAACTCGTTCGTGCACGACCCGCGCAAGCGGCAGTGCACGCTCGCCAGCATCACGAGCCTCACCTTCGACGGCGACGACTACGTCGGCTTCACCTACGCCGAGCCCGCGGGCGACCTGCTGCCCGACGACCTCAAGGCCGGCAAGAAGTTCGTCGGAGGCGCCTGACCCGTGACCCGATCCTTCCCCCGGCTAGGTGGCGTGCTGCTGCTCGTCGTGACCCTCGCGGTGCTCGCCGGCTGCTCCGGTCGCGGCACCGAGGGCTCCACGGGCGGCTACGTGAGCGGCAGCCGCTTCGTCAGCCTCGTGCCGGTCGACGAGCGTGAGGAGGCGCCCGTCCTGGAGGGTGAGGACCTGGAGGGCGAGACGATCAGCTCCGCCGACTTCGCGGGCAGGACGCTGGTGGTGAACGTGTGGGGCTCGTGGTGCCCGCCGTGCCGCAAGGAGGCACCCGTGCTGCAGGGTGTCGCGGAGCAGTACGCAGACCAGGGCGTGCAGTTCCTCGGGCTCAACGTGCGCGACCAGACGGCCGCGGCGCGGGCCTTCGAGAAGCGCATCGGCACGACCTACCCGAGCATCGTCGACACCGACGGTCGCCAGCAGCTCGGGTTCGCCGACAGCCTGCCGTCGCAGGCCATCCCGACCACCTGGGTCATCGACGCCGAGGGCCGGGTGGCGGCGAGGATCATCGACCCCGACCTGCGTGCGTCCACGCTCTCGGGCGTCATCGACGACGTGCTGACGAGCCGGTCATGACCGACTGGTTCGCCGACACCGTCCTGTCGGGGTCGCTGCTGCTCGCGGTGCCGGTGGCCGTGGTGGCCGGCCTGGTGTCCTTCTTCTCGCCGTGCGTGCTGCCGCTGCTGCCCGGCTACCTGTCCTACGTGAGCGGCGTGGGCGTGCAGGACCTCGAGACGTCGGGCCGGTCGCGCCTGCTGCTCGGCTCCGTGCTGTTCGTCCTGGGCTTCACGGTCGTGTTCGTGGCCGGCGGTGCCCTGTTCGGCGCGGTGGGCCAGCAGCTCTACGACTACCGGCGGCTGATGTCGATCGTGCTCGGCCTGGTGGTGATCGTGCTGGGCCTCGTGTTCAGCGGCGTGCTGCCGGTGCTGCAGCGCGAGGTGCGCGTCCACGCCGTGCCCGCCGTGGGCGTGGCCATCGCCCCCGTGCTGGGCGTCTTCTTCGGGCTGGGGTGGCTGCCCTGCATCGGCCCCACGCTCGGTGCGGTGCTCACGCTCGCCAACACCGAGGGCACGCTCGAGCGCGGCGCCTTCCTGACCTTCACGTACTGCCTCGGGCTGGGGCTGCCGTTCGTGGTCGCGGCGCTCGCCTTCGGCCGCTTCATGGGTGCCGTCCGCTGGGCCCGCCGCCACCAGCAGACGCTGCAGCGGGTCGGTGGCGGGCTGCTCGTCGTCGTGGGGGTGCTGCTGGTGACCGGTGTGTGGGACGCCCTCGTGACCGACCTGCAGACGTGGGCCGGCGGATACGGGGCGGCGATCTGATGGCCCGCGAACCTCGTGAGCGCCCTGACCTGGCGCCTGCGCTCGGCACGGTCGAGACCCTGCGGTGGGCGTGGCGCCAGCTCACGTCGATGCGCACGGCGCTCCTGCTGCTCCTTCTGCTCGCCGTGGCCGCGATCCCGGGCTCGATCGTCCCGCAGCGCGGTGTCGACGCCCGGGCGGTGGAGGCGTTCCAGGCCCGGCACCCCGACCTCACGCCGTGGCTGGAGCGGCTCGGCGTCTTCCACACCTACACGTCGCCCTGGTTCAGCGCGATCTACCTGCTGCTCATGGTGTCGTTGGTGGGCTGCATCCTGCCGCGCACCCGGGTGTACCTGAAGGCCGTCCGCGCCCGTCCGCCCAAGGCCCCGCGCAACCTCGAGCGCCTGCCCGCGTCGGCCGTGTTCGAGACCGACGCCGACGTCGAGGAGGTGCTGGCCGTCGCGCGCGAGACGCTGCGTGGCCCGCGCCTGCTGCCCACGCGCATCGACGTCGTGCGCGGGGGTGCCGGGCCCGGGGCGGCGAACGACGCCGGCGGGGGTGCCGGGCCCGGGGCGGCGAACGACGCTGCCGAGGTCCGGGCGGAGCGCGGCTACCTGCGCGAGCTCGGCAACCTGGTGTTCCACGCGAGCATCGTTGCGGTGCTGGTCGGCGTGGCCGTGGGGGCGCTGTTCGGCTACCGGGGTGCGGCGATCGTGACGCAGGGCGACGGCTTCGCCAACGTGCTCACCCAGTACGACGAGTTCTCCTCGGGTGCGCTGTTCGACACCGACGACCTGCCGCCGTTCTCGCTGCAGCTGGACCGGATGGTCGCGCGGTTCTGGACCGAGGGCCCGCAGCGGGGTGCGCCGCGGCTGTTCGAGGCGTCGGGCTCCTACCGGGCCGGCGTCGACGGCGCGGAGAAGCCGTACGAGATCCGCGTCAACCACCCCCTGGCCGTCGACGGCACGTCGGTGTTCCTCGTGGGCCAGGGCTACGCTCCCGTCATCAGGGTCACGGACGCACAAGGCGACGTCGTGTTCGACGGGGCGGTCCCGTTCCTGCCCGCGGACGGCACGTACACCTCCAACGGCGTCATCAAGGTGCCCGAGGCCCAGCCGGAGCAGCTCGGCTTCCAGGGCTTCTTCCTGCCGACCGCGGTGTCGGACGGCACGGAGGAGGCGTCGATCTCGGCCTTCCCCGGCGCCGTCAACCCGCTGCTCGGGCTGTTCGTCTTCCACGGCGACCTCGGCATCGACGACGGGCTCCCGCAGTCGGTCTACGTGCTCGACAAGGAGAACCTCGAGCAGTACAAGAACGCCGACGGGTCGAACTTCCGGGTGAGCCTGAGCCCGGGCCAGGAGGCCGACCTGCCCGACGGCGGCACCATCGAGTTCGTCGACCTGACCCTCTTCGCCCGGTTCCAGATCGCGTCGACGCCGTTGGTGTGGCTGCCCCTCGGTGGCATCAGCATCGGCATCGTCGGGCTGGTGCTCTCGCTGGCGATCCGCCCCCGGCGCACCTGGGTCCGGGCCCGTCGGGACGGCTCACGTACCGTGGTGGAGGTCGCCGCGCTCGACCGCGTCCCCCGGGACGACCTCGGCACGAGCCTCGACGAGCTGCTCGAGCGGCTGCGCAGCGGGCTCGGTGACCGGACCGATCCGCAGAAGGAGACCCGATGAACCTCGCCGACTACGCGCAGGTCTCGAACTACGCCATCGCCTCGGCCACGGGCATCGTCGCCCTGGCCTTCCTCGCGCACGTCGCCGAGTGGGGCTTCGCACGGCGCAGCGCGCCCGCGTCGGCCCAGGTGCCGGTCACCGCCGGTGCCCCCGCCGAGACGGTCGCCGACGACGCGCCTGCCTCGCCCGAGGAGTCGCCGAGCCGTCCCGACGTCCTCTCGTCGATCGCCTACTCCCTCGCCGTGCTCGCGAGCGTCGTGCTGGTCGTCGGCATGGTCTCCCGCGGGCTCGCGGCGCAGCGGGTGCCGTGGGGCAACATGTACGAGTTCGGCGTCGGCGGTGCCCTGGTGGCGCTCGTCGTCTACGTCGTCGTCGCGCGGATCTCGCCCATCGAGTGGCTCGGTGGCATCGTCACGGGCTTCGCGCTGGTCGTGCTCGGGATGGCGTCGTCGACGTACGTGCCGGCCGGACCGCTCGTGCCCGCCCTGCACTCCTACTGGCTCGTCATCCACGTGGCCGCGGTCATGATCGCGGGAGCCTTCTTCCTGCTCGGCACGGCGGCGTCGGTGCTGTACCTCGTCCGCGCCCGCGCCGAGGAGAACGGCACCGTCGGCCCGACGCTGTCGCGGTTCCCGACCGCCGCCGTGATGGACCAGCTGGCCTACCGCGTGATCGCCGTGGGCTTCCCGCTCTGGACGTTCGGCGCCCTCATCGCGGGCCCGATCTGGGCGCACTACGCCTGGGGCCGCTACTGGGGCTGGGACCCCAAGGAGGTCTGGGCGTTCATCACCTGGGTGGTCTACGCCGGCTACCTGCACGCCCGTGCCACGGCCGGCTGGAAGGGCAAGCGCGCCGCGACCATCGCGATCGTCGGCTTCGCCACCTTCCTGTTCAGCTACTACGGCGTCAACCTCTTCGGCTCCGGCCTCCACTCCTACGCCAAGTAGCCCCGACCAGTCCCCACGTTTCGGACAGTTGTGGGGCACTTCGGCCGGTGAAAGTGCCCCGCAACTGTCCGAAACGTAGGGACGTGCCGGTTGTCCACAGGGGTGCGTTGCCCTGCGACCGGGGTGCGGCCACGGTGGGGCGATGAACCTGCCCACCGACCGACCGTTCACCGTGAGCGAGGCAGCGGCGAGCGGGGTGACACGCGACGTCCTGCGGAGTCGCCGGTTCCGTCGTCTGCTGCGCGGCGTGTACGTCGGAGCCGACGTCGCGCTGACCCTGCGGGTGCGGCTGCTCGCGGTGCTCCTCGTGCTCCCTGACGACTGCGCGGTGAGTCACCGCACCGCGCTGGCCCTCTGGGGACACGACACCAGGGGAGCGGGACTGGAGCTCTCCACCCGCACCGAGCTGCGTACCCGTCTGCCCGGGGTCGTGCTGCACCGTCGAATGCACCCCATCCAGACCGTCGAGCGCGACGGCCTCCGGGTGACGACGCCGGAGCGGACCTTCGTCGACTGCGCGACCCGGCTCGGGATCGTCGCGCTGGTGCAGGCGGCGGAACACCTCCTGCGGACCGCCACGACGAGGAACGTCCTGGACACCTTCTGCTGGACCCATCACCTCCATGGCGTGGTTCGCGCACGGCGAGCGATGGCCCTGGTGCGGGAGGGAGCGGAGTCACCCATGGAGTCCCTGCTCCGGCTCATGCTGGTCTTCGCACGGTTGCCGGAGCCGCGGGTCAACGTCGACGTCCGCGACGCACAGGGCCGGTTCGTCGCGCGGGTCGACCTCCTGTACCCGCGCTGGAAGGTGGTGGTGGAGTACGACGGGCGGCACCACGAGACCGACGCTCGCCAGTGGGCACGTGACCGGTGGCGACGGGAGGCGCTCGAGGCGCTCGGCTACCGGGTCATCGTGGTTGCGGCCGCCGACCTGGCCGAGCCACGGCACATTCCGTGGCGCGTTCATCGCGCCCTGGTCGAGCGCGGCTACGACGGACCGCGTCCGGTGACGAGCGTCCAGTGGCTCCGCTGGTTCACTCGGGCTCCCGTTGTGGACACTTCCGGGGCACGACGAGCCGCCTGACCCACCCGCAACTGTCCGAAACGGGGAGACGGCCGGGGTGGGGTCAGAGGCCGCGGAGGTAGTCGGGGTCGTCGTCGGGGCCGCGGGTGGGCGGGCGGCCGCCGGGCCAGCCGTAGCCGGAGTCGCGGGGCGGGCGGCCCTTGCGGGGCTGCGAGCCCAGGAACACCCAGGCGAGCGGTCCGACGAACGGGACCAGGATGGCGACGAACCACGCCGCCTTCGGCAGGCCGCGGACCTGCGAGCGAGGGGTGGCGATGAGGTCGAAGAACGCGTACACGAGCAGGACCACGCCCACGATCGCGATCAGTGCCTTGCCCATGGCGACACCGTACCCGCGACCCTCAACCTCGGCTGGTCGACGGCCGGGCCGCGCGACGGTCGAGCGGCGGACGACCACCCCGGCCCCGCCGTCGAGGGCGTGAGCGCGGGCGAGCGACCTGCCTCGACGCGTCGACCGATAACCTCGGGGCATGAAGGCCTTCTGGAGGTACACGCTCGCCCGGCTCAGCGTCCTGGCCGTCACCTACCTGCTCCTGTGGGGCGTGGGCCAGTTCTTCCTGGAGTTCGACGAGCTGACGAACCTGCTCGTCCTCCTCGCCGCCATGATCATCTCCTCGATCATCTCGATCTTCCTGCTCGCCGGGATGCGCGAGGACCTCGCCGCGAACGTGCAGCAGCGGGCCGAGCGCATGTCGTCGCGCATCGAGGAGTCGCGCAGTGCCGAAGACGTCGACTGAGACCCGCGCCTGGATCGACGAGGCGATCCGCCGCGTCGAGGCCGACGCCAACCGCAGCGCCGACACCCACCTGCACGCGGTGCCCGTCGCCACGCCCGACGTCGACCTGTACCTGAAGGACGAGTCGGTCCACCCCACCGGCAGCCTCAAGCACCGCCTCGCCCGCTCGCTCTTCCTGCACGCCCTCTGCAACGGCTGGATCGGTCCGCACTCCACGATCGTCGAGGCGTCCAGCGGGTCCACCGCCGTCAGCGAGGCATACTTCGCCCGGCTCGTCGGCCTGCCGTTCGTGGCCGTCATGCCGGCCGCCACGAGCACCGAGAAGGTCGCGCTCATCGAGTGGCACGGCGGCCGCTGCCACTTCGTGCAGAACGCCGCCGACGTGTACGACGAGGCCCGCCGCGTGGCCGCCGACTGCGGTGGCCACTACATGGACCAGTTCACCTACGCCGAGCGAGCCACCGACTGGCGGGGCAACAACAACATCGCCGAGTCGATCTTCGAGCAGATGTCGGCCGAGCGTCATCCCGTCCCCACCTGGGTCGTGGTCAGCGCCGGCACGGGCGGCACGTCGGCCACGATCGGCCGCTACCTGCGCTACCGCCGCCACCCCACGTCGTTGCTGGTGGCCGATCCCGAGAACTCCGCGTTCCTCGACGGCTGGGCGCAGGACACCTCCGACGTGGTCACGGGCGCCTCGTCGCGCATCGAGGGCATCGGCCGGCCGCGCGTGGAGCCGTCGTTCGTCGGCGGCGTCATCGACGACATGCTCCGCGTCCCCGACGCCGCCTCCATCGCCACGATGCGCTGGACGAGCGACCGGCTCGGACGACTCGTGGGCGGCTCCACCGGCACCAACGTGTGGGCGTCGCTGACCCTTGCCACCCGCATGCACCGGGCAGGGGAGCAGGGCAGCATCGTCACGCTGCTGTGCGACGCGGGGGAGCGCTACCTCAGCTCGTACTACGACGACGCGTGGCTGGCCGAGCGCGGCATCGACCTCGCGCCGTTCTCGGCGATGCTCGAGGAGTACGACGCGACCGGCTCCCTGCCGGTGCCGAACGATCGTGGGGTCAGCTGACCTCGACGAGCGTCCACGACTCGACGCGTCCGTCGGCGAGCACGAGGTGGCCCAGCGTGCCGTGCGGCTGGCGTCGCTTGTCGGTGGGCGAGCCGGGGTTGAGGATCCGCAGGCCGTCGTCGGGATCCTCGCTCGTCTCGTCCCACGGGATGTGGGAGTGGCCGAACACGACCACGTCGGCGTCGGGGAAGCGCCGACGCATGCGCCGCACACGGCCCTGCTTGGCGCCGGCGTCGTGGATCATCGCCACGCGCACGCCGGCGAGCTCGAGCTCGAGGGTCTCCGGTGCGCCCCACGCGGCCACGTCGGCGCCGTCGTTGTTGCCCAGGACCACGCGGACGGGGGCGAGCGCGGCCAGCTCGTCGAGCACCGACGGCACGCACACGTCGCCGGCGTGCAGCACCAGGTCGACGCCGCGCAGCTCCTCGGCGACGCGCTCGGGCAGGCCTTTCCAGAACCGCGGCGCGTGGGTGTCGGAGACGACTCCGACGCGGAGCCGGCGGGGGTGCCGGGCCGTGGGCGGCATATCGGCCGAGCTCACCGGCCCAGCACGAGGCCGAGCGCCAGTCCGGCCGACCACAGCAGCTCGGCGATGCCGGTCGTCTTGAGGACGGGGACGAGGGCCGGGCCCACGGCCCCGCCGACGACCGCGCGCACGGCGGGGACGACGGGGAGCAGCCCCGGCAGCGCCAGCAGGGCCCACGGGGTGGCGCCGACGGCGATCGCGACGGCCGCTGCCGCGGCGACCACCACGAGCGCGACGTAGAAGGTGCGCGAGCGGGCGTCGCCGAGCACGACGGCGAGCGTGCGCTTGCCGGCCTCGACGTCGGTGGGGATGTCGCGCAGGTTGTTGGCCACGAGGATCGCGCAGGCGAGTGCGCCGACGCCGACGGCAGCCGCCCATGCCTCCCAGGGCAGGGACTCGACCTGCACGTACACGGTGCCGAGCACGGCCACGAGCCCGAAGAACAGGAACACGCTCACCTCGCCGAGGGCCCGGTAGCCGTAGGGGTTCGAGCCGCCGGTGTAGGTCCACGCGGCCCCGAGCGCAGCGACGCCCACGAGCAGCAGCCACCACGTGGTGGTGGCGGCGAGGGCGAGGCCGAGGAGCGCGCCGAGGCCGAGGAACCCGAGGGCCGCGGCCTTGACCGCGGCCGGCGACGCGAGCCCCGACCCGACCAGGCGCAGGGGGCCGACGCGGTCGTGGTCGGTGCCGCGCACCCCGTCGGAGTAGTCGTTGGCGTAGTTCACGCCGATCTGCAGGGCCAGCGAGACCCCGAGGGCGAGCAGCGCCTTGGCCCAGACCACGTCGTCGACGAACGCGGCCACGCCCGTCCCGGCGAGCACGGGCGCCACGGCGGCGGGGAGGGTGCGGGGACGGGCCCCCTCGACCCACTGCGAGAGGGTCGCGCTGCTGCTGTCGGTCACCGTGCTCCTTCGTCCGGGGGCCCCTCGGCCCGGGGCTCCTCCGGTCGAGGGCTCTCCGCGCGGGCTCCGCAAGGTTCAGCCGTCAGTCTGCCAGCGCCTACGCTGGGCGCATGAAGCAGCCGCCGTTCCCGTTCGTGCTCGTGGGGCTGACCGGTCTGTTCGTGTGGCTCGCGGTCACGACGGCCGGTGGCTGGCTGCCGATCGCCGCGGGGTTCGGGGCGCTGCTCACCGGAGCGGCGGCGCTGTACCAGTCCCGTCCGGTGCGCGAGCCCGGTGACCCGATCACCGACGACGACCTGGGGACGGAGCCCTGACCGGAGCGGGCCCGGCGTCGCTGCGCCCGGTGGCGGGGCCGGCGCGTGAGGTCCTGGAGCTGCTCCGGCCGTGGGTCGACGGCGTCGACACCGCCCCCCTCGTCGTGCGCACGTCGGGGAGCACGGGCGAGCCCAAGGACGTGCGGCTGTCGCGCGACGCGGTGCTGGCGTCCGCCACCGCCAGCGCCGCGCGTCTCGGTGGGCCGGGCCAGTGGCTCCTGGCCCTGCCGGTCACCGGCGTGGGTGGCCTGCAGGTGCTGGTGCGGTCCTTGCTCGCGGGAGCCGAGCCGGTGCTGCTCGACGAGCACGCCGACCTGGAGCAGGCCGTGGCGGCGATGCGGCCACCGACGGCGGCACCCCGGCGGTACGCCTCGCTGGTCCCGACCCAGCTGCACCGGCTGGCGCAGGCCGGACGACTCGACGTGGTCGCGTCGCTCGACGCCGTCCTCGTCGGCGGCGCTGCCGTCGACCCCGCCCTGCTGGAGCGCTCGCGCGAGGCGGGTGTGCGGGTGGTGCGGACCTACGGCATGAGCGAGACGAGCGGCGGCTGCGTGTACGACGGCGTCCCGCTCGACGGCGTGGACCTGCGCATCGTCGAGCCCGTCGACGGCGTGGGGCGCGTCCAGGTGTCGGGCCCGGTGCTGTTCGACGGCTACGGCGACGAGCCTCGGGTCGGTGCGTGGTTCGACACGGCCGACCTCGGCCGGGTCGACGACGGTGTGCTGAGCGTGGTGGGTCGCGCCGACGACGTGGTGGTCAGTGGCGGGGTCAACGTGCCGCTGCCCGCCGTCGAGCGGGCGCTGCGCGAGGTGCCCGAGGTGCACGACGCGGCGGTCGCCGGTGTGCCCGACGAGGAGTGGGGCACGCGCGTCGTCGCCGTGGTGGTGCCGGCCGACGCCACGTGCCTCGACGGCGTGCGGGCCGAGCGCCTGCGCGACGCCCTGGAGGATGCCGGTCTGCCCCGGGCGTGGGGGCCGCGCGACGTCGTGCTCGTCGACGCGGTGCCGCTCCTGCCCGGGGGCAAGGTCGACCGGCTGGCCGTGCGGCGGCTCACCGGCGGGTGAGCCGCCGCCCGCCCCAGGTCCGAGTGGCGTCAGGCGGAGGCGACGGCCTGGTCGATCGGGGTGTCTCCGGACACGAGGTCCCACTGGCGGCCGATGCCCGCCCCGGTGTCGAGGGACTCCGCGAGCACGGCGGCCACGTCGGCCCGGGGGATCTCCCCCCGGGCCACGGAGTCGCCGAGCGTCACGGTGCCGCGAGCCGGGTCGTCGGTGAGGCGGCCGGGGCGCACGATCGTCCAGTCGAGGCCGCTCCCGCGCAGGGCGACGTCGGCGTCGCGCTTGGCCTCCACGTAGGCGCGCCACACGTCGTCGGTGTCCTCGGGCAGCGGCAGGTCGACGCCGATGGCCGAGACCTGCACGAAGCGGCTGATGCCGGCGAGCTTCGCCCCGTCGATCGACTTCAGCGACCCCTCGAGGTCGACGCTCCTCTTGCGGTCGATGTTGCCGTCGGCGCCGCCGCCGGCGGCGAACACCACGGCGTGGCATCCCTCGAAGGCGTGGGCGAAGCCGTCGGCGTCCTGCTTCTCGATGTCGAGGCGGCGCGCGGTGGCACCGCGCTGCTCGACGTCGGACACGTGGGCGTCGCTGCGCACGAGCGCGACGACGTCGTGGCTGCGGGCACGGAGCTGGTCGATGAGGTGGAGGGCGATCTGGCCGTGGCCCCCGACGATGGCGATCTGCGACATGCCTCCACGGTGGCACGCCCGTGGTGAGGGTGCAGGTCCGGACGGCGTGGTGTGCGCAGGCTCACCGTTCGCAGGAGCCGGCGGCCGACGAGCCGGTGCGCGCGTCCCGACGGCGATAGGCTCGGCCGGTGCACACCTTCGCCATCGGGATGCCCGTGCGGTTCCGCGGCATCTCCCGACGCGAGGGCGTGCTGCTGCAGGGCGTGGCCGGCTGGGGCGAGTTCAGCCCGTTCCTCGACTACGACGACGACGAGTGCGTGCCGTGGCTCGCCAGCGCCCTCGAGGCGGCGCACCAGGGCTGGCCGGACCCGGTGCGCGACCGGGTGCCCGTGAACGCCACCGTGCCGGCCGTCGGCCCCGAGCAGGCGGCGGCGATCGTGCGCGCCTCGGGAGCGTCGACGGCGAAGGTCAAGGTGGCCGAGCGCGGACAGTCGCTGGCCGACGACATCGCCCGCGTCGAGGCGGTGCGCGACGCCCTGGGTCCTGCCGGGCGGGTCCGGGTGGACGCGAACGGCGGCTGGTCGGTCGACGACGCCGTCGTGGCGATCCGGGCGCTCGACACCGTCGGCACCCTCGAGTACGTGGAGCAGCCGTGTGCCGACGTGGAGGAGCTCGCACTCGTCCGACGTCGGGTGGACGTGCCGGTGGCGGCCGACGAGTCGATCCGGCGTGCCGCCGACCCGTACCGCGTGCGCGACCTCGAGGCCGCCGACGTCGCGGTGCTCAAGGTCCAGCCACTCGGTGGGGTGCGAGCGTGCCTGCGGGTCGCCGAGGAGATCGGGCTGCCCGTCGTGGTCTCCAGCGCCGTCGAGTCGTCCGTGGGGCTGGCCGCCGGGGTGGCGCTCGCCGCGGCGCTCCCGGAGCTGCCCTACGCCTGCGGCCTGGGCACCACCTCGCTGCTCGGCGGCGACGTGACGGACGCCCCGCTGGTGCCCGTCGACGGCTGGTTGCCCGTGCGCCGGGTCGACGTCGACCCCGCCGCCCTGGCCTCGGTGGCCGCCGACCTGCCGACCGCCGCCGCCTGGACCGCCCGGCTCGACCGGGTGGACGCCCTGCTCCGGGTGGGGGACGCGCCGTGAGCGAGCAGCGCGCCACCGGCGTCGCGCGTCGGCTGCTGCACACGCTGCTGGCCCACGGCGTGACGGACGCCGTCCTGTCGCCCGGTTCGCGGTCGGCGCCGATCGCCCTGGCCCTGCACGCCGCCGACCGCGCCGGACGCATCCGTCTGCACGTGCGCGTGGACGAGCGGGAGGCCGGCTTCCTCGCGCTGGGCCTGGCCCGCACCTCCCACCGCGTGGTGCCCGTGGTCACGACGTCGGGCACCGCCGTGGCCAACCTGCACCCGGCGATGCTCGAGGCGCTCCACGCGGGCATCGGCGTGCTCGCCGTCACCGCGGATCGCCCGGCGCGGCTGCGCGGCACCGGCGCGAACCAGACCACCGTGCAGCCGGACATCTTCCCCGGCATCCGGAGCATCGACCGGGTCAAGCAGCTGCTGATGGGCCCGGACGCGCCGGTGCACCTCAACCTCGAGCTCGACGAGCCGTTGGTGGAGCCGATCGACTGGACCCTCGACGAATCCGCAGCGTCCGTCCTGGGCAGCGTGCGTCGGGCGTACGAGCCGGGCACCCTGGTCACGCTCGACGCCGGGCCCCGCACCGTCGTGCTCGCCGGCGACGACGCGGGCCGACGCGCGCGGGTGCTCGCCCGCGACGCCGGCTGGCCGCTGCTCGCCGAGCCGACGTCGGGCTCGCGCACCGGCGACGCGCTCGCGACGTACCGGTTGCTGCTCGGCCACCCGCCGCTCGCCGACCGCGTCGAGCGCGTGGTCTCGTTCGGCCACCCGACGCTGAGCCGACCCGTCACGCGGCTGCTCGCCCGCGCCGACGTCGACGTGGTGCACGTGGGCACGCAGGCCACGTTCCCGGTGCCCGCCGGTTCGCGCGTCACGTTCACCGACGAGGTCGCGGCGGCCGGGGTCGGTGACGCCGCGTGGCTGCAGGAGTGGACCGACGCCGACGCGCGTGTGGTCGGCGCGGTCGACGCCGTCGTCGCCGCGAACCCCGCGTCGGGGCTCGCCGTCGCCCGCACCGTGGCGGAGGCGCTCCCACCCGGCGGTCTGCTGGTGGTCGGCGCGTCCCAGCCGATCCGTGACCTCGACGTCGTCGCGAGGCCATGGATCGTGGGGGAACGCCGCTACGTGGTCGCCAACCGCGGCCTCGCGGGCATCGACGGCACGGTGTCGACGGCGGTGGGCGCGGCGCTCGCCCGCGACTCCACCCGAGCACTCGCCGTGATGGGTGATCTCACGTTCCTGCACGGCAGCAACGGACTGCTGGTCGGCCCCGACGAGCCCCGACCCGACCTCACCGTGGTGGTGGTCAACGACGACGGCGGCGCCATCTTCGCGACGCTCGAGCAGGGCGGCCCCGACCACGCCGACGCCTTCGAGCGCGTCTTCGGCACGCCCACCGGTGCCGACCTCGGCGCGCTCTGCGCCGGGTACCGCGTGCCGCACCGACGCGTGGAGCCGGACGGCCTCGCCGCCGCACTCGCGTCGCCGACGGGTGGGCTCGAGGTGGTCGAGGTGACCCTGCGTCGCGACGACCGCCGTGCCCTCGACGCCGCTCTGCGCGCAGCCGCGACGGGCGCCCTCACCGGCTCCTGACCGCAGAGGGCCGCGCCCCGTCCGATGGCCCCGTCCGATGGCCCCCTCCAATGGCCCCCTCCAACGGCGCCGTCCGACGGGGCCGTCCGGTGGGCGAGAAACCGTGACAGTTCTGGTGTCATCGACCATGCCGGGAGTACGGTGGTGACGCGCATCACGCATCCCGGCGGAAGGTCGTCCACGACCTCGCAGCCGGACGAGGGAAGGACGGACATGGGGATCGAGACCTTCGACTACGTCGTCATCGGGTCGGGCAGCGGTGGCGGCGTCGTCGCCACGCGCCTGAGCGAGGACCCCGACGTCCGGGTGCTGCTGCTCGAGGCGGGCCCGGCCGACGACGACGACATGATCCACCTGCCGGCCGGCTTCTCCACCCTCTTCAAGACGTCGTGGGACTGGGGCTACCAGACCACCCCGCAGAAGCACCTCGGCAACCGCCGGGCCGACTGGCCGCGCATGAAGGCGCTCGGCGGCTGCACGTCGATGAACGCCATGATCTACATCCGCGGCAACCACGCCGACTACGACGAGTGGCGCGACGGCTACGGCGCCGAGGGCTGGGGCTACGACGACGTCCTGCCGTACTTCCGCAAGTCCGAGGGCAACCAGCGGATCCGCAACTCCTTCCACGGCAACGACGGTCCCCTGCACGTCGAGGACCGCCGCCACGACCACGAGCTCAGCACCGCGTTCGTCGAGTCGGCCGTGGCCAACGGCATGAAGCGCACCGACGACTTCAACGGCGCCGAGCAGGAGGGCGCCGGGCTCTACCAGGTCACGTGCCGCAAGGGTCGGCGCTGGTCCGTGGCCGACGCCTACATCCGGCCTGCGCTCGGCCGCCCCAACCTGGTGCTGCGCACCGAGGCCTTCGTGACGTCGATCGACCTCGAGGGCACGAAGGGCTCCAAGCGTGCGGTGGGCGTCACGTACCGGCGCGGCGCGTTCACCGAGTCGGTGCGCGTGAACGGCGAGGTCGTGCTCGCCGGTGGCGCCGTCAACTCACCGCAGCTGCTCATGCTGTCGGGCATCGGCCCGGGCGCCCATCTCAAGGAGCACGGCATCGACGTGCAGGTCGACCTGCCGGGCGTCGGCCAGAACCTGCAGGACCACCCCGTGTCGGGCGTGCTCGCCCACACGCAGGACACCACCGACATCGCCGCGTCGCTCAACCTGCCCCAGCTGCTCAAGGCCCAGAAGCTCGGCCGCGGACCGCTCACCTCGAACGTCGCCGAGGCCGGTGCGTTCTTCAAGAGCCGCGACGACCTCGACCTGCCCGACCTGCAGTTCCACTTCGCGCCCACCGGCTTCTGGGACAACGGCCTGCACGAGCCGTCGCAGCCGGCGCTCACGCTCGCCGCCACGCTCGTCAACGTGAAGAGCCGCGGCCACGTGCGCCTCCGCTCGGCCGACCCGACGTGGAAGCCGGAGATCGAGGCGGGCTACCTCGACGACCGCGCCGACCTCGAGGCGCTCGCCGCCGGCATCCGTCGCGCCTGCGAGATCCTCAAGGACGGTCCGCTGGCCCGCTTCGTCAAGGCGCCGTGGGAGCCCGCGTCGCTCGACCCGACCGAGGACCAGGTGCTCGCCTCCATCGGGCGCCTGTGCCAGACGCTCTACCACCCCGTCGCCACCTGCGCGATGGGCACGGGCGACGACAGCGTCGTCGACCCGCAGCTGCGCGTTCGCGGCGTGGAGGGCCTGCGGATCGCCGACGCCTCCGTCATGCCCGCCGTCCCCCGTGGCAACACCAACGCCCCCACCATCATGGTCGGCGAGAAGGCTGCCGACCTCATCAAGGAGTCCCGATGACCTCGACGTTCGACCGTCACCCGAACCCGCCCGCCACGTCCGCCTCGGTGCCCGCCGACGGCGTCGAGACCTTCGAGTCGCTCGACCCGGCCACGGGCGACGTGGTCGGCGTCCACCCGGTCGCCGGCCCCGAGGACGTCGCGCTCGCCGTCGAGCGGGCCCGCGACGCCGCGCAGTGGTGGGGCGCCCTGAGCTTCGACGAGCGGGCCGAGCACCTGCTCACCTGGCGCAGCGTCATCACTCGCCGCATCGCGCAGCTGGCGGCGCTCTCGCGCAGCGAGACGGGCAAGCCGATCGCCGACGCACAGCTGGAGATCGCGCTCGCGATCGACCACGTCGCCTGGGCCGCCAAGCACGCCAAGAAGGTGCTCGGCCCGCAGAACGTGTCGTCCGGGCTCGTCATGGCCAACCAGAAGTCGACGGTCGAGTACAAGCCGCTCGGCGTGGTCGGCGTCATCGGTCCGTGGAACTACCCGGTCTTCACGCCCATGGGCTCGATCGCCTACGCCCTCGCCGCCGGCAACACCGTCGTGTTCAAGCCCAGCGAGTACACGCCGGGCGTCGGCGTGTGGCTGGCCGACACCCTCAGCGAGGTCGTCGGCGGCATCCCGGTCCTGCAGACGGTCACCGGCCTCGGCCCCACGGGTGCCGCCCTGTGCACCTCGGGCGTCGACAAGCTGGCGTTCACCGGCTCCACCGCCACCGGCAAGAAGGTCATGGCCGCGTGCGCCGAGCGGCTCACGCCCGTCGTGATCGAGGCCGGCGGCAAGGACTCGCTGATCGTCGACGAGGACGCCAACATCGCGAAGGCGGCCGAGGCCGCGCTCTGGGGCGGCATGTCCAACGCCGGCCAGACCTGCATCGGCACCGAGCGCGTGTACGTGCACGAGCGGGTGTTCGACGCGTTCGTCGCCGAGATCACCGAGCAGGCCCAGGGCCTGCGCGCCGGCGGTGACGCGGGCGCCCACATCGGCCCCATCACCATGCCGTCGCAGGTGGACGTGATCCGCGGCCACGTCCAGGACGCCCTCGACCGCGGTGCCACCGCCGTCGTCGGCGGCATCGACGCAGTGGGCGAGCGGTTCGTCCAGCCCACGATCCTGACCCACGTCCCGGAGACGTCCAGCGCGATCACCGAGGAGACGTTCGGCCCGACGCTGGCGATCAACCCGGTGCGCGACATGGACGAGGCGGTGCGGCTCACGAACGCCGGCAAGTACGGCCTCGCCGGTGCGGTGTTCTCCAAGCGCAACGGCATGGAGATCGCCCGTCGCATCCGCTCGGGCATGACGTCGGTCAACGGCATCATCACGTTCGCGGGCGTGCCCGGCCTGCCGTTCGGCGGCGTCGGCGAGTCCGGCTTCGGGCGCATCCACGGCCCCGACGGGCTCAAGGAGTTCACGTACGCCAAGGCCATCACGCGCCAGCGCTACGCCCCGCCGCTGAACCTCACGTCCTTCAAGCGCACCGTGCGCGACGAGAAGGGCCTCAACCTCATCGTCACGCTGCTGCACGGCGGCAAGAAGACGCTCAAGGAGTAGTCCCGACCCGTCAGTCCCCACGTTTCGGACACTTGCGGGGCATTCGAGGGCACGAAAGTGCCCCGGAAGTGTCCGAAACGTGAGGACTGGTCGGTCGGCGTCAGGCGAGGGCGTCGCGCACGGGCACGAGCTTGGCCTGGCTCTCGGCCAGCTCGTCGGCGGGGACGGAGTCCGCGACGATGCCGCAGCCCGCGAAGAGGCGAACGCGGTGGCCGTCGGCCTCCAGCTGGGCCGAGCGCAGCCCGATGCCCCATTCGCCGTCGCCCTCGGCCCCGATCCAGCCGACCGGCCCGGCGTAGCGGCCGCGGTCGAGTCCCTCGATCTCGGCGATCAGGGCCACGGCGGCGTCGGTGGGGGTGCCGCCGACGGCCGCCGACGGGTGCAGGGCGGCCGCGAGCGTCAGGGCGCTGGCGTCGCCGCGCAGCACGGCGGTCACGTCCGTCGCGAGGTGCATGACGTTGGGCAGGTGCAGCACGAACGGGGCGTCGGGGACGTTGGTGCTGCGGCAGTGCGGTGCGAGCGCCTCGGCCACCGAGCGCACCGCGTACTCGTGCTCCTCGAGGTCCTTGCTGGACCGCGCGAGGGACGCGGCGAGCGCGAGGTCGCGGGTGTCGTCGCCGGTCCGCCGGATCGTGCCGGCCAGCACGCGCGACGTGACCAGCCCGCGCTCCAGGCGCACCAGCATCTCCGGCGTGGAGCCGAAGAAGCCGTCGACGTGGAACGTCCAGCAGCCGGGGTAGTCGCGGGCGAGGCGACGCAGGGGGGCGCGGACGTCGAGCGGCTCGTCCAGCTCGGCCACGAGGTCGCGGGCGAGCACCACCTTGTCGAGCTGCCCGGCGGCGATGCGACGCACCGCCTCGGCGACGACGTCCTGCCAGGCGTCGCTGTCGACGGGCCCGTCGACCAGCTCGATGCCGGTCGGGTGCACGGGAGCCTCGGCAGGGACGAGCTCGGGCGCGGTCCTGATGGAGGTGCCGACGACCGTCACCCAGCTGCGACCGTCGCGTCGGCCCACCAGGACCTCGGGGACGACGAGGCTGCTGCCGCGGCCGTCGTCGGCGAAGGCGAAGCTGCCGAAGGCCACCAGGCCGCTCCCGGGCACCTCGACCTCGTCGCGCACGACGCTGTGCCGGGTGACCTCGCGCCACCAGCGGTGCGCGCGCTCGAAGCGGCCGGGGCCGTCCGTCGAGAACGCGGCGGCACGACCCCAGCCGACGAGCCCGTCACCGTGGTGCACCCAGGCGACGGCGTCGACGTCGCGGCCCAGCAGGGCCAGGAGGGGGCCCGGGTCGTCGACCTCCACGGTGCGGGCCACGAGCGGCCTCGGCAGGGGGCTCGCTGCTGAGGCGGTGTCGACGGCTGGCGTCGGAGGGCTCGTCACCCGATCCAGGCTACTCGTGGGAAGGTAAGGAGGTGACCCGAGCAGGCCTGGACAAGGAGCCCCGCGACGTCGCGCGCATGTTCGACACCGTCGCGCGTCGCTACGACCTGACCAACGACGTGCTGTCGATGGGACAGGACCGACGCTGGCGCCGTCGGGTCGTCGAGCTGGTCGATCCGCAGCCCGGCGAGCGCATCCTCGACCTGGCCGCGGGCACCGGCACGTCGAGCGAGCCGTTCCGCGAGGCCGGCGCCACCGTGGTCCCGTGCGACTTCTCCCTCGGCATGCTCCAGGAGGGCCGTCGTCGCTTCCCGCACCTGCCGTTCGTCGCGGGCGACGGGATGCGGCTCCCGTTCGCGGACGCCTCGTTCGACGCCGTCACGATCTCCTTCGGGCTGCGCAACATCCACGACCCGGTGCAGGGGCTCACCGAGCTGCTGCGCGTGACCCGCCCCGGCGGACGGATCGTCGTGTGCGAGTTCAGCACGCCCACGTGGGAGCCGTTCGACGCGCTCTACTCCAACTACCTCATGCGGGCGCTGCCGAGCATCGCGCGCCGCACGTCGTCGAACCCGGAGTCGTACGTCTACCTCGCGGAGTCCATCCGCGCCTGGCCCGACCAGAAGGGTCTGGCGCTGCGCATGGTCGAGGCGGGCTGGGGCCGCGTGGAGTGGCACAACCTCTCCGGCGGGATCGTCGCGCTGCACCACTCGGTGCGTCCCTGATCGCGATCCCCGCGAAGTGCGCGCGCGGAGCCCGTCGTTCCAGGGCGGTCGCGAGGTTAGTGTGACCTCAGTTACAGGTGGTCCCAGCCGGGCGTAGAGTGAGGCGCAGGTCACGTTGTGAAGTGATTCACAAGGTCACGATCTCGCTCTACGTCAGGTTGCGTCGATCTCGCTGGAGGTGGCGGTGAACGAGTACACACCCGTTCTCGTCCTGGGTGCGCTCGCGGCAGGGTTCGCCGTGTTCAGCGTGGGCATCGCCCCGTTCACCGGGCCCAAGCGGTACAACCGCGCCAAGCTCGATCGCTACGAGTCCGGCATCGAGCCGAGCCCGCTGCCCGAGGGCGGCGGCAAGGTGAGCATCAAGTACTTCTTCACCGCGATGATGTTCATCGTCTTCGACATCGAGATCGTCTTCCTCTACCCCTTCGCGGTCGCCTTCGACCAGATGAGCTGGTTCGCGGTCTTCGCGATCCTGCTGTTCCTCGTCAACGTCACGATCGCGTACGCCTACGAGTGGCGGCGCGGCGGAATGGAGTGGACCTGATGGGTCTCGAGGAGAAGCTGCCCAGCGGCGTCCTGCTCTCGACGGTGGAGGGCCTCGCCGGCTACATGCGCAAGGCGTCGTTCTGGCCCGCCACCTTCGGGCTGGCGTGCTGCGCGATCGAGATGATGACGTTCGGCGCGCCCCGGTTCGACTCCTCGCGCTTCGGCATGGAGGTCTTCCGCCCCAGCCCGCGCCAGGCCGACCTGATGATCGTCGCCGGCCGCGTGAGCAACAAGATGGCCCCCGTCCTGCGCCAGATCTACGACCAGATGGCCGAGCCCAAGTACGTGCTCGCCATGGGTGTGTGCGCCAGCTCCGGCGGCATGTTCAACAACTACGCGATCGTCCAGGGCGTCGACCACGTCGTCCCCGTCGACATGTACCTGCCCGGCTGCCCGCCGCGACCCGAGATGCTGATCGACGCGATCCTCAAGCTGCACGACCAGATCCAGCACACCAAGCTCGGCGCCAACCGCCTCGCCGAGATCAAGGCCGACGAGCAGGTCGCGCTGTCGGCCACGCCCACGTCGGCCATGAAGGGCCTGATGCGCTGATGGCGGACGAGAAGAAGAAGAAGCCCGCGAGGAAGAAGGCCGCCGACAAGGCGACGAAGCCCGCGGTGGGCGACAAGACCGAGACGGTCGACGCCCACACCGACACGCAGGACCGCTCCCGCGACCCCAAGGCTGCTCGGTCCGGGGCTGCTGAGGCCGGGGCCGCGGACGCCGAGGCCACTGACGACGGGGCCGCGAGCGCCGACACCAGCGTGGTCCCCAGCGACGCCGAGACCCTCGAGGTCGTCGACGTCCGCGAGGGCATGTTCGGCGTGCACGGCACGGGCGACACGAGCGGCTACGGCGGCATGACCCGTCCCGTGGCCATGCCCGCCCCCTCGCAGCCACCCTTCGGTGCCGGGGGGACCAGCTGGTGGGACGACGTCCACGGCCGGCTCGCCACCCTCACCGAGGAGACCGGCGCGATCGAGAAGGTCGTCGTCGACCGCGGCGAGATCACCTTCTTCGTCCGCCGCGAGGCCCTCGCCGACACCGCCCGCCACCTGCGCGACGACCCGGCCCTGCGCTTCGAGTTCTGCAGCAGCCTCTCGGCCGTGCACTTCCCGCACGAGACCGGCCGCGAGCTGCACGTCGTCTACCACCTGCTGTCGATGACCCACAACCGCCGCATCCGGCTCGAGGTCACCTGCCCCGACGCCAACCCGCACGTGCCCAGCGTCGTGGCCACCTACCCGACGGCCGACTGGCAGGAGCGCGAGGCCTGGGACATGTTCGGCATCGAGTTCGACGGCCACCCCGCCCTCACCCGCATCCTCATGCCCGACGACTGGCAGGGCCACCCCCAGCGCAAGGACTATCCGTTGGGCGGCATCCCGGTCGAGTACAAGGGCGGCACGATCCCGAGCCCCGACCAGCGCAGGAGCTACTCGTGACGAGCACCCACGAGACCGGCACTCACGACGCGTACGCCGGCACCAGCGAGACGCCGTCGGGACCGGTCTTCACGGTCACCGGCCAGGACTGGGACACCATCGACGCCTCGGCCGTCGACGGTGACCGCATCGTCGTCAACATGGGCCCGCAGCACCCGTCGACGCACGGCGTGCTGCGCCTGATCCTCGAGATCGACGGCGAGACCGTGAAGGACGCCCGCCCCGGCATCGGCTACCTGCACACCGGCATCGAGAAGAACATGGAGTTCCGCACCTGGACGCAGGGCGTGACCTTCTGCACCCGCATGGACTACGTGGCCCCCTTCAGCAACGAGGCCGCCTACGTCGCCGCGACCGAACGGCTGCTCGGGATCGAGGACGACGTCCCCGAGAAGGCCCAGGTCATCCGTGTCCTCATGCTCGAGCTGAACCGCATCAGCTCCCACCTCGTGTGCATCGCCACGGGCGGCATGGAGATCGGCGCGCTGACGGTCATGACCTGCGGGTTCCGCGACCGTGAGCTGATCCTCGACCTGTTCGAGGCGATCACCGGGCTGCGCATGAACCACGCGTACTTCCGCCCCGGCGGCGTGGCCCAGGACCTGCCGGCCGGGGGCCTGCAGCAGCTTCGCGACACCGTGGCGGTGCTCAAGAAGCGCCTGCCCGAGTACGCCGCCCTCTGCAACGCCAACCCGATCTTCAAGGGGCGCCTCAAGGGTGTCGGCCACCTCGAGCTCGACGGCTGCCTCGCGCTCGGTCTCACCGGCCCGCCCCTGCGCGCCACGGGCTACGACTGGGACCTGCGCCGCAAGCAGCCGTACTGGGGCTACGACACGTACGACTTCGACGTCGTCACCTGGGACGAGCCCGACGCCTACGGCCGCTTCCGGGTGCGCCTGGAGGAGATGTGGCAGTCCATGCGCATCGTCGAGCAGGCCATCGACCGTCTGGCGACCCTCGAGGGAGCGCCGGTCATGGTCGACGACCCGAAGATCGCGTGGCCGGCCAAGCTCAGCGTCGGTTCCGACGGCCAGGGCAACTCCGCCGAGCACATCCGGCACATCATGGGCGAGTCGATGGAAGCGCTCATCCACCACTTCAAGATCGTCACCGAGGGCTTCCGGGTCCCGCCCGGCCAGGCCTACGCGGCCATCGAGGCGCCGCGCGGCGAAATCGGCTGCCACGTCGTGTCCGACGGCGGCACCCGCCCGTACCGCGCGCACTTCCGCGATCCCAGCTTCATCAACCTGCAGGGCACGTCGATCATGAGCGAGGGCGGGATGATCTCCGACGTCATCGTGGCCATCGCCAGCATCGACCCGGTCATGGGAGGTGTCGACAGGTGAGTGAGCTGCAGTCGTCCACGCCGGCGATCGACGAGAGCACGGTCGATGAGCTGCGCGAGCTCATGGGGCGGTACCCGCAGGCGCGCTCCGCGCTGCTGCCGATGCTGCACCTCGTGCAGTCCGTGCAGGGCAGCGTCACGGCCGAGGGCATCGAGCTCTGCGCCGAGCTGCTCGGCCTCTCGGCGGCCGAGGTCTCGGGCGTCGCGACCTTCTACACGATGTACAAGCGTCGGACGATGGGCGAGCACCACGTGGGCGTGTGCACCAACACGCTGTGCGCGGTCATGGGCGGCGACCTGATCTTCGAGCGGCTCAAGGAGCACCTCGACGTCGGCAACGACGAGACCACCGCCGACGGCACGGTCACGCTCGAGCACATCGAGTGCAACGCGGCCTGCGACTACGCGCCGGTGCTGACCGTCAACTGGGAGTTCATGGACAACCAGACGCCGGAGTCGGCCGTGGAGCTGGTCGACCGGCTGCGTGCCGGCGAGCAGGTCACCTCCAGCCGCGGGGCCACGATCACCAGCTGGCGCGAGGCCGAGCGGGTGCTCGCCGGCTTCGAGGACGGCCGGGTCGACGAGGGTCCGTCCGCGGGAGCCGCGTCGCTGGTGGGTCTGGAGATCGCGAACGAGCGTGGTTGGTCCGCCCCGCCGCTCGACACGACCGACGGCGGCTCGACGAGCGCGGCGGCCGAGTCCGAGGCCGCCGGCGGGGGTTCCGGGTCGCGGGCGGAGAAGGACAGGGCCGAGGCGGAGGCCGACACCAGTCGGGCCGAGGACGAGACCGTGGCGGAGGAGTCCGACGCCGATGTCGAGGGTGGCGGCTCGAAGGAGAGCGGGGAGTCCGATGACTGACGTGCTGACGCCGGTGCTGAGCCGGAACTGGGCCGACGAGCGGTCCTGGACCCGCGCGGCCTACGAGGAGCGCGACGGCTACGCGGCCCTGCGCTCGGCGCTCGACATGGCGCCCGACGAGATCGTCACCCTGGTCAAGGACGCGGGCCTGCGCGGCCGTGGAGGCGCCGGCTTCCCGACGGGCATGAAGTGGAGCTTCATCCCGCAGGACAACCCGAACCCCAAGTACCTCGTGGTCAACGCCGACGAGTCCGAGCCGGGCACCTGCAAGGACATCCCGCTCATGATGGCCAACCCCCACGAGCTGATCGAGGGCGTCATCATCGCGAGCCTGGCGATCCGGGCGGAGCAGGCCTTCATCTACGTGCGCGGCGAGGTGCTGCACGTCGTGCGCCGGCTCCGGGCCGCGTGCCGCGAGGCCTACGAGGCCGGCTACCTCGGGGCCGACGTGCTGGGTTCCGGCCGGCGGGTCGACCTGGTCATCCACGCCGGTGCGGGCGCCTACATCTGCGGCGAGGAGACGGCGCTGCTCGACTCGCTGGAGGGCCGCCGCGGCCAGCCCCGGCTGCGCCCGCCGTTCCCCGCCGTGGAGGGTCTGTACGCCAGCCCCACGGTCATCAACAACGTCGAGTCGATCGCCTCGGTGCCGGCCATCGTGCGCGGTGGCATCGACTGGTTCGGCTCCATGGGCACCGAGAAGTCCAAGGGCTTCACGCTCTACTCGCTGTCGGGCCACGTGAAGCGTCCCGGTCAGTACGAGGCGCCGCTCGGCATCACCCTGCGCCAGCTGCTCGAGCTCGGCGGCGGCCTGCGAGACGGCTCGGAGCTGAAGTTCTGGACCCCCGGTGGCTCATCCACCCCGATCCTCACCGCCGAGCACCTCGACGTCCCCCTCGACTACGAGGGCGTCGGCGCAGCGGGGTCCATGCTCGGCACCAAGGCCCTGCAGGTCTTCGACCAGACCACGTCGGTGGTGCGCTGCGTGCTGCGCTGGACCGAGTTCTACAAGCACGAGTCGTGCGGCAAGTGCACGCCGTGCCGCGAGGGCACGTGGTGGCTCGTGCAGGTGCTGCAGCGTCTCGACGCGGGCGAGGGCCGCGAGGGCGACATCGAGCTGCTGCTCGACCTCTGCGACAACATCCTCGGCCGGTCCTTCTGTGCGCTGGGCGACGGCGCCACGAGCCCCATCACGTCGGCCGTCCAGCACTTCCGCAGCGAGTTCGAGGCCGGCCTGCACACGCCGTCCGGCGAGCTGTTCCCGCCCGCGGCGTCGACCCTGTTCCCGAGCGAGGTGACCGCATGACCCTCGAGGCCTCCCGCGAGACGCAGACCCCCGTCGACCTCGTCACGTGCACCATCGACGACGTCGAGGTGAGCGTGCCCAAGGGGACGCTCGTCATCCGCGCCGCCGAGCTGGTGGGCACCGAGATCCCGCGCTTCTGCGACCACCCGCTGCTCGAGCCCGTGGGGGCCTGCCGCCAGTGCCTCGTGGAGGTCCCCGACGCCGGCAACGGTCGTGGGTTCCCCAAGCCGCAGGCGTCGTGCACCCTCGAGGTGGCCCCCGGGATGGTCGTCAGGACGCAGGTCACGTCGCCCGTCGCCGAGAAGGCCCAGCACGGCACGATGGAGCTGCTGCTCGTCAACCACCCGCTCGACTGCCCGGTGTGCGACAAGGGCGGCGAGTGCCCGCTGCAGAACCAGGCCATGAGCCATGGCCGCGGCGAGAGCCGGTTCGCCGAGACCAAGCGGACGTTCCCCAAGCCGCTGGCGGTCTCCGAGCAGGTGCTGCTCGACCGCGAGCGCTGCGTGCTGTGCGCCCGCTGCACCCGCTTCTCCGAGCAGATCGCGGGCGACCCGTTCATCGCGCTCGTCGAGCGTGGGGCCCGTCAGCAGGTCGGGATCGGACCGGCCACCGACGAGGCGGCCTTCGGTGACCGCCGGGAGGGCGGCGAGCAGCCGTTCCACTCCTACTTCTCCGGCAACACCATCCAGATCTGCCCGGTCGGCGCCCTCACGAGTGCCGACTACCGGTTCCGGTCGCGCCCCTTCGACCTCGTCTCGACACCGTCCGTCGGCGAGCACGACGCCTGTGGCGCCGCGATCCGCGTCGACCACCGTCGCGGCGCGGTCATGCGCCGCCTGGCCGGTGACGACCCCGAGGTCAACGAGGAGTGGATCACCGACAAGGACCGCTTCGCGTTCGCGTGGAGCCGTCAGCAGGACCGGCTGCGGACGCCGCTCGTGCGCGACCCGGACTCCGGCGAGCTGGTGCCGGCCTCGTGGCCGGGTGCGCTGGCCGCGGCCGCGGCCGGTCTGCGCGAGGCCGCCGGCAAGGTCGGCGTGCTGCCCGGAGGTCGCCTGACCGCCGAGGACGCCTACGCCTACAGCGTCTTCGCGCGCGCTGCCCTGCGCACCAACGACATCGACTTCCGCACCCGACCGCACTCCCTCGAGGAGTCGGCGTTCCTCGCTGCGCGGGTGGCGGCCCGACGCGACGTCGTCACGCGCGACCTCGAGTCGGCCTCGACCGTCCTGCTCGTCGGGCTCGAGCCCGAGGACGAGGCGGGCACGCTCTTCCTGCGCCTGCGCAAGGCCTCCAAGCACGGCGTCCGCGTCGTCGCGGTGGGCTCGCACACCACCCGTGGCCTCGCCAAGTGCGGCGGTGAGCTGCTCACCGCCCGACCCGGCGAGGAGGCCTCGGTGCTGGACGGACTGGGCACCGACGCGATCGCCGCGGACGAGCTGGGCCTCGACGCCCGGGCGATCGTCCTGCTCGGTGACCGGCTCGCCAGTGCGCCCGGCTCCTTCAGCGCCGCCGTGCGTCTGGCCGAGCGCTCGGGAGCCCGCCTCGCGTGGGTGCCGCGCCGTGCGGGGGACCGTGGCGCCGTCGAGACCGGCTGCCTGCCCACCCTGCTGCCGGGAGGACGCCCGGTCGGCGACGCCGAGGCGCGCGCCGACCTCGCCGCGGCCTGGGGCATCCGCTCCGTGCCGGCGAAGGCCGGACGCGACACGAGCGGCATCCTGCAGGCCGTCGCCAAGGGCCAGCTGCGCGCCCTCGTCGTGGGCGGCGTCGAGATCGACGACCTGGCCGACCCGGCGGCTGCACGTGCCGCCCTGGCCGGCGCCGACTTCGTCGTCAGCCTGGAGGTCCGCGAGAGCGAGGTCACCCGTGCTGCGCACGTGGTGCTGCCGGTGGCCCCGCCCGTGGAGAAGTCCGGCACCTTCGTCACCTGGGAAGGACGGCTGCGTCCGTTCGACACGGTGCTCCAGGTGCCCGGGTCCCTCACCGACGTGCGGGTGCTCGCCGGCATCGCCGAGGAGCTCGGCGCACCGCTCGGCTTCCGCACCACGACCGGCGCCATGCGCAGCATGCGGGAGCTGGGACCGTGGGACGGGTCCGGCGTCGCCGACCCCGACCTGGCAGCTCCCGAACCGTCGGCACCCGGGTCCGGCGAGGTCCTGCTGGCCACGTGGCGCCAGCTGGTCGACGACGGCCGGCTGCAGGACGGCCAGGAGCGCTACCGCGCCACCGCGCGACCGGCCGTGCTCAAGGCCTCGGTCGCGACCCTCGCCTCGGCCGGCGTCGAGCCGGGCGGCATCGCCACGATCGCGACCGACCTCGGCAGCGCCGCCTTCCCGACGCAGGTGGCCGACCTTCCCGACGGCGTCGTGTGGGCACCCGGCAACAACGGCGTCCACCTGCGCGGCGTCCTCGGCGCCGATCACGGCTCGGTCGTCCGCCTGAGCGCAGGAGGTGCCGCTCGTGAGTGAGCTGTTCGGCAACGAGCCGCTGTGGGTGGTGGCGCTCAAGGCGCTGCTGGTCTTCGTGATCCTCGTGGTCTACACGCTGTTCAACATCTGGTTCGAGCGTCGCGTCGTGGCGCGCATGCAGCACCGCGTCGGCCCGAACGTGCACGGCCCGTTCGGCCTGCTGCAGAGCCTCGCCGACGGCGTCAAGCTCGCGCTCAAGGAGGACATCGTCGTCAAGGCGGCCGACAAGGTCGTCTACGTGCTCGCGCCGATCCTCGCCACGATCCCGGCCTTCCTGGCCTGGGCGGTCATCCCGTTCGGTCCCGAGGTGCGGATCCCCTTCACCGACACCGTCACCCCGCTGCAGCTGACCGACATGCCCGTCGCCGTGCTGTACGTCCTGGCCGTCACGTCGATCGGCGTCTACGGCATCGTCCTGGCCGGCTGGTCCTCGGGCTCCACCTACTCCCTGCTCGGCGGTCTTCGCTCGAGCGCCCAGGTGATCTCCTACGAGGTCGCGATGGGGCTGAGCTTCGTGACGGTGTTCATCTACGCCGGCTCGATGTCGACGAGCGAGATCGTGGCCGCCCAGGAGGACCTGTGGTTCTTCGTGCCGCTGCTGCCGTCGTTCATCATCTACATCATCGCCATGGTCGGCGAGACGAACCGTGCGCCGTTCGACCTGCCGGAGGCCGAGGGCGAGCTGGTCGGCGGGTTCCACACCGAGTACTCGTCGCTGAAGTTCGCGCTGTTCTTCCTGGCCGAGTACATCAACATGGTCACCGTCTCGGCGCTGGCCACCACGCTGTTCCTCGGCGGCTGGCGCGCGCCGTTCGGCCTCGGCCAGATCAACGACGGCATGCTCAACGAGGGCTACTGGCCGGTGCTGTGGTTCCTCGGCAAGACGCTGGGCTTCATCTTCCTGTTCATCTGGCTGCGCGGCACCCTGCCCCGCATGCGCTACGACCAGTTCATGGCGTTCGGCTGGAAGGTGCTCATCCCCATCTCGCTGGCCTGGATCGTGGCCGTGATCGTCGTCCGCAAGGGCATGACCGACGGCACCTTCGACCGCCAGACGCTGTTCGTCGCGGCCGGGGTCGCCGCCGTGGTGCTGCTCGTCAGCCTGTTCATCCCCGAGCGGAAGAAGCCCGAACCCGTGCCGACCAGTGGAGCCGACGGCGCGTCCGCGTCCGACGACGAGGGCCCCGCTGCGGGGTACCCGACCCCGCCCATGCCCGAGCAGTCCTGGAACCGGAAGGAGGGCGTCCGACGATGAGTCAGCAGTCGAACGGCGGAGGCAGCCTGAAGGAGACGCTGTGGGACCCGATCGCCGGGTTCGGCGTCACGTTCCGCACGATGTTCAAGAAGCCCGTCACGCAGCAGTACCCCTTCGAGAAGGTGCCGACGGCGCCGCGCTTCCACGGCCGGCACCAGCTGAACCGCTGGCCCGACGGGCTCGAGAAGTGCGTGGGCTGCGAGCTGTGCGCCTGGGCGTGCCCGGCCGACGCGATCTACGTCGAGGGTGCCTCCAACGGCACGACCGACGACGAGCGCTTCAGCCCGGGGGAGCGGTACGGCCGCGTCTACCAGATCAACTACCTGCGTTGCATCCTGTGCGGCCTGTGCATCGAGGCGTGCCCCACGCGGGCCCTGACGATGACCAACGAGTACGAGCTGGCCGACAACAACCGCGAGGACCTCATCTACGAGAAGTCCGACCTGCTGGCACCCCTGCTTCCGGGCATGGTCGAGCCGCCGCACGGGATGCTGATCAGCGACGACCACCACGACTACTACGCGGGCAAGACCCTCCCGATCGTCGGCGTCACCAGCGGTGGCGCCACCACGGACGAGGAGCCGGGCGAGTGACCGCGTTCTGGATCATCGCGCCGATCGTGGTGGTGGCCGCCCTCGGGCTGGTCTTCGCGCGCAAGGCGGTGCACGCGGCGCTCAGCGTCGCGGTCGTCATGATCGGGCTGGCCGTGCTGTACGCCGCGCAGGGCGCCCCGTTCCTGTTCGCCGTGCAGATCATCGTCTACACCGGCGCGATCATGATGCTCTTCCTGTTCGTGCTGATGCTCGTGGGCGTGGACTCCTCGGAGTCGCTGACCGAGACCATCAAGGGCCAGCGGCTCGCCGCGTCGGTCGCCGGTCTCGGGTTCGGCCTCGTGCTCGTCACGGCCGTCGGCCAGACGGCCCTCGGCCCGGTCACCGGTCTCGGATCGGCCAACGAGAACGGCAACGTGTTCGGGCTCGCGGAGCTGATGTTCAGCCCCTACGTCGTGGCGATGCAGTTCACCGCCGCGCTGCTGGTCACCGCGGTGCTGGGCGCCATGGTGCTCGCGCACCGCGAGGCCCTGTCGCCCCGGCGCAGCCAGGGCGACATCGCCCGGGACCGGATGGCCGAGTACGCCGCCACCGGTCGCCACCCGGGAAACCCGCCGACGCCGGGCGTCTTCGCCCGCCACAACGCGGTCGACACCCCGGCCCCGCTGCCCGACGGCACCCCCGCCGACGACTCGGTCTCGCCGAGCATCGTCGCGCGCGGCCAGCTGCGTGACGGCTTCGACGACGACATCCACGCCGTCACCGACCAGCTCCGTGACGAGGACGAGGACGACGGAGAGCCCCGGCGGGGCTCCGGGGCCGCGGGTCGGGAGGACGAGTCGTGAACGAGTACCTGACGCTGTCGATGATCCTGTTCACCATCGGTGCGGTCGGCGTCCTCGTGCGCCGCAACGCGATCGTCGTCTTCATGTGCATCGAGCTCATGCTGAACGCGACCAACCTCGCCCTGGTCACCTTCGCCCGTCAGCACGGCAACCTCGACGGCCAGATCGCGGCGTTCTTCGTCATGGTCGTGGCCGCGGCGGAGGTCGTCATCGGCCTCGCCATCATCGTGTCCATCTACAGCACGCGTCGTACGACCTCGGTCGACGAGGCGAGCCTCCTGAAGCTCTGAAGGGGTAGGCGTGCTCGATCTCGTCTGGCTGCTCGTCGTGGTGCCGCTGGTCAGCGGCCTCGGCCTGCTCGTGTGGGGCAAGGAGGGCGACCGCGTCGGCCACCTCGTCGGCACGGCGGCCTCCGCGGCCTCGTTCGTCATCGGGCTGGTGGCCTTCGTCCAGCTCCTCGGTCGACCCGAGGACGACCGCTCGGTCGCCGACTCGCTGTTCACCTGGATCTCGGCCGGTCCGTTCAACGTCGAGATGGCCTACCGGTTCGACCCGCTGTCGGCGCTGTTCGTGCTGCTGATCACCGGCGTGGGCACGCTGATCCACGTCTACTCGATCGGCTACATGGAGCACGACGAGCGGCGCCGTCGGTTCTTCGCGTTCCTCAACATCTTCATCGCGGCGATGCTCACGCTCGTGCTCGCGGACGACTACCTGGTGCTGTTCCTGGGCTGGGAGGGCGTGGGCCTGGCCTCGTACCTGCTCATCGGGTTCTGGCAGCACAAGCCGTCGGCGGCCGCCGCGGCCAAGAAGGCCTTCGTGCTCAACCGCGTGGGCGACCTCGGCATGGCGCTCGCGATCATGCTGATGTTCGCGCAGTTCGGCACGTCGTCGATCCAGGCGGTCAACGGTGCGGTCGGCTCGGCGAGCGAGTCGGTCGCGACCGCGCTCGGCCTCCTCCTGCTCCTCGGCGCGTGCGGCAAGTCCGCCCAGGTGCCCCTGCAGGCCTGGCTGCTCGACGCCATGGAGGGCCCGACGCCCGTCTCGGCCCTCATCCACGCCGCCACGATGGTCACCGCCGGCGTCTACCTGGTGGTCCGCAGCAACGGGGTGTACGACGCGGCGCCCACGGCGCAGACGGCGGTCGTGGTCGTCGGCCTCGTCACGCTCCTGGCCGGTGCATGGATCGGCTGCGCGAAGGACGACATCAAGAAGGCGCTGGCCGGCTCGACCATGAGCCAGATCGGCTACATGATGCTGGCCGCCGGACTCGGCCCGGCGGGCTACGCCTTCGCGATCTTCCACCTCATCACCCACGGCTTCTTCAAGGCCAACATGTTCCTCGGGGCCGGCTCGGTGATGCACGGCATGGACGACGACGTCGACATGCGGCACTACGGCGCGCTCCAGCGAGCCATGCCCATCACCTTCGCGACGTTCGGCCTGGGCTACCTCGCCATCATCGGGTTCCCCGGGTTCTCCGGCTTCTTCTCCAAGGACAAGATCATCGAGGCGGCGTTCGGGCACTCGTTCTGGGTGGGCCTCGCGGCGCTGATCGGTGCCGGGGTCACGGCGTTCTACATGACCCGGCTCATGGTGATGACGTTCACCTCGCCGAAGCGCTGGCTCGACGACGTGCACCCGCACGAGTCGCCGCGCGTCATGACGGTGCCGCTCATGGTGCTGGCCGCCCTGTCGGTGCTCGGCGGCGTGCTGCTCCTCGGCGGCTGGATCGAGCACTGGCTCGAGCCGGTCGTCGGACCCACCGAGCACCACGAGCTCGCGGTTCCGGCGTGGGGCATGTCGATCATCGTGACGCTCGTCGTCGCGGTCGGCGTCGCCCTGGCCTGGCTCACCTACACGCGGGGCTCGTTCGGACGCGGCCCCATCACGCAGGTGGCGCCGTCCGACGGCGACGTCTCCCCCTTCACCCGCGCGGGCCGCCACGAGCTCTACGGCAACACCGTCAACGACGTGCTGGTCGTCCGGCCCACGAGCCACCTCACCCGGGTGCTCGTGTACCTCGACGCCAAGCTCGTCGACGGACTGGTCACCGGCCTCGCCGACCGACTCGGCGACACCTCGCAGTTCCTGCGCAAGCCCCAGACCGGCTACGTGCGCAGCTACGCCCTCAGCATCCTCGTCGGCTCGCTCGTCGTGGTGCTCGCTCTCCTGGCGGTGACCCTCGCATGATCCTGTCCGTCCTCGCCGCCACCCCGCTCGTGGGTGCCCTGGCCATCTCGCTCATGCCGCGCTCCGCGGCGAGCGCGCGCTCGGTGAAGATCGTGGCGCTCGCGTTCAGCGTGCTGACGCTCGTGCTCTCGCTCGCGATGATGGCCCGCTACGACGTGCAGGCCGGTGGCTACCAGCTGACCGAGCTGCACGACTGGATCGGTCCCCTGGGGGCGCACTACTCGCTGGGCGTCAACGGCATCGGCCTCACGCTCGTGCTGCTCACCACGGTGCTCGTGCCCATCGTGCTGCTCGCCGCCTGGGACGACCGCATCCCCTCAAGCCGCAGCGTGAACTCCTACCTCGCATGGATGCTCGTGCTGGAAGGTCTCGCGATCGGTGTCTTCTGCGCCACCGACGCCTTCTTGTTCTACGTCCTGTTCGAGGCGACGCTGATCCCGATCTACTTCCTCATCGGCTCCTACGGTGGGGCTGGGCGCACCTACGCGGCGGTCAAGTTCCTCATCTACAACCTGGTCGGCGGCCTGCTCATGCTCGCCTCGATCGTGGGCCTGTACGTCGTCACGGCCCGCGCCGGCGATCCCACGTACCTGCTCTCGGACCTCTCGGGGCTGGAGATGAGCACCACGACGGAGCGGCTGCTGTTCATCGGCTTCATGGCCGCGTTCGCGATCAAGGCGCCGCTCTTCCCGTTCCACACCTGGCTGCCCGACGCCGCCGGCACGGCCACGCCGGGCACGTCGGTGCTCATGGTCAGCGTGATCGACAAGGTCGGCACGTTCGGCATGCTGCGCTGGTGCCTGGAGATCTTCCCCGGCGCCTCGGAGTGGGCCAGCCCCGTGGTCATCACCCTCGCGGTCATCAGCATCCTCTACGGGGCGCTGTGCGCGATCGGCCAGGACGACATCCGTCGGCTCGTGGCGTTCACGTCGGTCTCGCACTTCGGCTTCATCATCCTGGGCATCTTCACCTTCACCCACACGGCCACCGCGGGCTCGACGCTCTACATGTTCAACCACGGGCTCTCGACGGCCGCGCTGTTCCTCGTGACCGGCATGATGATCTCGCGCCGCGGGTCGGCGAGCATCCGTGACTTCGGCGGGGTCCAGAAGATCGCGCCCGTGCTCGCGGGGATCCTGCTGGTCGCGGGCCTGTCGAGCCTGTCGCTGCCCGGCCTCGCGCCGTTCGTCAGCGAGTTCATGGTGCTGGCCGGCACGTTCACCCGGTCGGTGCCCGCCGCGGTGCTCGCGACGCTGGGCATCGTGCTCGCGGCGCTCTACATCCTGATCATGTACCAGCGGACGATGACCGGACCGCTGCAGCCGGGGGCCGAGGCCGTGCGCGACCTCGAGCCGCGCGAGGTGGCCGCCCTGACGCCGGCGATCGTCCTGATCGTCGGACTGGGCTTCTACCCGCAGCCGCTGCTCAACGTCATCAACCCCGCGGTGACCGAGGTCGTGAGCCAGGTCGGCGTCGGCGACCCCGCGCCGCGGACCCCGGCCAGCCTGGACGGTCTGAGCGAGTCGGGGGCCTACGTCCCGACCCGTGAGTCGCACGAGACGGAGGGTGGTCACTGATGTCGACGCTGCTGCCACTGGTCGCCGACCGACCCGACATCGCCGCGCCCACCGTCGAGTGGTCGCTCGTCTCCCCCTTGCTGATCGTGGGCGGCGTGGCCATGGTGGCCGTGCTCGTGGAGACCTTCTGGCCCCGCCGCACGCGATTCGCCGCACAGGCGCTGCTCGCCGCCGTTGGCATCGTGGCCGCGTTCGCTGACACGGTGCGGGTCTACCTGTCCCTCGACCGCATCGAGGGCGACGTCACGGCGCGCGGCTCGGTCGTGACCGAGGGCGCCCTCGCCGTGGACGGGCCCGGCGTCTTCACGTGGGCCCTGCTGCTGCTGTTCGCCCTGCTCAGCGTGGCCCTGTTCGCCGAGCGTCGCCTCGACGGTGGGCTCAGCGCCTTCACCGGCCGGGCGGTCGATCCTCCCGGCTCGGCCGGCGAGGCCGAGGCCACGACACTGCGCCTCGAGCACACCGAGACCTTCCCGCTGGCCCTGTTCGCGCTGACGGGCATGATGCTGTTCGCCACCAGCAACGACCTCATCACCATGTTCGTGGCGCTGGAGGTCATGAGCCTCCCGCTGTACCTGCTGTGCGGGCTGGCGCGACGTCGGCGCCTGCTCAGCCAGGAGGCCGCGCTCAAGTACTTCCTGCTCGGTGCGTTCTCGTCGGTGTTCTTCCTCTACGGCGTCGCCCTGGCGTACGGGTACTCCGGCAGCTTCCGGCTCTCGGAGATCGACACCGCGGTCACGTCGCGCACGGGCGGTGAGCACCTGCTGCTCGCGGCCGTCGCGCTGATCAGCGTCGGCATGCTGTTCAAGGTCGGCGCGGTGCCCTTCCACCAGTGGACCCCCGACGTCTACCAGGGCGCCCCCACCCCGGTCACCGCGTTCATGGCGGCGGGCACGAAGGCCGCGGCGTTCATCGCGTTCATGCGCGTGCTGTTCGTGGCCTTCGGCGGAGCCTCGTGGGACTGGCGTCCGACCCTGTGGGTGATCGCCCTGCTGACGATGGTCGTCGGCTCGGTCATCGCCATCGCGCAGACCGACGTCAAGCGCATGCTCGCCTACTCGTCGGTGGCGCACGCCGGGTTCCTCATGGTGGGGCTGGCCGGCGCCTACGTGGCCGACACCGACCGGATCACCTCGGTCTCGGGCATCCTCTTCTACCTCGGTGTCTACGGCGTGGCCTCCATCGGGGCGTTCGCCGTGGTCACGGTGGTGCGCGACGCCGGAGGCGAGGCCACGCACCTGTCGCGGTGGGCCGGGCTGGGCAAGGAGTCGCCGTTCCTGGCCGGGTCGTTCGCCCTGTTCATGCTGTCGTTCGCCGGGATCCCGCTCACCGGCGGCTTCATCGGCAAGTGGAGCGTGTTCAGCGCCGCATGGTCGGGCGGGTACGGCGCCCTGGTGGTCGCCGGCGTGCTGACCAGCGCCGTGGCGGCCTACTTCTACGTGCGCGTCATCGTGCTGATGTTCTTCACCGACCCCGTCGGCGACGGGCCGACGGTCGCGCTGCCGAGCCTCTTGACTACGGTGGTCATCGCAGCAGCCGCTGTGGGCACGGTGGCCATGGGCATCCTTCCAGGGCCGGTGCTCGATCTCGCTCAGCACGCGGGCACGTTCGTGCGCTGAGCCCACCGGACCAGGAGCAGACGTGTCGCTGGGAGTCTCGTTCGACGACCCGACCCTCGAGGAGCGCGTGCGCCTCGGGGTGGAGGCCGTCGAGCGTCGCCTCGCCGAGGCCGTCGACAGCCCCGACCCGTTCGTGGCCGAGGCCGCCGCCCACCTCGTGAACGCCGGGGGCAAGCGGTTCCGGCCGCTGCTCGTGGTGCTCGCCGCGCAGCTGGGCGACCCCGACCACCCCGACGTCGTGCCGTCGGCCGTCGTCGTGGAGCTCACCCACCTGGCCACGCTGTACCACGACGACGTGATGGACGAGGCCCCGTTGCGGCGGGGGGCGCCGAGCGCCAACGACCGCTGGGGCAACTCGCTGGCGATCCTCGTGGGCGACTACCTCTTCGCGCAGGCCTCCGAGCTCGTCTCGACGCTGGGCACCGAGGCCGTGCGCATCCAGGCCGAGACCTTCTCGCGGCTCGTCCGAGGGCAGATCCGCGAGACCATCGGTCCGTCCGAGGGTGAGGACGCGCTGCAGCACTACCTCGACGTCGTGGCCGACAAGACCGGTTCGCTGATCGCCACGTCGGCGCGCTTCGGTGCGCGGGCGGCGGGCGCGGGCGAGCAGGTCGAGGCCGCGCTCACGGAGTTCGGCGAGCGCATCGGCGTGGCGTTCCAGCTGAGCGACGACGTGCTCGACATCGCCAGCGAGAGCGACGACTCGGGCAAGACGCCCGGCACCGACCTGCGAGAGGGCGTCCCGACGCTGCCCACGCTGCTCGCCCTGCGCGGCACCGACCCGGCCGACGCCGAGCTGCGCGAGCTCCTCGCCGGCCCGATCGAGGACGACGCCGTCGTCGAGGAGGTGCTCGCCGCGCTGCGGGTGCACCCGGCCATGGCCGAGGCGCGGGCGCACGTGCAGGCCGAGGCCGACGCCGCCCGAGCCCTGCTGGCCGACCTGCCCGACGTGCCGGCCCGCCGCGCCCTCGAGGCGCTCTGCGACTCCCTCGCCACGCGTCTGGCCTGACAGCCCCACCGCCCGCGCCTCCACCCCGCGTTCTGACGCGTTCGCGTCGGTCTTGCCGGGAGGGATCGACGCGACGCGTCAGGACGCGGTCCCGGGAGCGAACGGGGAGGTCAGCAGGCCTCTGCGTTGGTGGCGGTCTGGCGCAGGATGCGGCGCCGGTTGCCGATCGCGTCGATCGTGAAGATCACGAGCGCCGACCACACGAGGGCGAAGCCGATCCAGCGCGCGGTGCTCATCGCCTCGTCGAAGACGAACAGGCCGAGCAGGAACTGCAGGAACGGTCCGAGGTACTGCAGGAGCCCGATGGTGGTGAGCGACAGCCGGGTGGCGGCGGCCCCGAACATGAGCAGCGGGATGGCCGTGACCACACCGGTCCCGACGAGCAGCGTCGCGTTCGCGGCACCCGCGTGGCCGAAGGTCAGGTCGCCGCGCAGCTGGAGGACGACCAGGAACGCCACGGCCACGGGCGCCAGAATGAGCGTCTCCATGCCGAGCCCCTCGAAGGCCCCGAGCGAGGCCCGCTTCTTGAGGAACCCGTAGGTCGCGAACGAGCCCGCGACCAGGAGCGCGATCCAGGGGAGGCGCCCGTAGTCCACGGTGAGCACGACCACGGCCACGAACCCGATGCCGACGGCGGCCCACTGGGCGGGCCGCAGGGTCTCCTTGAGCACGAACACGCCGAGGAGCACGGTGACCAGCGGGTTGATGAAGTAGCCGAGCGACGTCTCGATGACGTGCCCGTTGGTGACGCCCCAGATGAACCCGCCCCAGTTGAGCGCGATCGTGACCGACGCGAGCGCGAGGAACAGCATGAGCGTGCGGTCACGGGCGATGTCGCGGAAGCGTCCCCAGCGTCGGGTCGCGGCGATGAGCACGAGCACGAAGACCAGCGACCACACGATGCGGTGGGCCAGCACCTCCAGCGGTCCGGCCGGCTCGAGCAGCGGCCAGTACAGCGGGAACAGTCCCCAGCAGAGGTACGCGCCGATGCCGTAGGGGAGCCCGCTGCCCTCTCGAGGCGCCGTGGTGGTGGGGGTGTCCTGCTGCGTCACCGTCCGAGCGTAGGCCCGGTCCGGTCCGAGTCGATGCGACGGGCCGTCCGGCCGGACGCGCACGGGGGTGGGCGATCGTCCACGATGGTGTCCATGACGTCGACACCACGCTGGTTCACCGACACCGACGAGAACCACTCCACCTGGTACCGCGACCGGTTCCGCGAGCTGGCGGCCGAGGGTGCCGACCTGGAGGGCGAGGCGCGGTTCGTCGACGCGTTGAGCCCGCGCGGCTCCCGGGTGCTCGACGCCGGGTGCGGCGCCGGACGTCTCGGCGGGACCCTGCACCGGCGGGGGCACGACGTCACCGGCGTCGACGCCGACGAGGTGCTGGTCGCCGAGGCGCAGGCCACGCACCCCGGGCCTCGTTGGCTGGTCGCCGACCTCGCCGGGCTCGACCTCGGCGAGACGTTCGACGTCGTGGTCACCGCCGGCAACGTGATGGTCTTCCTGGCGCCGGGCACCGAACGGCAGGTGGTGCAGCGGCTCGCGAGCCACGTGACCGACGACGGAGCGCTGGTGCTCGGCTTCCGCCTCGACTGGCACTACGGCCTGCCCGACCTCGACGCCGACCTCGACGCCGCCGGCCTCGCCGTGGAGCAGCGGTTCGCCACGTGGGACCTGCGGCCGCTCACCCCTGCGTCCGACTTCGCGGTGACGATCGCCCGGCGGCCCGCCTAGCGGTCTACGCTGCGGTCGTGGTGATCGACGGACGGGACGTGCTCGCAGCGGGGGAGTTCCAGGCGTACGACACCAGCCACGTGACGGTGCTCGTGCTGTTCGCCGTCGGCCTGGTGCCGATCGTGCTGCTCGGCCGGCGGGTGCGCGGAACGGCAGGGGAGGCCACGACGAGCCGCGTCCTGGCCGTCGGCATCGTCGCCGTGACGGTGCCCCTGCAGGTCCTGCAGCTGCTGCCGGCGGAGTGGAACCCGCGCACGTCCCTGCCCTTCCAGCTGTGCGACCTGGCCTGGATGTTCGCGGTGCACGCCCTGTGGACGCGTTCTCGTCTCACGTCGACCGTCACCTACCTCTGGGGCCTCACCCTCACGACGCAGGGCATGGCCACTCCGGACCTCGCCTCGGCGTGGCCCGAGCCGAGGTTCGTCATGTTCTGGGCGATGCACCTGCTCATCGTGTGGGCCGCGGTCTACCTCGTCCTCGGGCTCGGTGTGCTGCCGACGTGGTCGACCTACCGCCGCACGGTCGTGATCACGCTCGTGTGGGCGGTGTCGGTCATGGTCTACAACACGCTCGCCGACACCAACTACGGCTACCTCAACGGCAAGCCGAGCCGGGCCTCGCTGCTCGACGTCCTGCCGGCGTGGCCCTGGTACGTGGCGGTCGAGATCGCCGTGGTCGCCGCAGTCTGGGCTCTGCTGGTGTGGCCGTGGACGCGCGCCCGCACCGGCACCCTCGCCGGCGCCGCGCGCCCTGCATGAGAAGCCTCTCACCGTCGCGTCATGCCGCTCTCACGCACGGGGCCTTGCATGGGGACCACACCAAGCCCCCGAGGAGAACCCCATGAAGACCACCCGCCTGCTCGCCGCCTCCGCCACCGCCCTCGTGCTCGCACTCGGCATGACCGCCTGCGGCTCCGACGACGCCGATGACGACGTCGTCCCCGCCGCCACCTCGTCCGCGCAGTCCACCGAGAGTGCGCCGACGTCGGAGAGCCCGTCGGCCGGGTCCACGAACGGCGGTGACGGTGACGACGTGACCGACGCCGACCTGCGCGGCCAGCTCGAGAAGGTCGCCCTCGACGAGGTCGGCCAGGGGCGCGTGACCGACGTCGAGCGCAGCGACGACCGCGACCACGCCTACGAGGTCGAGGTCGACCTCGGCAACGACGACGACGTCAGCGTCGAGATCGCCGAGGACCTGTCGGTGGTCCGCGTCGACCGCTGACGCCGAGGGGGTGCGGCCGGCCTCGACCGGGTGGTGCGTCCGTCAGCGGTAGTTGACGAACTGCACCGCGAAGTCGAGGTCGGCACCCTTCAGCAGCGCGATGACCTCCTGGAGGTCGTCGCGCTTCTTGCTGGTGACGCGCAGCTCGTCGCCCTGGATCTGGACCTTGACGCCCTTGGGCCCCTCGTCTCGGATGAGCTTGGAGACCTTCTTGGCCTGCTCGGTGCTGATGCCCTGGCTGAACGTGCCGTTGATCTTGACGTCCTTGCCGCTCTGACGGGGATCGCCGGTCTCGAGCGCCTTGAGGCTGATGCCGCGCTTGACGAGCTTCTCCTTGAACACGTCGAGCACGGCGAGAGCGCGCTCGTCGGCGTTCGCGGTGATCTCGATGCCCTCCTCGCCCTTCCACTCCAGCAGTGCGCCGGTGTTCTTGAAGTCGTACCGGGTGGAGATCTCCTTCATCGCCTGGTTGAGGGCGTTGTCGGCCTCCTGACGGTCGAGCTTGCTGACGATGTCGAACGAGGAGTCGGCCACGGTTCTCTCTCCTGTGCTGGCTGGGACGGCGAAGGGGCGGGACCCGCGGGTCCCGCCCCTCAGACTAGGCGCTCGCCTCGAGTGCCCGCCGTGCCGTCCGTCGCCCCAGGCCGTGACGCAGCCCCGGCACCCCTGCCGGGCCGTCTGCCGCCCAGGGCCCGGCACCCCTGCCGGGTCAGGCCGCCAGGAAGTCGTCGATCTGCCCCATGGCGGCGCGCGCGCCCTCCTCGACCCCCATGTCGAGCACCTGCTGCAGGGCCTCGGCGGTCGGGTAGGTGGAGACGTAGGTGGCGCGGGTGCCGCCGTCGATCGGCTCGAAGCGGAAGCTGTTGGTCGAGGACGGCATGCTCTCGACGGGGTTCAGGTCCGCGTCGGCGAAGCCGTCCCGCACCTCGAAGCCGTGCGGGGCGTCGACGGAGACCACGTCCCAGTAGCCGCCGTACTTCTCGCCCTCCGGGCCGGTCATGTAGTAGGTGATGCGGCTGCCGGGCGTCAGGTCGTGGTCGACGAACGTCGCGGGGTGGGTGGGCGGTCCCCAGACCTTCTCCAGCTGGCGGGGGTCGGCGTAGATGCCGAACACGCGCTCGACGGGAGCGGCGAACTCGGCGGTGATGGTGATGGTGCGCTGGTCCAGGTCCTTCTGGACGTCGATGACGGGCATGTCACTTCTCCTGGGTGGTGTGGGTGGTGGTGTCGTGCTGCTCGGACGGTGTGGCGGATGGTGCGGTGGGTTGGGCTGTCGGTTGGGCGAGGAGGTCGTCGATCCGGGCGACGCGTCCGCGCCACACGGCCTCGATCTCGCCGAGCATCGAGGCGACGGACCGCACGGCCTCGACGTCCCCGCTCGCGAGGGCCTCGCGGCCGACCCGACGCTTGGTGACCAGACCGGCCCTTTCGAGCACGGCGACGTGCTTCTGCACGGCGGCGAAGCTCATCGGGTAGTGCTCGGCGAGCCGGCTCACGGAGTGCTCCCCGGCCAGCACGCGGCGCAGGATGTCGCGCCGGGTCCGGTCGGCCAGGGCGCCGAACAGGGCATCGGCCCGGTCGTCGTCCTGGTGATCACTCATGAGCACAACCTACAACTAGATGGTTGTAGGTTGTCAACCCCTTCGACGGCACGGATGCGGTTGGGCTGCGCAGGCCCCTCTGCGGTATGGTTTCTCGTCGTTGCCCGTCTCGGCGGGCAGCATCCCTGGCAGGTTGCCCGAGCGGCCAAAGGGAGCTGACTGTAAATCAGCCGGCATTGCCTTCGCAGGTTCGAATCCTGCACCTGCCACAGCGTGAGAGAGTCGCTGGAACCGACGGGCCTCGTCGGGCGAGAGCCCGGCGGGGCCCGTTCTTCATGATCGAGCTCCACCCGCTGCGGGCGGCTCAGTGATGGGGAAGCGCAGCGAAGCGCCGACGGTACGAGGTCGGCGTGGTGCCGTAGGCGTCGGTGAAGCGCTGGCGGAACGTGACGACGCTGCCGAAGCCGCACCGCCGCGCGACCGACGCGACCGGCAGGTCGGTCCGCTCCAGGAGTCGGCGCGACTCGTCGAGGCGGCGTCCGGACAGCCACCGCGCGGGGCTCGCGCCGGTGGCCTCGGTGAAGCGACGGGTGAAGTTGCGGGTGCTCATCCGTGCGTGGTCGGCCATCGCCTCGACGGACATCCGCTGGTCCAGGTGCTCGATGGTCCACGCGATGGTGTCACCGAGCTGTCCGACGCCGTCGGGCTCGGGCATGGGGCGAGCGATGTACTGCGCCTGCCCGCCCTCGCGGTGGGGTGCGACGACGAGGTGCCGGGCGAGGGTCGTCGCCGCCTCGGAGCCGAGCTCGCGTCGGACGACGTGCAGGCAGGCGTCGATGGCCGAGGCCGTCCCGGCCGAGGTGAGCACGTCGCCGTGGTCGACGTAGATCGCGTCGGCGTCGACGTCGACGTCGGGGTACCGCGCCGCCAGGTCCTCGGCGGCGCCCCAGTGGGTGACCGAGGACCGTCCGTCGAGCACCCCCGCTCCGGCCAGGGGGAACGCTCCCAGGCACAGCCCCACCAGGCGAGCACTCCGCCAGGCCGCCTCCCGGATCACCGTGGCCACGGTGTCGTCGGCCGGGCGCAGGTCGGCGTGCCACGAGGGGAAGACGAGCAGGTCGGCGTCCGTCGTCGCGTCGGGACCGGCCAGGTCGCCGAGGGAGACTCCCTCCGCCGTCATCACGCGGGCCTCGCTGCTCCAGACCGTGGTGCGCCAGGAGGAGTCGAGGCCGAGCCGCGCGACCTCGGCGAAGACGGTCGTCGGCACGGAAAGGTGGAACAGGCTGATGCCGTCGAAGGCGTGGACCGCGATCCGCATGATTGTCCTGGAAGCATCGATAGGTGGCGTTCGGGCCACTCACGGTACCTGGCCCCCACCCCGAGGATGGAGGTCCACCCGGACGAACCAAGGAGCACCATCGTGACCGCCACCCGCCGCGCCCTCGTCGTCGTCGACGTCCAGAACGAGTACGTCGACGGTCCGCTCGAGGTCCAGCACCCACCCCGCGAGGAGTCGCTCGCCAACATCACCCGAGCCATCGACGTCGCCGTCGAGCTCGACGTGCCGGTCCTGGTGCTCCAGCACGAGCTGCCGGAGGGTTCGCCCGTCTTCGCGGTCGGCTCGAAGGGCTGGGAGCTGCACCCGGAGGTCGAGCGCCGCCTGAGGCCGGAGTTCGGCCGCGCCTCGAAGGTCCACGGCAGCGCGTTCAGCGCCGACGGTGTCACCGAGTGGCTCGCCGACCGGCAGGTCGACACGATCACGATCGTCGGCTACATGACCAACAACTGCGACCTCGCCACGGCCGCCGACGCAGAGACGCGGGGCATCGCCGCCGAGGTGCTGTCGGACGCGACCGGGGCCATCCACCTCGCGAACGAGGCGGGGAGCGCGTCGGCCGAGCAGGTGCACTCGACGCTGATGGTGCTGCTCAACTCCAACTTCGCCGCCGTCGGGACCACGGACGACTGGGTCGAGGCCGCCCGGGCGGGCACCGCGCTGCCGAAGAGCGACCTCGGCACGTCTGCTCTCCAGGGCCGGGAGCGCTTCAGCGGCTGAGCGCCACGCGTCCCGCACGACGAGACGCCCCTCGCCGGTCGGCGAGGGGCGTCTCGTGCGCTGGTGACCCCCAGGGTCGCGCCCCGAGCCGGACCCGTCAGGTGGGTCCGAGCCCCGCGTGTCCACACGGCGGGTCGGGGCGCGACGCCGGGAGCCACCGGGTCGCGGGGTGGGATCAGATGATCCCGGCCTGCTTCAGGGCGAGGCTGATCTCGCCCTGCGCCTCGGGGGCGAGGTCGAGCAGCGGAGGGCGGACGGCGGCGTGCTCGAGCTTGCCGCGCTCCACGAGGGCCAGCTTCAGCGCCACGGTGCCCTCCATGTGCGAACCGCGGTGGTAGACGTTCTTGGTCACCGGGAGCAGCGCGTCGTGGAGGGCGCGGGCCGCGGGGTAGTCGTGCGCCTTGCCGGCGGCGATGAGCTCGACCAGCAGCTCGGGGGCGATTCCTCCGTAGCCGACGAGCAGACCGTCGACGTCGAACATCGTGTGGAGCAGATACTCGTCGTGGCACGAGAGGATCTGCAGGTCGGGCAGCTCCTGGCGCAGGACGGGGATCTCGGTGTCCCAGCGGCGCATGTTGCGCACACCGTTCTTCGTCGCGAAGACGCCGGGCTGCGCGCCGATCTCGAGCTGGGTCTGCAGGTCGTAGGAGGCCTTGGTCGCATCGGGGTACTGGAACAGGATGAGCGGCAGGCCCGACTCCTCGTGCACGATGCGGTAGCGCTCCTGCGGGGCGCCCTGCTGGTAGCCGAAGCGGAGCCAGCCGTGCGAGGGGTACAGGAGTCCGGCGCTGGCGCCGGCGTCGACGGCGCGCTTGGCCTCGAGACCCGCGACCTTGTCGCCCTCGCCGGTGATGCCGGCGATGACCGGCACGTCGCCGGCGTTCGCGACGGCCACCTCGATGACCTTCACCTGCTCCTCCTGCGTGAGGTAGGTGCCCTCGCCCGCGTGGCCGAGATAGACCAGGCCGGTGATGCCGGGGATGGAGGCGTACCAGCGGGTCAGTGACGCCACGGCGTCGTAGTCGACCTCGAGGTCGCGGGTGAACGGGGTGACGGGGGCCGGGGTGAGGCCGCGGAGATCGAGCGTCATGGTGGGTCCTCTTCGAACGGGTCGGTCGTGGTTACGGAACGTTCGCGGGAACGTTCCCGCAATGAGTGTGCGTGACCCCGGTCACCGTGTCAAGGGCCAAGCGACGTCGACCCGAGATCGATCGGGACGGCCTCTGCGAACGCCGTCGGCCCCGCTCCTCGAGAAGGAGCGGGGCCGACGGCGGCGTGCTGCGCAGCGGGTCAGAGCACGATCGTGAGCAGTCGGTAGCAGAGCGCGAAGATCGCCACGAGCCCCACCAGCCCGAGCGCGTTCTGCCACCACCGGTTCACGTAGCGACCCATCAGGTCGCGGCGCGTGGTCATGACGAACAGCAGGAGGCCGAGCAGCGGTGCGACGATCACCGTGAGGGCCTGTGCCGTGATGATCAGCTCCACGGGTGAGCCGTTCGAGACGAGCGTGACCACGAGCCCGAAGGCCAGCACCGCGAGCATGCCGAGCTTGACGCTCACCCGGTCCATCGTGTTGCCGCGTCCGAGGCCGTCGGAGAGCAGCGTGCCGCCGGCCGTCGCGTTGGCGACCATCGACGAGAACGCAGCGGCGGAGAAGCCGAGCCCGAACAGCGTGGCGCCGAGCTCGCCCGCGACCGGACGGAGGACGTTCGCCAGCTCGGGGAAGGTGGCGGCGCCGGTGCCGGTGTTCTGCAGCGCGGCGGCCGCGGTGACGATGACGAGGGCCGTCATGATGCCGGGCGCCAGGATGCCGGGGATCGTGTCCGCGATCGTCGTCGTGCGGTAGTCCTCGGCCTTCAGACCCCGCTCGCGCGAGGCGTACCCGGTGAAGAAGGCGGCGTTGATCGAGAAGTTGGTGCCCACGAGGGCGATGATCAGCAGGCCCGCGTCGGAGGGGATGGTCGGGAAGAGGCCGTCGGCCGCGGCGACCCAGTCGGGCTTGGACAGGAAGGCGCCGAGCACGAAGCCGATGCCCATGAGCACGACCAGCCCGAGCATCGCGCGTTCGAAGAGCTTGTAGTAGTTGGGTGCCCAGGCCACGGCCCCGACGACGACGGTGCAGCCGATGGTCCAGAGGGTGGGGGAGCCCCCGAACAGCATCGAGAAGCCCAGGCCCGACCCGACGGCGTTGCCGACCGAGAAGCAGAGGCTGATGAGGAAGACGCCGATGCCGGCGGCCGTCCCGACCGGGCGGCCGAGTCGGTCCTTGATCGTCTGCACGAGGGAGCCGGGGGAGACGATGGCCAGGCGCACGCTCATGTCGGTGAAGACGATCATGAGGAGCGTCGAGACGGCGATGACCCAGATGAGGGCGTATCCGTGGGCGCTGCCGGCCTGCACGGCCGACGCGAGGTTGCCGGGTCCGAACTGCCAGGCCCCGGCGATGAAGCTGGGTCCCATGAGGGCGAGCGTGGCGGCGAGCCCGCGGCGTGAGCGGCGGGATCGGTCCGAGCGGGGTCCCGCCTGCTCGGCGGTGGCGGGGGCGGTGTCAGTCATGGTCGTCCTTCTCTGTCTATCCCACGGGGGCTCGTCCGTGTGGGCAGTCCGGTCGGTCCGGGCGGTGTCCTCGTGGTGGACGGACGTCGTCGGCGGGTGGCCACGCTGCGCAGCCGGAGTGTGACAACGTTCACGGGAACGTTCCCATCGTGTGTGACCGGGACCACGGTGTCAACTGTTTCGGGTGAGCGTCTTCGGGAGCGGGCAGATGGGTGCGAGCACCGTCTGCGCCTATGCTGGCCAGCACCCGGCTCGTCGACCAGAGGAGGACAGCGTGACCGAGACGCCCGTGCGTCCCCCCACGATCCTCGACGTCGCGCGCGAGGCAGGCGTCTCGAAGTCGACCGTCTCGAGGGTTCTCGACGAGCGACTGCCGCCGTCGGGCAGTCCGGCCGCGGAGCGCGTCCGCGAGGCCGCGCGACGGCTCGGCTACCGACGCGACCGCTTCGCCTCTGCGCTGCGACGCCAGCAGACCCGCACTATCGGCGTGCTGGTGCCACGGCTCACCGACACGGTGATGGCCATGACCTTCGAGCAGCTGGCTGCGGCGTGCGCCCGCCGCGGTCAGTTCGCCATCGTCGCCACGACCGACGACGACCCGGCCGCCGAGGCCGAGGCCGTCGAGCAGCTTCTCGACCAACGGATCGACGGCCTGGTGCTCACGACCGCGCGCCTCGACGACGACGTGACGTCGGGGCTGCGTGGGCACGGGGTGCCGGTGGTGCTGGCTCTGCGCTCCGACGGAACCACCCCGTCGGCCACCGGTGACGACGAGCTCGGTGGCTACCTCGCCACCCGGCACCTGCTCGACCTCGGTCATCGGCGCATCGCCCTGGTGGCCGGGCCCTCGTTCGCCTCGAGCGCGGTCGGTCGTCAGGCGGGCTTCCGGCGCGCGATGGCCGAGGCCGGGGTGACGGACGTCGACGACCTGGTGCACGAGTCGGCGTTCAGCATGGAGTCCGGCGAGCTGGTCGCGCGCGAGGTGCTCGCGGCACGCGACCGGCCGACCGCGGTGTTCGCGGTCAACGACAACACGGCCATCGGCGTGCTCGCGGCGGCCCAGGCACTGGGTCTCTCGGTGCCCGAGGACCTCTCCGTGGTGGGCTACAACGACGTCCCGGTCTCGGCCCGCCTGCCCCGTCCGCTCACGACGGTGCGCGTGCCGTTCGACCAGATCGCCGCCGCCGCGCTCGAGCTGCTCGACGAGGCGCGTGCCGGAGCGTCGCCGCGGCACGTCACCGTCGCCCCCACGCTCATCCCGCGCAGCACGTCGGCGCGTCCGCCCCGCTGAGGTTCACGGCAGGCGGTTCAGGCTGCGGACCTGGCGGTCGAACGCCGCCCGCGGGGCGAGCCGACGCAGGACGGACACCCGCCGCGCGAGGGGGCCCGCGGGGTAGCGGACGCGAGGTCGGCGGTCGGTGGCCGCCTTCGCGACGACGTCGGCGACGACGGCCGGATCGTCGGCACCGCGCATGGCGCCGGCGAGCACGTCGGCCGCAGTGGCCCGCTGCGCGTCGTACCCGGTGAGGGGTCGGTCCGGAGCGAGGGCGCTGCCCTCGAAGGACGTGCTGGTGTAGGCGGGCTCCACCAGCAGCACACGCACCCCGAGGGCGCGGACCTCGTGGTCGAGCGACTCCGAGTAGCCCTCGAGCGCGTGCTTGGTGGCGGAGTAGACCGCCATGAAGGGGGCGGGCATCAGGCCCAGCACCGACGAGACGTTGACGACCCGTCCGCTGCCGCGTCCGCGCATGTGCGGAAGCACGGCGTTCGTCATCCGGATGGCACCGAGCACGTTGACGTCGAACACTTTCGCGGCCTGCTCGGCCGAGCTCTCCTCGGCGGCACCGAGCAGCCCGATGCCGGCGTTGTTGACGAGCACGTCGATCCGTCCGAACCGGTCGAGCACGTCCTGCACGAGGGCGGTCGCCGACGTGTCGCTGGTGACGTCGAGCGGCAGGAGCAGCGTGCCGTCGGTGTCGGGTTCGCCGCTGCCGCGACGGCTGGTGCCGACGACGACGAACCCGCGGGCTGCGAGCGCCCGGGCGGCGGCCTGGCCGATGCCCGACGACGCACCGGTCACGATGGCGACGGGGCGTGCTTCGTTCATGTGGTCCTCCGTGGTGGGGGTGAGGGAGTCACGCGTCGAGGCGTGCCGTGCCGTCGGCGGGCTCGTCCTCGGCGTCGAGGGGGTCGTAGCGGTCGCCGGGCAGGGCCAGGAGTCCTGCGGCGGCGCCAACGAGGCACAGCACGCCGACGACGACGCACGCCAGCTCGAGGCCGTCGAGGAACGACGCGTCGACCACCGCGGACAGGCCGGGGACCTGGGACGCGGCGACGTCGGCGAACCCGACGGAGTCGGCGGCCCGGTCGAGGACCGTCCCCTCGACGCGCCCCTCGAGGGCCGAGCGGAGCGCGTCGGCGTACCGGGAGGCGAACATCGAGCCCACGACGGCGACGCCCAAGGTGCCACCGAGCTCGCGGGTCGCGTCGTTGACGGCCGAGCCGACCCCGGCGCGGGCGGGCGGGAGCACCTGCATGATCGACTCCGTGGCCGGCGTGCTGACCAGTCCGATCCCGATGCCGAGCATGAGCATCTGCGGCACGACGACGGTCGGGTAGTCCACGTCGGCCGGGATCTGGGAGATCCAGAGGAAGGCGCCACCCAGCAGGGCGAGCCCGGGCGCGACGACGAGCTTCGTGCCGATGCGCGGTGCCAGCTGGGCGCCGACGATCGAGGCGACCGCCAGGGAGAGGGCGACGGGCAGGAAGCGCAGGCCGGTCTCGAGCGGCGTGTAGTCACGGATGAACTGGAAGAACTGCGTGATGAGGAAGATGAAGCCGAAGAGCGCGAAGAAGGCGATCGTGACCGCCGCGCAGGCGGCGCTGAACCGGCGGTCGAGGAACAGCGTGACGTCGATCATGGGGTGCTCCACCGCCCGCTCGATCGCGATGAACGCGGCGATCAGCGCCGCGGCGCCGGCGAACCCGGTCAACGTCTCGATGCTGCGCCACCCGTGCTCGGGTCCCTCGATGATCGTGTAGGTCAGCGTGCCCAGGGCGGCGACGGAGACGGCGAAGCCGTACCGGTCGATGCGCGGCACCGACGGGTCGCGTGACTCCGGGACGAACGCGATCGCCATGCCCATGGTGGCGACGGTCAGGGGCACGAGCGCCCAGAAGACGCTGTGCCAGGAGTAGTGCTCGAGCAGGATGCCACCGACCACGGGCCCGATGGCGACGCCGACCCCCACCGATGCGCCCCACAGACCGAGCGCGGACGCACGTGCGCGGCGTTCGGTGAAGGTGTTGGCGATGATCGACAGCGTGGTCGGGAAGATCACGGCGGCGAACACGCCCATGGCGAACCGGAGGGCGATCAGCTGCCCGCTGCTGTCGACCAGCGCGGCGGCGCCGCTGCTCAGTCCGAAGCCGGCGAGGCCGAGGACGAGCGCAGGGCGTCGGCCGAACCGGTCGGACAGGCTGCCCATCGCGAGCACGAGCGAGGCGAAGGCCAGGTTGTAGCCGTCGACGATCCACAGCAGGTCACGCGTGCCGGCGTCGAGCTCGTCCGCGAGCGACGGCAGCGCGATGTTCACGATCATCGTGGAGAGGTTGATCGTCAGCGTCGCGAGGCACACGGTGAGCAGGATCAGGGACTTCCGGGGCATGCGCGCTCCTCGAAGTTGATGGCGTCAACATCGAGCATGAGGGCTAGTGTTGTCGCTGTCAACATCAGAGCCGTCCTTCGCTAGGGTGGTGCCATGGCGTCCCCCGCGTACCACCACGGCAACCTGCGCGAGGCACTCGTCGACGCCGCGGTCGACGCCGCCCGCGAGCGAGGTGCCGACGGCCTGGCGCTGCGCGACCTCGCGCGCCGGGTGGGTGTCTCGCACAACGCCGCCTACCGGCACTTCGCCAATCGCGACGACCTGGTGGCGGAGGTCGCGGGCCGTGTCATGGACCGCCTGGTCGAGACGATGCAGCGGCGCTGGGCCGACGTCGACACCGACGATCCCGTGCTGCGGGCGCGCCGTCGCCTCGCGGCGGTCGGACGGTCGTACGTGGAGTTCGCCGTGGGCGAGCCCGGCCTGTTCTCGCTGGCGTTCTCCAGCGTGGCGGTCTCGACGGACCTGGAGGGAGCCGGTCCCTACCTGCTGCTGGGCCAGGCCCTGGACGAGCTGGTCGAGGTCGGGTTCCTGTCGGCACAGGCTCGCCCGGGTGCGGAGATCACGTGCTGGTCCGCGATGCACGGGTTCTCCGTGCTCGCCGTCGACGGCGCCGTGCGCGGTGCGTCCGACGCTGAGCGGGAGGCCGCTCTGGAGACCGTGCTCACCGCGATCGACCGGTCGTACGGAGCGACGACCGGCACCGAGACGCGCGCCGGCGACCTGCTGCCGTAGCCGTCGTACCTCGTGAGGACTCCCGAGGCGCGGGGTCAGGCGGGCCAGTCGACGCTGAGGTACTGCGTCTCGGTGTACTCCTCGAGGCCCTCGCGGGCGCCCTCGCGGCCCAGACCGCTCTGCTTTGACGCCGCCGAACGGGGCCGACGGGTCGGAGACGAGGCCGCGGTTCACGCCGACCATGCCGGCGTCGAACGCCTCCCCGAGCCGGATCGCTCGCTGCAGGTCGCGCGAGAAGACGTACGCGGCCAGGCCCATCTCGCTGGCGTTCACGAGCCGGAGCAGCTCCTCGTCGTCGTGCCACGTGACGATCGGGGCCACGGGACCGAACAGCTCGTGGTCGAGGATCGCGGCGTCGGCCGGGACGTCCACGAGGACCGTCGGCGCGAAGAAGTGGCCGGGTGCGTCGGGCAGCTCGGCGCGGTGGCTGACGCGCGCGCCGGCCCGCACCGCCTCGTCCACCACGCGGCCCAGGGTCTCGACCGCCGTGGTGGAGATGAGGGGGCCGACCGTGGCGCCGCCGCGTGCCGGACCGACCGACAGCCGCTCGACCTCGGCGCCGAGGCGCTCGACGAAGGCGTCCACGACGTCGGCGTGCACGTAGAAGCGGTTCGCCGCCGTGCAGGCCTGGCCGCCACCGCGGAACTTCGCGACCATCGCGCCGGCCACGGCCGCGTCGACGTCGGCGTCGTCCGCTACGACGAACGGGGCGTTGCCGCCCAGCTCCATCGACGCGTTCACGACGCGCTCGGCGGCCTGGCCCAACAGGATCGAGCCGACGCGGGTGGACCCGGTGAACGAGATCTTGCGGATCCGCGGGTCGGCGAGCCAGTGGCCCACGACCCCGGCGGCGTCGGTCGTCGGCACCACGTTCACGACACCGTCGGGCACGCCGGCCTCGGTCAGCAGACGGGCGACGGCCAGGGCCGTCAGCGGCGTCTCGGCGGCGGGCTTCAGCACCACCGTGCAGCCGGCTGCGAGGGCCGGCGCGATCTTGCGCGTGGCCATCGCGGCCGGGAAGTTCCACGGCGTCACGAGCGCGGCCACGCCGACGGGTCGGTGCGTCACGATCGTGCGCGTGCCGCCGGCGGGGGAGGAGCCGTAGTCGCCGTGAGGGCGCACCGCCTCCTCGGCGAACCAGCGAAAGAACTCGGCGGCGTAGACGACCTCGCCGCGCGCGTCGGTGACGGACTTGCCGTTCTCGCTGACGATGAGGTCGGCCAGCCGGTCGGTGTCGCGGATCATCAGCTCGAACGCTCGGTGCAGCACCACCGACCGCTGGCGCGGCGACGTGCGACGCCACGCCACGAACGCGTCCGCGGCGGCGTCGACGGCCGCGGTGGCGTCGCCCAGGTCGCCGTCGGACACCTGGGCGACGACCGAGAGGTCGGCCGGGTCCACGACGTCGAAGTGCCCCGAGCCCCCGGCCCGCCAGACGCCACCCACGAGCACGCCACGGGTCGGGTCGAGGGCCTCGACGTGGGCGGACGTGACCTGCACGCTCATCGGGTCTGCCCGGACCGCGGCGCGGCCGCGAAGGCCGCCTCGAGCACGTCCAACCCCTCGTGGAGCAGGTCGTCACCGATGGCCAGCGGCGGGAGGAAGCGCAGCACGTTGCCGTAGGTGCCGCAGGTCAGCACGATGACGCCCTCGGCGTGGGCGGCCGACGCCACGGTCTTCGCGAGGTCGGGGTCGGGGTCGGTCGTGCCCGGCTTCACCAGCTCGACGGCGATCATCGCGCCACGGCCGCGCACGTCACCGAGTCGGTCGTCGCGCGCCTGCAGGGCTCGGAGCCGCTCCGTCATGAGCGTCCCCACCTCGCGGGCCCGCTCGACGAGCCCCTCGGCCTCGATGGTCTCGATCGCGGCCAGCGCGGCGGCGCAGGCGAGCGGGTTGCCGCCGTAGGTGCCGCCGAGCCCAGCGACGTGCGCGGCGTCCATGATCTCGGCGCGGCCCGTCACCGCCGACAGCGGCAGGCCGCCGGCGATGCCCTTGGCCGTCACGATCAGGTCGGGGACCACGCCCTCGTGGTCGCAGGCGAACAGGTCGCCCGTGCGCGCGAAGCCGGTCTGCACCTCGTCGGCCACGAACACCACGTCGTTCGCGCGGCACCACGCGGCCAGCGCGGGGAGGAAGCCCGGCGCCGGCTCGATGAAGCCACCCTCGCCCTGGACGGGCTCGATGACGATCGCGGCCAGGTTGGCGGCCCCCACCTGCTTCTCGACCACGTCGAGCGCGCGGGCGGCCGCGGTCGCCCCGTCGAGGTCGCCGTCGCGGAACGGGTAGGAGAGCGGGGCGCGGTAGACCTCCGAGGCGAACGGTCCGAAGCCGTGCTTGTACGGCATCGACTTCGCGGTCATGGCCATCGTCAGGTTCGTGCGGCCGTGGTACGCGTGGTCGAAGACGACGACGGCCTGCCGCTTCGTGTGGGCGCGGGCGATCTTGACGGCGTTCTCGACCGCCTCGGCGCCGGAGTTGAACAGGGCGGTGCGCTTGTCGTGGTCGCCCGGGGTGAGCCGGTTGAGTGTCTCCGCGACGGCCACGTAGCCCTCGTAGGGCGTGACCATGAAGCACGTGTGCGTGAACGCGGCGACCTGCTCCTGCACGGCCGCCACGACGCGCGGCGCACTGTTGCCGACTGTGGTCACGGCGATGCCGGACCCCAGGTCGATGAGGCTGTTGCCGTCGACGTCCACGACGATGCCGCCCCCGGCCTCGACGGCGAAGACGGGCATGGTCGTGCCCACGCCGGCGGCGACCGCGGCGTGCTTGCGGGCCATCAGCTCGCGCGAGCGCGGTCCGGGCAGCTCGGTGGCCAGGTGGCGCTTCTGGACGACGGGCGGTCGCACGGACATCGGTTCCTCCTGGGACGCGGTGACCACGCCAGTCTCCCGCCGGTCACGTCATGCCGTCCAATGCCGATATCGGATCAAGTCGATGCCTGACAGGCATATGGTGGGCGGATGGAGCTGCGGACCCTCACCTACTTCGTCGCGGTGGTCGACGCCGGGACCGTGAGCGCGGCGGCGGAACGCGTGCGGGTGACCCAGCCGTCGCTCTCGCGCCAGGTCCGCCAGCTCGAGCGCGACCTGGGTGTCGACCTGTTCGAGCGGCACGGCGGGCGGCTGGTGCTGTCCTCCGCGGGTCGCAGCCTGCTGCCACTGGCCCGCGACGTCCTGGCCTCGGCCGACGCCCTGCGCACCGCTGCCCGGGTGCGGGCCGAGGGCGGTCTGGACCGCGTGACCATCGCCGCTCCCGCCACCACGCTCACCGACGTCGTGTCGCCCTTCCTCGCCAGCCTGGCCCCCGACGACCCGACCCCGTCGGTGGTCGAGACCGATCCGCTCGACGTGGACGAGGCGCTGCGTCGGGGTGCCGACCTCGTGGTGACCACCCGCCGCCCGCGCCGACCGCTGCGCTCGGCCGCGCTTCCGGAGCTGCCGGTGTGGGCGTTCGTGCCGGCCGACCACCCATGGGGCGACCGCGAAAGGGTCGGGCTCGCCGAGCTGCTCGAGCAGGTCGTGGTCACCGTGCCCCGGACGTTCGCCGCCCGGCAGGTGCTCGACGCGGTGGTCGAGCGCGAGCAGCGCTGGCCGGCGTCGCTCGTGGAGGCGAGCAGCGGCACCGTGGCGCAGGCGCTCGCCGCCGCTGGTCGCGGCGTGGCGGTGGTCTCCGACGACAGCCGGTACGGCCTGCACGGGGTGCGTGTCCGGGCCGGGGGAGCCGACCTCACGGTCCGGCTGTTCGTGGCCTGGTCCTCGACCCATCCCGCGCAGGAGACGCTCGCGGCCCTGGCCGACCGGTTGCGGACCTTCGTCGTGGACGCCTACCCGGGCGCGGGTCCCGCCTGATCCCAGTGCCCGGTGCCCTGCTGGGTCAGACCAGCACCGTGAAGGGCAGTCCCGGGCACGGTACCTGGGCCGTGAAGTCGCCGCGGTCGACCGGCTCGCCGGCGAACAGGTGCACGTGCGAGGACAGGACCACGCGGTCGTGGTCGTTCACGAGCGTCGCGTCGGCGGCGCGGAAGACCTCGAGCAGCGTCCGCTCGACGGTCTCGGCCAGCACGTCCGCCCCCATGACCCCGAGCATGCGTCCGTCCCGCTCCACCGGGACCGTCGAGGTGAGCATGAACTCGTCGGTGCACACGTAGTCGATGTAGGGGCCGGTCACGTGCGACGCGTGGGTGCGCTGCGGGGTGCGGAACCACTCCTGGCGGCTGTAGTCCGTCGACTGCACGAGGGCGATGGAGTCGGGGATGAGCCCCTGGTCGTCGCCCTGCCACCACGCGAGCAGGTAGGTCTCGTCGGTGAGGATCCCCGGTGACACGACGAAGCCCGCGCCCACGGTGTGCGGGTCGGCGAGCACCTCGAGGGCGTGGGGGCGCGACGCGGTGAGCACCCGCGCGGCGTCGACGGGGCCGTCGAAGAGGGGGGCCAGGGCCTCGCCGCTCTCGCGCAGCGTCACCAGCAGCGGGTGGAACAGGTCCTCGACGGCCTGCACGCAGGCCGCGACCTGAGGGGGCACCTCGGTGCCGGGACCCGGGGCGGAGGCGTTCGGGGGTTGGGACATCGGACTCACCTGATCCTCGCGTGGAGCTCGGCGAGCTCGCCGAGCAGACGTCGCACCCGGGCGCGCACCACGCGTCGGGCCTCGTTCCCGTCGTGGCTCGCGATGGCGGCGAGCAGGGCACCGTGGTGGTCGCGCAGGGCGGACTGCTGGTCCGCGTGCCCGAACCCGAGCCGCAGGAGCCCACCGAACTCCATCTCCAGGCGCATCACGTCGCGGGCCAGGTGGGCCGAGTGCGAGAGCGCCGCCACGGCGAGGTTGAGCTCGGTGTCGACGTGGCGCCACGTGGCCGCGTCGTCGGTGTCGTCGGGGGGCAGGATCGCCCGCAGGTCCTCGACCTCCTCGACGTTGGCCCGCTCGGCGGCCAGCTCGGCGCACCCGCTCAGCACGGTCGCGTAGTGGATGCCGTGGTCGGCGATGTCGACGCGCGTCATGGCAGCCACGCGACGCTCGAGGACGTCGTCGGTCGCGCCGACGGGGCGGGTGACGAACGAGCCGCCGCCGCGCCCGCGCGTGGTGGTGACGAGCCCCTGCGCGCGCAGCGACACGAGCGCCTCGCGCGCCGTGACCGTGGCGACGCCGAGCATGCTCGCCAGCTCGGACTCGCTGGGCAGTCGCTCCCCGTCCTCGAGGATCCCCGAGCGGATCGCCTGCGCCAGACGCTGCTCCACGCGGACCGCGCGGCCGAGCTCGCCGATCGGCGCGAACACGGCGGTCCGCGCCCGGGTCGAGCGTCGACGGACGGCGGCCATGGATCTCCTCGTGTCCTCGGACCGGCCGGGCTGCCGGTGCGCACATGTTTACCGGATCGTGACACGAAGGTGTGGACATTTAACATCCAAGACCATATGTTTTGCGGCGGAAGGTGATCCGCACCACTCCTCCCGACCGTCAGGACGGACGGGGAGAATCCGTCGAAGGAGCCCGATGACCGGCACCGGCGCCACCCCCGCGATCCGACTGAGCGGCCTGCAGAAGCACTTCGGCGAGGTCCGGGCCGTCGACGGCGTGGACCTGGAGATCGCCGACGGCGAGTTCTTCTCGATGCTGGGTCCGTCGGGGTCCGGCAAGACCACGGTGCTGCGTCTCGTGGCCGGCTTCGAGCAGCCGACCGCGGGCTCGATCGAGCTCGGGGGCCGCGACGTCACCGGCTCGGCACCCTTCGAGCGCGACGTCAACACCGTGTTCCAGGACTATGCGCTGTTCCCGCACATGAGCGTGCTCGAGAACGTGGCCTACGGACTGCGGGTGCGCGGTGTCGACCGCCGCGAGCGCCGGTCCCGTGCGCTCGAGGCCCTCGAGACGGTGCGCCTGCAGCACGTGGCCGACCGTCGCCCCACGCAGCTCTCGGGCGGCCAGCGCCAACGTGTGGCCCTGGCCCGGGCCGTCGTGGTCCGCCCGAAGGTGCTCCTGCTCGACGAGCCCCTCGGCGCCCTCGACCTCAAGCTGCGCGAGCAGATGCAGGTGGAGCTCAAGCAGCTGCAGCGCGAGCTCGGCATCACCTTCGTCTTCGTCACCCACGACCAGGAGGAGGCGCTCACGCTCAGCGACCGCGTCGCCGTCTTCAACGAGGGGCGGATCGTGCAGCTGGGCAGCCCCCGGGACGTCTACGAGACCCCGGTCGACGAGTACGTCGCGTCGTTCGTCGGCACGTCGAACCTCTTCGACCCCGACGCCTCGCGCACCGTCCTCGGACGGGAGGGTCGCTACGCGCTGCGGCCGGAGAAGATCCACCTCGCGGCCTCCGGCATCGCCAGCGACCCGGTCGACGGTCGCGACAGCGTCCGCGGCGTCGTCGCCGAGACCATCTACCTCGGCATCGGTCGGCGCGTCGTCGTCGACACCGAGCAGGGCGCCCGCCTGGTCGTCCTCGAGCCCTCCACCGCCCTGGCGGCGGTCGAGCGGGGCGACGCCGTCGTCGCCTCGTGGCGCCACGACGACCTCGTGACGCTCACCTGATCCCCCCACCACACCCACAGAAGAGAACGGAATCCGAGATGATCCCCACGACCAGGAGAGGCCGCGTCGGCGCCATCGCCGCCGCCGTCACCTGCAGCCTCGCTCTCGCCGCCTGTGGCGGGGGCTCCGACGACGACGCCGCCACGGGTGCACCCACGAAGCTCGGCAAGACCGAGGGCCAGGTCTCGATCCTGGCGTGGCCCGGCTACGTCGAGGACGGCAGCAACGACCCCGACGCCGACTGGGTCACCTCCTTCGAGGAGGAGACCGGCTGCAAGGTCACGAGCAAGGTCTACGGCACGTCCGACGAGGCGTTCAACCTCGCCAAGTCCGGCGACTACGACGTCGTCGCCGCGTCCGGCGACCTCACGCTGCGCATGATCGCCGCCAAGGCGGCCGCCGAGGTCAACACCGACCTGGTGCCGAACTACGAGAAGGTCTTCGACTTCCTGAAGGACCAGGAGTGGAACACCGTCGACGGCAAGAACTACGGCGTCCCGCACGGCTACGGCGCCAACCTGCTCATGTACAACGCCGACGTCGTGAAGGACGAGCCGACGTCGTGGGACGTCGTGTTCGACAAGTCCTCGCAGTACAAGGGCAAGGTCACGGCCTACGACTCGCCGATCTACATCGCCGACGCCGCCATGTACCTCATGTCGACGCAGCCGGAGCTGAAGATCGAGAACCCCTACGCCCTCGACGAGAAGCAGCTGGCCGCCGCGGTCGACCTGCTCAAGGGCCAGCGCACCAACGTCGGCGAGTACTGGTCGGACTACCTCAAGGAGGCCTCGGCCTTCAAGACCGGCGACTCCGTGGTGGGCACCACCTGGCAGGTCATCGCGAACACGATCGACCAGGACAACGTGAAGGTCACGGTGCCGAAGGAGGGCGTCACGGGCTGGAACGACACCTGGATGATCGCCGCCAAGGCCAAGAACCCCAACTGCGCCTACAAGTGGCTCGACCACATCGAGGACCCGAAGACCAACGCGCAGGCCACCGAGTACTTCGGCGAGTCGCCGAACAGCGAGGAGGCGTGCGACTTCGCGAGCGAGGGCTTCTGCGAGACGTACCACGCCGGCGACAAGGCCTACTCGGACAAGATCTGGTACTGGCGCACGCCGATCGCCGAGTGCCTCGACGGCCGCACGGACGTCGAGTGCACCGACTACTCGGACTGGACCAAGGCCTGGACCGAGATCAAGGGCTGACGTGACCCAGTCGACCACGTCCGAGGTGGCCGTCCCGTCCCTGTCCGGGACCGGGGCGGCCACCCGCCGGGCCTCCTCCTTCCTCGCCACGCGGCCGCGGCTGAGGCTCGGGCTGTTCCTGACCGCGCCGCTGACGTGGCTCGTGCTCGTCTACGTGGTGGCGCTCTCGGCGCTGCTCGTGACGGCGCTGTGGTCGGTCGACAGCTTCACCGGTGAGATCGACCGCGGCCTCACCCTCGACAACCTGCGCGAGGTCGTCACCAACTCGCTCTACCGCACGGTCACGCTGCGCACGCTCGGTGTCGCGGCGCTGGTGACGGTCGTCGACGTCGCGATCGCGCTGCCGATCGCCTTCTACATGGCCAAGGTCGCGTCGCCGCGTGCCCGGCGTCTGCTGGTGGTCGCGGTCCTCACGCCGCTGTGGGCGAGCTACCTCGTCAAGGCGTTCGCCTGGCGGTCGCTGCTCAGCGAGGGCGGGCTCGTCGACTGGGTGCTGAACCCGTTCGGCGGCCAGACGCCCGGCTACGGGCTGACCGCCGTCGTGCTCACGCAGGCCTACATCTGGCTGCCGTACGTGATCCTGCCGATCTTCGCCGGCATGGAGCGCGTCCCCGACTCGATGCTCGAGGCTGCGGGCGACCTCGGCGCGTCGGCGGGCACCACCGTCCGGACCGTCGTGATGCCGCTGCTGCTGCCCTCGGTCGCCGCGGGCTCGATCTTCAGCTTCTCCCTCACGCTGGGCGACTACATCAGCGTCAACATCGTGGGCGGTGCCAACCAGATGCTCGGCAACCTCGTCTACACGAACGTCGGCGCGGCCAACAACCTGCCGCTCGCCGCCGCGATCGCCCTCATCCCCATCGTCGTCATGCTCGGGTACCTCGCGGCGGTCCGCCGCACGGGCGCCCTGGACACCCTCTAGGAGCGCGTCGTGACCCTCAGTCCTCTCGCGCGACGTCTGCTGCTCGGCGTCACCGGCCTCGTGCTGGTGCTCATGTACGCGCCGCTGCTGGTCGTGGTGGCCAACTCCTTCAACCCCGACCCGTCGATGACGTGGCCGCCCGAGGGGTTCACCACCCAGTGGTGGGTGCGCGCGTTCCACAGCGCGGGCGCCCGCGACGCGGTGCTCACGAGCGTGCAGGTGGCGCTCGCCTCGACCGCCGTGGCGCTGCTGCTCGGCACGCTCATGGCCTTCGCGCTGCAGCGGTTCGCGTTCTTCGGGCGCAACACGGTGAACCTGCTCGTGATCCTGCCGATCGCCCTGCCCGGCATCGTCACCGGCGTGGCGCTGAACAACGCCTTCCGCGGGATCCTGGCCATCGAGCTGGGCGTGGCCACGCTGATCGTCGCGCACGCCACCTTCTGCATCGTCACGGTGTTCAACAACGTCATCGCCCGGCTGCGCCGCATGGGCGGCAACCTGGAGGAGGCCTCGGCCGACTTGGGCGCGGGCCTCTGGACGACGTTCCGACTCGTCACGTTCCCGCAGCTGCGCTCGGCGCTGCTCGCCGGTGGTCTCCTCGCCTTCGCGCTGAGCTTCGACGAGATCATCGTGACCACCTTCACGGCCGGGCCCGGCACCACGACCCTGCCGATCTGGATCCTCAACAACCTGTTCCGTCCCAACCAGGCGCCGGTGGTCGCGGTCGTGGCCGTGGTGCTGATCGTCGTCTCCGTGGTGCCGATCTGGATCGCGCAGCGCATCGCCGGCGAGGCGGAGACGGTTCGATGAGCGGCGCACCCGTGCCGCCGCTCGTCGCCGGGCCGAGGACCCGCGCACCGCGTAACGTCGGACTCCCGACCTCACGACCAGCCACCACCCTCCGCCCCTGATCGAAGGAGCCCCCGATGAGCCTCTACGCCGTCACGAACCCCGCCACCGGCGAGGTCGTCCAGGAGTACCCCACCGCCAGCGACGCCGACGTCGAGAACGCGGTCACGGCCGCGGACGAGGCGTTCCGCACGTGGTCGCGGTCCTCCACCGTGGCCGAGCGGGCCGAGCTGGTGCGCCGCGTCGGCGCGCTGCACCACGAGCGTCGCAACGAGCTGGCCGCCATCATCCAGCGCGAGATGGGCAAGCCGCTCGAGGAGTGCCTGGGCGAGGTCGACTTCTGCACCGCCATCTACGACTTCTACGCCGACAACGCCGCGGCGTTCATGGCCGACGAGCCGCTCGAGCTGCTCGAGGGCGAGGGATCGGCCGTCGTGAAGCGCACGGCCGTGGGCGTGCTGCTCGGCATCATGCCGTGGAACTTCCCGTACTACCAGATCGCACGCTTCGCGGGCCCCAACCTCGCGACCGGCAACACCATCGTCCTCAAGCACGCACCGCAGTGCCCCGAGTCCGCCGCGGCGCTCGAGCGGATCTTCCTCGACGCCGGCTTCCCCGAGGGTGCCTACGTCAACGTCTACGCCACGAACGAGCAGGTCGCCGACGTCATCGCCGACCCGCGGGTCCAGGGCGTCTCGCTCACCGGGTCCGAGCGCGCCGGTGCGGCCGTGGCCGAGATCGCTGGTCGCCACCTCAAGAAGGTCGTCCTCGAGCTCGGCGGGTCCGACCCGTTCGTGGTGCTGGGCAGCTCCGACCTCGACGACACGGTCGACAAGGCCGTGGCGGCGCGGCTCGACAACACCGGCCAGGCCTGCAACGCGGGCAAGCGGTTCATCGTCGTCGAGGACCTCTACGACTCGTTCGTCGAGAAGTTCACCGCCAAGATGCTCGCGGCCGCCGAGGGCATCGCGCCGCTGTCGTCCGTCGCCGCGGCCGAGCGGCTGGCCGACCAGGTGGAGCGTGCCGTCGAGCAGGGCGCGCACCTGGAGAGCGCGGGGGAGCGCGACGGCGCCCACTTCCCGCCCGGCGTGCTCACGGGCGTGAAGCCCGGTGACGACGCCTTCCACGAGGAGCTGTTCGGCCCGGTGGGCATCGTGTTCAAGGTCGGGTCGGAGGAGGAGGCCGTGGAGCTCGCGAACGACACCCCGTTCGGTCTCGGCTCCTACGTGTTCACCGACGACGCCGACCAGGCCCAGCGGGTGGCCGACCGCATCGAGGCCGGCATGGTCTTCGTCAACGGCGTCGGCGCCGAGGGTGCCGAGCTGCCCTTCGGCGGCGTCAAGCGGTCCGGGTTCGGCCGCGAGCTCGGACGCTTCGGCATGGACGAGTTCGTCAACAAGAAGCTCATCCGCACGGTCGGCTGAGCGCCGCACCTCGACGAGGTGCCCGGTCCCGCGTCATGACCGGGGTCCTGCTCCGTCCCAGTAGGTGCCGGTCCCGCTCGGCAACAGGGCGGGCGGGGCCGGCACCCCGGGCCACGGCAGCGTCGCCGCGATGGGCGTGATCGGCCCGGACTAGGCTGGCGGCCGTGGCCTACGACGCGCTGTTCTCGACGGTCTTCGCCCGCATGGACCCCGAGGTCGCGCACGAGCAGGCGTTCCGGGCGATCCGGCTCGGGGGTCGCCTCGCCGCTCCGCTGACGTCGGTGCCCCCGGCGCCCCGCACCGTGATGGGGGTGGAGTTCCCGAACGCGTTCGGGCTGGCGGCGGGCTTCGACAAGAACGCCCGCGCCGTCCCGGGCCTGCTGGGGCTGGGCTTCGGGCACGTCGAGGTCGGGACGGTCACGGCGCGCCCGCAGCCGGGGAACCCACGGCCGCGCCTGTTCCGGCTGCTCGAGGACGAGGCGATCGTGAACCGGATGGGGTTCAACAACGACGGTGCGGCCGTGGTGGCGTCCCGCCTGCACCGGCTGCGCCGCACCCGTGCGGGTGCCGACGCGGTGATCGGCGTCAACATCGGCAAGACGAAGGTCGTGCCGGCGGCCGAGGCCGTGGCCGACTACGTGGAGAGCGCCCGCCTGCTCGCCCCCTACGCGAGCTACCTCGTGGTCAACGTCTCGAGCCCGAACACCCCGGGCCTGCGCGACCTGCAGGCCGTCGACTCGCTCCGGCCCATCCTCGAGGCCGTGGGCGACGTCACCGCCCGAGAGGGCGTTCCTCTGGTGGTCAAGATCGCGCCGGACCTCGCCGACGCCGACGTCGACGCGGTGGCCGACCTGGCTCTCGAGCTAGGGCTGGACGGCATCAGCGCCACCAACACGACGATCGCGCGCCCGGACTCGTTGCGCACGCCCCGGGCGACGGTCGACGCCGCGGGTGCCGGGGGCCTCTCCGGGCCGGTGCTCGCCGACCGGTCCACGGAGGTGCTGCGCCGCCTGAGGGGACGTGTGGGCGACCGGCTGGCCCTGGTCGGCGTCGGCGGCGTGACCACGCCGCAGGACGTCCGCGACCGCCTCGACGCGGGTGCGGACCTGGTGCAGGCGTACACCGGATTCGTCTACGGCGGGCCGCTGTGGCCGGCCCGTCTGGCCCGCGCTTCCAGGCTCTGAGCGACGTCGGCGGAGAAGGGGGACCCCCCGATTTCGTCCTGCGCCGACCATTGGGTACTGTTGGCTGTCGGCTTGCCCCTTTAGCTCAGTCGGCAGAGCGTTTCCATGGTAAGGAAAAGGTCTACGGTTCGATTCCGTAAAGGGGCTCTGAGAGACGGGGAGACTCGTCCCCTCGCGGCTGGGTAGCTCAGGTGGTTAGAGCACACGACTCATAATCGTGGTGTCGCGGGTTCGAGTCCCGCCCCAGCTACCGAAGACCGCACGTGCACGGCATCACCCCCAGACCAGAAGAGGCAGACCAGTGGCGAGCAAGAGCTCCGACGTTCGACCCAAGATCACCTTGGCTTGCACCGAGTGCAAGGAGCGCAACTACATCACCAAGAAGAACCGTCGCAACGATCCCGATCGTCTCGACCTCAAGAAGTTCTGCCCGCGCTGCAAGACCCACCAGGTCCACCGCGAGACGCGCTGAGCCTCCCGCACCACCGTCACGAGACCCCCGGCCGCACGGCCGGGGGTCTCGTGCGTCCTGGTCCGGTGCGTCACCTCCTTCCCCTGACCGTGGGAGCGGGTCCTAGGCTCGACGCATGGATCTCGCGCAGCTGACCACCCTGCGCCTCGGGGGGCCGGCGCGCGACGTCGTCGAGGCCACCACCGAGCAGGAGCTCGTCGACGCGGTGCGGACGGCCGACGACGCCGGCGTCCCGCTCCTGCTGGTCGCGGGCGGGAGCAACCTCGTGGTCGGCGACGCCGGCTTCGAGGGGACCGTCGTGCTCGTGCGCACGACGGGGCGCCAGGTCGACGCCGACGCCTGCAGCGGCGCCATGGTCACCGTGCAGGCGGGGGAGTCGTGGGACGCGCTCGTCGCGGTGGCCGTCGAGTCCGGCTGGGTCGGGCTGGAGGCGCTGTCGGGCATCCCCGGGTCCGTGGGGGCCACGCCCATCCAGAACGTCGGTGCCTACGGCCAGGAGGTCGCGCAGACCATCGCCTCGGTGCGGGTCTACGACCGCGCCGAGCAGCGGGTGCGCACCCTGTTCGCCGTGGACTGCGGGTTCGGCTACCGGCACAGCCGCTTCAAGGCCGAGCCCGGCCGGTTCGTGGTGCTCGCCGTGGCGTTCCAGCTGCGTCTGGGCGACCTGTCCGCGCCCGTCGCGTACGCCGAGCTGGCCACCCGCCTGGGCGTCGACGTGGGCGACCGCGCCCCCCTGGCCGACGTCCGTGGGGCGGTGCTCGGGCTGCGGGCCGCGAAGGGCATGGTGCTCGACGCCGACGACCACGACACGTGGAGCGCGGGGTCGTTCTTCACCAACCCCGTCCTCGACGCCGACGCGGCCGGGCGTCTGCCCGAGGGGGCCCCGCGGTTCCCGCAGGCCGACGGAACCGTCAAGACGAGCGCGGCATGGCTCATCCAGGCCGCCGGGTTCGAGCGCGGTCACACGGTGGCCGGTGGGCGGGCCGCGGTCTCCTCCAAGCACACCCTGGCCCTCACGAACCGCGGCGACGCCACGGGCGAGGACCTGCTCGCCCTGGCCCGGGAGGTGCGCGACGGCGTGCGCGACGCCTTCGGCATCACCCTCGTGCCGGAACCCGTGCTCGTCGGCTGCACCCTCTGAGCCGGCCTCGCGGACGAACGGTTCGGGCGAGGGCCTCAGTACCCCGTGTCCGCGGAGAGCTGCAGGTGGGCCCGTACGGCGAAGCCCACCAGGACGAGCAGGCCGACGACGACCAGTGCCGTGGCGAGCGCGCCGAGGACCATGCCGGCCGTGGCCTGTCGGCGGCCGACCCACCGTGCAGGATCACGGTCGATCTCGCGACGCGTCGAGACCCCCAGGTGCCAGACGTACGGGCCGAGCAGGGCGGGCAGCACGAACACGGCCCCGACGAGGGACAGCAGGCCCAGCACGTAGGCCCGGTCCGCGCCGGGGTGGACGGTGGGCGCGGGGTGGTCGAGGTCCGGCACGTCGATGCCGCTCACGACGTCCGCCACCGGTCGACGTCGGCCAGGGCCGCAGCCTTGAGGTCGTCGGGGGCGTGCGAGCGGCGCAGCGACATCGCGGCGAGGTCGGCCAGCTCGTCGTCGCTGAAGTCCTGCGCGGCCCGCAGCACGTTGTACTGACCGGCCAGCCGCGAGCCGAAGAGCAACGGGTCGTCGGCGCCGAGCGCGACGTCGACGCCGGCCTCGACGAGGGTGCGCACCGGCACCTCCTCGAGCGTGGCGTACACGCCGAGCGCCACGTTTGAGGTGGGGCACACCTCGAGGGCCACGCCGGCCTCGGCGACCCGCTCGAGCACCGCCGGGTCCTCGCTCGAGCGCACGCCGTGGCCCAGGCGGGTGGGGTGCAGGTGGTCGAGGCACTGCGCCACGTGGGCCGGGCCGCGCAGCTCACCGCCGTGGGGCACGAGCGAGAGCCCGGCCCGCTCGGCGATCGCGAAGGCCGGGGCGAAGGCGGCCGTGTCGCCCCGCCGCTCGTCGTTCGAGAGCCCGAAGCCGACCACGCCGCGTCCGGCGTACTGCCCGGCGAGGCGCGCCAGCGTGCGGGCGTCGAGGGGGTGGCGGGTGCGGTTCGCGGCCACCACGACCGCCATGCCGGTGCCCACGCGCTCTCCGGCGTCACGGGCGGCGTCGATCACGAGGTCGGTGAAGGCGGTGATGCCACCGAACCGGGCGCCGTAGCCCGACGGGTCGACCTGGATCTCGGTCCACACCGCACCGTCGCGGGCGTCGTCCTCGGCCGCCTCCAGGACCAGGCGCCGCACGTCGTCCTCCGTGCGCAGGACCGAGCGGGCCACGTCGTACAGCCGCTGGAACCGGAACCAGCCCTTCTCGTCCGTGGCCACGAGCTGGGGCGGCCACTCCTCGACGAGGGCCGGCGGCAGCCGGATGCCGTCGCGCTCGGCGAGCTCCACCAGGGTCGTGTGGCGCATCGACCCGGTGAAGTGCAGGTGCAGGTGCGCCTTGGGCAGCGTGGCGACGGACCTCACGGGGTGAGGGCCTCCGCCACGTACGAGCGGGCCCCGCGGGCCTCGAGCCCGGCCCGGACCCGCTCGATCGTGCGAGGACGCACCAGCACGTGGAACAGCATGGAGGGCACCCCGACGACGACGGCGAGGACGAACGGCCACGGCCCCTCGTCGAGGACGAACGACAGCGCCAGCGCGGCGATCAGCGGGGCCTCCGTCAGGACGAAGCGCAGGATCATCGTGGTCTGGAACGCCTGCACCGAGGCGCGCCGGGCGGCGGCCTCGTCGAGCCCGGGCTCCAGTGCGGCCACGCGGTAGCCGATCGTCTGCGCGGCGAGGAAGCCGAGGACCACGGCACCGAGGGCGGCGGCCGCGCCGACCACCGAGAGCTCACCCTGGTCGGGAGGCAGCACGAACAGGATCGCGACCAGCACGATGAGGGGCGAGGTGCCCAACGTGAGCGCGAGGACCCGCAGCGAGCGGCCGGGGGACGGGGCGGGCTGGGCGACGCTCATGGCGTCACCGTATCGGCCGGTGCCGACCCCGCGCCCGTCCACCGCCGGGTGCGTCGCGCGTGCGCCGGGTAAAGGCCGCGGCTACTGCGAGGCGCGGGCGGCACGCTCGACCGCGTCGGCCACGCGGTGGTGGACCTCCGGGTGGAAGACGCTCGGCACGATGTAGTCGGCGTTGAGCTCGTCGTCCTCGACGCACGCCGCGATGGCTTCGGCCGCCGCCAGGAGCACCGGCACGTCGATGCCGTGGCTGTGCGCGTCGAGCAGTCCGCGGAAGATCCCCGGGAACGCCAGCACGTTGTTGATCTGGTTCGGGTAGTCCGACCGACCGGTGGCCACCACGCGCGCGTGCTCGCGGGCGAGGGCCGGGTCGATCTCCGGGTCCGGGTTGGCGAGGGCGAACACCACGGCGTCGTCGGCCATCGTGGCGACGTCGGCGGCACCGAGCAGGCGTGGCGCGCTGACGCCGATGAACACGTCGGCGTCGACGAGAGCGTCCTTCAGGGTGCCCGAGACGCCACGCGGGTTGGTGTTCTCCCCGATCCAGGCGAGCGTGGGGTCGGTGTCGCCGCGCTCCGTGGAGACGATGCCGTCGACGTCGCACACGACCACGTCGCGCAGGCCTGCCCCGAGGAGCAGCCGCAGGATCGCGGTGCCGGCGGCGCCGGCACCCACCAGCACCACGCGCACGTCCTCGAGCGACTTCTCGACCACGCGCAGGGCGTTGCGCAGCGCGGCCAGCACCACGATGGCGGTGCCGTGCTGGTCGTCGTGGAAGACGGGGATGTCGAGCCGCTCGCGCAGGCGTGCCTCGATCTCGAAGCACCGCGGCGCCGAGATGTCCTCGAGGTTGATGCCGGCGAACCCGGGGGCCACGGCGGCGACGGTCTCGACGATCTGGTCCACGTCCTGGGTGTCCAGGCACAGCGGCCAGGCGTCGATGCCGCCGAAGGTCTTGAACAGGGCGGCCTTGCCCTCCATGACCGGCAGGGCTGCGTGCGGGCCGATGTTGCCGAGTCCGAGCACGGCCGAGCCGTCGGTGACCACGGCCACGCTGTTGCGCTTGATGGTCAGGCGCCGCGCGTCCTCGCGGTCGGCCGCGATCGCCTGGCAGATGCGGGCGACGCCGGGGGTGTAGACCATCGAGAGGTCGTCGCGGTTGCGCAGCGCGTGCTTGGACGCGGTCTCGATGACCCCGCCGAGGTGCATGAGGAAGGTGCGGTCGGAGACCTTCTTGACGGCGACGTCGGGGATCGCCCGCAGCCCCTCGACGATGCGGTCGGCGTGGGCGGTGTCGCCGGCGGCGATGGTCAGGTCGATGCGCAGGGCGTCGGCGCGCGACGCGGCCACGTCGAGCGCGGTCACGATGCCCCCGCTGGACTCCACCGTGGTCGTCAGGTGGCTCACGGCGGTGCCGCCGGCCGGCACCTCGAGGCGCACCGTGATGGAGTGGGACACGTTCGGGGCGGGGGACGCGCCGACGGCACTTTCGGTCGTGGAATGGCTCACGATCCTCTGTTCTACGGGACCGGACCGGTTACCCGCGAGTCGTGCACATTGAGTTCACGCCGCCCGGCGGGGGTGCCGGGCCGTGGGCGGCGGACGGTACGGCGGGGTGCCGGGCCGCAGGCGGCAGACGGCGCGGCGGGGTTGCCGGGCCGTGGGCGGCAGACGGTACGGCGGGGTGCCGGGCCGCCGGCGGCAGACGGCGCAGCGGGGGTGCCGGGCCGCAGGCGGCAGAGGGCGCCGGCGGTCGGTTCGACTCGGCCGGTGCGCACCCCTTACACTGGACGGACCGGTGAGATCTCACTCTGTTTCGTCATGCCCTCGTGTCCTGCACGCAGGACGGGGGAGACGGGCAGAAGCGCCGGTGGACGGCACTAGCTCAACTGGCAGAGCATCGGTCTCCAAAACCGAAGGTTGGGGGTTCAAGTCCCTCGTGCCGTGCCAGCACCATCACCACATCGCACCATCCAGACCAGCACGACCAACGAAGGGGACACCGTGAGCGATCGCCACGAGACGTCGGCCACGAAGGAACGGCGCACGTCGCCGTTGACCTTCTACCGGCAGGTCGTCGCGGAGCTGCGGAAGGTCGTGTGGCCCACGCGGCCGCAGGTCGTCAACTACTTCTTCGTCGTGCTCGTCTTCGTCCTGATCATGATGGCGTTCGTCGCCGGCCTGGACTACGGGTTCGGCAAGGCGATGTTCGCCGTGTTCGCGTGAACTGCAGAGGAAACCAGTGACTGAACAGTCCCCCGAGACGAGCAACGTCGAGGTCGAGGAGCTCTCCGACGTCGAGGCGTCGGACGAGTCCGCCGCGTCGATCGACGAGGCCCCCGAGGTCGAGGACGTGCCCGAGGGCGCCGACGAGACCGTCGACGCCGACCAGGCCGCCGAGGCCGAGGTCGACGCCGAGCTCGACGCCGAGCTCGACGCCGACGTCCCTGCCGACGAGGCCGGTGACGGTGAAGAGGCCGGCGAGGACGCCCCCGTCGACGCGCTCGCGGAGTTCCGCGAGCGGCTCTACAGCCAGTTCGGCGACTGGTACGTCGTGCACACCTACTCCGGCATGGAGAAGCGTGTGAAGGCGAACCTCGAGAACCGCATCACCTCGCTCAACGCCGAGGACTACATCTTCGAGATCGTCGTCCCCACCGAGGAGGTCGCCGAGATCAAGAACGGGCAGCGCAAGCTCGTCAAGCGCACCGTGCTCCCCGGCTACGTCCTGGTCCGCATGGACCTCACCGACGAGTCGTGGGGCGTCGTGCGCCACACCCCGTCGGTCACCGGCTTCGTGGGCAACTCCCACCAGCCGGTGCCCCTCAGCCTCGCCGAGGTCGAGCAGATGCTCGCCCCGGCGGTGGAGGCCGAGGTCGCCCAGCAGGCGGCCGACGCCCCCGAGCAGCAGCAGACCGCATCGTCCCCCAAGGTCGAGTTCGCCGACTTCACGACGGGTGACTCCGTCATGGTCGTCGACGGTCCGTTCGCCACGCTCCACGCGACGATCACGGAGATCAACCTCGACGCGCAGAGGGTCAAGGCCCTCGTCGAGATCTTCGGTCGCGAGACCCCGGTCGAGCTGAGCTTCACCCAGATCCAGAAGGTCTGAGCCGGCTCCTCCGGCCTGCACCACCCATCCACAGAAGGACCCGAAGAACAATGCCTCCCAAGAAGAAGGTCGCCGCACTCGTCAAGGTGCAGCTCAACGCCGGCATGGCGAACCCGGCGCCCCCCGTCGGTACCGCGCTCGGCCCGCACGGCGTGAACATCATGGAGTTCTGCAAGGCGTACAACGCCGCCACGGAGTCCATGCGCGGCAACGTCGTCCCCGTCGAGATCACGATCTACGAGGACCGCTCGTTCACGTTCGTGACCAAGACGCCGCCGGCCGCCGAGCTGATCAAGAAGGCCGCCGGTCTGTCCAAGGGCTCGTCCACGCCGCACACCGACAAGGTCGGCAAGCTCAGCAAGGACCAGATCCGCGAGATCGCCACGACCAAGCTGCCTGACCTGAACGCGAACGACCTCGACCAGGCCATGAAGATCGTCGAGGGAACCGCCCGCTCCATGGGCGTCACCACCGACTGACACACCCACCCCGACCAGCAACACGTGGCAGGGCCGGCTGGGCCCGCGAGACCACACCTGGTGCACACCGAAGGAAGCCAGACATGACACAGCACAGCAAGGCGTACCGCGCCGTCGCCGAGAAGATCGACAAGGACGCCGTCTACACCCCGCTCGAGGCCACCACGCTGGCCAAGGAGTCGGGCAGCAAGAACTACGACTCCACGGTCGACGTCTCCGTCCGCCTCGGCGTCGACCCCCGCAAGGCCGACCAGATGGTGCGCGGCACCGTCAACCTGCCCCACGGCACCGGCAAGACCGCTCGGGTCCTGGTCTTCGCGACCGGTGCCAACGCCGACGCCGCCCGTGAGGCCGGCGCCGACCACGTGGGTGCCGACGAGCTCGTCGACAAGGTCAACGAGGGCTGGCTCGACTTCGACGCCGTCGTCGCCACGCCCGACATGATGGGCAAGGTCGGCCGGCTCGGCCGCGTCCTCGGCCCGCGCAACCTGATGCCGAACCCGAAGACCGGCACGGTGACCACCGACGTCGCCAAGGCCGTCGGCGACATCAAGGGCGGCAAGGTCCAGTTCCGCGTCGACCGTCACGCCAACCTGCACTTCGTGATCGGCAAGGCCTCGTTCTCGGCCGAGCAGCTCGCCGAGAACTACGGCGCGGCCCTCGAGGAGATCCTGCGTCTCAAGCCGGCCAGCTCCAAGGGTCGGTACCTGAAGAAGATCACCGTCTCCACGACGAACGGCCCGGGTGTCCCCGTCGACACGACGCACCTGCGGAACTTCACGTCGGCCGACGAGGCCTGAGCCTCCAGCCGACACCGGACCCCCTCCGCCCCTCGGGCGGAGGGGGTCCGTGCGTCCGGGGGCGCGACCTCAGTGGTGGGGCAGGATCAGCATCACGCGTGACTGCGGTGCGTCCTGCACGGTGACGTAGCCGCCGACCGACTCGGCGGTCACGGCAGCCTCGGCCAGGCCGTCGACCCCGGCGTCGCCGTGCAGCACGCCGCTCGGCAGGCGACGTGGTCCCTGGTCGGTCACGCGCACGCGCAGCACGGTGCGCAGCGTCGACACGTCGACGGTGACGTTGCCCGTGCCGCCGTCGGTCGCCTGTGCCAGCAGGGCGTCGACGACCTGCCGCACCGGCTCGGGGGCCACCTTGGCCGGGACGGGCGCCCGCGACGTGAGGACGAGATCGCGACCCTGCTCGGACAGCCGTTCCCGCCAGCGCTCGGCGACGGTGGACGTGAGGTCCACGAGGTCCAGGGCGACCTCGTCGTCGAGGGCGTCGTCGCGACGTTCCTCGAGCAGCTCGGTGACCGCGACGCCCAGCCGGTCCACGGCGGCGATCGCGCTGGTCAGCTCCGCTGCCACCTCGGGCGGCACCTGCTTCCAGAGCGTGAGGTCCTCCAGCGAGAGGCGCAGGGCGGTGATGGGCGTGCGGAGCTCGTGCGAGGCGGTCACGGCCAGCGAGCGCTCACGCTCCAGCAGGACGTCGAGCCGGCGACCGGTGTCGCGCAGCGCACGGCCCAGCTCGTCGGCCTCCCGGACCCGGTAGCGGGGGACCGGCGTGTCGAAGCGGCCCGCCCCGATCTCGGCGGCCACGACCGAGAGCTCGCCGAAGGGCCGGGCGAAGCGTCGTGCCATCACCACCGCCACGACGCCCGCGAATGCGGCGAGCGCGAGGGAGAGCAGGACCAGCGGCAGGACTCCGGCCGACACACGGTCGGTCATCGACCGCCCGGAGAGGCCGAGGGTCACGCTCCCGCCACCGTCGACCGTCCGGGTACTGCGCGGTCCGTCGGCGGCCGTGCGCCCTGCCGCGAGGCGCTCACCGCCGGAGGTCCGGTAGACCACGCGCTCGTCGTCCCGCAGCAGGGACGCGAGGTAGTCCTGGTCGACGGTCGCTCCCGTGGTCAGCCGGGCACCCACCGCGGCCGCCACCAGGGCGGCGGTGCGATCGGCGCGCTCGCGCTCCTGGTCCTGCACGACGTCGGCCACCACGTAGGACGCCGCGACGGCGAACAGCGCGAGCACGAGCAGGGTCAGCCCGACGAAGGTCGCGACCAGGCGGTCACGCATCCGCGGCGTCGATCTCCCAGCGGAAGCCGACGCCCCGCACGGTGACGACGCGGCCCGGGGCCTCGGCGTCCTCGAGCTTCTGGCGCAGCCGGCCGATCGTGGTGTCGAGCGTCTTGGTGGAGCCGAACCAGTTCTCGTCCCACACCTCGTCCATCACGCGCTCGCGCGTGACGACGCTGCCGCCGGCGGCCTCGACCAGCGCCAGCACGTCGAACTCCTTGACCGTCAACGTGAGCTCGGAGTCGCCCACCCAGGCGCGCCGGGTGTCGCGGTCGACGCGAACCCCGCCGGTCGGGGACGACACGGGAGGCGCGGGGGCGACCTCGGGTCCTGGCCGGGCGCTGCGCCGCAGCAGTGCCCGGACCCGGGCGAGCAGCTCGGCCAGGGCGAAGGGCTTGGCGAGGTAGTCGTCCGCGCCGACGTCCAGACCGACGACGCGGTCGAGCTCTCCACCGCGGGCGGTCAGGATCATGATGCCGCCCTCGAACCCGTCCGCCCGGGCCCTCCGGCAGACCTCGAGCCCGTCGAGGTCGGGCAGGCCGAGGTCGAGCAGCACCAGGTCGACGCCGCCGACGGCCAGCCGCTCCAGGGCTTCGGTGCCGGTGGCCACGCGCTCGACCAGGTGCTCCTCGCGCTCCAGCGTGCGGATCAGGGGAGCGGCGATCTGGTCGTCGTCCTCGACGATCAAGAGAGTGTGAGACACCTCATCGAGCATAGAGGTCACCTGCGGGCGCGCGCTCCGGCTCGGGTGCCACCACCAGGGTCAGGACCGCCGCGGCCGCCAGCGCAAGTGCGACCACCGTGACGTCGACCGGGTGCGGTGTCGAGCCGGGAGGACCCACGGTGCTGGCGAGCACGACGCCCGTCACCGTCGCCAGGGCCACCGCGGTCGCAGCCACCCGCGACTCGATGCACCGGGCCGTGCCCAGGCGGGCCGCCGAGAGGAGCGCGATGGCGGCCAGGACCCCCAGCAGCACCGACGCGTACGGCTCGTGCGCGGTGGACACGGCCGCCCGTCCGAGCAGCAGCCCGAGCAGGGCCGTGCCGGCCGGCGCGAGGTGCGACGGAGCGACGCGTGCCATCAGAAGTCCCGGTCGGCGGTGCCGGTCTCGACGGCCGGGGCCGTCGAGCACTTCTGGCCGGACAGGTCGGTGGCGGCCGCGGACGGCGTCCACATCATGGTCGCTGCGGTGGTCACGGTGCGCAGGCCCGAGCCCGAGGTCACCCCACCCAGCGCGACGGTGACGACGGTACGGGTCGTGGTGCCCACGGTGACCGTGGTCGCCGTCATCGTGCCGGACCACTGGACGGTCTTGCCGCTCTTGACGTAGTCGGCCTTGAGGTTCACCGCACCGAGGTTCACGCCGGGCACGTCGATGGTGTCGTCCTTGGCGCCGCCGCCGATGGGAGAGACGTTGCCGTCGCGCAGCCGCACCGTCACCGGCCGCGCGCTGCCGTCCCATCCGGCGACGACGGAGGCGGGAGCCAGCTTCTCGCTGTAGGTCAGGATGAGCGAGTCGCCGTTGTCGAGCCGACCCAACGTGCCGCCGCCGTTGGAGGCCTGCACGTCGAGGGCCCGCAGCGGGCTGTTGTCGACGAATCGGGCACCCACGACGGCGGAGGTCGTCGTGGTGCCTCGGACGTCGACCAGCTGGGCGCGCAGGTCGTAGCTGCCGTCGCCGACGGCCTTGGTGTCGAAGGCGCAGCTGTAGGGGGCGGTCGTGTCGGTGCACACGTCGGTCCACGTGGTTCCGCCGGCCGGTGCGCGCTGGATCCGGACCGAGGTGATCCCGGCGGAGGCGTTGGCGGACGCGGTCAGGGTGACGGTGCCGGTGAGGTACTGGCCGGGGTCGGCCAGCGACACCGAGGAGACCGTGTTGTCGACGACCCGGTTGGCCACGATCGCGGAGGTCGTCTGCAGCCCGGCGGCGTCGGTGGCCACGGCGCGGAACGCATAGGTGCCGCCGGCCAGCGCCGTGGTGTCGTAGCGGCACGACCACGGGGCAGCCGCGACGGTGCACAGCGCCTTCCACGTGCCGGTGGTGCCCTGGGAGTACTGCAGCTCGACCGTCTCGACCCCGGAGCCGGCGTCGGTGGCGGTGGCCGCGAAGGTGCGCGAGCCGCTCAGCGGCGTGCCCGGGTCGGTCATCGTGACGGCGGGCCTGGTGTTGTCGACGAGGACGTCGGTCTGGACCGTCGACGCGGAGCCGGAGTAGGTGGCGCGCAGGTCGTACGTGCCGTCGGGCACCGTTGCGGTGTTCCACTGGCAGCTGGAGGCCGTGTTGATCAGCAGGAAGGCGCTGCACGCCGTCGTCCACCGGGTCGTCCCGGCCGGTGCGTACTCGAGGCGGACGGAGCCGAAGCCGATGCCCGCGTTGTAGACGGTCATCGATGCGGTCGTGGTCCCGGTCAGGACCTCGCCGAGCGGCGCCAGGACGACCGCGAAGGTGTTGGCGACGTAGGTCCGCACGACCTCGGACGTGGTGCTGTAGCCCGCCTTGTCGGTGGCGATGGCACGCAGGTCGTACGGACCGTCCGGGGTCGCGCCGCTCGCCCGGGTGTCCCAGGAGCAGGAGTAGGGGGCGGTGGCGTCCGTGCACAGCGTGACCCAGCTCGACGCGTCGGCGGGCTGGTACTGCAGGACCACCTGGGCGACGCCCGACTGCGCGTCGCTCGCGGTGGCGGCGATCGTCGTGGTGCCGTTCACGGTGCTGCCAGCCGGCTGCGTGACCGCGACGGTCGGCGGCGTCCAGTCCGACGCGGCCGTCACGGTGCCGACCGGGTTGACGGTGCGGGCCGAGAAGCTCGCCGACGAGAAGCCGGTCACGGAGAACGCGAGCGCGACCAGGACCACGACGACGCCCGCCAGCGGCGCGCGGCCCCGCAGGGGCGACGGTGCTCGGTGACGGGCGTTCATGCTCATGTCCTCAACGGTAGGGAGGTCGACTCCACGGGGACCCCACGGGAAGGTCACACGACCTCCACGGAAACGGTCAGGAGTGGACGGTCACGGGGACCGGGAGCTGGACGGGGACCAGGGGGGCGATCGGCTGGACGACCGGCTGCGCGGGCGGCTGGACGGGCGCCTCGGCGCGGTCGCGACGTCGTCCCCCGCTGCGCAGGGCGCCGACCAGCTCGACGGCACTGACGAGGGCGATGAGGCCGGCCGGCACGCCGATCACGAGCAGGCGCGTGTCCCGGTCGGCGAGCGCCACGAGCGCCCAGCCGACGTGCGGCACGTGGAACTCGACCACGGGCTGGTCCGGCGCGGTGAGCGAGAAGGACCAGGGGTCGGGCTGCGGGTTGGCGTCGCCCTGGGTGCGGAACAGGGGTGCGCCGCTCTCGGAGGTGGCGATGTCGGTGATGCGGTGCGTCACCAGGTTGGTGACGCCGCTGTCGGCCGGAGGCTGGTAGGTGATGACGTCGCCCACGGCGAGGTCGGCGACGGGGGTGGCCTTCTCGAAGGCGACCGCGCCCTTCTCGATCGAGCCGGACATGGACCCGCCGGTGATGACGTAGCGCTCGTAGCCCAGCAGGCTGGGCGCCAGGTAGGCCAGTCCGGCCACGGTCGCCACGAGCAGGAGGGAGTTGACGATGACCGGGAGGACCCGGCTCGCGCGTCGGGGGGTGCGGCGGTGCGGGATGGTCATGACGTTCTCCTTCTCCTGCTCGTGGCGGGTGGTCGTAACGTGCGGTCCCTCTCCTCGTACGGGGACCAGCACGTGTCCTGCGTCCGGCCGTGGTCCGCGAACCCAGTCAGGCGCGCGGACCACCCCTGGTGGCCGGGGGCACCCGGACGTCGGCCTCCCTCACGGCCGGCGTCCGGGCGAGTCTCACTGGTTGGTGGTGGTGGCCGAGAGCTGCGTGGAGTCCCAGCTGTACGCGGCGGAGGCGGTCTTGCCCTGCTGCGTGTTGTCGGCGGTGTCGGCGAGGCGCACCGAGAAGGTGTAGTTGCCCACGACGCCGGGCTCGACGGTGCCCAGGGCGTTCTTCTTGCCGTCGACGAGACCGCCGAAGTTGCCGCTGTAGACCTGGGTTCCCGAGGTCGTGTTCGTGATGGTGAGGGTCAGGGCGTCGTCGGCGAACTGGTTCGTCGACGTGGTCTCGGTCAGGCTGAACGCGGCCGGCAGCGAGCCGGTGTTGGTGATGGTCAGGCTGCCGTTGACGACGTCGCCGGGCTTGATGTTCGTGAGGTTGAAGACCGCGGCGTTGCTCTTGGAGTTGGTGTGCGACAGGGTGCCGGAGGTCACCGAGCTGATGGTGTTGGCGGTGCTCGAGGTGAACGTGGCGCCCGAGCCGATGGCGACGGCGCCGGCGGCGAGCAGGGTGGCGAGGGGGACGAGGACCTTCTTGGTGTTCATGGGGGTTCTTCCTGTGTGGACCGGTGGGGCTCGACCGTGGTCGAGGTGATGGCTAGAACGCTACGGAGCCCAGATCCACACGAGTCCCCCACGAGCTCCCCACGAGATCCACATCTCGGAACTCGCCGCCGGCTACCTCGCGGGCAGCTCGAACCACACCGCGGCGCCACCGGTGGGCGACTCGCCCACGCCCACCCGACCCCCGTGCGCACGAACCAGGCGACGCGTGGTGGCCAGGCCGATGCCGTGCCCGCCGGGGTCGTCGCCGCGGTCGTACAGGTCGAAGACCGCGCTCCGGCGAGAGGGCTCGATGCCGCGCCCGTTGTCGGCCACGACGACCCGCCACGCGTCGCCGTGTCGCTCGGCGCTCACGACCACCTGGGCGGGCACGCCCTCACGGGTGAACTTGAGCGCGTTGGTCAGCAGGTTGAGCACGACGGAGTAGAGCATGTCGGCGTCGGCGGCCACGGTGGGCAGCGACTCGACGGTGATCGTCGCGCCACCGCGGCGCACCACGGGCTCCAGGTCCGCGAGGGCCAGCGTGAACACGTGCTCCAGCGGGGTGTCGACGAGCGACAGCCGGCCACCGCGGACCGCGAAGTCGAGCATCTCCTCGATCATGCGGTTCATCCGCCGGCCCGCCTCCGACACGGCGCGCACGACGGCGCCGAGGTCGTCGTGGGTGACCACCACGGGCTCGGTCTCGAGCAGCTCGGCGTTGGCGAGGATGGCGGTGAGCGGGCTGCGCAGGTCGTGGCTGACCTGGCCCGCGAAGAGCGCCAGGTGGTGGTTGGCCCGCTCCAGCTCGCGGGTGCGCAGGCGCAGCTCGAGGACGTCCATCACCTGCCCGGCCACGGTGCGCAACGAGACCTCCTGCGCGGACGTCAGGGTCCGCGCGGTCTCGTCGAACAGGCACAGCCGGCCGAGGTGCACGTCGTCGGGCGTGATCAACGGCGCCGACGCGTAGAACCGCACGGCGCCGATGTCGCCGGTGACGAACGGGTTGGTGCGGAACCGCTCGTCCTGCGTGGCGTCGGGCACGACCACGTTCCCGGTCTCGGCCATCACGGCGGCGCACATGGAGTCCGACCGGGAGCAGACGGACGGCTCGATGCCGGCCGTCGCGACGATCTGGTGCTGCTGGTTGCGCGTGATGATGTTGATCGCTGCGCTGGGCACGTCGCACGCCTGCGCGACGAGGTCGACGAGCGCCTGCAGGTCGCGGCCCACGGGCTCGCTGAGCACGGCGTAGCGCTCCAGCTCGAGCTCCTGCTGCTCGATCGTTCCCCCGACGACGGTGCTCATCGGACCTCCTCGATCGCTTCGCCCGACCATGTCACACCTGGCGCCTCTCGGCTCGGTCCGCCGGCGCGGCGATCCTCGCCCGTCGCCGGACGGACGTCCGGAATTGGCCGACCGGACGCCGGATCGGGCGAAGTGAGAGGTATGATCCAAACATGAACCTGCGCCTCAAGAAGTCCGCCGCCGCGGTGGCCATCGTCCTGACCGCCGGCCTCGGCCTCGCCGCCTGTGGTGGTGACGACTCCTCCGGCGCCAAGGGAGACACGTCCTCGGTCGGCGAGAAGGCCGACACCGAGCTCACCCAGGAGAACTTCTTCACGGAGGTGACCAAGGCCCAGCAGGACGCCAAGACCAGCCACGTCGAGATGGCGTTCGGCGTCGGTGGCCAGGACATCAAGGCCTCCGGCGACGTGTCGACCGGCAAGTCCGCTGCCGACTCCGCCATGAGCATGACCATGACGCTCGGCGCCCAGGGCGAGATGGAGATGCGCCTCATCGACGGCGTGCTCTACATGAACATGGGCTCGATGACGCAGAACAAGTTCACGAAGATCGACCTCAACGACAAGGACAACCCGCTGGGCGAGCAGTACGGCGGTCTCCTCGACAGCGTCGACCCCTCCAAGCAGATCGAGCAGATGCAGGAGGCCGTCACCGGCTTCGAGCAGAAGGGCGACGCGGAGAAGCTCGACGGCGTCGAGGCCACCCCGTACGTCGTGACCGTGGACTCCAGCAAGCTCACCGAGCAGCTGGGTGCCACCGGCCAGGACGCCGCGCAGGTCCCCGACACCCTCACGTACACGATGTACATCGGCCCGGACAACCTGCCGCGTCGCATCCTCATGGACGTCGCGGGCACGAAGATGACCATGGACTACACCAAGTGGGGCGAGGACGTCACCATCGAGGCGCCGGCGAAGGACCAGATCTCCGACGTCGACCTCTCCCAGATGGGCGGTGCCTGAGTCCGAGCGAGCCCACCCGGCACCTGCCGGGTGACGCCGCTCGACCAGCGCTCCGCACGAGCCCCCGTCGCACCGATTTGGTGCGGCGGGGGCTCGTGCGTAGACTGACCACGCCGAAGACCGCTGGCCGGGTCCCGCAAGGGCCCGCGAAGTGCCTCGAACGAGGCGGCCCGCGCAGGTGTCCTTCAGAGGTGGGTCCGTCAGGACCTCCCGACGACGTGCACCGCAGCGCGTGCGTCGGTCGAGGCAACGACCACCAGAAGGAGACCCATGGCAAGCCCGGACAAGGTTGCTGCCGTCGCCGAGCTCACGCAGAGCCTGCGCGACTCCGACGGCATCGTCCTCACCGAGTACCGCGGTCTCACCGTGAAGCAGCTGCAGGAACTGCGGCGCTCGCTCGGTGAGGGTGCGAGCTATGCCGTCGCCAAGAACACGCTGACGAGGATCGCGGCCAAGGAGGCCGGGGTCGACCTGTCGGACGACCTGCTCACCGGCCCGACCGCCATCGCCTTCATCAAGGGCGACGTCGTCGAGGCCGCCAAGGGTCTGCGTGACTTCGCGAAGGCGAACACCACCCTCGTCATCAAGGGAGGCTTCCTCGACGGGAAGTCGCTCGATGCCGACGAGGTCAAGAAGCTGGCGGACCTCGAGTCGCGCGAGGTCCTCCTCGCCAAGCTCGCCGGCGCCATGAAGGGCAGCCTTCAGAACGCCGCGTCCCTCTTCAACGCCCCGCTCGCCCAGACGGCCCGCCTCGTGGCGGCCCTCGAGGCGAAGAAGGCCGAAGAGGCTCCCGCCGACGCTTCCACCGACACTGCTGCCGAGGCCCCCGCGGCCGAGGCAACACCCGAGGTCGAGGCTCCCGCCGAGACCGACTCCACCGAGGGCTGAACGCCCGATCTGATCGGGACCCCCTCGGGGTCTCACCAACGAAAGGACGCCACATCATGGCGAAGCTCAGCACCGACGAGCTGCTCGACGCATTCAAGGAACTGACCCTCATCGAGCTCTCCGAGTTCGTGAAGGCCTTCGAGGAGACCTTCGAGGTCACCGCCGCTGCCCCCGTGGCCGTGGCCGCTGCGGCCCCCGCTGCCGCCGGTGGCGACGCCGGTGGCGACGCCGCCGAGCAGGACGAGTTCGACGTCGTCCTCGAGTCGGCCGGCGACAAGAAGATCCAGGTCATCAAGGAGGTGCGCGGTCTCACGAGCCTCGGCCTGAAGGAGGCCAAGGACCTCGTCGAGGGCGCTCCGAAGCCCGTCCTGGAGAAGGTCGCCAAGGATGCCGCCGAGAAGGCCAAGGAGGCCCTCGAGGCCGCCGGCGCCACCGTCACGCTCAAGTGACCTGGCTGTCAGCCTGACGTCCACGTGACGTCGACGCAGACCCCCGCAGACCCGGTTCCGACCGGGTCGGCGGGGGTCTCGTCGTGTCCGGAGGCGGCGGCGCGCCGATCGCCCGAGCGGCCGTCGCGCTCCGCTGACGGGCCGAACGGCAGGGTCAGGGACGTGACCGAGGCCACCTTTGTGACTCGCAGTTGCATGGGGTACGGTCTCTGAGACCTGCGACACGTTACTCGCGGGTCATCATGACGGAGCGAACTCGTAACCGAGTCGCCCGAAATTCGTTAGGCTGGGTGGCCCGGGTCACATCGACTGCGGGCCCGGTACGGGGACCGGCCGAGCTGGAGTGGAGGAGGGGTCCGTGGGCGTCGAGGTCAAGGTCGAGAACCTGACGAAGAGCTTCGGCTCGCAGCTGATCTGGGGCGACGTCTCGTTGACCCTCCCCGCGGGTGAGATCTCCGTGATGCTCGGTCCGTCCGGCACGGGCAAGTCGGTGTTCCTCAAGACGCTGATCGGTCTGCTGAAGCCTGACGAGGGCCACATCTGGATCGAGGGCGTCGACATCGCGACGTGCAAGGAGAAGGACCTCTACGAGATCCGCAAGCTGTTCGGCGTGCTGTTCCAGGACGGCGCCATGTTCGGCTCCATGGACCTCTACGACAACTGCGCCTTCCCGCTGCGCGAGCACACCAAGAAGTCCGAGTCCGAGATCCGCCAGATCGTCATGGACAAGATGGACATCGTCGGCCTGGCCGGTGCGGAGAACAAGCTCCCCGGCGAGATCTCCGGCGGCATGCGCAAGCGTGCCGGCCTGGCCCGCGCACTCGTGCTGGAGCCCGAGATCCTGCTCATCGACGAGCCCGACTCCGGCCTCGACCCGGTGCGCACGGCCTACATCAACCAGCTGTTCATCGACCTGAACGCCCAGATCGACGCCACGTTCCTCATCGTCACGCACGACATCAACTCCACCCGCACCGTGCCCGACAACATCGGCCTGCTCTACCACAAGCACCTGGCGATGTTCGGCCCGCGCGAGATGCTGCTGTCGAGCACCGAGCCCGTCGTCGCGCAGTTCCTCAACGCCCAGCGCGTCGGTCCGATCGGCATGTCCGAGGAGAAGGACGCCGACGAGCTCGCGGCCGAGTCCGAGATCGAGATGCCGCCGCTGCCGCCCATCCCGCGCCAGCTCGAGCCGTCGGACGGTCGTCCCCGTGTCGCGCAGCGCGAGCCGGGCGCCTGGTGCCGCGACAACGGCATCACGCCTCCGCCCGGGTCGTTCGACGAGAACATGAGCCTCGCTCCGGGCAGCACCGCGTGAGCGCAACCAAGATCGCGGCGCCCGCACGGATCGCAGGTGGCCTCTTCGCCTTCATGCTCGACGTCACCGTCGCGCTGTTCCGGCGACCCTTCCAGCTCAAGGAGTTCCTGACCCAGGCCTGGTTCATCGTCACCGTGACGATCGTGCCGACGGCCCTGGTCTCGATCCCCTTCGGTGCCGTCATCGCCCTCCAGGTCGGCGGGCTCATCAAGCAGTTCGGTGCGCAGTCGTTCACGGGCTCCGCCGCGGTGCTGGCCGTGGTGCGCGAGGCCGGCCCCATCGCCACCGCGCTGCTGATCGCCGGTGCCGCCGGCTCGGCCATCGCGGCCGACTTCGGCTCGCGCAAGATCCGCGAGGAGCTCGACGCGATGATGGTGCTGGGCATCGACCCCATCCAGCGCCTCGTCGTGCCCCGCGTGCTCGCCGCCATGCTCATCGCCGTCTTCCTCAACGGCCTGGTGACGATCGTCGGTGTCGCCGGTGGCTACGTGTTCAACGTCGTGCTGCAGGACGGCACACCAGGGGCCTATCTGGCCTCGTTCACGGCGCTGGCCCAGCTGCCCGACATGTACCAAGGCATGGTGAAGGCCGTCATCTTCGGCTACATCGCGGCCATCGTGGCCGCCTACAAGGGGATGAACGCCAAGGGCGGCCCGAAGGGCGTGGGCGACGCGGTCAACGAGGCCGTCGTCATCACCTTCCTGCTGCTGTTCATCGTGAACTTCTTCGTGTCGTCCATCTACATCCAGCTCGTCCCACCGAAGGGGATGTGACATGGCGACGAAGATCAGTGCCGTCTACGAGCGCCCCGCGGCAGCGCTGGAGGGCCTCGGCACCCAGCTGCTGTTCTACCTGCGCGTCCTGCGGGCCATCCCGTTCACGATCAAGAACTACAGCCGCGAGATCCTGCGGCTTCTCGCCGAGGTCGCGCTCGGTTCCGGCGCCCTCGCCGTCATCGGCGGAACCGTCGGCGTCATCGTGGCCATGTGCTTCTTCACCGGCACCGAGGTCGGCATCCAGGGCTTCGCCGCGCTCGACCAGCTCGGCACCGCCGCACTGTCCGGCTTCGTCTCGGCCTACTTCAACACGCGTGAGATCGCGCCGATCGTCGCCGGCATCGCGCTCGCCGCGACCGTCGGCTGCGGCTTCACCGCGCAGCTCGGCGCCATGCGGATCTCCGAGGAGGTCGACGCGCTCGAGGTCATGGCCGTGCCGTCGATGCAGTTCCTCGTCACCACGCGCGTGCTGGCCGGGCTCATCGCCGTGGTCCCGCTCTACGTCGTCGGCCTGCTGTCGTCCTACTTCGCGACCAGATTGACGATCACGCAGTTCCTCGGGCAGAGCACCGGGACCTACGACCACTACTTCTCGACGTTCCTGCCACCAGGTGACGTGCTGTGGTCGTTCGGCAAGGTGCTGATCTTCGCCGTCGTGGTGATCCTGATCCACTGCTACTACGGCTACTACGCCTCCGGCGGACCCGCGGGCGTGGGTGTGGCCGTGGGCCGCGCCGTCCGTACGTCGATCGTCGCCGTCAACGTCGTCGACCTGCTCGCCTCCATGGCGATCTGGGGCACGACCGTCACCGTCAGATTGGCAGGTTGACGATGGCTGCCACTCCCTTCGCCGAGCGTCCCACGAGCCTGAAGCTCCTCGGGGCCGGTCTCGTCGTCCTCATGGCCTTCTTCGTCTGGCTGACGTTCGCGTTCTTCTCCAAGACCTTCGTGGCCACCGACGACGTCACCGTCGACACCGGCAAGGCCGGCCTGAACCTGCCGCAGGCCGCCGACGTCAAGCTGCGCGGCATGATCGTGGGCGAGGTCAAGGACGTCGAGCCGCGCGACGGCGGCGTGCGACTCGTGCTCGGTCTCAAGCCCGACCTGATCGGCCAGGTGCCGGCCGACGTCACCGCGGAGATCGTGCCCAAGACCCTGTTCGGCGAGAAGTACGTCGCGCTGATCCCCGCCGACGACGCGGGCAGCGAGCGGCTGAAGGCCGGCGACACGATCCAGCGCGCCGAGGTGCCGATCGAGGTCGAGGAGCTGCTCAACGACCTCTACCCGCTGCTGCAGGCCGTGGAACCGGCTGAGCTGTCGTACACGCTCACGGCGGTCTCCCAGGCGCTCGAGGGACGCGGTGAGAAGCTCGGCGAGACCCTCGTGTCCGCCAACGAGTACCTCACGGCACTCAACCCCGACGTCCCGACGCTGGTCGACGACCTCACCAAGCTCGGCACCGTCTCCGACGGCTACGCCGCGCAGATGCCCACCCTCGGGCGCCTGCTGAAGAACACGGTCGTCACCGGCAACACGGTCGTCGCCAAGCGCACGCAGCTCGCGGCGTTCTTCGACGAGGGCACCCGGCTGGCGAACACGCTGACCGACTTCGTCGACGCCAACGGCGAGAACCTCGAGGTGCTCGCCAAGCAGAACCGCGAGCTGCTCAGCGTCACGGCCGACTACTCCAGCACCTTCCCGTGCTTCACGGGCGGCATGGCCACGGTGCTGCCGAAGCTCAACAGCGTCCTGCGCAACAACACCGTGCACATCGACCTGGAGCTCCTCGCCGAGCAGCCCACCGGCTACCAGCTGGGGGAGAACGCCGTGGTGCCCGACAACAAGACCCTCGACGAGACCGAGCAGACCGACCCGAACAAGGTGAAGTACATCGACGCGCCGGACAAGGACAACGGTCGACTCCCCAACACCCTGGGCGCCGTGTGCGAGGACCTCAAGGTCTTCAAGAAGAACGCCAACGACCCGAGCAAGTGGCCCTACAACCAGGCCGACCCGTTCCAGGTCGCTCCGGAGATCTACAAGCTCGTGGGCGTCGAGAACAGCCACAACGGCAAGTTCGGCAGCGAGGCGGACTTCGAGCGCGCTGCCGTGGCCAACCTCGACTCGGCAGGCTTCTGGAACCCCAGCCTGGCCGACACCGACAGCGCCCAGCAGCGTGACGACGTGCGCCGGATGGCCGCCGCCGTGGCCGGTGTCGACGCCGACCGCGTCCCCGACGCCGCGTCGCTCCTGCTCAGCCCGATCCTGCGTGGCACGGAGGTGACGGTGAGATGAGCGAGCGCAAGCGAGCGAACGACCAGCACCTCATCGCGTTGCTCCCGTACCGTGCTCTTCCGACGGGGGTGACGCGATGAGCAAGGCTCTGGACCGCGAGTCCATCTCTGCGATCGTCAAGCTGTCGATCTTCTTCGCCGTCACCGGTGCGGCCACGTTCCTGCTGATGCTGACCCTCAGCGGGGCCAACCTCGGCAGCAGCAACGAGTACAAGGCCGTCTTCTCCGACGTCACCGGCGTGGCCAAGGGCGACGACGTCCGCATCGCCGGCGTCTCCGTCGGGTCGATCAAGAAGGTCGAGATCCACGACACCGACGAGGCCATCATCACCTTCTCGGTGCGCACCTCGACCCCGCTCACCCAGGACACCAACGCGCAGCTGCGGTTCCGCAACCTCGTCGGCCAGCGCTACCTGGCGCTCTTCCAGGGCGGCGAGGGCGGCACCGCACGCCTGGCCCCGGGCTCGACCATCCCGCAGGACCGCACCGAGGAGGCACTCGACCTCAACGTGCTGCTCAACGGCTTCAAGCCCGTCTTCCAGGCGCTGTCACCGTCGGACACCAACAAGTTCGCCTTCGAGATCGTCCAGACCCTGCAGGGCGAGGCCGGCAACGTGCAGAGCCTGCTGGCCCGCACCGCGTCGCTGACCAGCACGCTCGCCGACCGCGACGAGCTCATCGGCGACGTCGTGGTGAACCTGTCCGACGTGCTCGACACGATCGGCAGCCGCGACCAGCAGCTCACGGCCACGATCGACACCCTGCAGCAGTTCGTCACCGGCCTGAAGGGCGACCGCGAGGCGATCCTCGGCTCGCTCGACTCGATCTCCGACCTCACCACCGAGACCTCCAACCTGCTCGTGGAGGGCCGGCCCGACCTCACGGCCGACGTCAAGCAGCTGCGCCGCCTGACCAAGAACCTGTCGAGCGAGCGCAACCTCAAGACCATCGAGGAAGCCGTGCAGATCCTGCCCATCAAGATGGAGAAGCTGGGCAACCTGGCCTCCAACGGCAGCCTGTTCAACTTCTACGTCTGCGAGCTGAACGTCGACGTCTCCCAGCTGACCGGAACCCCGCTCGACGGCCTGCTCGACGGCCTGATCAGCGAGCTGGGTGCCGTCCAGGCCGGCGGCGACCGCTGCCGCACCGGCAACGGCGAGTACGGGAAGGCCGCCTCATGAAGCCCTTCCGCGAGCGCAACCCCGTCATCATCGGCCTGCTCGGGTTCACGATCATCGCGCTGCTCCTCGTCGCGGCCTTCCGCGCCGATCGGCTCCCGATCATCGGCGCAGGGGACACGTACCACGCCGAGTTCTCCGAGATCGGTGGCCTCAAGGACGGCAACGAGGTCCGCGTGGCCGGCGTGCCGGTCGGCAAGGTGCGTGGCATCGAGCTCGCCGGCAACAAGGTCAAGGTCACGTTCAAGGTCGACAAGGGCACGCGGCTGGGCCGCGAGACAGGTGCGGAGATCCGCATCCGCACCCTCCTCGGCGCGCAGTTCCTGGCACTCACGCCCTCGGGCTCGGGCCGCCTCGAGAAGGGCACCACGATCCCGGTGTCCCGCACGGTGCCGCCGTACGACGTGGTGCAGGCCTTCTCCGACCTCAGCACCACCACCGACGCGCTCGACGTCGGCCAGATCTCCGACGCGCTCGAGACCTTGTCCGACGTCGCCGCCCAGACGCCCGAGGAGTTCCGCGGCGCGATCCGCGGGGTCTCGGACCTCTCGCGCAACCTCGCGGCCCGCGACGACCAGATCAACACCCTCCTGGTGAACCTCAAGAAGGTCACGGGTGTCATCAACTCGCGCGACGACGAGCTCGTCCAGCTGGTGAAGGACTCCTCGGTCCTCTTCGACGCGGTCACCGAGCGACGCGAGGCCATCCACCGCCTGCTCGTCTCGACGCAGGAGATCTCCGAGCAGCTCAGCGCCCTCGTGGACGACACGGAGGCCGACCTCAAGCCCGCCCTCAGGCAGCTGCGCGCCGTCACGACCATGCTGGCGCGCAACGAGCAGAGCCTCGACCGCGCCCTCACCGTGATGCCCGGCTTCCTGCGGGTCTTCGCCAACGCCCTGGGCAACGGTCCGTGGTTCGAGACCTACGTCAAGATCGGAGGTGCCGGATGACCAGGCTCGCCGGCGTCGCCCGCATCCTCACCGTGCTCGTCGCCCTCGTCCTCGTCGTGGGACTGGTGATCGTCTTCGGCCAGCGCGACGCGAAGAACACGATCACGGTCGACTTCGCCCAGACCAACTCGCTGTACGAGGGTTCCGACGTCCGCATCCTCGGCGTGGCCGTCGGCACCGTCGACCGGCTCGTCCCGCGCGGCGAGACCGTGCGCGCGACGATCTCCTACGACGCCGACGTCAAGCTGCCGGCCGACGTCAAGGCCGTCGTGGTCTCGCCGTCGATCGTGGGGGACCGGTTCGTGCAGCTGGCCCCGGCCTACGACGGTGGGCAGGTGCTGGCGGACGGCGCCCGGCTGGGCGTCGACCGCACCGCCGTGCCGGTGGAGCTCGACCAGATCTACAAGTCGCTCGACGACCTGTCGGTGGCCCTGGGTCCCGACGGCGCCAACAGGAACGGTGCCGTGAGCAACCTGGTGAAGGACACCGCGGCGCAGCTCGACGGCCAGGGCACCCAGCTCAACGAGACCCTGCGCAACTTCGGCAAGCTCAGCCAGACGCTCTCCGACAACAAGGACGAGCTGTTCGGCAGCATGCGCGAGGTCGACCAGTTCGTGCAGCTGCTCCAGACCAACGACCAGGCGGTCCGCGACTTCTTCGACAGCACGGCGGAGGTCTCCACCGTGCTCGAGGGCGAGCGCGAGGACCTCCAGGCCACCGTGAAGGCGCTGGCCAAGGCCCTCGTCGAGGTGCGCGGGCTCGTCAAGGACAACCGCTCGGAGCTGCGCGGCAACGTCAAGCAGCTCGCCACGATCGCCGAGGTGCTGGGTGACCACCAGAAGGACCTCGAGGAGTTCACCGTGAGCGGCCCCACGGCGCTGTCGAACGTCGCGCTGGCCTACAACGGCGACTCCGGCACGCTCGACAACCACGCCGACGTCCTGGGTCTCGTGCTCGGGGCCGCCGAGAACCCCGGCGACCTCCTCTGCAACCTCAGCGAGCAGCTGCCGATCGACCTCAACGGACCCTGCGAGGACGTGCTCGGGCCGATCCTCGACGGGATCGTCTCGCCGATCATCGGCGGGCTCCCGCTCCCACGGGCCGCAGTGGCGAACGCGGCGGTGGCCGAGCCCACGTCGCCGGACCGCACCGACACGTCCCTCTCCCAGATGCTGGCGGTGGACCGATGAGCACCCGGACCGTGAACACCTCCACGCGACGACGCCCCTGGCGGACCGTGGCCGCCGGCGCGGCGAGCGCCGTGCTGCTCTCGGGCTGCTCGTTCTCGCCCTACGAGCTCCCGCTGCCCGGCGGCGCGGACCTCGGGTCCGACCCGTACACCGTCACGGTGCAGTTCCGCGACGTCCTCGACCTGGTGCCCCAGAGCGCCGTCCGGGTCGACGACATCGCGGTCGGCAAGGTCACCAAGATCCGGCTCGACGGCTGGACGGCCACCGCCACGCTCAAGATCAACCGCGACGTGGAGCTGCCCGACAACGCCGAGGCCCAGATCCGTCAGACGAGCCTGCTGGGCGAGAAGTTCGTCTCGCTCGCCCCGCCGACCACCGGCGGTGTGGGCCAGCTCGGCAACGGCGACCGCATCCCGCTCGACCGCTCGGGGCGCAACCCCGACATCGAGGAGGTGCTGGGCGCTGCCTCGCTGCTGCTCAACGGCGGCGGGCTCGAGAAGACCAACACCATCGTCAAGGAGCTCAACAAGACGCTCGACGGCAACGAGCCGGAGATCAAGCAGCTCCTGCAGAGCACCACGACGTTCGTCGGTCAGCTCGACGACAACAAGGCCGACATCCTCACCGCGCTCGAGAAGGTCGACAACCTCGCCCGGGCCACGCAGGACCAGGAGGGCGCCATCACCGCCGCACTCGACGACCTGCCCGAGGCCCTGCGGGTGCTGAACGCCCAGCGCGACGACCTCGTCGGCCTGCTCACCTCGCTCGACCGGCTCAGCGACACCGCGACCGGGGTCATCCGACGGTCGAAGGACGACACGCTCGCGGTGCTGCGCGACCTCGAGCCGACGCTGCGCGAGCTGGCGAACGCCGGTGACGACCTCGCGACCGCGAGCCAGCTGATCTTCAGCTTCCCGTTCACCGACGCGATCGTCGGCGGCAGCCCCGCCCGTGCGAGCAACCCCTGCACGGCCTACAACCCCGACGACGCCTCCACGCAGAACGATGCGACCGTCCGTCAGGACGTGGCCGACGGCGCCTGCTACGGCGACTTCATGAACCTCGACATCAACCTGTCGCTCAACACCAACCAGCTCACGAGCCTGATCGAGGGCCTGCTGTCGCTCGGCAACACGCTCGTCCCGGCCGGGGCCACCGCCGAGGCGCCCGCCGAGGGCGAGACCGCGACGGACCCGGCGGGCCAGCTCGTCGACCTGGTCGAGGGCCTCACGTCGCTGCCCACCGACGGTGGCCTCGGCTCGCTCACCGGCACCACGCCGAGGCCCAGTGCCTCGCCGTCCGCGGGGTCGAGCAGCTCGGGCGGGGGCGGCTCGAGCCAGGGCGGATCCGGTGGGAGCGGCATCTGCGCGCTGCTCGGCAACTGCCGGGTCACCACCACGAGCCAGCTGATGGCGGAGCAGACCGAGGACGTCGGCCGGCTCGTGCTCGGACCGGTGGTGTCGCGATGATCACCAGGCTCACCAAGATCCAGCTCGTCATCTTCGCCATCATCGTGGCGGTCGGTGCGACCTTCGTCGGCGGCAAGTACGCCCAGCTCGACCGGCTCTTCGTCGACCGGACCTTCCCGGTCACGGCCGACTTCGCCGACTCCGGCGGCATCTTCGCCGGCGCCGAGGTGACCTACCGCGGCATCGCGGTCGGCAAGGTCAAGCAGCTGAAGTTCACCGACGACGGCGTGGACGTGATCCTCGACATCGAGAAGAGCGCCCCCAAGATCTCCGACGACGTGGTCGCCACCGTGGCCAACAAGTCGGCCATCGGCGAGCAGTACGTCGACCTGTCGCCGCGCTCCAACCAGGCCCCGTACCTCAAGGCCGGCACCGTCATCCCGCGGTCGGACACGAACATCCCGATCTCCACCACGACGCTGCTGCTCAACCTGAACTCGCTGGTCTCCAGCATCGACACCGGCAGCCTCAAGACCGTGGTCGACGAGCTCGGCGCCGCCTTCGAGGGGACCGCGCCCGACCTGGAGCGCATCCTCGACACGTCGTCGGAGTTCATCGAGGCCGCCCAGGAGAACCTCGGCGTGACCCAGAGCCTCATCCGCAACTCCTCGGGAGTCCTGCAGACCCAGATCGACAAGCAGCCCCAGCTCGCGACGTTCGCCGAGAACCTCGCTCTGCTCTCGGACACGCTGGTCGACGCGGACCCGGACCTGCGACGTCTGGTCGACGAGGGCGCGCCGAGCGCGGCGCTCGTCAACGACGTCGTGGAGGAGAACGCAGCGCAGCTGCAGACGATCTTCGCCGACCTGCGCTCGGCCACCGAGCCGCTCGCACGCAACGCCAAGTCGCTGCGCGTGCTGGCGATCCTCTACCCGTACCTGCTCGAGGGCTCGTTCAGCGTGGTCGCCCCGGCCAAGCAGGCCGAGGGCGAGTTCGACGCCACGTTCGGCCTGGTCATCACCAACCCGGCCGACCCGGCCGCGATCAAGCCGTGCGACGAGGACGACAACGGCCAGCGCCCGCGGCGCGAGCCGCAGGAGCTGTACGACATGCAGTTCGACCTTGAGGCCGGCTGTATCGTCAAGGACAAGGTCCCGCGCGGGCCCGACAAGACCGTCATCAACCGTGACCGGGCCGCCGTGGGGACCGGGGCGGACGCCGCCGGAAAGGACTCGTGGAAGTGGCTCCTGCTCGGACCGGCGACCAGCTGACCGCGCACCGCTCCTCCCGCATCCTCGTCGTGCTCGCCGTCCTCGGCGTGCTCGTGGGGGCCGCGGGCCTGGTGGTGCCGCGGGTGATCGGCGACGGCGGCGAGGACTCCGACCGTTCCGCCGTCGCGGCGCGGGTCAACGACTTCGCCACGGTGTACAACACCTACGACGTGGCCGACCTCGCGGACTACCAGAAGCGGATGAAGCCGCTGCTGACGCCGGGCTACTACACCGAGTTCGAGCGGATCACCGGCGCCGTCTTCGGAGCCCTCGAGTCCAAGGACCAGAAGAGCGGCGCCGCCAACGTGCTCGGGGTCGCCGTCGACAGCATCGACGACGACTCGGCCGTGGCCATCGTCGCCGTCGACGCCTCGATCACGACGTCGGCCGACGAGGCAGCCGTGCAGCGTCGCTTCCGCTGGAAGGTCACGCTCACGCGCAGCGGCGACGACTGGCTCGTGAGCCAGTTCGAGACCGTCGTGCCGCTCGACGCCACCACGGGCGAGCCCGGCACCGACGGCGGCGCCACCCCGGCGCCGAGCGCCACCCCGAGCGCCGGCGCGGAGCCCCAGGAGACGCCGGAGGCCGACCAGTGAGCACCCACGACGGACCCTCCAGGCGCCGCCGCATCGCCGGCGAGAGCAAGCCGAGCGACGCGCCCCGCCCCGGACCGGCCAAGAAGGTCGTCAAGAAGCCTGTCGCGCGTCCCGGCACGCCTCCGACGTCGACGCCCGGCTCGACCCCGCGCGAGGAGCCGGCCACGCCCGTCGAGGAGTCGACCACGGGTCCTGCTGCACCCGAGGCGACCCCGACCGACGACCGCGACACCGGCGCCGCCGACGCCGCGCAGGTCGGGACCGGCGCGGACCAGGACCACGACGAGGACCGTGTCGCCGCGCCGCGCGTGGCTCCGCGGGTCGCGCGTCGTCAGGATCGCGCCGCCGCAGCCGCGGCCACCGACGGTGAGGGCACGTCGGAGACCACGTCGGCCGCTCCGGTGGAGCCGAGCGGTCCGCGTGGCCGCCCGCCGCTCGGGCGGGTCCTGCTGCTCGCCATGGTGGTGGCCTCGCTCGTGTTCGGCGCGTTCTTCGGGTACCGGGGCGTCGTCGAGTGGCGCCAGACGCACGGCGTGGACGGCGCCCACGAGGAGGCGGCCGAGACCGCGGCGTCCGCGGCGGAGACGATCTTCACGTATCGCTACGACCAGCTCGACCAGTACCTCGAGGACTCCAAGGACGTCATGACGCCCTCGTTCGCGAAGGACTTCGAGACCATCTCGCCGGCCCTCAACGACCTGGCTCCGCAGCGCAAGATCCAGGTCGAGGCCACGACCCGCGACTCCGCTGCGCTGCCGTGCGGAGACGACTGCACGCGCAGCGAGGCGAAGGTCCTGCTCTTCGTCGACCAGGCTCGGCTCGCCGACGGGTCGCAGGTGCCGACGGTCTTCGGCAACCGTGTCGAGCTCACCATGGTCGAGCGCGACGGCCGCTGGCTCGTCGACGACATCCAGGCCCTCTGAACCAACGTCCGCCTGCGGGCGACGGTGCTTCGCCCGGTGCCGACCGGACGCCTGGGGTCCTCGAGAATCACTGGCATTGCAGTCCCAATACGCTGCTCCCCGTACGAGCGGCCGAATACTCTGAACCATACCGGCCGTCTTGTCAAGGACCAGGCTTGCGTGCGTGTGGGCCCGGGGGCTAGACTGATTCTTCGCGCCCACCTCGTCGCCCTCGTTGCCCCTTGACTGGGGGCGTCAGTCATGCGCGCAGTCCATCACGTGACACCCCTTTGCGAGCCTTTGGAAGGACCCCTCTTGGCCGCCTCGCGCACCGCCGCCGCACCTGTCCAGAACACCGGGGACAAGAACGCCCCCCGCCGCATCTCCTTCGCCAAGATCTCCGAACCGCTCGAGGTTCCCGAGCTCCTGGCCCTGCAGACCGACAGCTTCGACTGGCTGATCGGCAGCGAGAAGTGGAAGGCCGAGGTCGAGGCATCCCTCGCTGCCGGCCGCACCGACATCTCCACGAAGTCCGGTCTGGAGGAGATCTTCGAGGAGATCTCGCCCATCGAGGACTTCTCCGAGACGATGAGCCTGTCGTTCCGCGACCACCGGTTCGAGCCGCCGAAGTACTCGGTGGAGGACTGCAAGGACCGCGACGTCACCTACGCCGCCCCGCTGTTCGTGACCGCCGAGTTCATGAACAACGAGACCGGCGAGATCAAGAGCCAGACCGTCTTCATGGGTGAGTTCCCGCTCATGACCGGCAAGGGCACCTTCGTCATCAACGGCACCGAGCGTGTCGTCGTCAGCCAGCTCGTCCGCTCGCCGGGCGTCTACTTCGAGCGCACGCCCGACAAGACGTCCGACAAGGACATCTACACCGCGAAGGTCATCCCGTCGCGTGGCGCCTGGCTGGAGTTCGAGGTCGACAAGCGCGACCTCGTCGGCGTCCGTCTGGACCGCAAGCGCAAGCAGAGCGTCACCGTGCTGCTCAAGGCCCTCGGCTTCACCGAGGCGCAGATCCTCGAGGAGTTCGGCCAGTACGAGTCGATCCGCCTCACGCTGGAGAAGGACAACGTCCAGACCCAGGACGAGGCGCTGCTCGACATCTACCGCAAGCTGCGTCCGGGCGAGCCGCCGTCGCGCGAGGCCGCCCAGAACCTGCTCGACAACTACTACTTCAACACGAAGCGGTACGACCTCGCGAAGGTCGGTCGTCACAAGGTCAACAAGAAGCTGGGTGCGGACGAGGCCTTCGACCAGCAGACGCTGACGATCGACGACGTCGTCGCGACCATCAAGTACGTGGTGGCGCTGCACGCCGGCGAGACCGAGCTCGAGACGCCCGTGGGCTCCACGATCGTCGAGGCCGACGACATCGACCACTTCGGCAACCGTCGCATCCGCACGGTCGGCGAGCTGATCCAGAACCAGCTCCGCACGGGCCTGGCCCGCATGGAGCGCGTCGTGCGCGAGCGCATGACCACCCAGGACGTCGAGGCCATCACGCCGCAGACGCTCATCAACATCCGTCCGGTCGTGGCGGCGCTGAAGGAGTTCTTCGGCACGAGCCAGCTGTCGCAGTTCATGGACCAGAACAACCCGCTGGCGGGCCTGACGCACAAGCGTCGTCTGAACGCCCTCGGCCCGGGTGGTCTGTCGCGTGAGCGCGCCGGCTACGAGGTCCGCGACGTCCACCCGTCGCACTACGGCCGCATGTGCCCGATCGAGACGCCGGAAGGCCCGAACATCGGCCTCATCGGCTCGCTCGCCTCCTACGGTCGGATCAACGCGTTCGGCTTCATCGAGTCGCCGTACCGCAAGGTCGTCGACGGCACGGTCACCGAGCAGATCGACTACCTGACCGCCACGGACGAGGACCGCTACATCATCGCCCAGGCGAACTCGCCGCTCACCGACGACAGCACGTTCGTCGACGACGCCGTGCTGGTGCGCCAGCGCGGTGGCGAGGCCGAGCTGCGCCCCGCCGGCGACGTCGACTACATGGACGTCTCGCCGCGCCAGATGGTGTCGGTCGCGACCGCGCTGATCCCGTTCCTCGAGCACGACGACGCCAACCGCGCGCTCATGGGCGCCAACATGCAGCGTCAGGCCGTGCCGCTGGTGCGCAACGACGCCCCGCTCGTCGGTACCGGCATGGAGTTCCGTGCCGCCGTCGACGCCGGCGACGTCACGATCGCCAAGAAGGCGGGTGTGGTCAAGGAGGTCTCGGCCGACATGGTCGAGATCATGGAGGACGAGGGCACGTACACCACGTACCGCCTGGCCAAGTTCCGCCGCTCCAACCACGGCACCTGCACGAACCAGCGCCCCCTCGTCGCCGAGGGCCAGCGCGTCGAGGTCGGCACCCCGCTGGCCGACGGTCCGTGCACCGACGAGGGCGAGATGGCCCTGGGCACCAACCTGCTCGTGGCCTTCATGCCCTGGCAGGGCCACAACTACGAGGACGCGATCATCCTCAGCCAGCGCGTCGTGCAGGACGACCTGCTCACCTCGATCCACATCGAGGAGCACGAGGTCGACGCGCGCGACACCAAGCTGGGCCCGGAGGAGATCACCCGCGACATCCCGAACGTCAGCGAGGAGATGCTGGCCGACCTCGACGAGCGCGGCATCATCCGCATCGGCGCGGAGGTCGGCAACGGCGACATCCTCGTCGGCAAGGTCACGCCCAAGGGCGAGACCGAGCTGACGCCGGAGGAGCGCCTGCTGCGCGCCATCTTCGGCGAGAAGGCGCGCGAGGTCCGCGACACGTCGCTCAAGGTGCCCCACGGCGAGTCCGGCACCGTCATCGGCGTCCGCGTGTTCGACGCGGCCGACGGCGACGAGCTGAGCCCCGGCGTGAACCAGCTGGTGCGCGTGTACGTGGCGCAGAAGCGCAAGATCTCCGACGGCGACAAGCTGGCCGGACGTCACGGCAACAAGGGCGTCATCTCCAAGATCCTGCCCATCGAGGACATGCCGTTCCTCGAGGACGGGACGCCGGTCGACATCGTGCTGAACCCGCTGGGCGTGCCCGGCCGCATGAACGTCGGCCAGGTGCTGGAGATCCACCTCGGGTGGGTCGCCAAGGCCGGCTGGGACATCAAGGACATGAAGGACGAGTGGGCCGACCGGCTGCGCGCCATCGGCGCCGACCGGGCACCCTCGAACTCCAACATCGCGACGCCCGTCTTCGACGGTGCCCGCGAGGACGAGATCCAGGGCCTGCTCGCCTCGACCCTGCCCAACCGCGACGGCGAGCGCATGGTCGGCCCCGACGGCAAGGCGGTGCTCTTCGACGGTCGTACCGGCGAGAAGTTCCCCGACCCGATCAGCGTCGGCTACATGTACATCCTGAAGCTGCACCACCTGGTCGACGACAAGATCCACGCCCGCTCGACCGGTCCGTACTCGATGATCACCCAGCAGCCGCTCGGCGGTAAGGCCCAGTTCGGTGGCCAGCGCTTCGGTGAGATGGAGGTCTGGGCCCTCGAGGCCTACGGTGCCGCGTACGCGCTGCAGGAGCTGCTGACGATCAAGTCCGACGACATCGTGGGCCGCGTCAAGGTCTACGAGGCCATCGTCAAGGGCGAGAACGTGCCCGAGCCCGGCATCCCGGAGTCCTTCAAGGTGCTCGTCAAGGAGATGCAGTCGCTGTGCCTGAACGTCGAGGTCCTCTCGGCCGACGGCTCGAGGGTCGAGATGCGCGACGCGGAGGAAGACCTCTTCCGCGCCGCCGAGGAGCTCGGCATCGACCTGTCGCGTCGCGAGCCCTCCAGCGTCGAAGAAGTGTGAGCCCCTGGGGCGCCGCCTCGGCGGCGCCCCACCCTCACTCCCCGCTCTACACAGAACTTTCGAAACGTAAGGGAAAGAAGACAACGTGCTCGACGTGAACTTCTTCGATCAGCTCAAGATCGGCCTCGCCACCGCGGACGACATCCGTCAGTGGTCGTTCGGCGAGGTCAAGAAGCCTGAGACGATCAACTACCGCACGCTCAAGCCTGAGCGTGACGGCCTCTTCTGCGAGAAGATCTTCGGTCCCACCCGGGACTGGGAGTGCTACTGCGGCAAGTACAAGCGCGTGCGCTTCAAGGGCATCATCTGCGAGCGCTGCGGCGTCGAGGTGACCCGTTCGAAGGTCCGTCGCGAGCGCATGGGCCACATCGAGCTCGCCGCTCCCGTCACCCACATCTGGTACTTCAAGGGTGTTCCCAGCCGTCTGGGCTACCTGCTCGACCTCGCCCCGAAGGACCTCGAGAAGGTCATCTACTTCGCGGCCTACATGATCACCCGCGTCGACGAGGACGCGCGTCACCGCGACCTGTCGTCCCTGGAGTCGAAGATCGGCCTCGAGGTCGAGCAGCTCGAGACCCGTCGCGACAACGAGGTCAACGAGCGTCTGCAGAAGCTCGAGGAGGACCTCAAGGCCCTCGAGGCCGAGGGTGCCAAGGCCGACGCCAAGCGCAAGGTCAAGGACGCCGCCGAGCGTGAGGCCAAGCAGCGTCGTGACCGCATCCAGCGCGAGATCGACCGCCTGAACGAGGTCTGGGACCGCTTCAAGAACCTCAAGGTCCAGGACCTCGAGGGCGACGAGATGCTCTACCGCGAGATGACGTACCGCTTCGGTGCGTACTTCGAGGGGTACATGGGCGCCGCCGCCATCCAGAAGCGCCTGCAGTCGTTCGACCTCGACGCCGAGGCCGAGTCGCTGCGCGAGATCATCGCCACCGGCAAGGGCCAGAAGAAGACCCGTGCGCTCAAGCGCCTCAAGGTCGTCTCCGCGTTCCTCGGCAGCAGCAACCACCCCGAGGGCATGGTCCTCGACGCCGTCCCGGTGATCCCGCCGGAGCTGCGTCCGATGGTCCAGCTCGACGGTGGCCGCTTCGCGACGAGCGACCTCAACGACCTGTACCGCCGCGTCATCAACCGCAACAACCGCCTCAAGCGACTGCTCGACCTCGGCGCGCCCGAGATCATCGTCAACAACGAGAAGCGGATGCTGCAGGAGGCCGTCGACTCGCTGTTCGACAACGGCCGTCGTGGCCGTCCCGTCACGGGGCCGGGCAACCGTCCGCTCAAGTCCATCTCGGACATGCTCAAGGGCAAGCAGGGTCGGTTCCGTCAGAACCTGCTCGGCAAGCGCGTCGACTACTCCGGCCGTTCGGTCATCGTGGTCGGCCCGCAGCTCAAGCTGCATCAGTGCGGTCTGCCCAAGCAGATGGCGATCGAGCTGTTCAAGCCGTTCGTCATGAAGCGTCTCGTCGACCTCAACCACGCGCAGAACATCAAGAGCGCCAAGCGCATGGTCGAGCGCGGAGTCCGGGCCGAGGTCTGGGACGTGCTCGAGGAGGTCATCACCGAGCACCCCGTGCTGCTCAACCGTGCACCCACCCTGCACCGTCTGGGCATCCAGGCGTTCGAGCCGCAGCTCATCGAGGGCAAGGCCATCCAGATCCACCCGCTCGTCTGCTCGGCCTTCAACGCCGACTTCGACGGTGACCAGATGGCCGTGCACCTGCCGCTGAGCGCCGAGGCGCAGGCCGAGGCCCGCATCCTCATGCTGAGCACGAACAACATCCTGAAGCCGTCCGACGGCCGCCCGGTCACCATGCCGACCCAGGACATGATCATCGGCCTGTACTTCCTCACGCTCGAGCGTGAGGGGCACGTGGGCGAGGGTCGTGCGTTCAGCTCGGTCTCCGAGGCGGTCATGGCGTTCGACCGCCACGAGATCACCCTGCAGAGCAAGGTGCGCATCCGCATCCCGGGCGTCGACGGAACGGTCGAGTCGCGCGAGACCACGCTGGGTCGCGCCATCTTCAACCAGGCGCTGCCGGACGACTACGCGTACGTGAACTACCAGGTCGGCAAGAAGGAGCTCGGGGTCATCGTCAACGACCTCGCCGAGCGCTACAGCAAGATCGACGTGGGCGTCGCGCTCGACAACCTCAAGGAGACCGGTTTCCACTGGGCCACGCGCTCGGGCGTCACCATCTCCATCGAGGACGTCGTCACGCCGGAGAACAAGCAGGAGATCCTCACCAAGTACGAGGGTCAGGCTGCCAAGGTCCAGCAGCAGTTCGACCGCGGTCTCATCACCGAGGACGAGCGGCGCCAGGAGCTCATCGAGATCTGGACCCAGGCCACGGCCGAGGTCTCCAGCGAGATGGAGAAGAAGTTCACGGCCGACGCCGACAACCCGATCTGGATGATGGTCCACTCGGGTGCGCGAGGCAACATGATGCAGGTGCGTCAGATCGCCGCCATGCGTGGCCTCGTGGCCAACCCGAAGGGCGAGATCATCCCGCGCCCGATCAAGGCCAACTTCCGTGAGGGCCTGAGCGTCGTCGAGTACTTCATCGCGACGCACGGTGCCCGCAAGGGCCTGGCCGACACCGCCCTGCGCACGGCCGACTCCGGCTACCTGACGCGTCGACTCGTCGACGTCAGCCAGGACGTGATCATCCGCGAGGAGGACTGCGGCACCGAGCGCGGTCTGCCCAAGGTGATCGCGACCCGCCTGGACGACGGCACGTTCGTGCCCGCCGAGAACGTCGAGACCTCGGCGTACTCGCGCAGCGCAGCCACCCAGATCACGCACCCGGAGACGGGCGAGGTGCTCGTGGAGGCCGGTGGCGACCTCGGCGACGTCGAGATCAGCCAGCTCGTCGTGGCCGGTGTGGAGTCCATCCGGGTCCGCACGGTGCTCACGTGCGAGGCGGCGGCCGGTACCTGCGCCAAGTGCTACGGCCGTTCGCTGGCCACCGGCAAGCTCGTCGACATCGGCGAGGCGGTCGGCACCATCGCCGCCCAGTCGATCGGTGAGCCCGGCACGCAGCTGACCATGCGTACCTTCCACACCGGTGGTGTGGCCGGTGACGACATCACGCACGGTCTGCCGCGCGTGGTCGAGCTGTTCGAGGCACGCCAGCCCAAGGGTCGCGCTCCCATCACGGAGTCGGCCGGACGGGTGCGCATCGACGACACCGACAAGACCCGCAAGCTCGTCGTCGTCCCCGACGACGGGTCCGAGGAGCAGGAGTACCCGGTCAGCAAGCGCTCGCGCCTGCTCATCGAGGACGGCTCCCACGTCGAGGTCGGCGACCAGCTCACGCACGGCACGCCGGACCCGCAGGAGGTCCTGCGCATCCTCGGTGTCCGTCGGGCGCAGGAGCACCTCGTGGACGAGGTCCAGGAGGTCTACCGCAGCCAGGGCGTGGCGATCCACGACAAGCACATCGAGATCATCGTGCGGCAGATGCTGCGTCGGGTGACGGTCATCGAGCAGGGTGACTCCAACCTGATCCCCGGTGACCTGGCCGATCGTGCGACGTTCGAGTCCGAGAACCGTCGGGTCGTCGCCGAGGGCGGCACCCCGGCCTCGGGTCGTCCGGTGCTGATGGGCATCACGAAGGCCTCGCTGGCCGTCGAGTCGTGGCTGTCGGCCGCCTCCTTCCAGGAGACGACCCGCGTCCTCACCGACGCGGCGATCCACGGCAAGTCGGACTCGCTGCGTGGCCTGAAGGAGAACATCATCATCGGCAAGCTCATCCCGGCAGGCACCGGTCTCGACCGGTACCGCAACATCCGGGTCGAGCCCACCGAGGAGGCACGCCAGGCGGCGTACGCCGTCACGGGCTACGAGTCCTACGACTACGGCTTCGGCTCCGCCGACGGCCAGCCCGTCCAGCTCGACGACTACGACTTCACGTCGTACGAGTCCTGAGCGACTGACACCCCGACGGCCCCGGACCTCACGGTCCGGGGCCGTCGGCGTTCGGGCGGACGACGTGGTGGTGCGCTGTCGCCCTTCGTCCGACCCACCGGTGCGCTCTCGCAGGGGGTCGCGACCTGGTGCGCTGCCTCGGCCAGCGCTCGGCGCGGTCTCCGAAAGAGCCTCGACCGGGCGGCGGGGCGGGACCTTCGTCGAGCTCTCGGGCTGTCGTCGGGCCTCGGGGGACGCAGCATCCTGCGTCACCCCGACGCCCGGACCGGATCCGCGCAGGCAGCGCCCACGCAGGTCGAGACCTACCGCCGGCAGCGCGCCGACTCAGCCCGCCGTGGCCGCCTTCTTCTCGGCCGGCTTCGCGTCCGCCTCGGGACGGAACAACCAGGTCAGGCGCGGCTCGAAGACCGGTCGGAAGACGGTGGAGACGAGCTTGGTCATCAGCAGGTTGGCCACCACGACGGCCACCACCATCGTGAGGGCCGCGGCGGGGGCGCCGTACCGGTCGATCCGGTCGAAGACCTCGAACTGGTACCGCAGGACCAGGATGATGTAGCCGTGCAGGAGGTAGCAGTAGAAGGTGCGGCTGCCCATGAACGTCGTCCACGAGCGTCGACGCGGCACGAGCGAGAGGGCCGCGAACGTGAGCACGAGGCCCACCACCAACAGCTCGGCGCGCTGCGTGATCCCCTCGAGCGGGGTGGCGCCCAACGGGTCCTCGTCGTAGCGCTGCTTCCAGAGCAGCCAGTCGAGCGTCCAGTCGGCCGAGTACAGGTAGCAGACCACGAAGCTGCCGGCGAGCAGCAGCGCCGACGCGATGCGGATGCGGGTGTCGGCCAGCCGCTCGAAGCGCTCGCGACTCATGTGCAGCCCGATCACGTAGAAGGGCAGGAACCCCAGGATCTTCGGCAGCGCGAGCACGTTCGGCACCTCGATGAGCCCGACGAGGAGCGAGATGGCGATCGACGTCGTGATGGGGTACTTCAGCGCCCGCCAGATCGGGGTGGTCAGCCGCCACACGAACAGCGCCGCCATGAACCAGGCCAGCCACTGGGGCGAGAGGAACATGTAGGGGTCCGGCTCGTCGGTGTAGTGGCGCGTGATCATCTGCATCGAGATCTCGACGATCAGGTACGGGACGACGAGGGTGCTGACGATCCGCCGCACCTGGCGGGCGTCGCCCATGTACCGGCGCGCGGTGTACCCGGAGATCAGGATGAAGAACGGCATGTGGAACGCGTAGATCCACACGTACACGCCGCGGGCCGAGTCCATGGCCACGAACTGCGTCAGGGAGTGCCCGATCACGACGAGCAGCATCACCCAGTACCGTGCGTTGTCGAGGTAGGCGACACGCTCCTTGGGGGCAGCGGTCGTCACGGGCAACGGGTCGAGAGCGCTCATCGTGGAAGAACTCTAGTGGAGCGGGCAAGGGGGAGCCGATGACGAGCAGCCAGGACGCGCGTCGCACCCAGCGACTGGGTGCCTATGCGGTCGTGGTCGTCGACGACGAGCGCGGCGTGCCGCACCTGCTGCTGACCCGGGTCTCGCCGTCCGGCTACCCCGCGGGGTGGTGGGCGCTGCCCGGCGGCGGCGTCGAGCACGGGGAGTCGCCGCACGACGCCGTGCTGCGCGAGCTGCACGAGGAGACGGGTCTCGCCGCGACCACCAGCCGCCTGGTCGACGTCCACGACGTGCACACCGTGGCGCCGGGGCGCGACGACCGGTTCGAGGACTACCACGGCGTCCACCTGCTGTACGCCGTCACCGTCGAGGGGGCAGGGCCCGGCCGACCGCTGCCCGCGCCTCGGGTCGTCGAGGTCGACGGCACCGCCGACGTCGCGGCCTGGCTCCCGCTCGACCACGTCGACGACGGAGAACGCCGGCTGCTGCCCGCCGTCCAGCACGCGCTCGAGCACCTCGAGCAGTACCGGTAGCGGGCGGTGTCGGTAGCGAGCCGGGGCGATCAGGGCTTGGCGGGCGCGGGCGTGTAGAAGAGCATCGCGTAGCTCCCGCGGGCCGACAGCACGAAGGTCGCGCGGGCGCGGCTCCCGTCCTCGCCGCGCGCCGAGTACGTCGTGCTGATCTCGTTGAGGTCCTCCACCACGTCCTTGGTGGGGGTCCCGACGCTGGCCGCGAAGTCCTCGGCGATCGCGTCGGCCTCGCGCACCCGGTCGGCCACGACGGCCGCGAAGCGCGGTCGGTCGCCGCTCAGCAGGAGGGTCCCCGTGGACGGGACGGTCCAGCGTCCATCGAGCAGGGGTTCGCTGCCCTCGGCCTCGACGTCCATGCTCGGCCAGATGAGCCCGGACCGGTCCTCGCCCTCGACGTCGCGGGGGACCTCGGCCGAGGAGGCGCGGGGCTCCAGCTGGCCACTGCGGGGATCGCCCAGGTACTCGGCGCGCACGGTCATGACGGGGCGGCGGTCGCTGGCCGGGTACGCGGTGCGGGTGGCCACGTCGCCGGGGTCGGCGGTGATGGTGATGCGGATGTCGCGGTCGTCGGCGGTGGCGCCGCGCGCGGAGACCGTGCAGCCGGTGATCCGCTTGCCCTCGGCCCTGCAGTACTGCGAGAGGTCGTCCTCGACGAGGTTGGCATCGGGGATGACGGCGTTGACCTGGGCGATCAGCCGCCGCAGCACGAGCGTCGGGTCCCCGTCGACGCGCAGCAGCGAGATCGTGACGTCGGGGCGAGGTGCGTCGTCGATGAGGGCGAAGGTGTCGTCGCTGGGGCGCGTCGCGGGCGTCTCGCTCTCGCTCGGCGTGGGCTCCGGTGCCTCGGAGGCGTCCTCGTCGCCGGCGGCCTCGGCCGCCTCCCTCTGGGCCTCGGCCGCGTCGAGCTGCGGCTGGTAGGCCTGGATGAGTGCGGGGCTGCGGTAGCGCACGAGCGGGCCGAGCTGCGCGGCGCCGGAGGGCACCTCCAGCCCGTAGGAGATCGGGCTCTGCGGGCCGGACTCGTGCTCGGTGACGTCGACGGCGGCAGAGGCCTGGGCGCTCGGGTCGGCACTCGGGTCGACGTCGGACTGGGACCGGGTCTCGCACGCGCCGAGGGTGAGCACGCCGACGAGGGCGAGCAGGGTCGCGGTCCGTCTCATGGGTCTCCTCGGGGCTGGGTCGAGCCCGGTGCGGGGGCGTGCCTCGACCGGTCCGGAGCGCGAACCGGTCCGTTCCATCCTGCCGCAGGCGCACAACGGTGCGCCTCCCAGGTCGACGCGGGCGCGGTAGGTTGGCGCGTCAGGTCCGGACACGGGGCGAGGAGGCGACGCGATGACCGCCCGCACGACGACCGCCGAGCGGGTGTTCGCCCGCCTGCGGGAGGAGATCCTGACCGGTCGGATGGCTCCGGGGTCCCAGCACTCGATCTACCGGCTCGCCGACGAGCTCGAGGTCTCCCGCACCCCCGTGCGCGAGGCCGTGCTCCGCCTGGCCGACGCCGGGCTCGTCACGGTCGAGCGCAACCGGGGGCTCCGGGTCCGGGGCGTCACGGTGCAGGACGTGCTGGAGGTCTTCGACCTGCGCCTGCTGCTGGAGGTCCCCGCCGCCGCGTTCGCCGCACGGCACGCCGACGCCGACCAGTGCGCCGCTCTGGAGGGTCACCTGGCGGCGATGGCGCAGGCGGCCAGGGACGGGGACGAGCAGGCGTTCGACGGCCACGACCGGGCCCTGCACGCCGCCCTGCACGCGGTGAGCGGCAACAGCAGGCTGGGGGAGGAGGTGCTGGCGCTGCGCGCCTCCATCCAGGCGCGAGGCGCGGTGACCCTGCACCGGTCGCGTGGTGCGCAGGAGATCCTCGAGGAGCACACGCCCATCGTCGAGGCGGTCGTCGCCGGTGACGTCCGGAGCGCGGCGGTGCTCATGCGCGACCACCTCGTGCACACCGCCGAGCTGCTCGCGCGCCAGCTGGACCCGGAGGTCGACGTCGCGGCCTGGAGGACGCGGACCGCCTCGTTCGTCGTCAGTAGCATGCTACTGTCGGACGACATCTCCCGATCATCGGATCCCGGCCGGCAGGAGCGGACATGAGCCACGGTGCGAGCGGGTTCGCCCCCGACCATCCCGAGACCGTCTTCACCTACGGTGCTCCCGGCCTCAAGCTGGGCGTCGGCGCCCGCCACGAGCTCGGCCACGACCTCGCCGTGCTGGGCGCGCGCCGGGTCCTGCTGGTGACCGACCCCGGCGTGGCCGCCACCGGGGCGCCCGCCGAGATCGCCGAGCGCGTCGGTCGCGACGGGATCGACGTCGTGACCTTCGACCGGAGTCGGGTGGAGCCCACCGACGCGAGCCTGCTCGAGGCCATTTCCTTCGCCCGCGAGAACGGTCCGTTCGACGCCGTGCTCGCGGTCGGTGGCGGCAGCAGCATCGACACCGCCAAGGCCGTCGACCTGATGCTCACCAACGACGGCGAGCTCATGGACTACGTGAACGCGCCCGTCGGCGGCGGTCGCGCCCCGGCCAACCCGCTGCTTCCCCTCGTGGCCGTGCCGACCACGACCGGGACGGGCAGCGAGAGCACGACCATCTGCGTCCTCGACGTGGTGAGCCAGCACGTCAAGACCGGCATCTCCCACCCCCGGCTGCGGCCGACCCTGGCCGTCGTGGACCCCGAGCTGACCCTGACCCAGCCGGCGAACGTGACCGCCGCGTCCGGGCTCGACATCCTGTGCCACGCGCTGGAGAGCTACACGGCTCGGCCCTACGCGTCCTACGAGGCCAAGACCGCCGACCAGCGGGTGCCCTACTGCGGCTCGAACCCGATCTCCGACGTCTGGTCCGAGCGCGCTCTCGCCCTCATGGCCACGTCCTTCCGTCGCGCCGTGACCCACGGCGGCGACCTCGAGGCACGCACGCAGGTCGCCACGGCCGCCACCTTCGCCGGGCTCGGGTTCGGCAACGCGGGCGTGCACATCCCGCACGCGAACGCCTACCCGATCGCCGGACAGGTCCGCGAGTTCCGTCCCGACCACTACCCGGCGGACGACGGCGCCTCAGGCCACGCCGGCCTCGTGCCGCACGGCATGGCGGTGTCCCTCACCGCACCCGCCGCGTTCCGGTTCACCTTCGACGCCGCCCCCGACCGCCACGTGCGCGCCGCCCGCCTGCTCGACCCCGACGCCGTCATGACCGACGACCCGGCCGACCTGCTGCCGCAGGTGCTCACGGCGGTCATGCGCGACGTCGGCATCCCCGCCGGCCTCGCCGCCGTCGGGTTCGGCGCCGCCGACCTCGACCCGCTCGTCGAGGGCGCCATGAAGCAGCAGCGCCTCCTCGCCACGGCCCCGCGCGAGGTCACCGAGGACGACGTCGCGGGGATCCTCGACGCCTCGCTCGAGCTGTGGTGAGCCTCGAGGCGCCGCCGACGGCCGGGAGCGCCTCCGCGTCCGACGTGGTGGCCGAGCTGCGCCGCCGCGGCGTCGCCGACGTCGACGACTCGACCACCACGCGTGCGCTCTACAGCACCGACGCCTCGCTCTACCGCGTCGTGCCGCAGGTGGTCGTGCGGCCGCGCGAGGTCGACGAGGTGCTCGCCGTCCTCGACGCGTCGCGCGCCACCGGGGTGCCCGTCACGTCCCGCGGCGCCGGCACCTCCATCGCCGGCAACGCCGTCGGCACCGGGATCGTGGTCGACTTCGCCAAGCACCTCAACCGGGTGCACGAGGTCGACGCCGAGCGGCGGGTCGCACGGGTCGACCCGGGTGTGGTGCACGCGGCGCTGCAGAAGGTCGCGGCGCCGCAGGGCCTGCGCTTCGGGCCCGACCCGTCCACGCACACCCGCTGCACGATCGGCGGCATGATCGGCAACAACGCGTGCGGCAACCGTGCCCTCGGGTACGGCCGCAGCTCCGACAACGTGGCCGCGCTGGACCTCGCCGCGGGGACGGGGGAGCGCCTGGTGGTGGGCCGTGACGTCACCGCGACGTCGCCCACCCTGGACCGGCTGCGCGACGTCGTCGCGACCGATCTCGCGACCGTGCGCACCGAGCTCGGCCGCTTCGGCCGCCAGGTCTCCGGCTACAGCCTCGAGCACCTGCTGCCCGAGCGGGGCTTCGACGTCGCGTCCTTCATGGCCGGGTCCGAAGGCACGCTCGGCGTGCTGCTCGGTGCCACCGTCGACCTGGTGGCCACGCCGCGCCACGTGCACCTCGTCGTGCTGGGGTACGGGTCGATGGCCGAGGCCGGGGACGACGTGCCCACCATGCTTCCGCACGGTCCGATCGCCTGCGAGGGCCTCGGCGCCCGGATCATCGAGGTCTACCGGGCCGCCAAGGGTGCCGCGGGCGTGCCCGAGTATCCCCGCGGCGGCGGCTTCCTCTACGTGGAGCTGGCCGGCGACGACCCCGCCGAGCTCGCGGCCCAGGCCGACCGCGTCGTGGCCGACTCGGCCGCGCTGGCGCACCGCCACGTGACGTCGGTGGCCGAGCAGGCGGCGTTCTGGCGGATCCGCGAGGAGGGCGCCGGTCTCGCGTCACGCATCTGGGACCGCCCCGCGCTCTCCGGCTGGGAGGACGCCGCCGTGCCGCCCGCGAGCGTCGGCGCCTACCTGCGCGACTTCGACGCCCTGCTCCAGCAGCACGACCTGCACGGCGAGCCGTACGGCCACCTCGGCGACGGCTGCGTGCACGTGCGGATCGACTTCCCGATCTCCGAGCCCGGTGGTCCGGCCGGGTACCGGGCCTTCATCGAGGACGCCGCCCGCCTGACCGCGTCGCACGGTGGCTCCTTCTCGGGCGAGCACGGCGACGGCCGGGCCCGCTCGGAGCTGCTGCCGCTCATGTACTCCGCCCCGGCTCTCGCGCTCTTCCGCGGCGTCAAGCACGTGCTCGACCCCGACGACCTGCTCAACCCCGGCGTCCTCGTCGACCCCGATCCTGTGCCGTCCGCCGCCCCCCATGGCCGCGGAGTCCCGGCACCCCTGCCGGGCGTGCGCGCCCTGGATGCCGATCTACGCGCGCAGGGCAAGGGGTGGGCCGCGGGCCTCCAGGGCACCCGTCGCGGCCTGCGCCTGCTGCACGACGACGGCGACCTGGGTGCCGCCGTGCACCGCTGCACCGGCGTCGGCAAGTGCCTGGCCGACAACCGGACGTCGAACGGCGTCATGTGCCCCTCGTTCCAGGCCACCCGCGACGAGAAGGACTCCACCCGTGGCCGCGCCCGTGTGCTGCAGGAGATGGTCGACGGACGTCTCGTCACCGGCGGCTACCGCGCTCCCGAGGTGCACGAGGCGCTCGACCTCTGCCTCTCCTGCAAGGGCTGCCTGAACGACTGCCCCACCGGCATCGACATGGCCACCTACAAGTCCGAGGTGCTGCACCAGACCTACCGGGGGCGGGTCCGTCCCCGCAGCCACTACGTGCTCGGCAAGCTGCCGTTCTGGGCGCGGCTCACCTCTCCGGTGGCTCGCCTGGCGAACCTCGCGCTGCGCGTGCCCGGACTCGCCCACGTGGCTCGCTGGGTGGCGGGCGTCGACCAGCGTCGCAGCCTGCCTGCCTTCGCCACGCAGCGCTTCAGCCGGGCGGCGCGACCGCTGCTCACCGCTCGGGCCGAGGCCTCCCGCGACGAGCGACCGCGCGTGGCGATCTGGGCCGACTCCTTCACCGAGTACTTCTCCACGTCGGGCGGCCTCGCCGCCGTCCGGCTCCTGGAGTCCGCCGGCTACCGGGTCGAGGTCGTGCAGAAGCAGTCCTGCTGCGGGCTCACGTGGATCACGACCGGCCAGCTCGACACCGCCCGCGAGCTCGTCGAGCGCACCGTGGCCGTGCTGCACGAGTACGTCGCCGCCGGCGTGCCGGTGGTCGGCCTCGAGCCCTCGTGCCTCGCCGTCCTGCGGTCCGACGCCGTGGAGCTGACCGACGACCCGCGGGCCGTCGAGGTCGCGGCCGGCGTCCACACCGTGGCCGAGCTGCTGGCGCGGACCGACGGCTGGGAGCCGCCGGACCTCAGGGGCACCGAGGTCGTCGTCCAGCCGCACTGCCACCAGTCGTCGGTGCTCGGCTTCGAGGCCGACATGGACCTGCTCGGCCGGACCGGGGCCACGGTCACGAGGCTGTCGGGCTGCTGCGGCCTGGCCGGCAACTTCGGGGTCGAGCGTGGCCACTACGAGGTGTCGGTGGCGGTCGCGGAGCAGCAGCTGATGCCCGCCGTCCGCGCGATGGGGGAGGGCGCGGTCGTCCTGGCCGACGGCTTCTCCTGCCGCACCCAGCTCGACGACCTGGCCGACGTGCCGGCGATCCACCTGACCGAGCTGCTCGCGCCGGGGGAGTAGGTCTCGTCCCGAGGCTGCGCCGCCCGGCTTCGTCCCGTCCTGCGGCTGCGCCGCCGCGCCTCGCCGCGGACCTGCGCCGCGGAGGCCTCGACGAGGGACCTGGGTGCGCGCCGATCCGGGTGCGCCCGCTCCGTGCCCCGCGCGGTAGGTGGCCCGCGCTTCAGCCGCCCCGGGAGGTAGGCCGCCCGCGGATACGGGCCCGCCATCCGCGGGCGGCCTACCTCCACCCCTCGCGTGGCGCGGCCCACCTACCTCTCACTGCCCGGTGGTGGCCCCGCCGGCCCGGTCGGCTCCCCGTTCGAGGCCTTTCGGAGCCTGACCCGGCTCGGCGCCGAGGCAGCGCAGCCGCAGGACGAGTCCGAGCCGACGCAGCCGCAGGACGAGACCCGTCCGGAGCAGCCCGGCCGCGGGAACTCCGCGATTTGCTCGGGCGTTGTGCGGGAAGGTACTGTTGAGTGCTGTGCCTGGATCTGCCAGGCCGCTGCGCGCATCCCGCCACCCAGCACCAGTTCGGCGGCGAGTGCAGCACGACTCAGAGTCCTTCTCGCCTGAAGAAAGAAGTCCGTAGTGCCCACGATCAACCAGCTGGTCCGCAAGGGCCGCCAGACCAAGGTGACCAAGACCACCACGCCGGCACTCAAGGGCTCGCCCCAGCGCCGCGGTGTCTGCACCCGCGTCTACACCACGACCCCGAAGAAGCCGAACTCGGCGCTTCGCAAGGTCGCTCGTGTGCGTCTGTCTTCCGGTACCGAGGTCACCGCGTACATCCCCGGTGAGGGCCACAACCTCCAGGAGCACTCCATCGTGCTCGTGCGTGGCGGTCGTGTGAAGGACCTCCCGGGTGTGCGCTACAAGATCGTTCGCGGCTCCCTCGACACCCAGGGTGTCAAGGGTCGCAAGCAGGCTCGCAGCCGCTACGGCGCGAAGAAGGAGAAGAGCTAATGCCTCGCAAGGGTCCCGCGCCGAAGCGCATCCCCGAGACCGACCCGGTCTACAACAACCAGCTCGTCACGATGCTGATCAACAAGATCCTCGTCGACGGCAAGAAGCAGACCGCCCAGCGCATCGTCTACACCGCGCTCGAGGGCACCCGCGACAAGTCCGGCACCGACCCGGTCGTCACCCTCAAGCGCGCGCTCGACAACGTCAAGCCCGCCCTCGAGGTCAAGTCCCGTCGTGTCGGCGGTGCGACCTACCAGGTCCCGATCGAGGTCCGCCCCGCCCGCCAGACCACCCTCGCCCTGCGCTGGCTGGTCAAGTACTCGAGCGAGCGTCGCGAGAAGACGATGGCCGAGCGCCTCATGAACGAGCTCCTCGACGCCAGCAACGGCCTCGGCGGCAGCGTCAAGAAGCGCGAGGACACGCACAAGATGGCAGAGGCCAACCGCGCCTTCGCCCACTACCGCTGGTAGCCGGTTCGCCGGAGCACCCCGGTGCTCCGGCGACAGAACATCCAAGACTTCCGAAGGAAAGCTGAAGCCACGTGGCAACCGACATCACCACCGACCTGACCCGGGTCCGCAACATCGGCATCATGGCGCACATCGACGCCGGCAAGACCACCACCACCGAGCGGATCCTGTTCTACACCGGCATCACCTACAAGATCGGTGAGGTCCACGACGGCGGCGCCACCATGGACTGGATGGAGCAGGAGCAGGAGCGCGGCATCACCATCACGTCCGCCGCGACGACCTGCTGGTGGAAGGACCACCAGATCAACATCATCGACACCCCCGGTCACGTCGACTTCACGGTCGAGGTCGAGCGCTCGCTGCGCGTCCTCGACGGTGCCGTCGCCGTGTTCGACGGTGTCGCCGGTGTCGAGCCGCAGTCCGAGACCGTGTGGCGCCAGGCCGACAAGTACGGCGTGCCGCGCATGTGCTTCGTCAACAAGCTCGACCGCACGGGCGCCTCGTTCGACTTCTGCGTCAAGACCATCCGCGAGCGCCTCGGCGCCACGCCGCTGGTCCTGCAGCTGCCGATCGGTGCCGAGAGCGACTTCCTCGGCGTCGTCGACCTCGTCGGCATGCGTGCCCTCACGTGGCGCGGCGAGACGACGATCGGTGAGGACTACACGGTCGAGGAGATCCCGGCCGAGCTCGCCGACGCCGCCGCCGAGGGTCGCGAGGCCCTCCTGGAGACGCTCTCCGACGTCGACGACGCGATCGCCGAGAAGTTCCTCGACGGCGAGGACATCCCCGTCGACGAGCTGAAGGCCGCGATCCGTCGCGCCACCCTGGCCGCCGAGCTCAACCCGGTGCTGTGCGGCACGGCGTTCAAGAACAAGGGCGTGCAGCCCCTGCTCGACGCCGTCGTCGACTTCCTGCCGTCCCCGATCGACGTGGGCGACGTCAAGGGCCACGACGCCAAGGACGAGACCGTCGAGGACACCCGCCCGCCGTCGGAGGACGCGCCGTTCGCCGGCCTGGCCTTCAAGATCGCCACGGACCCGCACCTGGGCAAGCTCACCTTCGTCCGCGTGTACTCCGGTCGCCTGGAGTCGGGCACCTCGGTGCTCAACGTGACCAAGGGCCGCAAGGAGCGGATCGGCAAGGTCTACCAGATGCACGCCAACAAGCGTGAGGAGATCGCGTCGGTCGGCGCCGGCCAGATCGTGGCCGTCATGGGCCTCAAGGACACGACCACGGGCGAGACGCTGGCCGACTCGGCCAAGCCGATCGTGCTCGAGTCGATGACCTTCCCCGACCCGGTCATCCAGGTCGCCATCGAGCCCAAGACCAAGAGCGACCAGGAGAAGCTCGGCGTCGCCATCCAGAAGCTCGCCGAGGAGGACCCGACGTTCCAGGTCCACACCGACGAGGAGACCGGACAGACGATCATCGCCGGCATGGGCGAGCTCCACCTCGACATCCTCGTGGACCGCATGAAGCGCGAGTTCAAGGTCGAGGCCAACGTCGGCAAGCCGCAGGTCGCGTACCGCGAGACCATCAAGAAGACGGTCACCGGTCACAGCTACACCCACAAGAAGCAGACCGGTGGTTCCGGACAGTTCGCCAAGGTCGTCATCGGCGTGGCCCCCAACGGCCCCGACGCGGGCGGCGAGGGCGGCTACGAGTTCCACAACGAGGTCACCGGTGGTCGCGTGCCGAAGGAGTACATCCCCTCGGTCGACGCCGGCGGTCAGGCAGCCATGGAGTTCGGCGTGCTCGCCGGCTACCCCATGGTCGACGTCAAGTTCACCCTGGAGGACGGCGCGTACCACGACGTCGACTCCAGCGAGCTGGCGTTCAAGCTGGCCGGCAACATGGCCTTCAAGGAGGCCGCACGCAAGGCCGACCCGGCTCTGCTCGAGCCGATGTTCGCCGTCGAGGTCACGACGCCCGAGGACTACATGGGCGACGTGATCGGCGACCTCAACTCCCGCCGTGGACAGGTCCAGGCGATGGAGGAGGGCTACGGCGGTGCCAAGATGATCAAGGCACTGGTACCGCTGTCCGAGATGTTCGGCTACGTGGGCGACCTGAGGTCCAAGACCTCGGGGCGTGCCTCGTACTCGATGCAGTTCGACTCCTACGCCGAGGTCCCCAAGGCCGTGGCGGAGGAGATCATCAAGAAGGCCCGCGGCGAGTAACGCTCGGCGTCATCGGTAAGGTGGCCTAGGTCTCCCCGCGGGACCCGACGGCTTTCAGATCCGGCAACATTCCAGACACTGCAACTCACAACCCAGAAGGAGCCCCAGTGGCTAAGGCGAAGTTCGAGCGGACCAAGCCGCACATGAACATCGGCACCATCGGTCACATCGACCACGGTAAGACGACGCTGACCGCGGCGATCACCAAGGTGCTGCACGACAAGTACCCCGATCTGAACGAGGCCTCGGCCTTCGACCAGATCGACAAGGCTCCCGAGGAGCGTCAGCGCGGCATCACGATCTCGATCGCGCACGTGGAGTACCAGACGGAGAACCGTCACTACGCGCACGTCGACTGCCCCGGTCACGCCGACTACGTCAAGAACATGATCACCGGCGCGGCTCAGATGGACGGCGCGATCCTCGTGGTCGCCGCCACCGACGGCCCGATGCCGCAGACCCGTGAGCACGTCCTCCTGGCCCGCCAGGTCGGCGTCCCCGCCATGGTCGTCGCCCTGAACAAGTGCGACATGGTCGACGACGAGGAGATCCTGGAGCTCGTCGAGCTCGAGGTCCGCGAGCTGCTCAGCGACCAGGAGTTCGACGGCGACAACGTCCCCGTCGTCAAGGTCGCTGCTCACCCGGCGCTGCAGGGCGACGCCAAGTGGGGCGAGTCGATCCTCGAGCTCATGAACGCGGTCGACGAGTACATCCCGCTGCCCCCGCGTGAGACGGACAAGCCGTTCCTCATGCCGGTCGAGGACGTCTTCACGATCACCGGTCGTGGCACGGTCATCACCGGTCGCATCGAGCGCGGCATCGTCAAGGTCAACGAGACCGTCGACATCGTCGGCATCCGTGAGACCAAGCAGACGACGACCGTCACGGGCATCGAGATGTTCCGCAAGCTGCTCGACGAGGGCCAGGCCGGCGAGAACGTCGGACTGCTCCTGCGTGGCACGAAGCGTGAGGACGTCGAGCGCGGCATGGTCATCATCGCGCCCGGTTCCACCACGCCGCACACGGAGTTCGAGGGCCAGGTCTACATCCTGTCCAAGGAGGAGGGTGGCCGTCACACGCCGTTCTTCAACAACTACCGTCCGCAGTTCTACTTCCGCACGACGGACGTCACCGGCGTCGTCACGCTGCCCGAGGGCACCGAGATGGTCATGCCCGGCGACAACACCGAGATGAGCGTCGAGCTGATCCAGCCGATCGCCATGGAGGAGGGCCTGCGCTTCGCCATCCGCGAGGGCGGCCGCACCGTCGGCGCCGGTCGTGTCACCAAGATCAACAAGTGATCTGACGACACACCAGCACTGCTGAGACGAAGCCCCTCGGACCCTCGGGTCCGGGGGGCTTCGTCGTGTCCGGGCTCGTGGGCGGGTTTCCTGCGGGGGTCGGCCGGGTGGCACCGGGTTCGGGCGGGCTCCCGGGCAGTCGGCGAGTGCGTGGGGGTAGGTGACGCGCCCGACCGTCTGGTCTGCGGTAGGCATCGCACCTCTCAGCGCGGCAGACAGGTGCGTCACCTACCTCTGACGGAGTGGTTCGGTGCGCTACCTACCTCCTGGCCCCGCCGGAGCTCGCGAGCCCGGTCCGGAGGCGCACCGAGGTCCTCGGTCGAGGCCCTTTCGGAGCCCACCGCGAGGAGGAGCCGGCCCGACGCAGCAGCAGGCTCAGCGGGTGCTGACGCCGCGCAACCGCGGGGCGACGGAGCCCCCACGCGTGCCCCCCGAGAACGGGGGAGGGGGCGATTTGTGTTTGCGGGGGAGTCTCTGTCAGACTAGTGCGGTTGCTCCGGCCGTATTGCTGGGGCGTGCTTGCCCGGAACTCACGCCGGGACCGACGGGTGCGCCGCACGGTGAACGGCCTGGCTGCTGGAAACGTAGGAGACGCGGACTCGTCAGAGGCCGCGGCCCGGGACCGGCGGTCCAACCACCCAACTCCAGAAGGTTCGCGCACGCTCGTGGTCAACTCCGCGACACGCCCGACCTCGGGGGCGGAGGGGGAGCGATCCCCTCCAGGGAGAACCAGCCCCAGGGGCACACACAGCTGACGAAGAGTAAGGACGACCAGAGCATGGCGGGACAGAAGATCCGTATCCGGCTCAAGGCCTACGACCACGAGGTGATCGACACCTCGGCGCGCAAGATCGTCGACACGGTCACGCGCACCGGAGCCTCCGTGGCCGGCCCCGTGCCCCTGCCGACCGAGAAGAACGTGTACTGCGTCATCCGGTCGCCGCACAAGTACAAGGACAGCCGCGAGCACTTCGAGATGCGTACGCACAAGCGGCTCATCGACATCATCGACCCGACGCCGAAGACCGTCGACTCGCTCATGCGACTCGACCTGCCGGCCGGTGTCGACATCGAGATCAAGCTCTGAGGGAGGACCTGAACACATGAGCACCTCCTCCACCGTCAACGCGCGCGGCCTCCTGGGCCGCAAGCTCGGCATGACCCAGGTCTGGGACGCCGAGGGCAAGATCGTGCCCGTCACGGTCCTCGCTGCCGAGACCAACGTCGTCACGCAGATCCGCACGCCCGAGACCGACGGCTACAGCGCCGTCCAGATCGGCTTCGGCGAGATCGACGGACGCAAGGTCAACAAGCCCGAGGCCGGACACTTCGCGAAGGCCGGCGTCACGCCGCGCCGCCACGTCGTCGAGATCCGCACCGAGGCCATCGCCGACTACGCCCTGGGCCAGGAGATCTCCCCGGAGATCTTCGCCGCGGGCGACGAGATCGACGTGACCGCCACGAGCAAGGGCAAGGGCTTCGCCGGCGTCATGAAGCGTCACGGCTTCTCCGGCGTCGGAGCCTCCCACGGCGCGCACCGCAACCACCGCAAGCCCGGCTCGATCGGTGGCTGCGCCACCCCGGGTCGCGTCTTCAAGGGCCTGCGCATGGCCGGCCACATGGGCGCCGAGACCGTCACCACCCAGAACCTGACCGTCCACGCCGTGGATGCCGCCAAGGGCGTCATCCTCGTCAAGGGCGCGGTCCCCGGCCCCAAGGGTGGACTCGTCGTGGTCCGCTCTGCCGCGAAGGGAGCCTGATCCATGGCCGTCAAGACCATTGATGCCGCGCTGCCCGTCGACATCTTCGGCGTGCAGACGAACATCCCCCTGATCCACCAGGTCGTCACCGCCCAGCTCGCCGCCGCCCGTCAGGGCACGCACGACGTCAAGTCGCGTGGCGAGGTGTCCGGTGGTGGCAAGAAGCCCTACCGCCAGAAGGGAACCGGCCGCGCCCGTCAGGGCTCGATCCGCGCACCCCAGTACAACGGTGGTGGCATCGTGCACGGCCCCACGCCGCGCAGCTACGACCAGCGGACCCCCAAGAAGATGAAGGCCGCCGCCCTGCGCGGTGCCCTCTCGGACCGGGCCCGCTCCGGACGTCTGCACGTGGTGGAGTCGCTCGTCACCGGTGAGGTGCCCTCCACCAAGGCCGCCGTCGCCGCGATCGCCGAGCTCACCACGCGTCGCCGCGTGCTCGTGGTCGTCAAGCGCGAGGACGCGCTGACGGCCAAGAGCCTGCGCAACGTCACCGACCTCGTCGTGCTGACCTTCGACCAGCTGAACACGTACGACGTCGTGCTGAGCGACGACGTGATCTTCACGCAGGCCGCGTTCGAGGCCTTCGTCGAGGCGCGTTCGGCCGAGGGCACCGAGACCGTCGCGCTGAGCGCCGCGGTCGTCGAGGCCGACGCCAAGCCTGCTGCGAAGCCGGCCACGAAGGCCAAGGCGAAGAAGGCTCCGGCGAAGAAGGCCGAGGCCACGAAGGCCGACGCCGAGCCCGCCGAGAAGGTCGAGGCCCCGGCCGCCGACGCGACCGAGGGTGCGACCAAGACGCAGCCCTACGGTCCCGGCTCCAAGGCCCCGCTCAAGAGCGGCAACGCCCCCAAGGGTCACGAGATCAAGGGCAACGCCGACTCGATGAAGTACCACACCGCGGACAGCCCCTGGTACGACCAGACGGTCGCCGAGGTCTGGTTCGACACCGAGGAGACCGCGCAGGCCGCCGGTTTCACGAAGGCTGGTGAGTGAGCATGAGCACCCTGCACAAGGACCACCGCGACGTCCTGATCGCGCCCGTCGTCTCCGAGAAGACGTACGCGCTCATCGACGACAACAAGTACACGTTCCTGGTGCGTCCGGACGCGAACAAGACGGAGATCAAGATCGCCGTCGAGAACGTGTTCGGCGTCAAGGTGACGGCCGTCAACACGATCAACCGCAAGGGCAAGACGCGTCGCACCCGCAACGGTGAGGGCAAGCGCAAGGACACCAAGCGGGCCATCGTGAGCGTCGCCGCCGGCCAGAGCATCGACATCTTCTCGAGCCCGAGCTGAGGACTGACCAGACATGGCTATTCGCAAGTACAAGCCGACCACGCCGGGCCGTCGAGGCTCCAGCGTCGCCGACTTCGCCGAGATCACCCGCACCACGCCGGAGAAGTCCCTCGTGGAGCCGCTGCCCAAGAAGGGCGGCCGCAACAACCAGGGTCGCATCACCACGCGCCACCAGGGTGGCGGCCACAAGCGTGCCTACCGCGTGATCGACTTCAAGCGCTACGACAAGGACGGCGTGCCGGCCAAGGTCGCTCACATCGAGTACGACCCCAACCGCACCGCGCGCATCGCGCTCCTGCACTACGCCGACGGCGAGAAGCGCTACATCATCGCGCCCGACGGCATCCGTCAGGGCCAGGCCATCGAGGCCGGGCCGACCGCCGACATCAAGGTCGGCAACAACCTGCCGCTGCGCAACATCCCCGTCGGTACCCAGATCCACGCCGTGGAGCTGCGTCCCGGTGGTGGCGCCAAGATGGGTCGGTCCGCCGGAGTGCGTGTCCAGCTGGTCGCCAAGGAGGGTACGCGCGCCCAGGTGCGCCTGCCCTCCGGCGAGATGCGCTACGTCGACGTCCGCTGCCGCGCCACGATCGGCGAGGTCGGCAACGCCGAGCAGTCCAACATCAACTGGGGCAAGGCAGGACGCAACCGCTGGAAGGGCAAGCGCCCGACCGTCCGTGGTGTCGCCATGAACCCGATCGACCACCCGCACGGTGGTGGCGAGGGCAAGACGTCCGGTGGACGTCACCCCGTCTCCCCGTGGGGCAAGCCCGAGGGCCGTACGCGCAAGCGCAAGGCCAGCGACCAGATGATCGTCCGCCGCCGCAAGTCCGGCCGCTGAGCTACGACGAGCTCAGGAACCAGGAGTAGAGAATGCCCCGTAGTTTGAAGAAGGGTCCCTTCGTCGACGGCCACCTCGAGAAGAAGGTGGACGCTCAGAACGAGGCCGGAACCCACACCGTGATCAAGACCTGGTCGCGTCGCTCGATGATCCTGCCGTCCTTCATCGGACACACGGTCGCCGTGCACGACGGCCGCAAGCACGTCCCGGTGTTCATCACCGACGCGATGGTCGGGCACAAGCTGGGCGAGTTCGCCCCCACCCGTACCTTCCGCGGTCACGAGAAGGACGATCGAAAGGCCAAGAGGCGATGAGTGCAGCCACCCGAGACAACGTCAGCGCGCGCCGCGAGCGCCTGCTGGGCGACGCACCGGGCGCGTTCGCCGTGGCCCGCTTCGTGCGGGTCACGCCGCAGAAGGCCCGCCGTGTCGGCGACCTGGTCCGCGGCATGGACACCGACGAGGCTCTCGCGATCCTGCGGTTCGCTCCGCAGGCCGTCGCGTCGAACTTCTACAAGCTCGTGGAGTCCGCCGTCGCGAACGCCGAGACCACCGAGGGCCTGGACGCGTCCGACCTCGTGATCTCCGTCGTGCACGTCGACGAGGGGCCGACCATGAAGCGTTGGCGCCCGCGCGCCAAGGGTGCGGCCAACCGCATCCTCAAGCGCACGAGCCACCTGACCGTCGTCGTGCAGCCGGCCGCTGACGTGCCGCAGTCGCGCAAGAACTCGAAGAAGGGCGGTCGCTGACATGGGCCAGAAGATCAACCCGCACGGCTTCCGACTCGGCATCTCGACCGACCACAAGAGCCGCTGGTACGCCGACAAGCTGTACAGCAGCTACGTCGGTGAGGACGTCAAGATCCGCAAGCTGCTGACCAAGGGCATGGATCGCGCCGGCATCAGCCGCGTGGAGATCGAGCGCACGCGTGACCGCGTCCGCGTCGACATCCACACCGCGCGTCCGGGCATCGTCATCGGTCGCCGCGGCGCCGAGGCCGACCGCATCCGTGGTGAGCTCGAGAAGCTCACCGGCAAGCAGGTGCAGCTCAACATCCTCGAGGTCAAGCAGCCCGAGCTCGACGCCCAGCTCGTCGCTCAGGGTGTCGCCGAGCAGCTGAGCGGTCGCGTGCAGTTCCGTCGCGCGATGCGCAAGGCGATGCAGACGACCATGCGCTCCGGTGCCAAGGGCATCCGGATCCAGTGCTCGGGTCGTCTCGGCGGCGCCGAGATGAGCCGCTCGGAGTTCTACCGCGAGGGCCGCGTGCCCCTGCACACGCTCCGCGCCGACGTCGACTACGGCTTCTACGAGGCCAAGACCACCTTCGGTCGCATCGGCGTCAAGGTGTGGATCTACAAGGGTGAGGTCGCCGGTACCCGCGCCGAGCGCGAGGCCGAGACCGCGCGTCGCGCCGCCGCTCCCGGCAGCCGTCGCCCCCAGCGCGGGCGTCGTCCCGCACGTGACGACCAGGCTGGTCAGGCTCCGGCAGCACAGGGTGCTGCGCAGGCCTCGGCCGAGCAGGCCGCACCCGCAGCCGAGGCAGCTCCTGCCGCGGCCGCCGCGGGCGCTGCCACCGAAGGAGGGCAGTCCTGATGTTGATGCCTCGTAGGGTCAAGTACCGCAAGCAGCACCACCCCAAGCGGCGCGGCATGGCCAAGGGCGGCACGGAGCTCGCGTTCGGCGACTTCGGCATCCAGGCGGTCGAAGGTCACTACGTGACCAACCGCCAGATCGAGTCCGCTCGTATCGCCATGACGCGTCACATCAAGCGTGGCGGCAAGGTGTGGATCAACATCTACCCCGACCGCCCGCTGACCAAGAAGCCGGCCGAGACCCGCATGGGCTCGGGCAAGGGCTCGCCCGAGTGGTGGGTCGCGAACGTCAAGCCCGGACGCGTCATGTTCGAGCTGTCGGGCGTGACCGAGGAGGTCGCCCGTGAGGCGATGCGCCGCGCCATCCACAAGCTGCCGATGAAGGCCCGCTTCATCACCCGCGACACCGAGGGAGGGTTCTGAGCATGGCTGCGAAGACCACTGCCGCAGAGCTGCGCGGCCTCGATGCCGAGGCTCTGGAGACCAAGCTGCGCGAGGCCAAGGAAGAGCTGTTCAACCTGCGCTTCCAGAACGCCACGGGCCAGCTCGACAACACCGCTCGCCTCAAGACCGTCCGTCGCGACATCGCCCGCATCTACACGGTGCTGACCGAGCGCGAGCTGGGCATCATCGAGGCGGTCGAGGCATGAGCACCAGCGAGAAGGAAACCGTGACCACCACGAACGACACCCCCAGCAGCGACCGCAACTACCGCAAGGTGCGCGAGGGACTCGTCACGAGCGACAAGATGGACAAGACCGTCGTCGTCATCGTCGAGGACCGCGTCAAGCACGCCTTGTACGGCAAGGTGCTGCGTCGCAACGTGAAGCTCAAGGCGCACGACGAGGCCAACGCGGCCGGCGTCGGCGACCGTGTGCTCATCCAGGAGACCCGCCCGCTGTCGGCCACCAAGCGCTGGCGCGTCGTGGAGATCCTCGAGAAGGCGAAGTGAGAGACAGATGATTCAGCAGGAGTCGCGACTCAAGGTCGCCGACAACACCGGTGCGAAGGAGATCCTCTGCATCCGTGTTCTCGGCGGATCGGGTCGACGCTACGCCGGTATCGGCGACACCATCGTCGCCACCGTCAAGGACGCCATCCCCGGCGGCAACGTCAAGAAGGGCGACGTCGTCAAGGCCGTCATCGTGCGCACCGTCAAGGAGCGCCGTCGTCCGGACGGTTCGTACATCAAGTTCGACGAGAACGCCGCGGTCATCCTGAAGACCGACGGCGATCCGCGTGGAACGCGCATCTTCGGCCCCGTGGGCCGCGAGCTGCGCGACAAGAAGTTCATGCGGATCATCTCGCTCGCCCCGGAGGTGCTCTGACATGACCAGCAACAAGAAGTCGACGCTGTCGATCCGCAAGGGTGACCAGGTCAAGGTCATCGCCGGAGCCGACAAGGGCGTCGAGGGCAAGGTCATCGAGGTGATCGCCGAGCGCAACCGCGTCATCGTCGAGGGCGTGAACCGCATCAAGCGGCACACGCGCGCCGGCGCCGACGGCGGCCAGGGCGGCATCATCACGCGTGAGGCCCCGATCCACGTCTCGAACGTGATGCTCGTGGTCGACGTCGACGGTGACAAGACCACCACGCGCGTGTCCTACCGCCGCGACGACGTGACCAAGAACCGTGCAGACGGTTCCAGCTACGAGGCCCAGCGCAGCGTGCGCGTGTCCTCCAAGACCGGAAAGGAGATCTGAGCATGGCCGAGTCCACCACCGCCGCTCCGCGGCTGAAGGCCAAGTACCGCGAGGAGATCCTCCCGGCCCTGCGCGAGGAGTTCGACCACGCGAACGTCATGCAGGTGCCCGGGCTGACGAAGATCGTCGTCAACATGGGTGTCGGCGAGGCTGCTCGCGACGGCAAGCTCATCGAGGGCGCGATCCGCGACCTCACCGCCATCACGGGCCAGAAGCCGCAGGTGACCAAGGCGCGCAAGTCGATCGCCCAGTTCAAGCTGCGTGAGGGCATGCCGATCGGCGCGCACGTCACGCTGCGGGGCGACCGCATGTGGGAGTTCCTCGATCGTCTGCTGACGCTCGCCCTCCCGCGCATCCGCGACTTCCGTGGTCTGAACGGCAAGCAGTTCGACGGCCGCGGCAACTACACCTTCGGTCTCACCGAGCAGGTCATGTTCCACGAGATCGACCAGGACAAGATCGATCGCTCGCGTGGCATGGACATCACCATCGTCACCACGGCCATCAACGACGACGAGGGTCGCGCGCTGCTGAAGCGGCTCGGCTTCCCATTCAAGGAGAACTGACATGGCGAAGACCGGCCTGAAGATCAAGGCGGCCCGCAAGCCCAAGTTCGCGGTCCGTGGCTACACGCGCTGCCAGCGCTGCGGCCGTCCCCGCTCGGTGTACAAGAAGTTCGGCCTGTGCCGCATCTGCCTGCGCGAGATGGCACACCGCGGCGAGCTCCCGGGCGTCACCAAGAGCAGCTGGTAATCCACCAACCCTCACGACCGTCGTAGGTCCTCCCTCACCCGCGTGGCACATCGCCTGGGGGCACGGGATGCGAAACCGCGGCAGGAACGGAACACACCACCATGACCATGACCGATCCGATCGCGGATCTGCTCACGCGGATCCGCAACGGCAACCAGGCGTTCCACGACGAGGTGTCGGCGCCGTACTCCAAGCTGAAGGAGGGCGTCCTCGCCCTGCTCAAGCAGGAGGGCTACATCACCGACTACCGCGTCATCGAGCCCGCTGAGGGCGAGGTGGCCAAGAACCTGCAGATCACCCTCAAGTACGGCCCCCAGCGCGAGCGCTCGATCGCCGGCATCCGCCGCATCAGCAAGCCGGGCCTGCGGGTGTACGCCAAGTCCACGAACCTGCCGAAGGTGCTCGGCGGACTCGGTGTCGCCATCATCTCGACTAGCCAGGGCCTGCTGACCGATCGTCAGGCCACGACCAAGGGTGTAGGCGGAGAAGTCCTCGCCTACGTCTGGTGAGGGAGGAGACGAACACATGTCGCGCATCGGCAAGCTGCCCGTCGCCGTCCCGAACGGCGTCGAGGTCACCATCGAAGGCCAGGACGTCCGCGTCAAGGGCCCCAAGGGCGAGCTGTCCCACACGGTCGCCGACCCCATCACGGTCGCCCGTGGTGAGGACGGCAGCCTCGAGGTCAACCGTCCCGACGACGAGCGCAGGAGCAAGGCCCTCCACGGGCTGAGCCGCACGCTCATCAGCAACATGGTCGTCGGCGTCACCGACGGCTACGAGAAGAAGCTCGAGATCGTCGGCGTCGGCTACCGCGTCCTGTCCAAGGGCCCGACGGAGCTCGAGTTCGCGCTCGGCTTCAGCCACCCCGTGGTCGTCAAGGCCCCCGAGGGCATCACGTTCAACGTGGAGGCCCCGACCAAGTTCTCGGTCATCGGCATCGACAAGCAGTCGGTCGGCGAGGTCGCCGCGAACATCCGCAAGATCCGCAAGCCCGAGCCCTACAAGGGCAAGGGCGTCCGTTACGCCGGCGAGCGCGTGCTGCGCAAGGCTGGAAAGGCTGGTAAGTGATGGCCGTCTCCATCAAGCAGTCCAAGGGTCGCTCCGCTCGCGCCACGTCGCGCGCGCGTCGCCAGATCCGCGGTCGCAAGAAGCTCCACGGCTCGCCCGAGCGTCCTCGTCTCGTCGTGACCCGGTCCAGCAAGCACATCGTGGCCCAGGTCGTGAACGACCTCGAGGGTCACACGCTGGCCTCGGCCTCGACCCTCGAGGCCGACCTGCGGTCCTTCGAGGGCGACAAGACCGCCAAGGCGAAGAAGGTCGGCGAGCTCGTGGCCGACCGGGCGAAGGCCGCCGGCATCGAGAGCGTCGTCTTCGACCGCGCGGGCAACCGGTACGCCGGTCGTGTCGCGGCGCTGGCTGACGGTGCGCGTGAAGGCGGGCTGGAGTTCTGATGACCCACAACATCAACACCAACGACATGGGGAGTGCCGCATGAGCGCCCAGCAGAACCGCCGAGGAGGCGGAGACCGTCGCGGTGGTCGAGGCGACCGCGGCGGCGACAAGTCCAATTACATCGAGAAGGTCGTCACGATCAACCGTGTCGCGAAGGTGGTCAAGGGTGGACGTCGCTTCAGCTTCACCGCCCTCGTGATCGTCGGCGACGGTGACGGCCAGGTCGGTGTCGGCTACGGCAAGGCCAAGGAGGTCCCCACGGCGATCTCCAAGGGTGTCGAGGAGGCGAAGAAGAACTTCTTCCGCGTCCCGCGCATCCAGGGCACCATCCCGCACCCGGTGACGGGCGAGAAGGCGGCCGGTGTCGTCTTCCTGCGTCCGGCATCGCCCGGTACCGGCGTCATCGCCGGTGGCCCGGTGCGCGCGGTGCTCGAGGCCGCCGGTGTGCACGACGTGCTGAGCAAGTCGCTCGGTTCCTCGAACTCCATCAACATCGTCCACGCGACGGTGGCGGCCCTCAAGGGCCTGGAGTCGCCCGAGATGGTCGCGCAGCGTCGCGGCCTGTCGGTCGAGGACGTCGCGCCCGCCGCCCTGCTCAAGGCGCAGGCCGAGGGCATCAAGGAGGCGCAGAACGCGCCCGTCGAGGCTGGTGTCTGATGGCACGTCTCGAGATCACCCAGGTTCGTTCGGCCATCGGTCGCCAGCAGAACCAGCGCCACACGTTGCGGTCGCTGGGTCTCAAGCGCATCGGTGACGTCGTCGTCAAGGAAGACCGTCCGGAGATCCGCGGCATGGCTGAGACCATCCCGCACCTCGTGGACGTCAAGGAGGTTGACTGACATGGCGCTGAAGCTCCACCACCTGCGCCCCGCCCCCGGTGCCAAGACCGCGAAGACCCGTGTGGGTCGCGGTGAGGGCTCCAAGGGCAAGACCGCCGGCCGCGGCACCAAGGGCACCAAGGCCCGCTACCAGGTGCCGGCCGGTTTCGAGGGTGGCCAGATTCCCCTCCACATGCGCCTGCCCAAGCTGAAGGGGTTCAAGAACCCCTTCCGTGAGGAGTACCAGGTCGTCAACGTCGAGCGGATCGGCACCCTCTTCCCCGAGGGTGGCGCCATCGACGTGGACGCGCTGGTCGAGGCCGGGGCGGTCCGCAAGGGCCACCTGGTCAAGGTGCTCGGCGAGGGCGACCTCTCGGTCGCCGTCCAGGTCACGGCTCACAAGTTCTCCGGTTCGGCCCGCAGCAAGATCGAGGCCGCCGGCGGCAGCGCGACCGAGCTCTGAATGACGCTCTGACGCACGACGGCGAGGCTCTCGGACCCCTCGGGTCCACCCGAGAGCCTCGCCGTCGTTCGTCGTCCGGCACCTCGTGCCGACGCAGACGCCGTGCCGGCGCAGGACGACCGTCCTGCAACCACCGGGCAACGGCCGACCTGCGAGAACTGACTGTTAGAGTCGCGGGGGCCCGTACGGGTTCCACGATCGAGGAGGACATCAGGTGCTCAGCGCCTTCGTGAACGCGTTCAAGACGCCTGACCTGCGGCGCAAGCTGCTGTTCGTCCTCGGCGTCATCGTGCTGTTCCGTCTCGGCTCGACCCTTCCGGCTCCCGGCATCAACGTCAGCAACGTCCAGCGCTGCGTCGACCTCGCCTCCCAGGGCGAGAACAGCAGCCTGTTCGCGCTCATCAACGTCTTCTCCGGTGGTGCGCTCCTGCAGCTCACCGTGTTCGCGCTCGGCATCATGCCGTACATCACCGCGAGCATCATCCTGCAGCTGCTCGTCGTGGTCATCCCCAGGCTCGAGGCCCTCAAGAAGGAGGGCCAGTCCGGTCAGGCGAAGATCACGCAGTACACCCGCTACCTCACGCTGGGTCTGGCCGTGCTCCAGGCGACCGGCATCGTGGCCCTGGCGCGCAGCGGACAGCTGTTCGGCGGCGTCGACTGCGGCGACCTGCTCTACCGCCAGGACAGCATCCTGGCCTTCCTGCTCATCGTGCTCGTCATGGTCTCCGGCACCGCCGTCATCATGTGGCTCGGCGAGCTCATCACCGACCGCGGCGTCGGCAACGGCATGTCGATCCTGATCTTCACGCAGGTCGTCGCCACCTTCCCCGGCGCGATGTGGCTGATCAAGGAGCAGAAGGGCTGGGCGACGTTCTCCGCCGTCGTGGCCGTCGGTCTCGTGATCGTCGCGGCGGTCATCTTCATCGAGCAGGCCCAGCGGCGCATCCCCGTCCAGTACGCCAAGCGGATGGTCGGGCGTCGCATGTTCGGCGGCTCGTCGACCTACATCCCGCTGAAGGTCAACCAGGCCGGCATCATCCCGGTGATCTTCGCCTCGAGCCTGCTGTACCTGCCGGCCCTCTACGCCCAGTTCCGTCCGGACGGCGTGGGCGCGGTCTGGATCAACGACCACTTCGTGCGGGGCGACCACCCGTACTACATGATCACGTACTTCGCGCTGATCGTGTTCTTCGCCTACTTCTACGTCGCGATCACCTTCAACCCCGAAGAGGTCGCCGACAACATGAAGAAGTACGGCGGGTTCATCCCGGGCATCCGCGCGGGTCGTCCCACGCAGGACTACCTCGCGTACGTCCTGAGCCGCATCACGGCGCCCGGCGCGGTGTACCTGGGCATGGTCGCGCTCATCCCGATGATCGCCGTCGCCCTGCTCGGCGCGAGCCAGAACTTCCCGTTCGGCGGCACGTCGATCCTCATCATCGTGGGCGTCGGCCTCGACACGGTGAAGCAGATCGAGAGCCAGCTCCAGCAGCGCAACTACGAAGGGTTCCTGCGGTGACGCGACTTCTCATCATGGGCCCGCCGGGGGCGGGCAAGGGGACGCAGGCGGCGACGCTCGCCCAGCGCATCAGCGGCGCCCACATCTCGACCGGTGACATCTTCCGGGCGAACGTGCAGCAGCAGACCGAGCTGGGGAAGACGGCCCAGCGCTACATGGACGCCGGTGAGTACGTGCCCGACGAGGTCACGAACGCCATGGTGAAGGATCGACTGGCCCAGGACGACGCGCGCGACGCGTTCATCCTGGACGGCTACCCGCGGACGGTCGAGCAGGTCTCGACCCTCGACACGATCCTCTCCGACCTGGGGTCCCAGCTCGACCACGTGCTGGTGCTGACGGTGGATCACGAGGAGCTGATCGGCCGACTGCTGAAGCGGGCCGAGACCAGCGGTCGCGCCGACGACACCGAGGACGTCATCCGGCACCGCCAGGAGGTCTACATCGCCGAGACCGCGCCGTTGCTGCCGGTCTACCGCGAGCGGGGCCTGCTGCGCGAGGTCGACGGGATGGGCACGGTCGACGAGGTCGAGGCGCGCATCGACGCCGCGCTCGGTCTCTGACCGCGCGGTCCGGGGCGCGTCCGTGTTCGGCCGGGGCATCGAGCTCAAGAGTCCGGAGCAGGTCGTCGCGATGCGGCGTGCCGGGCTCGTGGTGGCCCATGCACTCGACGCGGTCAGGTCGGCGATCGCGCCCGGCGTGACCACCGCCGAGCTGGACGCGTTGGCGCACGACACGATCCGAGCGCACGGCGCCACCTCGAACTTCCTGCACTACGGCGCGGAGCCGGGTGTCCCCGGCTTCCCGGGCGTCATCTGCACCTCGGTCAACGACGAGGTCGTGCACGGCATCCCGGGCCCGCGGGTCCTGCGCGACGGCGACGTCATCTCCGTCGACTGCGGGGCCATCGTCGACGGCTGGCACGGCGACGCGGCCATCACCGTCGAGGTGGGTGAGGTGCGGCCGGAGGTGCACACGCTCGTGGTCGAGACCGAACGGGCCCTCTGGGCGGGGATCGCCGCGGGGGCGCCCGGGCGTCGCGTCGGCGACATCAGCCACGCCATCGAGCGCAGCGTCCGGTCCGCCGGGACGTACGGCATCGCCGACGGCTACACCGGTCACGGCATCGGCACCGCCATGCACCAGGCACCCGACGTGCCGAACGTCGGCCGGCCCGGCAAGGGCCCGAAGATCGTGCCCGGACTCGTCCTCGCAGTCGAGCCGATGGTGACGCTCGGCTCGCCGGACAACCGCACGACCGAGGACCAGTGGACCGTCGTGACGGTGGACGGCTCGTGGGCCGCGCACTGGGAGCACACGGTGACGTGGACCGACGAGGGAGCCTGGGTGCTGACCGCGGTCGACGGCGGCCGGGCCCAGCTCGCGGCGCTCGGGGTCGCGTACGCCGGGGACGACGCATGAGCGGCATCCGTCGGCTCGTCCCTGCGCTGCTCACCGGCGCCGTCCTCGTGCTGGTCGGAGCGTGCTCCGGTGGCTCCGACGGCTCCGACGACCCGGCCGCAGCGGTCGAGACGATGATGCGAGCGCTCGACGCGGGCGACTGCCAGGCCGTCAAGGACGTGGTGCTGACTCCCTCGGAGATCGACTGCGGCTTCGTGACGGACCTCGGTGGCATGTTCGCCGACGAGGGCCTCGAGCTCGACGAGGTGGACTTCACCGTGGCGGAGTCGTCCGGGGACCAGGCCACGGTCGAGATCGACTGGAACGACGGCGACCCGAGCGAGTCCTACGAGGTCCAGCGGGTCGACGGCACGTGGAAGGTCCTGTTCGACAGCGCGGCCTGAGGCACCTCTCGACGAGCGAGCGCCCCGAAGGCCTCAGTCGTCGGTGGGCGCCGTGGTGGCCGACGTCGCAGCGGACTTCGCCGTGACGCCCGCCGTGATGCGCACCGAGGCCAGGCTCCTGGTCGTGAATCCGTCGCGGGTGCCGGTGACGATGACGCGGACCTTCTTGCCGCGGTCGGCCGCGGTGAGGGTGTAGGTCGTGCGGGTCGCCCCGCGCACGGCTCTGCCGTCGGCGTACCACTGGTAGGTGAACCGCGCCGACGGCGACCACGGAGCAGTGGTGGCGGTGAGGGTGGAGCCGACGCTCTCCGCGCCGGTGAACTCGGGGCGCGGCGCGGTGGTGAAGCGTCCGGCGGCGACGGGGCCGGTGATGCGCACCGAGGCCAGGCTCCTGGTGGTGAATCCGTCGCGGGTGCCGGTGACGATGACGCGGACCTTCTTGCCGCGGTCTGCGGCGGTGAGGGTGTAGGTGGCCGAGGTGGCACCGACGATGGGCTTGCCGTCGGCGTACCACTGGTAGGCCAGCGCGGCGTCGCCCGACCACGGGGCAGTGGTGGCGGTGAGGGTGGAGCCCACGCTCTCCTCACCGGTGAGCTCGGGGCGCGGCGCCGTGGTGAAGCGTCCGGCGGCGACGGGGCCGGTGATGCGCACCGAGGCCAGGCTCCTGGTGGTGAACCCGTCGCGGGTGCCGGTGACGATGACGCGGACCTTCTTGCCGCGGTCGGCGGCGGTGAGGGTGTAGGTGGCCGAGGTGGCGCCGGCGATCGGCTTGCCGTCGGCGTACCACTGGTGCGCGAGGGTGGCCTCGGGTGACCACGGGGCAGTGGTGGCGGTGAGGGTGGAGCCGACGCTCTCCTCACCGGTGAGCTCGGGGCGGGGCGTGGTGGTGAAGCCGCCCGGAGCCACGGGACCGGTGAGGCGCTCGGACGCCAGGGTGCGGGAGGTGTAGCCGGGGCGCGTGGCCGTCGCGAGGACGCGCACCTTCGCCCCGAGCTGATCGGCGTCGACCGTGTGCACGGCCGAGGTCGCCCCGGGGATGGGCTTGCCGTCGGCGTACCACTGGTAGCTGACCTGGGCGGTGGGCGACCAGGCCGGCGTGCTCGCCACGAGCCGCGAGCCCACCGTCTCCTGACCGGAGAACGTGGGACGGCTCGTCGAGGCGAAGCTGCCGGCGGTCACGGCGTCGGTGATCCGCGTCGAGGCCAGGCTCTTCGTGGGGTACCCGGACTTCTTGCCGGTGACGATGACCCGCACGGCCTTGCCCAGGTCGCCCGCGGCGAGGGTGTAGGTCGCGGAGGAGGCGCCGGAGATGGCCTTCCCGTCGGCGTACCACTGGTAGGTGAAGCTCGCGCCCGGCTTCCAGGCGGACGTGGTGGCGCTCAACCGGCTGCCGACCGTCTCCCCGCCCGTGAACGTCGGGCGGGGCGTGGCGCTGAAGGCGGGCGTGGTGTCGGGGTCGGCGAAGTGGATGAACCCGTCGGGCCACCCCGATCCGGACTTGGTGATCCGGCGGTGGTCGAACGTGCGACCCCAGTTGGACTCCGAGACGATGATCTCGGTGGGGGAGGCCACCTTCTCGACGTAGGCGACGTGGTTGCCGGTCCTGCCCCACCAGGCCACGGAGCCGACCGTCGGTGTCTGGTCGGTGACCGACGCCATCGCCGTGCCCCAGTCGCGCGCGTTGCCCACGCCCGACTTCGGCCGGACGTTGGGCATCCCGTTGGTGGTGATCAGTCGGTAGGCGACGTAGTTGGTGCAGTTGGTCCCCGTGTACATGCGCCAGTAGCTGGTCCTCTGCTTCGTCTCGTAGCCGAAGTGGTCGTAGCCGGCGCGCTTGCAGGAGGCGTACCCCGAGCACAGCAACGACGAGCCGGCCTGCGCCGAGACGCCCGCGGAGACGATCAGTCCGCCCACCACGGCCAGGGAGGCGGCGAAAGATATCAGCGCGGTCAGCACCCGAGATTGCGACACGCCGAGCAGCGTACGTGATTTTCGGGACTCGTGGGGCGGAAGTGACGCGGGAGGCCACCGGACTCCCGTCGCTCCAGCCGGTGCCAGGGGGTCCGTTCCCGTAGGTTGAGCCCGTGCCCAAGATCACCGGTGGCTCCCTGGAGGAGCACCGCACCCAGACGCGGCAGGCGGTCTTCGACGCGCTCGTCCGGCTCCTGGACCGCATGTCCTTCGACGCCGTCCGCATGGCCGACCTCGCGGCCGAGGCGGGCGTGGGCCGCACGGCGATCTACAACCACTTCCGCGACAAGGATGCCGTCATCGTGGGGTTCGCGACCTCCGAGACGAGCAAGTACCTGGAGCGACTGAACGCGGTGCTGGCCGACGCAGGGACTCCGCGCGAGCGGCTGCGCGCCTACGTGCGGCACCACATCGACACCCAGGGCGAGCAGCACTTCGGCTTCGGCCCGGACATCTACGGCCAGCTCGGGCCGGAGTCCCGCCTCGCGATCCGCGACCACGTCCTCGAGATCGAGGACGTCGTGCGGACGATCCTGGTCGACGGTGTCGCGACGGGCGACTTCCGCGAGGTCGACATCGACCAGGTCATGCGGCTGGTGCAGGCCTGCCTGCAGCCTCGCAACGTCGACGCCGACACCGTCGTGGACTTCGTGCAGCGGGCCCTCCTCGCCTGAGGCGTCGCGATCGTCCGTCGATGTGACCCGCGTCATGTCGCCGGATGCGGACACCTTGTCATCATTGTGGTCTACTTAGGCTCGCCTAGCCTACCTTAGGCAAGCCTAAACACAGTGAGGTCCGATGCGCCCCCGACCGTCTCGACGCGGCTCCGTCCGTGCCGTCCTGCCCCTGCTCCTGAGCGTCCTGCTCCCGGCGGCCCTCCTCGCGCCGACGAGTGCTGCGGCGGCCGAGGTCTCACTCGCCGCGACGGTGAAGGAGTCGACTCCGACGCGGCTCGCGATCGACGTCGCGGGCGAGGGGTACTCGCGCGAGGCGCCGGGCATCTACGTCGGCATCGCGCCCCGTGGTGGTGCGAGCGTGGTCGACGCGAGCGCCTACGTCCACACGGAGTTCGTCCGTCCGGTCCAGATCGGTGACGGGGGTCGCTTCTCCCAGACGCTCGAGCTCGGCGCCGACGAGATCGCGCGGCTCGACGCCTCGAAGACGTACGCCGTCTACACGTTCAAGGCGCACGGCCAGGCGGCGTCCGACCCGTCGCAGAACGCCGAGGTCCCCGTCGACCTCGACTTCACGACCCTCGTCGAGACCGAGGAGCCCGCCGAGCCGGAGACGCCGGCCGAGCCGGAGACGCCGGCCGAGCCGGAGACGCCGACCGAGCCGGAGACGCCGACCGAGCCGGAGACGCCGACCGAGCCGGTCGAGCCCGAGGAGCCCGAGGCGCCTGCGCCGTCGGTGTCGGTGTCGCGGTCGGAGTTCTCGGCGGAGGGTGCGGCGACGGTGACGGTGGAGGGCAGGAACTTCGATCCTGCGTCGGCGACGGGTGTGCGTCCGCCGCTGGCGGGCAAGCCTGCTGGCGCCTACGTGGTGGTGGGCAAGTTCGCCGACGTGTGGCAGCCGTCCAAGGGTGCGGGATCCTCGACGCGGGTGAACTCGTCGCAGAAGTGGGCGGTCTCGGCAGCCGACATGGGGGCGATCGGTGGTGCCGGAGGCGGTGCGGTCGAGCTGCGTCCCGACGGGTCGTTCACGGCGGAGCTGACGGTCGACAAGGCTGCGCTGGACGCCAAGGCCACGGCCGAGTCGTTGAGGAACTACGGGATCTACACCTACGCGGGCTCGGGTGCGTCCGTCGCGGCCTACGAGACCGCCACCCCGATCACGTTCACGAAGCCTGCGCCGTCGGTGTCGGTGTCGCGGTCGGAGTTCTCGGCCGAGGGTGCGGCGACGGTGACGGTGGAGGGCAGGAACTTCGATCCTGCGTCGGCGACGGGTGTGCGTCCGCCGCTGGCGGGCAAGCCTGCTGGCGCCTACGTGGTGGTGGGCAAGTTCGCCGACGTGTGGCAGCCGTCCAAGGGTGCGGGATCCTCGACGCGGGTGAACTCGTCGCAGAAGTGGGCGGTCTCGGCAGCCGACATGGGGGCGATCGGTGGTGCCGGAGGCGGTGCGGTCGAGCTGCGTCCCGACGGGTCGTTCACGGCGGAGCTGACGGTCGACAAGGCTGCGCTGGACGCCAAGGCCACGGCCGAGTCGTTGAGGAACTACGGGATCTACACGTACGCGGGCTCGGGTGCGTCCGTCGCGGCCTACGAGACCGCCACCCCGATCACGTTCACCGACCCCGGTGTCCTCACCCCGACGCTCGACGTGGAGGTCGTCGAGCAGGTCGAGGGCAGCCTGAAGGTCGACGTCGAGGGCTTCGGCTACGCCACGACGGGGCCGGGCGTCTACCTCGGCATCTCCGAGTCCGGGGGCGCCAGCCCCACGGACGTCGGCGCCTACCGGGGCGCGGTCCTCGTCCCGAGCACGACCATGGGCGTGGGGGGCACCTTCGCGCGGACGCTGACCCTCGACGCCGACGACATCGAGACGCTCGACCCTACGAAGCAGTACTCGGTGTACTCGCTGAAGGCGCACGGGCAGGCGGCCACCGATCCGTCCCAGACGGTCGAGGCGCCCCTCGACATCGACGTCGCCGTCCTCAAGCCTGCGTCCGAGCCTCAGGGTGCGCAGCTGGAGGTGGAGGTCGTCGAGCAGAAGAAGGGCAGCCTGAAGGTCGACGTCGCGGGCTCCGGCTACGCGACGACCTCCCCGGGCGTCTACGTCGGGATCTCCGAGTCCGGTGGCGCCAGCGCCACGGACGCCGGTGCCTACCGCGGCGCGATCTGGGTCCAGGCCTCCTCCATGGGCGAGGGCGGCACGTTCGAGCGGACGATCGAGCTCGACGCAGCCGCGATCGCGACCCTCGACCCGACCGAGGACTACTCGGTCTACTCGCTCAAGGCGCACGGCGTGCCCGACCCCGGCGCGACGCAGAGCGTCGAGAAGGCGATCGACCTCGACGTCGCGCTGCTGCAGGGCGACGACGAGCCGGTCGATCCTGGGCCGAACGGTCCGACACTGGACGTGTCGGTGGCGGAGCAGAGGAAGGGCAGCCTGAAGGTCGCCGTGAAGGGTTCCGGATACGCGGTCGCCTCGCCCGGTGTCTACGTCGCGATCGCTCCGGTCGGTGGTGGGAGCACCTCCGACGCGAGTGCGTACGTCGGCACGGAGTGGGTGCAGCACACGCAGATGGGTGCGGGTGGCACGTTCACGGTGACGTTGGCCCCGTCGGCCTCGGAGATCGCGACGCTGGACCCGACGAAGGAGTACGCGGTCTACTCGTTGAAGGCGCATGGTCAGGCTGCGTCCGACCCGTCGCAGACGGTGGAGGTGCCGATCGACCTCGACGTCGCCCTCCTGAAGGGCGGCGTCGTGACCCCGCCGACGCCGACCGACCCCGACCCCGGCACCGGTCCTGGTGCCGGCCCGGGTGCAGGGGGCGGGGTCGACGCGCCGAGGACGAGCGGGTCGCTGCGCTGGGGCGTGAAGGCAGCGTTCCGCAGCTACGTGACCGGCCCCATCGCCAACGGCCGGGTCTCGGTGTCGCGGGGGGCCTCGGCCTCGGGCGGGAGCTACCGCTTCTTCCAGAAGTCGACCGCCGCGTCCGGAGCCGATGCTCGTGGTGCGACGCGCTACGGCGGCACCGTGCGCTTCACGGGTCACGCCGGTGCGCTGGACCTGTCCGTCACCGACCCCACGGTCACCGTCCGTGCAGGCCGGGTCGGGACCCTCTCGGCCGTGATGGCGGGCCGGCGCATCGACGTCGGATCGGTCGACCTGGCGCGCGCCTCGAGGACGACGAAGGCCGGAGCGGTCACGTACTCGGGTGCGCCCGTGCGCCTCACCGCCGCCGGTGCCCGCGCCTTCCAGGGGTTCTACTCCGCCGGTGAGGCGATGGACCCGGTGACGTTCACGATCGGCAGCGACGGAGGTGCGGCGTCCGGTGGTGGCACCGTGGCCGCTGCCGTGAGCACGACCGGCTTCGTCCCTCCGGCGTCCCCGCCGGCCTCGACGGGCGTCACGCTCGACCTGGCCGACGGCGACACCGTCCGCGCAGGCGACCGCCTGACGGCGAGCGCGTCCGGGTTCCGGCCCGGGGAGACCGACATCGCCGTCGTGGTCTACTCCACGCCGGTCGTGCTGGAGCGCTCGCTCAGCGCCGACGCGCAGGGCCGTGCCACGTGGAGCGGCGTCCTGCCGGGTGATCTCGAGCCGGGGGAGCACACCCTGACCTTCCAGGGCTCGATCAGCCGCGGGGCCGTGTTCACCGTGGCCGACGCCGAGGAGGCCGAGCGGTGCGAGGTGGCCGACGCCACCCTCACCTGGGGCGTGAAGGAGTCTTTCCGGTCCTACGTGTCCGGGTCCATCGCGAACGGCGACTGGACCACCTCGGGCGACGCGTCCTACGAGACGCCCGAGTTCGGCTTCTCGGGCGGCTCCGGCTCGTTCGACGCCGCCACGACCGAGGGTGACGTGGCCTTCGACGGCGCGATCCGCTTCTCGGGCCACTCCGGTGCGCTCGAGGTCGTGCTCGAGGACCCGGTGGTCCGGTTCACCGACGCCGACACCGCGGTGCTGCTGCTCGACATGACCGCAGGCGACCGCGCGGCGGCCGAGGCCGGCGGCGACGCAGCTCCCACGACGACCGAGGACGTGCCGTTCGTGGAGCTCGACCTGTCCGGGGCCGAGGTCGAGCGCACCGACGACGGGACCGGGTACACCGTGACCGACGCACCCGCGGTGCTCACCGAGCAGGGACACGGGGTCTTCGGCACCTACGAGGCGGGCACGGCCTTCGACCCGATCGACCTCACCGTCACCACGGCCGCGGACTGCGCCGGGACGGCGGGCGAGGCGTCCGCGGCCCCGACGGACACCACCGAGGCGGCGGGCCTCGCCGGCACCGCGTCCGACAGCGGGGTCCCGGCCTGGTGGGTCGCCGTGGCCGCGGCGCTCGCGCTCGTCGTCGGCTTCGGCATGGCGAGCCTGCGCCGTCGCTCGGGCGGTCTGCGGTGACCGCGACCGTCCGAGGCCGCGGTGCGCGGACGGCTGCCCGACGGGCGCCCCGCACGATCCGCGCGCTCCCGGTGGCGGTACTCGCCGTGGCAGCGCTCGCGCTGTCCGCCGGGTGCGCGGGACCGGGAGTGGCCGACTCCGAGGGCGCGGCAGGCGCGGCCGGCACGGTCCCGCTCGCGCAGGTCCAGCCCGTCGACGACCCGAAGGGCTGGCAGGGACCGAGCACGGCCGTCCTCGCCGACCGCACCGTCGAACCGGTGGTCGAGGACCCCGAGCAGACCCTTCCTGCGACGGTGGTCTCGCACGACCGCGCCGGCGAGCGCGAGGTCGAGGTGACCGACACCGACCGGGTGCTCGCCCTCGACATCTCCGGCACGCTCGCCGCGACGGTGTGGGGCCTCGGCCTCGGCGACCGGCTCGTCGGTCGTGACGTCTCGACGACCTTCCCCGGCACCGAGGACCTGCCCGTCGTCACGAGCGACGGCCACTCCCTCAACGCGGAGGCGGTGCTGCGGTCGCGTCCCACCCTCGTCGTCACCGACGGGTCGATCGGCCCGCGCGACGTCGTGGAGCAGCTCCGCGATGCCGGGGTCACCGTCGTCTTCGTGGAGAACCAGGCCTCCTTCGACGGTGCCCAGGACCTCGCCCGCGACGTGGCCGCCGCGCTCGGCGTCCCCGCCGCCGGTGAGCGGCTAGCCGAGCGCATCGCTGCGCAGCTCCACGACGTCCGCGCCCAGGTCGACCGGCTCGCCCCGGCCGCCGCCGAGGACCGGCTGTCGATGGTCTTCCTCTACCTGCGCGGCTCGGCCGGCGTCTACTACCTGCTCGGTGAGGACTCCGGCGCGGGGGACCTGGTGCGGGGACTCGGCGGCGTCGACGTCGCCGCCGAGCTCGGCTGGAAGGACATGCAGCCCCTCACCGACGAGGCGGTCCTCGCGGCCGATCCCGACCTGGTGATCGTGATGTCGCACGGGCTCGAGTCGGTCGGAGGCGTCGACGCGCTCCTCGCCGACAAGACGACGCTCGCGCTCACCGCCGCCGGACGGAACCGACGCTTCGTGGACATGGCCGACGGCGACGTGCTGTCGTTCGGTCCGCGGTCGGCCGGCGTCCTCGACGCGCTGGCCCGCGCCGTGTACGCACCGCGTGGCCCGGCATGAGCGGCACCGGATGACCGCCACGGACGTGCGTGTACGGACTCGTGCGCCGGTGGGGACGGCGCCGCGCAGGCGGGCTGCGGCCGTGGTCGGTGCCCTGGTCGCGGCGCTGCTCGTCGGCGTCGTGGTCTCGGCCCTCGTCGGACAGCTCGACGTCTCCGCCCGCGCGGTCGTCGGGACCGTCCTCGACGGCGTCGGTGTGCGCACGTCGTGGCGTCCGGACGAGGACCTCCTCGTCGACGCGCTCTGGTACGTCCGGTTCCCCCGGGTCGCCATGTGCGTGGTCGTCGGAGCGGCGCTCGCGGTGGCGGGCGCGATGATGCAGGCCGTCTTCGGCAACCCGCTGGCCGAGCCCGGGGTCGTGGGGGTCTCCGCAGGAGCCGCCCTCGGGGCCGCCGTGGCGATCGCGACGGGGATCACCGTCGGTGGGGGATGGGCGGTGGCGCTGTTCGCCTTCCTGGGTGGCCTCGCGGCGACGGTCTTCGTGTACACGACGGCACGGAGCGCAGGACGCACGGAGGTGGTGACGCTGCTGCTGACCGGCATCGCCGTGAACGCCTTCGCGGGTGCGGGACTCGCGCTCGTGCTCTTCGCCGGCGACACCGGCTCGCGCGAGCAGATCGTGTTCTGGCAGCTCGGCTCGATGAACGGGTCCCGCTGGTCGGAGGTGCTCGTGGTGGCCGTCGTGACGGTGCCCGGCGTGCTGTTCGCCCTCGCCGCGGCCCGCCGCTACGACCTGCTCGCGCTCGGCGAGCGCTCGGCCTCCCACCTCGGTGTGCGCGTGGAGCGACTCAGGATCGTCTCCATCGCGGTCATGGCGCTGCTGACCGGGGTGGCCGTGGCCTTCACGGGGATCATCGCGTTCGTCGGGCTCGTCGTGCCGCACGCGCTGCGGATGGTCCTGGGCCCGGCCCACCGGGCTCTGCTCCTCGGGAGCGTCCTCGCCGGTGCCGTGCTCCTGGTCTGGGCCGACGTGCTGGCGAGGACGCTCGTGACCGGGGCCGACCTGCCGATCGGGTTGCTGACGTCGGTCGTCGGGGGTCCGTTCTTCCTGCACCTCGTGCGGCGCGCCCGCACGCGCGCCGGGGGCTGGGCATGACGGCCGACGCGGTCGTGTCCGTGCGGGGGGTCTCGTGCCGCCTGGGTGGGCGCGAGGTGCTCCACGACGTCGACCTCGACGTGCGTGCCGGCACGCTCGTGGTGGTCGTCGGACCCAACGGCGCGGGGAAGTCCACGCTGCTCTCGGTGGTCTCGGGCGACCTCCCGGCCACCGCGGGGACCGTGGCGCTCGACGGCCGGCCCCTGTCCGACTGGACCCCCGCCGAGCTCGCGCGACGGCGCGCGGTCCTCGGCCAGTCCCACGACGTGAGCTTCGGCTTCACGGTGGCCGAGGTCGTCGCGATGGGGCGCTATCCGTGGACGTCTCGCGACGATGTGGCGGCCGACGCCGACCTGGTCGCCTGGGCGCTCGAGCGCACGGACACCGTGCACCTGGCCGGGCGGTCGTTCCGCCAGCTCTCGGGAGGCGAGCGCGCCCGTGTCTCGCTGGCCCGGGTCCTCGCACAGGACACCGACCTGGTGCTGCTCGACGAGCCGACGGCGGCCCTCGACCTCCGGCACCAGGAGGAGGTGCTCGTGCTGGCCCGTCGGCTGGCCCGGGCCGGACGCACCGTGGTCGTCGTGGCGCACGACCTCTCCCTCGCCTCGGCCCATGCCGACGAGCTGGTGGTGGTGGCCGAGGGCACGGTTGCGGCCCACGGCACGCCGGCCGAGGTCCTGACGGCCGACCTGGTCGGTCGGACCTACGGACTCCCGGTGGAGGTCCACCGGGTGGGGGACCGGCTCGCCGTCGTGCCGACCGGGGCCACGACGCGTCCAGATGGTGACATTCCGTCACCACGATCATGACAATGTGTCACGATAGATCCCGACGAAAGGGCTCCCCATGACGATCGCCGAACCCGACACCTCCTCGCTCTCGCGCCTTCTGCGCGAGGGCTCCCGGGCCGAGCACCAGGCCGCCGAGGGCTCGTCGTTCATGACCGAGCTCCTCGCGGGCCGGGTGAACGCCCGCGGGTACGCCGACTACCTGGCACGCCTGCGTCGGGTCTACGACGCGCTCGAGTCCCTCGGCCGCGCCCTCGCGGGCGACCCCGTCGCCGACGCGGTGCTCGATCCGGCGCTCGAGCGCACACCCTCGATCGACGCGGACCAGGCCCACTGGGGCGTCGGCCACGCGGCGACGCCGGCCACCGACGCGTACGTGGCACGCATCGAGAGCATCGCCGCCTCGCCGGCCCGGTTCGTGGCTCACCACTACACCCGCTACCTCGGCGACCTCTCCGGCGGCCGCATCATCGGACGGCTCCTGGAGCAGACCTTCGAGCGGCCGGACGGTCTCGCGTTCTACGCCTTCCCCGGCATCCCGAAGCCCAAGCCCTACAAGGACGCCTACCGCGCCCGGCTCGACGGCCTCGACCTGACGGCGGAGGAGAAGCTCGCCGTGCTGACCGAGGTCAAGACGGTCTTCGGGCTGAACGGCGCGCTCTTCGAGGAGCTCACCGCCGACCTCGACGCCTACCGACGCTGAGGCGCGTCGCCGAGGACGCGCTCGGTCTCAGGCGTGGTGCTCCTGGGTGCAGCACTTGACGCTGCCGCCGGCCTTGAGCAGCTCGCTCACGTCCACGGGGACGGGCGCGTAGCCGTGGTCGGCCACCTGGCTCGCGAGGCGGGTGGCCTGGGACGGCAGGACCACGTGGTGGCCGTCGCTCACCGCGTTGAGGCCCAGGACCAGGGCGTCGGCCTCGCTGCACTCGATGGCGTCGGGGAACAGCTGACGCAGGGTCCGGCGGCTGTGGGGCGAGAAGGCCGAGGGCAGGTAGGCGATGTCGGCCGGAGCCTCGCCGTTCCCGTCGTCGAGCACCGCGAGGGCGGTGTCGAGGTGGTAGAACCGCGGGTCGACCAGCTCCAGGCTCACGACGGGCCGGTCGAGTGCGGCGGCCGCCTCCACGTGGGCGTGCAGACTCGTGCGGAAGCCGGTGCCGGCGAGGATCATGGAGGCGAGCACCAGGAAGTCGCCCTCGCCCTCGTTGGTGTGGGTCGGCTCGACGACCTCGATGCCCTGTTCCCTCAGCAGTCCGGCGTGCAGGACGGCCTCGGCCTGGCGCTCGACGTGGCGGAACCGGGCGCCGTAGGCGCGTCCGTCGACGACCAGGGCGCCGTTGGCGGCGAACACCATGTCGGGCAGGCCGGCGGCAGGCTCCAGCAGGTCCACGCGGTGCCCGAGTGCGCGGTACGTCTCGACGAGCGCCTGCCACTGCGCCACGGCGCGGTCGCGGTCGACGTGGATGCCCGGCTGCATCCACGCGTTGATCGCGTAGGTGACGTCGAAGTGGGTGGGTGCGCACATCAGGTACGAGCGGACGCGGGCGGTGCGCGCGGTGACGCGGTCGAGCGTCGTGCGAGTGGGGGTGCGGGTGTCGAGCACGGTCACGAGGGCCTCCTGCGGTGGTCGACGGTGCGTGTTCACGCAACGAATCAAGCCTAGCCGCGGCTCCTCGCGAACGAGGACTTCGAAACTGCACGTCGGCACGCAGGAATCCGACGAATCCAGCCCGGATGCGGCGATCTGTTGCACGATGAGGGCATGGACGACCTCGATCGCCGCATCATCGACCACCTCGTGCGCGACGGACGAGCGGGATACGCCCGCATCGCCGCCGACGTGGGGCTCTCGGCACCCGCGGTGAAGCGCCGCATGGACCGCCTCGTCGACGACGGCGTGATCAAGGGCTTCACCGCCGTCGTGGACCCCGACCTGATGGGATGGTCGGTCGAGGCGTACGTGGAGGTGCACTGCCGGGGCACGATCACGCCCGAGGCGCTCGGCGAGGCGTTCGCGAAGGTGCCGGAGGTCCACGCGGCCGCCACGGTGTCGGGCCAGGCCGACGCGATGCTGCGCATCGTCGCGCGGGACGTCCGCGACCTCGAGCGGGCGCTCGAACGGGTCCGCATGGAGGTCGACAACGTCGACCACACCGACACCGCGATCGTGCTCTCCAGGCTGATCGACCGCTACACCGGTTGAGGGGCGGCCGATCAGGCGGGTGGGGCGACGCCGAGCAGGCACACCTCGTTGCCCGACGCGTCGGCGCACGCCGTCCACGGCAGTCCTGGTGCGGGCTGGGGGAGGACGGTGCCGCCGTGGTCGCGGACGAGGTCGAGGGGGGTGGCGTCGTCGGGACCGGGCCGCACGTCGAGGTGCAGCCTCGACTTCCCGCGGCGGGGTCCGGGCTCCGGGCACAGCTCCAGCAGCGGCCCCGCGCCCGACGGGTGGGCCAGGGCGTGGGGGTCGGCCGTGGGCGCCCACCCGGTGACCGCGGCCCAGAAGCGCGCCTCCCGGTCGGGGTCGGCGCAGTCGAGGGGGAGCGCAGCGACCGGGCCGGAGCCGGCGCGGTAGGCGGGGCGGTCCTCCATGACGCAGAACGCGTTGCCGTCGGGGTCCGCGAGCACCACCCAGGGGACGTCGCCCTGACCGATGTCGACGCGGCGGGCGCCCAGCCCCACGAGACGCTCGGCGACAGCGTGCTGCTGCTCGGCGCCCCGCAGGTCGAGGTGGAGCCGCTGGGGGACGTCGGCGGGCGTCGAGGCGGGCGGGAAGCAGAGGTCGAGGAACACCTCCGGCGCGAGGTGCAGGCGCGCCTCGAGGCCGTCGTCGTCCTCGGTCAGCACGTCGGCGCCGAGGGCCTCGGCCCAGAAGTGGCCGAGCGCGCGCGGATCGGGCGAGTCCCAGACGATGTTCTCGAGCCGCATGGCGCCATCCTGCCCGAGGTGCGGCACCGGGACCCGATTTGAACGAAGGGCCCCCGCCGACGTAGACTTCCCTGTCGGCCTGATTCGGGCGTCACGACCCCCTGCCCTCGGAGGTTCAGTCCTCAGGGTTCGGTCCTCGCGGTTCGCGCCGCGTGGAACGGCTCCTCGGAGTCGAGGGTGCCGTCGCGTGCGTCGGCCGACACAGACGATCAAACCGAGAAGCTGAGGTCCATGGCGAAAAAAGAAGGCGTCATCGAGATGGAGGGTGCTGTCGTCGAGGCACTCCCGAACGCGATGTTCCGGGTCGAGCTGGCCAACGGCCACAAGGTCCTGGCGCACATCAGCGGCAAGATGCGCCAGCACTACATCCGCATCCTCCCCGAGGATCGGGTCGTGGTGGAGCTGTCGCCGTACGACCTCAGCCGTGGACGGATCGTCTACCGCTACAAGTGACCCCGGCCCAGGCCGGAGCACGAGACAACTGCACACCGATACACGTTCAGACTGAAGAAGAGAGAGCTTCTCGATGAAGGTCAACCCGAGCGTGAAGAAGATCTGTGACAAGTGCAAGGTGATCCGTCGCCACGGCCGCGTCATGGTGATCTGCGAGAACCCCCGGCACAAGCAGCGCCAGGGCTGATCGCACTTCTTCACCGCGACACACTGAACATCTGATGGCTCCCGCGCCTCCTCCCACGAGGCGGACGCGGGTCACCCCCGGCGCAGAGGCCGGGGCCCGGCTCAGGAACCCACCATGGGAGTCCTGGAGGCAGCCGGGACGCCCCAGGTGACGACACCTCTGCCGAACCGGAAGGAACTGCCACCATGGCACGCCTCGTCGGAGTCGATCTCCCGCGCGACAAGCGCATCGAGATCGCACTCACCTACATCTTCGGCGTCGGGCGCACCCGCGCCGCCGACACCCTCGCCGCCACCGGCATCAGCCCGGACGTCCGCGTCCACGAGCTGAACGACGACCAGCTCGTCGCGCTGCGTGACCACATCGAGGCCAACTACCAGGTCGAGGGCGACCTGCGCCGTGAGGTCACGGCCGACATCCGTCGCAAGATGGAGATCGGTTCGTACCAGGGCCGTCGCCACCGTGCGCACCTGCCCGTCCGCGGCCAGCGCACCAAGACCAATGCGCGCACCCGCAAGGGCCCGAAGCGCACCGTCGCCGGAAAGAAGAAGTGATCTAGATGCCTCCTAAGAGTGCAGGCGCCAAGAAGGTGCGCCGCAAGGAGAAGAAGAACGTCGTTCAGGGCCAGGCCCACATCAAGAGCACGTTCAACAACACGCACGTGACGATCACCGACCCCAGTGGTGGAGTGATCGCGTGGGCCTCCGGCGGAACCGTCGGCTTCAAGGGCTCGCGCAAGTCCACGCCCTTCGCGGCGGGCATGGCGGCCGAGGCCGCCGGTCGCCAGGCGATGGAGCACGGGATGAAGAAGGTCGACGTCTTCGTGAAGGGCCCGGGTTCGGGCCGCGAGACGGCGATCCGGTCGCTGAGCGGCGTCGGCCTCGAGGTCGGCACCATCTCCGACGTGACCCCCAGCCCCCACAACGGCTGCCGTCCCCCCAAGCACCGTCGTCTCTGATCCCCGCGATCAGAGTCCGCGAAGAATCCAGGAGTTAGATCATGGCCCGTTACACCGGACCTCTCACCAAGAAGTCGCGCCGTCTCGGCGTCGACCTCGTCGGTGGCGACGCCGCGTTCGAGCGTCGTCCCTACCCCCCGGGCATGCACGGTCGTGCCCGCATCAAGGAGTCGGAGTACCGCACCCAGCTGCAGGAGAAGCAGAAGGCGCGCTACACCTACGGCGTCCTCGAGAAGCAGTTCCGCAAGTACTACGAGAACGCGCACCGCAAGCCCGGCAAGACCGGTGACAACCTGCTGAGCCTGCTCGAGAGCCGGCTCGACAACGTCGTCTACCGTGCCGGCCTGGCCCGCACCCGTCGCCACGCGCGCCAGCTCGTGACGCACGGACACTTCATCGTCAACGGCGTGAAGACGAACATCCCGTCCTTCCAGGTCAGCAAGCACGACATCATCGATGTCAAGCCCAAGAGCCTGGAGACGACGCCGTTCATCGTCGCCCGTGAGACGCACGACAAGGACACCGTTCCCGGCTGGCTCGACGTCGATCCCGATCGTGGTCGGATCCTGGTGCACCAGCGCCCGGTCCGCGAGCAGATCACCGTCCCCATCCAGGAGCAGCTGATCGTGGAGTTCTACTCCAAGATCTGATCGCCCCCGTTCCACTGAGCCGGTCCTTCAAATAGCGGGAGGACCGGAAAGGAAGTTCCATGCTCATCGCACAGCGCCCCGTCCTGACCGAAGAGGTCGTCGCCGACAACCGTTCGCGGTTCGTCATCGAGCCTCTCGAGCCCGGCTTCGGCTACACCCTCGGCAACTCGCTGCGCCGCACGCTCCTCAGCTCCATCCCGGGCGCGTCGGTCACGTCGATCAAGATCGACGGCATCCAGCACGAGTTCTCCACCGTCCCCGGTGTCACCGAGGACGTCACCGAGATCATCCTCAACCTCAAGAACCTGGTCGTCTCCTCCGAGCACGACGAGCCGTTCGTCATGGTCCTGCGCAAGCAGGGTGCCGGTGTGGCCACCGCGGCCGACATCGAGGCCCCCGCGGGCGTCGAGGTCCACAACCCCGACCTGCACATCGCCACGCTGAACGACAAGGCCAGCCTGGAGATCGAGCTCGTCGTGGAGCGTGGCCGTGGCTACGTCTCGGCGGTGCAGAACAAGACCGGCGACGAGGAGATCGGCCGCATGCCGATCGACTCGATCTACAGCCCCGTCCTCAAGGTCACCTACAAGGTCGAGGCCACCCGAGTCGAGCAGCGCACCGACTTCGACAAGCTGATCATCGACGTCGAGACGAAGTCGTCGATGGCGCCGCGTGACGCGATCGCGTCGGCCGGCTCGACCCTGGTCGAGCTGTTCGGCCTGGCTCGTGAGCTCAACGTCGAGGCCGAGGGCATCGACATCGGCCCGTCGCCCGTCGACGAGCAGCTCGCCGCCGACCTCGCCCTGCCGATCGAGGACCTGAACTTCACGGTCCGCTCGTACAACTGCCTCAAGCGCGAGGGCATCCACTCCGTGGGTGAGCTCATCACGCGCTCGGAGCAGGACCTGCTCGACATCCGCAACTTCGGCTCGAAGTCGATCGACGAGGTCAAGGCCAAGCTGGCCGAGATGGGCCTGGCCCTCAAGGACAGCCCGGCCGGGTTCGACCCGTCGGCCGTGCTCGACTCCTACGACGACGACGCCAGCTTCGCCGAGGACGAGCAGTACTGAGCTGCTCGCTCATCGACCTGTTCACTGACCTGGAGACAGACACATGCCCACGCCCACCAAGGGAGCCCGCCTCGGCGGCAGCCCGTCGCACCAGCGCCTGATCCTGGCCAACCTCGCGACGGCTCTGTTCGAGCACGGCCGGATCACCACCACCGAGGCCAAGGCCCGCCGTCTGCGGCCCTACGCCGAGCAGCTCATCACCAAGGCCAAGACCGACACGGTGGCCAACCGCCGCCAGGTCGTCAAGGTCGTGCGTGACAAGAGCGTCCTGCACACCCTGTTCACCGAGATCGGTCCCGCCATGGCGAGCCGTCCCGGCGGCTACACGCGCATCACGAAGATCGGTCCGCGCAAGGGCGACAACGCCCCCATGGCCGTCATCGAGATCGTCGAGGCCAAGGAGTTCGCCGCGCAGGCGACCGCTCCTGCCGCTGCACCCGCCGCGGCTCCGGTCGAGGACGAGACCCCCGCGGTGAACGCGTCCGACGACGCCGAGCAGGTCGAGACCGACGTCGTTGCCGGTGCTCCGGCCACGGAGTCCGAGACCGAGCCGGCCACCTCCGAGGACGTCGAGGCTGCGGCCGAGGCCGTCGACGAGACGAGCACCGACGAGGCTGCGACCTCCGAGGGCACCGACAAGGCCTGATCCAGGCCCGTCGACGAACGGCCCCCACCGCGACTGCGGTGGGGGCCGTTCGTGCGTGGACCTGCTGGGCCGGCGGTGCGGGTGCCTCGACGTCAGTGCTCCCCGCGGCGCACGGTCAGCACGCGGAAGCCCTTGCTGCTGGCCGTGCGCTCGGTGGGCCAGCCCTGGTCGGTGAGCCAGCGCTGCAGGCTGTCGGCACCGAGGTTCTTGCCCACCACCAGGCGGGCGTGACCGTCGTCGCTGAGCCGCGCCAGCCAGTGCTGGAGCAGGTCGTGCAGGGCCTGCTTGCCGATGCGGATCGGCGGGTTCGACCACAGGGCGTCGAACCGCAGGTCGGCGGGCACCTCGTCGGGAGCGGCCACGTGCACGCGGTCGGCCGCGCCGGCCGCCGCGGCGTTCAGGCGGGTCAGCTCGCGGGCGCGCTCGTTCACGTCGACCGCCCAGACGGTCGCCGAGGGCGACGCGGCAGCGACCGCACAGCTGATCGGCCCCCACCCGCACCCGAGGTCGAGCACCGTGCCGCTGGGCGGACCCGCCGAGTCGAGCAGGATCCGCGTGGCGTGGTCGAGGTGGTCGGCGGAGAAGACTCCGCCACTCGT